>NZ_JBNWBX010000009.1:0-249579 GCF_053522705.1 Agrobacterium sp. 16-2014-1-2a
GTCAGGCTCATAACCTGAAGGCCGCAGGTTCAAATCCTGCCCCCGCAACCAATATCTTCAAGACTATCAACAACAAAGCCCTCCCATCCCGGAGGGCACCTTGCGTTTAGGGCCTTGGATACCGCAAATGACTTGCTGGCGGTATAGCCACGTGGGGCTTCGATAGCGTGCACCTAGGCCTTTGTAAAACACGAGCCGGAACAAGCACTTCAAGCGCTCAGAGCGGCATTCACTCTGTGATCAGGGTTTCCGCGTCACCGACGTGGCGTTGTTTCGGCAGCTTCGGGCAAGGTCGCAGGCAGGCGTTTTCTATCTAACGCCTCCGTAGCTGCCTCGAGCTGAGCCACGCGATTTTCCAAGGAGAAGAGGTAGTCCCCCTGCAAATCATCGATACCGAGAAATGCTTCTTCCCACAGACGCCATTTTTCTAAGAAGTGCTTCAGCATGTGCTGTTTTCTCTCGATCGATTTCACTGGAATTTTCTATGTCGCCCTATCTTGGGCCGGGCGGTAGCAGACACGCAGGCACTCTCAAGTCTTCAAGGACATGCTCGCTCGAGGGTGCAAAGGAGCAGGCTCACCCCGTGCGCTCCGCAAGAAAGGTCACCTCTGCCGGTTGCCGCAATCCGCTCGCGACAACGGACACTTTCAGTCGACCCGCAAGCGCATCGTCGAACGTCGCGCCGATCACGACATCGGCGTTAGCGTCGACCTCTTCGCGCACGCGCGTGGCTGCTTCGTCCACATCGAACAGCGTCATGTCCGGTCCACCGGAAATCGAGACGAGGAGCCCTTTGGCACCTTTGACCGATGTGTCGTCAAAAAGCGGATTAGCAATCGCTGCTTCGGCGGCAGCTCTTGCACGGCCTTCGCCTGCCGCTTCTCCCGTGCCCATCACAGCTCGGCCCATACCGCGCATCACTGACCTTAGGTCGGCGAAATCGAGATTGATAAGCCCTTCCCTGACAATCAGATCGACGACGGAGCTGACGCCTGCATAAAGAACCCGATCCGCCATTTCGAAAGCCTCAGCAAACGTCGTTGTGGCATCTGCCACCCGGAAAAGGTTCTGATTTGGGATCACGATCACGGCATCCGCGCTTTCGACTAGACACTCTACCCCGTGTTGGGCCATTCGCATTCGATGTATGCCCTCAAATGCGAATGGCATGGTTACCACGCCGACCGTCAGTATTCCGGCCTTCCGCGCAGCTCGAGCTATAACAGGCGCGGCGCCCGTTCCAGTGCCGCCCCCCATGCCCGCGGTCACGAAACACATATGCATCCCGGTCAGATGGTCCATGATTTCGTCGATCGTTTCTTCGGCCGCCGCTTGTCCGATCTCGGCGAGTGATCCGGCCCCAAGCCCGCCAGTCGCGATCAGGCCGAGTTGAACAACTCGTGGGGCTTTAGACATGGAGAGAGCTTGCGCATCGGTGTTTGCTGCAATGAATTCTACCCCTTGCAGCTTCTGCGCCATCATGTTGTTGACCGCATTACCACCACCGCCGCCGACGCCTATAACGGCAATCCTCGGTTTGAGGTGCAGTATGTCCGGTGTCGTGCCCAAGGTTTGGTTCATTGACGTTCAAGTCCCAAGCGAAAACAGTTTCAGCGTGTGGTGGCGCGACGGTGATCCTCAGCCAGCGCCGTTTGCCTTCGGCCACCGCCGGAACACTGCGCTCGCATTGACACCGCCAAAACCGAAACCATTGGATATTGCGAATTCAGCGTCTAATTGGCGCGCGTGGTTCGCCACAAAATCGATGCCTTCGGCTTCCGGATCCGGAGCATTCAGGTTGAGAGTTGGCGGCGCAATCTGATGCTGGAGTGCTAGAATGGTGAAGATTGCTTCCAATCCTCCAGCCGCGCCAAGTAGGTGTCCTGTTGCTGACTTCGTCCCGCTGACAGCGACAGTCTTCTCGGAACCAAAGATACTTTTGATGGCCCTGATTTCGCCGAGGTCTCCGACCGGGGTCGAGGTGGCGTGGGCATTCAGATGACCTATTTCGCGGGGGGAAATGCCTGCCTGCGCAATGGCGATCTCCATGGCTCTTTTGGCACCGTTCCCGTCTTCTGGTCCTGACGTGATGTGATGAGCGTCGGCTGTCGTGCCGTATCCGACGAGTTCGGCAATTGGTGTAGCGCCGCGAGCAAGCGCATGGCTCAGGGATTCAATGACAAGCATGCCCGCTCCTTCGCCCATGACGAAGCCATCGCGTGATGTGTCGAAGGGGCGCGATGCCTTGTCTGGTGTTTCGTTGAAAGCAGTCGACAGAGATCTGGCGGCTGCAAAACCCCCGAGGCTGACGATGTTCATGCAGGCTTCTGTTCCGCCGCATATCGCAATTTCGGCTTCATTTGACCGAATAAGCCTCGCAGCATCGCCAATTGCCTGAACGCCGGCGGCGCACGCGGTTACCGGTGCACCGAGAGGACCTTTGAAGCCATGACGGATTGAGACATGCCCGGCTGCGAGATTGACCAGAAACGACGGTATGGTGAAGGGCGAAAGGCGACGGACACCGCGTTGATCGACGGTGCGGACCGCTTCGGTTATCGCAGGAAAGCCGCCTATACCGGACGCGATAATCGTCGCGGTCCTCAGCCGTTCCTCATTCGAGGTCGGCTTCCAGTTTGCTTGTGCAAGCGCTTCTTCCGCGGCTGCCAGTGCAAATATGATAAAACGGTCGACCTTGCGTTGGTCCTTCGGAGCCACAATGGTGTCGGGATCGAAGCCGCCCTCGGGATCTTCCATCAATGAGGGGACAATGCCCCCGATTTTCGATGGAAGGTCCGCCACCACGTCGTCACCCAGCCGTCGAATGCCACTTCGACCCGCGAGCAGGCGCGACCAGGAGATACCGACATTCGCTCCAAGGGGACTGACAGCTCCCATTCCTGTGACAACGATACGACGCATGTTTTACACCTGTTCTTCGTTTAAATTGGCATGCCTTCGGCATCCCGACCGACGGTGCGGTCAGGGCCTGTTCTCCGGATATGCAGTTTCTTCAGTGCCTAAATCGCATCCGCCCGAACCCGACGCGGCGACTGCGTTTGGCTTTTGTTTTCCCTAGCTACCGAGCGCGATCCTCAGGCCGCATGATCAGCGCCTGCGATGCGCCTGATTTCCTCCGCCGCTGCGTCGAGGATTCCTTGAGACGTATTCTCGTCTTCCATGATCCGCGACAGGGTAACGGCGCCGACCATGAGAGACAGGATCGCCATCGCCTTGCCGCTGGGATTGGGGCTTCTGGTGTCATCAAGCAGTTCATTGAGCACCTCGAAGTGAGCGCGTATCCCATCCTCGAATGGACGCCTGACTTCGTCACTCTGCCGAGTAGCGTCCGACCCCAGTGCCACCAGGGGGCAACCTTCTGCCTTTTCTCCACGGTGGTCCTTTGACAGATAGAACGCCATCACTGCTTCGAGAGGATCGGAACTGTCCGCAGCCGCTTCAGACCATCTGCGTGTAGCGCTTTCCATCGCGCGCCTTGAAGCCTGGGCTGCAAGATCGTCCTTCGATGCAAACTGCTTGTAGAACCCGCCTTGAGTGAGTCCTGCACCCTTCATCAAATCTTTCAGGCCAATGCCATCGAATCCGTGCTCGCGAAACAGACGGCTGGCAACGTTGATCACCGTCTCCCGATTTTCCTCGGCTTGTGCCCGGCTCACTCTCATATCGACCTCCAGTTAGATTTCGTTTGACATTTATATCGCACATAGATTTAGATCGCAATCTAAATAATTTGCACCGCTGGTCAAGAAGAGAACTTACAATGAAACGCAAACATGTCCTGACTGTCGTGGGTCTTGTCGCAGCGGCTGGGGCCGCCGCCTTTTTCCTCGTTTCTGAGACCCCAAAACGGGAAGCCGAGGCCGCAGACCCAAGGACGGCTTCACCACTGGTAAGGATTGCGGAGGCGAAAAGGACCGGCAGGGCCGACCGGTCATTCACCGGGACGGTCGCATCGCGCGTTCAAAGCAATCTCGGATTTCGCGTTCCCGGTAAAATCGTGGAGCGGCTGGTCGATGTCGGTCAGCAGGTCAAACAGGGCCAACCGCTGATGCGCATTGATGAGACCGATCTTCAGCTTGCACTGACAGCAAAGCGGAATTCGGTCATATCAGCGCGTGCTATTCTGCTTCAGGCGCAAGCCGATGAGAAGCGCTATGCGGCACTGGTCAAGAATGGCCTGGCGGCCACGCCCCAGCGTTATGAACAGGCAAAGGCGGCTCTCGATACAGCGACGGCACAGCTTGCGGCGGCCGAGGCCGAAGCGGAGGTGGCCGAGAACGCGGCAACCTACACCACTCTTGTTGCTGACTCGGATGGAACGGTCGTTGAAACTCTCGGTGATCCGGGACAAGTGGTCGCCGCCGGCCAGACGGTTGTTCAACTCGCAAAGGCGGGCCCTCGCGAGGCGGTCGTCTGGCTGCCTGAGACACTGCGACCTAAGGTGGGATCGGAAGCACAGGCCAGTGTTTATGGAAGCGACGGGCTTAGTGGAAACGCCAGACTGCGACAAATCTCCGATTCGGCTGATCCTCAAACGAGAACCTATGAAGCGCGTTACATTCTTGAGGGTGATGCGGCCTCAGCACCGCTTGGCGCTACTGTAACAATCAGAACACCGGATGCCGAACGCCAGTCGGAGGTCACCGTCCCCGTCGGCGCCATTATGGACGACGGTAATCGCACAGGCGTTTGGGTCGTCGACGGCGCCACGTCAAAGGTGAAGTTCACCCCGATTAAAGTTCAGCAGATTGGCGAGGAGACGGCATTTGTCACGGGGATCGGGACCGGGGAGCAGGTCGTTGCCCTCGGCGCGCATCTTCTCGACGATGGCGCGACCGTCAGGATTGCCTCGAGCCAAGAGGTGAAAAACTAATGCGCTTCAACCTGTCAGCCATCGCGGTTCGCGAACGCGCCATCACCCTGTTCTTTATCGTGCTGCTGGCCGCAGCCGGCGTCTACGCTTTCGTCAAGCTGGGGCGCGCCGAGGATCCGTCCTTCACCATCAAGACATTGACGGTCACGTCAGTCTGGCCGGGTGCAACAGCGCGAGAAATGCAGGACCTCGTCGCCGAGCCGCTTGAGAAACGTATTCAGGAACTGACCTGGTACGACCGCGTCGAGACCACAACGAGGCCAGGTTACGCTTTCCTGACCGTCACCCTCAAGGATAACACGCCGGCAAGTGCGGTTGCAGAAGAGTTCTATCAGGCGCGCAAGAAGCTTGGCGACGAAGCCCGCAATCTCCCCCCGGGCGTCATGGGCCCATTCGTCAACGACGAATATTCTGACGTGAGTTTCGGCCTCTATGCCCTGAAGGCAAAGGGAATGCCGATGCGCGATCTCGTTCGGCAAGCGGAAGTCATCCGCCAGGACCTCCTGCACGTGCCTGGCGTCAAGAAAATCAACATCGTCGGCGAGCGCCCCGAGCAGATTTTCGTCGAGTTCTCCTATGCGAAGCTCGCGACACTCGGCATATCCGCGCAGGATATCGCTTCTGCGTTGCAGCGACAGAACACGGTCACGCCTGCGGGTTCAATCGACACACGAGGCCCACAGGTCTTTATCCGCTTCGACGGAGCTTACAACAGTGTGCAGGCGATTGCCGACACGCCGATCGTTGCTGCTGGACGAACCCTGAAGCTCTCCGATCTTGCAGAGGTGCGACGCGGTTATCAGGATCCCGCCACCTATATCATCCGCCACGAGGGTGAACCGACAATCATGCTGGGTGCGGTGATGCAGGCGGGATGGAACGGTCTTGATCTCGGCAAGGCGCTTGAGGCTCGCTCTGCCGCCATTGCGCAAACATTGCCGCTGGGGATGACGCTTACCAAAGTCAGCGACCAGGCCGTCAACATCGATGAAGCCGTCGGCGAGTTCATGCTCAAGTTCGCGATGGCGCTTGGCGTGGTTCTGTTTGTCAGTCTGGTGGCACTTGGCTGGCGCGTTGGTATTGTTGTCGCACTTGCTGTGCCACTCACCCTTGCGGTGGTCTTTCTCATCATGCTGGAGACCGGGCGCTTCTTCGACCGCATCACGCTTGGCGCTTTGATTCTCGCGCTTGGCCTTCTAGTTGACGATGCCATCATTGCCATCGAAGTGATGGTGGTGAAGATGGAAGAGGGCATGGACCGCATCAAGGCGGCCGCCTATGCCTGGAGCCATACGGCAGCGCCGATGCTGTCCGGCACGCTGGTCACGATCATCGGACTGATGCCCGTGGGTTTTGCCAAGTCGACCGCAGGCGAATATGCCGGCAACATCTTCTGGGTGGTGGGCTTTGCGCTCATCGTATCCTGGATCGTCGCCGTCACCTTCACGCCCTATCTCGGCGTCAAGATGTTGCCCAACATCAAGCCGGTCGAGGGCGGTCATCACGCCATCTATGACACGCCGAATTACCGCCGTCTGCGCTCCGTCATCGAGTTCGCTGTCCGCCATAAGTTCATGGTCTGCGCCGTGGTCGGCATTTCCATGGCCGTTTCGGTCGTTGGAATGGGCGGCGTGAAACAACAGTTTTTCCCGACATCGGATCGGCCTGAGGTGCTGGTCGAGGTGCGCATGCCCGAGGGTACGAGCATCGAGGCGACGACATCTGCGGTGAAGAAAGTCGAGGACTGGCTGCAAACTCAGCCTGAGACCAATATCGTCACGTCCTACGTAGGGCAGGGCGCACCCCGGTTCTTCTTTGCCATGGCACCGGAACTACCTGACCCTGCCTTCGCCAAGGTCGTCGTGCTCACACCCGATGCCCACGCACGTGAAGAACTGAAGCATCGCCTTCGTGCAGCTATTTCGGAGGGTCTTGTTCCTGAAGCGTCCGTCCGCGTCACCCAGCTTGTGTTTGGTCCTTACACGCCGTTCCCGGTCGAGTTCCGGATCATGGGTCCCGATCAGGATGAACTCTACAGGATTTCTGAGCAGGCTCTGGCGATCATGAAGACTATACCCGATGTTCGCCAAGCCAACCGTGACTGGGGCAACCGAACACCCGTTCTGCGATTTGTGCCCGACCAGGAGCGGCTCAATCTGATTGGTCTTTCTCCATCGGAGGCAGCCCAGCAATTGCAGATGCTGCTCTCCGGCATCCCCGTTACGCAGGTGCGCGACAATATCCGCAACGTGCCCGTCGTCGCTCGCAGTGCTGGCGAAAACCGCCTCGATCCGTCACGTCTTGCCGATTTCTCTCTAATGAGCAGGGATGGCCGTCAGGTTCCGCTGGATCAACTCGGGCACTCCGAAATCCGGTTTGAAGAACCTATCCTGAAGCGTCGCGACCGCACGCCTGTCATCACGATCAGGTCTGATATCAACGAGGCGACGCAGCCTCCGGAGGTTTCCCAGCAGGTTATGAAAGCTCTGCAGCCACTCATCGCGTCGCTTCCCGTTGGATACCGTATCGAGATGGGCGGCAACATCGAGGAGTCTCTCAAGGCGAATACGGCACTCGCTCAGGTTTTCCCGGTGATGATTGCTGCCATGCTGATCGTCATCATTCTGCAGGTTCGCAGTCTCTCGACAATGACAATGGTGATGCTGACAGCGCCGCTTGGTCTTGCCGGGGTGGTTCCGACCCTGCTCCTGTTCAATCAGCCTTTCGGCTTCAACGCCATTCTCGGCTTGATCGGACTGGCGGGTATCCTGATGCGCAACACGCTTATCCTGACAGAGCAAATCAAGGAGAACAAGGCGGCAGGGCTCGATGATTATCATGCCGTTATCGAAGCGACAGTGCAGCGGACACGACCCGTGATCCTGACGGCTCTCGCGGCGATCCTGGCGTTCATACCTCTGACCCACTCAGTATTTTGGGGGTCGATGGCCTATACCCTGATCGGTGGAACGGCAGCAGGCACGGTGATGATCCTGCTCTTCCTTCCGGCCCTCTATGCTGTCTGGTTCCGGATCAAGCCACCCAAGCCAGATGTCGAAAAGGAGACGGTCGAGCACGTAGGGCAGCCACTGGCGCTCGCGGCAGAGTAGGGGCGTCCATGCGTGCCGGCTCAAACCTGAAGAGTGGTGTGACGGCGGCGTTCAAGGGCAGCAGGAGCCGCAACAATGCGGGGCCGCACACCATCTGGCCGGGCACGGTTGAAAGGCTGGGGGTTTCCATCTCATCCACATCCGGACCGATCTTCCGGCCGGACTCATCACGCGGATACCAGACCCCGGCAGGCTATGCCGGGATCATCACTGCGCCCGGCTCCAATGCCGCGGGAGATCAAAGCTTCGCTTTGCTACCGATTGCCCACACCGCGCCAACTGGAATGTTGAAAAACGCAGAGCCTCCAATCGCATTTGGATGAAGGTTCCGTGGGAGGGTCATGCCGGTACGCGTCGTCGTTTTTTGCGGACTAACTGATGCTGTTATCGATCCATGCGTGCGTCTGTTCCAGAATCTCGTCCGATAGTTCCAGATCGTCGATTGCCCGGGCGAGTATGACCGCCCCAACCATGGCCGCCCAGCTTCCTATCGCTGTGCGCCGGCGATCTGCCGGGTCCAGTTGCGGGAGTGCCTTTTCGATCCGGCTAATCTGCGCACGAAGGCCTTCTGTCATGGCGGAGCGCGCCGGCGGCGTCTGGTGGCGAATTGCTGCAGCGAGACCGGCGGTTGGGCAGCCACCGGCAGCGTTGTCGCGATGGCGAGGCGCAAGATAGGATTTGACGAAATCGCTGAAGTTGCCTCCTCCGACGCTATCTGAAGCAAGGGCATGGGCAAGGGTCTCCGCGACCAGATCGTCTTTTGAACTGAAATGTCCATAAAAGCCGCCGTGAGTAAGACCGGCTGCCTTCATCACCTCCGCAACGCTGACGGCATCGAACCCCTTGTCGCGAAACAGCCGGCTGGCGACATCCAGAATCCGGCGACGGTTTTCCGCCATCTGTTCTCGGCTGACCTTCATTTTCACAATTCTCCCAACATGGTCGTTGACATTTACATGATGGCTATCATATTTAAATCCAATCATGATGATCGTCATGAATATAGGTTCCATCACAGAAAAGAGCAATCCTATGAGCACAAATCCTGCAGTCCTCATCACCGGCGCTTCCACCGGTATTGGTGCAACCTATGCCGATCGGTTTGCGCGGCGCGGCCACGATCTCGTGCTGGTCGCCCGTGACGTGGCGCGAATGGAGGCCGTTGCAAGCCGTCTGCGACAGGAAACCGGCGTGGCCATAGACATCGTCCAGGCGGATCTCACGCAACTCGCCGATCTTGCGAAAGTAGAGACGAGACTGCGCGACGATGACAGCATCGGCATCCTCGTCAACAATGCCGGAACGGCCATCGGTGGAACGTTCATCGATCAGAGCACCGACGACATGGCCCGGCTTGTTGCACTCAATTCGACTGCACTCCTTCGCCTTGCCAGCGCAATTGCCCCTCGACTCGTCAAGAAAGGTGAGGGTGCAATCGTCAACATCGGCTCCGTGGTTGGTCTGGCGCCGGAGTTCGGCATGACGGTCTACGGCGCAACCAAGGCCTTTGTCCTCTTCCTGTCTCAGGGGCTTAGCCTCGAGCTTGGACCGAAGGGCGTCTACGTTCAGGCTGTTCTTCCCGCCACGACACGAACCGAAATCTGGGACCATGTCGGCGCCGACGTCAACGCCCTGAACAACGTCATGGAGGTGGGCGATCTTGTGGATGCGGCTCTGGTCGGCTTCGACCGTCGCGAGCCGGTGACCATCCCGCCGCTTCCCGATGCCGGTCAGTGGGAAGCCTTTGAAGCTGCGCGCAAGACCATGCTGGCCAACTTCGGCAATGCGCTGCCAGCCGAACGGTACCGCACCGTCGCTTGAGCAGACCGCGCAACCCATACCGCTGCGGCGGCAACACATAGGCAAATCATGACTAAAAAGACGCTTTTCGAACCCTATACGCTCGGCTCCTTGACGCTTTCCAACCGGATCGTCATGGCGCCCCTGACGCGCAATCGCGCCGGTTCGGGCTTTGTCGCAGGTGACCTGACGGCTGAATATTACGGCCAGCGTGCTTCGGCCGGGCTCATCATTTCCGAAGCCACGCAAATATCACAGCAGGGGCAGGGATACCAGGATACGCCCGGTATCTATACCCAGGCGCAGATCGAAGGCTGGCGCAAGGTCACCAGTGCGGTGCACGAGAAGGGTGGCCATATATTCCTCCAGCTCTGGCACGTCGGTCGCATCAGCCATGTTGATCTCCAGCCGAACGGCGCAGCGCCGGTCGCCCCTTCAGCCATCCGCGCCGAGACAAAGACGTTCGTCAACAATGCCTTCGTGGATGTTTCGCAACCCCGTGCCCTTGAACTGGAAGAGCTTCCTGGGATCGTCAACGATTTCCGTCAGGCAGCAGCCAACGCCATCAAGGCTGGTTTCGATGGTGTCGAGATCCACGGGGCCAACGGCTATCTGCTTGATCAGTTCGCCAAGGACGGTGCCAATGTTCGCACAGACGCCTATGGCGGCTCTGTCGAAAACCGTGCGCGCCTCATGCTGGAAGTCACGGCCGCGGTTGTCCAGGAAATCGGCGCTGCACGCACCGGCATCCGCATCTCGCCGGTCTCGCCCGCCAATGGCATTTCGAGTACTGATCCGCAGGCGCAGTTCGATTACATCGTCGATCAGCTCGAAGCCCTTGGCATCGTGTACATTCATGTCGTCGAGGGTGCCACAGGTGGGCCGCGCGATATCGCGCCATTCGACTTCGGATCATTGCGCCGTCGCTTCAGCAAGACCTATATCGCCAACAACGGCTATGACTTCGAGCTGGCGAGTTCGCATCTTGCCGAGGGTCGGGCGGATCTGATCGCCTTCGGCCGGCCGTTCATTGCCAATCCTGATTTGGTTGAACGATTGAAAAGCGATGCGCCGTTGGCAGAGATAAACCCGGCTACGCTCTATGGTGGCGGTGCCGCGGGTTATATCGATTACCCCTCTTTGGCGGCAACTGCCGGGCGTTGACTGCTTTTGGGGCCGCTCGCTGATGCGGCCCCATCAAATCAGTTTGCTGTGCCTGATCCTTTGCGGATTGGTGCCGGGTCCCGACACTGAAGGGTTACCCTTTCCCTCACCACATGAAAGTCACGCTTGACTTTAATGATGATATATATCATTAAAAATCATCAATGATGATGATAATCATCATTAAATTAGTGTCGTAAAACCATATGCCTTGGCGGCAATCCATGGTGATACCGAAAAGAGAGAAAGACGCTATGGCGACGTTTGCTACTAAAAGACAGAAGACCGCCTTTGTGACCGGGGCTTCCAGTGGGATTGGCAAGGCGGCCGCCACGGCTCTGGCCCGGGCAGGCTACCGGGTGATTGGCACGAGTCGTAAGGCCGCACCTGGCGAGATACGTGATGGCATTCGGATGATTGCTTGTGACGTGACTTCCGATTTGTCTGTCGCGGATGCCGTGGCGCTGGCGCATCAGGAACTTGGCCGTATCGACCTTCTGGTCAACAATGCCGGTTACGCCCTGTCCGGGGCGGCCGAAGAAAGCTCGGTGGATCAGGTTCGTTCGCTGTTCGAAACCAATTTTCTGGGTGTCGTTCGGGTGACCAATGCCGTGTTGCCGATGATGCGCCAACAGGGCTATGGCAGGATATTGAACATCGGCTCTGTCCTGGGCTTAATACCCGGTCCTTTTGGAGCCTATTACTCGGCCAGCAAGCACGCCATTGAGGGCTATTCGGAATCGCTGGACCATGAGGTTCGCCAGTTCGGCATCCGTGTCGCCGTGATCGAGCCTTGGGCAACGAAAACCTCGATCGAGGCCAATTCTCCGCAAGGCGACCGTCCGGTTGCAGCCTATGGCCAGACACTGGCCAGATACCGCACGGCGTTTGACTTGGCCATGGCGACCGGCGACACGGCGGATGATGTTGCGGCCACCATCCTGATGGCGGCGCAGGACAAGGCGCCGCGGTTGCGCTACCCCTCCGGCAAGGCGGCCCGGCAGACCTCGTTTGCCCGGCGTTTCCTGCCGCGCGCGCTGTTTGATCGAACCTTGCGCAAGCAATTCAACATCGCGTGAGCGAGAATGACGGCCACGGCAGGGCCTTCCAACAACATGCTCAGTTCGCGCTGAAAGCCTTGGCTTTTTTAGCCATCTGAGCCGATAATATTTTTACACTGGAGAACGTCCGTGAAAGCCTTCGTCGTCGACAAATACAAAAAGAAGGGCGCCTTGCGTCTGGCAGACATGCCCGAACCCCGGATGGGCGCGAATGATGTTCTGGTTCGCATTCAGGCCACGGCGATCAACCTTCTGGATTCCAAGGTGAGGGACGGCGAGTTCAAGCTGTTCCTGCCCTATCGCCCGCCCTTTATTCTGGGTCACGATCTAGCCGGAACGGTTGTAAGCGTGGGCGCGAATGTGCGGCAATTCAAGGCTGGGGACGAGGTTTACGCCCGTCCGAGGGATCACCGGGCCGGTACCTTTGCAGAGTTCATCGCAATTGACGCCGCCGATGTAGCGCTGAAGCCCGCAAGCCTTTCGATGGAGCAGGCCGCATCGATACCGCTGGTTGGACTGACCGCCTGGCAGGCGCTGGTGGAGGTCGGCAAGGTCAAGCCCGGCCAGAAAGTGTTCATTCAGGCTGGTTCCGGTGGGGTTGGGACCTTTGCCATCCAGCTTGCCAAGCATCTCGGCGCCACGGTGGCCACCACGACCAGTGCCGCGAATATTGACCTGGTCAAAAGCCTCGGCGCCGATGTGGTGATCGACTACAGGACGCAGGATTTCGAACAGGTGCTATCCGGTTATGATCTGGTGCTGAACAGTCAGGATGCCAAGACGCTGGCCAAGTCGCTGAATGTTCTGAAACCGGGTGGTCGGTTGATATCGATCTCGGGGCCGCCGGATGTTCCCTTTGCCAGATCTCTGGGGCTGAACATGTTCCTGCGCTTGGTGGTACGGATGCTGAGCCGGGGCGTGCTGAAGAAGGCGAAAAGCCGGGGCGTCTTGTATTCCTTCCTGTTTATGCGCGCGGAAGGGCAACAACTTGCCCAGATCGCCAAGCTGATCGACGCCGGCGTGATCCGTCCGGTCGTGGACAAGGTATTTCCCTTTGCTCAGACGGCGGAGGCCTTGGCCCATGTCGAGACCGGGCGCGCCAGGGGCAAGGTCGTTGTGAAGGTCGCAGACTGAGTTCGTATTTTGCAGGAGATGGGGTCGCATGGCTGCGGCCCTATTGCTCCCGCCCGCCATTTTCGACAGAGGCCCGGCAATCGGCGCGGCAAATATCGAGAATTTCATCCGCCAGGGCCGATGCGTCCGGGCAGGCCCGCGATAGCACGATGGCCCCGACAGCTTGCGCCATAATGCTGATGGCTTGCGTGCGGGCATTTGAGCCAGCGGGCTGGTTCGCCGCAAGATTGCTCTCCAGCGCATCAACAAGGCGCTCGATGCCTTCGCCGAAAACAGCTCTGGTTTCGTTTGGCAGCCGCGCTGCTTCCCCGCTCAGTGCGGCGGCCGTGCAGCCTTGGCCACGCGCATCACGATGCGTGCGCGAGATGTAGGCGTCGATCATCTCGCCCAAATCATACCCGGCATAGCGTGCCAACGTTTCGGAAAGCCCTTTGGCGGAGGCTTCTGCTATGAGCGCCTCCTTCGAGACGAAGTGGTTGTAAAATCCACCATGGGTCAGGCCCGCACCCTCCATCAGGTCAGCCACGCCAACGCCATCGAACCCTCGTTCGCGAAACATCCCGGATGCAATCGCAACAATCCGGTCATGATTTTCCTGCTTCTTTTCCTTGGTGATCCGCATGTCCGAACCCTTTCGACGGCGCCGTCTCCATGATGTTGGATATCATCATGGATTGAGAGTATTGCTGACGCTTATCATTAATAATGCGCTCAACACAAGGAACACGTCGTATCGGCTACCTAATTTTCCGTCCTTCGCCGCCGATATCTTGTCGCTGGCTGCAACGAAGCTTCTGTTTCTGGGAAGCTGGCCCGGATTGTTTGGTAAAATCAAACTCGGCTACGTGGATCGGCGTATCCTCACTGGAACGCCCTTATATGCTGGGGTCCCGGATTTCCTGTCGTAGTCTGCGAGCGCAATGACCTGGTTCATTTCGGGGTAATAACCTGCTACCGAGCCGGGCGGAATATTGTAGGCAACGGCGGTAAATCCGGTAGCGGTTTTGGCGCCACTCCCGCAAATTGCTTCGACATCGATGAGGTCTCCGTCTCTTAGTCCCCGCGTCTCAAGGTCCCGCTGGTTCATGAAGATGACGTCGCGGCGGCCGTAGACACCACGGTAGCGGTCGTCGAGGCTGTATATGGTGGTGTTGTACTGGTCATGACTGCGCAAGGTGGTCAGCACAAGGGCTTCGGGGTCGTGCAAGCGTGTGTCCTCATCAAGGCCCGGTGCGACGAGAAATTCGGCCTTGCCGGACGGCGTATTCCACACACGATCAGAAGCCGCGACCGTGAGCCGGAAGCCTCCGGGCGTTTTCACGCGCGTATTGAAATCATGAAAATCGGGAAATACGATTTCGATCTTGTCGCGGATCTGCTCATAGTCGCCGGCCATCCCGTCCCAGTCGATGTCGTGTCGATTACCAAGCGTCGCCTTGGCCATGCCGGCAACGATCCAGGGTTCCGAGCGTAACTCATCGCTTGGTGGTTTGAGGAAACCGCGCGACGCGTGCACCATCGACATGGAATCCTCTACCGTGACGGATTGGCGCCCTGTCGCCTGAATATCCAGATCCGTTCGGCCCAGAACCGGCAGGAGGATCGATGTCTTTGCCAGCAGCAGATGCGAGCGATTGAGCTTTGTCGCAAGATGAACGGCCAGATCGAGTTTCCGCATGCCCGCGAACGTCGCTTCAGGATCGGACATGGCGACAGCAAGATTGCCACCAAGACACACCAACGCTTTCGACCTGCCCTCAATGATGGCCTCGATCGCCTCCACGGCATTATGGCCCTTTTCACCAGACGGGCGGAAACCGAAGGCTTTTTCCATGCCAGCAAGAAGAGCCTCATTGGGAATTTCAGTGATGCCGACGGTCCGGTCGCCCTGAACGTTGGAATGGCCGCGCAGGGGACAGATACCGGCGCCTGGCCGGCCTATATTGCCGCGCAGCATCAGGAAATTGGCGAGTTGCTGCACATTGGCCGTGCCGTGGGCATGCTGTGTGATGCCCATGCCATAACAGAGAATGACGTTTTTCGCCTTGAGGTAGACATCCACGGCGCTATCGAGCGCTTCCAGTGACAGGCCGGATTTCTCGATAATCTCCGGCCATTGCGTCTGGTCGATATCGGCTTGCAGGGCTTCGAGGCCAATCGTATGCGCTGCGATGAAATCGCGGTCGATGACGCCGGGCCCGCCAGCTTCGATATCGGCCGCGTCCCGCTCGAAGATGCGCTTCATCATACCCTTGAGTGCGGCAAGATCGCCGCCGGTACGAACCTGATGATAGGCAGATGCGATCGGCGTGGATGACATCGTCGCCATTTCGATCGGATCCTGCGGGGCTGCAAACCGCTCCAGCGCCCGCTCCTTGAGTGGATTGAAGACGACGATCGGCACACCCCTGCGGGAGGCCTCATGTAATGTCGTCATCATGCGCGGATGGTTGGTGCCGGGATTGTGCCCGAACGAAAAGATCGCGTCGGCATGATCGAAATCCTCCAGCGTTACAGTGCCCTTGCCGACACCGATCGACAGGGGCAGACCGACGCTGGTGGCTTCGTGGCACATATTGGAACAGTCGGGGAAATTGTTGGTGCCATAGGCGCGAACGAAGAGCTGAAAGAGAAACGCCGCTTCGTTGGAGGCACGACCGGACGTGTAGAACTCGGCCATATGAGGGCTGGGAAGGGCGTTCAACTCCGAGGCAATACGCGCGAATGCGGCATCCCATTCGATCGGCACGTAGCGGTCACTGGCATGATCATAGATCAGCGGATGCGTCAGGCGCCCCTGATCTTCAAGATTGTGGTCGGTCCATTGCCAGAGATCCGTCACCGAATGAGCGGCAAAGAAATCGGGGCCAACCCGCTTGGCCGTCGATTCCCAGGTGATCGCCTTTGCTCCGTTCTCGCAGAACTCAAATGAACTTGTGTGCTTCGGATCGGGCCAGGCGCAGCCAGGACAATCGAAGCCTTCGGGCTGGTTTGCCTTTAACAATGTCGCCGCGCCCTCGGCGATGATCTGCTGGTGAGCAAGGGTTTTGGCAACGGCTTTTAGTGCGCCCCAGCCACCTGCTGGCGCTGTATAATGCTCTATCCCATCCGGCCGCTTCTCGCTCATCACAGTCTCCCTTCAGCGTGTTTCAATAAATCTAGCATCGAACGCATCAGTACGAACCTAGACCGATGTATAGGTCCAGGTAGACGTCTATCGAATGTGCGGCCAACGAGATTGAGCATATTTTGCCCAGATCAAGATTGGCGGTGGAACAGTATCATGGAAAAGACAGGACACATGCAAGCCGGGGCGGCAAGCGCCACCCACAATGATGCGATCGGACAAGTGGCGCTTCTGGCCATGGCCGTCGCGGGCGGTATTGCAGTCGCAAACATCTACTACAATCAGCCGATGCTCGGGCTTATCGAGGCGGACTTCAGTCGGCAGCCAGTTACCGGCATGGTGCCCACCGCAACGCAACTCGGTTACGCACTGGGGTTGTTCCTTTTACTGCCGCTCGGCGACCTCGTTAATCGCCGCCGGATGATCATCGGGCAATTCGTGGTGCTTGCCGCCGCGCTCGCGCTGGCTGCACTGGCGCCGACGGCCTGGATGCTGGTTGCAGCATCGGTCATGGTTGGAGCATGCTCGACAGTCGCCCAGCAGATCGTGCCCTTTGCGGCATCGCTGGCCGCGCCGGAAAAGCGCGGCGCCACAATCGGCACCGTCATGGCAGGCGTATTGTCGGGCATATTGTTCAGCCGCACCCTGTCGGGCTTTGTGGGCGAACACGCTGGCTGGCGGGAAATGTTCTGGATCGGCGTACCGCTCGCCCTGCTCGCCGCGGGCCTCATGTTTGCGGTCCTGCCGCATCATCGGCCAACCTCGACTTTGCGATATCATCAGGCGCTCCGGTCGCTCGGCCAGCTATGGAAACGCCACCCGGCCTTGAGGGCAGCGACTATCATCCAGGCGTTTCTGTTCGCGTCGTTCACGGCCTTCTGGACCATCCTCGCTCTCTATCTGGCGGGGCCAGAATTTCAGCTCGGTGCGGATGTCGCGGGTCTGTTTGGGATCGTCGGTGCGGTCGGCATATTTGCAGCGCCTCTGGCAGGAGTTGTTGCCGACAGACGGGGACCGCATTTCGTGGTCTGGATGGGCGCCGGATTGACGATCGCCGCCTGGCTTATCTTCGGCCTCTGGGCATCGATCGCTTCCTTGGTTGTAGGCGTCATCGTACTTGATTTCGGCATACAGAGCGCGCTGATTTCTAACCAGCACATCATTTATGCCCTGGATGCCGATGCGCGTAGCCGTCTCAACACGGTCTTCATGACTGGCATGTTTCTGGGGGGTGCCACAGGTTCGGCAATGGCGACACTGGCCTGGGGGCAGGGCGGCTGGCTCGTCGTCAGCCTTCTCGGCGCGGCGTTTGGCCTCGCAGCCTTCGCAGTTAAAATATTTCATCATCGCCGGCATTCGCCGACGGTTGTCGGAAACTGAGGGCGGAACGATGGAAAAGCTACGTATAGGAATCGTCGGCGGTTCGCTTGCCGGCCTCTTCGCTGGCATCATGTTACAGCAGGCTGGCCACGATGTTCGCATCTACGAGCGATCGAAGAGCGGTCTTGCAGGTCGGGGAGCGGGCCTCGTCGGTCAGAGGGACCTGCTGCACATTCTCCGGCTGATTGGCTGCGAGCATGTCGCCCGTATCGGCGTGGTGGCTAAGGAACGCATCTATCTCGATCAGGACGGCCGTATCGCACAGACCGTTAAGGCGCCCCAGACCCAGATTTCCTGGGATTACCTGTTCGAAACTGTCGCTTCCCGCATCGCTTCAGGAAGCTATGTGCTGGGTCGGGATGTCGTCAAAGTGCTGGATGGCGAGAGTGGCGCGGAGCTGATTTTTGGTGACGGCACGCGGGTGAATGCCGATCTGGTTATCGGTGCCGATGGCCTTGGTTCGGTGGTGCGCGCAGCGGTCAATCCCGGAGACACTCAAAACCGCTATTCCGGCTATGTCGCATGGCGTGGATTGATACCGGAAACGAGGCTTCCAACGGCAGCAAATCTGCTTCTCGACCGGTTTGCCTTTCATGTCAGGCCGGGCGTACATGCGCTCGGTTATCTTGTCCCGGGCTCAAAGAGCGAAATGGACATCGGCAATCGCCGATATAACTGGGTCTGGTATCGCAAAGTGCCAGCAAGCGAACTTGCCCACACGTTCACCGATCTGGATGGGCGAACGCATGCATTTTCGCTGCCGCGTGGTGGCTTGTCGAGCGACCGTCTGGAGGCGTTGCGCGTCGATGCGCTGCAGATGCTTCCGCCGCAATTCGCCCAGGCGGTCGAGGCGGAGCCAAGCCCCTCTATCCAGGGCATTTTCGACTACGAGTCGCCCCGCATGACGGGCCGTTCGGTCGTCCTCATCGGCGACGCCGCCTTTGTCGCGCGTCCGCACACCGCGATGGGCGTGTCGAAGGCAGCGGGCGATGTCATGGCGTTGAGCAACAGCCTGGAGTCCGAGGTTGACCTTCCCAGTGCCCTGCAGCGGTTCGAGGATGATCGCATCGCGGTTGGCCGGGAAATCGTTGCTTATGGCCGGCAACTCGGTGCGTCGGCTATCTGAGTATCGACCGGCTGTCTGTCACGGTACTCAAGAACGATATTTTTAACCCGCTGGCTTCTGCCAGCGGGTTTTTGATTTTGAGAAAGGTCGGATGCTTCAGTTTGGGGGCTTTATCAGGCTTAGTGCGGCGTGGATTTGCGAGACGACGGCGGCACCTTCCCCAACTGCTGCCGCGACCCGCTTGGTCGATCCGGCACGGACATCCCCGATGGCAAAGACATTCGGCAGGCTGGTTTCGAGAGGCAATGGCTTGCGGGAAAAACGACAATGCTCATCGAAGGATTGCCCAGTGACGATGAAGCCCTTGTCATCGGTTTGCACCCGGCTGCTGATCCAGCCAGCGTTCGGATCCGCGCCGATAAAAAGGAAGAGATGATGAAGCGGCAAGGTGTTCACGCTTCCATCCAGGCGGTTGCGCAGTCTTGCGGAGGAAATGCCAGTGGCGTTATCGCCATTGATCGCGTCCACTTCGCAATGCATGTGCAGTTGGACGTTCGGCAGGGCCTTGATACGGTCGATCAGATATTGCGACATCGTATCTTCGAGTGCGCGCCGCACGACCAGATGAAGTGTCTTGACCTGAGGCGCCAGAAAGACGATGGCCTGGCCTGCCGAATTGCCGCCGCCAACCAGGACGATCTCTTCGCCGGCGCAAAGTTTTGCCTCGATCGGCGAGGCCCAATAGGAAACGCCGTTGCCCTCGAAACCGTCGATGTTGGTGATGTCCGGTCGCCTGTAGCGAGCGCCGGATGCGATGACGACACTGCGGGCCGTCACCGATTTTCCACCGTCGAGTTCGAGCGCCAGCACACCGGCGTCATCTTTCGGAGGGATCAGATTTTTGACAGCGACGGGAAGAACCATTTCTGCCCCGAACTTGAGAGCCTGATTGTAGGCACGTCCCGCCAGCGCCTGTCCGGATATGCCCGTCGGGAAGCCGAGATAGTTTTCGATCCGAGACGAAGCGCCGGCCTGCCCCCCAATCGAGTGTTCATCGATGACAAGGACGTCGAGCCCTTCCGAAGCGGCATAGACGGCGGTGGCAAGGCCCGCCGGTCCAGCGCCGACAACAGCGACGTCATAGAGCTTTCCGGGCTTGAGGTCCGGCGTCATGCCGAGACATGCTGCGGCCTCCGCATCGGTCGGTTTCTTGAGCACGGTGCCGTTGGGGCAGACCATTAGCGGAAGGTCGGAGGCGAGAATACCCAGACGTTCGATCAGCGCCTTACCTTCACCCTCCATGGCAGCATCAAGCACGATGTGGGGAAAGGCATTGCGGGCTAGGAATCCTTGCAGGCGCGAGAGCGCGGCATTGCCAGCGGTTCCAATCAGAACAGAACCTGCGCCTGCATCGATCAGACCGACGCGGCGCAGGATGAAGGCGCGCATGATGATTTCGCCGACATCGGCCGATCCGATCACCAAGGCCCGCAAATGGGCGGCATCAAAGGGAATGGCCGTGCAGCCCTCGGACCCGGCGCGGGCCCCGGCAAGTGTCGGTCGACCCGACAGCTGGTTGACTTCGCCAGACAACTGGCCTGCTCCATGCGTCGTGATCGGTGCCTCGCCGGAAAGACCTTCGTGGCGAAACACGTCCATCGATCCCTTCAGCACCAGCCAGGCGGGCGCTGCGTGGTCTCCTACCTTGTAGACGAAGTCACCACGTGCGAAATCTTTTGGCTCGCCGCTGGCAAAACGCTTCGCCGTCTCGACCTGATGGGGGTTGAGCACCGGAAACATCTGGTCCAGGCGCGCGCTGAGATCTGCCATCTGTTACCTCCAGCTGGAAATGTCGTCCGCAGGTCACCGCCGATTTTTCGGCGAAGTTCAGTAATATCGCGGTATCGGCCCGCGTTGCGGTGTCTGATCAGGCAGGTCCACCATGGTTTCGTCCACATAACACCAGCCCCAGCCTTCCGGCGGGTCATAGCCCTCGATGATGGGGTGGCGGGTGGTGTGGAAATGCGCGGTCGCGTGGCGGCCGGGGGACTGATCGCAGCAGCCGACATGACCACATTCGCGGCAGAGCCTCAAATGAAGCCATATCTGGCCAGTTTCGAGACATTCCTCGCAGCCAAGCGTCATGGGCTTGACCGATCGGATCGTCGGCAGGTGCGAGCATTGATCAGACATGGTTCCACTCCTGAACGTGTTGGAAATTTCAGTGCTTCAGTGCTTCTTCAAGACACAGTATAAGCTGGTTGAAATCGACTGGCTTCCCAAGGAATGCGAATGCACCGCCATCCATTGCCGCTGCTCTCGTTCGCTCGTCGCAATAGGATGTCATGAAGATCATCGGCGGCTTTTGATCACCACGCGAGTTTAACACGTCCTGCATCTGGATGCCGCTCAAGCCTGGCATTTTAACGTCGACCAGCATGCAGTCGATCGCGACGCGATCACCGCGGGCCAGAAAGTCTTCCGCAGACGAAAACAGCCGGCTCTCGTAACCGCAGGACAAAACGAGATCGTCAAGGGCTTCGCGGATCGACCGATCGTCGTCAACGATGGCTATGACAGGTGTTTTGGACAATTTGATTGGGCCTTGCCTCTTAAAATCAACTGGCTTCTATATGCGCCATCGAGACACAACATTGCACCATACAAGGGTCTAGGTTTTGGCCTCAAAGGCCCAGCAGTTCCGCCTTGCGCACCAGTTCGGCTACGGAGCGCGCCTCCATTTTGCGCATGACATTGCCGCGATGCAGCTTGACCGTGATCTCGCTGATCCCGAGGTTGAACGCAATCTGCTTGTTCATCAGGCCTTGCACGACAGCCGTCATGACCTCATGCTCGCGGCGGGTCAATGTCTTGGCCAGTTCCACGACGGCGCCATTTGCAGCAGATTGCTGGCGCATTTCCCGATCTTTCTGAAAAGCGACCGAGACGGCGTCGAGGATGTCCTGGTCCCGAAAAGGTTTGGTCAGGAAGTCGATGGCACCTGCTTTCATGGCACGGACTGTCATTGGTATATCACCGTGACCGGTCATGAAGATGATCGGCATTCGGTTGCCGAGTTTTTCCAGGTGGAGCTGAAAATCAAGGCCGTTCGCACCGGGCAGGCGAACGTCGAGAAGAATGCAGCCAGGTCGGTCCAGATCGGCATTTTCGAGCAGGTCCTGGGCGCTTTCAAAGGATTTTGCTTCTGTTCGAATTGACAGGAACAGATCGACCAAAGCCTCGCGTATCGCAGTATCGTCGTCGACGACGTAGACAACCGGCGTATCGCCGTTCGGCGGTTTGGCGGACTTTCTCGCATCATTCATGGGTTGCCTCCATCGGGACGATCATTTCGAACAATGCGCCACCATCGGTGTGATTGCCGGCAGACAGCGTGCCGCCGCGGGCTTCGAGCATGCTGCGGCAGATGGCAAGGCCCATGCCAAGCCCGGTCGGTTTGGTCGTGCAGAATGGTTTGAACAGGTTTTTGAGAACGTCCGGACTGAGCCCGGGACCTGTGTCGAGAACCTTGATGATCACGCTTTGACCATCCCCAGGCTCGATCGTTACCGATATCCGCCGCATCGCTTCCGGGGTTTCGGCCATGGCGTGAAGCGAATTGGTGATCAGGTTGATCAAGACTTGCTGCAGCTCTATCCGCACGGCGTTGACGGTGGGCGCATCGCTTGCTTCAGCTATTTCAACAATGACCCCGTTTCTGACAAGCTCGCTCTCCATCAGCGCGCGTGTCTCCGTGACGAGATCGGCCAGCGAAACCGGCTCGATATCGGGCGGGCGGTTACCAAGCATTGATCGTGCGCTCTGAATGATGTCACTGGCACGCTGGCTGTCACGAGCGATGCGCTCAGCTGAGCGGGAAACGGCTGCCAGATCCGGCGGGTCGCGATCCAGCCAGCGCTGCAGGGTCTGGGCGTTGACCACCAAGGCGCCGAGCGGCTGATTGAGTTCGTGCGCGAGCGAGGCAGATAACGCGCCGACGGTTGCCGCGCGCGACGCCAATGCCAATTCCGCCTGGGCCTCGAACAGTGCTTTCTGGGCGAGTTCCCGCTCCGTAATGTCGAACATACCGACAATGACACGGTTGAAATTGGCAGGATCTTCAGGAAAGCCAACGGTCAGCAGCACAAATTTGCTGGTGCCATCGCTGGTGAGGATGCTGCCCTTGCCTTCGAAATGCGTCTCGTTGTTGAAAATTGCCGCGATGAGATCGAGAAAGGTGGCGTCGTCCTGGGCAATATAGCGGCGCATGGAGCCGGGATTGCTGTTGCCCACATGGCCCAGCAATTCAAGTGCCGCCGCGTTGGCGGCAACGGTAGGGACGCTGACAATGCATCGCTCCAGAAAATCCGGGTTCTCCCGAGCGTGAGCACCAAGGTCTTTGACACCATTTGCTTTCAACGCCATCAGCATGGCTCGGACCTGCGAATAGTCGCGCTCCCAAAGTGCAACACGGCTTTGCTCGAAAATCGTACGGTAGCGCTCTTCGCTGCTCTGCAGGGCGGCATTGAATTTCACAAGATTGAGGCGCGCGCGCTGATTGCGGATGATCAAGGCGCAGGTGATCAACATTGCAGCAACCGCGACCGCCAGGCGTAGGGTTGCGGCGAGGTCGGTTTGCAGCCCATGAGCTGCAAGATACGAGACTGCCGCCAGACTGATACAGATACCGGTCACCAGCATCGTTCCTTTTTCTGTCAGGGTTTCTGCCGACAGAAGCAAGGTGATGACATAGAGCGTGGCAAGCGCGCTGTGAATGTCGGTATAGGTATCGAGATAGAAGATCAGCGCTGCGAGCAAAAATGCGCAGACGAGCACGCCAAGTTCAAAGCGCGCCGGCAGCCGTCTTTCCGGGTTTACCAAGACCAGCGAATGCAAGGAGATTTCCCACGTTGAGATCGACCGCATTATCAAGCCATCCCTGCTGCCGAAACGCAATTGGCAATTCCAATATTCCTATGCAAACTCAATCTCATAACCGCGCAAAAAAGAAAGGCCATTCCAGGACTGGGATGGCCTCAGATGGATCGCGACATCCATGTGAAAGGGCGCGCTTGAACATTCAGGGTGCATTGGCATCCAGCATCTCTTCAGTGGAGGGCCTGAATTTGTAGCCTCGGTTCGGCAGGCGAGCCACTATACTTAGGTGTCAGTCCGACTAACCAAGCATTGGATACCGCGCAACCAGATCCTCGCCTACAACCATCTCGTCAAACAAACGATGTGGGCAGGAGCTGAAGATGCAGATTTCAAAACATGTTCTTTCTCTCAAGGACCGGCCTGCAGCCTTCGAAAGCCCGGCGGGATCGATCATGCGCCTTGGTCGCAATCAACTGCCAATCCTCAAAGGCCTTTCAATACGCAGGCTGGTGCTCACGGCACACGCGATCAGGGAGCCTCACTGGCATGCGAATGCCAATGAACTGGGCTACTGTGTCCGCGGCCAGGTACTGGTGACTGTCGTCGGCAATCATGGCAGCCGCGACGTCTTTCTTATCGGCATTGGCGAAATGTTCTTCGTTCCGTCAGGCACGGTTCACGCAATTGAAAATACCGGTGAGACGGAGGCGGAGTTCATCCTTGCCTTTTCGAACGAGGATCCGGAAGATTTCAGCCTGTCTGGCGCCTTCGACGTGATGTCCGACGCCGTGCTGCTGAGCACATTCGAGTGGCAACCGCAAAAGCCGCCGAGTTTTGGCAGGCTGAACGCAAACACAGAGATATTCGACCTGCAGGCCCAGCCAGCCGTTGAAAAGCAGGCGCTTCATCCAAACAGGCTCAAATTCCGTGTCGAGGAGTCAGCGCCGCACGTATCGTCGCCGGCGGGCTCTGCAAGGACCGCGCAGGCTCCGGCTTGGTCTGTTCTAAATGGTCTTTCGATGTTTTCTGTCCGCATCAGCGAGATTGGCCTGCGCGAACCGCACTGGCACCCCGAGACCGCCGAAATGGGCTATGTGCTCGAAGGGACCGGTCAGATGACAGTCCTTGATCCCGATGGAAGCGCTGACACTTATTCGATCCATCCGGGTGACGCCTATTTCGTGCCGCCAGCTTACCCGCATCACATCGAAAACACCGGCAGTGGCACACTGCATATCCTGATTTTCTTCAGTCGCAGCGCGCCACAAGATATCGGTTACCGAGCAGCGGCGGCCGGTTATTCACGCAATGTGATCGCTAGCCAGTTGGGCCTTTCCGAGCAAGCCCTCCTGCCTCTTCCTGTCGATATCGACGATCCGCTGATCGTTGCACGGCTCTGAATCCCTGAATCCCTGAAACCCTGAAACCCAAACCCAAACCCAATGGAGATTACCATGAACCGCACCCTCGCTGAAAAACATCGCAAGTCGCCTCTTGCAACACCGACTGCCCTTGGCACGAACGCAACCGCCGATATTTCCGGCGCGTTGACGGCGCTGCTGGCCGATGTCTTCGCGCTTTATCTCAAGACGAAGAATTTTCACTGGCATATGAGCGGTCCGCATTTCCGTGATTACCACCTGATGCTGGACGAGCAGGGCGAGCAGATCTTCGCCATGACGGATGACATTGCCGAGCGAGCCCGCAAGATCGGCGGCACCACGCTTCGTTCGATCAGCCATATTTCCAGGTTGCAGCGGCTTCTCGACAACGACGCCGATTTCGTGACCCCGGCGGATATGCTGGCCGAGCTTCGCGACGATAACCTCACACTCGTCTCGCTGATGAAGGCGACACACAATCTTTGTGAAGACCATGGCGACATCGCAACCGCCAGCCTGATCGAAAACTGGGTGGATGAGGCAGAGCGCCGTGCCTGGTTCCTGTTCGAAAGCACCCGCGGCGCCGAATGAGCGCGCGAAATTTCGGAGAGGCCCATGATCAACGAACTTTCACTGTCCCGTCGGCAGGTCCTGTTGGCCGGCACCACGGTTTCTCTGGCCTTGGCCATGCCGGCGATGGCTTCCGAAAAGAAAATTTCCCGTAACCCAGAAGGAATTGCATCGATGACCACGAATTTCGTCACCACCAAAGACGGCGTAGAGATCTTCTTCAAGGACTGGGGTCCGAAGGATGCACAGCCGATCGTCTTCCACCATGGCTGGCCGCTGTCGTCAGACGACTGGGATGCCCAGATGCTGTTCTTCCTCAGCAAGGGATATCGTGTTGTGGCCCACGACCGCCGCGGCCATGGACGCTCCAGCCAGGTGAGCAATGGTCACGACATGGATCATTACGCTGCCGATGCCTCCGCCGTCGCCGAATATCTTGACCTGCGCAATGCCGTTCATATCGGCCACTCCACAGGCGGCGGCGAAGTCGCTCGGTACATCGCACGGCATGGTCAGCCACAGGGCCGCGTGGCAAAGGCTATCCTCGTCAGCGCCGTTCCGCCGCTGATGCTGAAAACCGCAGCCAATCCTGATGGCACACCGATGGAAGTCTTCGATGGGTTCCGTAGCGCCCTGGCAGCCAATCGCGCGCAGTTCTTCCTCGATGTTGCGTCGGGCCCATTTTATGGTTTCAACCGGCCGGATGCGAAAGTTTCGCAGGGTGTGATCGACAATTGGTGGCGCCAGGGGATGATGGGCAGCGCCGTGGCGCACTATGAAGGTATCAAGGCGTTTTCGGAGACAGATCAGACCGAAGACTTGAAGGCGATTACCGTTCCCACGCTGGTGACCCAGGGTGATGACGACCAGGTCGTTCCCTACAAGGCCGCCGTAGAGCTTCAGGCCAAGCTGATCAAGAACAGCACGATGAAGATATACAAGGGCTTCCCGCACGGGATGCTGACCACGCATGCCGACGTGATCAATCCAGACCTGTTGGCCTTCATCAAGGCTTGATTGTTTCCCTATCCCAAGACGTGTGTGGCGGCTCCCCAAAGGGCCGCCACTACAAATGCGGGGTCAGCGGGTTAGTCAGCCGCTCGTCGCGAAAGCTCGCGGGCCAGATCAAGAAACGCTTTCACTCCAGCCGACAGATTTCGGCGTCCGGGATAATACAGGCAGAGCCCCGGATAAGGTGGTGTCCAGTCCTCCAGCACCCGGACGAGGCGCCCCGCTTTGATGTCGGGGAGCACTTCCTCTTCCATGGTATAGCCCAGGCCGGTACCTTCCAGCACCGAAGTCCTCACA
The DNA here is from genome assembly GCF_053522705.1 of Agrobacterium sp. 16-2014-1-2a. Taxonomy (NCBI): domain Bacteria; kingdom Pseudomonadati; phylum Pseudomonadota; class Alphaproteobacteria; order Hyphomicrobiales; family Rhizobiaceae; genus Agrobacterium; species Agrobacterium sp. 16-2014-1-2a. The sequence continues at coordinate 26,875 of NZ_JBNWBX010000009.1, forward strand.
AGGCCCGCTTCATCAAGTGTGATCGGGCCTCGCACATCGATTTGCACCGGCTCGTCGTCTTTTTCAAACCGCCATCGAAACAGTGAGCCGTCCGGCAAGCGAACGCGAATGCATCTGTGATTGAGAAGATCCGGAGGAACCACGGGTTTGGGATGTTGCGCGAAATAGTCCGGAGAACCAACAACAGCGTGTCGCTGGGGCCGGCCGAGCGAAACGGCAATCATGTCGCTGGGAACGAGACCTGCCACCCTGACGCCCAGATCAAAACCGTCATTGACGATATCAACCATTTTTCCTTCCGTGACCAGATCAACATTCATCTCGGGATAGCGACGCAGGAACTCAAGCACGAGCGGTGAGATGATGGCGCGTGCTGCAAACGGTGCCGCATTGATGCGTATCGTTCCAGACGGTGTCTCGCGTTGAGAGCGCACCGTTTCCAGAGCGGCATGAAGGTCCTGAAGCGAAGGCGCAACCTGCTGTACAAAGAGCCTGCCGGCATCTGTCAGCGAGACGCTGCGCGTGGTGCGATTGAACAATCGTACGCCGAGCCCCGCCTCAAGCCTGCCGATGGTGTGGCTGAGCGCAGTTGTGGACATACCGAGATCGATAGCCGCTGCGCGAAACGTCCCGCGCCTGGCGATCGCGATGACTGCTTCGAGTTCCCTAAGGTCCAACTGTTCCATTATCCCGATCTGTTCAACATCACGTGCTTATTTATCCCACTTATCCATGCAATGGTAGAGCACTAACTTAGGGGCACCTCACAAGGAGAAATAAGATGGATATGCCCCAAGTTGTGAATATGTATTTTGACGCCGACACCCGCAACGATGCCGACGGGCTGTTGCAAACGCTTGATGTCGATGCGGTGGTCGAGGACGAGAATGCCCGCTATCAGGGCACTGCCGCCATCCGTCAATGGTGGATGGCCGCCAAGAGGTCGGCTCAATACGTTGCCGAACCTGTGGAAACCACGGTTGACGGTGACAAGGTACTCGTGCGGGCGAGGGTGAGTGGCAAGTTTCCCGGTAGTCCGGTGATGCTAATCCATGCCTTCACGATCAAGGACGACAGGATCGTCAGGCTGGAGATCCGGTCATGATCGACTTTCTCAATCTGAAAGGCAAACGCGCACTCATTACGGCTGGAACCAAGGGTGCTGGCGCTGCGACCGTCAGCCTGTTTCGCGAACTCGGCGCAAAGGTGCTGACGACAGCGCGCGCCCGTCCGGAAAACATGCCGGAAGAATTGTTCGTCGATGCGGACCTGAGCACCGAAGAGGGATGTGAAATCGTCGCAGAGGCCACGCGGCGGCGCCTTGGCGGCGTCGATGTCATCGTCCATATGCTGGGTGGCTCCTCAGCATCGGGGGGCGGCTTTTCTGCCCTGTCGGAGGATGACTGGCACAAGGAAATGTCGCTGAACCTTTATCCGGCTGTCCGACTGGATCGGCAACTGGTCCCGGATATGGTCGCCCGGGAAAGCGGCGTCGTCGTGCATGTGACATCCATCCAGAGAGTCCTGCCACTTCCGGAATCGACAACAGCCTATGCCGCAGCAAAAGCGGCACTTTCGACCTATAGTAAGGCGATGTCGAAGGAAGTGTCGCCCAAAGGCGTGCGCGTCGTTCGGGTTTCGCCGGGCTGGATCGAAACGGAAGCCTCCGTCCACCTTGCAGAGCGCCTGGCGAAGCAGGCCGGAACTGACCTTGAGGGTGGCAAGAAGATCATCATGGATGGACTGGGCGGCATTCCGCTCGGCCGCCCGGCAAAACCGGAAGAGGTCGCAAACCTGATCGCCTTCCTCGCTTCCGACCGTGCGGCTTCGATTACTGGTACCGAATACACAATTGATGGGGGGACGGTGCCGACAGCGTAGGTTCCGAGATGCGCCTGCAGATCAGGCGGGCGCGTCCCACCCGCCGATCTGTGAATAGATCGCGTCGCGGAGATGGCGGACGTCGTGGTTCAGATCGGCCAGCTCCTTTGGAGTTTGCATTGAAGCTGCAAGCAAGGTGTCGCTGAGGCAACCCGCCCTGTGCTGCAATGCGCGGCCTTCCTCGGTCAACGCGATCACCACCTGCCGCTCATTGCTGAGGTTTCTGGTCCTGCGCAACAAGCCGGCTGTCTCAAGGCGCTTCAAGATCGGCGTCAGTGTGCTCGATTCCAATGCGAGGGCTTTTGCAATGGCGCCAACGGTTTGCTCATCTCCGCTCCAAAGCACGTTTAGCACGAGATATTGCGGGTACGTCAGCCCCAGCTCATCCAGAAGGGGCTTGTAAGCGCGCTGGATGGCAATGCCGGCAGTATAAATTGCGTAGCACAGCTGGTCGTGCAAGGGCAGTGGATTGTTGTGACGTATGGTCATTCTAGGCTCCTTCACACATACATATAGCCAATCATACGGCAAAAATAAATATCGCGATAAGAATTATCTTGACGGAAGCATCGGCATCTGTCAGCTTATGTGTATCGCGATAACAGTTATCGCAAAATAAAGAAGGAAGAAGCCATGACACGCAAGTCCGCAACCGCCCTTTCTGCAATTGCCGCCGCCGCATTGTCTGCCGCACTGCCGGCAAACGCTGCCGACACCATTTCCCAGAACCAGTCCGTAAAAAACGTCGTGCTCGTCCATGGCGCTTTTGCTGACGGCTCTGGCTGGAAGGGTGTCTACGACAATCTCACAAAGCGTGGTTACCGCGTGACCATCGTCCAGAATCCCCTGACCTCTCTGGCGGACGACGTTGCCGCCACAAAGCGTGCTCTCGAGCGGCAGGACGGTCCGGTCATTCTGGTCGGACATTCCTGGGGCGGCACCGTCATTACAGAAGCGGGCGTTGATGAAAAGGTTGCTGGCCTCGTCTATGTCTCTGCGCTCTCGCCAGATGCCGGCGAAACGACAGCCCAGCAATATCAGGGGTTTGCTCCCGCATCGGAATTCGTCATCGAAACCACGAAGGATGGTTTTGGATATGTCAGCCCGGCAAAGTTCAAGGCCGGTTTTGCTCATGACGTTAGCGATGCCGATGTTGCGTTCATGAGGGACGCTCAGGTCCCGATCAACATGTCGGCGTTCGGCACGAAGCTCGAACATGCTGCCTGGCGTACCAAGCCCAGCTGGGCTGTGATCGCTACCGAGGACAAGGCATTCGACCAGGCAATGCTGATCCATATGGCCGAACGCATCAAAGCCAAGATCACCAAGGTCTCAGCAAGCCACGCCCTGTTCATGACGCAGCCGACGGTCGTCGCTGATACCATCGATGCTGCCGCCAAGGCCGTCTCGGCAAAGCAGAAATGATAGGTTCCGCGTTATCGGGACAATCCGCACTGTCCCGATAACGACCGGGACGTATTATTTCGAATTTCACAACAAACTATGAATTATTAGTTCAATTGTTGTGCCCGCGACTTGGTAGCAATATCCACGCATCAGACGAGCAACGGCGTCGCCTGAAACACGAAACCATACATTTGCAGGACGTGAGATGACCCAGAACGACTTTTCCATAACGCGCCGTGGCGCACTGCTTTCAGTTGGTGCAGCCGCAGCGGCGATGGCCATTTCACCCGTATTCACCTTCGCAGCAAACGCTGCCCCCACCAACACATCAATCGAAGGAAACAAGACCATGGGTACTATCACCACCAAGGACGGCGTCGAAATATTCTTTAAGGATTGGGGCTCCAAGGATGCTCAGCCCGTCGTCTTCCATCACGGCTGGCCGTTATCGTCTGACGACTGGGATGCCCAGATGCTGTTCTTCCTCGCCAACGGTTACCGGGTCGTTGCCCATGATCGCCGTGGCCACGGACGCTCTGCCCAGGTTTCCGAAGGGCATGATATGGACCACTATGCCGCCGACGCTTTCGCTGTCGTCGAAGCGCTGGATCTGAAAAATGCCGTGCATATCGGTCATTCCACCGGCGGTGGCGAAGTGGCGCGCTATGTGGCGAAGTTTGGTCAGCCGGCCGGTCGTGTCGCCAAGGCCGTTCTGGTATCGGCAGTCCCACCGCTGATGCTGAAGACCGCAGCCAATCCCGAAGGCCTGCCGATCGAAGTGTTCGACGGCTTCCGTTCGGCGCTGGCGGCCAATCGGGCGCAATTCTTCCGCGATGTCCCGGCCGGCCCGTTCTACGGTTTTAACCGCGATGGCGCCAAGGTTCAGGAAGGCGTAATCCAGAATTGGTGGCGCCAGGGCATGATGGGCGGTGCAAAGGCGCACTATGATGGCATCAAGGCCTTCTCCGAAACCGACCAGACGGAAGATCTGAAGGCAATCACGGTGCCGACGCTCGTTCTCCACGGCGAAGACGATCAGATCGTTCCAATCGCGGATTCTGCACTGAAGTCCGCCAAGCTGCTGAAGAATGGTTCGCTGAAGACCTATCCCGGCTTCTCGCATGGCATGCTGACCGTGAATGCCGATGTGCTGAACGCCGATCTTCTGGCATTCATTCGATCCTGACGATAAGAGGTGGCCGTGGCGGAACCTGCCACGGCCACTGATGCAATCCTTGCCGTACTACCGATCGAGACGACGATGCAGTTGACGCCCGAGCTTGTAGCCCTGACCATCAGAGACGTCCGTGACGACGGCCCAGAGCCGGGCTGGACGCCGTTATCTGAAACAGAACTTGACGCTCTGGTTGCCGCTATCGAGCGTGAAGCCGATAGCGATCCAATCTGGGTGTTTGCATACGGTTCCCTCATCTGGAATCCTGAGTTCAAGCCAGCCGGCAGGCGACGTGCCACCGCCCATGGCTGGCATCGTTCGTTTTCCCTGAAAATCGAGCGCTGGCGGGCAACGAGCGCGCAGCCAGGTCTGATGATGGCACTTGAGCGTGGTGGACAGTGCGACGGCGTCATCCTGCAACTCTCGTCCGAGCGGCGGCGTGACGACCTTCGAGCTCTCGTCGCCCGCGAAATCAGGTATCGGGAAGTCATCGACATGGTGCGCTGGGTAAAGGTCAAAACGCCTGACGGCATCCAGAAGGCTCTGACATTCTGGGCGAGCACAAAGCGCGCGGGTCTGACGGCGCCGCTACCGGTGGAAACGACGGCAAAACTGATCGCCAGCGCCTGCGGAGAGGGCGGTTCCTGCGCCCAGTATCTGCACAACACGATCGTCGATCTTCAGGCAGAGGGCATTCGCGATCGAAACCTCTGGCAGTTACAGGCGCGGGTCGCGGCCGAGATCTCCGCACAGCAAGGACGCTGTGGCGGGACAGTCCGGGATATCAATCAAGCATGACCATCTGCGCCGCAACCTGCTCCTCGAAGAATTTGGAGAAGGATGCAATGCGGGGAGGCAGAGCCTGATAGGGCGGGTAGTAGAGGGTCAACCACAGATCGGGTGGGGCCCAGCCCTTGAAGACGTGCACGAGGCGCCCACTCTTGAGGTGTTCCGAGACATGAAAGTTCGGCAGCATGGCAACGCCTGCTCCATCTGCGGCCATGTCGGCCAGAACCTCACCATTATTGGCGCTGAAGGCGCGCCCTGCCGATATCGTCATGCTCGAGCCGCCGTCCGAGAGCACCCAGTTCTCTCGCCGGCTTTCGCCGCTATAGGCGAGGCAATCGTCTGGCGTCAGCTCGTTCGGATGCTGCATCTCGACAAACCGGCTTCCCGGTGCCGCAACCAGAATGCGCGGCACGACGCGGATTTTCCTCCATATCGTGAACTTGTCCGATGGCTGAGACGAGATGCGGATCGCCAGATCGTAGTCATCATCAACGATATTCACCAGTCCGTCGGACAGTGATATCTCGAAGCCCATCTTCGGGTACCGCTCTTTGAAGCCGGAGAGGATCGGTGGGAGCACCGCCTTGCCAAACCACGTCGGCGCACTGATCCTGAGACGCCCTTCGTCGGCTTTGTGAGCGTTCATCACGTCGCGGCGCGCTTCTTCAAGCGTCTTCACCGCCGGCTGAATCTGGGCGGCGAAGATCGCACCGTCTGTTGTCAGCGACACTTGCCGGGTCGTACGGACAAACAGCTGAACGCCGAGTTCGGCTTCAAGTGCCGCAATAGCCCTTGTGACTGCAGCCGGCGTCATGTCGAGTTCGCGGGCAACCTGGGCGAAATTTCGCTTTTCGGCCGCAAGGAGGAAGGTTCGCAGAGCTTTGTAATCGTTCATTGGGATTGTTTCAAAAAGAGCAACGCAGTCGAAATTAATATTGCAATTCTCTGGCGTGATCAATCGGTCTAGATATTCGTCAACAGCCAAACACTAACGGCGACATTGAAAGGCAAGGACATGATCAAGGATATCAAGGGACTGCATCACGTAACCTCAATGGCTTCGGATGCGCGTCAGAACAATCGCTTCTTCACCGACACACTGGGCCTGCGTCGCGTCAAGCAGACCGTTAACTTCGACGACCCGAACGTCTACCACCTTTATTATGGTGACGAGAACGGCTCCGCAGGCACCGTCATGACCTACTTCCCGTTCCCGAACATGATGCTGGGTCGTCCCGGTGTTGGTGAGGTCGGGGAAACCCAGTTCTCCGTGCCAAAGGGCGCATTGAAATTCTGGCAGGATCGGTTTACCGCGCACGGTGTCGATGGCTTGAAAACTGACACCGTCTTTGGCGCCAACAGACTTCAATTCATGGGTCCGGACGGTGACAGTCTGGCGCTGATTGAATCTGCCGATGACAACCGCGCGCCGTGGCTGGCGGACGGCATTCCGGGCGATGCAGCTATCCGCGGTTTTGCCGGCGCCCGGTTCAGCCTGCACGATACTGCCGCGACAGAAGAGCTTCTGGGTTTCATGGGGTATCAACGCGCCGAGAAGGAAGGTGACGTGACCCGCTTTATCATTCCCAATGGAAACGGCGCCGATACGATTGATGTCGCAGCACTGCCGAAAACGTCGTTTGCCCGTCAGGGCGCCGGTTCGGTTCACCATATCGCCTTTGCCGTCGAAAACCGCGAAAAGCAACTCGAAGTTCGCAAGGCACTGATGGACACCGGTTATCAGGTTACGCCCGTCATTGACCGCGATTATTTCTGGGCAATCTACTTCCGCACACCAGGCGGCGTGTTGTTCGAGATTGCCACGAACGAGCCGGGGTTTGACCGGGACGAGGACACGGCACATCTGGGCGAGGCGCTTAAGTTGCCGAGCCGGTATGAAGCGTTCCGTGACCAGATCCAGGCAAATCTCGAGCCGCTGACTGCCTAACAACCCCCGCTCACTGGTGTCTGTGGCAACTGATCGGGCTTCTATGGAGAAATGCCAATGGATCAATTGGGAGCAATCAGAGCCTTTGTTCGCGTCGTCGAGGCCGGATCCTTTGCAAAGGCTGCCAGCACGATGGGTGCGCCACGGTCCACCGTGAGCAAGCTTGTTCAGGATCTTGAGGCCAGCTTGAGCCTCAAATTGTTGGAACGAACGACACGTTCACTCACGGTGACACCCGAGGGCGTTGCTTATTACGAGCGCGCCCTCCGGCTGATCGCCGATTTCGATGAAATGAACAACGAGGCGACCCGCGGGCGCCTTGCCACCAGGGGAAAACTTCGTGTTGACGTAGGAGGGACCTTCGCCAATACGATTCTGATCCCTCGGTTGCCAGAGTTTTACGCGCTCTATCCAGAGATCGAGTTGCACCTTGGTGTGACAGAACGTCAGGCCGACATCGTTGAAGAGGGAATAGATTGCGTCATTCGTGCCGGAGATCTGCCCAGCGCATCTCTTGTTGCGAAGAAACTATGCAGCGTCGAGATAGTCACCTGCGCCACCCCGGCGTACCTCGAAAAATACGGCGTGCCAGCTTCGCCATCGGATCTGCAGCGTGATCATGTTTTCGTTCAGTACTTTTTCGCGCGCAGCCTGAAGGCCGCACCAGTGCGATTGATGAATGGTGACGAGAAAATAGAAATCTACAGCCCGATCAAGCTCTCCACCAGTGATGCGACTGCGCATTTGCATGGAATATTGGCGGGGCTGGGTATTGGACAGACATTTGAATTCTTGGCACGCGCCCATATCGCTCGCGGCGCACTGGTCCCCATCCTGCAAGATTGGGCGCCACCACGTTATCCTGTTCACATAGTTAGGCCAGCGGGCCGGTTTCCGAGCGTGAAGTATCGGGTATTTGCAGACTGGGTTGCGGGCGTGTTTTCTGCCTACGATGAGGGCATCGCCACGTCCTGATAGCTTTATCCATATCCATGGATAGTTACTCCACAACGGCGGGCTTCTCCACGTTCTCCTTTGACGATATCCCACGGCTGATGTGAGCCCGTGGCTCTATCCCGAATGGGAGTATGCTGTGACAGGCTTGGCTCCTTGGTCGCACGAACCCACCTGCAATTTGGAATAACGGTTGTTCAGATCAAGTATAAGGCGACGTGATCGCGATATGGGGCGTCAATGCCAACGGTGACCCGCCATCTTGTCGCGTCAATACTCAACGGCAGACTGCCAAGGATTACGCGGCTCACACACCGCGCAACCGTTGTTCACTGGCAGTGCCGCGCAGAGCCAATTCAGCCAAATCGCTTCCCACCGAGCAGCGAAACCAAGGACGCTGCAGAGGTCTTCAAGGCCGACTCTGCGCATCAAATTTCCTTCAGAAGTTTTCGTAAAGAGTGGCCGCGTATCGCAGCCCCGTGCGAAGTCCGCAGCTCAGCCGGATCGAGAGGTTATTGTTGCGATAAGAGCAATTCATTCGCAATTAATATTGCAATTCTACGGGGTCGCAAGTCGCGCTACCTTTTCTTTCAGCAGCCGAGGCAGCAAGCGAAAGAAAGCATCGGTTTCAACCTCCCGACGGTCTTGGAAGCTGTGTCCCTGGGCACGGCATCCGACCGAAAGGTCCTGCTCATTTCATAACCGGCCGCATTCGCGGTCCAAAACAACCGAAGAGGAATTGACATGTCCAAGCTTGAAGTTCTTACCCCCGCCAACAGCCAGCTCATTTTCATCGATCAGCAGCCGCAGATGGCATTCGGCGTTCAATCGATCGACCGCCAGACCCTGAAGAACAACGTCGTTGGCTTGGCCAAGGCTGCCAAGATTTTCAACGTGCCAACCACGATTACCACGGTTGAGACCGAGAGCTTCTCGGGCAACACCTTCCCCGAACTTTTGGCCGTCTATCCGCAGAATGACATCCTTGAACGCACCTCGATGAACTCCTGGGATGATCAGAACGTACGCGATGCGCTGGCAAAGAATGCTGCCAACGGCCGCAAGAAGATTGTCGTCTCCGGTCTGTGGACCGAAGTCTGCAACACGACCTTTGCACTCTCTGCTTTGCATGACGTTCCGGAGTACGAAATCTACATGGTCGCCGATGCTTCCGGCGGCACCTCTTCCGATGCGCACAAATATGCAATGGACCGCATGGTGCAGGCTGGCGTCATACCCGTCACCTGGCAGCAGGTCTTGCTCGAATGGCAGCGCGACTGGGCTCGCAAGGAAACCTACGATGCGGTTACCACACTGGTGAAGGAGCATTCCGGCGCTTACGGCATGGGCATCGATTACGCAGTCACCCACGTCCACGGCGGTGCCGAGCGTGTCAGCCATGGCAAGCGCATCGGCCCGAACCCCGCGAAGTAAGCCAGATCAACCGCTCCGGTGACGCATCGGAGCGGTTGTCCGTTTTAACGAGGATGACTCTCATGAAAATCTATCTTCTGTCTCTTGGCGCGGGTCTGCTGGTCGGCATCGTCTACAGCCTGCTCAACGTGCGTTCGCCTGCTCCGCCGGTTATCGCGCTTGTCGGCCTGCTCGGCATTCTCGTCGGTGAGCAGATCATCCCGCTCGCCAAATCGCTCTGGAGCAAGGAGCCGGCAGCGGTTTCCTGGCTCCAGCAGGTGAAGCCGCACATGTTCGGTCACATGCCGAAGGGCGGAAATTCTCCGGAGATTGCCCATCGTTCGCAAACCAATTTGGAGGAGCGGAGCTGATGACGACGCGCCGAACCTTCCTTGGAGCGGCCTCGAGCCTGGCGTTTTCGAACCTCTTCTCAAAGGCCAATGCCGCCGATCCCAACCAGACCGGAATAGATACCATGCACCCAGACCTGATCCTCCATAACGGTCGCTTCACGACCCTTGACCGCACCAATCCAAACGCGACCGCGGTCGCCATCAAGGATGGACTGTTTCTTGAAGTCGGTTCAGACAGCGAGGTCATGTCCCTTGCTGGTTCCAACACCAGGATCGTCGATCTCAAGGGCAAGCGCGTCCTGCCCGGCCTCATCGATAACCACACCCACGTTGTGCGTGGCGGGCTAAACTACAATATGGAATTGCGCTGGGACGGCGTGCGCTCGCTGGCAGATGCAATGGACATGCTCAAGCGCCAGGTGGCGATAACGCCAGCCCCGCAATGGGTGCGTGTTGTCGGCGGGTTCACCGAACACCAGTTTGCGGAGAAGCGTCTGCCGACGATCGAGGAGATCAACGCAGTCGCGCCAGATACCCCAGTATTTCTGCTGCACCTCTATGACCGCGCGCTCTTGAACGGCGCTGCACTGCGCGCCGTCGGTTACACCCGCGATACGCCCAATCCACCCGGTGGCGAAATCACCCGTGATGCCAACGGCAATCCGACTGGCCTGTTGCTGGCCAAGCCTAATGCCGGCATTCTCTATTCCACCCTTGCCAAGGGACCCAAACTGCCTCTCGACTATCAGGTCAACTCCACCCGCCATTTCATGCGTGAGCTCAATCGTCTTGGCGTAACGGGTGTGATTGATGCAGGCGGTGGCTTCCAGAACTACCCCGATGACTACGAGGTCATTCAAAAACTTTCTGACGAGAACCAGATGACGGTGCGTCTGGCCTACAATCTCTTCACCCAGAAGCCCAAGGAAGAAAAGCAAGACTTTCTCAACTGGACGTCTTCAGTCAAATACAAGCAGGGCAACGACTATTTCCGTCACAACGGTGCCGGCGAAATGCTGGTCTTCTCCGCGGCGGACTTCGAGGACTTTCGCCAGCCACGTCCGGAAATGGCGCCGGAAATGGAAGGCGAACTCGAAGAAGTGGTGCGCGTTCTGGCCGAGAACCGTTGGCCATGGCGCATGCACGCCACGTATGACGAGACAATTTCCCGTTCGCTTGACGTCTTCGAGAAGGTCAACAAGGACATTCCGCTTGAAGGTCTGAACTGGTTCTTCGACCATGCCGAAACCATCTCGGACCGGTCCATCGACCGCATTGCGGCCCTTGGTGGCGGCATCGCAACCCAGCATCGCATGGCCTATCAGGGCGAATATTTTGTCGAGCGATATGGCCAAGGCGTTGCCGAAGCGACCCCACCGATCCGAAAGATGCTCGACAAGGGCGTCAACGTTTCCGCCGGCACGGATGCGACCCGCGTCGCCTCCTACAACCCCTGGGTCTCGCTGTCCTGGATGGTGACCGGCAAGACGGTTGGTGGCATGCAACTCTATCCGCGTGCCAACTGCCTTGATCGCGAGACGGCTCTGCGGATGTGGACTGAAAAAGTCACATGGTTTTCGAATGAAGAAGGCAAGAAAGGCCGTATCGAGAAAGGCCAGTTCGCCGACCTTGTCGTTCCCGACAAGGACTTCTTCTCCTGCGCCGAAGACGAGATCTCGTTTCTGGTATCGGAGCTGACCATGGTTGGCGGCAAAATCGTCTATGGAGCAGGTGACTTCAAAACGCTCGACGAGAACGACGTGCCACCTGCAATGCCCGACTGGTCTCCAGTCCGCAAGTTCGGCGGATATGCTGCATGGGGTGAGCCGGAAGGAGCTGGCGCGCGGTCTCTAAGGCGCACGGCTATCTCGACCTGTGGCTGCGCCAGCGATTGCGGCGTGCATGGTCACGACCATGCAGGAGCCTGGACCTCGAAACTGCCGATCGCCGACCTCAAGGGTTTCTTCGGCGCTCTTGGCTGCTCTTGCTGGGCAGTCTGATCGTGTCCTCGCTTGGGCGACTTTTGTTCGCCCAAGCGATCCGACCCCATAATTGCAATATTGGCAATTAAATCGAAACTATTGCTGCAATTGTTGGCAGTGCGATCACCGGCCAATATCGCTCCATCAAACGCGGCCGCTCGATCCCGTCAGCGACCAAAAAGGAGCAGGATATGACCTACCAATCCCCTATATCGAATTCGGCCTTGAGCGGACTTGCACGCGTCGTCGGCTCTCCCATTACGAGAACTGTATCGCTGCTTGCTCTCTGCGCTGCCTACATCCAGGGTCCACTCACCAAGATTTTCGATTTCAATGGCGCGCTTGCTGAGATGAATCAATTCGGTCTGCACCCTGCCGCTCTCTTTGCCGTCGTCGTCATCGTGTTCGAGCTTACGGCCTCCGCGATGGTGGTCTCGGGCTTCCTGCGCTGGGCAGGCGCACTCGCACTTGCAGGCTTTACGCTTCTCGCAACGTTCATTGCTCTTCGCTTCTGGGAAATGGCGCCCGGCATGGACCGCATGATGGCAACGAACGCCTTCTTCGAACACATCGGTCTGGCCGGTGCATTCATCTTCGTTGCAGCGGCCGACCTTGCAAAGGGAGCGGGTAAATGAGCGCCACGAAAACATCCGGGGGCACCTTTGCTCCTCTCGCACAGCCCGTCTTCGCGGTCCTGTGGATTGCAACGGTTCTCGGCAATACCGGAAGCTTCATGCGCGATGTCGCAAGCTCATGGCTGATGACGGACCTCTCGGCATCGCCTGCTGCAGTCGCCATGGTTCAGGCGGCCGGAACATTGCCGATCTTCCTGCTTGCCATTCCGGCAGGCGTTCTCACCGACATTCTGGATCGCCGCAAGTTCCTTATTGCGGTCCAGCTCCTGCTGGCCTCCGTAAGTATCTCACTGATGGTCCTCTCGCAGACAGGCATGCTTTCCGTGAGCGCACTGATCGGCCTGACCTTCCTCGGCGGCATTGGTGCCGCATTGATGGGCCCGACCTGGCAGGCGATTGTTCCTGAACTGGTGAAACGCGAGGACGTGAAGAGCGCTGTCGCTCTCAACTCCCTCGGCATCAATATCGCTCGTTCCATCGGCCCAGCTGCTGGCGGTTTGCTTCTGGCAGCGTTCGGGGCGGGGATCACCTATGGCGCAGACGTTGCAAGCTACATCTTCGTTATCGCGGCTCTGGTGTGGTGGCCACGTGCCAAAAACGCCAACGACGCTCTACAAGAGAACTTCTTCGGCGCGTTCAGGGCTGGCCTACGTTACACTCGCTCAAGCCGCCCCCTGCATGTCGTCCTTCTTCGTGCCGCCATCTTCTTCGCATTCGCCAGTGCCGTCTGGGCACTTCTTCCGCTGGTTGCCCGTCAACTGCTGGGTGGTGATGCCAGCTTCTACGGTATTCTGCTTGGTGCGGTCGGCGCCGGTGCGATCGGTGGAGCATTGGTCATGCCGAGGCTACGCGAACGCCTGAGCTCGGATGGTCTGCTTCTTGGCGCAGCGGTGATAACCGCAGTTGTCATGGGTGTCCTTTCGCTCGCCCCGCCGAAGCTCGTCGCCATTATCGCTCTTCTGTTCCTCGGTGGTGCTTGGATCACCGCCCTTACGACCCTGAACGGCGCAGCCCAGGCTGTTCTGCCCAACTGGGTGCGTGGGCGTGGCCTTGCTGTCTATCTGACCGTATTCAACGGAGCCATGACGGCGGGCAGCCTCGGCTGGGGTGCTGTGGGCGAAGCCGTTGGAATTCAGACCACATTGCTTATCGGTGCAGCTGGCTTGCTCGTTGCGGGGTTCATCATGCACCGCGTAAAGCTCCCGGCTGGTGACGCCGACATGGTGCCGTCCAACCACTGGCCGGAACCGCTGGTCGCCGAGCCTGTTGCTCATGACCGTGGTCCTGTCCTGATCCTCATCGAGTACAAGGTCGAGAAACAGCATCGTTCAGCCTTCCTGCGTGCTCTCGACCACCTGTCTCAAGAACGCCGCCGCGATGGTGCCTATGGGTGGGGTGTGACGGAAGACTCCGCCGATCCGGAAAAGATCGTCGAGTGGTTCATGGTGGAATCCTGGGCTGAGCACCTCCGCCAGCACAAGCGGGTTTCCAACGCCGATGCAGACGTGCAGGGAAAGGTTCTGACCTACCATGTTGGTCCGGACAAACCCGTCGTTCGTCACTTCCTGACGATCAATCGGCCAGGGGCGGCGTAAACATTCCATAAAAAGGGCGGCTCTGGCCGCCCTTTTTATGCCATTTGACGCAGGAAACTTGGAGCCGACTAAACTTTTCTCATTCATCCGTTGTCGTGAGAAGGTACCAGATGGATGTCGGCCATCCTCCCCGCCAGAAAGGCGCGACCAAACGGCGCATATACGGATCGATTAACCGGCTCTTGCTGCATTCGAAGCGAAAAAGCCGCAATCGAGCTTTACAACTGTCTGAAAGACGTGGAGGAGCGTGGTACCGTGAAACATCCTATCCCAGCGCTGTTTGTATGTATGGCGTCGCTCGTCGCCTCAGCCGCCCCCGTTTTCGCAAATTGCTTTTCTCTGGTTGGGCGGCCTGAATGGCCGCTCATTGCAGGGGCAGTTTCCTCAGCACAGGTTTGTGAGCAGCTCCCAGCCGGACCCAACCAAACTCGCAGTTTCCGCGTGCAATCCGCAGAACTTTGCCGTGGCGTGGATCAAAACTCCACTCTCAGAGCTACGGCCATAGTTACTTGCGGAAGCCCTCCCGACGCGCTTTTCGAGATGCCACCGATGCAGTCGGAGATTGCGGTGATCGTTTCAGTCAACGAAAGAGCATGCAAAGTCACCGATGCTCAAATTCAGATCGGCGGTGAGCTGGGAAGCCTCCTGCCCGGCACGGTGGATGCCAGCGAACTCGCGAGGCGCTGGACGGGGTCGCAATTGTCGCAACTCTGCCAGATGCGTTAGTTTTATGATCGCGTGGTCTACTCTCTCTCGAAAGAGAGCCTGGGTGACAGTGGGCGGCTTACTGTGGCTGCCCCATGGATCGCTTATGCCGATTTATGAGCCTCGCTAATAAGTGTTAGCGAAAAGGCGCATCTAATCATCTTCTTTTGCTTCCCTATGTTGAGATATGGCGTTTCTCCGAATGCGCCAGGCCATCAACAACGAATGGAGCTGGAGATGAGAGATCACTCACATTTGGAACTTTCGCGGCGGGACTTACTTGTTTCCTCGGCGGCGGCAATTGCTGTCACGGGAGTTGCGGCAAAAGGAGCCGCAGCAAAGTCCTCGGGGGAAGAAATGAATTTCAAGACGAGTGTTTCCTTCAAAGTGAACGGCGAGATGCATGATCTCGAACTCGACAATCGCACGAGCTTGCTCGACGCCTTGCGCGAGCACCTTCATCTAACCGGCACAAAGAAAGGCTGCGATCACGGACAGTGCGGCGCTTGTACCGTGATGGTGGATGGACGCCGGATCAATTCGTGCCTGACGTTGGCTGTGATGCACGACGGTGACGAGGTCACCACCATCGAGGGCCTCGGGCAACCTGGAAACCTGCATCCCATGCAAGCCGCATTCATCAAACACGACGGTTTTCAGTGTGGTTACTGTACTCCCGGACAAATCTGTTCCTCCGTGGCGGTCTTGGAGGAAATCAAGTCGAACATCCCAAGCCACGCCACTGCAGACATTTCCGCAAAGGTGGAAGTCACCGCGGCAGAAGTTCGGGAACGAATGAGCGGAAACATCTGTCGATGCGGCGCCTACTCGAACATTCTCGATGCAATTGCCGAAGTCGGGGGGATCGAAGCATGAGAGCCTTCACATACGAGCGAGCCACAACGGCTCAGGCGGCAGCGAAAGCGGCAGCAGCCAATCCGGAATCCAAATTCATCGCCGGCGGGACAAATATCCTGGACTTGATGAAGCTGGAGATCGAGCACCCGGCGCATCTCATCGACATCAACGGAGTTGGTCTCGACAAGATCGAAACCACCCCTGATGGCGGTCTGCGCATAGGGGCTCTGGTACGCAATACCGATCTGGCAAGCGACGAGACTGTCCGTCGCGACTATGGTTTGCTTACCCGCGCCCTGGTCGCCGGGGCGTCTGGTCAACTGCGAAACAAGGCCACCACCGCGGGCAATCTCCTCCAGCGCACGCGCTGTCCGTATTTCTATGACACCAACCAACCGTGCAACAAGCGGCAGCCGGGAAGCGGATGTTCGGCCCTTGGCGGTTTTTCGCGACAGCATGCAGTCGTCGGAAGCAGCGAATCCTGTATCGCCACCCATCCCAGCGACATGGCTGTTGCGATGAGGGCGCTCGACGCAACCGTCGAAACGGTCAATGGCGACGGTCGTAGCCGCGCAATCCCGATCGCAGACTTTCACAGGCTTCCCGGCGATACCCCACACATCGAGACGGTCCTGGAGCCGGGCGAGTTCATAACTGCGGTCACGCTGCCGAAGCCAATTGGGGGCAAGCATATCTATCGCAAGGTGCGCGATCGGGCCTCCTACGCGTTTGCGCTCGTATCCGTCGCTGCGGTGATCCAGCCGGATGGCACCGGCCGCGTGGCTGTAGGTGGCGTCGCTCACAAGCCCTGGCGAACAGGCTCAGGTGACCAGGAGCTGAAGAGCGGTGCAAAAGCCGCAAGTGCGGCACTTCTCGGCGACGCTCGCCCGACGGAGCAAAATCGCTTCAAGATAACCCTCGTGGAACGAACGATCGGTGCGGTGATCGCAGAGGCAAGGGGATAACGACCATGAAATTCGACACACCTGCAATCAACAATCCCATCGACCGGATGAAAGTCGTCGGTCAGCCTATCCCCCGCATTGACGGCCAAGAGAAAACGACGGGCCGAGCAATGTATGCCTACGAATGGCATGATCCGAATATTCCTTACGCCTACGGGTATCCGGTCGGTGCCGCGATTGCGAAGGGCCGTATCCGGTCGATATCGACCGACGCCGCAAAGCGGTCCCCCGGCGTTTTGACGGTTGTCACCACCTTGGACGTGGGCAAGCGCGAGAAGGGTAAATTCAACACAGCCAATCTTTTTGGTGGCGATGAAGTCCAGCACTATCACCAGGCGGTGGCAGTGGTCGTCGCAGAAACCTTCGAGCAGGCGCGCGCCGCAGCTTCGCTTGTGACAGTAGAATATGAAACCGCGCTCGGGAGCTTCGATCTCAAGAAGGCCAAGGACAGTGCGGTCAAGCCCGACGAGAAGCAGCAGCCCGACACGGCAGTCGGTGACTTCGAGGGAGCCTTCAAGAGCGCACCGGTCACTCTCGACGAAAGTTATACCACTCCAGATCAGTCACATTCCATGATGGAGCCCCATGCGTCCATCGCTGCGTGGCATGGCGATAAACTGACCGTTTGGACGTCCAGCCAGATGATTGATTGGTGGCGATCCGATCTGGCGACTACACTTGGTATCGACAAGGACAATATCCATTTGATGTCGCCATTCATAGGTGGGGGTTTCGGGGGTAAGCTTTTCTTGCGGGCCGACGCGGTGCTCGCTGCCTTTGCAGCAAAGGCTACTGGACGTCCGGTCAAGGTCGCGCTTCCCCGTCCGTTCATAGCCAACAACACGACGCATCGGCCGGCGACGATCCAGCGTATTCGCATTGGAGCGACACAGGACGGCAAAATCACCGCGATTGCTCACGAAAGCTGGTCGGGTGACCAGCCTGGGGGCCAGCTGGAAACGGCTGTCAATCAGACACGACTGCTCTACGCGGGTGAGAACCGGATGACTGCCATGAGACTGGCCACGCTTCACTTGCCAGAAGGCAATGCGATGCGGGCGCCCGGCGAAGCGCCGGGGTTGATGGCCCTCGAGATCGCCATAGACGAGATAGCCGAAAAGGTGGGCGTCGATCCGGTCGAGTTTCGGATACTCAACGACACTCAGGTCGACCCTGAGAAGCCCGAGCGCGCTTTTACCCAAAGGAACCTGGTCGGCTGTCTCAAACTCGGCGCGGAACGGTTTGGCTGGAACCAGCGCGGCAAGCCGGGTTCCCGACGAGAAGGAAACTGGCTGATCGGATCTGGTGTCGCAGCCGCTTTGCGCAACAATCTTCTCCTCCCATCCGCAGCAAGGGTTCGGCTCGGCGTGGACGGCATTGCAACGGTTGAAACAGATATGACCGATATCGGGACCGGCAGCTATACCATCATCGCACAAACAGCAGCTGAGATGCTGGGCCTGCCGGTCGATCGAGTAGCCGTCCAGCTGGGCGATTCCCGCTTTCCGGTTTCGGCGGGGTCGGGCGGGCAGTTCGGCGCGAACTGTTCTACCTCCGGCGTCTACGCAGCCTGCGTGAAGCTTCGTGAGGCGGTGGCGCAGAAACTCGGCTTTAACACTGATGACGTCGTGTTCGAGAACGGACAGGTTCGATCTGGAAACCGTTCGGTAGCGCTTACGGACGCGGCTGCGCCAAACGGCCTTGTTGGCGAGGATGGAATGGAATGGGGCGATCTTTCCGAAGCCCATCAACAGTCAACGTTCGGTGCCCACTTCGTGGAAGTCGGCGTTGACGTGGCAACTGGTGAAACGCGCATTCGACGCATGCTGGCCGTCTGTGCGGCCGGACGGATCCTGAACCCGATAACAGCGCGCAGCCAGGTCATTGGTGCCATGACAATGGGTGTGGGTGGAGCGCTATCAGAGGAGTTGGCGGTCGATACGAAGCAAGGCTTCTTCGTCAACCACGATCTGGCTGGCTACGAAGTTCCGGTGCATGCCGACATTCCTCATCAGGAAGTGATTTTCATGGACGAAGCAGACCCCATGTCGTCGCCGATGAAGGCCAAGGGCGTTGGCGAGCTTGGTCTCTGCGGGGTTTCTGCAGCTGTCGCCAACGCAATCTACAATGCCACCGGGGTGAGGGTGCGTCACTATCCTGTGACGCTCGACAAGATCATAGGCGGGCTGCCGGATGTTGCATGACGACATCGCCGCCCTCACGGATATCTGTCCTCAGGAGGATATCCAAGCTGCGACAAAGCCGACGCCGGTCAGGTCGTTGCTCACCGATGATACGGAAGAAATATTTGGCTTTGCGATAAGGGAGCTTGCAAAGGGCAGGGTGGCACTTGCCACCCTTGTCGAAATTCGCGGGGGAGCGGCGCGCGCGCTTGGCTCCCATGTCGCCATTGCGGCCGATGGTCGTTTTTGTGGTTATGTGTCTGGGGGCTGCATCGAGGCAGCGGTCGCTTCCGAGGCGCTCGACGCAATGGGCGAGAACAGAGATAGGGAGGTGAAGTTCGGATTAGGCTCCCCCTTTTTCGATATTGCCCTGCCGTGCGGCGGTGGGATTACCGTGTCGATCCACGTGCTGCAAAATACCGAGATGTTGAGCGGCGTTCTTGAACAGCTTCATCAGCGCCGGACCACGGGCCTGTGCTACACGAGGCAGACCCAACAGCTCGAGATCGTCGAGCCGCCATCGCGGGCCGGTTACGCCGACGACCGCTTTTTCACGGTCTATCGGCCGCGCACGCGTATCGTGATTTCCGGTCAAAGTATAGAGGCCGAGAGGGCCGCTGATATAGCCCAATCCTCCGGCTACGACGTGGTGGCCTGCACAGCGAACGAAAAAGTTGTGCCCGATATCGATCAGTACACCGCTGTTGTTCTTCTCCACCACGACCTTGATGCGGAGCAGGCCGTTCTGCAAGCCGCGTTACGGTCACCCGCATTCTACATCGGCGCCTTGGGGAGCACCCGTACACACCGTAGACGGGTCGATTTCCTTGTCAGCTCCGGTTTCTCCCGGGCAGATACTGATCGGATAAGGGCACCGATCGGGCTTTTCGGGCCAACCCGCGATGCGAACTCCCTTGCCCTGTCCATCCTTGCCGACATCGCGGCGAGCCGCTTGTCCCTCTATGCGTGAGGTTCGGTGTGGAAGCGGCAGGAGATAGACGAGTTTCAGTTGCCGTGGTTGTCCTGGCCGCTGGACGATCGAGCAGGATGGCGGGTGCCGGGCACAAGCTTCTTGCGCGTTTTCGGGAAACCAGCCTCGTTCGTCGGGCCGCATTGGCAGCGCTTGGGGCCGGCAGTCGTTCTGTGGTTGTTGTGACCGGATACCGAAGCTCGGACGTCGAGGCCGAAATTGCAGGGCTCGACCTGATCATCGCGAGAAACTCCAACTTCAGTGACGGAATGGCAAGCTCGATCGTGCTCGGCGTCCAGCGCGCCGCGTTGCAAGCTCCCGACGGGATTATGATCATGCTTGCGGATATGCCGTTGCTTGAACCTGCGGATATTGACGCACTAATCGGCGCTTTTGCGGAGAGAAACGGAAAGGCGATTATCCGCGCGGTGTGCGAAGGAAATCCGGGAAACCCGGTTGTCTTTCCTCGCGCCGCATTCCCGCAGCTCATGGAGCTTATAGGCGACAGCGGCGCGCGCAAGATAATCACCCAATCTGGTCTCGACGTCATCGACATAGAGATCGGCGAAAGCGCCAAGGTGGACATAGACAACACAGAGCAGCTCGTTGCTTTAGGTGGCCATCCAGAAATCGACTGATCATCGAAACCTCATGTGTGCAGAGGCGTGGATCGCTTTTTTTACATCGACACCCCTTTTTATTGTCCATCACCGAACATTTGTCGTGCTTAACGCGTTACTTCAGTTGCGGCACAATGATGTGCCCATGGAGGTGGTCATGACCAAATTCGCGCTTTACGTTCCGCTCGAGGCAATGCCCGGCAAGGAACAGGAGGTCGCCGAGTTTCTGCGATCAGCCATACCGCTGGTCAATGCAGAGCCCGGCACGATTTCCTGGTACGCGATACAGGGAGGCCCAAGTTCGTTTGCAATCTTCGATACGTTCGACGATGAGGACGGTAGGGATGCGCACTTAAATGGCCAAGTCGCTGCAGCCTTGATGGCGAAGGCAGAGGCAGGGGACCTGTTCGCCAAGCCGCCGCAGATACACATGCTGTCTATCCTCGCCGAAAAGCGTTCATAGCCCAGACTATTCGGCCCTCACAATGTCGAACAGATGGGCTCAGATCGGCAACAAAATGAGATAATATCTCGTTGACCAATAGCGGGCGGCTGGGGTTGCGGTAGCAATCATAAAAGCCTCCGTTAGTGGTCGGCAGTTCGAACAAAGTCAGCGCGTGCAGAGTTCTTCCGCCGCTTCGAGCTAATACCTTTGACTTTGACGGACCTTCAGCATTTTGCAACCGTCGCCACATAGACCGGCGTCGGCGCTTAGATCCTCGTTGAGAGCTTTGAGTCCTTTGTGCAGGGAAAGATACTCTCATGCGGATCGTGATCTTCGTTCCAAAGGACGTGCATTCTCTCGAGCTTGCAGGGCTAATGGACGTGTTTGCCGAAGCAAATGCCCGTGTTGAAAAGTTATTCTACGAAGTTGCTGTCTTGGCAGGGCACGAGGGTACGATCCGCTGTGCATCGGGGCTAAAAATCCTGACCGACTGCGCTTTCGATGCGTACCTTGGGAGCCCCGATACATTGCTTGTGGCCGGGAGCGTCGGAGTTCCGCAAAGTCCGGGCGGGCGTGTTGTCGACTGGATTGTTAAAATCGCGGCTCAGGCGCGACGCTATGGCTCCGTCTGCACAGGGGCATTCGTGCTTGGCGAGGCAGGTCTACTAAAAGACCGGCGTGTCACGACGCACTGGCAGTTCGCGTCACTGTTGGCCGAGCGCTTCCCCGAGACGCGGGTGGAAAGCGACCGGGTTTTTGTGCGTGATGGCGCGATGATCACGTCGGCCGGTTCCAGCGCGGCTATAGATCTCGGCCTTTCCCTCGTCGAGGAGGACTTGGGCCGGGAGATTGCGCTCTACGTTGCTCGCCGGCTCGTCGTGTTTCTGAAGCGACCAGGCGATCAGTCGCAGTTCAGCGTGCATCTGGCGGCACAGGCTATCGACCGCAGCCGTCTACACAACGTCCAGCAATATGTTCTGAACCATCCGGCGGCGGACCTCTCTGTCAGCGCCTTGGCGAAGATCGCGGCCATGAGTGTGCGGAACTTTACGCGTGTTTTTTCGCAGGAGGTCGGTATATCGCCATCAGACTATGTCGACCGGACCCGTATCGACGTTGCGCGCTTCCTTTTGGAGGGGAGCCGCCTGCCAATCGCATTGGTGGCAGCGAGAAGTGGTTTTGGATCGACACGCGCGATGCGCCGTGCCTTTGTTTCGCGCGCTGGAGTGACGCCGTCCGACTACCGTGATCGCTTTCGGACGTCTGGCGATGGCGCGAGAATCAGTTTGTCCGAAAACGGCTGACGCTTGTCCTGGAACCGCCTCTGCTGCGGGTTGCCCCGTCTGTGTTCGCCGTCCATGGTTCGTGTCATGGAAGAATTCGAAAAACGCATGCAGTCGCACCCCATGCAGCCCGCGCCGGTCATGTCGAACAACGCGCTTCTCAGCTCCGACGCTATCAGGCCAATTATTGCGACGCTGGTCGAAGAACTAACCGATGGGATCGCGATCGCACAGCGTTTGGGCGCCAATTCGCCTTTGCTCTATGTCAATAAGGCCTTCGAGCATCTGACTGGCTACGCTCGGAACGAGGTCGTCGGGAAAGATTGCCGCTATTTGCAGGGCAACGAGCGCGACCAACAAGAGGTCGTCCACATTCGCGCTGCGATCGAGGCGGCGGAGCCTCTGGACTCAACGCTGCGTAACTATCGAAAGGACGGGTCGGCGTTCTGGAACAGTCTCAGTCTCCGGCCTGCCTGGGTGGGCGAAGAACTATTTTACGTCGGCATACTGCGCGACGTCTCGGCGATTCGCCAGGCGCACACCGCGCTGGATCGTGTCGCGAACCTCGACGCGACCACGGGTTGCCTGAACCGTCAAGCATTTATCCTGGCTACCGAGGAGCGTTTCGCAACCAATGCCAAAGCGACGCCCTTGGTCGTGAAGCTGGATGTGATCGGTTTTCACGATTTCAACACGGGATACGGTTTCGAAGTCGGGGATGCCCTGCTTTATGAAACCGGGCGGCGGCTGCGGGACGTGGGAGCTGCCCAGGTGGGACGCATGGGCGCCAATGAGTTCGCTTTGGCTTTTGAGCTCACGGATGGATCAAGTGCGGATACTATCGTGGCAGCGGTATCCGCTTCGCTTGCCGCAGACTTCGTCGTGCCAGGTGCAAGTGTCTCACTGCGTTTCGCCATCGGCTATGCGGTGGGCCAGCCTCGGGCGAGACCCATTTCGCTGATCCGCAATGCCGGCATCGCCCTGTGGGCCGCCAAGTCCGCCCCTCTGGGTGGTCCGCGACGGTTTCGAGACTCGGATCACGAACAGGCAAGCCGACGCGTGCGAATGACTCGCGAATTGAAGGTCGCGGTCGCGAATGACGAATTTGTGTATCACTTCCAACCCCAGGTAGACCTTGCAACCGGCGAGTGGGTGGGTGCGGAAGCTCTGATACGCTGGAATCATCCTCTGTTTGGCAGCCAGCTCCCCGGAAGTTTCGTTGAGACTGCCGAGCGATCAGGTCTGCTGCTTGATCTGACCGAACGAAGTCTGACGACCGTCGCGGCTTATGCACGGGGCATTAACGCGCATCGCGGCAAGGCTTTGCGCTTTGCGGTGAATGTATCCGCCGGGGAGTTCCTGCAGCATGACATGGCCGAAATGCTGTATCGGGTCCTGTGTCTGACCAAGGCCGACCCGGCATGGTTGACGCTTGAGATCACCGAAAGTATGTTCCTCAGCGATACACCCGGCGTGATGGACGCCTTTCAGCGGCTGCGACAGAGCGGCGTCGGCCTTTCCGTCGATGACTTCGGCACGGGCTATTCGAACCTGCGATCGCTCGAAACCTTTCCGGTTACCGAGATCAAGATAGACCGCACCTTTATCAGCGAACTCGCAACGAGGCCGTCCAGAAGGGTGATCGTCCAGGCCGTTATCGATCTTGGACGCGCCCTTGGGTTAACTGTGGTTGCAGAAGGCGTGGAGACCGAGGCCCAGCGCAAAATGCTTCGCGAAATGGGCTGTCCGGTCGGCCAAGGCTACCTTTTCGGCCGTCCCATCGACGCCGAAGTTTTTGCAGCCGACTTGGCACGGATTGGGAGCGACGGGATGGAGACAGCCTAACGTCAGCGGGAGTAAGGACCGATTTGGCCCCGCGAGTAATCGCGGAGCCAAGAGACGCTGATCAGATGAGGCTGACGTTCTCGGCCTTGGACTTTCCAGTCTTGCGGTCCTGTCCCACATCGTAGCTGACCTTCTGGCCATCCTGAAGAGAACCACCAAACCCTACGGCGGAGATGTGGACGAAGACGTCCGGGCCGCCGTTGTCCGGTGTGATGAAGCCGAAGCCCTTGTCCTGTGCGAAAAATTTGACGGTACCTGTTGCCATGTTATCCTCGTTAATTGAATACGACGCGGTAATACTATTGTTCGATGGCGGTGGCCACAAGGCTTTATGGCCTTCTCGAGACAAGTCGCCGTGGATGAGTGGCTTTCAAAAACGCCTGTTTTGCGGTCTCAGTCACGATCAGCACGCGATCTGTTGAATTTCAGCACGAATTAATTCGTATTTCCATTCTGCTCCCGCGCACAAAAATTGAAGCAACGAGTTGCTTATGGACAAATTTGTCGCGTTGAGCGGGCCTGATCTTGATCGGCAAAGCAGCGCAGTTTGAAGGCGTAGAGAGTTCCGGCCGCCGAGATCGCTTGCTCTATGTGCATATAGCGTCTCTATAGCGGTCAAAATGCTTAAAGTTTAGTCATTTGCAGGGTTGCGGATATTTTCATCGATCTATCTTGCGGATACGCTATTTGCGTGCTTGTATAGACAACCTAGGCAGTCATCACAGTTGCCGAGCCTGAAGGCGCAGACAAAGCGCAGGAGAGATTTGCATGATCGTCTTCGACAACGTCACCAAGCAATATGCGGGCGCGGCTACTGCCGTAAACGGTTTGTCCCTGACGGCGCCAAACGGCAAACTGACCGTGTTCGTCGGCCCTTCGGGTTGCGGCAAAACCACATCCTTGCGGATGATCAACAGGTTGATCGTACAATCGTCCGGGTCGATCCTTCTTGACGGCGAACCGACAGATGGCATGGACGTGGCACTGCTGCGTCGTCGTATCGGTTATGTCATCCAGCATGCCGGGCTTTTCCCCCATCGCACCGTTGTTCAGAACATAGCGACCACTGCGCGGCTAAACGGAGCGCCGAAGGAAAAAGCACTGCGCACGGCGCATGAGTTGCTTGAGCGTGTAGGACTGACCGCCGCCTTTGCCGATCGCTATCCGTGGCAGCTTTCGGGTGGCCAGCAGCAACGCGTCGGTGTTGCACGTGCACTCGCTTCCGATCCCAAATTCATGCTGATGGACGAACCCTTCAGTGCTGTCGATCCCGTCGTTCGTACACAGTTGCAGGACGAATTTCTTCGCTTGCAGCGTGAGATTGGCAAGACCATCATCATGGTGACGCATGATATTGACGAAGCGTTGAAGCTTGGCGATCAGGTTGCTGTTTTGCGTGCTGGCGGAACGCTTGCGCAGATCGCCACTCCAGAGGAATTGCTGGCGCGCCCGGCAGATGCCTTCGTGGCGGACTTTATCGGCCGGGACAGAGGGTATCGCTTCCTGAGTTTTGCCGAATTTGACGGAGCAGTCCCTCTCGGTGCGGAGCCGACAGCCTTGCTCGGCGCAACACCGGACAGCCTTCGTGGCGTTGCAACGGATCGCTGGGTTCTGGTGACTGACGCCGAACATCGTCCCATCGGATGGGCCGATGCGCAGGGTCTCAGGCAGCCACTGCGTGAGGGAGATCTCAATCTCAGCGGTACGCTGGCGCCGGAAGGCAGCAGTTTGCGCCATGTGCTCGATGCAGCGTTGAGTTCGCCCTCCGGCCGCGGGGTCATCGTAGGGTCAACGGGCCAGCTTGTCGGCACCGTCACACTCTCTGATGTCGCCAAAGCCATCGAAGCCGCGCGGGTCGGTCGCTTCGGAGGTCAGCCATGAGGTTTGATTGGCTCTACCGGGAATCCGGGCGGATTTTCGAGCTTTTCATCTGGCATCTCGGCCTTTCGGTCATCCCGGTGGTGATCGGCCTGCTTCTTGCCCTGCCGCTCGGTTGGATTGCGCAGCGGGCCGGTTTATTCCGGTCGACCCTGCTGGGGGTTGCCGGACTTCTTTACACAATTCCGTCGCTTGCGCTGTTCGTCCTGCTGCCGCTGGTGCTCGGCACCCGTATACTCGATCCGCTAAACGTCGTCGTCGCGCTGACGATCTACGCGTTGGCGCTTCTGGTGCGAACAGTGAACGATGGTTTGGAATCGGTTTCGCCAGACGTCCTCCAGGCGGCGAATGCCATGGGCTACAGACAGGTTGCGCGTCTGGTGATGGTGGAGCTACCGCTCGCCGTTCCTGTGATTGCCGCCGGATTGCGTGTGGCCGTGGTTTCCAATGTCAGCATCGTTTCCGTAGCGGCACTGGTTGGAACGCCGCAACTTGGTCTGCTCTTCACGCAGGGGCTTCAGCTGCGGTTCCTGACGCCGATCATAGCAGGCATCGTACTCTGCGTGCTGCTCGCAGCCTTGCTGGACGGGCTTGTTCTGTTCATTTCACGCCGCCTGACGCCGTGGCAGCCTGGGAGTGCGGCGCGATGATCGAATGGTTTAGCGATCCAGCTCACTGGACAGGGAGTGATGGTGTCATCGTTCTCGTCGGTCAGCATCTGGCTTATAGCTTTGCGGCCCTTTTCCTCGCCTGTCTGATTGGCTTGCCGGTTGGGCTTTATGTGGGACACACGGGACGCGGTGTCGTCTTCATCGCGGGTCTTGCAAATGCGCTGCGCTCCCTTCCAAGCCTCGGCCTGATCGCACTTCTTGTGATTGTTTTTGGCCCCGTTTTCGCATCCGATATGGCTTTTATCGTACCCAGCCTTATCGTGCTCGTGCTTCTGGCCGTGCCGCCGATCATGACTGGCAGTTACGCCGGTATCGCGGCGGTGGATCCCGCTGCGGTGGACGCTGCAAGAGGCATGGGGAAACGTCCGCTCGATATTCTGTTCGATGTGGAACTGCCCTGCGCTCTGCCATTGATCTTTTCCGGTCTGCGCAGCGCCACGCTTCAGATCATCTCGACCGCAACCATCGCCGCTTATGTTTCTCTTGGTGGTCTCGGTCGCCTGATCATCGATGGGCGGGCGCAGAACGATTATTATCAGATGGCCGCAGGTGCCGTTCTCGTCGGTGCGTTGGCCCTGACCGTGGATCTGATCATCGGCGTCATATCGAGGGTCACCGTATCACCAGGGCTGACGCGTCGAGCGAAGCGTTAGAGGTTCTAAAATAACCGGGTTTTCTATTCCACGACTGTTTCAACATAAAGGAGAAGCTCGCATGGCATTCAGGATCATCACTGCCGCCAGCGCATTTGCGCTCATGGCACTTTCCGCTGCTTCGGCATTGGCGCAAAGCAATCCGCTGGCCGCGCCAGCCACTCCGCGAACCGATACGACGACAATCATCGTCGGTTCCGCCGACTTCCCCGAAAGCCAGCTTCTGGCGACGATCTACGCCAAGGCCCTTGCCGCCAAGGGTGTTGCCGTCGAAACGAAGTTGAGCATCGGTAGCCGCGAAGTCTATATCCCTGCGTTGCTCGACGGATCAATCGATCTGTTGCCGGAGTATGCTGGTGCGACGCTGAGCTATCTCGACAAGAACGCCACGGCCCATTCGCCAAGCGATGTGGCCGCAGCGCTCAAGGCGGCTCTGCCGAAAGGCGTCTCGATGCTGACACCCTCCGCAGCACAGGATTCCGATAGCGTGGCTGTGACGCGCGCGACCGCTGACAAATACAAGCTGAAGACGATTGCCGATCTCGCACCCGTAGCCTCGCAGCTCGTACTTGGCGGTCCACCGGAATGGAAAACGCGCAAGGAAGGCATTATCGGTCTGAAGGAACTTTATGGCCTCGAGTTCCAGTCGTTCAAATCGCTTGACGTCGGTGGCCCGCTGACCCTTTCGGCACTCATCAACGGTCAGGTCCATGCTGCAAACCTGTTCTCGACCGATCCGGCCATCGCTGCAAACGATCTCATCGTGCTTGAAGACGTCAAGAACCTCTTTCCCGCCCAGAACATCGTACCAGTGATTGCCACACCGAAAGTTAGCGACGTTGTGACAAGCACTCTCGATGCTGTTTCTGCCGCCCTGACGACGAAAGATCTCGTCGTTATGAACGGTCGTCTGGCCAATCACGACAGTTTCGATGTCGTGGCGGGCGACTGGCTGGCCGAACACAAATTGAACTGAATCCATCGGCAAAGGGCGTGGCATTGCCCCGCCCTTTGCCGACAACCCTGCGTATTGGTGACGTCATAGCTATGGATCACGACAGAAAGATTTTCCGGGAAGTGATGCCGCCGATATCTGAGGACGCTCGTGACGCGCAGGGCACCGAAGACCAGAGTTCACCGCTCTATGTAAAGCTCAAGGACTATGTCCGCAGTCGCGTCGAGGCGGGTGAGTGGAAGATCGGTCAACGTGTTCCATCGGAAAACGAACTGGTCGATATTCTCGGTGTCAGCCGTATGACGGCCAACCGCGCTTTGCGTGAGCTGGCCGACGAAGGGCTTGTGGTGCGTGTACGCGGCAAAGGTTCGTTCGTTGCGTCCAAGAAGCGCACATCGCAGTTCCAGAGCGTACCCAACATTGCCGAAGAAATAACACGCAACGGCGGTGTTCACAGCGCGCGGGTCATACTTCTTCAAATCGAAACCTGCGATCCAGATCTTGCCGAAGCTCTCTCTGTTCCGGCTGGCAGCCTTGCTGCGCACTCGATCATTGTGCATGCGGAAGACGGCGTGCCGATGCAAATCGAGGATCGTTTCGTCAATTCGGAATGCGCGCCCGATTACATCAAACAGGATTTCAACCTCGTAACACCCAACGGTTATCTCACGCGAGTGGCACCGATCGTGAAGGCCGAGCAGCATATCGAGGCGGTCAGCGCACAGCCCTGGGAATGCAAGCTGCTGGCGATTTCCAAGACGGAACCATGCCTGCTCGTGCGTCGTCGCACATGGTCGACAAAGGGGATCGTGTCTTCTGTCCGCCTCCTTTATCCCGGCAGCCGCTATCGTCTTTACAGCAGTAATTGAGACACGGGCCAACGCCGGCAGTATTCAAGATGGAAAATTCCCGCTCCTCGTAGCCGTTTCTGCATCATAGGAAAACGTCATGACTGTTCTACTGGATGATGGATTGAGTTGGCGCGATGTGGCCCATATCGGCAAGGGCGAGGCACTGCGTGTGTCAGACGCGGCCTATCTGCGGATTGACCGGGCGAGCCAGATCGTTGACAGCATCGTCGAAAGCGGTGTGCGTGCCTATGGCATCAATACCGGGGTCGGTGCACTGTCGGACACTGTGGTGGATCGCACCGCGCAGGGTCGGCTTTCGCGCTCCATTATTCTCAGCCATGCCTGCGGTGTCGGCCCGTTGTTGGATCCTCGCGAAGTTCGGGCAATCATGGCGGCGCAGATCGCCAATTTCGCCCATGGGCACTCCGGTGTCCGACGCGAGATCGTCTCGCATCTGTCGACGTTTCTGGAACAGGATTGTATTCCCGACGTGCCGTCCCGCGGATCGGCGGGCTATCTGGTGCACAACGCGCATGTTGCGCTTGTTCTGATCGGAGAAGGCCAGGCCCGGCTCGGCGGGCGCGTTATGAGTGGACGGGATGCCCTGGCGGCAATGGGACTTCAACCCATCGTGCTGGGTGCCAAGGAAGGGCTGAGCCTCGTCAATGGTACAGCCTGTGCGACCGGTCTTTCCTGCATGGCACTCGCGCGGGCCAATCACCTGCTAGATTGGGCCGATGCCATAGCGGCGCTGACGCTTGAAGCAGCAGGCTGCCAGATCGACGCTTTTGACGAGACGGTTCTCGCGCTGCGTCCCTCGACGGGAATCGCGGCCGTCGGGGCTGCTCTGCGATCCCGGCTTGAAGGCAGTGGGCTGGTTGCCGCCGCTCATGGCAGGCGGACACAGGACGCGCTAAGCCTGCGTGCCGTGCCGCATGCGCATGGTGCTGCACGCGACATCTTCGATGCCTGCGCCTCCATAGTTGACCGAGAGCTCGCCTCCGTCACCGACAATCCCGCGATCCTTGGCACGCCCAAGCAGCCCATCGTCTCGTCGGAGGCCCATGCCGTTGCCCCGGCATTGGGGCAGGCGGCAGACAGTCTCGCCATCGCCATTGCACAGATTGCCTCCATGAGCGAGCGCCGTATCGACAGGCTGGTCAATCCTCTGGTGAGTGGTCTGCCGCCATTTCTGGCGACCGATGCCGGAAGCCATTCAGGTTTCATGATCGCGCAATATACGGCCGCAGCTCTTGTCGGCGATAGCAGACGTCTTTCCGCGCCTGCCTCCACAGATGGAGGGCTGACATCGGGATTACAGGAGGATTTCCTCTCTCATCCCACGGCTGCCGCCAACAAGCTGCTCGCGGTTCTCGACAATGCCGAATATATTCTGGCCATCGAATGGATGGCCGGGGTGCAGGCCCATGATTTCCTGGAAAGTGTTGCCGGGCGGGCAGCCGGAACAAATGCGGTCTACAATCTGCTTCGCGAGCACCTCCAGCCCTATTCGGATGACCGGCCTCTGTCTGCGGACATGGAAAAGGCAAGGCTGCTCCTGCGTGATTTCTCGCCACCGGATATGTGATTGAAAGCCGTAAGGCTCGTGCCTTACGTGGTGAAAGGCAGGTCGATACCCTTGGCGCGGATGAAGGGCAGGCCTTTGCGCCGTGCAGTCCAGCCGATAACGTGAAGGCTCCGGGCGGCCGGTTCATGCCGTTGCGCAAGCATCCAGGATTTGCAGTCGATCGCGGCAATGTCCGCCCGGCCCTCGGCCACTGCGATGACGGAAGCGCGGTGCGCACCGGTTTCGAGACAATTTTCAAACAGATCGAGGCCCGCGCCTTCTGCTTCCAGATCGCGTTTCAAGCTGAGATAGCCGGATAATGACTTGTGCTCGTTGAATGCCAGTATTTTCCCGCTAAGAAATCCTTTCGGCAAAGCGGCCTCACCGGTTTTCGAAGGTTCAGCACCCTCTCCACCGTCTGCTATGCGGGCAATGATGGCGCTGGAATAGAACTCGCCTGCACCACCCTTGATGCCATTATAATCGCTCTGTCCAATCACCTGCACATGATCCTGCAGGCCAAACTCCATTGGGCCCCAGCAGGTGCCGGATATCAGCAGAGCCGGATGCCGCCAGAGCACCGCAAGATCCAATGCATCGGGATCGAGCGTGGCAGGGTCTGCGGCAATGATGGCGCCGTCCTTTCCACGAATACCTCCCGGAACCGCCGGCATATCGCCGTTGCGTCTGGTGAGGCCTTTGGGAGCGTCGATACCCTCTGCTAAAAAACGGTTGCGCATATCGGCCCACAGCCTGTCCGTCTCATTGCGCAGTTCGGGCCAGTCATACATTGGCAGTGCCGCGATCCATGTCACGATGGAATTTCCAGTCTCACGTCTTGTTCCTGCATCGCATGGTCAGAAAAAATCAGAGCGGCAGGCACGACGGGTGACGCGATTAAAACTTGCTCGTCCCGTCTCAAGACAGGATGCGCTACCGGTTCCTTGGCCTTGAAGGCGAAAGCACGGAACACCTCGAAATAATTGCTGAACACATATCCTTCATTCATCTTCTGCCACTCCGCCCGCCTCTCGCTGTAGAGGGAGGGCAATTTATACCAGGCGGCTGTCGGCATTTTGTGATGCACGAAATGCAGGTTGTTATAGAGAAACAGTGGAGCCAGGATGGAGTTTTCAACAATGATCGTTCTCCCATCCGGCTGTTCGGACCATTGATGTTCGCAGTAGGAGCGAATGGCAATGATGGATATGCCCAGATAGGCCGCCACACTGACATAGAGCCAGATTGGAACGCCGAAAATCAGGGATATGACCAGCAGTGTCGGAACAAGTCCGGCCAGATGCAAGGTCCAGGCATAGATCACCCGCCGATCACCCTGCGCGATCTTGCGCCATTCGGATATCGTGAAACCAACAACCATCAGCGGAGGGCCGATGACCAGACGCCCGATGAACGTATTGTTCCATCCCAGCAGGACCTTGAGGAACGACGGCATCTTTTGCCAGTCGCCCATAGCCCGGTAATAGCTTTCCGGATCGTCGAATGGGTCGGTCAGACGCTCGTCTGCATGGTGTTGCAGATGCGTGCGCTTGTAACTGCGATAGGGGTAGAAAATCCCGAGCGGCAGAAAGACCAAAGCTTCGTTCAGTCGTGCATTGCGCGTGGGGTGCCCATGCAGAACCTCGTGCTGGAGCGAGGAGTGCAGGGCAACTGCAATGCCCATGAGCACCAGAGAAACGATTGGAAACATCGGATACAGAAAATATCCCGCCAAAATCCATAGACCGTAACAGACCGCCAACAGCGAGACTGTTGGCCATTCAATTCGGTCACGCGTTCTTCTGCGGCGCATGCCAGTCAGCCGCGCCGTCTTCTTTGCCAATATGTCTGTCATTTCATACTCTTGATGCCCCTGTCATCGCAGGGTCGCACCAGTCTCAGTCAGCCACAACGGGTTTATGGTGACCAACTGTTGATTTTGATAACAGTTTAAGCATTATGATGATAATTATAAACAAACGGGTGAATTGTGGACAAACGCACGCTCGCAGAATTGTTTCGTGCCCGCCTGATCCAGCTGGTGAACAGGTCAGAAGACAGCCAGGCGTCTTTTGCCGCCGCCATTGGCATTGATCGATCAGCACTTTCGCAATTGCTTTCCGGTGATTCGGCGCGGCTTCCGCGTGTGGAGACGCTGCTGAATATCGCCGAGCGACATTCCGTCTCGCTCGACTGGCTACTCGGTCTTTCCCATGATCAGGGGTTGATGGGGGAATTGCGGCCAAGTTTCGAGATCGAGGAGGGCGGTGCGGACTATACGGATACGCTGTTGATGAAGTGGCATGCGGAAGCGGCAGGCACCAAAATCCGTTATGTTCCGGCACGCATTCCCGATCTGCTTCGCACACCCGAGATCATCGCTTTCGAGGCCATGGGCGCGCATCAGAGTGTGATGGCGCAGGCCAGCGAAACGGCGTTTCGACTCGATTATAATCGCCAACCTGGTACCGACATGGAAGTTTGCATGCCGCTCGAAACGCTGGAAGCTTTTGCGCAGGGGCGCGGTATGTGGAGCGGTTTGGACCGCGAGACACGTGCCGAACAACTCAAACATATGTCGGGACTTATCAGCGAGCTATACCCATCATTCCGGCTGTTTCTGTTCAATGAAAAAGAACGCTTTTCCGTGCCCTATACGATCTTCGGTTCGCAACGGGCAGCACTTTTCGTCGGCGCCATGTATCTTGTGCTCAATAACGCTGAAGCCATCCGTAAGATGCAACGTCACTTCGACGAGCTGATACGTTTTACCCGCATTCATGCCCATGAAACCGCGGATTTTGTTATGAATTTGGACGTCGCTTAGTCCTGTGGCGGGTACCAGCTTTCGCACATCATCGAACCTGTTTGCTACGTGACGATATGGTCGGGATTGAACAGGAGAGGAAGGCCGCCATGGCCGCGAAATAACGACCTCCTCCACAAACCGGATCTTTTGTAACGGGGCCAGAAAAGGCCCGGCAGTGCCGGGCTGTAATCTATGATGTTACTTCGGCCGAAAACGCGGATTTGATCAGTGTTTTGGTATATTCAGCCGCCGGCCGCTCGAATATCGCGTCCGTTTCTCCCTCTTCGACAATCTTCCCGTTTCTCATCACGATGACATAATCCGAAATGGCCTTTATGACTGAGAGGTCGTGGCTGATGAAGATGTAGGAAAGGTTGTGCGTTTTCTGCAAATTACGCAAGAGGTCGATAACTTGTCCTTGAATGGATCGGTCCAGCGCCGATGTAGGTTCATCGAGAATGACGACATCTGGCTTGAGGATGATCGCGCGGGCAATTGCGATACGCTGACGTTGCCCGCCTGAAAACTCGTGCGGGTAGCGGTTGCGGGCGGCGGGATCGAGGCCGACTTCTTTCAGCGCTTCTATCGCTCGCTCGTCGCGCTGCGCGCGGCTGAGCTGTGGGTCGTGCACAAAGAGACCCTCAGTGATGATCTCTCCAACAGTCTGCCTTGGCGAAAGAGATCCATACGGATCCTGGAACACGAGCTGCAGCTGCCGCCGCAATGGCCTCATTGCCGTTCGGCCAAGTCCGGTGATTTCCGTCTTGCCGAAGAAAATGCGGCCTTCTGCAGTGACAAGGCGCAGAAGCGCGCGACCGAGCGTGGACTTGCCTGATCCGGATTCACCGACGATGCCGATGGTCTGCCCTTGATGAAGGCTGACATTAACGCTGTCCACGGCCCTGAAAGCCCGTGACTTCGACAGGAAGCCGCCCGGGATCACATAATCGATCGTGACGTTCTGGCCAGAGAGAACGACCGGCGCTTCTTTGCCGACCGGCGGCTTGTGGCCGCTGGGTTCGGCATCGAGAAGCATCCTCGTATAGTCCGCCTGCGGGCGCTCGAAGACCTCTTCCGTCGGACCGGTTTCAACGATCTCGCCTCGGCGCATAACCGCAACACGATCGGCAAAATGCCTGACGACACCGAGATCGTGCGTTATCAACACCACGGCCATGCCGAAGCGCTGCTGCAACGACTTCAGAAGATCAAGGATCTGCGCCTGGATTGTCACGTCGAGCGCGGTGGTTGGCTCATCCGCGATCAGAATATCCGGCTCGTTTGCCAGCGCCATGGCGATCATGACGCGTTGGCGCTGGCCGCCTGAAAGTTCATGCGGGTAACTGTCGATGCGCCGCTCCGGGTCTGGAATACCGACAAGTTTCAGAAGCTCGAGAACGCGTGCCCTCGCTTCCTTCTTGCTGCCGCCCCGGTGATGGACGATTGGCTCGGCGATCTGCGCGCCGATCCTGTAAAGCGGATCGAGCGAGGTCATCGGCTCCTGGAAAATCATGGTGATTTTCGCGCCACGGATTTTGTTCAGCTCGTTGACCGGCAAGCCTACCAACTCGCGTCCACGATATTGCGCCGAGCCTTGAATGACGCCGTTGGAAGCCAAGAGGCCCATGATGCCCATCATGGTCTGGCTTTTGCCGGAGCCGGATTCCCCGACGACAGCGAGCGTTTCACCCTGCTTTACGTGGAGATCGACACCTTTGACGGCGTTGACCGTGCCGTCTGGCGTGGCAAAATCGACCTTGAGATTGCGGACGGTGAGAATGTTTTCAGATGTCGTATTCATGTCAACGATCCTTGGGATCGAGTGCATCACGCAATCCGTCGCCTACGAAGTTCAGCGAAAAAAGCGTCAGCACGAAGAAGATTGCCGGGAATATCAGCAGCCACGGGGCCGACTGAATATTGTTGGCGCCTTCGGAAATGAGCGCACCCCAGCTCGTGAGTGGCGCCTGAACGCCAAGGCCGAGAAAGGAGAGGAAGCTTTCAAGAAGTATGACTTTCGGGACAACGACCGTCACGAACACGACCACGGGACCGATGGTGTTGGGGATGATGTGACGGCGGATGATCTGCCAGTCGCTCAAACCCAAGGCCTGAGCTGCTGCCACAAATTCCCGCCGTTTCAAGGCAAGCGTCTGGCCACGCACGATACGCGCCATATCCAGCCACTCCACTGCGCCAATGACAAGGAAGATCAGGATGAAGCTACGCCCGAAGAAAACCACGAGAACCACGACCAGGAAGACGAAGGGCAGCGAATAGAGGATCTCGACGAAACGCATCATTACATTGTCGACGCGCCCGCCGATGTAACCCGCCGTAGCGCCGTAAAGCACGCCGATGCCGAGCGAAACGAGGCTGGCGAGAACGCCGACGGCAATGGAGATCTGGCCGCCCAGCATTACGCGAGCCAGCATGTCGCGACCGTTTGAATCTGTACCGAAGAAGAAGTATTCGCGATTGACATCGCCTTCCAACTTCAGCGTTCGACCATCATCTTCCGTAGCAACGACTTTCGTGTTTTCGAATTCGTTGGCGCGGTCGAAATAACGTGTCGTGCGCGGGTCAATCGGGCTGCTGGAGGTAACCGTTGCCGTGAAGGTCTGCCCTTCGACGGCAAACTCCTTCAGTTCGACGCGCGCACGGCCTGCCACACCTTCCATGACGCTCTGGAGGTTGTTCACGTCCGGGCGCGGCTCGAGGCTTGGCGCGACGGAGACGTAGGACGAAAACACCTGATCATAGGTGTGTGAAAGGAAATGCGGGCCGATAAACGAGAAAAGTGTGATCAGCACAAGCATGATGGAGCCAGCCATGGCGGCCTTGTTTCGTCTGAAACGCAGGGCTGCAAGCTGGAACAGGCTTCGGCTTTTCACCGATGGCTGAGGGGCGATATTGCCGGAGATATCAGTCATGTCTGACCCTCGGATCGAGCAGGCCGTAGAGAATATCGACCACGAGATTGAACAGGATGACGAAAATGGCGATGAGAACGACCGTTCCCATGACCAGCGTGTAGTCACGATTGATGGCGCCAAGAACGAAGTAGCGGCCGACACCGGGAATGGTGAAGATCGTCTCGATGACCGCCGAGCCCGTCAGCAGCGCTGCGGCGCAAGGCGCAAGATATGAAACGACCGGCAGCATCGCCGCGCGCATGGCGTGAACCACCACGACGCTGCGAGCCGGGAGGCCATAGGCTCTGGCGGTGCGGATATGGTCCATGCGCAGAGCCTCGATCATTGCACCGCGCGTCAGACGCGCGATGACCGCAAGCTGCGGCAAGGCGAGCGCGATCATCGGAAGAATGAGATAGCGTAGCGACCCATCACCCCAGCTACCTGCGGGCAGAAGCCCCAGCAAGACGGCGAAGATAAGCGTGAGGACAGGTGCGACGACGAAGTTCGGCACGGTGATGCCGATGGTCGAGATGGACATGATGGAGAAATCGAAGGTGCTATTCTGTCTGAGTGCGGCAAAGGTGCCGGCAAGAATGCCGCCGACCAACGCCAGCAAAAGAGCATAGCAACCGAGCTCCAGCGAATAGGGCAGGCCTTTGCCGATCAACTGGGCGACGGTGTTGTCCTTGTAGATGTAGCTCGGACCGAAATCGCCGGTGGCGGCGTTGCCGAGATAGATGAGATACTGGCGCCACAATGGTTCATCCAGATGATAGGTTCTCATCAGGTTTTCCATGGTTTGCGGGGGCAGGGGCCGCTCGAGGTTGAACGGACCGCCCGGTGCGAAACGCATCAGGAAAAACGAAATCGTGACGACGATGAACAATGTCGGCACGGCGCTCGCCAAACGGCGCAGGATAAATGAAATCATGATTTTCAGGCTCCGACATGGCACGGTGGTTTCGGCCACCGTGCCAGCACTGCTTATTCGGAAACGCTCAGGAAGCGGCTGAGGTGTTCGTTAGCAGCATTGTCTTCCCAACCCTTCACGCGATTGGAAACCAGCCACAGGTCCGCCTGTGTGAGAAGCGGAGCAACCGGCTGTTCCTTCATGAGGATGGTTTCTGCCTCGTGCAACAGTTTGGAGCGAGCAGCAGGATCCTTTTCGTCATATGACTTCTGCATCAGCGCATCATATTCGGCATTATTGAACTTCGAGTAGTTGAAGGTCTTGTTGGAGGATACCGAAAGGGCGAGGAAGTTTTCCGCATCCGCATAGTCGGCAACCCAGCCTGCACGCGCAACGTTGTACTTGCCGCCTTCCTGCAGGTAGCCGTAATGCGAGGCGACGTCGAGGTTCACCAGTGACACTTTCGCGCCAAAGGTATTTTTCCACATGTCCGCAATAGCGGTGGCAACGCGCTCATGGTTCGGGTTGGTGTTGTAGCGAATTTCGACGGAAAGCGGCTTGCCGCCCTCGCCGTAACCGGCTTCCTTCATGAGTTTGACGGCTTCGTCTTCACGATCGAGTTGCGACAGCGTCGCAAACTCTGCTTTCGCAGGCTCACCGTAGGAGTCCATGCCCGGAGGAACCATGGAGTAGGCGGGAACCTGCGAACCGCTGTAGATTTCCTTGGCGAGAAAATCGCGGTCGACTGCCATGGACAGGGCTTGACGGACGCGGACATCGTTATACGGCGCTTCACGCGTGTCGAAGGTATAGTAATAGGTCGCAAGCGTCGGCGAAACGTGAACCTGTTCGCCATAGGCCTTGCGCAGACGGTCGATCTGGTCCGCGGAAAAGTTGTAGGCGAGGTCCATTTCCTTGGCTTCGAAACGACGAACGGATGCGGCCTGGTCGTCGATCGGGTAGAAGATGACCTTGTCGATCTTGGTGTTCGATGCGTCCCAGAAGTTGGTGTTCTTGACCACCGTCAAGCTGTCATTGGGAACATGCGCTTCAAGCTTGTAAGCACCGTTCGAGACCATGACGCCCGGCTTTACGAAGTTGGTTCCGTTCTTGTCAAAGCTTGCCTTCGAGATCGGCAGAGCTGTCTGGTGGGCAAGGAGTTCAAGGAAGAACGGTGTTGAGCGCTCGAGTGTGATCTCAAGGGTCTTGTCATCCACGGCCTTGACGCCAAGCTGGTCAACCGAAGTTTCGCCCTTGTTTATCTTCTCGGCGTTCTTGATCGGATAAAGAATATTCGCATATTTTGCTGCGGTCTTCGGGTCTTCGACGCGCTGATAGGAGAAAACAAAATCTCCAGCCGTTACCGGAGTGCCATCCGACCACTTCGCATCTGCACGCAGTTTGAACGTGTAGACGGTACCATCCTCAGACAGCGTCCAGCTTTCCGCCGTACCGGGAACGATCTTGCCGGCAGCATCGTAAATGGTGAGACCTTCATAAAGGTCTTTAAGGATAAAGGCTTCGATATTGATCGAGGTCTGTGCCTGATCGAGCGTCTGAGGCTCCCCGGAATTGCCGCGGTGAAGAACTGTTTCTGCAAGTGCGGAACTTGCGCCAATCAGAAGCGATCCTACCAGCAGCGTGGCGCGAGTTGTTGTTTTTATCGACATAATTTCCCTCCCGTGAAGAGTGTAAGTCTACAAACAAGGCCAAATTGCTCCGAAGGGCAACCACAATAAATTGTGAGTTTATGCATACACCGTGACTGCTGATCGAAAAGAATAAGGGCAAAGCCATGGCCCGCACGCTGGACATTGCCTCGCGTGACGCGACCTCCGGGACGGTTAAATCGATGCGGCAAGCCGTCGGCCCCATCGATATCCTCGTGAAAATACCGATGCCGCCAGCATCAAGCAGGTGCTGAAACGGTGAGGATAATCTTCTCTTTCGAGTCCGGCTCGCGAAAGCGCGCAGCCCGTCGAAAATCAAAGCCCGAGTAAGTTTACGGCATCACACATGTCATCGTTTGCATATGCCGGGTAACACTTCATTTAGTAATTTTGTGAAATCTAAAATACGCAGGTTCCAAAGTTTCATCGGCGGGGCTGGTAGAACGAGTGGATCCAACGCGCCCAGCCTTTGGCGGCCCGGAGCGGATATCCGCTTGTCGCCCTATGAGGAGGGGCACAGCTACCCGCGATGTTCCATTGTTTGTTTCCCTGGCTTCCTGCGCGGACAGCTGGAGGAGCGCTTGCCCTGAGGCTATTCATGTCTTTCCTGAAGAATACCAAAATAAAAACAAAGGTCTTATTCGTCATATCGGTGATGAGTTTGATGTCGCTTTCCGGAATCAGCTACGTCAGCTTGCAATATAAAAATACCGACAATGTCTACAGTGATTTCATCGCCAATGAGGCGCTTGCTGCGGTGCTGAACGCCCGAACCAGCGGCAATCTCAATGCACTCGGCATGCAGATGCTTCGCGCCAGCCTCAATGACTCGACCAGCAGTGATTTCGAGGCCGCTGTCAAAACATTCAAGGCCGACCGGAAGCAACTGGAAGAACGGCAGAATAAAATCATGCAGCTGGTGCCGGCCCGGACGGATGCCGCTCGTGATATCCTCAAGGGCGTTGCCGAGGTTGAGGAAATCGGCAATCAGGTCATCGCTCTCATGCAGGCGGGAAAAAATGCTGAAGCTCAGCAGATGGCGCTTAACGTCCTTCGAAAAATAACTGAAGTCTCACCGAAAATCAGCGCGGGGAACGAGCAACTGATCCAGGTGATGAACGATGGGAGAGAGCGCCTCACGGCCAGCACCAACACGACAATCTGGACAGCTCTGGTCAGCATAGCACTTGTTTCCCTGGCATTGATCGCGCTCGGCCTGCTTATTTCTTCGCGTGGCATTACCACTCCGATTGCGCGGCTTCGCGAGCGGATGGGGTCGTTGGCGGCAGGCGATACAGCCAGCGAAATCGAAGGTATGGACCGCAAGGATGAAGTCGGCCAGATGGCCGCTGCTGTTCAGGCATTTCGCGAGAACGCCATCGAGCGCCTCCGGCTTGAGAATGAAACGGAAAACCATCGGTCATCTTCAGAGCAGGACCGGATAGAGCGCGAGAAACAGAAGGCGAAAGAAGCTGCCGACGTGCAATTCGCCGTCGACAACCTTGCTGCTGCCCTTTCGAAGATCGCTCAGGGCGACGTTACTTACCGGATCGCTCAGCCGTTCGTGTCCAGCCTTGACGGTATTCGCGGCGACTTCAACAGGGCAGCGGAACAGCTGCAATCGACTCTGAACCAGGTGGCGCAGAACGCGCGCGGCATCGACTCCGGCGCGAACGAGATCAGGGCCGCAGCTGACGATCTGGCCAAGCGTACGGAACAGCAGGCAGCGGCCGTCGAGGAGACTGCTGCTGCACTGGAAGAGATCACCACGACGGTGAAAGACTCGACCAAACGGGCGCAAGAAGCGGGCCACTTTGTCAGTCGTGCAAAAGTTGGCGCGGAACAGTCGGGAGAAGTGGTGCAGAAAGCTGTCACGGCTATGGAGCAAATTGCTGCATCCGCTGATGAGATTTCCAACATTATCGGCGTGATCGACGAGATTGCTTTCCAGACCAACCTTCTGGCGCTGAATGCAGGCGTGGAAGCTGCCCGTGCCGGTGAGGCGGGCAAGGGATTTGCGGTTGTTGCCCAAGAGGTTCGCGAACTGGCACAGCGTTCCGCAGGTGCCGCCAAGGAGATCAAGAATCTCATTACGACATCGAACAGTCAGGTTCAGCAGGGTGTGCAACTGGTTGGCGAAACGGGCAAAGCACTCGAACTCATCGTCACGGAAGTACAGGAAATCAACCGTCACGTGATGGCGATCGCGGAATCGGCACAGGAGCAATCCTCTGGTCTCCAGCAGATCAATACGGCTGTGAACCAGATGGACCAGGACACCCAGAAGAACGCTGCCATGGTGGAAGAAAGCACGGCGGCAAGCCACGGGCTTGCACGCGAGGCTTCGTCGCTCAACCAACTGCTCGCTCGGTTCAAATTGTCAGAAGGTGGTTACAGCGACATCTCCGCACCGGTTCGCGCAGCCTCGTCCGCCGACAGGCCTGCTGTTTCTCCTGCGCGTGCACTCGGCGGAAAGATTAAAGCTGCGTTCTCCGGCAATGCCGCCCTGAGCACATCGCCAGACAATTGGGAAGAGTTTTGAGAAATGCGAGGTCTTTCGCGCCTGAGGTCAGATGAGAGATTGAAGGCTTTTTCGTAAACACTTGCACCGGTGATTGGACTCTGATTGCCGGTGCCTTGCCGATCGCAAATCGAATCCTCGACGATTTTTGATCGTATTTTTCCACCAAAAAGTCGTCCACTTTTGGGGAAAAGTGTCAATTGATCGTCTTAGGGATTATTGGCGACTGCCCGCACCACCGACAACTTGCAACCGCATGGGTGGTTATAATGGTTGTTCTACGCAGGCGGATCGATATATCTAGCGCCTGGATCGTCACTTTAATCTGCGGGTACATGGAAACTTCACTTTATCTGCCCGTCAAATCTTTCCTTGAGCAAGCGGGTTACACTGTCAAAGGTGAGGTTGGCAGTTGTGACCTCGTCGGATTGAGCGACGCCGATCCGCCTGTTGTCGTCATCTGCGAGCTAAAACTGAGCTTCAATCTGGAGCTTATTTTGCAGGCGGTTGATCGCGCGGCTATCGCAGACGAGGTCTGGATTGCGGCACGGG
This sequence comes from Agrobacterium sp. 16-2014-1-2a, assembly GCF_053522705.1. NCBI lineage: Bacteria > Pseudomonadati > Pseudomonadota > Alphaproteobacteria > Hyphomicrobiales > Rhizobiaceae > Agrobacterium > Agrobacterium sp. 16-2014-1-2a. The sequence continues at coordinate 68,835 of NZ_JBNWBX010000009.1, forward strand.
TCTCAGCCAAGGGCAAGGGCCGCGAGGCTGATAAACGTTATCGCGACCTCTGCCGCAGGCTCGGGATCGGCATGCTCGGCATTTCCGATGTTGGGGACGTCAGCGTTATTGTCAGTTCCATATCACCGATGCCGCGAACCAACCCGAAACGGCGTTCGCGATTGATACGTGAACACGAGAGGCGACGCGGAGATCCGGCGGTGGGTGGAAGCACCCGCGCACCAATCATGACCGCGTACCGGCAGCAGGCACTCGGCTGCGCTTTGGCGTTGACATCGGGGCCGCTGCGCGTGCGTCAAGTCAGATCCAGCGTACCGGATGCCGGGAAGATTTTGCTTGCAAACGTCTATGGCTGGTTTGACCGTCTGGATAGAGGCGTCTACGGCTTGACCGATACCGGACGGGAGGCACTGCGCCGATGGCCGCAGCAGGAGATGACGGCAAAGACCGTCGTTGATGGAGAGCCGCCGAAGGCCCCTTGATCTTTTGAAATTCGGCTCGATCTCTATGGGACGTTGATCGCGTCCCAACCCGCTGCGCAACCTACGCCAATACCGATGGCAACCGCGATGAATAGCCTGTGCCGTCGCCCCTCCCGAGGAGCAATAGCGCCACGGCCTCCAGCGAGATGAGGACCGGACTGTTGCCCGGTCCTGCCTTGATCAGCCCGAGAAATAACCGAAGGTGATGACCGGTTCCGCGGCGGTTTCGACCCAGATGCTTTTTGTCTGGGTATAAGCGAGAAGCGCGTCCCTGCCGCTGGAACGGCCGTAACCGCTTTTGCCGAAACCACCAAAAGGCGACATCACGCTGATGGTCTTGTAGCCGTTGATCCAGAATGTTCCCGCCCGGACCTGCGAGGCGACCCGGTGTGCCCGTGCGACGTTTTGCGTCCAGACAGCTCCGGCAAGTCCGTAAGGATTGTCATTGGCGAGCGAGATTGCCTCCTCCTCCGTATCGAATGGCGTAACGCCGACGACCGGGCCGAAAACCTCTTCTTTCGAGATCGTCGCATCCGAAGCGACATTATCGAGGATGGTTGGCGCAAAATAAAAGCCGCCTGTCTCCTCGAGGTGCTCTGGCTTGCGTCCGCCTGTAGCCAGATGCGCGCCTTCGCTGATGCCCTGCTGGACCATCTCGCTGATCTTGTTCCACTGGCGTAGATTGTTGATCGGACCGATCTGGGTTGTGTCGAGATAGGGGTCGCCGACAGGAATTTTCGCCGTTGCCGCCGCATAGCGCTCGATGAACTGCTTATGAACAGAACGATGAATCAGCAGTCTTGAACCGGCAACACAACTTTGTCCCGCGCCGCCAAAGATCGCCGATTGGGCGCCGAGGATTGCGCGGTCGATATCGGCGTCGTCGAAAACGACGTTGGCAGATTTGCCGCCAAGTTCAAGAATACAGGGGACCACATTTTTGGCTGCCGCCGCTGCAATCAGAGATCCCGCATGCGCCGATCCGACGAACACGACAAGACCCGTCTTGGCGTGGGCCACGGCTGCTTGCCCGGCGGTCACGCCCTGGCCCGCGATGACGTTCACCAGGCCGCGGGGCGCTCCACCCTGCTCGCAGAGAAGACCCAGAATGATGGTGCTGAGCGGCGTCAGTTCGGAGGGCTTGATGACGACCGCGTTGCCAGCACAGATGGCGGGCGCGATCTGCCATCCGCCGGTGTTCAGCGGTGCGTTCCACGGCGTGATCTGTACAACCACGCCGATCGGTTCCTGGCGTGTGTAGTTGAGATGGGAAGTCGGAACGGGAATGACGTCGCCATGCAGCTTGTCGCACCATCCGGCGTAATATTCGAACATCTCTGCGACTTTGACGACTTCGCCACGGATATCGCGGATCGGACGGCCAGCCGAGCGGCTTTCGATTTCAGCGATGTCGGCCGAATGTTCGCGGATCGTGCGTGCGATCTCGTTCATGACCCGTCCGCGGCCGGAGGCGGTGAGTTGCATCCATGCGCGTTGCGCTCTGGCGGCGGCATCCATTGCGCTGTCCACCACCGAACTGTCGGCGTCTTTGTATGTCGCGAAGGATTTGCCGCTGGAGGGATCGGTAAGGGTGAGCTCTTCGCCCGAACCGAAGACAATCTCACCATTAACGAAACTGCCGATCTCTTCGGTGCCGATGAAGGCCTTGAGGATTTCGCGAATGCGCGGACCCGGATCGCGGATGATATCTACGTTGCCCATAATGCTCGTCCTTAGTTTGAAGCGGGCTGGAAAGCGCCCATGCGGGTAAAGTCGTCGGAATCTTTCAGGTCGCTGGAGCCGGACCAAAGTTTTGCAACGATCTCTGCCATAGGCAGGTCTGCACCGGTCCTTGCTGCAAGCTCATGCGCAAGCCGAACGTCCTTTCGCATCAGTCCCATCGAGAAACCGCTGTCGAACTTGTCCGACATGATCCACGTTGGGAAATGCACTTCGCTGATCATAGATCGACCCGACGCTGCGTTGAGAACACGTAGCGCTGCTTCGGGATCGATCCCTGCGGCGAGAGCAAGCTTCAGACCCTCACTGGTCGTTACCATGTGTGCTGCGGCAAGAAGGTTGTTCACCAGCTTGGCGACATTGCCCGCGCCGCTAGGCCCCACATGCAGGGCTTTGGCCGACATGGCTTCGATGGCGGGCCTTGCAAGAGCGACGTCTTCGTCAGTGCCACCAATCATCATCGTCAACTTGCCAGAGGCAGCACCGGCGGGGCCGCCGCTGACCGGTGCATCCAGAAAGCCGTGACCAAGCAAGGCAAGCTTTGCGGCAAGCTCGCGGCTCACGTCTGGTTCCGACGTCGAGGTGTCGATGATGATCACCCGCTGAGCGCTCCGGCTTTTCAGGATTTCGATCTGGTCGTTGACCACGCTGGCAACGTCCTTGGCCGTTGGCAGCGAGAAGACCAGGAAAGTGCTCTCTTCAAAGGCATGCGCGATGGTGTCTACGGCAACGACGCCGGACTGCTGCGCCAGCTCTTTCCTCTCTTCCGACAGATCGAAACCCAATGTCCGGAAACCCTTGCCAGCCAGCGTTTGAGCCATGCCAAGGCCCATGCTTCCAAGGCCAATTATTCCAACAATTGTCTGCTTTGCATCCGACATTTGATCGAACTCCCTTTATCTGCGCCGCCGCGTGGCATCGGCTGACGATCATTCAGGTGGGACGTTCTCATCAAAAGGGGACACTCGATAGTGAGGTGTCCGGGTACAGAGCGTTGCGGGTTCAGCAACGCGCATCAGGCTTTGAACGCCGTCATTTCGGCGGCGAGATATCCTGCGAGACTGTCCACCGACCTGGGCAGCCGGCGCCGTGCTTTGACCATCAGGTGGGCGCTGGCCTCGGACAGAAGCGGATCGCTCAGTTCGACGACGCCGAACGCCGACCTCATAAGTTCGGTTGACACGGCGAATCTGGGGAGGAAGGTCACGCCAAGGCCGGCGGCCACGAAGCGGCGCAGAGCATCGATGGACGGCGTCTCGATCAGCGGTGTAACCGCTGCACCACAATTGGCCGCGACACGGCTGACAAGCTGGGTGACGCCGTGTCCTTTGCTGAGCAAGGCGTATTGCGTGTCAGCCAGGCAGTCTTCGAGCGCCACCCGCGGGTTGCTCAACAGCCGATGTCCGAGTGGGGCGACAAGACAAAGCGGTTGCCGGGAAATGGCGAGGGACCGGACACGAATATCGATGACCGGATTGTAGGCAATGCCAATATCCGTATCGCCGTTGGCGACACTATCGAGAACGCCTTCGGTACTTCCCAACTGGACGTCGTAACGGATCGCCGGATAGACGGTGACGAAGGGCTTTAGCCCGTGTTCGATGAGGTCCCCTAGAAAACCCTCACCACAACAAAGCCGGATGCGTCCCCGTTGCACGCCTCTCAGCTGGTCGAGTTGTTCCGAAAGCAGACCATTGTCTTCGAGGATACGTTTGCCATGTTCAAACACCAGTTCCCCGGCCTCGGTCAGTCCAACGCCCCGGCTTGTTCTGTCGAAAAGCGGAAGACCGATCTTCTTCTCTGTATCGGCGATCTGGCGGCTGACGACTGAAGGGGCGACATTGAGATGTTCGGCCGCACTGCGGATCGAGCCGAAGCGAACGACGGCCATAAACATCCGCAGTGCTTTGGCATCCATGGTCTCCATCAAAGCCATCCTGTGCCGGAACGATTATCAGGTCAATGCGCGTTGCTTTTGAAGCAACGCCCTTACGCTGCCTTCAGCTGGTTGTCGACGAGGGATATCCACATCTGAACCCCCAAGGGGAGAAGCGCGTCGTTGAAGTCGAAATAGGCTGAGTGGAGCCCTGGATTTTTACCGGCCTTTTGCGCGCCAAGCCAGAAATAACATCCTGCCTTTTCGCGGAGCATGAAGGAAAAGTCTTCAGCAGCCATGCTCGGCATGGCGTCGACTACCTCGATCCCCGGCATGGTGGAGGCAATATCCCTGATGATTGCGGCGCATCCTGGATCGTTTATCGTCGCCGGATATCGGAAGAGATGATCGACTGTCGCAGTGCAGTCGAATCCGGTTGCAATAGAGGTTGCCAAGGCGTGAATGCGTTTCTCTATCTTTGCGCCGACATCCTCCTCGAACCAGCGCGTGGTGCCGCGGATGACGACATTCTCCGGGATGACGTTCCAGGCGTCACCTCCGTGTATCTGTGTCACCGAAATGACGGCGGATTCCAGAGGGGAGACGTTGCGGCTGGCAATGGTTTGAAGTCCGGAGACGATTTGAGATGCGGCCACGATCGGGTCAGCACCTTCATGGGGCATGGCTCCGTGAGCGCCACGGCCGGTTATCGTGATCTCGAATGTTCCAAACGCCGCCATCATCTGGTCGTCCCTGGCAACGCATTTGCCAAGCTCCAGCGCCGGCCAGTTGTGCAGACCGTAGATTGCGTCCATGGGGAAATCGCGGAACAGGCCGTCCTCGACCATCGCCCGGCCTCCGCCCTCGTTTTCTTCTGCGGGTTGGAAAATGAAATGCACCGTGCCGTCGAAGTTCAACCGGCTGCAGGCGCGGGCGGCGGCAAGCGCCATCGACACGTGACCGTCGTGGCCGCAGGCATGCATCTTGCCGGGTGTGCGGGAGGCATAGGCAAGCCCTGTTTGCTCCAGGATCGGAAGTGCATCGATGTCTGCGCGGATGCCAATCACCTTTGAAGACGTCCCGCGGCTGAGCGTTCCGACCACTCCGGTCTTACCGTAACCCGTGCGAACTGAGTAACCCCATTCGGAAAGGCGTGCCGCGATGAAAGCTGACGTTTCCTGCTCCTGAAATCCCAATTCAGGGTTTTGGTGGAGATAGTGCCGCCATTGAACGGCTTCATCGATTTCCGTGCTTGGAAAGAATTGCTGCATCTAGGTCTTGCTCCTGAAGGATGCAGCCGTCTTTGCAGGACGGCCGCATCTGGTTCCGGTATTATTGCCCACCGATCCGAAGCGCAATGTCTGCGATAAAGACCGAGCCAATATATGTGCCGAACATCACGCAGACGGCGATGATGACGATCTTCCATCCCGATTTTCGTGCGATGTCGAATTCGCCCTTGGTGAGGGCGAGGCCGCCATAAGCCAGTGCGGGCGTCGCAAGAGCGAGGAAGTTAAGAGCCTCTACCTGCGAAATCACCCATGCCGAACCGGGAATGCCCGGAATTGTCACGAGGATCGCAAGCAGCGACGTCCATGCCACGCCCGGCAAGTAGAACGGCATGAAACGGGCAAACAGAAGACCACCGACCGAAACGAGGTACAATATACTCATGCCCGGCAAGGCGGTGAGCGGGTCTGTGCCGGTGCCTACCCAGTTCGAAACGAGGCCGATGAGAGACGCGACCAACAGAAGTCCGGAGTATCGGACGACGTTGATTTTGCGTTCGTCTTCACCCTCGGATGGCAATGTGTGTTCAGCGGACGCAGTGTGGGTTGAGTTCATGCTCATATCTTCGCTCCTGTCTGAACCTTGTTGGCGGGGTCGTGAGGCCGTGATTTCTTATAAAGCCACTCTGTCAACGGAAGTGCCACGAACAGGCCGACATAAAGACCGGTCGCATAGGTGAGGATGTTGCTCGCCGCTGCCAGAGCCAGAATGATGTCCTTGTTTTCCGGCATGACGGTAGCAAGGCTACCCGTGCAGGCTGCCAGCATGCTGCCCGAGCCGACGCCACAGGACATTGCCAGTGCGCGATAATCGAACCATCCAAGCGCATGGATCAGAGGAGGCATGATTGCGAAGACGAATGTACCGATCAGCGTCCCGGTGGCATAGACGCCCATTGCGCCAGCTCCCTCGGGGCTGTTCAGGCCGTAGCGATCGGCAATCAATGCGATGTTCGGTTCGCGGTCGATCGAGTAGGTGGCTCCGATCGCCTCACGGCCCATACGCAGGAGAAACACGGCGACCGGGAAAGCGATCAGGATCGTTCCGAGATTGCCTATTTCCTGCAAGACAAGCGCCGGGCCTGCCTCGATGATTTTCTCGATCTGAGGCCCAACTGTTGTTCCGAACTTCGCAATGAACGGCATGATCGCGATGGTGATCATAGTGCCGGAAAGTTTCACGGCGCTCGGCGGAATGAGCTTTGCCGTCTTCTTTAGAATATGCGGGTTAAGCGCGATGCCGATGGCAAACGCATACAGGATCGGCAGGAACACGACGGTTCCTATGCCGATCGGAACTTTTCGGATGCCGATTATTTCCGCAATGATGACGATGGCCAGGACGATACCGTGAAGCCACCAGCTTCCTGCTGATGTTGGGGCTCTGCTCATATTTTTCTTCCTCTGGTCGGTCGCGCACCGATTGTTTTTCTTTATGTGCACCATCGACGAATATGAAGTGAGCTATGACACTTTGTAGTCCCGGAAGCGGGAACAATGCGTTGCGCGTGCGGCAACAGACGGGCAGTCCGTGAGAGAATTTTGGAACAGTATTTCTCGGGTCCGATAGACAGCCAGGCTCGGGAAACACGTGAAAAATGCAACAGGCCTGCCGCGTGCAATACATACGTGCCGGACGAAGACGCCAGGAAGCCTCCGTTTACTCAGCGGTAAGGAGACCATGCCGAGCCTACGACGCGGCGAATTTCTGGCGGATTTCCCTGTTGCCGATGATGGGAAATGCACGCGATCCGGTAACACGTTCGATTATCAAGCTGCTCATCGCCAATTTTGAACGATATGAGGCATTTGTGCAAAAACTGGTATAATTGGTATGATCATTGAGTTTGAATGAAATTCATCATACATATTTATCATTCTCTATTTTCCATGCATGGTGACCGACGTGCCAGAACAACAAAAACAGCGCAGCAAGTCTTCCGGGTCTCTGGTGACCAAGGTCAGCTTGAGCCTTAGAAACGCTATTGCGTCCGGCCAATATGGACCCGGCGACCGCCTGCCCAGCGAGATCGAAATGACGGAGGCGCACGGTGTCAGCCGCACTGTCGTGCGTGAGGCGGTTACGGCGTTGCGATGCGACGGGCTGGTGGAGGTTCGCCAGGGGGCTGGCATCTTCGTGCTGAAGCGCGGAAAGGAAGTCTCGTCCGCTCCCGGCGTCGATCGCGCCCGACTGTCTTCCGACCTTGAAGTGTTGGAAATCAGAACGCCGCTTGAAATCGAGGCGGCAGGCCTTGCCGCTCTTCGCCGTTCACCATCGCAGGAAGAGGCGATTTTCGACTGTCACGCCCGGCTTCTCGAATGTATTGAGCAGAACCGCTCCATTCGCGAGGCGGATCTGGCTCTTCACATCGCCGTGGCGACCGCGACCAACAATCCGCTCTTCACACAATTTCTCGAGTTGCACGGCCAGGCCGTCATCCCGCAATCCCGCGTGGTTTCCGAAGCCGCGGAAAACGACCAGACGGCCTACAGACGGCTGATCCACAAGGAACATGAGGCGATCGTCATCGCCATATCGGACAGAAATGAACAGGATGCCAAACTGGCGATGCAGGCGCATCTACGCGGCAGCCAGAACCGCTACCGTGACATGATGCGCGACCTGCGGGGCATCGCGCACAGCTAAAGACTTTCCGGAAGATCGGCGCCCCAGACCTCGATTTGCGTCAGTGCGGGAAATGGCGATGGGTCATCCGCTTTTTTAAGATCGTGCAGACGAATCCATTCCACCTGGCGCGGCGAGACTGAAAAAGTCTGGGCGGCTCCGGTTTTTTGCAAGGCGAAGCTTACGCACTCACCGTCGGAAAAGGTGACACTCGCTTGTTTCCACCATGCATCGTGGGGGAAATCCGCCCGCAGATAGAATGTCAGTTGGTCGATCATCACCGCACGGCCAAAAACAAGCGTCAATGAAGCGTCAGGATCGCGATTGATGCCCCAGCTGGTATAGGGCCAAAAACCGTGACCTGCGCTGGCTTTTTCACCATCAATCACATTGCGTGCCGCAAAGGCGGCCTCTCCGCGCGTCTCGGTACTCGCATAGACGTGTGGAAACAGGGCGGTGTTTTCATGTTCATCAAACGGGTTCAAGGCCAGGTTTCTACGGACCCCAACATCCCCGGCGAGCGCACGGCGCGCCGCGATCCGGTGAATGGCGCCGCTGAACGCCTGCGGCGGATAGGATTTTCGCCTTGAGGCGGAAGGAACGGGCAGGACGAATTCTGTCGTTCGTAAAAAAACCAGTGTCGCCGGCATTCCGGCATCCAGGGCAAGCCAGATGTGTCCGGGCTGTGAAACCTCGACGACAAGCCGATCACCCTCGCAATACTCGGCCCTGTAGACGAGAAAAACCTCGTCTTCCGCACCGGTCTGCGCCAAAATCGCGCCAGCCGCATTAACGACCTTGAGTGTAAGCTTCATCGGCACTTCCTTAAGTGATTTTCAGGCAAAGACGGTTGGCTTTAACAGGGATGAGAATGCGATAGATCACCGGCGGCCAGGACTGGCGAAGGCGGGTATCGTCGATCGATATCGTCTCAATGGCCGGGTCGCCCTCGCCGTCGCAGTCCACCTTTCCTAGGTCTGCAAAATTAAAGCCACCCGGTGTGATTTGCGGTTTTTCTGCAACCATCAGCGACAGGACCGCGTCAATTTCGCCCCGATGGTCATCGATGATTTCCACATGGCTGCCGCGCAGCAACCGGACACGGCGACGATAATGCGCGACAGTTGCTGCGGCTGGATATGCACCGGCTATATCAAAGGAAATTTCCGCCTTTCCCTCCGAGAATTCGGCCACAAAATCGCGTGCTGCAAACTCAGGTCCGGCGGATTGCATGACGCCGCCGAAGGTCGGCAGGTTGTGAAAGGCCGATTGCATCGTCCAGATGTCATAGCGCTGCGGGGAAAAGGTTTTGGCGGTGTAGGCTTCCACCCCCACATCGATGATGAATGGCCGGCCGTGTTTGTAAAGCGTGAAACTGCCGACATCGTTATGGTTATGGCTTTCGCCGTTATTGCCTGCCTTGACGGCAAGATCGAAAACACTGTCACGGGCAATCACCAGTCCGATGCCTGAATAAACTATGTCGGTCTTTGTGGGTGCCACGGGCGTAAGCGCTGACAATTCCGGTGTGGTGAGAACCGCCTGAACGCGATACCAAAGGTTCCATTCCTTCGACATAAGCCGGTCCGGTGAGCGGTTCCAGCAGGCGGCAGCGAAGGCCTGAAGCGGGGTCGAGGAAACGGCTTTGCCCAAGAGATATTCCCGCACCCCTGATGTCTCGACCTTCGCCGGCGCATCGGCGAAGTTGAAAAAACGGTCTTCTGCCACATGCATATTGAGGACGAATTCGGCCATGTTTCGCAGCTTCGGCGCATTGAAGAGCGGGGCAATCGAGCCGGGCGCGCAGCTTTCGACAATAGTCATCGCCCCGAACATGCAAAGTGCTGCATGGCCGTAATAAAGAACGCCCTCTTCGCAGGCCCCGTCTTCGGCATAATCCTTCTGAAACGCGTCGAGACTCTCAAGTGCCTTTTCAACCACCGAACGTCGCGTCGGCTGGTCTGTCGGCAAGAGCAGCGTCGAGAGCAGGACATTCTGGGTGATCCAGGCCGTCCAATTGTTCATCCGTTCTGCGCCGTTCCCCATCCACCAGAAATGTCTGTTCAGATATGGTGTCGTTATACGCCGGTCTATCTCTGCGTGAATTCTCGAAACGAGATTCGTATTTGCCCGCTCCAGCTCCGGTCCAAGCAGATGCAGGCACAACGCCAGATTGGCACCCGTTTCCGCAGCGAACAGGTCAATCACTGGGTTTTCCGGGTCAGGCAGAGGGTCACGCGGGCCGCCGCGAATATGGGAATTATGAGCGGGCAATTGCCAGCCGCTTTCCTCGCATATCAGCCACAGGCCATCGATGGTGGCATCGAGAAAACGGCCTTGCCCCTCCGCGCATTCACCAAGAACCAGTGCGTTCAGCTTCAGCCGGCGGGAAAAATAAAGCCACTCGAAACGATCACGATTGCCACTCCCGCTATATTCCCGGTAGTCGCCCGCCAGAATGGTGGACCAGGACTCGCCAAGAGCCTGCACCGCCGCCTCGATAAGGCTGCCGCGAACCGCAGCCGACGCTGAGGAGTGAATTTTTTTCGCTGTGAGTTCTGCCCCGAAATCGGCGAACCGATCGGGCATAAGCCGCATCATTTCGACAAACACGCCCTGAACCTCCCGCGCGTTCCGCAATCCGATGATTGGCTCCTATCATACGTATTTTTGAAAAACTAGAAAATTTGTCTGACTTAATGTAAAGTTGTTTGACCAATATCGATATTGTGTTATCCAGAGCGCGGGAGGCGGCAGGGTGAGGATCCCGCGCCGTTATGGAAAACGCAGCAGCCGACACCTGAGATGCGGTGAAACGGCAGCAATGGGAGGTAGGCTGTGGCAATCGCAACCGCGACCATGTCCGACAAGCAGGCGGCCCCGTATCGCAGGAAAAAAGTCCGCATCGTCTCCAGGCGGCGACGCCGGATCGAGAATGCGCTGGTGGCCTATTCTTTTATTGCGCCCAATTTTCTCGGTTTCGCGATTTTCACGCTCGGACCGATCCTTTTTGCCTTCGTGCTCGCCTTCATGCATTGGGACGGCTCCAATCCAATGCGTTTTGCAGGCCTGGATAATTTCTGGCGGCTGTTCGAGGACAAGGCCTTCATCGCGGCCTTATGGAACACGGTCATTTACACTGTCGCATCGGTGCCGGCCACGCTTGCCTGCGCCCTGGGGCTCGCGATACTGCTCAACCAGAAAATCTTAGGTCGCAACTTCTTCCGCACGGCGATGTTCTTTCCCTATGTGGCGTCACTGGTTGCCGTGGCCGTCGTCTGGAACATGATTTTCAATCCGGAGATGGGTCCGGTCAACATGTTGCTCTATACGCTCGGTCTCGATCCCGCCGATATGCCGGGATGGGCGGCGGACCGGCATTGGGCAATGGTTACCGTCATCCTCTTTGGCGTGTGGAAGAGCATGGGCTACTACATGGTCATCTATCTCGCCGGGCTACAGGGCATCAATTCCGAGCTTTATGAAGCGGCCGGTCTTGATGGCGCCAATTCCTGGCAGAAATTCATCCACGTCACCCTGCCGCAGCTCGCACCGACGACTTTTTTCGTCACCGTCATGCTGACGATCCAGTCCTTCAAGGTTTTCGATCAGGTCTACATGATCACGCAGGGCGGACCGGGAACCTCGACGCTGGTTCTGGTCTATCACATCTACAACGAAGCCTTCATTTCTTGGGACCTCGGTTACTCCAGCATGATCGCCCTCGTCCTGTTCTTCCTCGTTCTCATCGTCACTATCGTCCAGTTCAAACGGCAGCGGGAGGATTGAGCCATGCGTATCATGGGCCGGAAAATCCCCGCCACCACGATCGGCATCTATTTCACGGTGATTATCGTCACCATCGTCATGCTCCTGCCGTTCGCATGGATGCTGTCGGCGTCGCTGAAGCTCAGCCGCGATGTCTTCGCCTTCCCGATCGAATGGATCCCTTCTCAGCCGCGCTGGGAGAACTATGTCGATATCTGGACGAAAATCCCACTGGCGCTGTTCATCTACAATACATCGAAGCTGACAATCATCGTCACGCTGCTGCAATTGCTGACATCCAGCTTTGCCGCCTATGCCTTCGCCAAGCTGCACTTTCCCTACAAGAACACGCTGTTTCTAGGCTATATCGCCACCATCGCCATGCCCTGGCAGGTCTATATGGTGCCGCAGTTTCTGCTGATGCGCGAATTCGGGCTCAACAACACCCATCTCGCGCTGATTTTCCTGCAGGCCTTCACCGCCTTCGGCGTTTTCCTGATGCGGCAGTTCTACATGTCGGTTCCGAACGAGCTTTGCGAAGCGGCCCGTATCGATGGCATGAACGAATACCAGATCTGGGCAAAGATCATGCTGCCGCTCTCGAAGCCGGCGCTCTCCACATTGACGATCTTCACCTTCGTCACGACGTGGAACGACTTCCTCGGGCCGATGATCTATCTCACCAAGACCGAGCTGAAGACCATCCAGATCGGCCTGCGCATGTTCATTTCGCAATATTCGGCGGAATACGGGTTGATCATGGCCGCCTCGGTTGTGGCGCTTATCCCGGTTCTCATCGTTTTCCTAGCATTGCAGCGCTTCTTCGTCGAAGGCGTCGCTTCCACTGGCCTCAAGGGTTGATTTCATGTTCGACTTGACCACGACCGTTCCGAACCCGATCACCGCTGCGGAAATCGACGCCGCGCTCGTAGCCGCCGTCGCACAGGTCCGGCGCAATCTGCCGCAGTTCACCTACGCGGCGCAGAACCACTCGAGCGTGAAGAATTTTTACCCCGCAGTCGCCAACGATCAATGGACCGCCGGTTTCTGGCCGGGACAGATGTGGCTCGCCTTCGAACATACCGGCGACAGGACCTTTCAGCACGCGGCGCAAATTCAGGTGCAGAGCTTTCTTCATCGGATCGAAAACCGCATAGAGACCGACCATCATGATATGGGTTTCCTCTATTCGCCCTCCTGCATCGCCGCATGGAAACTGGTGGGTGACGAGGATGGCAGACGAGCGGCGCTGATGGCCGCCGATCAGCTGATGGAGCGGTTCCAGCCGATTGGTCAATTCATTCAGGCCTGGGGTCGCCGGGATAATCCCAACGAATTTCGTTACATCATCGACTGCCTGCTGAACCTGCCGCTGCTTTATTGGGCAAGCCGGGAAACGGGCCGGGAAGATTATCGCACCGTCGCCCTTGCCCATGCCCGCACCACGCTCGCTCACTCTGTGCGGCCGGACGATTCCACCTATCATACATTCTATATGGACCCCGAGACCGGCGCACCGGTGCGCGGCGTGACGAAGCAAGGCTACAGCGACGAGAGCTACTGGGCGCGCGGACAGGCCTGGGGCATTGCCGGCATGGCCATTTCGTACCGCTACGAGCGACTTCCCGCCTATCGCGAAACGTTCGAGCGGCTTCTTGCCTTCTATCTGAAGCGCCTGCCTGATGATCTCGTGCCCTATTGGGACCTGGTCTTTGCGGATGGCGATGACGAGCCGCGCGACAGTTCGGCAGCGGCCATCGTCGCCTGCGGTCTGCTGGAAATGGCGGAGCTGGAAACGCGGGAAAAGGCCAAGGAGTATCGCGAGCTGGCGAGACGCATGGTGAAGAGCCTGATGGACAACTATTCGGTCCGCGACCCGGCGATCTCCAACGGCCAGCTTCTGCACGGCACCTATTCCAAGAAAACCGCCCACAATACCTGCCGGGGCGAAGGGGTCGATGAGTGCGTCTCCTGGGGTGATTATTATTATCTGGAAGCGCTGATCCGGCTTTCGCGCAACTGGTCTTCCTATTGGTGAGCGCGAGGAACAGATGGCAAGCATTTCCCTGAAAAAACTCAATAAAAGCTACGGCGCGCTCAAGGTCGTTCACGATATCGATCTGGATATTGCCGACAAGGAATTCATCATTCTGGTTGGCCCTTCCGGATGCGGCAAATCCACCACCCTGCGGATGATTGCCGGGCTGGAGGAAATTTCCGGCGGCGAATTGCGCATCGGCGAAGACGTGATGAACGATGTGCCCTCCAAGGACCGCGACATCGCCATGGTGTTCCAGAACTATGCGCTTTATCCGCACATGACCGTCTACAAGAACATGGCCTTCGGTCTCGAGCTTAGAAAAGCGCCGCGCGACCTCATCGATACGAAGGTGAAGGACGCGGCGAAAATTCTAGACATCACCCACCTGCTGAACCGCAAACCCAAGGCGCTATCCGGTGGCCAGCGCCAGCGTGTCGCGCTCGGCCGGGCGATGGTGCGCAATCCGGAAGTTTTTCTTCTCGATGAGCCGCTTTCCAATCTGGATGCCAAGCTGCGCGGCACCATGCGGTCGGAAATTTCCAAGCTTCACAAGCGGCTGGACGCCACCTTCATTTATGTGACCCACGATCAGGTTGAGGCCATGACCATGGCGGATCGCATCGTGGTGATGAAGGATGGCCATATCCAGCAGGTGGATACGCCCCAAAATCTATATGACCGGCCGATTAACATGTTCGTTGCAGGTTTCATCGGCGCACCGCAGATGAACATGCTTCCGGTGACGCTGCACCGCCAGGGCGACGGCTTTATCGCCATATTCGACGGCAACCCATTGCCGCTGCCGGCAGGTATCGATCCTGGGCGTGTACTTCCCTACGAAGGAGAACAGCTCGTTCTGGGCATTCGCCCTGAAAATTTCCACGAATTTGCTCCGGCGGATATCGATGCCGCCAATGTCTCTCCCTTCAAGGCGACAGTGGAATTGGCGGAGCCGATGGGATCGGAAGTGCATCTCAATCTCATCTCGGGCGGTCAAAACCTCGTCGCACGTGTTTCACCGCGCTTCCGGGCGAAGATCGGCGATCCCGTTGAGCTGGTGGCCGATCTGACGAATGCGCAGCTCTTTGATCCCGCCACCGAGCGATCGATCCTTTATTGAACGGGCCGGGAGAAAAGCGATGCAATGGCTGGAAGGATTATGGACGAAGGAAGGAGCCGGGATCGACAAGAACGCCCCGCCGCCTACCGGTCTCGCCCTGTTCCTCGATATTATCAGACGCGAATGGTGGGAGATGGTGAAGCTAAACCTCCTCTTTATCATCGCCAGCCTGCCGGTCGTAACGATGCCCGCAGCAATGTTGGCCATGGGCCGCGTCTGCGTTTCTTTCTCGAACGACGAAAATACCTATCTGCTGCGCGATTTCCTTGAAGCCTTGCGGACATTCGCCCTGCGCGGCACCGCGCTTGTGCTTCTCGCAGCGCTGGTGGTCGGTGGCGGTGGTTACGCAACTGTCAGCTATGCCGATGCTGCCCGGTCGCAACTCGCCTACAGTGTGCCTTTTGCGATCAGCCTCGCAGTCACACTGTTCCTCACCCTTCTCTGCGCCTATGCCACCGTTGTCCTGGCGAAGGAGGATTTGCCGCTTTTACAGACCCTGCGGCGTGCGGCGTTTCTGGCGCTCACCAGACCATGGCCGATGCTGGCGGCGCTCAGCTTCGTCGCGGCGCTCTGGATCGCGCATATCCTCTTCTATCCGGTGTCCGTGTTTATGCCGGCAACCATCAATTTTTCGCTCGGCATGTTCGCCCTGTGTTTCGCGGCGAGAAACGTCGCCGCGCAAACGCGCCTGCGGATATCAGAACGGGCGGGGAGCGGCGTTTAAGACATACCAAAATCAAACGACATCAGTCAGGGAAGGAGAAACGGGCTATGGAGTTTAAAACAACCAGACGTGCATTTGCTCTGGCAACCGCCGGTCTCGGCATTGCCATGGGTATGGGAGGAACAGCATTCGCCGCGGGCGATGCCCCCGTCACCTTGAAATGGGCCCTATGGGATCTGGATAAGGGCGCTTACTTCAAGCCCTTGATGGAGGCCTATAAGCAGAAGCATCCGAATGTCACGTTCGAGGTGGTGGACCTCGGCTCGCAGGACTATACGCAGATGATATCCACGCAGTTGACTGGCGGCTCGAAGGACATTGACGTCGTTACCATCAAGGACGTTCCCGGATACGCCAATCTGGTCCGCGCCGGCAACATCACCGATCTCAGCGACTTCATCAAGGATCAGAAGATCGAGACGGCACCCTATGGCGGCCTGATCGAGGAACTGACCATTGACGGCAAGGTATACGCCCTGCCGTTCCGCTCCGATTTCTGGGTGGTCTATTACAACAAGGATATTTTCGACAAGGCAGGCGTGCCTTATCCAACCAATGACATGACCTGGGCGCAGTTCGATGAAACAGCCGGCAAGCTGAAGGGCGGCATGGGCGCGAACCGCATTTACGGCGCTCTGTTGCACACTTGGCGTTCGACGGTGCAACTGCCCGGCATTCAGGATGGAAAACACACGATGGTTGATGGAAACTATGAGTTCCTGAAACCCTGGTATGAGCGTGCGCTTGCCCTGCAAAAGACCGGCGCGATACCGTCCTACGCCTCGCTGAAGACATCCAATACCCATTACTCCGCGCTGTTCTTCAACGGAACGATCGGCATGCTGCCGATGGGCACCTGGTTCGTCGGAACCCAGATCGCCAAGGTGAAATCGGGCGAGTCGAAAAGCGCCAACTGGGGTATCGTGAAATTCCCCCATCCCGATGGCGTGGCGGCAGGTGCGACGGCCGCGCAGATTGCCGGACTGTCGGTCAACACTAATTCCGGCCATAAGGAAGCGGCGCTGGATTTCATTCAGTTCGTGACCGGGCCTGAGGGAGCGGCCATCATTGCCTCCACCGGCACTTTCCCTGCACTCCGAACCGACGATGTGGCTGAGAAGATCGCATCGCTGCCGGGCTTCCCGCAGGATCAGGGCAGCAAGGACGCGTTGCAGGCGGGCAAGGCCTATCTGGAAATGGCGGTCAACCCGAATGCAGCCAAGATCGAAGTCGTTCTGAACCGTGTCCATGACGCACTGATGACCGACAATATTTCAATCGATGACGGCATCAAGGACATGAATGACGGCGTCAAGGCCATCAAATAATTGCCATGGGCCGCAGGCGGAAAGCCTGCGGCCTTTTTCCTGACCCAAGAATTCCGGACATTCGTCACCGTGCCCCATGAAACCGCCGCAGCCAATCCGCTCTTTCACAATCCGCTTTCAAGCAGGGACGATCTCGCAAAGGCTGTGATTGATCTCTTCAATCCGCTGCTTGCCTGTTTTTCGGCGGGCGGCGCGCGCGTGCAGTTGGGCGCGACAGGCGCGATATTTGATTACCCGGCTGCCGAACTGGAAGGCTTTGCCCGACCGTTATGGGGCATCGTACCCCTTGCCGCCGGCGGCTATGACTTTCCGCACTGGGATCTCTACCGGCGCGGATTGGCCAATGGCACCAACCCGGCCCACCCCGAATATTGGGGTGACACCGCAGACCGGCACCAACGATTGGTGGAGCTGGCGGCAATAGGCTTTGCACTCGCCATGGTTCCCGAACACATCTGGGAGCCGCTTGCGGAAACGGATAGAAAGACCGTCACGGTCTACCTTCTGGCGGCGCGCGAGCGGGAATTCGTCGATAATAACTGGAAGTTTTTCCGCGTTCTGATCGATCTCGGGCTGGAGCGGGTGGGTGTCGAATTCGACACGGCCAAGACCCATGCATATCTCGACGAAATAGAGGCATTTGATATCGGCAATGGCTGGTATCGTGACGGGCCGGTACGGCGTGTCGACCACTATATTCCCTTCGCCATGCATTTTTATGGGCTGATCTATACCGTGCTTGCGAAAGACGATGAGGCGAGAAAAAAACGGCTCATCGAACGCTCGAGAGTTTTCGCCCGCGACATGCGCCATTGGTTCGGGCCGGACGGGGCCTCGCTCGCCTTCGGGCGCAGCCAGACATACCGGTTTGCGGCGGGTGGTTTCTGGGGTGCACTCGCCTTTTCCGGCTTGCAGGCGCTGCCATGGCCAGAGATCAAAGGTTATTACATGCGGCATATCCGCTGGTGGTCGAAGCGGCCGATCGCGGATCGCGATGGCGTACTTTCCGTGGGATACGGCTATCCGAACCTTTTAATGAGCGAGAGCTACAATTCTCCCTGCTCGCCCTACTGGGCGCTCAAATTCTTCCTGCCGCTGGCGCTGCCCGCCGATCATCCCTTCTGGACGGCGGAAGAGACCAGATCAGAAGAATTCGCCGAACCCGTTTCATTGCCGGAACCGGGCATGGTTGCTTTCCATACGCCCGGCAACGTCGTTGTTCTATCCTCGGGGCAGCAGCACGACAGGATGCGCGGCGCGCAGGAAAAATATTCGAAATTCGTCTATTCCACCCGTTATGCCTTCAATGTCGAGGCGGATGACCGGCATTTTGCCGCCGCAGCTTTTGACGGCATGCTCGGTCTTTCCGACGATGGTGTACACTTCCGTACGCGCGAGACGATGGAAGAGGCATTGATTGCCGGAGACTGCCTCTATTCCCGCTGGAGGCCATGGGCGGGTGTGGAGATAGAGACCTGGCTCGTGCCGCATAATCCGTGGCATATTAGGCTGCACCGCATCCGGACCCCACGCGCGCTGCAAACATCGGAAGGCGGATTTGCCATAGAGCGCGCCGATTTCAACCGTGACCGAACAGAAGCGGGAGAATGCCGCGCTGTATGCTACGGCCAAAGCGACACAAGCGTCATTGTCGATCTTTCGCTCGGGGCTCGTCGTGAAGGACTGTGCCATCAGGCCATTGCCAACACCAATCTCATCCACGCCAGAACCCTCGTGCCGCAATTGCGTGGCACCGTTCCATCAGGCGAAACGCTGCTTGTTACGGCCTGCATGGCGCTACCCGCCGGCAAGGCGGCAGAAGCGGCATTGGTGACCTTACCGGATGCTCCCGATCTCACCGCGCTGGAAGAGATGTTCAGGCTTGAGGGACGTCGCGTTTCCGCCTTTGCACTCGATGAAAGCCGTGCAGGCTTACCATTATGACAGACGAAACCCAGACTGTTTTCCAACGGCTGGATCGGCTGAATATCCTGACCTGGGAACGAAAACAGGAAGATATCGACCGTCCCGACCATCAGGCGCTGTTGCGCGGTCTTGAGCGCTCGGCCAATGCCAGTTTCGGGCAGGGCGTCTACATCGCCGCAAAAGCCGAGTTGCATACGGACAGGCTGGTGATGGGCGCGCAGTCCTGGATTGCCGGTTACGCAATCGTGCGCGGTGATATCGAACTTGGAGAAAACGTCTCGATCAACCCCTATGCCTGCCTTTCCGGCAGGGTGAAGATCGGTAATGGTGCGCGCATCGCCTCGCATGTCAGCATCGTCGGCTTCAATCACGGTTTTGACGATACCGACACCCCCATCTATCGCCAGCCGTTGACCTCGCTCGGCATAGATATCGGCGACGATGTCTGGATCGGCGCCAACGCAGTCGTGCTGGACGGCGTGAAGATAGGGCGCGGAGCGATTATTGCCGCGGGCGCGGTGGTGGCGAAAGACGTTCCCGCCTTGGCTGTTGCCGGTGGTGTTCCCGCCCGGGTTCTGAAATATCGCGGGGAAAAGGCAGATACGCCCAAGGTGCCTGAAACCGATCGCCTGTTGCGAGAACTCGGCGAGGAAATTGCCGGCGACTGGCTTGCCGCCATTCGCTCCTATGATGAGGGGGGCTCCTATCGTTCAGCCGATGCATCCGGACATGAGGTCGAAAACGCCAGGCATCTGTGTGATGCTATCGAGATCGCCGCAGCCTTCGGGCAGCAAGAGACCGCCTTCGACGTCGAAAGAACCGTGGCTGGCCTTCATGCTATGCAGGATACCCAAACAGGACTGTTTTTCTCTGCCAACCGCCGCCCTTCATCGCCGCCGCAACAGGACCCAACGGTCCTCTACAATATTCTGGCTGTCGGATATGCGCTCGAATGTCTTGGCGCCGGCCCGAAACAGCAGATTGCTTTCGTGGAGGAGATGCGTGCCGACGCCCTCATTCTTCTTCTGGAAGAACTCCCCTGGCAAAACCGGGCATGGCATTGCGGCGCTACTATCGACGCCATCTCCACCGCGCTTTATTTCAACCGGCGCTACTTCGTATCCGGCGACAATCTCGCCGTACTATTTGGCTGGCTGATGGTGAATGCGGACAGAACTACCGGTCTCTGGGGTGACGCGACGACCGAGCAGGGCCTGCTGCAACCGGTCAACGGCTTTTACCGCCTCACCCGCGGCTCTTACGCCCAGTTCGGCCTGCCCGTTCCCTATCCGGAAGCGGCAGTCGACTCGGTCATCGCCAATTATCGCGCCTATGGCGGTTTTCAGGGTACGGAGTTTAACGCCTGCAACCTGCTCGATACGGTCCATCCCCTGCTTCTCTGCCTGGAACAGACGGATCACAGGCGGGACGAGGCAAAAGAGATCGCCCGTGAAGTTCTGAGACGCAATAGGGGGCGCTGGCAGAAAGGCAGCGGATTTGCCTTCGCGGAAGGGCATCCTGCCGGACTACAGGGCACAGAAATGTGGATGTCTGTTCTCTGGCTTTCGGCGAGGCTCCTCGGTGAACAACAGCTTCTGCCATTCCAACCGAGAGGCATTCATCGCTTTGAACCAGTGGAAATCCTCGGCGGCTGCCGCAGATTATGTACAAATATGAATGCACATCTTGGAGTTGATTTCATTTCCTCTTGATTTACCTTGTGTATTTCCGATGATGTAAGACGGACTTGCTAAACAACCGACTCTGTACTCGATGAGTCGTGCAAATGAACATAACAAACGCCAAACAGAAATTGCTTGATTTTATGTCTGTCCGGTCCGACAATCCGGACTTGGTGAAAGCGCAATATCGCGCCTTCACCCGGCAGATGCCGATGATGTATTTCATACTGATTTCAAGTACATGGGCGCTGGCGACTACACATCTGCAACTGGCGCCGTTTTGGCTCACCATTGGAATTCCGGCTTTTTTTACACTCGGCTGCACCGTCAGGATCGCGTTCTGGTGGAGGACCCGCGGTATCGATCCCGCGCCGAAGGTGGCTCATGCAGCGCTTCAGCGCACAAATCGCCTGGCGGCCGGCATTGCCGTGGTATTTACGCTCTGGTCTTTTCTGCTGGTGCCGTATGGGGACGCCTATACGCAATCCCACGTCGCCTTCTACATGGCGATTACCGTCATATCCTGCATCTTCTGTCTGATGTATGTGCGTTCGGCGGCGTTCATGGTCACGGCCATCGTCAACGGCGCCTTCGTCATCTTTTTTTTGGCCTCACAGCAACCGACATTCATCGCCATTGCCATCAATGTTCTGTTGGTCTGTGCGGGCATGATGTCCATCCTGTTGACCAACTACCGCAATTTCGAGCGCATGATTGTTTCGCAGCAGCGCACGGAAGCGCTGAACAATGAGAACCTGCTGCTTGCCAATATTGACAGCCTGACGGAACTGCCTAACCGCCGCGCCTTTTTCGCCCATCTGGAAGCCGAGATCGAGAAAGCAAGGGTGGCGGGAACGCGGCTGGCGCTGGGCGTTATCGATCTCGATGGGTTCAAGCCGGTTAACGACCTTTACGGCCATTCCGTGGGCGACAGGTTGCTCGTCAGCGTCAGCAAACGTCTCACAGATACTCTGACGACCAGCAGGGCATTTAGACTTGGCGGAGACGAATTTGCGATCGTTGCCCCCATCATACCTGACGATGCACAACTCGTTGCAAATGCGAACGTGATCTCGGAACGGTTGAGGGAGGCCTATCATCTTCCCGAGGGGACTGTGCATGTCGCTGCTTCCATGGGCATCGCCGTATTTCCGTGCCTTGCTCTGACGCTTGAGCAACTTTTCGACCGTGCGGACTATGCGTTGTATCACGCCAAGAAAACCCGGCGCGGCGATGCCGTCCTCTTCGATGCGGAGCACGAAAAGCAGATCAATATCGAAGCTCGTATCGAACATCTGCTCAAGCAGAAAGAGATAGAAAACGAGCTTTCAGTCGTGTTCCAACCGATCGTCGACATACGCGATGGAAGAGCTGCGGGCTTTGAAGCACTGGCGCGCTGGCACAGCCCGGTCCTTGGGCATGTCCCGCCTGCCCAGTTCTTCGCCATTGCCGAGCGGGCCGGTATCGTCAGCTCGCTGACGCGGCCTCTTCTTCGAACCGCTCTCGCTTCCGCATCGGTATGGGAGCCATCCCTTAGACTGTCCTTCAACCTCTCGGCCCATGACCTCAATTCCTGCGAAGGCGTGCTGTCATTGATCGGCATCATCGAAAACAGCGGCTTCGACGCAACACGTATTGACCTTGAAATTACCGAAACGGCCTTTGCGCATGATTTCGAACAGGTCAGGCAGTCGGTCGAAATGCTGCGGCGGCTCGGTTGCGGCATTTCGCTGGACGATTTCGGCACCGGTTATTCCAGCCTGACACGGCTGCACGCTCTCCCCCTCACCAAGATCAAGATTGACCGCAGCTTCGTTACGGATCTGCACGAAAAGCCAGCCAGCTACAAAATCGTTAAATCGCTGCTCACGCTCAGCCGCGACATGGGGTTGGAATGCGTGGTGGAAGGGGTCGAAACACTGGAGGAACTCGCGGCCCTTGAAGGTCTCGGTGCTACGCTGGTGCAGGGTTATATCTATGCGGCACCACTACGAGAACAGGATGTCCGTGAGTTTCTTTCCGGACAGGCAAAAAAGCACATGATCCTGTCAGCCTGAAGTGGCCTGGGTTTTTCGGCCCCGATTTTCCGGCTGCGATGCCTGCCTGCTGATGTTGATCCGGGGAAGGACAGGAAACAGGGCTCGGCTACTTCTATCATGGCGTAGAAATGTCTGCTTTGAATAGACATGTTTGCTTTTTCTGCCCGGCAGGTTTTTAGCGTCCGCCTTGTTTTCCGCGCAATCCAGGCGCAGTATAGGCTTCGTTGTGCTGGCAGCACGGCTCCCCGGTGTCAGAGAGGCACCGCCTCTTCTTCGTTGTCCTTTAGTGAATGTTTGCGCTGACGGTGCCGTATTTCTTTGCGGTAATCACCGAGATGTCACCTATTGCGGCACGAGCATGCTGGTTGACGGGCGATTACGCTGCCACCAGTTGCACAACGCAGACCATCTGCATTTCTCCAGTGCCATTTCATGGCATCTGGTCGTTTCGCTCCTGGATTTTCTTGGTACCACCCGGACACGACACCGCATTTAGTCCTTAGGGATGTCTGGCTCAAGCACCACTCCGATCGATAGGGACTTTCGACCGAGAGACAGGAACGCAGCAGTCGCAATGTAGAATAAAACCGGCTCCACGCGGATCAAAGCCGCGCTGAAGCCTCGGATGAAAGGCAAGACCATGAATAGTTATAACGACCAAAGACGCCAGGCGCTCAGGATCGAAGTTTGGGAGAACGAAGGCGGGACTTCCGTCGCCGATACGGTTGACTCCCAATATGGAAGAAGGATCGAGAGGGACCAAACCTGGACCATATATCATGTATTCACCGGTGTGCCGGTACGGGTGGGTGGCCGCAGGCTGACTGAACTCAGCATATCGGAAGCAACCGATGGCATGCTTTCACTCAATCGTCGTAACGTTTTGCGAAGGGAAGAACGCAGCAGGTGTGAAGCATGACACTGGCTTTCCCCAACTCGGCCCGCAGTTTTGACGATGTGCGTAAAGCTGTGCGGTTTTTCGGCCATGACGGCATGTTCGAAATCCGGTTTTTTGTCGAAGCCGCTGCACTCGCTAAGGGCGGCGTGCATGCAACAGGCATGTCGGAGGCCCAATGCCTTTCGTCTTTTGACGCAATGCGCACGCCGATCTACGAGGCTGCCAAGAAGGTGTATGCCAAGTACCGGCGCAATTTGAACGTCCTGACGACTTCCGACTTCGGCTAGAGCACATCCTGTTTAAACAAAATTGTCTGACGTGCTCTAGCTATTTGTTTTTACGCATTTTCCGGGCGTAAAACTGCTACGCACTTTAGGAAATGCGCGACCATTGCGGGATCATGGAATGGCGCGCGGGCCGGCGGCTACGGTTGCGACGTCGCGAGCCAATGCATCATCGATTTCAGTTGGTGACACCTGAAGGAACTGGCGGCGGTTCATGGCGACAGCGACCGCGGGAATCTCTAGATGGGTTCCCACGCGGCGATACGCCGTGAAGCTGAGGCCCTCTATCAATTCCTCGTCTATGACCAGGCGATAAGTGCCCGCTCCCAAGGGTTCCGAAAGGGCCTCCAGACGGAACGGATGCGTGAATGTGATTTCGGTCTCTGTGGTTCTTTCGATCATGTCCAACACCGCTTTCGGTTGCGTTAAAACCCGCACAGTTACAGCCGGTTATCGCAACTATGCGCCGATCAGGATGTAAACGATCAACGCCACACTTGCCGCAGACAAGACGTAGCCAGCCAGCGTTGCGAGATTCTGTTTTGTCGGTTGGTGGAATATGGAAGACATGGCGTCCTCCTTTGTCGGGGCCAGGGTATTCAACCCTTAAACAGCAGCGCCCGTACTATAGCTGCTGGAACAAACACAGTGGACCCGTTTCATTCGTTTAGCAATGAAACAATCCTGATAATCCGAGGTGCTGATCGAAGACACCTCTATGTGAAGGCGAGGAGCGCCGTCACTCGTCTCGCGATTGCCCTTCTCCGTCGGAAGGCCGCAAAAGTCTCCGATATGCCAAAATTCGAATGCCTCACCAAATGATCTTGACAGGGGGCAAGTTTTGGATTTCCTTGTAAACCGGTTTAGTAAATCGCTTTACAAGCTCTATCAAGAGGCCAAAGGCCCACGGGAACAGGAACGGGAAGAATGATGGCGCCAAATCGCGCGACCAGTCTGAAGGATGTTGCCCGCACGGCGGGTGTTTCCGTCGCTACGGTGTCGCGGCTGCTCAACGGCTCACTGGAATTGCCTGCGGACACGAAGGCCCGCATCGAAGACGCCATTCGCCAGCTCAACTATGTTCCTAACCCGCATGCCCGGCGTCTGAGCCGTGGGCGCTCCGATACGATCGGTCTCGTCGTTCCCGATATCGGCAACCCGTTCTTCGGCATGCTGGTTGCAGCAGTGGAAGAGGAGGCAGACAGGCGCGGTCTTGCCGTATCGCTTTTCGCAACGTTGAACCGGCCGGGACGCGAACTGTCCTATCTGCGGCTTCTTGCCCGCAACCATGTCGACGGGCTGGTCTTCGTTACCAACCACCCCGATACGGACGAGCTTGCCGAGCTTATCAGCGCCACCGGCAAAGTCGTTGTGGTCGATGAAGACGTCAGTGGGGCATCCGTGCCGAAGCTGTTCTGTGACAATGAACAGGGCGGCCGCTTGGCTGGTGAACACCTTGCCGGATATGGCCACGAACGCGTACTTTATGTCGGCGGCCCGGCAGAGATGCTCAGCACGCAGCGGCGTTTCCTTGGGTTGGAGGCAGCGTTGCGGACACATTGCGGCTCCGAGCCGTCGATCATGCGCTATTGCGGCGACTATACCGCGGAGTTCGGTCGCGAGGCGGCCTTGCGTTTTCTTTCCGAAGGCCGTCCCGCCACGGCAATTTTCGCCAGCTCCGACGAAATCGCCATCGGGATGATTGAAGTCTTGCGGGCGCAGGGTGTGCGCATTCCGCAGGACGTATCGATGATCGGCTTCGACGATGTCGGCCCGCTGCATCTGTTCGATCCGCCGCTTACCGCCATTCGCCAGCCGGTCAGGGCCATTGGCCAGCGCGCCCTGTCGTTGCTCGCCGAAACCAATTGGGAACAGGAAACTCCGGCCCATCCGGAAGAGCTGCTTCCCGTAGAAATCGTCGTGCGGAGCTCCGTTGCGCCGCCGTCGAAACAATAATTGCGACGGACAAAACCAACAGAGGAAGAACGCAAATGACAATAATCAAACGCAGATATTTCTCCGCAGCCCTTGCCGCCACCTTTCTGGCCGGGGCGACGCTTTCCGCCGGCATTGCCGGTGCCGCGGAAAAGACGATAGCCCTGGTGCAGATCAACCAGCAGGCCATCTTTTTCAACGACATGAACAAGGGTGCGGAAAAGGCGGCGAAGGAAGCGGGCGTCAAGCTCGTCATCTTCAATGCCAATAACGATCCGGCAGCGCAAAACAGCGCCATCGAGACCTATATCCAGCAGAAGGTCGATGGGATCGCGGTCGTTGCCATTGATGTCAACGGCATCATGCCTGCGGTAAAGCAGGCCGCCGAAGCGAACATCCCAGTGGTCGCTATCGACGCAATATTGCCGGAAGGGCCTCAGAAGGCACAGATTGGCGTCGACAATGCCAAGGCTGGTGCCGACATGGGCAAGTTCTTCGTCGACTATGTGAAGTCAGACATGGGCGGCAAGGCCAAGATCGGCGTCGTCGGGGCCCTCAACTCATTCATACAGAATATCCGCCAGAAGGGCTTTGAGGACACGCTCAAGGATCAGCCCGGCATCACGGCGGCTGGCGTCGTTGACGGACAGAACGTGCAGGATACGGCTCTTTCCGCAGCGGAAAACCTCATAACCGGCAATCCGGATATGACCGCAATCTACGCAACGGGTGAACCGGCCCTTCTCGGCGCCGTCGCTGCCGTCGAAAGCCAGAGCAAGCAGAAGGACATCAAGGTCTTCGGCTGGGATCTGACCAAGCAGGCGATCGCTGGCATCGACGCTGGTTATGTCGCGGGTGTCATTCAGCAGGACCCGGCGGCCATGGGTGCTGCGGCCGTCAAGGCGCTGAAGACTGTTTCTGATGGTGGCAGTGTCGAAAAGACGATTGCCGTGCCCGTGACCATCGTCACCAAGGCCAATGTCGAGCCCTACCGGGCGGTCTTCAAATGATCGCCGGCGGACAGCACCCAACCGCTGTCACCGGCGCTGGGGGAGATATTCTCCCCCAGCATCTCTCCGGTGCGGCGCAAGAACCGCGCGTCTCGCTTCGCGGTATCGTAAAAACCTTCGGTTCACATCAGGCGCTGCGCGGCGTCGATCTCGACATCTATCCCGGTGAATGCCTGGGCCTTGTCGGTGACAACGCGGCTGGAAAATCGACGCTGACGAAGGTTATTTCCGGAACCTACATTCCGGATGAAGGATCCATTACGCTCGAAGGGGAAGAGGTCCGTTTCTCCGGTCCCGCCGATGCGCGCAATCGCAATATCGAGATGGTCTTTCAGGATTTGAGCCTCTGTGACCATATAGACGTGATCGGCAACCTGTTTCTTGGGCGCGAGATCACCAAGGGTCCGTTCCTCGACCGGCAGACGATGTTGGCCGAGGCCCGCAAGATGCTCGACGCGCTGGAAATCCGTATTCCAAGGTTGACGGCCAAGGTGGAAAAACTCTCCGGCGGACAGCGGCAGGCAATCGCAATCGCCCGTGCGGCGTCCTTCAATCCCAAGGTCCTGATCATGGACGAACCCACTTCGGCGCTTGCCGTAGCAGAGGTGGAGGCCGTTCTGGCGTTGATCAACCGGGTCAAGGCCAAGGGCGTGTCCGTCATCCTCATCACTCATCGTCTTCAGGATCTGTTCCGCGTGTGTGATCGCATCGCCGTCATGTACGAGGGAACGAAGGTCGCCGAACGGCAGATCAACGAAACCAGCCTCGAAGACCTCGTCAAACTGATCGTGGGAGGTCGCCATTGACCGTCTACACTGAACGCGCCAAGGGCTCACCCGTCGCCGATTTCATCGCCGAAAACGCGCAGGTCTTGTCCATAACGGCCTTTTTCATCGCCTGCATGCTGTTCTTTGCCGTAAGCACGGATACGTTCCTGACGGCAGGCAACCTGCTGAACGTCGTGCGTCAGGCCGCTCCCATCCTCATCGTTTCCGTCGCCATGACGCTTGTCATCATCACCGGCGGCATCGACCTGTCGGTCGGCTCCATGGTTGCGCTGATCAACGCCGTCGGTGCCATCCTCATGGCGGCGGGCTATCCGTGGCCTCTGGTGCTGGTCGCCATGCTCATGCTCGGAGCCGTGCTTGGTCTCTTGCAGGGCTGGTTCATTGCCTATCAGGGCATTCCGGCCTTCATCGTTACGCTCGCAGGCTTGTCCATCCTTCGAGGGGTCGCACTCTATATCACCCAAGGGTATTCGGTGCCGATTCCGGATGCGCCCGGCTTCTTTTTTCTCGGTCGCGGAGACCTGTTCGGTTTCCCGGTGCCGGCGCTGATCGGTATCCTCATCACTGTCGTGGCCTATGTGGTCATTTCGTCCACCCGCTACGGACGCCGGGTCGTGGCGGTAGGCTCCAATCTGGAGGCTGCCCGTCGTGTGGGTATGCCGGCAAAATGGATCCTTGCATCGGTCTATCTGGTCGCAGGCGTGGCATCCGCAATCGCTGGGCTGCTGATCGCGTCACGCCTTGGCTCGGGTTCCTCCAATGCTGCTGTCGGCTTTGAGCTGCAGGTCGTGGCAGCGGTTGTGCTTGGCGGCACATCTTTGATGGGCGGACGCGGAACCATTCTCGGCTCCGTGCTTGGCACCATGACCATTGCCGTGATCGGCAACGGGCTGATCCTGATGCATATTTCGCCCTTTTTCACACAGATCGTCACGGGCGCGATCATTCTTGCCGCCATCTGGCTGAACACGCGCATCTTCACCACCAACTTCCGCTTGGGTTCCAGAAAAAAGGGTTGAGGCCATGGTGGATGAACTCTCGAAAGGCCATATTCGCTCCGGCAATTTCATGACGGTTGCCGGTCCCGTCCCGGTGGAAAAGCTCGGCGTGACGCTGATGCACGAGCATATTCTCAACGATTGCCGCTGCTGGTGGCACGCACCGAAAACGCCGGAGCGGCAATATCTGGCAGAGGGCTTGGTCTGCCAGGAAATCCTCGGCGAACTTCGCCAGGATCCCTTCGTCAACAAGCACAACATCACGCTGGATGATGAGCCGCTTGCGATTAAAGAACTGCATGAATTCGCCGCTCAGGGCGGCCATACAGTGGTGGAGCCGACCTGCCAGGGTATCGGCAGAAATCCGCTTGCCCTCAGGCGGATATCCGAGGCGACCGGGCTCAACATCGTGATGGGGGCGGGTTATTATCTGGCCTCCTCCCATCCTGAGAAAGTGGCAGCGCTCAGCATCGACGACATCGCCAATGAAATCGTTCACGAGGCGCTTCAGGGCGTCGACGGAACCGGCGTGAAAATCGGTCTGATCGGAGAGATCGGTGTGTCCTCGGACTTCACCCCCGAGGAGCAAAAATCGCTGCGGGGTGCGGCGAGGGCGCAGGCCCGTACAGGTTTGCCCCTCATGGTGCATCTTCCGGGCTGGTTAAGGCTGGGTCACAGGGTTCTCGATGTAGTCGAGCAGGAAGGCGCGGATGTCAGTCACACCGTTCTGTGTCACATGAACCCGTCGCATGATGACCTTGGCTATCAGGGAGAACTTGCCGGCCGCGGTGCCTTCATCGAATACGACATGATCGGCATGGATTTCTTCTATGCCGATCAGCAGGTCCAATGCCCGAGTGACGACGAAGCGGCCAAAGCCATCGTCCAGCTGGTGGAGCGGGGATATCTGGACCGCATCCTGCTTTCCCACGATGTTTTCCTGAAGATGATGCTGACGCGGTATGGCGGCAATGGTTACGCCTATATCCTCAAGCATTTCCTGCCGCGATTGAAGCGGCATGGTCTGGATGACCTCACCTTGCAAATCCTCATGCGGGATAACCCGCGCTCGGTCTTCCAGGCGAAGACGTGACGAACCCATAGAAATGGAACGAAAAATGATAAAGAAAATACTTCTCGTGGGCGAAAGCTGGGTCAGCTCCGCCACTCACTACAAGGGCTTCGACCAGTTCGGCAGCGTCACCTTTCACTTGGGCGCGGAACCTCTGGTAAAGGCGCTCGAAGGTAGTGAATACGAGCTGACCTACCTGACGGCTCATGATGCTGTCGAGAAACTTCCCTTCGATATGGCGGGGCTGGATGCGTATGACGCGATCATCCTCTCTGACATCGGTGCCAATTCGCTGCTTTTGCCGCCTGCGGTTTGGTTGCACTCGAAAACCGTTCCAAACCGTCTGAAGCTTCTCAAGGCATGGGTCGAAAAGGGCGGCGGCCTGCTGATGGTTGGCGGATATTTCTCGTTCCAGGGTATCGATGGCAAGGCCCGGTGGCGTCGCACCCCCGTGGAAGATACGCTTCCCGTGACCTGCCTGCCATGGGATGACCGCGTTGAAATTCCAGAAGGATCGACGGCCGACATTCTGATGCCGGATCATCCCACCGTTGCAGGTCTTTCCGGCGAATGGCCGCTTCTCCTCGGTGTCAATGAGGTAGAGGTGCGCGAGCGCGCGGATGTGGACGTGGTCGCCCGCCTGCCTGCGGAGCAGGGCGGTCATCCGCTTCTGGTCACCGGCGTTTTTGGCCAGGGTCGGACAGCGGCGTGGACGTCCGACATTGGTCCGCACTGGCTCTCTCCCGCCTTCTGCGAATGGCAGGGCTACGGCCGTTTGTGGAAAAACATTCTGGGCTGGCTGACAGAAGCTCGCTGAGCGCGGCGGCATGTATCGGTGGAGAGGATCGTCAGTTGGACAAAATATCCGCGAGCTCAAGGATATCGGGAAAGGCTGAAAGCGTGCCCCGACGATTGACGGTCAGCGCAGATGCCTTTGCGCCATGCCTCAACGCCCGTTCATCCACACTGACGTTTCTCAACGCGGCGGAGGCCAGCGTGACGGCCATGAAGCAATCGCCAGCACCCGTCGTGTCGACAACGCCAGTTTTTTCGGCGGGCACGGTCAGGCATTGGTTTGTCGTGCCAAGCATCGAACCCTCGCCGCCAAGGGTGAGGATGACCTGGCGGACACCGGCTGAAATGAGCAATTTTATCGCTGTCGAGCCGGTATCCCCGGTCAGGGCGGCCGCTTCGCCGCGGTTGAGGAAAGCGATGTCCGTGAGCGGCCAGAGACTTTCAAACCAGGGTTGGAGAGGTGACGGATTGAATGCGGTGATCATTCCCGTTGCCTTTGCCTGCGACAGTGCGAGACGGGTGGTTGTTTCGCCCAGATTGCCTTGCACGACGAGAAGGTCGCCGGGGCTGGCTGTACCAAGGGTTCCGGCCACGTCTTCCGGGGTCAGGGATTGTGCGCAGGCAGTGGTCGTGACGATGCTGTTTTCACCATCGGGCGTGTTGAAGATGATGGAGAGATCGCTGGTCTGCCCATCCATGCCAATGAGGTCGGCGGTCAGAGGTTCGGTTGCAAGGCGGGCGCGGATGGTCGCAGACCTGTCATCTGTACCTACAGCAGCAGTCAATGTGGTATCGAGCCCGCATCGGGCCATGACAATGGCTTGATTGCAGCCTTTTCCGCCAAGATCGCGGAAGGCCTGCCGGCCGAAAATCGAAGCCCCGGCTTCCGGCAGGGCGGAAACGGAATAGGTTTCGTCGAGCGCGATATTGCCGATGACGAAGGCACGCATGAAAAACTTTCGAGAGGACAAGGCATGCAGATCATATCCGACAATAGGGCGAATGCCATCCAGGAAATCTTTGGTCGTGACAAGGCCTTGATCGGCATGGTGCATTGCCCGCCGTTTCCCGGAGCACCAAGGTATCGTGGCGCGGCCATGGATGCCATCTACGACGTCTGCATGCGCGATGCCGAGGCTTTGATCGAAGGCGGTATGCATGGTCTTCTCGTTGAAAACCATGGCGATATTCCCTTTTCCAAGCCGGAGGATATCGGTCATGAGACACCTGCCTTCATGAGCGTGGTGACTGACCGGGTCGCGCGGGCGACTGGCGTTCCGCTCGGTATCAACGTGCTTGCCAATGCGCCGATCCCGGCTTTCGCCACTGCCATGGCAGGCGGGGCGAAATTCATCCGCGTCAACCAGTGGGCCAATGCCTATGTCGCCAACGAGGGTTTCATGGAAGGGCGTGCGGCGGAAGCGATGCGTTATCGATCCCTGCTCAGGGCCGAGCACATAAAGGTTTTCGCCGACAGCCACGTCAAGCATGGCGCGCATGCTATCACGGGTGATCGTAGCATCGATGAGCTGACCCGCGACCTTGCCTTCTTTGATGCGGATGCGGTGATCGCTACTGGCCAGCGAACCGGCAACAGCGCAACGATCGCGGAAATCGAAGAGATCGGGCAGGCCACACATCTTCCGCTTCTGGTCGGTTCTGGTGTTGGGGAAGCCAATATCGTTGAAATCCTGAAGCGCACCAGCGGTGTCATCGTCGCTTCGTCGCTAAAACAGGGCGGTGTCTGGTGGAACCCTGTCGAGCCTGCCCGTGTGCGATCGTTTGTTGAGGCGGCGCAGCCAGGGCTTTCGGGTTGAGGGCAAACGGGAAATGATGATGACGCAAACTCTTTCGATCAACGGGCAGCGACTTATCGATCGACTCGACCGGTTTGCGCAAATAGGCGCGACGGCAAAGGGTGGCGTAAACCGCCAGGCCTTGACCGGCCTCGACCGGCAGGCGCGGCAATTGCTGACGGAGCTGGCGCTGCAGCGCGGCTTCAAGGTCTTTCAGGACCCGATTGCCAATCTGTTCATTCGCCGCGAGGGGCGCAACCCGGATCTGTCGCCGCTGCTTATCGGCAGTCATCTCGACAGTCAGCCTGCAGGCGGTCGTTTTGACGGTGCGCTCGGCACGCTCGCAGCTTTTGAGGTTCTGGAAACACTCGAAGATTGCGGGGTGGAAACCGAGCGGCCGGTGGAGGTCGTGTCGTTCACGAATGAAGAGGGCTGCCGCTTCGCGCCGGGCTGCATGGGCTCCATGGCCTTTGCGGCCGGTTCAATTCCAAGCGCCTGGGAGACCATGCGCGCGACTGACGGTGCGCTTTTCGCAGATGAACTCTCCGCCACGCTGGAAAGTCTCCCGGTTGCCGCGATGCGGCCTCTGGGCACGCCGGTTTTCGCTTATCTCGAGGTCCATATCGAGCAAGGCCCTTCATTGGAAAAAGAGGGCTTACCGATCGGCATCGTCACCGGCATACAGGGAACGCGCTGGCTGGAGGTGATTATCGACGGGCAGACCGCCCACGCTGGAACAACGGCGCTGCAATATCGGCATGACCCCATGCAAGCCACGGTCAACGCGCTGTCTGAACTCTATCGCGACATCATGCCAGCCGATCCGGCCGCGCGTTTCACGATTGGCCGAATGGCCCTTGAACCCGGCGCGGTGAACGCGATCCCGGCAACGGTGCGCTTCACGATCGATTTTAGACACCCTTCGCTGACAACAATCGGCGTCATGGAGCAGACAATCCGCATGGCTATCCAACAGGCAGCGGCGGACACAGGCTGCTCGGCGACTATTTCGCAGATTTTCGACATGCCGCCGGCAAGTTTTCCGGATGAATTGCTTGCCGTATTGGATCAGGCCGCACAAGAGCGGGACTTTGCAACAAAGAGAATGCTCTCCGGCGCATTCCACGATGCGCTTTTTATGAACCGCGTCGCGCCATCGGCCATGATTTTCGTACCCTGCCGGGATGGTCTCAGTCACAATGAGGCTGAATATGTGGAGCAGGAGCATAGTATTGCGGGTGGCAACATGCTCTTGGCTTCGCTTCTCCAGCTGCTAGCGCCGACGGGAGCGTCGTAAATCGAATGTTTGCTGGGTGCTTTCGCCCCTTCGTAGGGTTGCTCCGTTTGCAGATCACTGCGCGCTGGCCGATCGCGAGTGTAATTCGGTTGAGAAAAAGCCGAAATGAATCAGCGCTGTAGCAAGCGATCGTATGAAACTACGTTTTGCTTGAAACTTTCCTCCTGTCGCTCTCGTCACTTGTGCTGTTCCCCGAGACAGGAACGACAGGCCTTCAGAGGCGCGCTTCCGCGCCGAGGCGATTAGGGAAGAGGAATATTCAATGTTCAAGTCCGCAATCCGTACGCTCGCCCTTGCGACGGCAATCTCGACTCTTGCTTCGGGTGCCTTTGCTGAAAATCCAAAGGTCGGCGGTGCTGCAATGTACGAAAACAAGAACATCATCGAGAATGCCGTCAACTCGAAGGATCACACCACGCTGGTCGCCGCCGTCAAGGCTGCCGGTCTCGTAGAAACCCTTCAGGGCAAGGGACCGTTCACGGTCTTCGCTCCGACCAATGAGGCCTTTGCCAAATTGCCGAAGGGTACAGTCGAAACTCTGCTGAAGCCGGAAAACAAGGCGCAGCTGACCAAGATCCTGACCTGTCATGTCGTGGCGGCCGATGCCATGTCCAGCGCCATCGAGAAGATGATCAAGGATGACAACGGCACCCATGATGTGAAGACGGTCGGCGGCTGCATCCTCAAGGCGAAGGAAAGCATGGGCAAGATCACCCTGACCGACGAAGCGGGTGGTGTTGCGCATGTGACGATCGCCGACGTCAAGCAGTCGAACGGCGTCATTCATGTCATCGACAAGGTTCTGCTTCCGAAGATGTGATTGCTCTTATCTTCTGCATGCCTGATCCGGCCACCTCCTCGGTGGCCGGATTTTTTTGTGCTCGACGTTGCTTCTATCGGTGAGGCAATGGTTTGCCGGCATCGCGTACGGCAGGCCGCGGGGAGGAATGCCGGGCGCATCCCTGAGGGCACGACGGCAGACGGCATGCCTGCCCGCATGTTCTCCTGTTCCGTTATCGAAAACAGA
Source organism: Agrobacterium sp. 16-2014-1-2a (assembly GCF_053522705.1). NCBI lineage: Bacteria > Pseudomonadati > Pseudomonadota > Alphaproteobacteria > Hyphomicrobiales > Rhizobiaceae > Agrobacterium > Agrobacterium sp. 16-2014-1-2a. The sequence continues at coordinate 103,376 of NZ_JBNWBX010000009.1, forward strand.
AACAGAGTGCGCTATCTTGCCTTCCGGCCCTGGTTGACGTACTCGAAATCGATAGGACCCTGGGCCGATTAACAATAGTGTTTCGTGGCGCTGCGTTTCGGCGCCATACACCTCATGACGTTGGGATTGCGATGAACCTTTACTTGGATTACCTGGCTGAGATCGAAAGCAGAAAAACTCAAGGGCTCGCTCCCAAGCCGATCGACGATGGCGGATTAACCGGCGAAATCATTGCCTTGATCAGGGATACCGGTAGCGAATATCGCGCGGATGCCCTCAAATTCTTCATTTACAACACCTTGCCAGGCACCACGAGCGCTGCCGGCGTCAAGGCCGCCTTTCTGAAGCAGATCATTCTGGGCGAAACTGTCGTTCCGGAGATCACGCCCACTTTCGCCCTTGAACTGCTGTCGCATATGAAGGGTGGCCCCTCCATCGAAGCGCTGCTCGACATCGCCCTTGGTGATGATGCCGGGCTTGCCCAGCCGGCAGGCGAAGTGCTGAAGACGCAGGTCTTCCTCTATGACGCCGACATGTTCCGGCTGCGCGATGCCTTCAAGGCGGGCAATACCGTCGCGAAGGGCGTTCTTGAGAGCTATGCCAAGGCTGAGTTCTTCACCAAGCTTCCCGATGTCGAGGATGAGATCAAGGTCGTGACCTTCATCGCCGCCGAAGGCGATATCTCTACCGATCTTCTGTCCCCTGGCAACCAGGCGCATTCGCGCTCCGACCGGCAGCTGCACGGCCAGTGTATGATCACGCCGGAAGCGCAGGCGGAAATCGTCGCGCTGCAGAAGCAGCATCCCGACAAGCGGGTGATGATGATCGCCGAAAAGGGCACGATGGGCGTCGGCTCGTCGCGCATGTCGGGCGTCAACAACGTGGCGCTGTGGACCGGCAAGCAGGCCAGCCCCTATGTGCCCTTCGTCAACTTCGCCCCGATCGTTGCCGGCACCAACGGCATTTCGCCGATCTTCGCCACCACTGTCGATGTGACGGGCGGCATCGGCATCAACCTCAAGAACTGGGTGAAGAAACTCGGCGAAGACGGCAAGCCTATCCTCAACAATGACGGCAATCCGGTTCTGGAGCAGAAATATTCGGTTGAGACCGGCACCGTTTTGAAGATCGACGCCAAGAACTACAAGCTTCGTGACGAGAACGGCACGGAACTGGTCGATCTCTCATCCTCCTTCACACCGCAGAAGATGGAATTCATGAAGGCAGGCAGCTCCTATGCCATCGTCTTCGGCAAGAAGCTCCAGACGTTTGCGGCGGAAACGCTTGGCGTCGAGGCCACCCCTGTCTTTGCGCCCAACAAGGAAATCTCCATCGAAGGCCAGGGCCTCACCGCCGTGGAGAAGATCTTCAACCGCAACGCCGTTGGCGTGACGCCTGGCAAGGTGCTGCATGCTGGCTCGGATGTCCGCGTGAAAGTGAACATCGTCGGCTCGCAGGATACGACCGGCCTGATGACCGCGCAGGAACTTGAGGCGATGGCGGCAACCGTCATTTCGCCGCTGGTGGATGGTGCGTACCAGTCGGGTTGCCACACGGCCTCCGTCTGGGACAAGAAGGCGCAGGCGAACATTCCGAAGCTCATGTCCTTCATGAACAACTTCGGCGTCATCACTGCCCGCGACCCCAAGGGCGTCTATCATTCGATGACGGACGTGATCCACAAGGTGCTGAACGACATCACCGTGGACGACTGGGCGATCATCATCGGCGGCGACAGCCACACCCGCATGTCCAAGGGCGTGGCCTTCGGTGCCGACTCGGGCACTGTGGCGCTGGCACTGGCGACGGGCGAGGCGACCATGCCGATCCCGCAATCCGTCAAGGTCACCTTCAAGGGCAAGATGCAGCCGCATATGGATTTCCGCGATGTTGTCCATGCGACGCAGGCGCAGATGCTGAAGCAGCATGGCGACAACGTTTTCCAGGGCCGCATCATTGAAGTCCATATCGGCACGCTGCTCGCCGACCAGGCCTTCACCTTTACCGACTGGACGGCCGAGATGAAGGCCAAGGCGTCGATCTGTATCTCTGAAGACGAGACGCTGATCGAGTCGCTGGAAATCGCCAAGTCGCGTATCCAGATCATGATCGACAAGGGCATGGATAATGCCGCCCAGACACTGAAGGGCCTGATCGCCAAGGCAGATCAGCGTATTGCCGAAATCCGCTCGGGCGAAAAGCCCGCTCTGACCCCTGACGACAATGCGAAATATTTCGCTGAAGTCGTCGTGGATCTGGACGTGATCGACGAACCGATGATCGCCGACCCCGACGTCAACAACACCGATGTCTCCCGGCGCTACACCCATGACACGATCCGTCCGGTGTCCTATTACGGCGGCACCAAGAAGGTCGATCTGGGCTTCGTCGGTTCGTGCATGGTGCATAAGGGCGACATAAAGATCGTCGCCCAGATGCTGAAGAACATCGAGAAGGCCGAAGGCAAGGTCGAGTTCAAGGCGCCGCTCGTGGTCGCGGCACCGACCTATAACATCATCGACGAGCTGAAGGCGGAAGGGGATTGGGAAATCCTGCAGAAGTATTCCGGCTTCGAGTTCGATGATCTCAAGCCGAAGACTGCCAACCGGACGGAATACGAGAACATCCTCTATCTGGAGCGCCCGGGCTGCAACCTTTGCATGGGCAACCAGGAGAAGGCGGAGAAGGGTGATACTGTTCTGGCAACCTCGACCCGTCTCTTCCAGGGCCGCGTTGTTGAGGACACTGCCGAGAAGAAGGGTGAATCGCTGCTGGCCTCGACCCCTGTCGTGGTACTGTCGGCAATCCTTGGCCGCACACCGAGCGCTGAGGAATACAAGGCCGCCGTGGTAGGTATCGATCTGACCAAGTTCGCACCGCCGAAAGCTGCGCCAATCGATTCCCTGTCTGTCCAATACTAAAGTATTTCCGGGCGTAGGACTTTTACGTCCGGAAAAACGTTTGAAACCAAAGATATAGAGCGCGTCCACCGAATTCAGTTGAAACCGGACGCGCTCTAGGGTTGAAATTACCCGTCAAATTCTTTGCAAAACGCCACAATCACGCGAAAAAACGCCGGCACATAACTTCTGATTAATACGCCTGCGGCAGAATAGGAATGATAATTACTTTCGATTAAATATCTATCCGGCAAGAAGCGGCGAGTATGTCTGAAATACGCTCATTTATTGCGGACGATCTCGTGTCCGTGGCTGACATGTTTCACCGTTTTTTGCGGAAGAAAGATGGGGCCGCGACAGATGATCTGACCTCATATTTGCGCGCCGTCTTTCTCGAAAATTCAAACATAAACCCGGATATTCACTCCAAGGTCTATGTGCGCGACGATGGCCGCGTGTCTGGATTTCTGGGCGTTTTGCCCGTGGCAATGGAACTTAATGGCCGGAACATACAGGCCGCTGTCTGCTCTTCCTTTGTCGCTGAAGACCGTGAGACCGATCCCTTTGCCGGAGCGCGTTTGCTGCGCGAAGTTTTGGGTGGACCTCAGGAGCTGACATTCGGGGAGACGATCAACGACGTTTCCGCCGATATGTGGAAGACGATGCGCGGCCAGCTGCTCGCCTCCTACAGTCTCGATTGGCTGCGGATTTTACGCCCGGCTTCATTCGGGCTGGAAATAGCCGCTGATCGTTTCTCCAGCACTTTCCGCGCGCTGACGCCGTTCAGCAAGATCATCGACCGCACCATTTCGGCGCGTGGCCATGGGCGAGCATTATCCTATTACGCATCACATCCGGACAAGGTGGACAGCTTTACCGACGACGACGCGAGCGATACCGAATTCGCGCGCCTGGCACGGGAACTCGTCGGCCACTTTCCGCTCCATCCCGTTTGGACCGAGGAAAGCCTGTTGCACATGCTCCAACACGCCAAACGCAAACGACTGCACGGCGAACCAGTCCAGCGGATTGTGAGGGCCCGCGGCGGCAGAGCGGTGGGGCTTTTTCTTTACCACGGCAATCCAACGGGCATCGGCCGGACGCTGCAGATCATGGCCGTGCCCGGGCAGGAGCAGATCGTGATCGACCGGCTGATCCGCAATGCCTATGATCGTGGTCTCGCGGCCATCAGAGGTCGCACCCAGCCGGCACTGCTGCGGGCGATGCTCGGCAAGAAATGCACGTTTCTGCATGCGTCATCCACCATCGTGCATTCGCGCAATGCGGACCTCCTCAAGGCAGCGACGGATGGAACGGCATTCTTTAACGGCTTTTGCGGTGAAAGCTGGACGCGCCTCATCGGTGACAGCTTTGGTCAGGCGGTCGAGTAATGTGCGGAATTGCCGGATTTTATCGACACGACATGCCGGCCGAGCACGCAAACGAGCGCCTTGCGCTGATGGCGTCGCGTCTTAAGCATCGTGGTCCAGATGCGCATGGAGCCCTGCTGCGCTGCGATGTCGGCCTTGCCCACGCACGGCTGGCGATTGTGGGCATTGCCGATGGCACGCAGCCGATGCGCACCGTCGAAGACGATCTTGCCATTTCCTTCAACGGCGAAATCTTCAATCACGTCGAACTGCGCGAAACGCTGTCCGCACGCGGCCACCATTTCCGCACCCACTCCGACACCGAAGTCATCCTGCATGACTATCGAGACAAGGGGCTGGATTGCCTCAACGAATTCAACGGCGATTTTGCCTTCGCCCTGCACGACGCCCGCAACGACACGCTGGTGCTTGCGCGTGACCGGATGGGTGTCCGGCCGCTTTATTATACGTGGCATGAAGGTACGTTTTATTTCGCATCCGAGATCGGGGCGCTTCTGGCGTTGCCGGGAATGACGGCCGAGATCGATCCGGTGGCGCTGGATCAGATATTCACCTTCTGGTTCCCGTTGCCGCCGCGCACCGCCTTTCGCGGCATTCACGAATTGCCGCCCGGTCATCTGATGATCCTGCGCGATGGCGCGTCCACGGTACGGCGCTGGTGGCAGCTTTCCTATCCCGACGGCAAGGACGCAGCACCGCCGGCAAGCCTTGGCGCGCAGGTGGAAGAGCTGACGGCGCTGCTGGCCGACGCAACGCGGATCAGGCTTCGCGCCGATGTGCCTGTCGGCTCCTATCTGTCAGGCGGGCTCGATTCCTCCCTCGTTTCTGCCCTGGCTGCGCAAAGCGTTAGCCGAGGCCTGCGCACATTTTCGCTGGCCTTCGAAAGTGCGGAGCACGACGAAAGTATCTGGCAGAAAACAATGAGCCAGCATCTTGGCGTCGCATCCGAAACCACGGAGTGCTCAACTGCGGACATAGCGCAATACATGCCTGAGGTCATGGAGCACGTGCAGACACCCATTCTTCGCACAGCGCCGGTGCCGCTTTACCTGCTTTCCCGGCATGTACGCAAACGGGGCATGAAGGTGGTGCTGACCGGTGAAGGTGCTGATGAGCTGTTCGCTGGCTACGATATTTTCCGCGAAGAGCGGGTACGGCGCTTTTGCAGCCGCCAGCCGCAATCGGCTCGCCGGCCGAAACTGTTCCAGCGGCTTTATCCCTACCTTCCGGGGCTGAAACAGCAGACGCCGGATTATCTGGCACGCTTCTTCTCCTTCGGCGCAGAAGCCACCGACGAGCCGCTGTTTTCCCATCGGCCGCGCTTGCGCTCGACGGCGGCGGCGAAAATCTTCTTTTCAGCGGAATTGAAAGCGCAGCTTGGCGACTACGACGCTGCGGCCGATCTTGCCGCGCAGTTGCCGGAGGATTTCGGCCGCTGGCATCCGCTTCATCAGGCGCAGTACCTCGAGACAGCATTTCTCTTGCCCGGCTATATTCTGTCCAGTCAGGGAGACCGGGTCATGATGGCAAATGGAGTGGAGGGCCGGTTTCCGTTCCTCGATCCCCGTGTGGTGGACTTTGCCGCAGCGCTCCATCCCGAGGCGAAACTGCGCGGTCTGAAGGAAAAGTATATCCTCAAACAGGCTGCAGCCGAGCTGGTGCCCGATGCGATCTTAAACCGACCCAAGCAGCCCTATCGCGCGCCCGACGCAGAAGCCTTCGCGGATGCCGGCTATCTCGACACCGTACTTTCTACCGGTCAAGTGAGGACCACCGGCCTGTTCAATGCCCAGGCGGTGGAAAAGCTGACAACCAAGGTGCGGCAAAAACAGGCGACCGGCTTTCGCGACAACGCCGCCTTCGTCGGCATACTCTCGACCCAGCTTCTGCATTCTGCCACGACCCAGAATTCCACAATGTCATCGCAAAAAATCGAAGGAAGCTCCAAATGACCAATGAAAGCACCGGCATGAAAGCCGAAATTCGCGGTTTCATCATCGAAAACTTTCTGTTCGGTGACGAAAGCCGGCCGTTTGGCGACGATCTTTCGTTGATCGACAATGACATGGTCGATTCCACGGGAATTCTCGAATTGGTGAGCTTCATCGAGGAACGCTACGGCGTCCGCGTTGCCGACGGCGATATCGTACCGGCCAATCTCGATACGATCGACAACATCGCCGCCTTCATCGGTCGCAAGCAGACCGCCTGAAATTTCGGGAAGCGCCAATTGCGTATCGACCACTACCTGCATCGAAGTGCGGAGCGCCATGCCGGCAAGACGGCGCTGGTGGCCGGTGAGACGCGCCTGAGTTACGGCGAACTCAAGACGATGAGCGAGGCTTTCGCCACTGCTCTGATAGCGCGAGACGCAAACCCGGGAGACCGTGTCGTCCTTGTGCTGGACAATGGCTGGCGCATGGCGGTTGCGGTTTTCGGTTGCTGGATGGCGGGCGCTGTTGCCTGCCCCATCAACCCATCGTCCAAGGCCGCACGCCTTTCGCAAATTCTGGACAGTTGTACGCCCTTTGCGGTGGTTGCCGAGGCCCGGCTGGAAAAGGTTGTTTCGGATGCGGCCGGTTCTTCTCCGTTGTTGCGCATCGTTTCCGGCGCGCCGAACCCAACGGCCGATGGTGTCGATTTTGACGCGATGCTCGAGGAACCGATAGGCGCGCTGCCGCAAAACCTGCTCGATACCGATCTGGCAGTAATCATCTATACATCTGGCTCCACCGGCGAGCCAAAGGGCGTGATGCTGGCGCATGATAACATGGATGCTGCCGTCCGTTCGATTACCTCGTATCTCGGCAATAGGCCGGAAGATATTCTGCTCGGAGTATTGCCGCTTTCGTTCGGATATGGCCTGAACCAGCTGCTTTCCAGCGTTTTCGTCGGCGGCACGCTGGTGATCGAGAAATCCTTCGCCTATCCGCATCTGATTTTCGAGCGTATCCGCGACGAGCGGATCACGGGCTTCGCGCTGGTGCCGACCATGCTGTCCATCATGATGCAGACGCGCGATCTGTCGCCGGCACTGTTTGAAAGCCTGCGCTACGTCACCGCCGCCGCTGCACCCCTTTCGCCCACCCATAGCGACTGGCTGCGGACTTTTCTGCCGCATGTGCACCTGTTTTGCATGTATGGCCAGACGGAGTGTACCCGTATCAGCTTTCTGCCGCCGGAAGACCTCGACAGGAAACGCGGTTCTGTCGGCATCGCCATTCCGGGCACTGCCATCGCGGTGGTGAACGAGGACGGAGACAGCCTGTTGCCCGGAGAGGTCGGCGAACTCGTGGTCAGCGGGCCGCACGTCATGCGTGGTTATTGGCGCAACGAGGCTGCCACAGCGCGCGCGCTGCGCGTTGATGCCGCAACGGGCCGGACGCGTCTTCACACCGGCGACCTGTTTACCTGCGATGCCGAGGGTTATCTCACCTTCGTTGCCCGCAAGGACGATATCATCAAGTCGCGTGGCGAAAAGGTTGCGCCGCAGGCGGTCGAGGCCGTTCTGCAAGCCATGCCGGGCGTCTCGGACGCATTGGTCGTCGGCGTTGCGCATGAGGTTTTCGGTCAGGCGGTGAAGGCGATCGTGATCGCATCCGACGAGGCGATCACCGCAAAAGACGTCATGCGCTACTGCGCTCTGCACCTCGAAACCCACATGGTGCCAACACTGGTTGAATTTCGCGATTTCCTGCCGACGACGGATACCGGCAAGGTCAGTCGCCGCCTCGCTGCTCAAGATACGGAGAACAATCGATGACGAACAATGCACAGAGCCTGCCTTTCTCGCCGCTTGAACTTGATGCGGCGGCGGAGGTAGAGCGTATCGCCGAAAAAATCCGCCAGTCGCTTCGTTTCAACCTGCGCAAGCGTGGGCTGGTGCTCGGCATTTCCGGCGGTATCGATTCCAGCGTCTGCGCCGCACTTGCCGTTCACGCGCTCGGGGCAGCAAATGTTATTGGCCTCTTCATGCCGGAAAACGATTCCGACCCGGAAAGCCTGCGCTTGGGGCAGGCTTTGGCGACGAAGCTGGGTATGGACTGCGTGCTGGAAGATATCGGCCCTTCACTTGCCGCCATGGGTTGTTATGAAAGGCGCGATGGCTTCATCCGCGAGGTTGTGCCTGAATACGGGCAGGGCTGGGCCTCCAAGATCGTCTTCGACAACGCCATGAGCACCGGTGCCTATAATATTTCCTCGCTGGTCGTCCGTTCGCCAGCGGGTGAAACGCGCAAGGTTCGCCTCTCCGCAAAAGCCTATCTCGGCATCGTTGCGGCGACGAATATGAAGCAGCGCACGCGCAAGCAGTTCGAATATTATCACGCCGACCGCCTGAACTTCGCGGTGCTCGGAACCCCGAACCGCCTGGAGTACGACCAGGGCTTCTTCGTCAAGAACGGCGACGGCGCTGCCGACATCAAGCCGATCGCCCATCTTTACAAATCACAGGTCTATCAACTCGCGGCCCATCTCGGCGTCCCGCAGGAAATCCGCTCCCGCCCGCCGACAACGGATACCTATTCCATGCCGCAGACGCAGGAAGAGTTCTATTTCGCGCTTCCTTACGACAAGATGGATATCTGCCTCTACGGTCTGGAACACGGCATGCCTGCAACCGAGATCGCTACGGCGACCGGGTTGACGGAGGACAATGTCCGGTTCGTCTGGAACGATATCGCCGCCAAGCGAAAGGTTGCGCACTATCTGCACCACGCCCCTATCCATTTCCATGAGGGCGCTCAGGCGAAATCCTGAGATTGTTCCAAGCGGCGCCGGCCTGGGCGATCAGGCCGGCGTATGAAACAAACCTCGATATGAATATGTAGCCGCGCCCGCCAGCAGAAGAGCTGTGAAAGCGGTATGCGGGCGGCAATTACATTTGTTAGTCAAGGCGTTAGTATTGGCAGTGCTTCGCCACCATTCAGTCCGCTGCGAATTCGCACGCCAACAGGGTCTTGTCGCCAAGTGCCGCACCTTCGCGCGCCACAATGGAGACTTTTCCCGGTCCAGCCAGACCTTCAGGCGGCTGCTGGTCCTGCGGAAGCTGCCGGGCATAACCCTTGGTCGATGTACCCATCAGGTCTGAAGTTTCCGGTTTCAAATCATATTTCGCTGCCAGAGCATCGGCACGCTGGCCCTTGATCAAAACACCGACTGCACCATTGGCGAAGAAGACTTCGTCACTCTCAAACCCATCGCGGCCGATCTGGTTCGGAAGCTTATAGATAGCCGCACCCAAAGACGATGTGTCGGCCTTTGCAAGTTTTTCGGCGGCATCATAAATTTCGGTCGCCGATGTCATCGAATAGGGCGGATTGCACAGGGCCGCATCATAGAATGCGGGATCGATTTCGGCAGCCAAAGCGCTACCGGCATGAAGCGCCGTAATGGCTACGGACATTACGACGGTGCCGCGAAGGAAAGGTGTGAATGCAAACATTGGCGTCCCTTAGAATTTGCCTGTCGTCCGTTTGAAGAGATTGCGTCAGGCTTTGCCATTCCTTGGAGCACCATAATTCACGCCCTGTCGATATACGCGAAGCGTTTTCCCCAGCTCGCCAGAACAAAACTCGTCATCCGACCGCAAGGAAAGCGGGGCGGAAGACGGCATTTCCATAGTGGGGATGAAAATGCTCTGTTGTTGCTAGCCCGGCCGATTCAATAAAGCTTGGCCGGCTTCGTGTTTGACAATCCGCAGCATGGGCTGCCCGCCCACCTCGGCGGATTCAAACCGGGCAAGAAGGTCGAATGAGGTTACGGCTTCGCCCGCCTTGAAGCACTTTCCGTGGACGGCGAGATGTCCAAGCCCAAATACGGCAAGAAGAGCCTCCGTCGGGTTATCCGACGACGTGTCGAAGAGCAAATTCGTTTTGCCGAAATGCTCGAGACCCGTAGTCCAGGCTCTGGTCGCGCCGTTCTCCCGGATCACGAAGGCGCCATAGGTAAGCATTGTTGCTGTCTGTTGCGGCTGATCCAGGTGACTGTTGGCGTAGCTCAGACAGTCGTCGAGATCGGTGCGGCCGACGATGAGGTCTAGATAATGCAACACAACGGCGCGCATCGGTGCAAGCTGGTGGATGCCGAGCAGGGTCATGGCGACCTCGTTATGTGCCACTGTGGGGTCGTCGTCATCCGCCACGATCATCAGTTTGAATTTCGCCTGATGGGTCGCACGGCACAGGTCATCATGCGCAGCTTTTGCATTGATGCAGAACGTGTTCGTCCAGTCGACTTCGACCCTCGCTACCGCAGGATAGTGAGCAGGAATTGCCAGCGTTCCCACCGCCTCGGGAATGCCAACGAAGACGCGGGTTCCGCCGCGAAAGCCGTCAAAGACGCCTTCGCTCTCCAGTTGCTCACATTCATACCCTTCAAGGCCCCAGGCTTCGATCAGCGCCTCAGCCGACAGGGTGGGCAAATCGTCAAAATAGAGTGTTGCCGAAAAATATTGAACATTGTCGCTTGTCACTACGATAACCTCATATTTCCGCTGCACTAGTCCGGCCGTTTTCACAGGCGGCGATAGCCCATCTAGTCGATTTTTGCGACAATATGATTTGCGCCGTCGTCAGAGCGATTATTCACTGATGGCTCAGAACGGTAACCGTTCGAGATGATCCCGATGCGCCCATGTCAACACGACACAGTTCGCCCGTACAGGTCAACGATTGGCAAAAAACGGTCTGGTGGCTTTGCAGTCCGGCTTTATGAGGCAGCGCCAAGAAGTTCCGCCTGACGACGGATCGCAGTCTCGATCACATGCCAGAGTGTTTCCGCAGCGGAGCGCATGCCGAGGATGGCAAGGCGGTCCGGCGCGCGCCGGATGACGAAAACGCTCATATGTTCCATGCCTGTGCGCGTGGCGGTCCCTTGCCCGAATACCGAGGGATCGAGGTTCACCAGCTTCTGCATGAGCGCGACAATCGGCGCCTCGCCTGCGTCGCTCTCGATTTCGAAGGCGACGAAGCCATCGGTCTGTTCCGTCACGGAACAGGAAGGGCAAAGGCTCGTGAGTTCTGCGGCGAAATCCGTTTCGGCCCGGTCTGCGGCCTCAACCAGCCATTGGCCCGGCCCCGTCCAGAAAGCTGAAACCGGGCCTTGCTGGACCCATTTTCCGGGACCCGGCAAGGTGAGGTCAAAGGGCACCGGTTCTTTGACGTTGCGGCGCAGGCTGAGCGATGCGAGGGCAAGCCCCGAATTTTCCTCAAGTCGCAGCGTGCCATGGCGGGCGCGCCGCGAAGTTTGCGCGCCGAGTGCGGTTGTCGGCTTCAAATCAGGCACGGAGTCTCTCTCCCTCAGGGTCGATGAAATGGGGCGAGACCACACGCAATTCGACCGACTGTCCCTGTAAGGGGTTGGCCGCGACGATGATCTCTCCGATACGGTTTGCACCATCGGCAAGGAAACCAAGACCGATGCTGAAACCGAGGTTGGGCGAATAGCAGGCGGATGTGATCCAGCCTTGATCGGTCTCGGTATTCTGGCTGGCGCCGCGGGTAAACAGATGTGAACCTGACACCACAGGGTCCGTTGCCGCAAGCGGCTGCAGGCCGACGAGCACCCGGCTTTCGCCGACAAGCCCTTCGCGGCGAGTCATGACGGTGCCAATCGCGTCTTTCTTGGCCGAAACCATCCTGCCCATGCCCAGCATCTGCGCCGTCGTCTGGCCGTTCAACTCGTTTCCGGCAGCATGGCCTTTTTCGATACGCATGACACCAAGCGCTTCCGTCCCGTAGGCGGTGGCTCCAAGATCCGCACCGATCTCCATCAGCCGGGACATCAGGGCATTACCGTAGCGGGCGGGGACTGCAATCTCGTAAGCAAGTTCCCCTGAAAACGAGATCCGGAACAGCCGTGCTCGCAATCCCCCGCAAACCGTCAGTTCGGCGCAGGCCATGAAGGGAAAGGCTGCGTTGGAAAGGTCGAAACCATCGACAATGCGTTCGATAAGGCGGCGGGCGTTCGGACCGGCGACTGCGAGCTGTGCCCAGGCATCCGTTGCCGAGATCAATTGCACATCCAATTCCGGCCACAGGCATTGGCGGGCGAATTCCATGTGACGATAGACCGGGCCGGCCTGGGCCGTGGTCGTGGTGACGATATAATGATCCTCACCCAGACGGGCACAGGTGCCGTCATCATAGGCGTGGCCGTCTTCCCGCAGCATCAGGCCGTAACGGACCATGCCGACCTTGAGGCTCTTCATTGCATTGCAGTAGAGACGGTCGAGAAATTCAGCCGCATCCGCGCCCTGAACATCCACCTTGCCAAGCGTCGTCACATCGCAGATGCCGACGCCCTTTCGGGTGGCCAGAACCTCGCGGTCGACCGATTGCCGCCAATGGGTCTCCCCGGCTTGAGGGAAATACTGGGCACGCATCCATTGACCGACTTCGACGAAAACGGCGCCATGCGCTTCAGCCCAGGCATGGCTGGGTGTCAGGCGGCGCGGACGGAAATGTGCGCCGGTGTCGCCGCCGCCGAGTACCGCCATCGAAACCGGCGTATAGGGAGGGCGAAAAATCGTCGTACCCGTATCCGGTATCGATTTGCCCGTCAGTTCGGACATGATTGCCAAAGCAGTGGCATTCGATGTCTTGCCCTGGTCAGTTGCCATACCAAGCGTGGTCCAGCGCTTGAGATGCTCGATGGGCCGCATGTTTTCCTGATGGGCGAGCTTGATGTCCTTGACCGTGACGTCGTTCTGGAAATCGACCCAGGCGCGCCCTTTCCCCGGGACATGCCACAGGGGCTTGATGCCGATTTGCGTATCCTCGGCCTCCGGCAGGGCTGGCCTGGATGCGGCAATCCCCATTTGCTCCAGAGCCGTTATGGCAGCGGATGCACCGGAGATCAGCGCCGCCCCCGTGCTGCCTTTACCGGCCGCCGCCCCTGCAACGAGCATATGCGAGGGTACGTCGCCGGGCAGGAATGCCTGTAGCCCGTCATCCCATAACGGGCGACCGCGCTGGTGCGATGTAAGATGAACATTGGGGTTCCAGCCCCCGGAGATACCAAGCGCACCGCAATCGATGGTTTCGTCATAGCCATCCTTGCGGACATCGATGGAAACCAACCCCAGCCTGCCTTTGCTGCCGGTAACTGTCGCCCCCGCAATCAGGCGGTATTCCGCAAGCGCCCGCGCATCCGGGCGCGGATCGATGACTGCGGCGATCTCGACACCTTTCGCAGCCAGGTCGACAGCGGTCCGATGGCCGTCATCGTTATTGGTGAAGATTGCGACCCTGCCTGCCGGACTGACTGCCCAGCGATTGGCATAGGCACGCAGCGAACCGGCAAGCATGATCCCCGGCCGGTCGTTATTTTTAAACGGGATATGCCTCTCTGTCGCCCCGGCGGCAAGCACCGTGCGCTTTGCAGTGATGCGCCAGAGGGACTGGCGTACGCCCTTAGGTGCGGCAAGATGGTCGGAAACCCGCTCGACCGCACCGAATATGCCATGGTCGAATGAGCCGAAAACCGTGGTGCGGCGCATGACGCGCAGGTTCGGCAGGGTTGAAAACTCCGCCTCGAGCGTTCCGATCCAGTCGGTTGCAGGGGCGCCGTCGAGCAGGTGGCTCTCTGCAAGCAGGCGACCTCCGAGGCGATTGTCCTCGTCCGCCAGAATAACCTTGGCACCGGCACGCGCCGCAGTCAGGGCAGCAGCCAGACCGGCCGCTCCGGCGCCGATGACCAGCAGATCGCAGTGAAGGAACCCCTTGTCGTAACTGTCGGGGTCCGGTTTCATCGACAGGCTTCCAAGTCCCGCAGCCTTGCGAATGGCGGGCTCATAGAGCTTTTCCCAGAACGCCTTCGGCCACATGAACGTTTTGTAGTAAAAGCCTGCGGTCAGGAAATCGGCAAACAGATCATTGATCGCAAGGGCATCGAATGACAGGGACGGCCAGCGGTTCTGGCTTTTCGCCTCCAGCCCGTCGAACAGTTCGACCGTCGTGGCGCGGGTATTAGGCTCCATCCGCGATCCCGTGCGCAATTCGACAAGCGCATTCGGCTCTTCTGAGCCGGCAGAGATCACGCCTCTGGGGCGATGATATTTAAAGCTGCGCCCCATCAGGCGGACATCGTTTGCCAGAAGTGCCGAGGCGAGCGTGTCGCCGGGATGCCCCTGATAATTCTTTCCATCGAAGGTGAAATGCAGCACCTTGCTGCGGTCGATCAAGCCGTCCTTCAGTCTCATGCTTCATCTGCCTTCTGACGGAGCGCTACCTCGTTTGCGAGTTCCGCTCCGAGGATTTCATGGGTGACGGTGTTTCGCGTGACCACGAGCCAGCTGCGATCACCCTGTTCGTGAAACCACAGTTCCCGATGCAGGCCGGCGGGATTGTCACGCAGATAGACATAATCGTTGAAGTCTTTCGCAGCGCTCTCGGCCATTCCGTCCGGGCGACGCAACAGGGCGGCATCGCCGAAATAGGTGAATTCCTGAGCGTCGCGCGGCCCGAGCAGTGGGTGAGGGATCAGCATTGTTCAAGCCTCAGTGAAGGTTCGGTTGGGCGCCGGCGCCCTTTTCGTCGATGACATAGCCCTTTTCGAACCGGTCGAGGCGGTAGGCCTTGGCCGTATCATGCGGGGTATCGGTGGCCAGCAGGTGCGCGAATGCATAGCCGCTGGCCGGCGTCGCCTTGAAGCCGCCGTAACACCAGCCGGCATTGAGATAGAGGCCCTTCACAGGCGTGTGGTCGATGATCGGTGAACCGTCCATCGACATGTCCATGATGCCGCCCCAGATGCGCAGCAGGCGCGCCCGGCCGATCATCGGCATCAGCGCCATGCCGCCCTCGGCGACATCTTCGATGACGGGCAGATTGCCGCGCTGGGCATAGGAGTTATAGCCGTCGATATCGCCACCGAAGACCAGGCCACCCTTGTCGGACTGGCTGACGTAGAAATGGCCTGCTCCGAAGGTTATGACGCCCGGTATGGTCGGCTTCAGCCCTTCCGAAACGAAGGCTTGCAGCACATGGCTTTCAATAGGCAGACGCATGCCCGCCATGGCCATAACGCGGCCGGTCGATCCCGCCACGGCGACGCCGACCTTTCCGGCACCGATGTAGCCACGGCTGGTTTCCACGCCCTTGATCGCTCCATCCTCGATGCGAAATCCCTGGACTTCGCAGTTCTGGATAAGATCGACCCCTGCCAGATCGGCGCCCCGCGCGTAACCCCAGGCAACGCCATCGTGGCGGGCAGTTCCAGCGCGGCGCTGGTAAAGGCCGCCCTTGATCGGAAAGCGTGCATTGTCGAAATTGAGAAACGGGATCATTGCGCGGAGATCGTCTTGTGCCAGCAGTTGCGCGTCCGCACCGGCCAGCAGCATGGCGTTGCCGCGACGGCGGTAGGCATCGCGCTGCGCGTCGGTGTGGAACAGGTTCACAATGCCGCGCTGGCTTACCATCGCGTTGAAATTGAATTCCTGTTCAAGCCCTTCCCAGAGCTTCATCGAAAACTCATAGAATGGCTCGTTTCCGGGCAGCAGATAGTTTGAGCGGATGATCGTGGTGTTGCGCCCGATGTTTCCCGATCCCAGCCAGCCTTTTTCCAGAACGGCGATCCGCGACTTGGAGAAGGTCTTGGCTAGATAATAGGCCGTTGCAAGTCCATGACCGCCACCGCCAACAATGATGAAATCGTAATGAGGTTGCGGATCGGGGTTCCGCCACAGTGGGCGCCAGCCCTTGTGGCCGGTCAGGGCCTGTTTGAAAACCTGGAGAGCCGAATAGCGCAAATCTGTGTTCCTCGAAAACAGGGCGGTTGTCCAAGTTTATAGCGCGATACCGGACGATTTTTTTATCCGTGACGGACGCATTATTGTCCAGTTTGGCCAAGTCGGCTAAGCTTGCCCTGGGGATTGTCTTGGAGCAGGTCATGCACGCCGAAGGGTCGATGTCGATCGGGTTCATACTCATTGAGGGTTATGCGCTGATGTCGTTGGCTGCGGCGGTTGAGCCGCTGCGCGCGGCCAATCACCTTGCCGGCAAAACGCTCTACCATTGCCGGTTTTACTCGGCGAATGGCGGGTTTGGCGCATCCACGTCAGGCGGAGGTTTCGATACCGCGCCCGTTTCGCGGGCTTTGTCTGAGAAGCTGGATCTGGTCTTCATCGTCGCGGGCGGAAATCCCATGCTCTATTCAGATCCGGCACTTGTGCGCAACCTGCGCGCGCTCAACCAGCGGGGTGTCAAGCTCGGAGGCATTTCCGGCGGCGCGGCGATCCTTGCCAAATCCGGTCTGATGACGGGCAGACGTTTTACCGTTCACTGGACCCACATCGATCCGCTTAGTGAATATGCCAGCGATCTCCTGATCGAGCGTGCGCTCTACGTCATCGATCGCGATCGCTACACTTGCGCGGGCGGCGTTGCCGCCATTGACATGATGGGGGCTTTTATTGCGAAAGACCATGGTTCTGCCTTCGCGCGCGATGTCAGCGAATGGTTCATACATCCGCGTTTGAGAACGGCCGATGAGCCTCAGTTGGGCCGCGCCGGCCAACGTTTCAACGTCCACCACCCGGTACTCGAAGCTGCCATTGAACTCATGACGACCCATGTTGCGGATCCCCTGTCGCCGGAGCAGCTGGGCCAATTGTGCGGCAGCAGTATTCGCCAGCTCCACCGCCTGTTTTCCAGCCATTTCGACCAATCCATGATGTCTTTTTACCGTGGTCTTCGGCTGGCAAAGGCGGATGAGCTGCTGCAGCAGACCTCGCTTTCGATCGTTGACGTGGCCTTGCTGACGGGGTTCTCGACCGCTGCCCATTTCACCCGTTGCTACACCCAGAAATACGCCGTTCCGCCCAGCAGAAGGCGTCGTGCCGGGAGAGATTTCGAGCAGCCGTCCGATGGTACCTGACGCCCTACCGGAACAGCGTGCGGTTTTTGCGGTGACACTTCGGCAAGGCCGTGCGTCATGCCTGACGTGAAAGGGCCGTTTCGCGCTCCGCATCATGGATCAAGCCCATGATACCCTCGCTCATATCGGCATAGACGCCATTGTTTTCGACCACGCCTTTAACCCGATAGCGGTCCATGACAACAATGCGGTCGGCCAGTGCCACCATCTCCGGCATGTCACTGGTAATGACGAGAATGGCGGTGCCGCTGTCTGCAAGCTCGCGCAGCAGATCGTGCAGATAGGCCTTGGTCTTGATGTCGATGCCAACAGAAGGTTCGTCTACAATCAGCAGCTTCACGTCGGCGGCAAGCCACTTGGCGACGCTGATCTTCTGCTGGTTGCCGCCGGAAAGATTGCCCACGGTCTGGCTCAGGCTCGGCGTCTTCACCTCAAGTTTCTGCAGAAAAGGGGTGACTGCCGCACGGATGCGGCTGTCGGAAAGCACGCCGAATGCGTTTGAGAGCTTGCGCCAGATGGGAACGCCCGCATTGGCAAGAACGGAATGCTGGAGAATGAGGCCGTCACCCTTGCGGTCCTCGCTGACATAACCGACGCCGTATTCGTGGATGGCTTCGGCAACGGAGCGGATGCGGGCCGGGCGATCTTCGATCCGGACTTCGCCCTCCGTGACGGCGAATTTACCCATGATCGATTTTGCCAATTCGGTGCGCCCAGCGCCCACCAGCCCGTAAAGGCCGACGATTTCACCCTTGCGCACGGAAAGACTGACATCGCGATGGCCGATTGCGGTAGAAACACCTTTGAGTTCAAGCACCAGCGGATTGTGCTCGACCGCGCGTTTGCGCCAGCCACCGCCGCCTTCGGCACGGCCAATCATCAGGCGCACCAGGTCCTGGCGTCCGAGACCTTCCATCGACCGGCTTTCGCAGGCGTTTTCGCCATCCCTCAGCACCGTCACCCGGTCGCAAATGTCGAGAACCTCCTCCAACTTGTGGCTGACGAAGACCAGGCTTGCGCCATCATCGCGCAGGCGGCGCAGAATGCGGAAGAGGTTGTCCGTTTCGCTCGGGGTCAGCGATGTCGTGGGTTCGTCGAGCAAAAGAACCCGGCTTTGCAGGGAAAGCGCCTTCGCAATTTCCACGAGCTGCATTTGCGCAACGGAAAGCTCGGATACCGGCATCGCCGGATCGACTTCCAGATTGAGAGCCTGCAGCCAGCGGCGTGCGTCGCGGTTCAGCGCGGCGTAGTCGATGGGTTTGAGATAGTGCGCCCCAAGCTTTTCCATGTGGATATTCTCGGCAATCGAGAAGCGCGGGATGAGGTTGCGTTCCTGATGGACGACACCGATGCCGCGGGCAATGGCTTCGCGCGGGTTGCCGAAGCGCACTTCCTCGCCATCGACAAGGATCTGGCCACTGCTCTGATGGTGGACGCCGGTAATGACCTTGATCAACGTCGATTTGCCGGCGCCGTTCTCACCCAGCAACGCGTGGATCGATCCCGGCTCCAGCGAAAGATTGACGCCCTTGAGCGCCCGAACGCCGGGAAACACTTTTTCGATGTTACGCGCCTGAAAAACAGGTTGCTTGTCCATGATGTCAGGCCTTTCCTGTCTTTTTGCCGAGATGCGTTTCGCGCAGGCGGTTGATGCCAACGGCGGCAAGGATCATTGCGCCGAGCACCACCTGCACGAGGAACGGATCGATGGAGAACAGCACGAGTGCCTGCGTGATGATGGCGACGATGACGACGCCGAGCAGGGTCGCCCCGACGCTGACATGCCCGCCAGCCAGTACGGCACCGCCGATAACGGGTGCGGCAAAGGACAGGATGAGCCAGTCATCGCCAATGGAAGGCTGGCCGATCTGCAGGCGGGATACGAGCAGAATGCCGGCGACCGACGCCAGAAGGCCGGAAATGCCGTGCGCCACAATCATTGTCGTGCGGATCGAAATGCCGGAAAGCTCTGCCGCATGGCTGTTGCCGCCAATGGCAAGGATGAAGCGACCTATCGGCTGGCGGCGCAGCATGAACCACAGCGCGAATGCGATGATGATGGTGGGTGCTGCGAGCCACGGAACCGGGCCAACGAGCAGTGCCGAGCCGAAGGCTTTCACCGATTCCGGCACGCCGTAGAACGGCTCCGCCCGGGTGATGCCAAGGTTGATACCCTTGTAGATCGACAGGGTCGCCAGTGTGATGACGAAGGCGGAAATGCCGGTGATGGCAATCAGCAAACCGTTGAGCATGCCGCAGACAACACCGATCAGTACCGCAGCAATGGCGGCCACCGGTGCCGGAAGCCCCCAGACCTGCATCAGTCCCGCAAAGGAGATTGCCGCCAGTCCGCCGATTGCGCCCACGGACAAGTTCATCTGGCCAATGGCAATGATGATCATCTGGGAAAAGGCGATGAGCGCGTTGACCGCGATTGCAAGAAGCAGAATCTGGATGTTGAAGGAAGAGAGGAAGTTGGGGCTGAAGCCGCGGATAAGCGCGATTGCCAGCACCGTGACCAATAGGGGGCCGAACCAGTCGGTTCTGGCAAGGCGTAGAAGGGTGTTGTCGGTCTTCATCGTCCAGTCCTCAAGCCAGGTTGCGTCGGGCGAGATAGCTTCGCCGCGCCTTGTCCATCAAAACCGCGAGCAACAGCAGCAGGCCGAGAAATGTCTGGACCCAGAATTCACCGAGCTGAAGCAGCAGCAGGCCGCTGGTGAGCATGGTGACCAAAAGTGCGCCAAGACAGGTGCCGAGCACCGAAACTTTGCCGCCCTGCAAAAGTGTGCCACCGAGAACCGGGCCGAGAAAAGCTGGCAGAAGCCAGTCCTGCCCAAGCTGGCCTGCCATGGAAGGAATGGCGGCGCCCGTGCGTGTCACCAGCATCAGGGCGGCGAGTGCTGCAAGCAGGCCCGACAGCACGTGACAGGCAATGAAGATACGGTCGACCCGAATGCCGGAAAGTTCCGCCGCTTCCGGGCGTGCGCCTGCCGCCAGCATTTCGCGGCCAAGAACGGTGCGTCGGTAGAGAAAGGACAGGGCAAGCGCCGTTGCGAGCGTGACGAGAAGCAGCGGCGAGAAATAGGTCGCGAGCTTCATTTTTCCAAAGGCTGCGAAGATCGGCGGTAGGCCACGGTAGGCCTCGGCGCGCGTCAGGAAGATCATCACGCCGAAAAAGATGCTCATGGTGGCAAGCGTGATGATGAAGCTGTGCAGCCCCGTGCGGATGACGGTCCAGCCATTGACGAAACCGAGCGACGCGCCGGTGGCGAGACCGCCAATGAGGGCGAGCGGCCACGGCACGCCAAGCACCTCGATCAGATAACCACAGGCCATGGCCGCCGAGACGCCGATCGCTCCAACGGCAAGATTGAGGCCGCCAGTCACGATCACCGCCATCATCGACAGGCCGATCATGATGTTGATCGCGGCACTGCGACCAAGCGTGAACAGATTGAAAGGCGAAAGGAAGCCGCTGGCCGCGACGCCGAAAATGACGGCGAAGACGACGATCAGCAGAATGAGGCCGAATTCATTGGTCAGAAAAAAGCGGCCTTGCGAAAGGCTGGACCCCAATCGTCTGTCGCCCTCCTGCGAGCCCTTTGTGAGCAAAGTATCGTTCACGGTCATGAAACTGTCCCGGTATTGGTTCGCCCGAAGCGCCTGCGCGGGTCGCCTGGTCATTGCGCTGCCGCCTGAAAGAATATTTTCTGGCGGGGCAGATTGCCGGGCGCGGTTGTTTGCCGCCCGGCAATTGCTCAAGGCATGATTAGTTGCAGCTCAGATAGGTCGTATCGAAGTTGGTGAGCAACTTTTTGGTCTCGGCGCGCATGGCATCGATGTAGTTGTCCACCTTGGCGGCATCGACATAGGCGGTGCCGGAATCGATGAATTTGGTCGTCAGCGCATTGGATTTGAACGGCGCATCTTCCTTCACCTTGCAGCCGGCCTGAAGTTTGCTCAGTGCAAACGCGCCGATATAACCCTGGCCATAGGGGTTCTGAAGCATCGTGCCGTCGACGAAACCGTCCTTGATCGCTTTCAGCACGACTTCGTCATGGTCGATACCGACCATGTGGATGCGCTTGTCGCCGATCTTGCGCAGTGCGTTGGAGGCAACGACCGCAGGAACCCAGGCTGTGGTCACGATACCGTCCACTTCGGAAGCGTGGGCGGCCAGGTAGGCGCTGATCTTTTCTTCCGCCGGTTCCGGCGCGTCGATATCGGCGATGACCTGAACGACTTCGGCGCCGGCTTCGTCAGCTGCCTTTTTCACGGCATCGATACGAAGCTGGGTGTTGGGGTCAACAAGGAAGCCGGTGAAATGGGCGATGCGTTTTTTGCCCGTTCCCATCGCCTTGATCAGCTCCTTGGTGCCGAGATAAGCGGAATTACCGGTGTCGGTACCAAGGCAGAAGGCGGCGGGCGAGGGGTCCTTGAAGCAGCCGGCGCCGGCAATCACATTCGCGCCGTTGCCGGTCAGTTCCTCTGCTGTCGAGACCGCGCCGACGGGATCGCCGGGGAAAATCAGGAAGCCGTTATAACCCTGGCTCAGAAGGCTTTCGAGAAGCTGGTTCTGCTGTGCCAGTTCCCACTTTTGCGGCACCTTATAGTCGGCGCCAGCCAGGCCGAAGTCCTTGGCCGCGTCCTTGCCGGCCTGTTCCCAGGCGGCGAAATAAGGGTGCGGACCGCCCGGAACGAGGGCGATCTTGCTGGCGTCCGCCGCCTGCGCGACACCGCACGCTCCCGCGCCGATGATTGCGGCAGCGACGAGGCTGCGCATGAAATACGTCATGTTTTTCTCCTCCATGAAACGGCCTGCTCCTTAAAAAAAGCGACTGGAACCTCCCTTAATCGCTCTTTCTCCCAACGGCCGACTTGCGTAAGCACCATGGACACTAGTATACTTGTATCCAAGTAGCAACGAGATTTTAACGACCGCCTTTTGAAGGGGAGCGTTCATGACGAAAAACACCAATGCCGGTTTCACTGGGCGCGGCGCTCATCAAGAGGCCCCCGGCTCCGGAATCGAAAGCGTGGAGCTTGTGGTCAATCGTTATGGCTCGGTTGCCGATCAGGTTCATGCGGCGTTGCGTCAGGCGATCGTCGAGGTCCGCCTAGCGCCCGGTGCGCCGATCAGTGAAAACTCGATCTGCCGTCAATTCTCGGTGTCGCGCACCCCGGTGCGTGCCGCGATCCAGCGCCTGTCGGAAGAGGGTCTTGTGGACGTCTATCCGCAACTCGGCAGCTTTGTTGCGCCGATCAGGCTTGGCGAAATTCAGGACAGCCATTTTATCCGCCGTTCACTCGAAGTGGCTTTGCTGCGCGAAGTCGCGCCGAAGTGGACGAAAGAAATGAGCCGTACGATGCGCGACGTCATCGCCGAGCAGGAAAGAGTGATTGCCGCCAACGACGCATCCGGTTTCTTTCATGCCGACGAGGCGTTTCACCGCCTGCTCGGCACGTTTTCCGGTCGCGAAGGTGTCTGGCAGGCGATCCTTGCCGCCAAGGTGACCCTGTCGCGGTTCCATCGTTATTGGGCAAAGCCGGAACGATTGCCCGCCGTCATCGAAGAGCATCTGGCAGTCGTGGATGCTCTCGACCGTGGCGATGCCGAAGGTGCGGAAAAGGCGCTGGTGACGCATCTGGATATGGTTTTCGTGATCTACGAACAGTTGCCTGAAGAAGAGCGGAAGCATTTGTCCATTTGATAGTGGACGTGGAGGAGACAGAATGGAACTGAAACACAAGACGGCGCTCGTGACAGGCGCTTGTGGCGGCATCGGCCGTGCCGTGGTTGCGGCGCTGGTCGCGCAAGGGGCGAGGGTAATCGCCTTCGATCGCGACATCGAAGCTGTTGCGGCGCTTGCGGAGGGGTTTGGCGGTGCTTGTGATCCCGTCGCCGTCGATCTCGGCGATGCGACGGCGCTGCAGGCCGTCATGAAAGATGTCGCCAACCGTTTCGAGGTCATAGACATTCTCGTCAACAATGCCGGTGTGCTGTCGCCGCACAAGCTGGGAGCGACCACGCTTGATGACTGGCACAGGCTGATGGCCGTCAATCTCGATGCCGCCCTGCTGCTGACGCAGGCCGTCGTTCCCGCCATGAAGGAAAACCGCTGGGGGCGGCTGATCAACATCTCGTCCTATGCCTGGAAGTCCGGTGGCCTGACGGCGGGCACGGCCTATTCGGTCTCGAAATCGGCGCTGGTGGGCCTCACTTACTCGTCCGCTCGCGAACTTGCCCCTTTCGGCGTCACCGCCAATGCAGTCGCGCCGGCCTATGTGGTTTCGCCGATGATCATGGAGCAACTGTCAGAGGAAGACCGCCAGCGCCAGCTTGCGGCCATTCCCGTCGGGCGGTTCTGCCAGCCGGAAGAGGTGGCCCATACCGTAGGTTTCCTCGCTTCGCCGCTGTCCGGCTTCATGACCGGCACTGTCGTTGACATGAATGGCGGCCTGCAATTCGGCTGAGATACGGAGATAAATGACCATGACAGAACGCCTCTCGTCCCTTGCGTTGCCGCATCTGCCAAACGACGTCCTTTTGCCCGCCTATGACCGCAAAGCGGTGACACCGGGTATCGTGCATCTCGGCGTTGGCGCTTTTCACCGCGCCCATCAGGCCGTCTTCATCGATGATTGCCTGGCGCGGGGCGAAAGCGGCTGGGGCATTGTCGCTGCCTCGCTGCGCAGCCCCGATACTCGCGATGCCATCGCGCCGCAGGACAATCTCTATACATTCTGCCTGCGTGACGGTGAAAACGAAACGCTGCGGATTGTCGGTTCAATCCTCGAGACCATCGTTGCTCCTGAAGATCCGGAGCGGCTGCTGCAAGCCATGACTGATCCGCGGGTCAGAATCGTCACTTTGACGGTCACGGAAAAGGGTTACCTCGCCGATTTGTCGGCGGGCACGCTTCTTCGTGACCATCCCGATGTCGTTCATGATCTGGCGCATCCGCAAAAGCCGCGCTCCGCGCTCGGTTTTCTGGTGGAAGCGACAAGACGCCGGCGGGCCGCCGGGGCTGTGCCGCTGACTTTGCTCTCCTGCGACAATCTTCCGTCCAACGGTCGCATCCTGCACCGTCTTCTGGTGGAGATGGCTGGTCTCACCGATAATGATCTCGCTGCCTTCATCGCGGAAAATCTCTCCTGCCCCTGCGTCATGGTGGACCGCATCGTGCCCGCCACCACCGCAACTGACCGCGAGCGTGTGACGGCGCGTCTCGGCTGCGAGGATGCCTGGCCGGTAATTGCGGAACCCTACTTCCGCTGGGTAATCGAGGATCGCTTTCCGCACGGTCGCCCCGGCATCGAGCTGTCAGGTGCCGAAATCGTTGATGAGGTCGAGCCGTATGAGCATATGAAGCTCAGGATGCTGAACGGCGCTCACACCGCCATGGCCGCAATCGGCCAATGCAGCGGGCTTGAGACGATCGCCGATATCTATGCCGATGCGTGTGTACGCGGTTACGTCGACCGTTACTGGCGGGAGGTTGGTTCGACATTGAGCCCGGCCGTCAGCGGACCGGACTATGTTGCCGGTCTGCGCCAGCGTTTCGCCAACCCCGCCCTTCGTCATCGCGCCGCCCAGATCGCCTCTGACGCTTCACAGAAAGTGCCGCAACGCATTCTCGCGCCGCTTGCGGAGCTGCGTGCCGCAGGCGCGCCGAATAAGGCCGCTCTTTTTGCGGTTGCGATGTGGATACGGTCCTGCGCAGCGCTGAACGAGCGGGGAGAGGCAATTGTCATGGCCGATCCGGCATTTTCCGAATGGAGTGCACCCACCGGCAACGGCGAGGAGCAGGACGCGGTCATCGACCGGTTTTTAACATTCCGTCGCGTCTTCGGGCCTGAATGGCAGGCGGATGAGGCATTCGTAACGGCGCTTCGGGCGGCCTATCGCGACATCGTCCAATACGGCGCGCTCGGCGCCATCGAACGGCATTTTTCGGAGGAGTAGAATATGAAGGAAACCTGGCGCTGGTTCGGTGAATCGGACCCCATCACCTTGCAGCATGTGCGGCAGACCGGCGCCAGCGGCGTTGTAACGGCGCTGCACCAGATCCCCGACGGCACGGCGTGGCCGGTCGAAGAGATCGCCAAACGCAAGGCGATGATCGAGGCGGCCGGCCTGGAATGGAGTGTCTGCGAATCCATTCCGATGGAACAGTCCATCAAGCGCGGCGATGCCGATGCGCCGAAGGCGATTGCGCGCTGGAAAGATACGCTATCCCGTCTCGGTCACGCGGGCGTTCCCGTCGTCTGCTACAATTTCATGCCGGTGGTGGACTGGACACGCACGAACCTGCGCTGGCAGGCACGCAATACCGGCTTGGCGCTGCGCTTCGAAATGGCGGATTTCGTCGCCTATGACGTCTTCATCCTGAAGCGTGTTCGTGCTGCTGAAAATTACGATCCTGCGCTCGTGGCGCGAGCCGAAAAGCGTTTTGCGCAAATGAGCGAAGATGACCAGTCGCTTCTCGAGCGTAACATCATCGCCGGCCTGCCGGGCGGCGCCTTGGTGCAGACGCGCGAATCCATCGCCGCTCTGATTGCTTCGTTCGATGGCATCGACAGCGCGACCATGCAGGGCAATCTTCTGGCCTTTCTGAGAGAGGTCGTGCCGGTGGCGGAAGAGGTGGGCGTGCATCTCGGCATCCACCCTGATGATCCACCGTTCTCCCTGTTCGGCCTGCCGCGCGTTGTCTCGACACCTGCAGATATTCGCGCCATCCTCTCGGCCGTTGAAAGCCCGAACAATGGCATCACCCTTTGTACCGGCTCCTACGGCGCCCGCAGCGACAATGATCTTGTGGCGATGGCACGGGAGTTCGCGTCTCGCATCAATTTCGCCCATCTTCGGAATGTGACCGTTGAAGCGGATGGTTCCTTCTTTGAGGACGATCATCTGGATGGCGGAACGGACATGATTGGAGTCATCGAGGCATTGTTGCGCGAGGAGCGGGCCGCCGCCAAGGCTGGCCGCCGCACCAATATTCCAATGCGGCCTGACCACGGCCATCTGCTGGGTGATGACATCACCAAAAAGACCAATCCCGGATATTCCTACATTGGCCGCATGAAGGGGCTCGGCGAACTCCGCGGCGTCATCCGCACGATTGAGCGCCAGCTTCGCCGCGAGGAGGGTACCGCATGAAAACCCGCAAACTTGGTCGCACGGCGTTGTCGCTGAGCGAACTTTCCTTCGGCGCGGCCGGTATCGGTAATCTCTATCGCAGCGTCAGCCGCGAAGATGCGATGGAGACGCTGCAAGCCGCCTGGGACGCCGGCATCCGCTATTTCGATACCGCACCCTATTACGGGCAGGGCCTTTCCGAACGCCGCCTCGGGGATTTTCTTCAGGGGAAACCACGCGACGAATTCGTGCTGTCCACCAAGGTCGGGCGGATCCTGAAACCGGCTGAAGCGGGCGTGACACCAGATTACGGATTTGTCGATGCACTGCCTTTCGTGGTGGAATACGACTACAGCTATGATGGCATCATGCGCTCGCATGAACTGAGTCTCGCCCGGCTTGGTCTCGGTTCAGTGGATATTCTTTATGTCCACGATCTGGAGGAGACCACGCTTGGGGAAGAGGCCTATCGCCATCATTTCAGGATATTCACCGAAAGCGGCATCGAGGCCCTGCACGAGTTGAAGGCGACAGGCCGGATCGGCGCGTTCGGTCTTGGCGTGAATGAGGTTCCGGCTTGTCTGAACCTCATGGAGATAGACGAGATCGACTGCATTCTTCTGGCGGGTCGTTACACGCTGCTCGACCGGTCGGCTGCAGCAAAGCTGCTGGGGCGTTGTGCGGAAACCGGCACCTCGCTCGTCATCGGCGGCGTCTTCAACTCTGGCATTCTTGCGACGGGTGCACGGCCGGGTGCGACTTTCAACTATAGTGAAGCAGCAGCAGATGTCATGGAGCGGGTGCGCGCCATGGAGCTCCACGCTGCCGGGCACGGGGTTGCACTTGCGGCCGCTGCCCTGCATTTTCCGCTGCAAAATGCCGATGTCGCAAGTGTCCTGATCGGCACCGCAAAACCGGACAGCCTTTTGCGCAACCTGTCTATTTTCGAAACGGCCGTGCCGGATGCCGCCTGGGCGGGTTTCGACGCGCTCGCCCTCGAAAATTGACCGCAACGACAGGGAGGAGGACGCCATGGATCTGATCGATACTCACCAGCATCTGATCTTGCGAGGCAAGCTCGGTTATGCCTGGACACGAGGGGAGCCCAGCCTTGCGGGAAGCTTCACCCAGGCTGATTACGCAGCGCTTGTCGAGGGATGTGGCGTAGTGGGTACGATCTTCATGGAAAGCGGGGTGGATGACGGCGACTATCAGGCTGAGGCTCGCCTCATCGCCAGCATGATCGGCGAGGGTGCCTTGCCGATGTTCGGCCAGATCGCCAGTTGCCGACCGGAAACGGATAATGGTTTCGAAGCCTGGCTGGAGGAGTGCCGCCACCTCAACGTGGTCGGTTTCCGGCGCATTCTCCACGTTATGCCCGACGACCTCAGCCGCGAGGAAAATTACCGACGAAACGTGCGCACGATTGGAAAGGCCGGATGGCCGGTCGATCTGTGTTTTCATTCCCGCCAGCTTGCCATTGCCGCCGAACTTGTCGGGGCCTGCCCCGATGTGCGCTTCATGCTCGACCATTGCGGCACGCCGGACATTGCCGGAAACGATTTTCGGGAGTGGAGCGGGCGTATGGCCGACTTGGCGACGCTGCCCAATCTCTTCGTCAAACTCTCCGGCATCACCGCCTATTGTGCACCGGGATGCGCGACGCTGGAAAGCGTGACACCCTATGTGGAAACCGTGCTCAACCTGTTCGGACCTGAGAGAATGGTCTGGGGCGGCGACTGGCCGGTGGTCGATCTCGGCTCGGGTCTACCGGAATGGATCGGTATGACGAGTGAGCTTCTTTCGACGCTCTCGCCCGACGAGCAGGCATCGATCGGCCACCGCAATGCCAGACTGTTTTATTTGGCGACATAGCGTGCAGCTTTTCATGCCGATTGTGCATTGCGTCGGCCGGCTATGCCAAGAAGCGCGCCGGCGCGCGCTTCATACGTCTGTGCTTTACTCGGCTGGCTGCGCTGCGGTTGTCGTCGCAGAGCGGTTGGTCTCTCCAGAAAGGCTGCGCTGACCGAGGCTGATAATGGTGACTGTCGACAGGGTGGCGACAATCGATACCCAGAAGCCGTTGCTCGGGCCGAAATTATCGATCACCCAGCCGGAAATGAAGGCGCCGAGCGCCATGCCGATACCGATGCCGGTCATCACCCAGGTCACGCCTTCCGTCAGCATCGATTCCGGCACGCGGCGCTCGATCAGGCCAAATGCCGTGATGAAGATGGGAGAGATTGCAACGCCGCTGAGGAATACGGCGAAGGCAAGCAGGGAAACTGTCGTGCTTGCAAAGAGGAGAGGCAGCGCGGTGAGCGCAAGGACGCTGACGGCGATCAGCAATTGCCGTTGCAGCGGCATTTTGGGGTTGATCGCGCCCAGAAGCAGGCCGACGACAAACGAACCGATGGCATAGACGCCGATGACGAGGCTGGCAGCTTCCGGTTGACCGAGTTCTTTGGTGATGGCAACGGCACTTACCTCGGCTGTGGCGAAAGTGGACCCTACGAAGATCAGGGCGACCGTGATGATCTGGACCGAACGCAGCCGGATAGCCGAATGTTGCCTGCTGCCACTTTCAACCGCGCGTACCTTGGGTTCGGTCGATCGTTGCAGCAGAAAGGCAAAGGTACCGAGTGCCAGCGAGGCGGTGCTGATCATCATACCTGCTTCCGGAAAGAGTGAGACCGCGAGACCGACGGAGAGCGAGGCGCCGGCGATGTAGACAAGTTCGTCGGCGGCGGATTCAAATGCAAACGCGGTGTTCAGCTCAGGTCGGTCACGGAAGATTTCCGTCCAGCGGGCGCGCATCATCGCGGGAATACTCGGCATGGCCGCGGCGAGGAAGGCCGAAAGAAAGAGCGTCCAGGCAGGCCATCTCTGGTTGGTCGCGATAATCAGGATAGCAAAGGCGATGACCGATATGATGGTGGCCGGGACAAGGACGCTGCTCTGGCCCTTGCGGTCCACCAATCTGGAAATCTGCGGCGCAACGGCGGCATTGGTCAGCGCGAAGGTTGCCGAGACCGCGCCGGCAAGCCAATATTCGCCATGGGTCTGGGAAAGCATGGCGACGATGCCGATCGGTGCCATCGCAATCGGAAGACGGGCAAAGAAGCCTGCGGCGGAAAAGCCTTTGGCGCCCGGAGCCCGGAAAATTTCTCTATATGGATTAGACATCGGGATGCACCTTGTTTAGGGAGTACCCACCACAAACATACGTGGCGTATGCAAATGAAATAATTGCATACGTCGCGTATGTCAACTAGTATACGCGACGTATGTAGAATTCGGAGAAAAAATGCGCAAACCTCGCAGTGAAATGATTGCCGAGACGCGGGCGAAGCTTCTGGTCGCTGGCCGCAAGGCATTTGGCAGCATCGGCTATGCCGAAGCTTCGATGGACGACTTCACTGCCGAAGCAGGGCTGACCCGCGGCGCGCTCTATCATCATTTTGGCGACAAGAAAGGCCTGCTGCTGGCGGTTGTGGGTGAGATCGACGCCGAGATGACGAAAAGGCTCTGTGACATCTCGTCTAGGGCCGCGACGCGTTGGGAGGGTTTCGTCGAGGAAAATGTCGGTTACATTCTCATGGCTCTGGAGCCGGAAATCCAGCGGATCATGTTCCGTGATGGGCCAGCCGTTCTCGGCGACCCTTCACGTTGGCCAAATGCCAATGGTTGTATCTCGGCCGTTGCGCGAAGTCTCGATGCGCTGAAGCAGGAAGGGACGATCGTCGACATTGATCCGGAGGCCTGTGCGCGTTTCATAAATGCGGCGAGCAGCAGTGCAGCCCAGTGGATCGCGAATTCCGACGACCCCGAAACGACCTCGAAACGCGCCGTCGACAGTTTCCGCACCTTTCTGGAAGGGCTGAGGATCACACGCTGATCCGCTTGTCGCCGGTTCTGCGTACACATCAGGGTCAATCTCGTTCCGGCTGAGTGGGTAACCTTGAGCCGGCGATATTCCCCGAAGCGCGCTGAGCGAATCGTGCTGTCTCTCTCCCCCGTAGACTCGTTAACGCGCCAGGGATGATAAGAAATTGCCGGCTCATCGATACAGTTTTTCCTCCTTGAAGAAAAACCGGCCGATCCGGCTGATTTCTGTTTACTTTTGTCGAAATTGCACCGCATCACGCTGTTTGAATTCGCTGTAAGGCCTTTCGCAAACTACGGAGGATGAGATGAAAGCACTGGTGCTGGAAGAAAAAGGAAAGCTCTCGCTCAGGGAGTTCGACATTCCCGGCAAGCTCGGACCCAAGGATGTGCGCATCCGTACCCATACCGTCGGGATTTGCGGCTCGGACGTCCATTATTATACCCATGGCAAAATCGGCCATTTCGTTGTGCATGCGCCGATGGTGCTGGGCCATGAAGCTTCCGGAACGGTAATCGAGACCGGTGCCGAGGTTGCGCATCTGAAGGCGGGTGATCGCGTCTGCATGGAGCCGGGCATTCCCGATCCGACCTCGCGCGCTTCCAAACTTGGCATTTACAATGTTGATCCGGCGGTCAGCTTCTGGGCAACGCCACCCGTTCACGGTTGCCTGACACCGGAAGTCATTCATCCCGCCGCCTTTACATACAAGTTGCCCGACAACGTTTCCTTTGCCGAAGGCGCCATGGTGGAACCCTTCGCCATCGGGATGCAGGCAGCGCTCAGGGCGCGTATTCAGCCCGGCGATGTTGCCATCGTGACGGGCGCCGGTCCGATCGGCATGATGGTTGCGCTGGCGGCGCTAGCCGGCGGTTGCGCAAAGGTGATCGTTGCCGATCTTGCCCAGCCGAAGCTGGATATCATCGCAGCCTATGACGGCATCGAGACCGTCAACATCCGCGAACGTGACCTGTCGCAGGCCGTGGCTGATGCGACGGATGGCTGGGGTTGCGATGTCGTTTTCGAATGCTCTGGCGCTGCACCCGCCGTGCTCGGCATGGCGAAACTCGCACGTCCCGGCGGCGCCATCGTCCTCGTCGGTATGCCGGTCGATCCGGTGCCGGTCGATATCGTCGGCTTGCAGGCAAAAGAGCTGCGGGTGGAGACGGTTTTCCGCTACGCCAATGTGTATGACCGTGCGGTCGCTCTCATCGCGTCAGGTAAGGTGGATCTGAAGCCGCTGATCTCCGCGACCATTCCCTTCGAAGACAGCATTGCCGGTTTTGACCGCGCGGTGGAGGCAAGGGAAACGGACGTGAAGCTGCAAATTCTGATGCCGCAATAATCCATTCCGGCAAGCCGCCTGCCGATGCAGGGGCGTCAAAAACCCTTCGGAAAAGTATAAGCTCGACCTGCCGGTGATCGACGGGTCGAGCTTTAAAAAATCATCACATCGATCTTTAAGATGCGCATTTTCTGGGCGTATGGCGTGCAACTGCGCGAAAAAATGGGCGCAACCGCTGGATTAGTTGTCGGTCGATGCACGGCACTCTTCAATTTCTGACAAAAAACAGTCAAAAAAGTATCGGTAATTTCCCCGGTATGATGTGGAAGTAAATGTGCCGCAGGCCATATGCTCCCCATCAACGCCTGGGACGAGCCATAAAGAGGAATGGCTTTGCTCCGCGAATACGGCGGACGTGACCGATGGGAGGAAACATCGATGCAGCCCGATCTGGAACTGGTACATATCCGCAAGGGCGAATCCTTCGCCGCCTGGCGGCATGGCTATCCGTTCCGCACCGTGCGCTGGCATTACCATCCCGAATATGAAATTCATCTGGTCGTGGCGACGTCAGGCACGTTCTACATTGGCGATTTCGTCGGTCGCTTCGGCCCGGGCCAGCTAATCATGACTGGCCCAAATCTCCCTCAAAACTGGATCAGCGAGATCGAGCCGGACGAGATCGTTCCCACGCGCTCTCTCGTCATCCAGTTTCCGGAAGCTTTTATCGAGGATGCCTGCGCTTCCATGTCCGAGATGGAGGTAGTTCGCGCCCTTCTGGACCGCAGCCGCCGCGGCATTCTGTTCGACGAAGAGACCAGCGATCACGTTCGCCCGCTGATACTGCGTTTGATCGAGGCGCAGGGGTTGAAGCGTCTTGCGATTTTTTGGGAAATTCTCGATCTGCTGGTCAATGCGCCGGCGCCCGAGGTGCTGGCGAGCCTGAGCTACGAGCTGGACCTGACGGGCATCGGCGATAGCGGCATCAACCGCGCCTTGTCGCATCTGCGCCAGCATCTAACCGAACAGGTCGAGGAAATCGATCTGGCCGACATGGTTGGCCAGAGCCAGAGTGCCTTTTCCCGTGCCTTCAAGCGGCATACGGGAACGACTTTGGTGCGCTATCGCAATCAGCTGCGCATCGATCTGGCCTGCCAGATGCTTCTGGTGGATCAGGACGTGAAGGTGGCGGAAGTCTGCTACGACGTGGGCTTTTCAAACCTTTCGAATTTCAACAGGCATTTCCTGAAGCTGAAGGGAATGTCGCCATCGAGGTTTCGTACGGTATTCGCGGCCCAGAAGGCAGCGGTCATGGCGGATTAAACCAAGATACATCGCGGATTTTTCACCAATTCGGGCAGAGGACTGTCCGGAAACGGGCTCTTATTGCCCAGATTTTCCAAACGGGAGGAAGTTACTATGAGAATGAAATCCAAGTTCCTGATGGCATCGGCCGCACTTGCAATGATGGCCGCTCCGGCATTGGCACAGGACAAGCTGAAAATCGGCATGACGTTCCAGGAACTGAACAACCCCTATTTCGTGTCCATGCAGGAAGCGCTGAAGGAAGCCGCGGCAAGCATCGGCGCTGATGTTGTCGTCACCGACGCCGGCCACGATGTGGCAAAGCAGATTTCCGACGTGGAAGACATGCTGCAGCAGAAGATCGACATCCTGCTTCTGAACCCGACCGACAGCGCCGGCATCGAAGCCGCCGTGCACGCTGCCAAAGCTGCCGGCGTGATTGTCGTTGCTGTCGACGCCAACGCAAACGGCCCGGTCGACACCTTCGTCGGCTCGAAGAACCGTGACGCAGGCTACAAGTCTTGCAAGCATCTCGGTGATGCGCTCGGCGGCAAGGGTGAAGTCGCAATCCTCGACGGTATCCCGGTCGTGCCGATCCTGCAGCGCGTCGAAGGCTGCAAGGCAGCGCTTGCAGAATTTGCCGATATCAAGCTTGTCGACACGCAGAATGGTCGTCAGGACCGCTCCGTTGCGCTCGGCGTCGTTGAAAACATGATCCAGTCCCGTCCGAACCTCGCCGGTATCTTCTCGGTGAATGATGGCGGCGCAATGGGTGCACTCGCTGCGAT
Source organism: Agrobacterium sp. 16-2014-1-2a (assembly GCF_053522705.1). Taxonomy (NCBI): domain Bacteria; kingdom Pseudomonadati; phylum Pseudomonadota; class Alphaproteobacteria; order Hyphomicrobiales; family Rhizobiaceae; genus Agrobacterium; species Agrobacterium sp. 16-2014-1-2a. The sequence goes on from NZ_JBNWBX010000009.1 coordinate 136,949, forward strand.
CCAGGGCTCCGGCAAGGACATCAAGCTGACCTCGGTTGATGGTGCTCCCGAAGCGGTGAAGGCAATTGCCGACGGCGGCCCTTTCATCGAAACGACCGCGCAGTTCCCGCGTGACCAGGTGCGCGTTGGCCTTGCCATGGCGCTTGCCCAGAAGTGGGGCGCCCGCGTCGTTCCGAAGGAAGTACCGATCGACGTCATGGTCGTTGACAGCAAGAACGCCGGCGACTTCAGCTGGTAAGAATTCCTCCCCAGGTCCCGTCCCCGCCTCGTGTGGGGGCGGGACATGTCCCGACCATCGAGGAGGGTAAAATGCTGGAACTGAATGGAATAAGAAAAAGCTTCGGCAAGATCGAGGTCCTGCGCGGCGTTGACCTGCAGGCGCGCGCCGGCGAGGTGCATGCGCTTCTGGGAGAGAACGGCGCTGGCAAGTCGACATTGATGAAAATCCTGTGCGGCATTTTGCAGCCCTCGGAGGGCACGATCCGCATTGACGGAAAGGACCGCCGCTTCGCCAATTACGATGAGGCGATTGCCGCCGGTATCGGCATCGTGTTTCAGGAATTCAGCCTGATCCCCTATCTCGATGCGGTCGAAAACATGTTTCTGGCACGCGAAATCCGCGGACCGCTGCGCCTGCTGAACAAGCGCGCGATGCGTAAACGTGCCGCCGAAATCATGAGCCGTCTGGCCGTGGACGTTCCGCTCGATGTGCCGGTGCACCGCCTTTCCGTTGCCCAGCAGCAATTCGTGGAAATTGCCAAGGCGCTTTCACTCGATGCCCGTATTCTCGTTCTCGATGAGCCGACTGCGACGCTTACCCCGTCCGAGACCGAGCATCTCTTCAAGGTCATGCGCGAGCTGCGGCGTCAGGGTGTCGCTATCATCTTCATTTCCCATCATCTCGAGGAAATATTCGAGATCTGCGACCGCATCACCGTCCTGCGTGATGGCGAACTCATCGGCTCCTGCCTCACCTCTGACGTCGATAATGACCGTCTGGTGGAGATGATGGTCGGCCGGCGCATCGAGGCCAATTTTCCGCCCAAACCGAAGATCGATACAGCTGCGCGCAACGTGATCGAGGTCGAAGAGCTTCAACTGAAAAAAGGCGGGCCGGTCTCGCGCTTTACCCTGCGGCAGGGTGAGATACTCGGTTTTGCCGGGCTTGTCGGTTCCGGGCGCACGGAAACGGTGCTGGCCATGCTTGGCGCGCATTCCGCTTCGCGCCGCAAGATCAAGGTCGATGGCGTCGAGACCCGCTTTTCCGGCCCGGATGAGGCACTGATGCGCGGCATTGGCCTGCTGCCGGAAAGCCGCAAGGAAGAGGGTCTGATCACCAGTTTCTCCATCCTGCAGAACATCTCCCTCAACAACTATCGCAAGTACCAGAAGGCTCACTGGTTTATCGACCTGAAAAAAGAGCTGGAGCACACGAAAAAGGCGATGGCGCAGGTTCAGGTCAAGGCACAGGGACCCTATGCCCGCGTGGACACGCTGTCCGGTGGAAACCAGCAGAAGATCGTTATCGCCCGCTGGCTGAATCATGACATGCGCGTCCTGATCTTCGACGAACCGACGCGCGGCATCGATGTCGGCGCGAAGGCGGAAATCTATGCGCTGATGCGCGAATTCGCAGCCAAGAGCTATTCGATCATCATGATCTCTTCGGAGCTGCCGGAAGTGATCGGCATGTCGGACCGCGTCTGCGTGTTCCGCTCCGGGGGCATCGTCGCCACCGTCGAGGGCGCAGACATCAATTCAGAAACAATAATGACAAACGCCACCACCGGGAGGGTTGAACATGTCGCTTGATGCAAATACCGGCATTGCCGAAAAGACGAGCGGTTTCGGCCTTGGCAGCATGCTGCGCTCGCCACTCGCCCTGCCTCTGGCGGGCCTGATTGTCGTATCGATCCTGATGGGTCTTGCGAGCGACAATTTCTTCAGCGTGAACAACATCATGAACGTGCTGCGACAGGTTTCAGTCGTGGGCATTCTGGCCGTGGGCATGACATTCGTCATCCTCACGGGCGGCATCGACCTGTCGGTCGGCGCGGTCATGGCGCTGGTCGGCACGTTGTCTGCCGGCCTGATGGTGAATACCGGCCTGCCTGCGTCGCTCGCCTTGCCGGCCGGGCTGTTCATCGGACTTGGCATCGGTATCTTCAACGGAGCACTTGTCGCCTGGGGCAAGATGCCGGCCATCATCGTCACGCTTGCGACCATGGGAATGGCGCGCGGTCTCGGCCTCATCTACTCCGGCGGTTATCCCGTCAGCGGCATTCCGAGCTGGATCTCCTGGTTTGGCGTCGGCCGCGTTGGCGTCGTGCCGGTGCCTGTTATCATCATGGTGGTGATTTACGCCGTGGCCTGGGTGCTTTTGCAGCGTACGGCTTTCGGTCGTCACGTCTATGCACTCGGCGGCAACGAGTTGGCCGCGCGCCTCTCCGGCGTCAAGACCCGGCGCGTCAAGCTTGCCGTCTATGGTATCTCAGGCGTGACGGCAGCGCTTGCAGCTCTCATTCTGACCGGCCGGCTCATGAGCGGACAGCCCAATGCGGGTGTCGGTTTCGAGCTGGATGCCATTGCGGCCGTGGTTCTCGGCGGCACGGCGATTGCCGGCGGACGCGGGCTCATTCTTGGTACCCTTATCGGCGCGGTGCTGCTCGGCATCCTGAATAATGGCCTCAATCTCATGGGTATCAACCCTTATCTGCAGGATGTCATCAAGGGCGCGATCATTCTGCTCGCCATCTATATCGGGCGCGACTGGCGTTGAGCCCACACGTCATATCTTAAAAGAAGCAGGAGAATTAAATGTCTGAATTGCTGCAAGGCAAGATCGCGGTCATCACCGGCGCCGCGTCCGGTATTGGCCTCGCCACCACCGAGGCGCTACTGGAAAACGGTGCAACCGTCGTCATGGTCGACTGGAACGAGAAAGCCCTGAATGAACTTGTCGGTAAACTCGGCAAGCGCGCCATCGCGCAAGTCACGAACCTTCTGGATGCAGACAGTTGCAATGCCATGATCCCGGAAATCCTTGAGAAGGTCGATCACATCGATATTCTCTACTGCAACGCAGGCACTTATATCGGTGGCGATCTCACCGAAACCACGCCGGAAGCCATCGACAAGATGTTGAACCTCAACGTCAATGCCGTGATGAAGAATGTGCAGGCCGTCGTGCCGCACATGTCGGAGCGCAAGACCGGCGACATCATCGTCACTTGCTCGATCGCCGGACATTTCCCGACCTATTGGGAGCCGGTCTATTCGGGTTCGAAATGGGCGATCACCAGCTTCGTGCAGGGCATGCGTCGCCAGATGATCCCGCATGGTGTGCGCGTCGCGCAGGTCTCTCCCGGCCCGGTCGTCTCGGCCCTTCTGGCAGACTGGCCGGAAGAGAATCTTCGCAAGGCCAAGGAATCGGGTAGCCTCATCGACGCGAGTGAAGTGGCCGATGCGGTTGTTTACATGCTGACCCGCAAGCGCACCGTCACCATCCGCGACATGCTGGTGCTGCCCACCAACTTCGACCGCGTTTAAACTACACTCCCAAGGAGTATCGCAAATGGCTTCCTACCTGATTGGCGTCGATGTCGGTACCGGCTCTGCCCGTGCCGGTGTCTTTGATGTGGCGGGCAGGCTTCTCGCCACCGCCAAGCGCCCGATCACGATGCATCGCGAAGACGGCGGCATAGCCGAACAATCGAGTGGTGAGGTTTGGAAAGCCGTTTGCGACAGCGTGCGGGAAAGTGTCTCGCGCGCCGGCATAGATCCCGCAGCCGTGGTTGGCATCGGTTTCGATGCCACCTGCTCGCTCGTGGTGCGCGGGCCTGAGGACGAGACCCTTCCGGTCGGCGCGCCGGATCATCCAGAGCGCGATATCATCGTCTGGATGGATCACCGCGCCGTCGAACAGGCGGAGCGGATCAATGCGGGCGAACATGCCGTTCTGAAATATGTCGGCGGTCGGATTTCCCCGGAAATGCAGACGCCCAAGCTGCTCTGGCTTCGCGAAAACAGGCCGGATATCTATGCGCGCGCCGAGCACTTCTTCGACCTGACGGACTTCCTGACCTGGAAAGCCTCAGGCGCGCTCGATCGTTCCGCCTGCACGGTTACCTGCAAGTGGACTTATCTCGCCCATGAGGAACGTTGGGATGCGGAATATTTCACCCGCATCGGGCTTGGCGATCTGGCGGAGCAGGGATTCCGCCGTATCGGTGAAAGCGTCGTTCATCCAGGCACGGCGCTGGGTAATGGTTTGACCGATGAAGCCGCAACAGCCATGGGGCTGGTTGCTGGAACCGCCGTTGCCGCCGGTCTGATCGATGCGCATGCCGGGGGTGTCGGCACGGTGGCTGCGGGCGGCGACGCTTCGCGGTGCCTCGGTTACGTCTTTGGTACTTCTTCCTGTACCATGACAACCACCTCGGAGCCGGCTTTCGTGCCGGGTGTTTGGGGTCCCTATTATTCCGCCATGGTTCCCGGCGCGTGGCTCAATGAAGGCGGCCAATCCGCCGCCGGTGCGGCCATTGATTATCTGGTGCAATTGCACCCGGCATTTTCAGAGGCAAAGGCGCTTTCCGAAAAAGAAGGCAAGTCATTACCTGCATGGCTTGCCGACCGTGCACTGGCTTTGGCCACGTCTGCTTCCGCTGCCGTGAAGATTGCCGAGAATTTTCACGTGGTGCCGGAGTTCCTCGGCAACCGCGCGCCCTTCGCCGATCCTCATGCCCGTGCCGTCATTGCCGGTTACGGCACCGAGACGGGGGTGGATTCGCTTGTCGCGCTTTACGTAGCGGGGCTTCTCGGCCTCGGTTACGGGCTTCGCCAGATCATCGAGACGCAGGCGCGTCATGGCGCTCCCGTGGAAACGATCAGTGTCAGCGGCGGCGCGGGCGCTCATCCGCTTGCCAGACAATTGCTGGCGGATGCGACGGGGCTTCCGGTTGAACTCACTGAATGCGAGGAGCCGGTGCTTCTTGGATCGGCGATGCTCGGTGCGGTTGCTGCCAAGGCCTATCCCGACCTGATTTCCGCAATGCCCGCCATGTCGCGTATTGCCAAATATTCGGCACCGGACGCTGCATTCAGCCAAGTGCACCAGTCACGCTACGACGCGTTTCTGGCACTGCAGAATGCGGCGCGCGCCATTCGTTCCGCAAACCATTCCTGAAGCGCCACGCGCTTCCATCGTCCGGCCGTTTTGGCCGCAAAATAAAGAGGATTCCATGCAGTTTTCCGGAAAATCCGTCATCATCACCGGCGCAGGCAAGGGCATCGGCCGTGCCTGCGCTATCCTGATGGCCGCGCGCGGTGCTGAGGTCGTGGCAATCAGCCGGACCCAGTCCGATCTCGACAGCCTGAAAAGCGAAATCGGCGGACGCTCGATCCGTGTCGATCTCGCAGATGTGGCGTCGACGCGGGCCGCGATGGTCGAGGCGGGTCCATGCGATTTTCTCATCAACAGCGCCGGCATCAACGTGCTCGAAAGCGTGCTTGATATGAGCGACGAAGGTTATGAGGCTGTACTGGGCATCAATCTGCGTACCGCGCTCGTCACCTGCCAGGAATTCGCCCGTGCCCGTGTCGCAAAGGGTGGCGGCGGCGCAATCGTCAACATCACGTCAATTGCCGGTCATCGCGGTTTTCAGGATCATCTCTGCTACGCGGCCTCGAAAGCGGGGCTTGAAGGCGCAACCCGCGTTCTTGCCAAGGAACTCGGGCCGCACGGCATCCGTGTCAACGCCGTGGCGCCGACCATCACGCTGACTGAACTGGCTGCCGAAGCATGGAACGATCCGGCCAAGAGCACACCAATGATGGTTCGCCATCCTCTGCAGCGCTTTGCCGAGGCCGAAGACGTGGCACAGAGCATCGCACTGCTTCTGTCAGATGATAGCAGCATGATTTCCGGCGCGGTGTTGCCCATCGATGGCGGGTTCCTCGCCGTCTGACGTTTAAGGGATGCGCGGGTGCAAATGCATCGCCGCGCATCCTGTTCCAGGACTGGATATCCGCTCAGGTCAGATCCGGATGTCTGCCAACCAGCTGGTTGCGTTTTGCCTGAAGAATTTCCTTCTGTTCTTCAAGTTTGAGCAATTCGTCGTCTATCTCCTCGACGCTTTTCTCGATGTGCAGATATTGCTCTGCAAGAAGCGACTTCGCTTCCTTTCGGCTAGACGCATTCGGCGTGTCGCCATAAAGCGGCCGGTTGGCGGTTTCCTTGAGGAAAAATGTCGTCACAATGCCAAAGATGGCCGCGACCATGAGATAGTAGGCCGGCATATAGATATTTTCCGTTACCTCCACCAACCATGCGGTGAGTGTCGGCGTGAGCCCGGCAACGATGATCGAGATATTAAACGCGATAGCCAGCGCGCTGTAGCGGATGCGGGCCGGGAAAAGGGCCGGGAGGGTGGATGCCATGATCCCGATCAGGCAGTTAAGTGCGACCGCCAGGATGAGCAGGCCGAAGAAAATCTGAACAACCTGCCCGCTGGCGATGAGATGAAATGCCGGCAGTGAAAGAAACAGGATCGCCGTGCTGCCAACCGCCAGAAACGGCCTGCGTCCGATCCGGTCGCTCAAAAGCCCGATGGCGGGCTGGACGAACAGCATGCCAACCATAACCGCGATGATGATGAGGACGCCATGGTCCTCGCTGTAATTCAGCGTCTTCGACAGATATGTCGGCATGTAGGTGAGCAGCATGTAATAGGTGACGTTGGTCACGAGGACCATGCCTATGCATATTGCCAGCGAGCGGGAATGTTGGCTCACGATCTCGGCGATGGGAACCATGGGGCGCTCTTTCAGCGACTGCCGGTCTTCTTCTTCGGAGCGCTGCAGGCGTTCGGTGAAGGCTGGTGTTTCTTCTGCCGCGTGGCGCAGATAAAGCCCGATCAGCCCGAGGGGTGCCGCCAGAAAGAACGGAATGCGCCAGCCCCAGTCGAGGAACTTGGCTTCACCCATCGCGGTGCTGAGCAGCACGACGAGCCCCGCGCCAAGCACAAAGCCGGCGATGGAGCCGAAGTCGAGCCAGCTTCCAAGGTAACCGCGCTTCCGGTCAGGCGCGTATTCCGCCACGAAAATGGCCGCACCGGTATATTCGCCGCCAACGGAAAACCCCTGGGCAAGCTTGCATAACAGCAACAGAATGGGTGCCCATATGCCGATGGTGGCATAACCGGGGATGAGGCCGATACAGAAGGTGCTCGCGGCCATGATGATGATTGTCAGGGAGAGGACTTTTTGACGCCCGAATTTGTCGCCCATGGCGCCAAAAAATACGCCCCCCAAAGGGCGGATGAGGAAGGGGACGGAGAAGGTTGCGAGCGCCGCCACCGTTTGAACGGCGGGTGACGCGTCAGGGAAGAAGACCTTGCCGACGGCATAGGCGACGAAGCCGTATACGCCGAAGTCGAACCACTCCATCGCGTTACCGAGAGCGGCTGCCGTAACTGCTTTTTTGACCTTCTCGTCATCGATGACGGTGACGTCGTCGATGCTCAGCGGAGTGGCCTGTATCTGGTTGTTCAATCACTGTCCCCCTGAACTGCATTGCGCCCGAATTTTTTGAGCGCCATGAAAATGCTCGATACGCTTAAGCGTTCCATCGGTCGGCAGAACAATCGGGCCTTAGCTCATCTTATGGGGAGGGAGTATGGGCGGGGTCGCCCGACGGGAGAATAAAAAACGCCCGGCTGGTAGCCGGGCGTTTTTTAAAGATTAGTGGTGGTGCTCAGGCATTTCCTTGAGCTGATCCTTGGTCCACGAGGTAATCGCGTGGACATCGCCGTCTTCATCGCGCATGAAATCGAGATCGCTGAGCGGTACGGCGACGGGCTTTGCGCCGATGCCGAGAAAGCCGCCGACGTCGATGATCGCGGTGCTTGCCGCGCCGACGCCATGGACGTGATCGACCTTGCCGACCTTGTGGTCATCTGCGCCATAAACTGTTGCACCTTCCAGAACCGACGGGGTCAGTTCGGTTTCAACGAGGCGTACGTGATTGGCGTGATCCATTTTTCTTCCTCCTGCTTGGGTTGCGATATGGAAACTCCCGCAGTGCAAAACCGTTCCATCGCGTCTGGGGGATTTTGGGCTAAACCGGTTGTCTGAACGCTTAGGGGACTGGTATGAACTCCAGCGGACCGCCCGCCGCAAAATCACGCTTGAAAAGATTGAACACGTGTGCAATATGAACGCGTGTTCAATCTTTTGAGAGATGGTTATTCCGCATGGACCTGATGCCTTATCCGGATACGTTGGCAGCCCGTGCCGAACTGTGCCGCAGCGTTATTCTTTCCGCCGGGGAACTGGTGCTGAAAGGCTTTCAGGGCGAGGCGACACGCAGCTTCTCGATGAAGGGCCCGCAGGACTTTCTGACGGTGACGGATGCAGCCTCCGAAGCGCATATTCGCGGCGCGATCTCGGCCTGCTTTCCTAAGGACAGTTTTTTCGGCGAGGAGGGCGGCGGTGTGATCGGTGATCGCGTCTGGGTCGTTGATCCCGTGGACGGCACCGCAAATTTCGCCCGCGGCATTCCGCACTTCTGCATCTCCATCGCCTATGTCGAAAACGGGCAAACCGAAATCGGCGCTATCTATAATCCGGCTCTGAATGAACTTTATTTCGCCCGACGCGGCGAGGGGGCAACGCGTAACGGACAGCCGATCCAGGTTGCGCAGACGGAACGTTTCGATGCGGCCTCGATCGAAATGGGCTGGTCGACCCGTATCGCGAATGCCACCTATCTTGATGTCGTCAAGAACCTGCTCGATATGGGCACCAATGTGCGCCGCGCCGGTTCCGGTGCGCTGGCGCTTGCCTATGTGGCCGATGGCCGCTCCGATGCCTATCTCGAATTGCATATGAATTCATGGGATTGTCTTGCGGGACTGCTACTCGTCAGCGAAGCTGGCGGCGACGTCTGCCCTTTCCTGGAGATCGGTAGTCTTGAAGATGGCGGGCCGGTGCTGGCCGCAGCCAGCGGTGTTGCAAGCGGCGTCAGCCGGGCATCGAAGATACCTTTGGCAGAGCGGCAGCCTTCGGATCGGCAGCGGGCCGTATCGGCCTGAGTTTAGACGAGCGCCTGTCCGTGAAGGGTGCTTGGTGCATGTGGAGGAATGAGATGGATGGACCCGTTTATGCCCGGCCTGCGATCAGCCTGATTGCGGAAGGGCTCGGCCCGCGTAACGTTGCGCTCTATATCGGCGGCAGCGATGGTGCGAGCGACCTTGGGCTCCTTCACCGGCACGGCATTACCACCGTCGTCAACTGCGCCGTCAATCTGGATATCAATCTCGTGCAGGCGTCGGCGGAAGATGGCGACAGGTGCGCGGTGGGGTATGGCGATATCCGTTATTATAAGCTCGGTCTTATCGACGGCGAAGGCAGTCCGGACACGATGATGTTGGGGGCCTATTATATTCTCGACGGCGCATTGCGGCAGACCATGCCGAAACGCGAAACCTATCCGTTCCCCGATGGCGGCAATGTGCTCGTCAATTGCCGCAGCGGCCGCAGCCGCTCGGTATCGCTGGTCGCGCTTTTCCTGCACAAGCAGCAGCCGCATCTTTACCCTAACCTCGACGATGCACTGGCTGTGATCCGCACGAAGCGGGAATTGCGGCCGGACGAATGGTTCGAGACACCGAAACCGATGCTTTATGCTGCTGCCCGCCGCGCTTCCGACTGGATCGATATGGTCGAAGGCAGAAAGACTGTCCAACCATGCTGAAACGCACGCTTCCTTCCGTCGCCGTCATTGCCGACGCCCATTTCCATGACACGGCGGCCGATTTCGGTTTTCCCGGAATAGAGGTCGATGGAGAACGCATCACCATGCGTAGCTGGTCGGATACACGCGAATCCACCCGTGTTTTCAACGAAAGCGCCGATGCGCTGCATGCTGCACTCGAAGAAGTGCGGCAGCGGGGCATTCGCCATGTGGTGCTGCTTGGCGACTATACCGACGACGGCCAGCGCGCGACATCCGAAACGCTGAAGGGTATTCTGGAGCGTCATCGTGATACCCATGGCACCGCCTTTTATGCGCTGCCCGGAAATCACGATATTTTCGGCCCGCGTGGCCGGCATCATACCAAGGAGTTTCTGACGGAGAACGGCAAATGCCTTTCCGTTTCAAGCGATGCGCGGCGGGCCGGTGATCGGGTGGTGATCAGCGACCGGATGTATTGCGAAGGCTACCCCGTTGGCCTTGGCCCGATGGCGGCTTTCGGATATTTCCGCCAGCCGGACTATCTGCATTGGGAAACACCGTTCGGGCTTTCCGATGCGACGGAAGATCGTCTCTACGAGGTGCGTTCCCCCGATGGCACCAATATCTACCGGCTGATGGACGCATCTTATCTGGTTGAGCCGGAGCCGGGCCTCTGGCTGCTCATGATCGACGCCAATATTTTCGAACCGCTTGACGGCACTTTCGATACGGGTGAGGAAGCGGCTTTCACCGACAGTACCTCTGGCGGCTGGAATGCGCTTTTGCGCTGCAAGCCCTTCATCATCGACTGGATTGCCGATGTGCGCGAAAGGGCGCAGGCGCTCGGCAAGACTTTGCTCGGCTTTTCGCACTATCCGGCGCTCGATCCCTTCGATGGCGCAAGCGGTGCCGAAAGTGCGCTGTTCGGCGAAACCAACGTGGTGCGTCGCACGCCGCGCAAGGCGGTTGAGGATGCGCTGGTCGAGGCCGGGCTCCAAGTCCATTTCAGCGGACATCTGCATGTGGAAGGCGTAACCCGGCGTGGGGAAGGGGAAACCTCGCTCACCAATATCGCCGTGCCGTCTCTGGTTGCCTTTCCACCCGCCTTCAAGGTCGTCCATCCCCAGCAGCACGAGATTTCCATTGAGACGGTGGAAATGGCCGCGCTGCCGATTAACAGCCGCATTTGCCGGGGGTATGCGCAGGAAATGGCACTTGCGGGCGAGGATGAGGACCGCGCATTTGCGGCCGGCAATTATGGTGATTTCCTGCTTGGCCACAAACGCGCGCTTATCAGGCATCGTTATTTCACCAAGGAGTGGCCAGCCGGGATCGTGTCGGCGATTGCGGATAAAACCATATCCGAGGTTATCGGCCTGCTTGGTGAAAAAAGCCTTGCCTCGCATGATGTCGGGCTTTCCTCCGATCTGCCGATGTTCGAGCTTATTGCTGACTGGTATTGCCTGCGTCAAAGCGCGGGTCTGGCGCTTGTCCATATCGCGCCTCAACGGCTTTCCCTTTACCGGATGCTGGCAGAGCGGTTCGGCCGTGAGCCCGATCACCACGACGGTTCGGTTAAGAGTTTTATCGAAATCTTCTTCGGTGCCCTTGGGCTGTTTCTCGACCGTGCCGAAGGCGGTTTGCGGCATCTGGAGCTCCGTCTCACACCGCAACTCCAATCCGTTGCGGTGTGATCCGTAGGTTTTTTCGACGCAATCCGCGATGTGAACGGGGCAGATCAACGTCCCCTCGGGGAAGAGTGGCGGCAAGCAGGACAGGCGAGGTGATCTATTGGAATCGGTCGTTGTCAGCATCAATCTGTTCGGCGCGGTGGCGCTGCTGCTTTTCGGCCTTGGGCAGATCAAGGACGGAATGTCGCGTGCCTTCGGCGCCAAGCTTCGCATCGGGCTTGCCGCCGGTACACGGGGCGGGTTTCGCTCCTTCATCGCCGGTCTTGTGGCGACGATCGCCCTGCAGAGTTCGACAGCCACGGCGCTGATGGTTGCCTCCTTCGTTGAAAAAGACTTGATCGCACCGGCGATGGCGCAAATCGTGCTGCTCGGCGCGAATGTGGGTACTGCGACGACCGCGTGGATTGTCGCACTCGGTCTTGGCTGGCTGTCGCCGATGCTGATCCTTGCCGGTGTCATTCTATTGCGTGGAAAGTCGGTGCAGAGGCAGGGTGCGGGTGCTGCCCTTGCCGGTGTCGGCCTGATGCTGCTTTCCCTGCATCTTCTTTCTGCGGCGACGGATCCGATCCGGCAGTCGCCGGCGCTTAACCTCTTCATTTCCATGCTCGGCAATGCCTGGCCGGTCGCGTTGATCTTTTCCGCGGTGCTGGCCGTGCTGGCATCATCGAGCCTTGCCATCGTCGTCCTCATACTCTCGCTTGCGGCAAGCGGCGGCATTGAAACAAGCCTCGTTATCGTGCTGGTACTCGGCGCCAATCTTGGCGGCGCGGTTCCGCCGGTGCTGGCGACGTTGAAGGCGCCGGTCGCGGCGCGCCGGGTGGCGCTTGGCAACCTCATCGTCCGGACCACCGGCTGTGTCGCAGCCCTGCCTCTTGCCGGGTACGGCGCGGCACTGCTCGACATGTCGCCTTTCTCGCACGCCAATCTAGCGGTCGATGCGCATCTCCTTTTCAATCTTGCTGTTGCTGCGATCGCATGGCCGCTATCGCCTTTGTTGCTGCGGATGACGACCGCGCTGCTGCCGGAAAAAGAGGGAGTCGAAAGCCGCCGCAGCTATCTCGACAGTCATGATCTGGGTCAACCGGTTGCGGCGCTTGCCGGTGCAAGCCGCGAGGTCATGCTGGTTGGTGACCTGATCGAGCGCATGCTGCGTCAGGCGAATGACGCCATGCGCGACAGCGATCTTTCCAAGCTCAATGATATCAGTACGCTGGAAGGCCGGGTCGATAGTATCCAGCATGCCATCAAGGTCTATGTCTCGAAGGTGGGCCAGGACGGTTTGTGCCAGAAGGATCAGCGACGTGCGATGGATATCGTTGAATATGCCATCAATCTCGAACATATCGGCGATATCATCGAGAAGGGCATCCGCCCGGAAATCGCCAAGAAGATCAATCTTGGTCTCAGGTTTTCCGATGATGGCAAAAGCGAGCTGGAACGTCTATTCTCCATCACGCTCGACAATATCCGCATGGCGCAATCCGTTTTCGCCACCCGCAATGCCGACCTTGCCCGTCGGCTGGTGGAGGTGAAGGAAGATGTGCGACGGCTGGAAAAACAGTCATCGGAGCGACATCTCCAGCGCCTGCGCGACGGCCTGACCGACAGCATCCAGACAAGCTCAGTGCATCTCGACATGTTGCGCGATCTGAAGCGCATCAACGCCCATATCGCCGCCGTCGCACATCCGATCCTCGATGAAAGCGGTCTCCTGATCGAAAGCCGGATCAAGCAGGCGGGTTGAAGCCATGCCAGTAAAACGACGCTGTGGTTTTTGCCCGGGAGTGCTCTTCTAGCGCGCGGTGATCCTCTCGACCATCTCAACGGGCACGACCTGAAGCCGGGTCTCGGGCTCGTCGCTGTCGAGGGCGGTCAGGACCTTCTCGGTCAGCGCGTCAAAGGATTGGGCAACGGTCGTCAGCTGATAGCTTTTCCAGCCCGCCTGCGGAATATCGTCGAAACCGACAATCGACAGGTCTTCAGGAATTCGGCGGCCCATCTCTAGCCTTGCTGCATCCATGAAGCCGAGTGCCAGCAGATCGGTCACGCAGAAGGCGCCGTCTATTGTCTTGTCCGTCAGCAACTCGCAGCCTGCCTGATAGCCGCTGTCATAACTCGTCGGACCGCCCGACCATGGAACGACCTCGATACCCTCGATGCTCATGCGCTGGGTGAAAGCGCCGGCGCGGCGCAGCTGTGCCGGTGTCTGGCTGCCGCTGGAAACGACCGCGACCTTCCGGCATTTAGCCGCCACAAGCCGCATGGCGGCGAGATCGGCGCCGTGGGAATCGTCGCTCAGCACCATGTTCGTATCGGTCCGGTCGAGGCGCTGGTTGATGAGGATGAGGCGCACGCCATTGGCAATGCATTCGTCTACGATAGAGGCTGGCGGCTCGCCGGAGAGTACGACGATGGCCTGGGCGCGAAACTCGAAAAGCAGTTCGATCAGCGGCGCGATATCCTTGCGTGCATCGGCCGCATTCAGCAGCAGGCATTGCAAGCCGCGACGCAGAAGGCCGATGCTGAGGAGGTCGAGCTGTTTTGAAATAAACGGCGAGCTGAGATTGGCACCCACCACCCCGATGAGATTGGATCGGTCATTATTGAGGCCCTGGGCCAGACGGTTGACGCGGTAGCCAAGCTCATGCGCGGCTTTCAGCACCTTGCGCCGGACGGCCTTCGATACGCTGCCGCCGGGGGTGAATGTGCGCGAGACGGCGGAGCGCGAGACACCAGCCTTTTTCGCCACCTCTTCGGCCGTCACGAACCCTCTCGCCATTCAACTTCCCCGTTGCAAAACCTCATGTCTGATATCACAGGCCATAAGGGCCGACTATTCCAATCGAAATATTTCAGCTGCGAGGCCTCTTGCTGAGCGAAGGCGGTTCTCGCTTTAGCCGGCAAATATATCGTCCTTTCCATTCTCATTCTGCGGGAAAAAATGACTGCTTGTGCGTCGATAAGAAAATTTGCAAAACAAGTTCAATAAAACTGTTTAAAAACAACGGCATATATCAATGATCACGTGTGCATTTTTTCGTTGACAAAATGCCGTTTAGGATGGATCATGCATTCCAAGGTTAAGCGCTATATGGAATATTTATTCCACATTTTGCTTGCCGGCGATGTTTCCGGGAGGAGCTGGATCATCGTTGCTCGCGGGCCTGATGTGCCCGCTGCTGAAGCATTGACGCATTGCTTATGTTCGACGCACGCGCCGCCTGTTCCGCAGGTTGCGCGCAGGCAGATGCTTGCCGGCGTGTCCGAGCAATGTTGCGGCCATATGGGGAGGAATAATGGCTCTTTTAAGCGAATCAACGAAGGCGGAGGCACTGGGGCGTCCCCCGGCGACCGCGCCTTCGGCATGGCAGGCCTGGCGATATCGCCTCAAGGTTGCGCTCAGGGAGCCGACGACGCTCATCGGCGTGCTGACGGCGTTACTTTTCACCTATCTGATCGTCGTTCCGATCATCTCTATCGTTCTGGATGCCGTCCGTGTCCAGTTCGGCCACGAACGGCGTCTTGGCAAGGATGTCGGTGACCTCACGCTCTATTATCTCGACAGGGCGTTCTTCTCGCCCGTCGCAACGGATCTTTTCTGGCATCCGCTCTTCAACACGCTCACCGTCGCTTTGGGGGCGATTGCGCTTTCGCTTGTTATCGGCACGGTGCTTGCCTGGCTTATCAGCCGCACGGACATGTTCGGTCGCCGCTGGTTCGCGACCGCGCTGATCGTGCCCTACATGCTGCCCGCATGGACCTTCGCTCTCGCCTGGACGACGCTGTTCAAGAACCGCACCGTTGGCGGCCAACCCGGCTGGTTCGAGGCGATGGGCCTGACACCGCCGGACTGGGTGGCCTATGGGCGCTTCCCGATCACCATCATCCTTGCCCTGCATTATACACCTTTCGTTATCCTGCTGTTCGGCTCGGCGCTGCGCCGCTTCGACTCGCAGCTGGAAGATTCGGCCCGGATTCTCGGCGCCCATCGTTATCAGGTGGCTTTGCAGGTCATCCTGCCCTTGATGCGTCCGGCGCTGCTCTCTTCCATGGTGCTGATCTTTGCAAAGTGCCTCGGCGAATTCGGCGTACCCTATGTTCTCGGGCTTCCCGTGAAGTTCGAAGTCCTCTCGACATCGCTGTTCCGCAGCATCGCCTCGCGCCAGACCGGTGTTGCCGGTGTCGTTGCGGCCTCGATCATGCTCATCGGCATCATCACGCTGATGATCGATGCCCGCCTGGTTCGCGAAGCCCGCCGTTTCGTGACGATCGGCTCGAAGGGGTCGATGAACCGGCAAAGCCGCCTCGGCAAAATGCGTCTTCCGGCAACGGGCTTTGCGGCCGCTGTCTTCATTCTCAGCGTTGGTCTGCCTTTGCTCACCCTCGCTCTCTCGACCGTCATGAAGATGCCGGCCAAATTCACGTTCGACAATTTCACGCTCGATTACTGGATCGGCAGCAATCTCAACACGGTGGCCTTGCAGACCGGCGTTCTTTTAAGCCCCGATCTATGGGCAGCCGCGAAGAACACGATGATGATCGTTGGTCTTGCCTCGCTCACATCTGGCGTCCTCGGCCTTCTGGTCGGGTATGTCGTCATCCGCACGCCGGTGCGCGCCCTGTCGGTCTATCTGCGTCAGGTCACGTTCCTGCCCTATCTCGTGCCCGGCATCGCCTTTGCCGCCGCCTATCTCTCGCTCTTTGCGGTTCCGCGCGGGCCGATGCCGGCGCTCTACGGCACGGTGACGATCCTTATCCTCGCACTGATTGCCGACCAGATGCCCTATGCCTCGCGCGCCGGTATCTCGGCCATGACACAGCTTGGAAAGGACCCGGAAGAGGCAGCACAGATCGCCGGTGCCGGTTGGTTCCGCCGCATGGTCTCGATCGTCATCCCGATCCAGAAGGGATCGCTGGTGACGGGGGTTCTCCTGCCCTTCATCTCGGGCATCAAGGGCTTGAGCCTGTTCGTGATCCTCGCGGTGCCGAGCACGGATGTTCTGACCACCTATTCGCTGCGGCTGGTCGACTACCACTATACGCAGGCCGCAAACGCCGTGGTGCTGATCATCGCTGGCATTGCCTATTTCGGTACCCTGTTGGCCCAGAAGCTGACCCGCACAAATCTTGCAGAAGGACTTGGAAGCTGATGCCTACCATCAACCTGCGCGGGGCGCAGAAGAACTACGGCGTGAATTCCGCAAATGCGGTTTCCGATCTCGATCTCGAAATCCGCGACGGCGAATTCATGTGCCTGCTTGGCCCTTCCGGCTGCGGCAAGACCACGACGCTGCGCATGATCGCGGGTCTTGAAAACCTCTCCGGCGGTGAAATCCGTGTCGGCGACAGGGTGATAGATTCCGTCAATGACGGCATATTCGTGCCGCCGGAAAAGCGCGAAATGGGGCTCGTCTTCCAGAGCTACGCGCTCTGGCCACATCTGACCATCGAGCGCAACACCGATTTCGGCCTGCGCCTGCGCAAGCTGCCGAAAGCCGAGCGGGAGGCACGCGTCGAGCGCGTCATGCAGGCGCTCGACATTGCCAAGTACCGCGACCGTTATCCGTCACAGCTTTCCGGTGGGCAGCAGCAGCGTGTGGCGCTGGCCCGCATGCTTGCCGTCAATCCCGGCGTGCTCCTTCTGGATGAGCCGCTGTCCAACCTCGATGCCCGGCTGCGGCTGGAAATGCGCGCCGAGCTTAAGCGGCTGCACAAGGAGTTCAAGACCACCATCGTCTTCGTGACGCATGACCAGTGGGAGGCAATGACACTTGCAACGACAATCGCCGTCATGAACGAGGGCACGCTCCAGCAGATGGGTACGCCGAACGATATCTACGACCGTCCGGCCAACCGCTTCGTCGCCGAATTCGTCGGCAGTCCGCCGATCAATATTCTGACCTTCGGCCAGCCCGGCGTGTCTGATATCGCCGACAATGCGGAGGCTTATTTCGCAACACGTTATCCGCAGTTGCGCGGCATCGCCTCGGTCGGCATGCGGCCAGAGGCGATGGGTTACACGGCAAGGTCTGAGGATGTACCGCAGGGCAGCCTCTTCGGTGAAATGACGGTGACCGGCGTGCTTCCGACGGGCGGCAGCTGGATTCTCGAATTGAGGAGCGAGAACCACACGCTGTTCCTGACCACCCATGCCCTGCCGCGCGTCGATAGTGGCGACCGAGTGTTTTTCCACGTGCCTCCCGACGCCCTGCATGTGTTCGATGCCAAGGGGCAACGGATTACCGAAGCAGACGCCGTGCTGAGGAGCAGTAGCTACAACTGAAAACGACGAAAAGACTGACAATCGCGTGCTGAAGGAGGAGCAGTATGAAGCGGAAAATGACGGGCGGCCTTAGCCGTCTCCTGTG
The DNA here is from genome assembly GCF_053522705.1 of Agrobacterium sp. 16-2014-1-2a. Classification (NCBI taxonomy): domain Bacteria; kingdom Pseudomonadati; phylum Pseudomonadota; class Alphaproteobacteria; order Hyphomicrobiales; family Rhizobiaceae; genus Agrobacterium; species Agrobacterium sp. 16-2014-1-2a. The sequence goes on from NZ_JBNWBX010000009.1 coordinate 154,744, forward strand.
TGCAACGGCAATTCTGGCAACGTTTGGCGGCGTGGCGAAGGCGGGGGAGCCTTTCGACCTCAACGCTCTGATCGAGGCTGCCAAAAAGGAAAAGCCGATCACCGTCTATGACAGCACGGGCAAAATCGTCGAAATGGCGAAGAATTTCGCCAAGAAGTATGGCGTGGGCGCGGAGGGTGCGAAGGTAAAGGCAACAGCGCAGCTGGAGATGGTCATCCGCGAGGCGCGGGCCAACAATATTCAGGGTGACGTCTCGATCATAAGCGATGCCCCGGCGGCGATGGCACAGCTTATTCCAATGGGCTTTGTCGAAAGCTGGTTGCCGCCGGATCTCGCTGGCAATATTCCGCCAGAATATCAGGATCCGCTGACCGTCGTCACCAGCGCCAATGTCTGGGCCTACAATACCGAGCTTTTCGACAAATGCCCGGTTTCCAATATCTGGGAACTGACCGACCCGAAGTGGAAGGGTAAGGTGGCGATGCAGGATCCGCTCGGCAAGGCATCCTATGTCGACTGGTTCAACCAGATGGCTAAGCATGGCGATGGAGAGGTGAAGGCGGCCTATAAGGTGCTTTACGGCAAGGACCTCGAGACCGCAGAGTCAAGCGCGACAGCGGCCTGGGTCAAGGCACTTGCCGCCAACGCGCCGCTGCTGACCGATGCCGATGCAGCGGCGGCGGAAGCCGTTGGCACGCCTGGCCAGAAGCAGCCCTTCATGGGCCTCATCAGCTCGGCGAAGTTTCGCGATAATGCCGACAAGGGCATGAAACTCGGCCTCTGCAAGGAGCTGAAGCCGTGGATCGGCTGGCTTTATCCAGGTGTCGGCCTGATCACCAAGGGCACGGATAGCCCCAATGCTGCAAAGCTCTTCATTCACTACGTCATGACTGCTGAAGGCATCGCGCCGCAGGCGATCGACGGCAAGATGTCCACCAACAAAGACGTGAAACTGCCCGCCGACGAACCTTCGGGTATCGGCGCCGTGCTCGACCGCGTTCTGCCCTACAGCATGGCCACCAGCCTGGAAGACTGGGATGCGCGCGAAACCTGGCAGGACTTCTGGCGTGTGAATTACAAGAAATAACGGGGGGACCGACACAGTGAATATCATGACCAAGAACCGATGTGGTGGCGAGCGGCGGCGGCGGATGGCGGCTTCAGCCCTTTCCCTCATCTTCTCGCTGGCGCTTGGCGGTTCTGCCCACGCGCAGGACGCCTTTAATCTCGATGCGCTCATCGACGCCGCGAAGAAGGAAAAACCGATCACCGTTTATGCGGTGACCGGCAAGATCGTCGACACCGCACAGGCCTTCACCGCGAAATATGGCGTGCAGGCAAGCGGCAAGAAAGTGAACGAGGCAACTCAGGTCGAGTTGATGATCCGCGAACATCGCGCCGGCAATGTCGTCGGCGATGTCAGCGTCGCAACGGATGTCGCCTCCGCCATGGGGGAACTTCTGCCGGAAGGCATTGCCACCAGCTGGTCGCCACCGGATATGGAAAGCGATATTCCGCAAAAGCTGCGCGATCCGCTCGTGGTCGTTTCGGATCCGCATGTGTGGACCTACAATACCGAGAAATACGACAAATGCCCGGTCACCAACATCTGGCAGCTGACGGAGCCGCGTTGGAAGGGCAAGCTTGCCATGCTCGATCTCTTCGACAAGCCGCTTTATGCCGACTGGTTCAACCAGATCGAAACCCATCATGACGCCGATGTCGCCAAGGCCTATGAGGAGCTTTACGGCAAGAGGCTGGAAACGGGCGAAAAAAGCGCGACGGCTGCCTGGGTGAAGGCCTTTGCCGAGAACGCTCCCCTGCTGACGGACTCGAGCACGGTTGCCGATGCGGCGGGCGCTCCGGGACAGACCGATCCCTTTTTCGTCATCACCTCGGCGGCGAAATACCGCGATAATGAGGCCAAGGGGCTGAAGCTCGGTCTTTGCAGCGGCGTAAAACCGTTTTCCGGGTTCCTCTATCCCGGCTTCGGCCTGATTGCCGGGCAGACCAAAAGCCCGAATGCTGCAAAGCTCTTCCTTCACTATCTGATGACGGAAGAGGGCATCGCGCCGCAGACGGTCGATGGCAAAATCTCCGGCAACTCGAAAATCGGTCTGCCGGCGGACGAACCATCGCGGGTAGCCGATCATCTCGACGAGTTGATAGCCTTTGATGCCGCAACGGCGGCCGACGACCTCGACAAGCGCGAAGGCTGGCAGGATTTCTGGCGTGTGAACTACAAAAAATAACGGCAGGGCAGGCGCGAGCCTGCCTTGCCTTTTCCTTGGGAGGGGAAAGATGAGAAGAAGCAGATTTTTACCGATGACGGCGATAGCCATCGCCGTTGCAGGCATATCCGCAATGGGGGCTGCAGCCGAAGAAACCTTCGATCTCGATGCGATCTTGGCGGCGGCGAAGCAGGAGAAGCCGATCAATATCTACGATAGCACCGGCAAGATCGTGGAGATGGCCGACAAGTTCAGCGCCAAATACGGGTTAAAGGCGACAGGCGTGAAGGTTTCCGCCAACAGCCAGCTGGAAATGATCATTCGCGAAAGCCAGTCCGGCAATGTGCAGGGCGACGTGGTGCTGATCACCGATGCGCCATCGGCGCTCGCGCAGCTTCTGCCGGCGGGTTTTGTCGAGAATTACCTGCCGGGTGACATGGTTGCGAAAATCCCGGCGCAGTTCCAGAATCCGCTGGCAATCTCCACCAACGCCAATGTCTGGGCTTACAATACGGAAGCCTATGATAAATGCCCGGTGACCAACATCTGGGAACTGACCGAGCCGAAATGGAAAGGCAAGGTCGCCATGGTCGATCCCTTGAGCAAGAGCACCTATACGGACTGGTTCAACCAGCTCGAAGCCCACGGCAACGAGAAGGTGGCGGCCGCCTACAAGGCCCATTTTGGCAAGGATATCGAAAAGGATGCGGCCGCAGCCTGGATCAAGGCGCTGGCGCAGAACGGCCCGCTTGCCACCGATGGCGATGACCCGGTGGCAGAGGCCGTCGGTGCACCCGGCCAGAAGCAGCCCTTCTTCGGCCTGCTCAGTTCTGCCAAGTTCCGCGACAATGCCGACAAGGGCTACAAGCTCGGCCTCTGCACTGGTCTCGATCCCTGGGTCGGCTGGACCTACATCAAACTTGGGCTCATCGCCTCCAAGACCAAAAGTCCGAACATGGCGAAACTCTTCGTCCACTACATACTGACGGAAGAGGGCATCGCACCGCAGATGAAGGACGGCAAGCTGCCGACCAATATCGACATCAAGATGCCGGCTGACGAGCCGTCGGGGCTGATGAAGGTTGCCGACAGGCTGATGGGTTACGAGTCCGCCACCGGCCTCAACGATTTCGATCGTCGCGAGGAATGGCAGGATGTCTGGCGCGTCAACTACAGGAAATAATCCAGGCTGGCGCGGTCCTGCCGCGCCGGTCCCTCCTTTGCGAAAAAAATAGACTGGATATGCCGATGCAAAGCCCTTCTTCGACTGAAAACAAATCTGGAAATGAGGAGGCGCTTTCCCGCTCGGTGCGGCTGATGAAAATCGCCGAAGCGGCGGCGCGTGCCGTGCGCGATCCGCTGCTGGTGGCATTCCGCTCTGATATGGCGGTGGATTACAAGGTCGATCTCCACGACATCGTCACCATTCACGACAAACGCGCCGAAGCCGCGATCCGCGCCGTCATTCTCGAACGGGAGCCGAATTCGGCGATCATGGGCGAAGAGGGTGGCCAGATCGGCAACGGCGAGGTGCAATGGTATGTCGATCCGATTGACGGCACGGCGAATTTTGCCCGTGGCCTTGCCTTCTGGTGCGTATCGATTGCCGCCGTCATCGGTGGGGAAGCCGTTGCCGGCGTGGTGTACGACCCCGTGGCTGACCAGATGTTTTCCGCCGACCTCGAGGCTTCTTATCTCAACGGCGACAGGCTGCGCTCCCGCAGCGTTGCAGATGAAACCCGGGCGACGCTTATCACGGGCTATCCGGTCTCGCGCGATTTCCGGCTGGATGGGCGGGATGCGGCACTTTCCAATTTCGGTGCACTTGTCGAGACCTTCTCGACGCTGCGCCGGCCCGGCAGCGCTGCCCTCAGCATCGCGCATGTGGCGGCCGGCTGGACAGATGCTGCTGCGGGCTTCGGCGTCAACGCCTGGGATGTGGCAGCAGCCATCCTCATTCTCAAGAATGCCGGGGGAACATACGAGCCGCTGACCTTGGGGAAGGTGGCGGAGGGGTCGGCCGATTTTCTCTGCCCCGGCTATATCGCCACGGGCGAGGGGGCGAATTACCAGACATTGCAGCGGGTGGCGCGAGCCATATCCGCGAGCCGCATAGCCAGGGCAGCGATCCCGCCAAGCCAGACGGCTGCAAACGCCTGAACAAGCAAGGACATGACGGCCGCCACATCGGCGCCGATGGAGACAAGACATGCCGCAACCGGAAAAGACCCTATCTCGCGAACAGGAAACCGGCGAATTGCCGAAGCTCAGCCGCATCTATGAGCGGCATCCTCTTTATGGCGTCGATCTCTTCATTTCAGGTAAGGAAGGCGCCAGCGATCTGAAGCTTCTGCGTGAAAACGGCATCACCACCGTCGTCAATTGCGCCGTCAATCTCGACTTCAACTTCGTGGAGCAGCCGCAGATCGTTTCCGATCATGAAGGCAGCGTCTATGGACCCGGCGAAATACGTTATTACAAGATCGGCCTGATCGACGGCGATGGAAATCCCGATACCCAGATGGTTGCGGCCCATTACATCCTGCGGGCGGCGCTCGAACAGATACTGCCCGACAAGCCGTCCTATCCCCGGCGCGAGCGCGGCAGCGTGCTGATCAATTGCCGCGGCGGCCGCTCGCGTTCCGTCGCCGTTGTTGCGCTCTTTCTGCATATGACGTTGCCGGTGGAATTCCCGACGCTCGACGATGCCATCAGCTTCGTACGCGTGAAGCGTGAGCTGCCTGAAAACGAATGGTACAAGGCGCCGAAACCGGTGCTTGCGGAAGCAGCCCGCCGCGCCGCCGGCTGGATTACCACGATCGATGCCGCCCACTAGAGCGGAGGACGGTTTTCACCGGTCGGCCGCTTGCTTGGTGACGCAAATGTGGAGACGTGCCGTGGCTTGCACGTCACGTCGCCATTTCGAAACGGGTTCGGGATTTTTCCAGCTCACGCCTCGGGAAGCGTGGTGTTCCAGACCCGGACCTTTTCGATGTTTCTGTCCGAGCAGGAAACGATCTCGAACTCGAACCCGTCGCCGGAAACACGTTCGCCGATCTCGGGAAGGCGATTGAGGCGCCAGAGGATATAGCCGGCGACGGTGGAGTAACGATCATCCTCGTCCACCAGATCGATATCCAGCAGATAGGATACCCGTCTGACGTCGACAGCGCCGTCCAGCAGCCAGGAACCGTCCTCTGCCCGTTCCGAAATCTGCGATTCCTCGCCCTCATCCGGAAATTCGCCGGCGATAGCCTCGAGAATGTCGGTAGGCGTCGTTATTCCCTGAAGCGTGCCGTATTCGTCGACGATGACAGCCATCTGGAGCGGGGATTTGCGCAGCTGCTCCATGACCTGCAACGCGGTGGCGCTTTCATGCACGACAAGGGGTTGGCGCAGCGAGCGCTCGAGGTTCAATTTGCCGTCATGCAGCAGATCGCGCAGCAAGTCCCTCGTTGCGGCGACACCGAGGAACGAATCCAGCTTGCCCTGCGCCAGCATCAGGCGGGAATGGTCGAGTTCCAGCAGGCGGTTCCTCAACGTATCATGATCGGCGTCGACATCGAGCCAGTCGATTTCCGTCCGTGGCGTCATGATTGAGACAACGGGGCGCTCGGCAAGCGTAAGGACACCGCGGATCATGTCCTTTTCCTCGGATTTGAACAGGTCGCTTCGTGCCGCCTGTGCCGCGATGACGTCGGCTGTCTCGCCAAGGGACTGTTCTTCGCCGACACGGCCGCCCAGAAGCCGCAGAATGGCATCGGACGTCCGCTCGCGCATATCACCGGCGGTGATACGTCTTTCGCGATTGCGCCTGCCAATCTGGTTTGCCGCCTCGATGAGCACGGAAAAGCCGATTGCGGCATAGAGGTAACCCTTGGGAAGGTGGAAGCCGAAGCCTTCGACGATCAGGCTGAAACCGATCATCAACAAGAAGCCGAGGCAGAGAATGACCACGGTGGGGTGTTTCGACACGAAGCTCATCAGCGGCTTCGATGCTGCCATCATCACGGCCATGGCCACGCAGACGGCGGTAATCATCACCCAGAGATTGTTGACCATGCCGACGGCGGTGATGACGCTGTCGAGCGAGAACACGGCATCAAGCACCACGATCTGCACGATCACCTGCCAGAAGACGGCATGGACGACCTTGCCCTGTTTTGGCTTATGCGCGCCCTCCAGCCGTTCGTGCAGTTCCATCGTTCCCTTGGCGAGCAGGAACGCACCACCGAGAATGAGGATGAGGTCGCGCCCGGAGAAGGAGAAGTCCGCGACCTGAAATAGCGGCCGCGTCAACGTCACGATCCATGAAATCGAAAACAGCAGCAGGATGCGCATGACAAGCGCCAGCGACAGACCGACGATCCGCGCCTTATGGCGTTGATGCGGCGGCAGCTTGTCGGCGAGGATCGCGATGAAAACGAGGTTGTCGATGCCGAGGACGACTTCGAGGACGATAAGGGTAACGAGGCCGATCCAGATATTTGGATCTGCGAGGAATTCCATGGTCAGGGGCCTTTATGGGAACGGGCGCGAACGCAAAAAGCCCCGGACTGAACATCCGAGGTTGAAACCCGTTTCGTTGAAGAAAACAAGAAAGGACGAGGCTGGCTTCGCTTTACGCAAGCCAGCCTCGTTCGGTGTCGACTATCGTCGGTACTGTCGCCTTCGTCAGGCATATCGCGGAATTATCCCACTATCAGTCAATTCTTGTGCACGTGGCAGTAGCAGATTCCGGGCGGTCGGGGAAGCGTTTTGCGTGCATCATCCTTTGCGAGGCGGATTTGCAATCCTCCCTGCAAGGGCATTATCGCGTTTTTTCGCCGATATCCGAGGTGGTTCGCTTGTCGATGGCCTTGCCATCGAGGATGCCTCTCAGAACGTCGAGGCGCTCGTTGATAAGCCATCCATAGTAGTTTTCAACCGGCAGCAGGTTCTTTGCGCCTGCATCCACGGCCGTCCGCAGGCGTTCGGCGCGACGCCGGGGTTGGCCGACATTGTAGAGGGTGGCGGTGATGCCGGGATTGCCGGAAATGTCGAAGCCTTTTTCCCTGTAGGCGTCGATGGAATCTCGAAGGATAGCGGCGATGTAGATGATGCTCCGGTCAGGATCCATGACGTCACGGTAGATCTCTTTCGGCCTGTCGGCGGAGAGTTTCGGCAGACCACTGGTTCTGTTTACGAGATCGGTGACCTGCAGCGCCGTCAACGGGCTGATCTGGCCAAGACCAAAGGTCTGTCCGGCATAGAAGGGCTGGAAGAAGGCCCGCTGGAACGAAATCGCTTCATAGCTCACGCCATCGACGACCTTGCCGCGGAAACTTGCATCCCAAACGATATCGCGGCAGCTCCATTGCTCGGATGTCGTGGCAAGCGTCGCGCAGGAGCGGAATTCCGGACGCTCGAGAAACGTCTTCAGGGCAACGCCCTGATAGCTGAATTTTATATCGAGTTCCGCATAGGAAATGGCCTTGACGTAATATGTCTGCAGGCGGTCCACGGCGGTGACGTTGAAAGTGTGTTCGCCAACGATAGCGCCGACGATATGGATAGGATCGATGCCATATGCCGCTCCCGCCTTCCTGATCTTGCCAAGTAGACCGGGTTCGCTGTTTAGAAGATCAACCGTCTTGCGGAATTTTTCCTCATAGGTCGTGGAAAATGCCCTGGTCCTGATCGCCGAGGCCTGAGGTATTTCCGGCTGTTGGGCGGAGCGGTTTCCGGGAGGTACGACGACCATCTGCTGCGCTGCGGCATTTGAGGGTAGGCAGGCCAGTGCCAGAATGACAGCGGCCGCGCGGGTGGTCTTCGCAAACAGGCTCATGCAGCGTTCTCTAATATGTGGATTACTATTGCGTGACGGCCTCTTCATAGGCAGGCCGCCCCGGTGTGGCAAGTTCCCGCTGCTCACTTTACCGTTGCTGACCGTTCAGATGCCGTGGCTACCCCGGCGTTATCCCAGTCAACGCCGCTCCTTGTCGGGACCATCGGGAGCGGAATTATCGGGTTCGTTAAAAGTCGAGCATTTTGTTTCATGTGAACTCAAATCGCCACCGGTAGGTCATGTCGTCAGGAGACGAACATGACCCATCTCATCAAATTGCTGCAAGCATGTTTCATTCTGGCCGTCGCGGGTTTCGCTGCGCCGGTGCAGGCGTCTCCTTCGATGCAGACTGGCAAGTTCACGTCGCAGCCCATCGGGCATTACGATTTCTGCAAGCGGCATACGGATGAATGTCAGCCGGTCAAGGAAATGCCGCCGCTCAGTCTTACGCCTGATGTCTGGGCTACCCTTGTTTCGATCAACAGCGCAGTCAATATCGAAATCGACCAGCGTTCCGACATGGAAGTGTGGGGTTACGAGGACTATTGGGAGTATCCCTATAACGGCGCGGGAGACTGCGAGGACCTCACGCTGGAGAAACGGAAACGGCTTATGGATGCCGGTTTCCCGGTTTCCGATCTGCTGATCACCGTCGTCCGGGACGAAAAAGGCGATGGCCATGCCATCCTCACGGTAAGAACGGACCGCGGAGATTTCATTCTCGACAATATGAAATCGAAGATCTTTCGCTGGGACGAAACGCCCTATACCTATCTCAAGCGTCAATCCACGGAGCATGCCGGTCGATGGGTGGATATTGAAGGCTCCGGTTCGCCCGCCATCGCCGCCCGCGAGGTTGGCCGGGCCACCGCCACCTCCGCGACCACGCGCCGCAACATCCTCGACATCATCATGGGGCGCTGAAGCTTTCGCCTCGTTGCGGATCGGAAAGCCCCGAAGGGCCGTCCGGTCCGGATATGCCCCATGGTTCGTTTCACCGGCCTCCGAGGCCGGCTCCGGTTTCTTCATCAAACAAATGCAGGTCGGTCGGGTTGATGTCGAGGCCGACGACTTCGCCGCTCCTGACCTCACTGCGCCCCTGTATAGCGATGACCACTTCGGTCGACGTGCCAAGGGTGAGGAAGGTGGCCGAACCTGTGGTTTCCACGGCCGAAACAGGTAACGTCAGCGCCGCGCCGGTTGCGGTTCGCGGTCGGATGTGTTCCGGCCTGATACCAACGATGACACGCTTGCCGGGCGATAAGGGAGCCGGGTTTTTGATGGACTGCTGCGGCTCGCCTTCACTGAAACGCAGCTGAAGCGCCGCGCCGTCCGGGCTGACCGTTGCCGGAATGAAATTCATTGCCGGTGAACCGATGAAGCCAGCAACAAAACGATTGACCGGGCGGTCGTATAATTCCAGTGGCGTGCCCTGCTGTTCGATCACGCCGTCGCGCATGACGACGACGTGATCCGCCATCGTCATCGCCTCTATCTGGTCATGGGTGACATAGACCGAGGTGGCGTGCAGGCGGTCGTGCAACGCTCGGATTTCCTTGCGCATGTGCACACGCAGGGCCGCGTCTAGATTGGAGAGCGGTTCGTCGAACAGGAATGCCTGCGGGTTGCGGATGATCGCGCGGCTCATCGCCACACGCTGGCGCTGCCCGCCGGAAAGTTCGCGCGGATAGCGCTTCATCAGCTTTGACAGGCCTGTGGTGGCTGCAACCTCCTCTGCCGCCTTGCGGGCCTCTGATTTTGCCACGCCGCGCATGCGCAACGAATAGGTCAGGTTCTCCTCCACCGTCATGTGCGGGTAGAGCGCATAGGACTGGAACACCATCGCCACATCGCGCTTGCGCGGCGGCACACCGTTCATCAAAGTGCCTGCAATACGCATGTCGCCGCTCGATATGGTTTCCAGCCCCGCCAGAGAACGCAGCAAGGTGGACTTTCCGCACCCGGACGGGCCGACGAGGGCGACGAAGGTGCCCTTCTTGATGGAAAGATGGATGTTCTTCAGCGCGTGAAAGGCACCGTAATATTTGTTTACGCCGGAAAGTTCGATCTGAAGGGTCATTTTAACGCTCCCGATGTCAGGCCGGAAACGATGCGGCGCTGCAAGAGAATGAACAGGGCAAGAATGGGCGTCACATACATGGTCGCATAGGCCATGATATTGTTCCATTCGCTGGTGTTGGGGCCCATGAAGGAATTGAGGCCGACACTGGCAGGCTGCAATTCAGCCGCCTGGATCATCGATTTCGAATAGACGAATTCCCCGAATGCCTGCATGAAAATGAGAATGGCGCTGACGAGAATGCCGTTTCTGGCAAGCGGCAGCACGATGTTGAAGAAGGCGCCGACGCGGGAATTGCCGTCCACAAGCGCTGCCTCTTCCAGCTCCTGCGGCACCGCCATGAAGGTTGCGCGCACCAGCACCACGAAGAAGGGCATACTTTTCGCCGCAATGGCGAGAACGACCGACAGGCGGGGATAATCCAGCAGACCCACTTGCGAGAAGCCGACGAAGATCGGCGTAATCATAAGGGACGCCGGCAGAACCTGCAGCATGAGGATGAGGAAGAGGCCGATATCAACCCAGACGTTGCGATAGCGCGCCAGCACATAGGCGCAGCCAACGCCAAGCACGGTGATGAGCGCCACGGCACTTGAAGCGATGAGCACCGAATTCCACAGATAACGGCCCATATTGCGGCTTTCCCAGACATAGGCATAGGTCTGCCATTGCGGATCGGCCGGCCAGAAGCCCGGCGGGTTCGCAAACATCTCCGAGCCGCTTTTCAGCGAGGTCAGATACATCCAGTAGAGCGGAAAGAGATAGATGACGGCAAGCACGACGGCGATTGCCAGCATCAACCGGTTGCGGGTCGTGATACTCATCCGCGCACCTCATGCCGTGTCGAGCGCACATAAACGACGGAAGCCAGCATGACGAAAACGATCATGATGACGGAGATCGTCGCGCCCTTGCCGAAATCATATTGCCGGAACGAAAGATCCCAGGCCCAATATTGCGCCACGTTGGAACTGTTGTTGGGCCCGCCATCGGTGATGGCGGCGAAAAGATCGAACTGCTGAAGCGTGAAGATCAGGCCGAGCGAGATGACCGCGCCGATGGTGGAACGCATCATCGGCAGGGTGATGGTGTAAAAACGCTGCCAGGCGTTCGCGCCATCCAGCTCCGCCGCTTCGTAGAGATCGCCGGGGATGGAGGCGAGGCCGACAGAAAGAAGGATCATGTTGAACGAGGTGCCGAGCCAGATATTGGCGATGACCACGGCCCAGAGCGAAAAATTCGCGTCCGATCGCCAGAAGATATTGCCTGAGATCATGCCGCTTTCCCGCAGGAAGAAATTCAGCACGCCGAAATCGCCTGACAATATCCAGTTCCAGATCGCGCCGACGACGAGGCCAGGCATGACCCAGGAAACGAGGAACAGCCCGCGCAGCCAGGTGGCGCCGGGAAAGTTCACCCAGAAGAACAGCGCCAGACCGAAGCCGATGGCGAATTGCCCGGCAATCGAGGTGACGACAAAGGTGACGGTGTTGAAAAGGATCGGCAATGTTTCCGGTTGCCGGAACAGGTCGATATAATTCTTGAAGCCGACGAAGGGGCGCACGAAGGTGCCCAGGCTGAACATGTCGACTTCCTGAAAGCTCATGACGATGTTGTAGATGAGCGGCAGCCCCGCCATGACGAACAGGAAGCCCAAAGGAAAAGCGACGAGGATGAGGTCGAAACCACGACCGTCGCTGACGCTGGAAAACAGTTTTTTCATGAAACATCCTCACAAGCTCCGATCGGGGCCGCCGCTGCATTAAGCAGCAGGCAGCCCCACCGGGAGGAACCCCTTGGATGGGGCCGGGTGAACCCGGCCGCCCGCCCAGACAGATCAGCCTTCGATCAGCTTTATCTTTTCAGCGGCCTGATCGAGCGCGGCCTTCGGCGTCATCTGACCCGACAGGGCGCCCTGGATAGCGTCCTGGATCGCCTTGGAAATCTTCGGCCATTCAGGCGAGGGACCGCGCGGCTGCGCATATTTGAGTTGCTCGATAAAGGTCTTGAGCGCTTCGTCCTTCAGCGCGTTGCCGGTGGGCGGAACGGGAATATCGGAACGCGCCGGCAATTGCCCGAAGTTCTTGAACATGTCCTTGTCCTGCGAGGCGAAAAATTCGATGGCCTTGAAGGCTTCGGCGGGATGTTTGCTCTTGGAGAAGATCGCCCAGTTATAGTCGCCCATGGCCGAAGACCGCGGCGCGTCCGGCGTCGGAACCGGCAGTAGCGTCACGCCCCAGTCGAACTTGGCGTCCTTGAGCATGCGGTCGATTTCCCAAGGACCGGAGATCGCCATGGCCGCGTTGCCGGCGTTGAAGGTGGCGGTGGAATCCCACTGGCTGCGCGTCAGCGTATCCGGCGAGGCCAGCTTTTCACTGAGAAGGGTCTTCCATGTTTCAAGCGCCTTCACCGCGCCATCGGTATTAATGTTTTTGTAGGTGGCGCCGGCCATCTGCGCCCATGGCAGAAACTGGAAGGTGCCCTCCTCGTTGGCCTTGGCGCTGAAGCTGATGCCGTAAACATTCTTGGCGGGGTTGGTCAGCTTGCGGGCAGCTTCCACAAGCTCGTCCCAGGTCTGCGGCGGTTTTGCCGCATCGAGACCGGCTGCCTTGAACAGGTCCTTGTTGTAATAGAGCGCAATCGTATTCGTCGCCTTCGGAACGCCGAAATATTTGCCGTCCCAGGTTACGGATTTCAACGGACCCGGAAAATAGTTTGCCGTCTTGATGACGTCCGACTTCGCAATCATATCCGTCACGTCAAGAAACGCGCCACGTGCGGCGAACATGGCGTGGTTTGGGTTGTCGATGGCGATGATATCGGGCGCGTTGCCGGTCGAGTAGGCTCGCATGGATTCGCTCACCACATCATCGAACTGCAATTGCCGGTATTCGATCTTGATGCCGTTATTGAGCTTGTTGAACTCGTTTACCAGGTTGGGTGCCGGCTGGATGTCCCTGTCCAGCGACCACAGGGTCAAGGTGACATCTTCCGCATGCGCCACCATCGCACCGGCGGATACGCCTGCCAGAACAAGCGCACCGGCGATCATGCATTTCGCGATACCCATAATAATCTCCTCCTCTTGGTTATCGTCTCTGCAATTACTGGAAGCCTTCTCCCAAAGGCTTCCATTCCTTAGGTGGGATCGACGACAAAATCGCCGCCCCGGCAATGTTTCAGATAGTTCAGGCCGTGTACCTGTCCCGTCATTTCCAGCGCGTCGCGATAGACGGGGTCATGCCAGCCTTCGATGTCGATCGAGCCGGACCAGCCGGCCAGGCGCAGTTCCGAAATAATGTCCGTCCAGTTGCTGTCGCCGAAGCCCGGCGTGCGCATGAAGACGAATTTTTCCTTGCCGAAAATCCCATGCTCACGAATGACATCCCAACGAATGGTCGCATCCTTGCCGTGCACGTGGAAAATCTTGTCCGCCCATTTGCGGATCTGCGGCAGCGGATCGATGAGATAAACCATCTGGTGGCAGGGTTCCCACTCGATGCCAATATTGTCGTCCGGCGTTTCGTTGAACATCAGTTCCCACGCATCCGGATTATGGGCGATGTTCCAGTCGCCGGTCTGCCAGTTGCCGTCCATGGCGCAATTTTCAAAGGCGATCTTCACGCCCTTGTCCGCTGCGCGTTTGGCAAGCTCGCTCCAGATTTCCTTGTAACGGGGCAAGCTCTCGGGCAGCGGCTTTCCGCGCAGGCGGCCGGTGAAACCGGCAACGCAGGTGGCACCGAAGTGATGGGCATTGTCGATGCAGTCTTTCCAGCCCTGCAAGGTCTGAAGGTCGATTTCCGTTTCCTCCAGCGGATTGCCGAACATGCCGAGCGTGCCGATGGTGATGTCGCGGTCACCGATCGCGTCAAGTGAACGCTTGCCAAGCTCGGCAAGGTCCTGGCCGTTAGTCGTCTGCCAGAAGAACGGTTCGAAGCTTTCGAAACCAAGATCGGCTATCTGCCCGATGCGTTCAGCCGCCTGTCCCTTGGTGGCGCTGACCATGGTGCCGATGCGGATGGATTTTGCCGGATTGCTCACGTCTGTCGGTCCTTATGCTGCGATGGAAACGCGCTGGCCGATGCGGGCGCTTTCAATCGCGCCGATCACCATTGCCAGGCTGTTGATGTTGTCGAAGGAGGCCGTTTCCGGCATCTGGCCGGTACTGATGGATTGAAGAAACGAGAGTATGACGCTGGCGTGGCCGTGCGTATCCTTCTCGGAAATACTGTCGGAAACGTTTACGGTCTTGAATCCGCGTAGAAGACCCGGATCTTCGCCGGCGACGGATGCGGAGAAATTGTCTTCGCCGTCCCAGAGGATCATTCCCTTGGAGCCAATCAGCCGCCAGCGGGCTTCCCAGCTGGTTCTTTCGCCTTCCGCGCACCAGGAGCCGCGATAGGTAAAGACCACATCGTTGGAGAATTCGAATATGGCATTGGCGCTTGCCCCGTGGGCGTACCAGGAGCCTGCCGGATTTTTCTCCACGCAAAACACGGAGAGCGGCTTTTCATCGGCGACGAAACGCGCCGCATCGAAAGTGTGGATCGCCATGTCGAGAAGAAGAACGTTCTTCATCTCCTCGCGGAAACCGCCGAAATGGGGTCCGAGGAAAAAGTCGCAGTGAATGGCCGTCAAATCACCGATAATGCCGTCTTCCACGGCCCGGCGCAGCCTCCGGATGCCGGAGATAAAGCGCCGGTTTTGCACCACAGCATGAATTTTTCCGGCCTTTTCCGCCAGCTCCACCAGCTTTTCGGCTTCTTCCATCGAGGCCGCAAGCGGCTTTTCGCTGAGCACATGGCACCCGGCTGCAAGACCGGTTTCAACCACGGCATACCGTGCCTGCGGGATGACGACATCGAACAGGATGTCGGCTTTGGTCCGTGCGAGAACATCGCGGAGATCGACGCCGATGATGACGTCGGTGAGGGAGAATTCTTCGGCAAGCGCGCGTGCCGTGTCTTCGTTCAGATCGACGAAGCCAACGATCTTGATCGCGCCGAGAATGTCCGGCGTCGATTGAATGGCGCGCAGCCAGCCTTTGGCCATAGCTCCGCACCCGCATAAAACGGCATTGTATGTCATCTTCTCTCCCCGGTCTCTGGGCAAACTCCTCTTTGCGCAGAGCGTCGTAAACGTTTACGACACTAGGATGATCATGTTAGATATGTCAATACCGTTATTGGGGACGCATATTTCGTACCCGGCTCAGGAGGGGGAGTGCATGAAAGGAATTCGTCAGCTTGCCGATTATCTGGAGATATCGATAGGCACCGTTTCCCGTGCCTTGAACGGCAAGCCCGACGTTAACGAGGAGACGCGGCGGCGTGTTCTGGAGGCGGCGGAAAAACTTGGCTATGTCGCAAACCAGTCAGGCCGCAGCCTCAGGCAGGGGACGACTAACGTCATCGGCCTGATGACCGGCAGCGACGCGCAGACGGTGGAGAACTCCGACAACTTCTTCATGGGAGTGACGGATGGTTTGCAAAGCGTGTTTTCCGCTCACAATCTCGATCTTATCGTTCTGCCGTGTCCCGGTGAGGAAGACCCGGACGAATATCTAAAGCGCATGGTGGCGCGCCGCATGGTGGATGCGATGATCATTTCCTCGACCCGCCGTGTCGATAAGCGTGTCGATTTTTTAAAGCAGACCCGCTTGCCTTTCGTAACGCTCGGCCGCACCTCTTCCAGCGCCGATCATGCGTGGATCGATCTCGATTTCGAGGAGGTTGCGCGCAGTGCCGTCAACCGGCTCGCCGCTGCCGGCCATCGCACCATTGCGGTTGCCGCACCCGATAGCGACGTCAATCTCGGTTATGTTTTCATGGACGGGTACCGGCGCGGACTGGAGGAGAACGGCATTGCTTACGATCCCTCTCTGGTCATCCGAGCGAAATCGAGCGAGCAGGGCGGATATCACGCCGCCAGCGAGTGGCTACAGATGCGGCCGCGGCCAACCGCGCTTGTGCTGATCTATGAGTTGATGGCCCTTGGCCTTTATCGCCGTCTCGCGGAAGTGGGTTTGAGACCGGGACGGGATCTTGCGGTCATCGGTTTTCGCGATGGTCCACGCGGCCAGTTTCTCGAACCGCGATTGACCAGTTTCCGCATGTCCCTGCACGATCTCGGCGTAATGGTCGCGCAGACGCTTCTGTCTACAATGCCGGCCTATGCGCCGTTTTACCCAAATCAGGCGCGTTACTGCGTCTGGCCGATGCAGCTTGTCGCCGGAGAGAGCGACCCAGGCCCCGCATCATTATAGGCGTGGCGTCAAAGCTTGTGGTCTCGAATGGTCGCAACGCCGAACGGATTGAATTTATATTCGTCCTCCTCATACCGCGTGTCATCGGACAGGTCGGCACGACGATCCTTCACGGCCGCTTCAACGCCGTCGCGGGTCATTTGATCGGCGATATCGTCAATCAGCGCGGCGATCTTCAGCTGCTCGCTATTGGTTGAGGGCTGCTGCTGGTCTTTTCGGGTGAAGTGTATCTCCACGTCAGGCAATCCGACCAGATGAAAGCCGACGCTCCCCATTCCGTCGGCATCGCCGCCGATGGGCCGGCGCGCGAAGGCTAGACGGCAGGTTCTGGCGAATGCCAGGGCGTCGTTTGCGGCCGCGTTACGGCGCGACTGTTCGAAGAGTTCCTTCCACCGCTGCACGCCATGGGCAACGCCGGCGCTTTCACCCTTTACGGCAACTGCGCCACTATCGAGCATGTGGTGCACGAACATCAGGGCTTTACCGCAGGTCGCCACGGCTGTTTCCGCGGCCATTGACGGGCCGAGCACATAAAGAACCGAGCCGTGGCCTGCAACTGCCTCCTCGTCACTCTCATGATAGGCGTCCGGCTCGACACGATCCCAGCAGACATTGAAGGAGCGTTCCATCCTGTCGTCCGGTTCATCCTGCGAATAATCCTCATCGAGACTGAAATCGCCGGCAAATTTATCGATAGCGGCGCGAGCGCTCTGCCGCAGCGCTGCCAGACCATTTTCCGGGCCGAGAAAACAAAGGACATGGCGGGGTTTGTATTCGGAGCGGGATTGGGCAACTGCCGGAACGTTGCTCGCGGCCTTGCCGACAGACGGTCTTCCCAGCACAAGGCCACCTAAAAGCGCGAGAACGCCACGACGCTCTGAATTCATCCCATACCCCCCACGGCTCCCCTAAACAGGATCGAGGACTTTTATACCGGTACGGGCAAGTCTGACCATATCAATTACGTTGATCTATTTTTTGCAGGGCCCGACTTTTCGCAGGCGAACAGCAAAGCCTCAAGGTTGCGGCAACAACACGCCGACGGCGAATTCTTCGTCCGTTGTCGTGTGGCCAATCTGCGTCTTGCGATATTCGCTGGGGCTGAATCCGCGCTCGGCACGAAGTGTGCGGGAAAGGTGTGGGGCATCGCAAAACCCGGTGGCGAGCGCAATCTGGGTGATCGGGTCCCGCGTGGTGCGCAGGAGGGAAAGGGCGCGGTCGAGCCGCAGCTCAAGATAGACCTTGGAGGGCGTTGCCTTCAGGTCTCCAAGGAAACGCCGTTCGAGGCTGCGTCGGCCAAGGCCGAGATCGCGCGCGAGTTCCAGCACGGTTCTCGGAACCTCGATGTTCTGCTGCATGCGCAGGATCGCCTTTCTCACCAGGGGATCGGTTGCCGTTCTGGTGCTCTGCTGGCCGGGCTGGGGTTTTTCGCCGCTGAGCGCACTGTCGATCATCATTATATTGAGGCTTTTGATGGCGGCCGACTGGCCGACATGGCGCTCCACAAGGAACGCGGCCAGATGCGCAGCACCGTGGCCACCCGAACAGGTCAGGCGGTTGCGATCTATGACGAAGAGCTGGTCGGAGACCATCTGCTCGGCGTCGAAACGGTCGAGAAAATCCTGATGGTGGAACCAGCTCACGCAGCAGCGATAACCATCCAGCAGGCCGGCTTCATGTAGAATGAAAACGCCGGTGCAGAGTCCGATAAGGGGAGTGCCCGCTGCCGCACGGTCTTTCAGGAACCGCAATGCCTCCGGCGGCAGGGCGCTGTGGTCGCTGATCAATCCGCCGACAACAACGATATAGTCGTAATGCACGGCGTCGATGAGCCGCGTATCCGGTTGCACCTTCACACCACAGCTCGACTGCACATTGCCGAGGGTCGCCGACAGCACGGACCATTCGCACAGGATCGGCCGGGAACGGTCAGCCTCATCGGCAGCAAGACGCAGCACATCGACGAAATTGGCGAAGGCCGACAGCGTGAACCGGTCGGCGAGCAGGAAGGCGACGCTGAGGCGTTTCTTGGCGCGATGAGAGCTCATGGCGCAAATATTCACGCAATCAGACGCGATTGTCCAGCCCGGCCGCTGTAAATCTCCGTAGGCTTTTGAATACCGAGAGTTCCAACCAGCAGGCCCGCTCATGACGCGTTTTAATGCCTTCAATCTCCTGCGGAATGCCCTGACCGGCCACAAGAACTGGGACGAGCAATGGCCTGACAGCCAGCCAAAAGCCGAATATGACGTGGTCATCGTCGGCGCCGGCGGCCATGGTCTGGGTGCGGCCTATTATCTGGCCAGCCAGCACGGTATCACCAATGTCGCTGTCATCGACAAGGGCTGGCTTGGCGGCGGCAATACCGGCCGCAACACGACCATCATCCGCTCCAACTATCTCTACGACGAAAGCGCGCGTCTTTACGATCACGCCGTCGATCTGTGGGAGAACTTGAGCCAGGAACTGAACTACAACGTCATGTATTCGCGGCGCGGGGTGCTGATGCTCGCCCATAATGTCCACGATGTGCAGAGCTTCAAGCGCCACATCCATTCCAACCGTCTGAACGGTGTCGACAATCGCTGGCTCACCCCGGAAGAATGCAAGGAATATTGTCCGCCGCTGAGCATATCGCCAAACGCCCGCTACCCGGTGATGGGCGGTGCGCTTCAGGAACGTGCCGGCACGGCGCGCCACGATGCGGTTGCCTGGGGTTATGCGCGCGGTGCTGCTGCCCGTGGCGTCGATATCATCCAGAATTGCCCGGTCACCGCCATTCGCCGCAATGCCGACGGGTCCGTCGCGGGTGTCGAGACGGCGCGGGGTTTCATCAAGGCGAAAAAAGTTGCGGTTTCCGCTGCCGGCCACACCTCGGTGGTCATGGATACCGCAGGCGTGCGCCTGCCGCTCGAAAGCTATCCGCTGCAGGCTTTGGTATCCGAGCCGATCAAGCCGATCTTCCCCTGCGTGGTCATGTCGAATGCGGTTCACGCCTATATCAGCCAGTCCGACAAGGGTGAGCTGGTGATCGGTTCGGGTACGGACCAGTATACCTCTTATTCGCAGCGCGGCGGCCTGCCGCTGATCGAACATACGATCGCCGCCATCGTCGAAATCTTCCCGATCTTCAACCGCATGCGGATGCTGCGCAAATGGGGCGGCATTGTTGATGTCACGCCGGATCGCTCTGCCATTCTCGGCAAGACGCCGGTCGACGGGCTTTATGTGAATTGCGGCTGGGGCACGGGTGGTTTCAAGGCCACGCCGGGCGCTGCCCACACCTTCGCCTGGACCATCGCGAAAAACGAACCGCACCCGATCAACGCGCCTTTCACGCTGGAGCGTTTCCGCTCCGGCCGCCTGATCGACGAGGCCGCCGCCGCTGCCGTGGCGCACTGAGGAGCTAACCCATGCTGCTGATCCGTTGCCCCTATTGCCATGAAACGCTGCCCGAAGCCGAATTCACCTATGCCGGGCAGGCCCATGTCGTGCGTGCGGCCGACCCCTCATCTCAGAGTGATGAACAGTGGGAAGAATTCCTGTTCATCCGCGAAAACGCCAAGGGTCCGCATTTCGAGCGCTGGCGGCACCTGCATGGCTGCGGTCGCTTCTTCAATGCGGTGCGCGACACGGTGAGCGACCGTTTCCTGACGACCTATCGCGCAGGCGAGCCGCGTCCTGATCTCTCCTCCCTATCCAGCGCACCAGCCAGCTCCGAGGTGTCGAAATGAGTTCCTATCGCGTTCCCGGCCGTGGCCGGGTGGATGCCGCCCGCTCGGTAAGCTTCACCTTCGATGGGAAGACCTATCGCGGCGTAAAGGGGGATACGGTCGCCTCCGCGCTTCTCGCCAATGGCGTACATCTCATGGGCCGCTCGTTCAAATACCACCGCCCGCGCGGCCCTGTAGCGGCGGGTTCCGAGGAGCCGAATGCGCTGATGGGCACCCGCCGCGGCTCCGGCCGGTTCGAGCCAAATACCCGCGCCACGGTGCAGGAAATCTGGAGCGGGCTGGAAACCACCTCTCAGAACAAATATCCCAGCCTGAAATTCGATATCGGCGCAGTCAACGACATGGCCTATATGCTGTTTTCGGCGGGCTTTTACTACAAGACCTTCATGTGGCCGAAGAGCTTCTGGAACAAGGTCTATGAGCCCTTCATCCGCGCGGCGGCCGGTCTCGGCGTCTCGCCCACGGAAGAAGACCCCGATACCTATGCCTCGCGCAACCTGCATTGCGACGTGCTGATCGTCGGCGCCGGTCCTGCGGGTCTTGCTGCGGCGCGCGCAGCGGCGGTCGATGGTCTCAAGGTCGTGCTGGTGGACGAAAATGCCGAAGTCGGCGGGACGCTGCTGTCCGAGCCGCAGGCGCAGATCGACGGCCAGTCAGCATGGAACTGGCTGGCGGACGAGTTGAAGGCGCTGAAGGAGCGCGGCGTCAGGGTCATGAACCGCACGACGGCGATTGCCTACTACCACCAGAAGATGATCGGCCTTTGCGAAAAGCTGACCGACCATCTCGAATCCATGCCCAAGGACATGCCGCGTGAACGCCTGTGGCGGGTGCGGGCGCGCCATGTGGTGCTGGCGCAGGGGGCTCTCGAAAAACCGCTGGTCTTCCATGGCAACGACCGGCCGGGCGTGATGCTGGCGGGCTCCGCCCAGACCTATCTGAACCGCTATGGCGTCAAGGTCGGCAACAGGCCGGTGGTGGTGACGAGCCATGACAGCGCCTGGTATGCCGCCTTCGATCTTCATGGCGCAGGCGCGCGGGTGCAGGCCATCGTCGATACCCGTGCGAAGGTGCGCGAGGAACTGGTGAACGAGGCGCGCGCGCTCGGCATTCCGGTGCGGCTGTCGCATACCGTGACGGCGACTTCGGGCCGGTTGCGTGTGAAATCAGTCCGCGTCAATCCGGTGAATGGCTCCACGGTCGGCGCGGGGCAGGAAATCGCCTGTGATGCGTTGCTGATGTCTGGCGGCTGGACGCCGTCGCTGCATCTGTTTTCCCATACGCAGGGCAAGCTTGTCTGGGACGATCAGCGGACCACCTTCCTGCCGGCCATGACCAATGAGGATTGTGCAATTGCCGGCGCCGGGCGCGGGCTTTGGGGCATTGAAGCGGTGCTGAAGGATGGCGCCGAGCATGGCCGGAAGATCGCTGCAGCCCTGGGCAAGACGGGCGATACCCGCGACTATGCGGTGGAGCACGACCGCACCGGCAGCGGCGTATCGCTGACGGAATTGCCGAGCGATCGCGACGCCGGCAAGGCCAAGGCCTTCGTCGATTACCAGAACGACGTGACCGCCAAGGATCTGCGGCTGGCCGTGCGCGAGGGCATGCGCTCCATCGAGCACGTCAAGCGCTACACCACCAACGGCATGGCGACCGATCAGGGTAAGATGTCCAATATCAACGGCCTCAACATCGCGGCGGAAGCGCTCGGCAAACGCCAGCCGGAAGTCGGCCTCACGACCTTCCGCCCACCCTACACGCCGACGACCTTCGGCGCTTTCGCCGGTTATCATCGCGGCCAGCATTTCGAGGTGACGCGCAAGACGCAGATCGACAGCTGGGCTGAGGAGCATGGCGCGGTTTACGAGCCGGTCGGCCAATGGCGGCGCGCCTGGTACTTCCCCAAACCAGGTGAAGACATGGATGCGGCAGTCGGCCGCGAATGCCGGGCGGTGCGGCAAAGCCTCGGCATGTTCGACGCCTCGACGCTCGGCAAGATCGAGGTCGTCGGGCCGGATGCGGTCGAGTTCATGAACCGCATGTACACCAACCCGTGGTCGAAGCTCGCGCCCGGCCGCTGCCGTTACGGCCTGCTTCTGGGTGATGACGGCTTCATTCGCGACGACGGCGTCATCGGCCGCATGACCGAGGATCGCTTCCACGTCACCACCACCACCGGCGGTGCGGCAAGGGTGATGAACATGATGGAAGATTACCTCCAGACCGAATGGCCGGATCTCAACGTCTGGCTGACTTCCACCACCGAGCAATGGTCTACCATTGCGCTGAACGGCCCGAATGCGGCAAAGCTGCTCGCTCCGCTGGTCGAGGGCGTCGAGCTGACGGAAGAGGCTTTCCCGCATATGTCCTGCGCGGAATGCACGGTGGCCGGCATGCCGGCGCGGCTGTTCCGGGTGTCGTTCACCGGCGAGATCGGCTTCGAAGTCAACGTGCCCGCGCCGCTTGGCCGCAAGCTCTGGGAAATCCTGTGGGAGGCCGGCCAGCAATACGGCATCACCGCCTATGGCACGGAAACCATGCATGTGCTGCGTGCCGAAAAGGGTTACATCATCGTCGGCCAGGATACCGACGGCACGGTCACGCCCTATGATGCCGCGATGGGCTGGGCCGTGGGCAAGACCAAACCGGATTTCGTCGGCAAGCGTGGCCTCGCGCGCCCCGATCTCGTCGCCAAGGGCCGTCGTCACCTCGTCGGTCTTCTGACCGAAGACCGCTCGAAGCTGGAAGAGGGCGCGCAGATTGTCTTCGATCCGAAGCAGCCTATCCCGATGAAAATGGTCGGTCATGTCACCTCATCCTATCATTCGGATGCGGTTGGCCAGCCGATTGCGCTGGCGCTGGTCGAGGGCGGCCATGAGCGGATGGGAGAGACCGTCTATATTCCGATGCCCGAACGCACGATTGCCGCAAAAATCACCGGGATGGTCTTTGTCGATCCCGAAAACACCCGCCTGAAGATCTGACCCGGAGATGACAATGAACATGCGCGTTTCCTCCCCCGTTCCCGGCACGCTGGCCGAGAGCAAAGCAGCCCGGGTCAGCATATTGGCCGCGCAAGGGCGGCTGTCGCTGCGTGCGCGCGGCGATCTGGTACCGCTCAATACAGCCCTTGGCCTGACCTTGCCCGACCGGATCGGCGCTCGCACTGCTGCAGGCGAAATCGAGGCCGTGCGCCTTGGCCCCGACGAATGGACGATCCTTGCTCCTGTTGGCGCGGTCGACGGGGTGATCGCGGCCTGCGCTGGCGTTTATGCCGGCCATCCGCATAGTCTCGTCGATATTTCCGGAAGGGAAGTGACGCTCGCGATCAAGGGGCCGCTCGCCGCCGAGCTTTTGACACTCGGCTGCGCCCGCGACATCGACACCATTCCGGTTGGCGAGGCCCGCAGAACGATTTTCGATGGCGTGACCGTGGTGCTGTGGCGCGATGCGCCGGATGGTTTCCGTATGGATATCTGGAACAGTTTCGCGCCGCATCTCGGCCATTTGCTTGAAACCGGTTGCAAGGAACTTGCCGCCGAAATCGCCTGATCCTTGAGGAGGAAACAATGCTCAACCGTCTGTCCCATAATGCCGTTTCGGATACGGTGATCGCCGACGCCATCGCCGAGGAACTCGATCGCCAGAAAACCCAGATCGAACTGATCGCTTCGGAAAACATCGTGTCCGCCGACGTTCTGGCGGCGCAAGGCTCGGTGCTGACCAACAAATATGCCGAAGGTTATCCCGGCAAACGCTACTATGGCGGCTGCGAATTCGTCGACAAGGTCGAGCAGGTCGCCATCGACCGGCTGAAGCAACTTTTCGGCGCGGAGTTCGCGAACGTTCAGCCGCATTCCGGCGCGCAGGCCAATCAGGCGGTGTTTCTGGCACTTCTTCAGCCGGGCGACCGGATCATGGGGCTTTCGCTGGCCCATGGCGGCCACCTGACCCACGGTTCGCCGGTCACCATGTCGGGCAAGTGGTTCGATGTCGTCTCCTATGAGGTGGATGCCGAGACGCATCTGATCGATATGGAAAAGGTTCGGGCAAAGGCACTGGAAACCAGGCCGAAGCTGATCGTCGCAGGCGCCTCGGCCTATCCGCGCCAGATCGATTTCGAAGGCTTCCGCAAGATCGCCGACGAGGTTGGCGCATGGCTGATGGTCGACATGGCCCATTATGCCGGCCTGATCGCCGGCGGCAAATATCCAAACCCGGTGCCGCACGCCCATGTCGTCACCTCCACCACCCACAAGACCCTGCGCGGCCCTCGCGGCGGCGTGATTTTGACCAACGATGCCGATCTGGCGAAGAAGCTGAATTCGGCCGTCTTCCCCGGCAATCAGGGCGGCCCGCTGATGCATGTCATCGCCGCCAAGGCCGTGGCCTTCGGCGAGGCGCTGCGACCGGACTTTGCCGACTACGCCGGTCAGGTCATCGCCAATGCACAGGCTCTGGCGCGAGTGCTGACGGAAGGCGGTCTGGGGATCGTTTCTGGTGGAACCGACAGCCACATGGTTCTGGTCGATCTGCGTCCGAAGGGCGTTACCGGTAAGGTTGCCGAAATCGCTCTTGAGCGGGCAGGCCTCACCTGCAACAAGAACTCCATTCCCAACGACCCGGAAAAGCCCTTCGTCACCTCGGGCATCCGGCTCGGCAGTTCGGCCGGCACCACGCGCGGTTTCGGCGTGGCCGAATTCGAGCGGATCGGCGTGCTGATCCTGCGCGTCATCGACGCGCTGGCTGTCAGCGCCGAAGGCAATGCTGAGATTGAGGCGAACGTGCGGGCCGAGGTTGCAGCGCTGTGTGAGGACTTCCCGATCTACGGCGCGTAACACGCTATTATCGGTCTCGTTAGCCATGATCGGGCAGGGCGGCATCACCGCCAATGTGCCCGATCGCTGATCCATCAAGGGGAGCAGGATTTGACCAGCTATGTCATGAAAGTCTCGTGCCCGGCACGAAGCGGCATCGTTGCCGCCGTGTCCGGATATCTCGCGCGGTCAGGCTGCAACATCAACGACAGTTCGCAATTCACCGACCTGGAAACGGGCCGCTTTTTCATGCGGCTGAGCTTCGTTTCGGAGGAAGGGATGGAACCCGCTGCTCTCGTCGCAGGGTTCGCTTCCGTCGCCGCCGATTTCGACATGGAATACGATATCCATGATCTCTCGCGGAAAACGAAAGTCGTGATCATGGTTTCACGCTTCGGCCATTGCCTGAACGATCTACTCTATCGTTCCCACATTGGTGCATTGCCTGTGGAGATTGTCGCTGTCATTTCCAATCACCTCGAATACCAGAAGCAGGTAGTGAACGAGGATATTCCCTTTCACCACATTCGCGTCACGCCGGAGACGAAACCGGAAGCCGAGGCGGCCATACTGCAGGTGGTGCGCGATGCAGGCGCGGAACTCGTCGTGCTGGCGCGCTACTTGCAGGTTCTGTCGGAACGGCTGTGCCAGGAAATGTCTGGCCGCATCATCAACATCCACCACTCCTTCCTGCCGTCCTTCAAAGGCGCAAACCCTTACAAGCAGGC
Organism: Agrobacterium sp. 16-2014-1-2a; assembly: GCF_053522705.1. Classification (NCBI taxonomy): domain Bacteria; kingdom Pseudomonadati; phylum Pseudomonadota; class Alphaproteobacteria; order Hyphomicrobiales; family Rhizobiaceae; genus Agrobacterium; species Agrobacterium sp. 16-2014-1-2a. The sequence continues at coordinate 180,429 of NZ_JBNWBX010000009.1, forward strand.
CTATGAGCGCGGCGTGCGACTGATCGGCGCGACGGCCCATTACGTCACCGCTGATCTCGATGAAGGCCCGATCATCGAACAGGACACGATCCGTGTCACCCATGCCCAGAGCGGGATGGATTATGTGAGCCTCGGGAGAGACGTGGAAAGCCAGGTTCTGGCACGCGCCATTCATGCCCATATCCATCACCGTGTCTTCCTCAACGGCAACAAGACCGTGGTGTTTCCCGCTTCGCCGGGTGAATATATGTCCGAACGAATGGGCTAAGGTTGGGGCGCGGTTGCCGGAGGCCTATTCTTCCACCGTCCCCGTCCCGTCGCTTGCTTCGGGCTCCTGTGGTCGCGCGCTTCGTGTAGATGTGGGATAGGCGCCCGCCATGCTGGCGAACTGGATGTCGTTTTGCGCAAAGGCATCCTTCAGCATCGAATAGGCCTTGCGGCGCACCATGGAGGATTGCCCGCCGGCGCGCAGCATCATGCCGAAACCAAGCGTCATCCCATATTCGCCGAATTGCTCCACGCCCTTCAGCTTGACGGTTTCGATCAGGAACGGTCCGAATTCCGGGTCTTCCTTCAGCGCCTTGCCGATCTCCTTGGTAATGGCCCGGACCTTGGCAATGTCAGTATCGAAGGCGACCGTGACGAGGAATTTGTCGATCGACCAGTCGCGGCTCATATTTTCGACGGCGCCGAGCGATCCGAACGGCACGGTGAAAATCGGGCCGCGATGGTGCCGCAGTTTGACCGAGCGGATGCTGAAGGATTCAACCGTGCCGCGATAGGAACCGCTCTGGATGTATTCGCCGACGCGGAAGGCGTCGTCGATCATGTAGAACACGCCGCTGATGATATCCTTGACCAGCGTCTGCGAACCGAAACCGATGGCGATGCCGAAGATGCCGGCGCTCGCCAGCAGCGGCCCGATATTGACGCCGAGTTCCGAAAGTGCCGTCATGACCGCAACCGCGGCGATGATGATGCCGAGCATGTTGCGAAGGATCGGCAGAATGGTCAAAAGCCGGTCATCTTGCGGCTGGCCCCCGCCCGTTTGGCCGCTCATCGGGTTGCCGGCGGGTGTACTCAACTCCAGCCGCCGTGCGATCATCGACTTGATCGCGATCCAGACGAGATCGGCAAGAAGCAGGATCAGCGCCCCGTGCAAGACGCCGACGACGATCGACGTCAGCAATGCGCCATCGGGCAGGGAATTCGGATGCGCGCGCACGAGGAAGATCAGCCACAGGATGGCAGTCCCGACGATTGCAAGCCGCACCCCTCGCTCGACCAGTACCGGGCGAAGATCACTTTCCCCATAGGTGCCGATGTCGGTTGCCAGCTTTCGCGCCGCGATGCCAAGCGTCGAGGCAAGGCCGGGCAGAACCAGCGCATAAAGCCCGATCCAGAACAGGACCCCGGCGCCGGCGAGCCGCAACCCGAAGAGGATGATGAGGCCAAAGATCAGCGCGACATCGATTGACCTAGCCCGCTCCGAGCCGGGATCGCCGACCGGACGACGCCAGATCCAGATGCATGCGAGCAGGAACAGCAGGCTGACCATGGCGGAGGACAGAAGCCCAAGCGTGTCACGCGGGACATCGAGATTCTCGAGCGTCCGGAGTAATGCCCAGAAGACGCCGGCAAGGGTCAGGAGCCATGTCCAGCGGACGATCCAGAAATCGCGCCGGGCATTGGCCTCGCGGCCAACGACCCGCCGCAGCAGGCCCGTGAAGGCAAAAAGCAGCGGCAACACGATGCTGGTTGCAAGCCAGGGCAGGAGAACGGCGCTCAGCAAAGGTGACCACTGGATGGCAAGGAACATGGCGGTGGCAGCAATGCCGTAGCCGAAGACGGGCAAAAGCCTCCGCGATACGACAGACGAGGCCTCCTTGCCGATATTCGCGCCGTTCCTGCGGGAGGCCTGCATCGCTATGATCCGGTTCGTGGCAATGCCGCCGGCAAGGCCCGCACCGAACAGGATGGATACATGCAGCAAAAAGACGGCTGTACCGTAGTTGCTGATCTCGTCGCAAAGCCTTCCCAGCGCCGCGATGATCTGCGTGGACATGCCGGGTAGGTCCCTTGCGAGGCGGCCTAAGTGTTCGCGCCGCTTGCTTGCCCATTGGTCGAGATCGCTCAACTGGCTCTGCGGCGTCAGTTCTGGCGGCTGCTCTGTCCCGGCGGCCGCAAGCTTCTGTGTGAGAAGGGCACGAACATCGTCCTGTCCCAGAAGCTGTAGCAACTGGTCGACTTTCTGCTCTGTCGTCTGTTCCGTAGGGGCCGGTCTCGCTGGCGGCGGCAGTTCCTGCGCAGCTAGGCTCGCCGCGCCCAGGACGAAAACTGCGATGGCAGCCGCCATCAATCGGAAAAGGGAGGGAAGGGTGGTCATCGGTCCGCTCCACACCATCCAGGCAGATGCCGCGCATCGCGCGAGCGTGCCAGTTGCATCGCTTCCTCCACAGCGTCCTCGAAGGAATGTCGCAGCTTCTTGCCACCCACCCGGCGGCGCAGGAAATCCGCCCAGAGGAATTCACTGAAGGGAGCGTCTATTTTGGCAAAACCGCCAGCGTCGCGAACCGCGCCGGCCAGCGCGCGGAAGGGATCGTCCTTGAGATCGACGATCCGTTTGGGAAGGTTTTCGATGGGATGGCGCACGCCATCCACGTCGAAAGGATAGACGAAGTTGCGATGGTCCATCACCGACCAGAATTCCTGGCGGGCGAGATGGGAAAGATCGGCTACGATACTGGTCAGGACATGTTTCACGCCTTCCTCATGCAAAGCCAAAGCGAGGTGGTGGTGGTCCACCAGATAAAGACGTTGTTTGTGACCAAGGACGACGGGCACCATGTGGTGTCCGAGGAAGTCGGCTCCCTTTTCCTCACGGATGGCGGCCCATTGCCGGCGCTTGTCCTCCACCTCGCGCAGACCGACTGTCATCTGCGTTGGTTTGAGTGAGGTGATTTCAACCGGGGTCAGATGCGGTTCAAGATTGTGTGGCACGGCTGTCCTTCCGATGCATGGCCGCCGTCACGGCATCATCGACACTGAAATTGCTGCGTGCCACCATGTCGGATCCGCCGCCGACAAGCAGCAGATCCTTCACATGGTCGTGCATGCGCGCATAATAGACCACGATGCTGCTGCGCTGCATCGCTGCATCGAACTCCAGCAACGCATCAAGCGCGGTGGAATCCAGTTCGAATGTTTCCTCAAGGCTGACAATTGCGATGTGCAGTTCCGGCCGCGCAACGATGTATTTGGTAACGGCGGCAAGGATCGGTTCCGCATTGCCGAAGAAAAGCGGCTGTGCGGGCCGGAGAATAATCATGCCTGACACATCCTTCGCATCCGGGTGGCGTTCCATGTCGACAAAGTCATGGCTATCGCCCAGCCGGCCAAGATGCATGACATGCGGTAGGGAAAGCCGGCGAACGAAGACGGCAAAGGAAAGGGAGACGGCGACAAGCATGCCGTTCAGCACACCGAAGGCAAGTACGCCGGCTGCAGCGGCAAGTGCCAGATAGGCGTCGTTGCCGAGCCGCCATAAACGGATGATCGGCGCGGGGTCGAGCGCATGCAGCAGCGCCACGGCGATCACGGCGGCAAGGACTGCTTCCGGGATGAAAGCGAACCAGCTGGCGGCGAGCAGGCTGAGGACCGCCAGGCCGATTGCGGCGATGGCAGAGGCAAGCCGGCTTTGCGGCCCAACCGCCTCGCTTGCTGCGCCTGCGGAAAAACCCGCACCAACCGGCATGCCCTGCATGGCGGCGCTGGCGACATTGGCAAGCCCGAATGCTCTGAGTTCGCGATTGGAATCGACAATTTCGCCATGGCGAAGCGAAAAGCTTCGGATGGTGCCCCATGATTCCGCAAATAGGATGAGGACGAGTGGCGGCGCGAAGCGGGCAACATGCGCGACATCGTCGAGCGACACCGAAAACGGGCCGGCCCATATGCCGGCAAGATCGATCTGGCCGACGACGGCGACGCCCCGACTTTGAAGGTTGAGCAGGATCGAGATGGCAATTCCTGCCACGATGACGACGAGGCTGCCGGGAATGGCGGGGCGCCTGCGCAGGAGAAGCAGCACGGCGAGTGCCACAACGCCGACGGCGATGCTTTCAAGGCTCCAGTCCTGCGGGCGGGAGAGGATTTGCAGGAGAATGGAAAGCGGCTCGCCCGACTGCGCCTTTATCCCGAAGAGGCTCGGCAATTGCTTTATGGTGATCAGAATGGCGAGGCCGAAGGCAAAACCGCGCAGCACGGGGCGCGAGATGACACTCGACAGGGCGCCGAGCCGCGTGGCAGCCGCAAGCAGAAACAGCAGGCCCACCAGAGCGACCGTAATGGCAACGAGCAGCATCTTTTGCGCTGGTGTGACCGAGAGCGTCGCAAGCATTGCCGCCAGGATTGCGGCGGAGGAGGATGTGGGCGAGACGACCGCAAAACGGCTCTGGCCAAAAATGGCATAGACGATGCAGCCCATGATGGCGGCAAGGATGGCGTGCTGGGCCGGAACGCCGGCAATCCCCGAATAGGCGATCGCTTCCGGTAACATCAGGCCGGCAATCGACAACCCCGCCACCACATCGCGCCGGTTGAGTGTCATGGGCATGGAATTGCAACCGCATGGGCGGTGATAAGGGCAAGGACAATTCCACCGGTTAAGATCACGATTCTCCACATGTTCCCGCGACGCGATGAAGGTTCACCCAATGCGCATACGAGTCAAAGTTTAAATAGCGCCCCCGAAATATTTCGGCTCTTCCGGATGTTGCTTAACGCTGGAGATCGTCCGGCAAGCAGGACGAGCGCCATTTCGGCCAGGCCGCTTCAGCCACCATACTGATCGTCCGTGACGTGCTCCATCCAGTCCACGACCTTGCCGTCTTTCACTTCCTGAAGCGCGATATGCGTCATGGCGACATCGGGTGCCGCCCCGTGCCAGTGCCTTTCGCCCGGTGCGAACCACACGGTATCGCCGGGGCGGATTTCTTCCACGGGGCCACCCTCGCGCTGCACCCTTCCAAACCCTGAAACCACGATCAGGGTCTGTCCGAGCGGGTGCGTGTGCCATGCGGTTCGCGCGCCTGGTTCGAAGGTGACCTGAGCGCCCTGAACCCGCTCTGCATCGAACGGGTTGAACAGAGGATCGATACGGACCGTGCCGGTAAACCATGCCTCGGGGCCTTTGGTTGAGGCCCGTGTTCCCGCGCGCAATATTTCCATGGTCATTCTCCTGACTGGTATCGTGTGGGGGGATTTGAAGCGGTAATGCCTCTCTTGTCCACTGGCGAGTGAAAATTCAGTCAGGCCGCATCGACCCTTGGTCACGGGTGACAGGAACCGGATCTCCGCTATGCCGAGACCCGGTTCCGCCTAAGCCAAAGCGTCAGCCGATCTGCGCGTTGTCGTCACGCTTGATGGCGATAACGGTGGAGCGCGGCAGCTTGCCTTCGCCATCCGGGAAGGGGGCGTCGGGGTGCTGGATGCCGACGAAGTGGGTACGCTTGTCGCCGGACCATGTCTGGCCGGTAACTTCGGAACCCTTCGGCGCGGTCAGGAAACGCTCGATACGGCCGGTGGCCGGATCGCCTGCCAGCATCTGGTTATTGCCCTGGCCGGCGAAGTTGCCCTCGTTGCTGTCCTCTCCGTCGGTCTGGATCCAGAGGAGACCGGTCGAATCGAACATCATGCCATCGGGCGAGTTAAACATGTTGCCTTCGTTGATGTTCGAAGAGCCGGCATAGGCATCCTTGTGAACGGTGGGGTTGCCGGCCATGCAGAACAGGTCCCATTTGAATCTGCCGTCCGCGTGATCGTCGTTTTCCGGGTACCAGCGCACGATCTGGCCGTATTCGTTCTTTTCGCGCGGGTTGGCAGCATTGATCGCCATGGCGTCGCCGCCAGCATTGGCGCGCAACTTGCCGTCTTTCATTTCGCCGCGACGGCTGTTGTTGGTAAGGGCGCAATAGGCTTCGATGGCGACCGGGTTGATGGCGACCCATTCCGGGCGGTCCATCGTTGTCGCGCCCACCTTGGAAGCGGCCTGACGCGTGAAGACGCAGATTTCATCGATCTTCATGCCTGTCGTCTCAGGCGTGAGAGCCAGCCATTCACCAGCGCCGTCGTCCGAGAACTTGGCGACGTAGAGAGTGCCTTCGTCTAGCAGTTTCGAGGTGTCGCCACCGGGCACGTAAATGCCGTTGGAGACGAATTTGTAGAGGAATTCGCCACGCTCGTCATCGCCCATGTAAACCACCACGCGGCCGTCACGCGCGATCACCACAGCGGCGTTTTCGTGCTTGATGCGGCCAAGGGCGGTGCGCTTTATCGGGGTGGAGGAGGCGTCCGAAGGATCGATCTCAACCACGTAACCGGCGCGGCGCGGCTCGTTGGGGTTCTTGGCGACATCGAAACGCGCATCGAACTTCTCATAGGCGTAACGGGTCTCGGCGACGATACCGTAGCGCTTGTAGTCATCCGGCAGCTTGAAGGTGGCATCAGTGGTGCCGAAATAGCCGTTGAAGTTTTCCTCGCAGGTGAGGTAGGTGCCCCAGGGCGTGCGGCCGGCGCCGCAATTGTTGAAGGTCCCCAGACAGTCGACACCCTTCGGATCTGCGGCGGTCTTGACGAGGTCCGAGCCTGCGGCCGGGCCGGAAAGCTTCATCGGGGTGTTGTGGTGAATACGGCGGTTGAACGGGCTGTCGAGAACGATTTCCCAGCCTCCGGTGCCTTCCGCAACTTCCATGACGGTGACGCCCTGCATGTTCTGCAGGATCTTGACGTCGTCGGCCGTTTTCGGGTTGCCCTTTTCGGCATGCGGCAGGTTGGTTTCGGGGTTTACATATTCATGGTTGACGGCGATCAGCTGGTGATTGCCGACCATGAACAGTTCCATGCCGTCAGTATTTTCGCCGAAGACCTTGTCGGAGTTTTCAACGCTGACACCCTTGGCAGGGTCGAGGTCGGGCACGTTGGAGAACAGCGGCTGGCCCCACTTGGCGACCGGCTTCCAGCTGTAGCCTTCCGGCACGTGAATGGTGTGGTCGGTCGCGGCAGCCACCGGCTTGAAGGGGAAACGGCCGGCTGCCGCTTCCTGCGCTTCCGCCGAGGTGCTGGTCATCAGGTTGCCGAGCGTGCCCATGGCTGCTGCGGCCGAACCGAAGGCAAGCACGCCACCGAGAAAGCCGCGGCGGGAAATCGCGGTCTCGACCACGCGGTCGAAATCGGTTTCGGCCGGCGGCGGGTTTTGCAGCTCGTCCCACGCATCCCAGGAAAGCTTGCTCGTATCGATGTCGGTCATATCGTATCTCCACCGTTGCATGTTTGGAATCATTCCAACACGGTGCGTACCGTTTCAGTGTTTCACACAAATGACGGAAATAACGACTTTAAATATGATCTTCACAGGAAAGGATTCTGTATTTTTCCCTTAATGCGGGAGAAGGATACGGGTGAGCAAAAAGCCTTCGAAGCGGCAGAAGTGGAAAGGAATGTCCGTTCCCTTGCGCCACTCGCCGCTGATGTCGGTCGTCAGCCGAAGGGATGCTGAACCGCACTCTTCATAGCCGGATAACTCCGCCGCCTCGAAAAAGAACGAACGTCTGACGGTCGGATAAAGCGCTTTGAACAGGCTTTCCTTGGCCGAAAAGATCAGCCCGGTCATGAAGGGATCGATGTCGTTTCCAAGACTGAGGCGTTCGTTTGCGGTCAGTACCTGCGGGGCAATATCGCGAGCTTCCTCCTCGCTCAGAAGCCTTTCGATATCGATGCCAATGCCGCAGAACCGCTCGGAAGAGCCGGCAAGCGCAATTGCCCGCTCGTGGCTGTGGGAAATCGCGCCGACCACGCCTTCGGGCCAGATAGGGGCGCGATCCTCTCCCATGCCGGGAAAGGCGGCGCGGCCGGTTAGACGGCGTATGGCTTCGGCAGCACATCTGCGCCCGGCGATAAATTCCGCCTTGCGTCTGGGCGCAGCGCGCAAAAGCTGCGGCGGCAAGGGAGGGACCTTGCCGCCGCGCCCTTCTTCGGCGCTGTAATGAAGGGTGACGCAATGACAATCGCATCTGTCGTCCGGCCAATGCCAGATGGCCTCGGGTGGATCGCCGGAAACAGCTTCGCCGTGAAACGCCGGCGCGTTGGCCATATCTGTCATCCTCATCACGCGGACCGATGCTCAGGCGGCAAGCGTGGCGCCGCCATCGACCACGATCTGCTGCATCGTCACATGGCCTGCCTGATCGGAGGCGAGGAACAGCACCGTGTCGGCGATGTCGTCCGGCCGCGCGATCTTGCCCAGCGGAATGCCGAGCTTGAACTGCTCGGGAAGACCGGCGACCAGTCGCTGTTTGCCGCTGGGATCGTTCAGCATGCCGGCCAGCATCGGCGTATCGGTGGAGCCGGGTGACACCACATTGCAGCGCACGCCATAGGGCGCGAGTTCAAGTGCTGCACAATGGCTGAGGCTGACGAGTGCGGCCTTGGAGGCACAATAGGCGAGCATGCCGATGCGCGGTACAACGGCGGCGTTGGAGGCGATGTTGACGATTGCCCCCCGCCGCTGCCGCTTGAAGACGCCGCTCCATTGCCGCAGCATGTAGAACGGCCCCGCAGCATTGACATCCATGCAGGCGTTCCAGTCCTGCGGCGTCAGGCTTTCGCTGTCGCCGAGCCGGAGGATGCCGGCGGCGTTGACGAGAATGTCCAGCCCGCCCCATTCCTTCTCGATCGCCTTGCTCGCCGCCTCCACTGCCGCCGCGTCTGTGATGTCGAGCGTGATCTGGCGGAAGGTTGCATCGGTTGCATCGGCAATGAGGTCAAGGCCGATGACCTCGGCCCCTTCCTCGGTGAAACGCTCGGCGATGCGGCGGCCGATGCCCTGCGCGGCACCCGTCACCAGCACGCGCCGCCCGTTAAATCTGTTCTGCATCATCTTGTCCGTCCGCTCAGGCCGCGAGCCGCTTTTCTTCGATCAGCGCCCACCAGGCAGAAAGCGTCGGTACGCGGGCAAGCTCTTCGAAGCCCACGATGACGCCGCGTTCCTTCAGTTCGCCGGCAAGCTTCATCACCTGCAGCGAATCCAGCCCATAGAAGATCAGGTTCTCATCCGGGTCGATGTCGCTCTCGTCCTCCACCATTTGCAGGACGCGGGCCTTCAGCCATTCGCTGATATCGGTGGTCTCTCCCGCGCCGGCAAGGCTTTCAGTGTCGATCACCACGCCGCAGCGTGTTGCCACATATTGCAGCGCCATGCGGTGTTCGGCTTCGGAAAAATCGGCGACGGCATCACCCAGCATGAAGGGCTGAATATCCTTCATGAAGGCTTCAACAGCCGTCATCATGCAGCCGATATGGGCATAGACGCCGCCGATGATGATCTGGTCGCGGCCCCACCCCTTCATACGCTCGGCAAGGTCTGAACGCTGGAAGGCGCTGTAGCGCCATTTGGTCAGCACCACATCGTCGGGCGTCGGCGCAAGCTTGTCCACGACCTTCTGCAACTCCGGGTCGACCACGGTCAGGCCCGGTCCCCACATGTCGTTCAGAAGCGCGCGGTCGGCGGCAGGCTGATCGTGCGGCTGGGCGGTGTAGATGACCGGCACGCCGTTCTGAACCGCCCATGCCTTTACCTTTGCAAGATTGTCGATGAGGGTTGTCATCAACCTGCCGTCGGCCTCGTAGAACCGCAGGAAATAACGCTGCATGTCGTGGATGAGCAGCACGGCGCGCTTGGCGTCCGGCTGCCATTTGGTCTTGTTGGCCGGAAAGCTTGCTGCGACCGGCATCGGATAATCGGAAATGGTGGGGATCGTCATATTGACCTCGATAGTTTGGCGCATCGGCATGGGCGACACGCAATTTTCAAATGGTTGAGGCGTGCACGCTCCGTTACGCCGGGATTGGCGCTGCGAGCATGTCGCGCAGACGTTTCTTGTCGATCTTGCCGACGGCAGTAAGCGGCATGGTGTCGATGAAACGCACCCGATCCGGCAGCTTGTAATCCGCAACACCCAGACCAGAGAGATGCTGGCGGATGGTCGGTGCCTTGAGAGCGGGATTGCGGGAAACGACGAAGACGCAGCTTTTTTCACCGAGGAGTTCGTCCTGCATCGCCACCAGTGCGGCATGCGTCACATCCGGATGCCGCAGGATCAGGTTTTCCACCTCTTCCGATGCGACTTTCTCGCCGCCGCGATTGATCTGGTCTTTCACCCGGCCAACCACCCGCAGGTAACCTTCGGGCGTACGCTGAACGACATCGCCGGAATAATAAAAACCCTGGTTGTCGAAGACGCGCGCGCTGTGCTCGGCGGCGCGGTAATATCCGCGAAACGTATAGGGGCCGCGCGTCGCCAGCATGCCGGCTTCGCCTTCTGGAACGTCGTTGCCGTCCTCGTCAACGATGCGGATCTCGTCATCCGGGCTGATCGGCCGCCCTTGCGTGGTGAAGACAATATGGTCGGGATCACCGGCGCGGGTATAGTTCACCAGACCTTCCGCCATGCCGAAGACCTGCTGGAGGGCGCAACCCAGCACCTGCGGCACCTGACGCGCTAAAGCTTCAGCAAAGCTTGCGCCGCCGACCTGCAGCAGCTTGAGGGATTTCAGCCGTTCGCGATGGGCGGGCGCCACCTGTAACCACAGGGCCACGGCCGGCGGCACCAGAGGCACAATGTCGATGCCATGTTTTTCGATGAGGTCGAAGCAGGCAAGCGGCTCGGGATTGGCCGCCATTACCACGGTGCCGCCAGCGTGGAACACGCCAAGCGCACCCGGCGAACTCATGGGGTAATTATGCGCCACCGGAATGGCGCAGAGGAAACGGGTCTGCGGCGTCAGCTCGCAGATTTCCGCACTGGCCCGGGCGCTGTAGTCATAGTCGTTATGCGTGCGGGGGATCAGTTTCGGCGTTCCGGTGCTGCCGCCGGAAAGCTGGAACAATGCTACCTCATCGGCTGCCGAAGGGCCGTAATGCGGCGCATTTTCGGCGGGTGATGAGAGCCATTGTTCGAGGCTGCGCTGCGGTTCCGTCTCACCAAGCAGCAGCGTCACGGCAAGCCGCGGAGAGGTGAGCTTCAGCGCCTCCAGAAACGTGTCATTGGCAAAAAGCTCGTGGGAACGCGAGCCGATCACCAGCTTTGGCGCAATCTGTTCCGCATAGGAGGTCATTTCCAGCCGACGATGGCTGAAAAGCGCATTGACGGGTGCAGCGCCGATTTTCATCAGAGCGAAAAAGACGAGATAGAACTCCGCGATATTTGGTAATTGCACCAGTGCCGTATCGCCCCTGCCGATCCCGGCGGCAGCCAGATGCCCGGCAAGATTGGAAGATTGCCGGTCGAGATCGGCATAGGTGAAGCGGCGGTCGCCGCCGATCAGCGCGGTCGCGTCCGGCCGAAGTTCCACCTGCTGGGTGAGGATGTCGCTGAGCGGTCTGTCGATCCAGTAGCCGCGGTCGCGGTATCGGCGCGCCAGATCTTCGGGCCAGCGTTCAAATTCGATTGTCATGGTGTGTCCCTGGGAAAATTAGGCAGAAAGACCGCAGGCGTTCAGCATGGTCTTGAGCTTGGTCTGCACCTCGGCCCATTCGGATTCGGGTTCCGAGGCTTCAACGATGCCGGCGCCTGCGAACAGCCGCACGGTTTGCCGTTGCACGGTGCCGCAACGGATTGTCACCACCCACTCGCCGTTACCCTCGGCATCCGTCCAGCCGACCATGCCGGTGAACAGCCCACGCTCGAAAGGCTCGACGAAGCGAATAAGCCTGCGGGCACGCTCGGTGGGGAAACCGCAAACAGCAGGTGTGGGATGCAGCAGGCACGCGAGTTGCAGCGCATTGGTCTCGGGATCAGCAAGGCGACCCTCGATGCGCGTCGAAAGATGCCAGAGAGCGGCCGTGTTGATGAGGGAGGGCTTTTCGGGAACGTCGATTTCAGTGCAGCAAGGCGTAAGCAGCGAGCGTATATCCTCGATCACGAGGCTATGCTCGTAATGGTCTTTTTCCGAAGCCGAAAGCCGGTCTGCATTGGCCTTGTCCGCCACCGGGTCAGCCATGCGTTTTGCTGAGCCCGCGAGCGGGTTCGAGATGACTTTTTCACCCTGCTTGCGGATGAGGAGTTCGGGGCTCACGCCGATCAGATCGCCGCCATCGGGCAGCGGAATGCGGAACTGGTAACCCTCGCGGTTCTGTTTGGCGAGGCTGGCCAGCAATCTTTCGACATTGACCTCGGATGCGAAGGTCAGTTCGCGCATGACCGAAAGCACTGCCTTGCGGACATCGGAATGGCGGAAATTGACGATGGCATGCTCGACGGCGCGCTTGAAACCATTTTCATCGGGCAGGCTGTTTTGGCCGACAAGCGCTGGCATGGCCGAATCAGTCGAGATCGAAGCGGCACCCTTTGGATTCCACTCATGGTTGTTGGGGATATATAGGCAGGATGGCTCGTTGACGTCGAAGGGGATGGCGCCAATGGCGATGGGATTGTCCTGTCCGGCCCTGCGCGCCCTCTCAAAAGCGGCCTTTATCGCCTTCTGCAAAGGGCTTCCCGCGTCTTCGGCGCCATGGGCAGGAATCGTTATCCTTTCGCTAATGCCTCTGGCACGCAGTTCGCCCGAGCCAGAAGTGAACAGAAATTCTCTATCAAAATCAGTAATTTCGTCGGAATCGACGTCATTCGTCCTGAGTGCTCCCGTTTTCATGGGATGCCTCCTGTGCGAGTGGTTGACGGTGGCTTATACTTGATTATGATAATCATGTTTTGTCAATCGGTGCAAATTCACATGCTAAATTTAACCCCCATGCAGGTTGCCTACTGGGTTGGCCGAGAGGCGGACGGGATACTCGGAAAAGTTACGCCGCATCTCTATCTCGAGTTCGAAGGCAGGGGGCTGGAGGCGGAAAGACTGGCCGTCGCGGTCGAAAGGCTTTGCCGGCGTCACCCCATGCTCAGCCTCAGGATCGATGCGGAAGGGCGACAGACGGTGGACCCCGCCGGCCGGCCGCTCGGCCTCGACGTGGAGGACATGGCGTCTCTCAATGAGGAGGCGCTTGCGCACCGTCTTGCCACCAAACGTGAGGCGTGGAGCCATCGCCAGATCGATCTGCGCGTTGCCCCACCGGCGGCAGTATCGCTCAGCCTGCTGCCCGCAGGTCGCGCCAGGCTGCATTTGGATACCGACATGCTGGCCATCGATCCCGCCAGTATGCGTATCGTGCTGGAAGATCTCGCCCGCTTTTATGAAGCCGACGCGGACGAACTCGAGCCATTGGGGGATACACCACCATCGTTTTTCAGCTGGGCGGAAAGTCTTGCATCCGATCCGGAACTCAAAGCCCAGCGTGAAAGGGACCGGCTGTGGTGGCGGCAACATATTGCCGATATTCTGGAGGCACCGCCATTGCCGTTTTTGCCCGAGGACCCGTCACGCGCCGTTCACACCGATCGCCTTGCAGCAAGACTTTCTCCGGCTGAACGCAGCAGTCTGGAACGGATGGCGCGGCGCTGCGGCGTGACCACGTCGACCCTGTTGCTTGGTGTCTTTGCAATGGTGCTTTCGCAAGCGACGAATACGGAAAAGTTCCGGCTTTCCGTGCCGGCTTTCTGGCGCGCGCCGCTGGTGGAAGGGGTCGATGCCATCGTCGGCGAATTCTCCAATGTGCTCATGCTTGGCGTTGATATCCGGCCTGAGGAGAGCCTTGAGCGACTGCTTGGACGGCTGTTCGGAGAAATGAACGGGCTTCTGGCGCACCAGTCCTATCCCGGGGTCAGCGTCATGCGCGACCTTTCCCGCCTGCGCGGCGGTTTGCAGACCTCACCGGTTGTCTTTACCGCGGGTGTCGATTTGCCCGGGGGCGAGTTGTTTTCGGAAAATGTGGGGCGCGTGTTCGGCCCGATGATCCACACCGTCTCGCAGGGGCCTGGAGTTGCGCTGGATGCGCAGGTCGCAGCGCTCGATGGCGGGCTTTTGATCAACTGGGATGTGCGGCTCGATGCGCTGCCGGAAAGCTGGCTGCGAGCCCTGTTCGACGCCTATACCGCCCGTCTTCGCCACCTTGCCACCAGCCCTGATCTCGTTTCCGAGACCGTGGAGCGATTAGGCTTGCAAGCGCCTGAAGCGACAGTGCAGACAAAAGGAAAATCCATGGAACGGCCACTCTCAGCCTTGCAAAAGGCCTATCTGCTCGGTCGCGGCACCCATCTGCCGCTGAGCGGCGTGGCGATGCAGGAGTTCCGCGAATATCGCGGCAATATCGATCCGGCATTGCTTCGCTCGCGCCTCACCGCAATGGTCGAGCGGCATGAAAGCCTGCGCACCCACATCGATGAGCGGCGTCTGGTGCAGGTGGTCTCGAATGAGCCGAAGCTAAACCTTGATATTGTTGATCTTTCGCACCTGTCCGCTGCCGAAGCCGAACAGCGGATCGGCACCGTGCGGCAGGATTTCTCCCATGCCAATTTAGATCTTGCCGCTTCTCCCTGGCAGGTCACGGTCTTTCGTCTGCCGGAGGTTGCGGTGGGGGACAGCGTGGCGGTCTTCCTGCGCTTCGACGCCCTCATTCTCGACGGACGGGGAATAGCCAGCCTTGCGGCGGAACTCTTCGACGATGTCGTGCCGCCCGCATCAACCGTAGCAAACATCGCCGCGCAGCAGGATATCGCAGCGGCCCGCGCCGAAGATGCCGCCTATTGGGCGGAGAAACTTGAGGGTGCGGAAGTGCCCTCGCAACTGCCTTGGAAAGCCCCGCTCGAAACCATTGCCGTTTCGCGTTACAGCCGCCAGAGCCTGACCGTGGAAAAACAACGCTTTACCGCCTTTTCACGGATCGGCGCGAAAGAGCGGCTGTTCAAGAATTCTGCGCTGACGGCGGTAATCCTCGATGTGCTGTCGCTTTGGCTGAACGAAGGTGCCCTCGTCGTCGGCATTCCCGTCGCCCCGCAGGTGGAAGGCACCTTTGCCAATCGCTCGAGCTTCATCGCGCTCAAATGGGACGCGGCCAAGGGCGATTTTGCGGAGCGTGCCGCAGCTTTGCAAACGGATGTGCTTGAGGGCCTCAATCATCTGGCTTTTTCAGGGATCGATCTCAATCGCATCCTTCTCAACGCCAATCCCGGCGGGCTCGCCCTGCCTGTCGTCATCACCAACGGCCTCTCATGGCCGACGCTTTCGCAAGCTTCCACGCTTCGTTGGACGGACGGGCTGACCCAGACACCACAGGTGGCGTTGGATTTCCGGTTTTCGCAAAACCCGGATGGCGATCTCGTCCTCGATATCGATTATGCGGAGCAGGCGATCGATGCCGGAATGGTGGCTGGCATTCTCGGCGCCATAGAGCGTGCGATTACCGCGATCACCGCCAGCGGGACGTTTTCGATGAATTTCCGCGAGATCGTCGACCTGTCTCACTATCGGCTGAATGGCGACGAGCGGAACTTCGTCTGCCCGCCATTCCTGGAACGGATCGCCTCGCATCTTTTCGAAGGAGACGGATCGCGCACGGCCCTGATCAACGGCGAACGGCGCATCTCCTATCACGAACTTGGCGACGCGGTGGCGCGGGCGATGGCGGGCCTTAAGACGCGCGGCATTGGCCGGGGCGATGTCGTAGCGGTGTGCCTGCCGCGCAGCCCGGAGCACACGGCCGTCACGCTGGCCGCTGCACTTATCGGCGCCATTTGGGTGCCGATCGATGCGAGCTCGCCGGAAGATCGCCTGCACTATCTGCTGACCAATTGCCGCCCGGCCATCATCGTTGCCCATAGCGTTCCTGAAGGATTCGACGCTGTCGGTCCCGAGGAGCTTCTCGCAGCGCCAGCCGCCTCCGGCGTGCCCGTTAACGCGGCGGAACTGGCGGTACTTTCAGCAAGCGAAGCACCCGCTTATTACCTCTACACTTCCGGCACGACAGGCAAACCGAAATGCGTCGTGCTCTCTAACAGGGCCACGGCCAATGTCATCGACAGTACGCTTTCGGAATGGACGGTGACGGAGAATGACGTCTTTATCTCCGTTACGCCCTTGCACCACGACATGTCGGTCTTCGATGTATTCGGCGCGCTTGCCGCCGGTGCGACGCTGGTGCTGCCGGAACCCGGCGAGGAAAAGGATGCGGTCCGCTGGAACGAGTTGGTGGCCGAACACGGCGTTACGCTGTGGTGCTCGGTGCCGGCGATCCTTGAGATGCTCCTGTCCTGCCGTCGTGGCGACCAGCTCGGCTCGCTCCGGCTCGTTGCGCAGGGCGGTGATTACATCAAGCCCGTGGTCATCGAGGAGTTGCGCCGGCTGAAACCCGAGCTTCGGCTGATATCGCTGGGCGGGCCGACGGAAACGACCATCTGGAGCATCTGGCACGAGATCGTGGCAGCCGATACCACGGCGATACCCTATGGACACCCTCTACCCAGCAATCGATATTTCATCCTCAACGATCAGGGCGGCCATTGCCCGGCGGGCGTTGTCGGACGCATCCACACAGTGGGCGTGAATGTGGCGATCGGCTATCTTGAAGATGGTGCCATTACCCAGACGGATTTCGTCACGGTCAGCGATCCCGGTGGACATGCGGTGCGCGCCTTCCGCACCGGAGACCGGGGCCGTTACCGGCCGGATGGCAAGATCATGTTCGCCAGCCGCGTCAACGGTTACGTCAAGGTGCGCGGGGTGCGGGTCTCGCTGCCGGATGTGGAAAATGAACTTATCCGCCACCCCTCCATCCAGCGTGTACTGGTGGTGGATTACGGTGCCGAGCAAAAGGGGGAGGCTGCTATCGGCGTGCTTTATGTTCCGATGCCCGACCTTGAGCTTTCCACCGCCGATCTGCGCAATTTCGCCCGCAGGCATCTGCCGGAATCGCATGTGCCCGGCCGCTTTCTCAATGTGGCCGATCTGCCGCTCTCGGCTAATGGCAAGCCGGATCGCCGCCGCGCCCGCGAATTGCTGACGGCAGCGGAACCGGCAAAGGCACCTGCGGCTGTAACAATCAAAGTCGCCGATCAGGGTGATCGCCGGGTGCTGGATATCTATCTCGGCGTGCTGGGCAAAAACCCGGCAAATGTGGACACGAGCAGCGATCTGCTGGCGCTTGGCCTTTTGCCTTCGCATCTGAAAACCGTCTCGGCCGAAATTCGCAGCGCCTTCGGCGTGGAGCTTTCGCCGCAGCAACTCCTGCGTTGCCGAAACGCCAAACAGGTCAGTTCGCTTTTACCCGCTTCGGCGGCATGAGCCGCATCATTGCGGCCAAAATTACGGAAATAATTCAAGGAAAAACAGATGGCGCATATCGATCCTGCCGGCGGCTGGCTTCCCCTGACCCAGCCGCAACTCGATTTCTGGGAGGAGTTTTCCTTCCATCCCGACGAGCCGGTCTCTACCGTCGCCCATTACATCGAGCTTTCCGGTGCCGTGAACGAAGGCGCCCTGCTTGAGGCAATCAGGCGCACCGTGCGCGAATCGGAAGTTCTGTCGATCCGTTTTCGCGTCGGTGAGGATGGTGAGACGCCGCAGCAATGCTGCGATCCGCTCCACGCTCCGATGGTCGAGCTTGTCGATCTCCGTGCCCATCCCGCGCCTTTCGAGGAAGCGCTGCGGCGCATGAACGCGGATGTCGAGGCAAGGCTTGATCTTCGAACCGACAAGCTCTCCGCCCAGGTGCTTTACCGCATCGCCGACGATCGCTACCTCTGGTATATCCGAGCCCATCATATCGTCGTCGACGGTTATGGTTTGACGCTGGTGGAGCAGCGCTGCGGGCAGCTTTACGGACACTATTGCGGCAAGGGCGGGGCGGGTCCGGGTTTCCATCCTTTTCCCAGTTTTCTTGCCGAAGAGGACGCTTACCGGCAAAGCCGCCGTTTCGAAAAGGACCGCGAGTTCTGGACGGCCTATCTCGCGCCGCCGGTGGATCTGCCCGTGCTGGACAAGGATTGCGAGGATTACGGTGGCGGCGGCCTGCATGCCGATGCGGGATTGCCGGAAGGTTTCAGCACAAGACTGCAACAGATATCCAGCGCACTGGAGATAGGCTGGCCGGACGTGCTGGTGCTGCTTTCAGGCCTTTATCTTCACCGCGTATTGCCGCGCCCGGATCGCGATGTGCTGACGCTGTGGCTGCCCTTCATGAGCCGCTGGGGCAGTGTCGGCGCGCATATGCCCGCCATGCTCGTCAATATCCTGCCTTTCCATCTGACGATAGAACCGCAGGAGAGCCTTGGTAGCTTCCTTGCGCGCAATGCCGCCAATCTGCGCCGGCAACGCCTGCATGGCCGCTACCGCATCGAACAGATCGCCGCCGATCGCAACATATCAAAGGGCCGGCGGTTTTTCTTCTCACCGCTTATCAACGTCCTGCCCTTCAGCGCGCCGGTATTTGCAGGGCTTGCCGTTATCAGACACATTCTCGCCAATGGTCCAGGCGACGGGTTCAACCTGACCTTCCGTGGCGAGGATGACGGCAGTGATCTGAACCTGCATATCGACGCGGATTCCGCACTGACCGAAGCCGACGATTTCGCGCGTTACTGCGAGGAGTTGCCGCTGTTTCTGGATGCCATGCTGCGCGACGAGGCGCTGGCGGTTCCGGCCGGAGAGGTTTCCGCGGCGTTCCGTCTGGCGGTTTGAGAAGCCGGGTACTCTGCAAGAAGGCGACGGAAATCTCTCTGCCGTCACTCTGCATTTGGTCGGGAGTGACTGGGTGCGGATGTGATAAACCCGGCTCCGTTATGCAAAACCCTGCCTGATGGGGTGACATGCTCTCCTCCCACCCAACGTCATCCTTGGGCTTGTCCCAAGGATCCAGTCACGTCCAAATAAAACCAGACGTCGCAGATGCTGGCGACAGGCCCGAGCATGTCGGAAGAGAGCTTTCAGGACATTTGTCAAAAAGCAAAAACCCGGTGCCGCCACACGGAGCCGGGTTTATTGGGCAGCCTGGCCAGCACTCAGGCCAGCGTGGTCAGCACACGGCCCGAAGCGCCTGCTTCGGCGAAACGGCTGAAGACGCCGCTGGTGGTCGTGCGCAGCCGGTCGACATCCTCGGGGCCGTAACGGTCGGAGCGGTAGCTCATCAACACGCGGATGGAGCGTTCGCCGCCAATCGTTTCTTCCATCACCTCGAATTGCAGCCCCAGCATGGATTCGTGCTTGTCGGGATCGATCTGGCGGAACTCGACGGCTTTGCCGTCCGGTCCTGTAAGAGTGCCGTTCAGCTTGTTCTTGGCGTGAATCTGGATGAATACCTCGAACAGATGATCTCGACCCGGTGTCATGCCAAGCGCCTCTTCGACGAGATCGATCGGGATTTCGCTGTGTTCAAGAGAGCCGTTGACCGTGTTCTTCACCGAGGAGATCAGTTCGCCGACAGTCATCTCCTCGCGGAAACGCACACGATGGGCAACGACCGTGGTGAAATAACCGATCGTATCGAAATAGCCGCTGTCGGTGCGCCCGGACGCCGATGTGCCGACCACCAAATCGCTCAACCCACCCAGATGTCGCAGCGATGCGGCGATGGCGGCATAAACGACGTTGAACAGGGAGGCGCTGTTCTGCTTGGCGATGGCGTAAAGTCCGTCGCTGACGTGTTTTTCCAGCTTGAACTCGATCCAGCCGCCCGCCGGCGCCTCGTCGTGTGCAGCATCTGTCGGCGTGCTGTTCTGTCCAGTGAGGACCAGGCCCTTCGGCGCGTCCCGCAGCATATCGGTCCAGTAGGCAAGGTGGTCGCCGTTGACGCCGGATGCCACCTGTTTTCTGGCGAATTCATGGAAGGGTGCGGGCTTGCTCGCAAAGACAGGGGCCTTGCCCGTGGCTCTTGCCCTATAGGCTTCGGTCAGCTCGTCCATCATCAGGTTCACCGACCATTCGTCCAGTACGATATGGTGGAAGAGGAAAGAGAGCACCTGGCCGCCGGTTTGCGGATTGCGCAGGAAACGCAGCCGCATCGGCAATTCACGGGCAAGGTCGAACCGCCAGGACGCTTCCGTGTGCCGGTCCACGCCTTCGCTTTCCTCGCTCGTCCAGAACCACTTGTAGCCGGGCAGGTCGTGCATCGGCACGATCTTTTGCAGAACCGTCCCATCTTCGACGTAAAAATGGGTTCGCAGGCCGGGATGACGCTCGATAATATCGAGGAATGCACATTCGAAAGCGCTCTCATCCACCGGATCGAGGAAATCGAGCGCGAAGGCGATGTTGAAAATCTCGCCGAAACCGAAGGCGGCATAGGCTTTCCAGAGCGACATCTGTGCCAGCGACAGCGGTGCCGTCAGCGAGCCGGTCGCGGTCGCTTCCGCCTGTGCAGGGGCGGCGGTTTCGAGACGCGTCGCCTGTTTTGCGAGCGATGCGGCGGTGGGATAGCTGAACAGGTCGTTGAAACGCAGCTCGATGCCGTGATTGCTCAAAAGGCGTCCGATGATGCGGGTCGCGATCAGCGAATGGCCGCCAAAATCGAAGAAATCGTCATCCGGTCCCATGTCTGGCGACGCAAGCGCTTCGCGGAATTCGGCAAGGATCGTTGCGGCAGTCTCGTCGTCGCTGGAGCGGGAGGCGGCGGGCAGGGATGCTGCAGCCTCCGGCCCTGCGGACGAGGTTTGATGCGTAATGCCGGAAAAATCCGCACCGCCTTCGAGATGGGCGATGAAACGCTCCAGCAGAAATGCCGTCGCATGCGGCGAGGCCTCCTTGCCGCCGGTCAGTTCCAGACGGATGTGGCCATCAACCGTGCTGCCGGCAGCGAGCGTCAGGCCAAGGCCGGACTGGAGAGAGGGGAGCGGCAGGCGCTCGAACCGGAGCCGCTCGACGGATGAGGTTTCAGCCGATGTTGCCAGCGTCTGAAGCGTGAAGGTGGCAACTTCGTCGTTGTGTTCGCCACGTCGGGCCAACCCAGCCAGAACGGCTTTTTCGGCCTCCTGCGGTGGCTGGCCACGTGAGATCGAGACGCGGGCGACCGCATCTGCCGGAAGCGGCAAGCCGGCCTCGCTCCCGGGTTGCAGGGGCAGGCGCAGGGTAACAGTGTCGAGATCGCCATTGGCCGCCAGAAAAAGCGCGAAACGGGCACCGGTGCGTGCCAGAAGCGCGTCCGTTGCGGCCGAACCGCCTAGCTCCAGCAGAGCGGCCGGAAGATAGACGCCGTGGCAGTGGCTCGCCGGCTTGGTCCCGTTATTTCGGAGAGAGACGACGGGCGTGCTGGAGGCCGGTCCTTGCAGCCAGGGGAGCGGAACTGGATTGACGATGGCGTTTTCGGTGATGAGTGGCGAAAGCGGCTTTGGTGCCTCGCCAGCATAGGCTGCGGCAATAGCGCCCAGCAAAATCTGCGGCGAGAGGGATTCGCCAAGCAGGCCATGCACCAGAAGCGCCAGCAGTACCTCTCCTTCGCTCAAGAGCACGATGGCCTGAAACGGCGGATCGATTTCCGCGTCGAACGGGCTTGCCTGAAGGTCGTGCAGAAGGGCCACCGCTTCGTCTTTCGATGCCGTCTGAAACAGTTGCACGAGAGATGCCGAAGGGGCCTCTACGCTCTTGGCAAGGGTGCCGTCTTCTCCAAAGGAAAACCGCACGCGCAGTTCGGGCCATGCCTCGCAAACCGTCTCCAGTGCCGATGTCAGGCGCAGAAGGTCGCTCTCGCCGCCGATGCGGTAGGTGAGAATATGCCGGAAGACCTGATCGGGGTCCTGAAACTGCTGGAACCAGACCCGCTCCTCATATTGGCTTGGCTGCGATCCGCTCCGTGGGGCTTCGTCCGCATTGTCGAAGGTTTGTTCGATGCGGCGCGCAAGCATGCGCGAATTATCTGCTGCCATGGTCCTCTCCTTGGAAGTATAATGTTGAGGTAGGTCGCGCTTGGCGGGAAAAGTTCCCTCTTGCGGGGATCAGCAGCCCGCGCGCGACTGCTCGATCAGCGCCTGCCAGGCGGCAAGCGTGGGCTGACGGGCGAGATCGTCATAGTGAAGTCGCGTGCCGGCGAGCTGCGAAAGCGGCGGGATCAGGCGCATGAGAGCGAGGGAATGAAGTCCGCAGCCGAACAGGTTGGCGTTCGGGCCGATATGTCCCACCTCATCGTCCAGAACCTTGGCAAGATGGGCTTTGAGTTCCGTCGTCGTCATGTCCGCCTCCAGCTTGCCAGCCGCCGCGATTGCCGGTTCATTCATCGAAATGATCGTGAACGCCGCTTGCCCCGCGCCGCCAGTAGCCGGAAGCGCGCGTCCATTTGGGGTTCGCGCCGTACTCGCCGATCAGGATGGCGCGCAGGTCTTTCGCCGCTTTCGATTCGCAGGCGACCCAGCTGAAGAAATCGCCCTCAGGCAGTTCAAGCGTACGCAGCGCCTCCGTCAGGGCGTCGTGATCGGCGCCGCCCGCGGCCTCCTGCGTTACCCAGATGATCGACGCGTCAGCTTTCGTGGCGAGGTCCAGGCGATCAGCCTCCGTCTCAACTTCGATCAGCGCTACGACGCGGGTGCCCTCGGGCATTTCTTCCAGTCGCCGTGCAAGGGCGGGAAGGCCGGTATCGTCGGCAATCAGCAGATGCCAGTCGAACGTGAAGGGAATGGTGAACGAGCCGCGCGGGCCTGCAATCCATGCCTTGTCACCCACCCTGGCGGATTTTGCCCAGTTGCTGGCGGGGCCATCATGGTGCGTGGCGAAATCGATGGCGAGTTCACCCTTCTCGGCATCGAAGCTGCGCGGCGTGTAATCGCGTGCGAGCGGGCGCGGCGCGCCTTCGGGAAATTCGAGGCCGTTCGGGCCGATCACCGGCAGGTTAGGTTCGGTTTCGCCGGGAAGCGGGAAGAACATCTTGACGTGGTCGTCAAAACCGAGACTGGCAAAGCCTTCAAGCTCAGGCCCGGTCAATACGATGCGCACCATGGACCGGCTGAGTTTTTCCACGCGGGCCACGTCAAGGCAGCGTAGCTTGACGGCGTAACGATGGCGTTTGGGGGTCCGGTCCGGAACGCCGGTTTCAATGCTTTGTGCAATGCTCATGTTGCTGTCTTCCCTGGGATATCGCCGATGGGGATCGGCAGTTTCGCTGTCCCGGATCGGCATGCCGGACAATCGCGCACCGGAGTTTTCGGGCGGGAGATCCGACGTCGTTGTGTCAAGATGCGCAAACCATAACAGGCGGTTCCGGCGGTCGCAATATAAGTTTCTTCAAAAACTCAAGTTTATGTCCGGCGCATGGTTTGCGCCGGAATTGCGCTTGTCGAAAAGGCGTTTAACGGCGGCCTGCCCAGCTTTCCACCGCGTCCAGCGTGTGCAGCGCGCTTGGGATGGACGGCGTCGTGACCCGGCTGGAATCGAGAAAGACGATCCGGCCGTCACGCGCCGGTTTGACGAAGCGTTCCCAGCCGGGAATGATCTTTTCAAGTGCGGCGCGCGTTCCGGCTTCGCCTCGGGCGGGGCTGTTATAGCTGTTCATCACCACCAGCAGATCCGGATTGAGCTTGCCAAAAGCCTCGGCACTGAGCGGCATCGTCAGGGTGGAACCCAGCCCACCCGACGAGGTTGCGTTGTCGATTTTCAGCCGTGCATAACCCAGATCCTCGAGCGCCTGCACCGCACCGGACATGTCGCCGACCGCGTTGATCTGGTCGGTCAGCAGAATTGCGAGATAGGTCTTGCCTTTTGCGTCTTCGCCGAGTGCTTTTTTGACGGTGGCGAGTTTCTCGTCATAGGTCTTCCGGCGCTCGGCAAAAGCGTCACTTCTGCCAACGAGACCCGAAAGATTCTCTTCGACGCTGAAGCCATAGGTGTGGCCAGTGCTTACCTTCTGCAGATAGACGGGCGCGATGGTGGAAAGCTGCTCGGCCTTGCCGCTGTCCATTTCCGTGGCGACGATCAGGTCAGGTTGCAGCGCTCTCAGCTTTTCGAGATCGATCTGACCCACCGCGCCGAAACCTTTCGGTTTCGTGCGGCCTTCACCGAGAACGGTGTCGATGAAATCAACGGCGGTTGCGAATTTGCCGTCGCTGTTGCGGCCATAGGCGCCTACCACGTTGGCGCCAAGATCCATCAGCGGCACGCCCAGCAGCGGTTCGTGCATGACGACAATGCGCTGCGGCTGCTCGGGGATGGAGACCGTGCGGCCGGCGGCATCGGTGACGGTTCGCTCTGCGGCAAGGCTGCTTCCGGCGGTCAGAAGTGCTGCAACGAGGATGGCAAATCGCATGGCATACCCTTTGTTCAATTTCTTCAGTGGCGGTTGGTTCTGCGCAGCGCCTGCAGGCGCAGCGTGAGGATGAAAAGCGGCACGCCGATCAGCGTCAGCGCAAGGCCTATCGGCATCGGCGTATCGGCCACCAGCCCACGCGAAAGCGTATCGGCGGTCACCACCAGAATGCCGCCCGTCAGCCCCGACAGGAAAAGCCTGGCGCGACCGACGGCGGGCGACACGAAGGTGGCGAGATGCGGGGCGATGACGCCGAGAAAGGTCAAGGGGCCGACAGCGGTGACGGAAGCGGAGCTGAGGATGACCGCAAAAACGATGACGAGCGGGCGCGAACGTTTGACCGTTTCGCCGAGCGCCATGGCCATCTCGTTACCGAGATCTAAAACCGCAAGCGCCCGGCCGATGAGGAAAATGCCCACAAGGCTGACCGCGAAAAGAGGCGCGAATATGAGGATGATCGGCCAGCTCGCCTGAAATAGCGAACCCGCCATCCAGTCTGCAAGCGACAGCGATGTTTCCGTTGGCGTGTAAAGCAAAAGCACTGATGAGACTGATGAAAGGGCGGATTCGATTGCGATGCCCATCAGCAGGATGGCGAGCCCGCTGGAACGTTCCCGCCCCACGAGCGCTATGAGCAGGAAAGCTACTGCAAGGCCGCCGCCGACGGCCGCAAGCGCCACCATGGTCTTGGGCGCCGTCGGCACCAGCACAAGGAGCAGCATGATGGTGGTCATTGATCCCTGGCTCAGACCTAACAGGCCGGGATCGGCAAGCGGATTGCGGGCGACCGATTGCAGCATGGCCCCGGCCAGCGCAACGCTCCATCCGGCCATAAAACCAAGCAGGATGCGCGGCAGCCGCACCGTCCACAGCGCATAGGCCTGATCGTCGCTCAAATGCCCGCCGGTAACGCCGTGGAGAAGGTCAATGAGACCGGTCTGTGTATTTCCAAGACTAACGGAAATGGCGGCGAGCACCAACGCCAGTAGGATCAGTGCAAGGCCGGCCTTTAGGTTGCCGATGCCGATCTGCAGACCGCTCGGCAGCCGCAGGACCGCTTTGCCATCGGTGGCCAATTGCCTTTTCATGACAGCCCTCTTCATGACAGTTTATTGGCCGAAGGCGAAAGATAGAAGCGCTTGACGATGACGATGAAGACGAGGCCGCCAAGCAGGTCCATGAACAGTCCGGTATTGACCACATACGGCCTGAACAGGGTTTGCGCGCCCAGATCGGCCAGCACGCAGAGACTCGCCCCGACAAGGGATGAAGCGGGCAAAGCCAGCGTGAAATTCACCCCGACCAGCGGCCGCACCATGTGCGGAACGATGAGGCCGACGAAGCCTATGGGACCGCAGATGGCCACGGCCGAGCCAGAGGCCAGCATTGTGGCGAAAAGTGCGATCCGGGAAACGCGCGTGACGTTGACGCCGGCGGAGGCGGCTTTTTCCGCACCCAGCAGTACGAGCGTCAGCGGGCGGGCGACCGACCAGAGCATCACCATCGCAATGGCGCCAATCCACCAGAAGTCGGTGAGGCGCTCGGCATAGACGTGGTTGATATTGCCGCCGACCCAGCTCAGGAATTCGGCGCGACGTGTGGGGTTTGACAAAAGGAGGGCATTGGTGATGCCGATCAGCAGCATGGAGACAAGCGCACCGGACAGGATGAGCGACAGGCCGCGCGGATCGTTTGACCGCCCGGCCAGCCGGGCAACGAGGAAGCAGGCGCCAAAGCCGAAGCCAGCGCCGATAAGCGCGATGAGCCCCTGTATTTCGGGCGAGAAATCGAACACCAGCGCACCGGCGACCACAAAAAGCGTCGCACCGGCATTCAGGCCCAGGGTGGAGGGCGAGGCGAGAGGATTGCGGGCAAGCCCCTGCAGCACGCAGCCACTGACGGCCGTGGTGGCGCCGACATAGATCGCAATCAGTGAGCGCGGGATTTGCTGATAGAGGAGAACCGACTGTTCATAGGTTTCGGCTTCGCCATGCAGGAGCGTCGTCGCGATTTCGGCAAGTGGCAGGTCGCCAGTCATCAGCACGAAGTTGATGACGAGAACAACGGCCAGCAAGATCGCGGCGGCAAAGATCAGCATTATTTTAGATGTCATGCCGGAATGGCCTGTTCCTGCCGCTCCAGCCGCGGCACGCAGATGAGCCGCCCCTGCCGGGAAAATATGTCGGCCTCGAGATCAAAGACGTCGGCAACATTGGCTGATGTGACCGTATTCGCGACAGGCCCGGAGGCGAGAACCCGTCCGGCTTTCAGCATGATGACGTCATCGGCGAAGGTGGAGGCGAGGTTGAGATCATGCAGCACGACGATAACAGTTTTGCCGTGCCTGTCCGTCAGTTCGCGCACGAGGCTGAGGACGGCATATTGGTATTTCATGTCGAGATGGTTGACCGGCTCGTCCATCAGGATCACCTCCGTGTCCTGAGCGAGCACCATGGCGATGAAGGCGCGCTGGCGCTGGCCGCCGGACAGCGTGTTGACCTGCGCCCTGGCCTTGTCTTCCAGCCCGACGGTCTTCAGCGCTTCGGCAAAAAGCGCCCGGTCGCGTTCGGATGGACCGCCGCCAAGCCCGTAACGTGCATAACCCGCAAGCTCGATCAATTCGCCAAGCGTCATATAGTCAGGGCAATGGCATTCCTGCGGCAGATAGGAGATGCGGCGGGCGAGTTCGCGGCGTCCGATCGCGCCGATCAGGCGGTCACCGAGTCTTATCCTGCCTGATGATAAAGGCACGAAACCCATGATGGTCTTCAACAGCGTCGACTTGCCACAGCCGTTGGGTCCGACCAGCGCTGTGACGCGGCTGGTTTGAAAGCGGGCAGACAGGCCCTGCAATACGGGGATGTGTCCGTAACTCGCATGAAGGTCCGTGGCATCAAGCACCGGATTACAACTCCTGTTATTCATAGGGCCATGCGGCGACTCGACGCACGTCCTACCTAAGCTGTTGAATTCACATATCGAACTTGCGAAAATCGGGTTCTGTACCGGCAAGCGCGACAGGCTGGTCTTGATGCGACACTAAACTATAGTAAAATTCTCCACAAATCGAAATTTGCCGATTCACATCGCGGATTTCGTGATGATTTTTTCATTCGAGGTGTTTCATGTCAGTCGCGCTCAAGCTTCACGTCGGCATGTCGCTGGCGCCAACCTGGCTCAGCGGCGAGGCATGGCGGCGTCAAGACAGCGGTATAGACGGGGTTTTCTCCAGCGATTATTTCGTCGATCTTGCAAAGCGCGCCGAGGCTGCGCATGTGGATTTTGTCTTCCGGCCCGACACGCTGTTTCTGCGCACTGAGGGGCTGGAGACCGGCGGCGGATTTGCGAGCATGGACCCGAACATGCTTCTGGCCGCCATCGCACGGGAGACCAGCCATGTCGGCCTGTTATCCACGGTTTCAACGACATTCCTGCCGCCTTATGTGGTTGCCCGCCAACTGCAATCGCTGAACTGGCTGAGCAATGGCCGGGCGGGATGGAACATCGTCACGGCGCTGGACGGCCACGAAAATTTCGGCCTGAAAGAAATGCCGTCGCCACAGGAGCGCTATGAACGCGCCGCCGAGTTCACGCAGGTAGTACAGCAGCTCTGGGCGAGCTTTCCCAACGAGGCGCTGAAGCTGGACAAAGAGAGCGGGCGTTTTGCCGATTCGTCGCTGGTCCAGCCAATCGCGCATGAAGGAAAGCACTTCAGCGTCAAAGGCCCGCTCAACCTGCCTGCCCATTCCAGCCGTATTCCACTGGTGCAGGCTGGAGCTTCCCCCGAGGGCCGCGATTTCGCAGCCTCTGTTGCGGATGCGGTCTTTGCCTCGACGCCGGATATGCAGGCGGCAATCGAGCTTCGGGCGGATTTACGGCAAAGAGCGGAGCGGCATGGGCGCTCACCGGATGTGGTAAAGCTGATGCCGGGTCTCAGTCTTTATCTGGCGGACACAAAGAACGAGGCGCTGGAGCTGTTTGCGGAGACCCACGCAAGGGCCAACCATGGCCGCATATTTGCATCCATTCAAAATCTGATGGGTCTTGACCTTTCCGACTGGTCGCTCACGCGGATCGTCACCCCTTCTGACTTCCCGCCGCCGCCCGAGACACCGAGAAGCCGCACCCATGCCAATCTGCTCCGCCGGCTGATCGAACGGGAAACGCTGAGCGTTGCCGAATTGTTGCGGCGACCGGAAGTGATGGGGTCGGGTCATTGGCAGATCATCGGCACGGTTGAGGATGCTTTTGAAAGCATCCGCGAATGGGTGGCGGCCGGCGCGATAGACGGCTTTGTCGCGGTGCCTGGCGGTTCGGTCGCGTCGATGCGGCTGGTGTTGGAGCGGCTGCTTCCGAGGCTCGGTGATGCCGGGCTCTTCCGCACCGCCTATTCCGGCAGCACCTTCGCCGACCACCTGGCCGGATAGGTTTACGAGCCGCCGGATTCTGCCGTCGCCTTTCCGGCCGCTTCAAGAAGCTGCTGAAAGTGCCGCTCGGTCTCGGCGGTCGCGAGGAAAGAAACGGTGGTGACGACGCAACAGATTTCGCCCTGCGCGTCGAAAACCGGGGCGGCCTTGCCGGTCAGGGCGGAGAACAGGTGTTCGTTGAGTTCCGCGCCGCCCGTCTCACGAATGGCGTGCAGGACTTTAGCGTCTGGGCGGGACCCGCGAAAGGCGGGCGGCTGCAGCTTGCGCACCGGCGCTGTCCTATCCGGTGGCAAATAAGCCTGAAAAACCAGCCCGCAGGCGCTGTTATCCAGCGGCAAAACATCCCCCAGCGCCACGGTGCTGATGGAGAAGCTGGCACTCCTGTGCCACTGCACCACGGTCGGGCCGCGATCGGTCCAGATCGCCACGCCGCAACTGGCGCCGATCTGCGAGGCCAGTGCTTTCATCTGTCGACCGGCGGTTTCAACCGGATTGATTCGTCTGAGCGCGCTGACGCCTATCGAGAGCGCGGTTGGGCCGAGGTCGTAGCTGCCGGTTGCAGGGTCCTGTGCCACCAGTCCCTCCCGCACGAGGCTTTGCAGGTAACGATGAGCTGTGGAACGGCCTGTGCCGGCGCGTTTGGCGAGTTCGCCGAGTGCAAGCGCCCCGTCCGATTTTGCCAGAAGGTCGAGAAAACGGGCAGCAATAGAGACCGACTGAATGAGGGCAGAGCGCTTCTCTCCGTCGTTTTCAGGCAGATTGTCCGGCTCGTCATCCATGGCGTCCAAGTCCTCTCCCCGATTTATGTCGTGAACATGCCTAGCGCATCCGACCGGAAATCGGAATCGATTTCTGAGCTATTTCAACGCCTTCCCCTTGAGACGGGGAACTACACGACAACGGCCAGTCGATAAACTTTGTTGTAAATATGGCACATCCCGTTACGGAACCCTATTCGTCCACAATACGGAACGCATTCTCTATTGCGAAACGGATAACGCTTCCGTTACTTGAATATGACTTTGATACTCATGTTTATTAGGGGTGTGTTATGGGGTTTCGTTCTAGCGGCCGTTTGATGGGCGGGGTCAGCGTTTTGACGCTGGCCGCCCTGTTTGTGACGCCGGTTTTCGCCCAGGAGCAACAGGCCGAGGCCTCGGGAACGACCGTTCTCAAGCCGATTGTGGTGACCGGCGAAAAAGTCGCGCGCGACATGAAGAACACGGCGTCTTCCGTCTCGGTCAAATCCAGCGATGAACTGAAAAAGGAAAAGACCGGCGATCCAACCGTCTCAGACGCGATCAAGGACATTCCAAACGTTGTTTATACCGACAATGTCAGCGCCCCGATCATTCGCGGTCTCGACACGCAGGGCCCGAACACCGGAGCAACGGCGTTCTTCGCCGGCACCGTGCCGCGCGCCACCATCAATGTCGATGGTCACTATCTCGGTTATAACGAGTTCATCTATGGCGCGACGTCCATCTGGGATGTCGAAAGCATCGAGGTCTTCCGTGGGCCGCAGACCACATCGCAGGGCGCTAACGCCATTGCCGGCGCCATTCTCGTCAATACGAAGGACCCGACGTTTACGCCGGAAGCAAGCTATCAGGCCGAAATCGGGAATTATCACCAGAAGCGGGCGTCCTTTGCGGTCTCAGGCCCTTTGATCGAAGACGAGCTGGCGGCGCGTCTGGCAATCGATTATTCGGGTCGCGATACCTTTATCGATTACATCAATTCCGGTTTTGCCCACGCAGGCACCAACCAGGATTTCAAGGAATTCAACGCGCGTTTCAAGCTTCTGTGGGAACCGCCGGAAATTCCGGGCCTGACGACCAAGCTGACCTATTCCTATAACGCCGCCAACCGGCCGAGCCAGGAAGCGGCGTCGCGTCCTTTCGAGGATCTCAACCACGTCACCACCACCATGCCGAGCTGGAGCCAGAATACCCACACCGGTATTCTCGACATCAACTATGACTTTGAAAACGGCGTAAAACTCTTCAACCAGACGCAATTTTCCGCCTCAGACGCGCGCCGCAGGGTGGGTGTGGTCAATAATGGCGACGCCAATATCGATCAGAAGAATGTGTCCCACGAGACCCGTGTGACCTTCGGTGACCAGGAAGACGTTCTGAGTGGCGTCGCGGGCATATTTTATGCCCACACGCAGGCCGATGAAGTTCTTTATCTGCGGGGTACATACAACAACAGCGTTTCGACATTCGATGATACCAAGGACAATCTAGGTATCTTCAGCGAGCTGAGCTATCGTTTGACGGACCAGTGGACGCTTACCGGCGGCCTGCGTTACCAGACCGACCGTATCCAGCGGGCGGGCCGCTCCGTCTATTCGGCCAGGGCGGTGGATTTTGACGAGACATTCTCCGAACTGCTTCCCAAGGCCACGCTCGCTTACGCGATCAATGATGACTGGACCGTTGGCGGCATGATCAGCCGTGGTTACAATCCCGGCGGCATATCGCTGAACATCTCGTCGGGCCAATGGTTGCCCTTCGAGAAGGAAACCATCTGGAACTACGAACTCTACACGCGCGCGAAGCTGCTGGATGACAGGCTGACGCTCAACAGCAACCTGTTCTACATGGATTACAAGAACGCCCAGTACAATATTCCGGTCGTTATCTCGTCAGGCATTACTCAATCCTACACCATCAATGCGCAGAAAGCGCATGCCTATGGTCTGGAAGTCGGCGCCGACTATCAGGTTCTCGACAATCTGACGCTGAAGGCAAGTGCCGGCGTGCTGAAGACCGAAATCGACCAGATTTCCAGCAATGCCAGCTATGCAGGCAATGAATTCGCGAAATCGCCTGGTTACATGTTCAGCATCGGGGCAAGCTGGGATGTGACCGACAAGTTCACCGTCTCGGGTCAGGTGCGTCATATCGACGGTTATTATTCCGACACGGCCAACACGGCTGCCTATGCGATCGACCCCTACACCATCGCCGATGTGCGTGCGAGCTACAAGTTCCAGGAGGAGATGGAGGTCTACGCTTACGTGAAGAACGTCTTCGACGAGCGTGCGCCGACCTATATGCAGCAGAACCGCGGCATTGGCGGCATCGAGGCCAGCATGACCGAACCGCGCATGTTCGGCATTGGTGTCAGAGGCACGTTCTAAGCGATTGCCTGAACCGGAAAAGTAAAAAGGCCTTCGAAGTGATTTTCGAAGGCCTTTTTTCATGAAGGAAATGATGCGGAGAAGGTCTCAGAAAAACGCCTGAATGCCCGTCTGCGCCCGGCCGAGGATAAGCGCGTGAACGTCGTGCGTGCCCTCGTAGGTGTTGACCGTTTCGAGGTTCTGGGCGTGGCGCATCACGTGGTATTCGATCTGGATACCGTTGCCGCCGTGCATGTCGCGGGCCTGGCGGGCGATATCCAGCGCCTTGCCGCAATTGTTGCGCTTGATGATGGAGATCATTTCCGGCGCCATTTTGTGCTCGTCCATCAGGCGGCCGACGCGCAGCGATGCCTGGAGGCCGAGAGCGATCTCGGTCTGCATGTCGGCGAGCTTTTTCTGGTAAAGCTGCATGCCGGCCAGCGGCTTGCCGAACTGCTTGCGGTCGAGACCATATTGCAGGGCGCGGAACCAGCAATCTTCCGCAGCGCCCATCACGCCCCAGGAAATGCCGTAGCGGGCGCGGTTGAGGCAGCCGAACGGGCCTTTCAGGCCGGAAACATTCGGAAGCAGCGCATCTTCGCCCACTTCCACGCCATCCATGACGATCTCGCCTGTTATGGAGGCGCGCAGCGAAAGCTTGCCGCCGATCTTCGGTGCAGACAGACCCTTCATGCCTTTTTCCAGCACGAAGCCGCGAATCTGGTTGTCGTGGGCTTCGGATTTCGCCCAGACGACGAAGACATCGGCGATGGGCGCATTGGAAATCCACATTTTCGAACCACGCAGGCGATATCCGCCGGCGATCTTTTCGGCGCGGGTCTTCATTCCGCCCGGATCGGAGCCGGCATCCGGTTCGGTCAGGCCGAAACAGCCGATCAGCTCGCCGGAGACGAGACCGGGCAGATACTTCTTCTTCTGTTCGTCCGAGCCATAAGCGAAGATCGGATGGATGACGAGCGAGGACTGCACGCTCATCATCGAGCGATAACCGCTGTCGATCCGCTCCACCTCGCGGGCCACGAGACCATAGGCCACGTAGCTGGCATTTGCGGCGCCATATTCTTCCGGCAGGGTGACGCCCAGAAGGCCGGTGCGGCCCATCAGGCGGAACAGTTCCGGTTCGGTGGTCTCAGAAAGATAGGCCTCGGACACACGCGGCATAAGTTCCGATTTGCCGAAGGCTGCGGCGGCGTCGCGGATCATCCGCTCGTCTTCGGTCAGTTGGTCTTCCAGCAGAAAAGGGTCCTGCCAATTGAATGCTGCGCGTTCGCTCACGTTATGCCTCCGGATTTGCTGGCCGGATTATTCGTATCCGAGCCCACGCGCGCAAGCCATGTTTACTCATTTTTGCATTACCTATAGTAATAGGTCATGACATCTCTCAGCCGCAAACTCCTGCCCTCCACCAGTGCGCTTGCCGCCTTTGATTCCGTTGCCCGGCTTGGCAGCTTTTCAGCCGCTGCCGATGAACTTGCCTTGACGCAAGGGGCGATCAGCCGTCAGGTTATGTCACTGGAAGAACAGCTTGGGGTGCGGCTGTTCGAGCGCGGCGCGCGTGGGGTGTCACTGACGAACGAGGGTGGTGCTTACGCGAAATCAATTGCCGCAGCCCTTGGCGAGATACGTGCCGCCTCGTTGCAGATCATGACCAAAACGCATGGCAATACGCTCAATCTAGCGATGCTGCCGACATTCGGCACCCGCTGGCTTCTGCCGCGCATTCCTGATTTCGTCTCCAGCCATCCGGAAATCACCATCAATTTCGCCACCCGCATCGGCCAGTTCGACTTCGAGCGTGAGCAACTGGATATGGCGATCCACATCGGGCAGGCGGATTGGCCGGGGGCGGAAAGCACCTTTCTAATGCATGAGATGGTTGCGCCGGTATGCAGCCCCGAATTCCTGAAGGCGCATCCGGTCGAAAAGGGTGAGGATATTGCCAGCCTGCCTCTGCTGCACATGGCCTCGCGGCCTGGTGCCTGGAGCCACTGGTTCGAGAGCCTCGGCCATTCGCTTGCCTTGCCGCAGGGCATGCGGTTCGAGCAGTTTTCCAGCGTGGCGCAGGCCTGTATCGCCGGACTTGGCGTGGCTTTGATGCCGCTTTTCCTGATCGATAACGAACTGAAATCGCGGCAACTGGTGAAAGCCTACGATCATCAGGCCAAAAGCCCGAGTTCCTATTATGCGGTCGCGCCGCTATCCCGTGCCAACCACGTTCCAGTCGTGCTGTTTCGCGACTGGCTGGTACGGCAGGTGGAGGCCTATCGTGCCGCGGGCAATCTGCCACTGGAAAAATAAGCGCACTTTTTTCGGGCATTTAGAGTTCGTGCCTCGATTTTTGCCCGGTTTTGTCTCTGGCCGGACTCGACAGGACGGTTTTGGTCGATTATCGTGATTAAACGTTTAATCAGCCCTTTCGGACCATCATGGCGTCTTCACGGCCTGCCACCAATCTGAGCGCGATAGCAGCGGCACTCGGCGTGTCGGTTGCAACCGTGTCCAATGCGCTGTCAGGCAAGGGCCGTGTTTCGCCGGAACTGGTGGAGCGCATCCGCAAGACCGCAAGCGAACTTGGTTATGTGCCGAGTTCGGCGGGCAGGGCGCTGCGCACCGGCAGGTCAGGAGTTCTCGGGCTGGTGCTGCCGGATATCGCCAATCCACTCTTCCCACAGATCGCGCAGGCCATCGAAAAGGCAGCCGTCAATGCCGGTTATGGTGTTTTGATCGCCGACTCCCGCGGCGAGATCGCCATGCAGACGGACGCCATCAACCGGCTGATCGAGCGTGGAGTGGATGGCATGGTCGTCGTTCCCCGCCGCGGCACGCGTATCGCGGATGTCGATTGCCCGGTGGCGGTGATCGACAGCCCCTCGACGCCCGGAAATACGGTAGCCGCTGACCACTGGGACGGCGGCCGGCAGATCGGCGAATATCTCTCAGCCCTCGGACACGACAAGGTGGTGCTGATCGGCAAGAACCGCGACTCAAATGTGCAGAACGACCGACTCGGCGGCATTCGCGATGGTTTGGGCAAGGCCTGCGTCACGGAGACGCTGTGGGTAGACGCCATTGAAAAGGCGGATGGTGCGGGTTGCCGTCTCGGCCTTACCGAAAAGGTGAGGGATGGTTTCACTGCCTTTGCTGCCGTATCCGACCTGCATGCGTTGCGCGCGCTCACTGAATTGCAGCGCGAGGGCATCGAGGTGCCGGAAGAGGCGAGTGTCACCGGCTTCGACGATCTGATTTTCTCCGCCGTGGTGACGCCGCCGCTGACGACGATGCGCATGGATATGCGCCGCATCGCCGATCTGGCCGTGGATGCGCTGTTGCGCGCGATCGATGGCGAGGCGGGCATCGAAAACGGCATAGCTGCCGAGGTCACGGCAGAAATCTCGAAAGTACCGATGGCGCTGATCATGCGCGGCTCCACCGGCGAAAAAAAGCATGATGCGATTGAAGCCAAAAACACGACAGCAGGAGAACTCACACCATGAAAAAGATCATTCTTGCATCGGGCACCGCCCTGATGCTGACGATGGGTGCCGCGCAGGCGCAGGACAAGACGCTGACGATCTCGGTCTACGCCTTCGCGCAGGACGAATTCAAGGAACTGGTCTATACACCGTTCGAAAAGCAATGCGGCTGCAAGCTGGTCGTAGAGACCGGCAACAGCGTTGAGCGCCTCGCCAAGATGGAGGCCAACAAGGCCAATCCGGTGGTCGATCTCGCCATTGTTTCCATGGCGGATGCGCTTTCCGCCACCCGCAAGGACCTGATCCAGAAGATCGATGCCGCCAAGGTGCCGAATATCGGCAAGCTCTATGACATCGCCAAGGATCCGAATGGCGACGGCATGAGCGTTGGCGTCAACTTCTACGCCACGTCAATCGTTTACCGCACAGACAAGATGAAGATCGACAGCTGGGCCGATCTTTTGAAGGACGGTATCGTTGACCACGTCGCTTTCCCGAATGTCACCACCAATCAGGGCCCGCCGGCGCTTTACATGCTGGGCAAGGCCATCGGCAAGGATACGCCTGATCTTTCTGGCGCTATCGAAGCCGTGGGCGAAAAGAAGGACGATATCGTCACGTTCTACGTGAAATCCTCGCAGCTGGTGCAGCTCATGCAGCAGGAAGAAATCTGGGCCGCCCCCATCGGCCGCTTCTCCTGGGCGCCCTTTACCAAGCTCGATCTGCCGCTTGCCTGGGCAACCCCCAAGGAAGGCCAGACCGGCGGCATGAACGTGCTCGTGGTGCCGAAGGGCACGAAGAACGAAGATCTGGCGCTGCAGTTCATGGATTTCTGGCTCTCGACCGACGTTCAGAAGGCGCTGGCCGAAAAGCTCGTGGACAGCCCGACCAACAAGGAAGTCAAGGTGTCCGACGAGGTGGCGAACAACATCACCTATGGCGACGAAACCGCAAAAAGCCTGCAGCTCATTCCTTCCGCCGTGACGCTCGACAACCGTGACAAGTGGCTGTCGGAGTGGAACGCCAAGGTCGGTCAGTAAGTCCTTATCAAGGTTTGGAATGGGGCATTTAAAACGTCCGAAAGGGCGGCTCCATTCCCGGAAAAGCGGTTTGGTCGTCCCCTGACCGCTTTTCCACCTCTCAATTCCGCAAGCTGGCCCTGGCCGCTTGCAGTAACAATCGGCCGCAGGCCGTTCAGGGAATAAAGCGATGTTTCAGAACCGGGCCGAAGCGCTGGCGCTTGCATTGCCCGCCGCAATTTTCGCGGCGGCGGTCTTTCTTGTGCCGGTCTTCATGCTTCTGTCGGAGGGCTTTCACACCACTGACGGCTGGACATTGTCCGCTTACGCCGATTTCTTCTCCGATCCGCTGAACAGGGCGGTTTTCCTGCGCACCCTGAAGCTTGGCGCGCTCGTCACCATCGTATCTGCGGTGGTGGGTTATGCGGCGGCTTTCGCCATCGTCAATCTGTCGCAGGGCGCGAAAGGACATGTCGTCAATCTGGTCGTCTTGCCGCTGATGATCTCGCCGGTTGCCCGAACCTATGCCTGGATCGTCATTCTCGGAAGAACCGGCATCGTCAACCAGGCGCTTCAGGCTGTAGGACTGAGCGATGCGCCGATCCGTATACTGTTTTCCGAAACGGCTGTTTTCATCGGCCTTCTGCAATTGTTCCTGCCATTAATGATCATTTCCCTCATCAGTGCGCTGGAGAATATGCCCAAGGATACGATCGCAGCCGCCCGCGTTCTCGGCGCAAACTGGCTGCAGGTGTTCTGGAAGGTCATCCTGCCGCTCACCAAGGAGGGGCTTGTTGTCGGCGGCACGCTGGTGTTCACCGGTTCGCTCACGGCCTATATCACGCCGGCCATTCTCGGCGGCTCCAAGGTGCTGATGCTGGAAACCCTGCTCTACCAGCAGGTGACGGTCTCCAACAATTTCGTCGCCGCCAGCGTCATCGCCTTCATCCTGATCGTCATGAGCTTTGCCGCCAATATCCTGCTGAAGCGCATCGCCACCGCAAGGAACAAGAAATGACCCGGCAGCTCTTCATTCCGCTCACGCTCCTGCTCGTTGTCGGCTTCCTGATCGGGCCGTTCCTCATCATCGTTGCGGCCTCATTTTCGGCCGGCGACACGCTCGCCTTTCCGCCGCAGGGCTTTTCACTGAAATGGATCGCGAAGGTCTTCACCGTCGAAAGTTTCCGTGAAAGCTTCGCGATGTCGATGTTCCTCGCCATCGGCGGCACATTCACGGCGCTCGTCCTCGGTATTCCCGCTTCCTACGCCATGTCGCGCTACAAGCTGCCCTTTGCGGAAACCGTGCGCACGATCGTTTCGGCGCCGATCATCGTGCCGGGTATCATCGTCGGTCTGGCGCTGCTGCGCTATTTCGTCGTGCCCTTCGGCATCGGCATCACGCTTGCCCTGTTTCTCGCGCACACGGCGCTCATCCTGCCCTATGCGGTACGGGTGGTTTCGGCCAGCCTCAACAATCTGCGTTCGGATATCGAGGAGGCGGCGGTGCTGCT
Source organism: Agrobacterium sp. 16-2014-1-2a (assembly GCF_053522705.1). Lineage (NCBI taxonomy): Bacteria > Pseudomonadati > Pseudomonadota > Alphaproteobacteria > Hyphomicrobiales > Rhizobiaceae > Agrobacterium > Agrobacterium sp. 16-2014-1-2a. Next base: position 218,173 of record NZ_JBNWBX010000009.1, read on the forward strand.
CGGCTCGTCGCGGTTTGGCGCATTTTTCCGTGTGGTGCTGCCCAATATTCGCGGTGGTATCCTGTCGGCCTTCATCCTCGGTTTCGTGACGAGTTTCAATCAGGTGCCCGTGTCGCTGTTCCTGTCGGGTCCGGGCGTGCGCACGCTGCCCATCGACATGCTGGGCTACATGGAGATCGTTTTCGATCCGTCTGTCGCCGCACTCTCATCGCTGCTCGCCTTCCTTTCCATCGGCATCGTCTTCCTGGCCGAACGTTTTCTGGGGTTCTCCCGTTATGTCTGACGCAAATTACCTTTCGCTCCAAAAAGTCTCGCTCGCCTACGGCAACAGCATCGCCGTCAAGGATCTCGACCTCGATATCCGCAAGGGTGAACTTCTCGCACTGCTAGGTCCTTCCGGCTGTGGCAAGACCACCACGATGCGTGCCATTGCCGGGCTGATGCCGGTGGCGGGCGGGCGCATCGATCTCGACGGCGCCGATATCACCCGCGTCGCCGCCAACAAGCGCGCCGTGGGGCTGGTGTTTCAGTCCTATGCGCTGTTTCCGCACCTGACGGTTTACGAAAACGTCGCCTTCGGCCTCAAACTCAAGGGCATGAACGGCAAGGCGCTTGATGACAAGGTCGCCTCCGGCCTGAAGTCCGTGGGATTGTCGAACTTCGCATCGCGCAAGCCGGCCGAGCTTTCCGGCGGCCAGCAGCAGCGCGTGGCGCTGGCGCGCTCCATGGTCATGGAGCCGAAGGTGCTGCTGCTCGACGAGCCGCTCTCCAACCTTGATGCGCGCCTCAGGCTTGAAATGCGCACCGAATTGCAGCGCGTGCAGAAGGAAACCGGTGTGACGATGATCTTCGTCACCCATGACCAGATCGAGGCGCTCGCATTGGCCGACCGTATTGTCGTCATGAAGGGCGGCAAGATTGAGCAGATCGGTACACCGGAAGAGATCTACAATGCGCCGGTTTCCGCCTTCGTGGCGGATTTCGTCGGCTTTGAAAACATCTTCGCGCTGGAAGGCGGCGCGTTGAAAACCGAAAACGGCATAACACCGCTTACCGGACCAGTCCCTTCAGCATCTGGACTGGCCTGGCGGCCGCGCATGGTCACCCTTGGTTCAGGTCCTTTCCAGGGAACCGTGCGCGGCACATCCTTTGCCGGAAATACCCGTGAGTACCTGCTGGATACGCTGCTTGGTCCCATCAAGGCGGAGACCGACGCTGCGCTGACCGCCCATACGATCGGTGATACGCTCGCCTTCGACCTTCCGGTCGAAAAGGCGGCAAGCCTCAAGGTGTTTGGCTGATCATGGGTGTGTGGATCGATACTGATATGGGCTTTGACGATATCGCCGCCATCATGGTGGTGCAATCGGCAGGCCTTGCCATAGACGGCATTTCGCTGGTCTTCGGCAATGCGACGCTGGATGTTGTCTGCAGCAACGCCGCAGGCGCGGTCGCCGCCTTCGGCTGGTCCATGCCGCTCCATCAGGGCCGTGCCAAACCCGTCCTTGGCGCGCTCGAAACCGCACAATGCATTCTGGGTGACAGCGGCATTCCGACCGTTGGCCGCAGCCTGCCGGATGCCCCCGCTCTGCCGCAAAGCGACGCTTTCACTGCGCTGTGCGGCTGGCTTGAGGGGGCAGGCGAAAAGCGTATCCTCGCGCTCGGCCCGCTTACCAATATCGCCGCCCTTTGCCTTGCCCGGCCCGATCTTGTTGCCAGAATTTCCGATCTGACCTGGATGGGCGGCGGCGTGACGAGCGGAAACCACACCGCATCTGCCGAATTCAACGCCTTTGCCGATCCGGAAGCGCTGGCCATCGTGCTTTCCCATGACCTGCCGCTGCGCATGGTCGATCTGGACGCCTGCCGCAAGGTCACCGCCTCGCCAGCCGATGTGCTGCCGATCCGAAATGCTGGCGGCAAAAACGCCGGCCTGATTGCCGACCTGTTGGAAGGTTTCATCGGCATCGCCACGAGACGCGGCAGACCGGCCATGGCGCTTTACGATCCCGTTGCCGCTGTCGGCTTCACCTCCGAGCTGCTTGGCTGGCGCCACACGCGGATCGATGTCGAGCTTCACGCGGCGTTAACGCGCGGGCGAACGGTGGTGGAGCCGCGTGCCGACAAGGTTGCCGCCTTCAACGCGCATTTCGCCGACACCGTGAATGCCGAAGCGGCAAAGGCTGCGGTTCTCGAGGCGTTGCGCCGCGAGGCTGCCCGATGAGTGCACAATCCCCGATACGCGAGCCGGTCGATCTCAACGACGATGCGCTGCGCGCCCGCGCGGTTGCCGCTGCGCGCGGCGATGCGGCTTTCGATGTTCTCATTACTGGCGGAACGCTGGTGGATGTGGTGACGGGGGAGCTTCGCGCCGCTGATATCGGCATTGTCGGTCCGCTAATCGCCAGCGTTCACGAACCGGCAAGCCGCAGCGATGCAGCGCAGCTCGTCGACGCGTCGGGCGCCTTTGTCTCGCCCGGCCTGATCGACACGCATATGCACATCGAAAGCTCGATGATAACGCCCGCTGCCTATGCGGCAGCAGTCGTTGCCCGCGGCGTCACCACTATCGTCTGGGACCCGCATGAATTCGGCAATGTCCATGGTGTCGAAGGGGTTCTCTGGGCGGCGAAATCCATCGAAAACCTGCCGCTGCGCGCCATTCTGCTTGCACCCTCCTCAGTGCCATCAGCACCGGGTCTGGAGCGCGGCGGCGCTGATTTCGATGCCGGAATTCTCGCTGATATCCTGTCGTGGCCGCAGATTGGCGGGGTTGCGGAAATCATGAACATGCGCGGCGTCATCGACCGCGATCCACGGATGAGCGGCATCGTACAGGCCGGTCTTGTCTCGGAAAAGCTGATCTGTGGCCATGCGCGCGGCCTGAAGGACGCCGATCTCAACGCCTTCATGGTGGCCGGTGTTTCTTCCGATCACGAGCTGGTCTCGGCTGAAGACCTGATGGCGAAGCTTCGGGCGGGGTTGACCATCGAGCTGCGCGGCTCGCACGATCATCTGCTGCCGGAATTTGTGGAGGCGCTGAATGCGCTCGGCCACCTGCCGCAGACGCTGACGCTCTGCACTGACGATGTTTTCCCGGACGATCTGTTGCGGGGCGGCGGGCTGGATGATGTGGTGCGCCGCCTTGTCCGTTATGGCCTGAAACCGGAATGGGCGCTGCGCGCCGCAACACTGAATGCTGCGCAAAGGCTTGGCCGTGCCGATCTCGGCCTCATCGCCGCCGGTCGCCGTGCCGATATCGTCGTTTTCGAGGATTTGAGTGGTTTTTCACCCCTTCATGTCTTGGCCGGTGGCAGGGCGGTTGCGGAAGCCGGGCATATGCTCGTCGACATTCCAGCCTGCGATGCGGCGGCGCTCGAAGGCTCGATGAAGCTGCCGCTGCGCGCAGCCGATGATTTCCGGGTTGCCTGCGAGGGCGCAAGGGTGCGCCTTGCCACCATCGACCGCCCACGCTTCACGCAATGGGGCGAGGCGGAAGCCGAGGTGAAGGATGGTTTCGTCGTTCCCCCCGAAGGCGCCACGATGATTTCCGTCACCCACCGCCACGGCAAGGCCGAGCCAGTTACCAGGACCGGCTTCCTTACCGGCTGGGGACGCTGGAACGGCGCCTTCGCCACCACCGTCTCGCATGACAGCCACAACCTCACTGTCTTCGGCGGTAATGCCGAAGACATGGCGCTGGCCGCCAATGCGGTGATTGCGACAGGCGGCGGCATGGCTGTCGCCTCTGAGGGTAAGGTGACCGCGCTTCTACCCCTGCCGCTCTCAGGCCTCGTTTCCGATGCGCCGCTTGAAGACGTAGCACAGGCTTTCGAGGAATTGCGCGCCGCTGTCGGCAAGGTGGTCGATTGGCAGCCACCCTATCTGGTCTTCAAAGCCTGCTTCGGCGCCACGCTCGCCTGCAACATCGGTCCTCACCAGACAGATATGGGCATTGCCGATGTGTTGACGGGACGGGTGATGGAAAGCCCGGTGCTTGCGGTGGTGGGGTAAACCAGGGTCGAGCGTTGCCAAAAAGCCGGCATATTGCTAAATCCAACCCCTGTTTACCTGTCGCTCTATATGGATGTTGAACATGGGTGCCTCGAAGTCATCAGATAAGTAAGCCGCAACGACGATATTTCGTTGTTGCGGCGTTCTGTCGAGCGATCCCTGTTTCTTCGGGCAGACGCCGCCAAATGTCCTCATTTGAGCGGATCAATTCTAATGTCTATTCCAACTCCCGTTTGGGGGAGATCGCTGTTGGCAGCAATGCTGCTGATGGCTCCCTTTGATATTCTCGCCTCGCTGGCCATGGATATTTACCTGCCGGTCGTCCCCATCATGCCGGAAGCCCTCGGCACGACACCGGTGGTGGTTCAACTCACGCTCACCGTTTACATGGTGATGCTCGGCCTTGGGCAAATCGTGTTTGGCCCCATCTCCGACCGCATCGGTCGCCGGCCCGTCTTGATCGGCGGTGCCCTGCTGTTCGTCGTGGCCTCGTTCTGCCTCGCAGCTGTGACAACGGCGAGCGCCTTTATCGTTTTCCGGTTCCTTCAGTCGGCTGGAGCGGCGGCGGCATTGGTCGCCACTTTCGCCACCGTTCGCGACGTCTATGCGGATCGTCCGGAAGCAACGACGATATACGGAACGTTCAGCTCCATTCTCGCATTCGTCCCGGCACTCGGTCCGATTGTCGGGGCGGTCATCGCCAATGAATTCGGCTGGCGTGCCATCTTCGTCACCCTGGGCGCGGCAGCTTTCATTGCGACGGTTGCCGCAGGGATGAACTGGAGCGAAACCCGACCGGCGACGGCAACGATGTCACGCCTATCGCCTTTGCGCATGTTGGGCAGTGGTCGCTTCTGGACCTATACGCTTGGGTTCAGCACTGCCATGGGAACGTTTTTCGTATTCTTCTCCACCGCTCCGCTTGTCATGATCGGCAGGGCAGGTCTCTCCGAGGTGGAGTTCAGCCTGGCTTTTGCAACCGTCGCAATCGCAATGATCGTTACCACCCGTTTTGCGAAGTTTTTCGTTGCCAGATGGGGTGTGCAGGGCAGTCTCGTGAGGGGCATGGCCCTGTTGTTGGTGGGGGCGTTTCTGTTCACTGCAGGTGAAGTCGGGGCGGTTCCGTCATTTTTGACGTTTATCGTACCGATGTGGGTCATGGCGGTCGGAATCGTTTTTACGGTTTCAGTCACCGCCAATGGCGCGCTGGAGGAGTTCGGGCACATGGCTGGAACAGCCGTCGCCTTCTATTTCTGCATTCAAAGTCTGTTTGTGGGAATAGCGGGCACCTTGGCTGTCGTCATTCTGCCGGGTGATGCGGCATGGCCGGTGATCGCCTATTCATCGATCATGGCCTGCCTTGTCCTGACGGCGCTATATTTGTTGAACCGCCGGAATATCTAAGCGAGAAAGCCGGGCAGCGCGTCTGCCGCTGCCCGGCTTTTCAGATTTGGGAATGCAAAAAGTGGCTTTCGGCCTTATTCCGCCGCCAGTTCCTGCTCCACCAGTGTTGCCCAGAAAGCGACGCCGGGAACGATTGCCGCGTCGTTGAAGTCGTAGGAGGTGTTGTGGTGCAGCGCGCCATCCACCGCGGGGCCGTTGCCGAGCCAGACGTAGCAGCCGGGGGCTTCGCCCGCGAAAAAGGCGAAGTCGTCGCCAGCGGTCGAGGGCGGGAAGGCGGTGCGGGATTTGTTGCCGAAGACGGTCTTGGCGGCTCGGAGCGCCCGTTTCGTCGCATCGGCATCGTTGATGACGGGCGGAATGCGGCGGATGAATTCATAGCTTGCCTCGATGCCGAACATCGCCGCCGTACCGTTGGCGAGCCTGCCGATTTCCGTTTCAAGCTGGCTGCGCACATCCGGCGCATAGGCCCGCGCCGTGCCGCCGATTTCGACCAGATCGGGAATGACGTTGAGCGCCTTGGGGTCACCCGCGTGCACCGAGCAGGCGCTGACGACGGCAGGTTGCAGCGGATCGACGACGCGGCCGACGATGCTTTGCAGCGAAGCGAGGAAGGTGCCCGCCGCCGTTACCGGATCGCGGCCGAGATGCGGCTTGGCGCCGTGGGTGCCAATGCCCCTGAAGGTGACGCGCCAGCTATCGGAAGAGGCAAGCTGCGGTCCTTCCACCACGGCCATTTCGTCAATGCCAAGCCCCGGCATGTTGTGCAGGCCATAAACTGCATCGCAGGGAAACAGGTCGAAAAGCCCGTCCTCAACCATTTTTTTGGCGCCGCCACGGCCTTCTTCGGCCGGCTGGAAGATGAAATGGACGGTGCCGGAAAAATCGCGGGTACTGGCGAGATAACGCGCAGCGCCCAGCAGCATGGCGGTGTGGCCGTCATGGCCGCAGGCATGCATCTTGCCGGGGAACTTCGATTTATAGGGCCGGTCGGGAATTTCCGGCATGGCCAGCGCATCCATATCGGCGCGAAGACCGATGCTGCGGGTGCCGTTGCCCACCTGCAGCGTGCCGACCACGCCGGTACCGCCAAGGCCGCGATGCACCTTCACTCCCGCCCTTTCGAGAAGATCGGCGACGATGGCGCTGGTTCTCTCCTCTTCAAAGCCCAGTTCCGGATGGGCGTGGAGATCGTGGCGAAGCTCCGTCAGGAATGGCAGGTCCTCGCCGATGCGGTCCAGCAGTCTCATGGGTAGCTTGTCCTTGAATATGGGGAAAACCCACGCCATAGGTGGGCTTGTCCGAATGCCTGTTGCTTTGTTTCCTTCTAGCTGAAAAACCCAATGAAATGAACCCGCCGCATGCCTGCGGTTGTCGAAATGCCTGATATGCCGAACGGGGATGGCGCGGATGAAAATCACTTCCGCTTTTGCCGTCCCGCTTCTGAAAGGAAAACCGATGCCGCAATCCGCATCGCCCGCCGCATCATCCCCCGCCGCGCCGCATGAGTTCTGGCAGGATGTTCTACCGCCCCGTTCATTCGATACGACAGGCCCGCATTCGGCTTTCTTTCCGGCGGAGCTGGATGACGGGCGGCAGATCTGCCTGCCGATCCGGCCCTTGGCGGATGGCGAACATGCGCTCGCCTCGCTCATCGTCAATCAGGCCTCTTTTGACGTGCTGGAAGTGCTGGCCGCCGACCTTGCGGAAAAGCTTCGCCCCCTCAAGCCAGATGTCGTGATCGGCCTGCCGACTCTGGGGCTGACGCTTGCCGCAGCCGTTGCCCGTCACCTCGGCCATTCGCGATATGTGCCGCTCGGCACTTCGCGCAAATTCTGGTATCTGGAGGAACTGTCGGTGCCGATGTCCTCCATTACCACCAAGCAGGAAAAACGGCTTTACATCGATCCGCGCATGTTGCCCCTCATCGAGGGCAGGCGGGTGGTGCTGGTGGACGATGTCATCTCCAGCGGCAGTTCCATCATTTCAGGTCTTTCGCTTCTCGCCTCATCCGGCATCAAGCCGGTGGTAATCGGCGCTGCCATGCTGCAATCGGATCGCTGGGTGCAAAAAATCGCTGCTTTCGGGCCGGAATGGCCGGAGCGGGTGAGGGGTGTTTTCGCGACGCCGCTGCTGAAAAAAGCCGTAGGCGGCTGGCAGGCTTGACGTTGCGCAATTCCCGGCAAAAGGCAAGTGGTGATAATTTCATCGGTGCCTAATTTGCGTCTTGCGGAGCCGTGAGAGATCGTCCTAAGATCGTTTCTGACAGACTATAGCAGTCGGCGAAAAATGCGCCGGTTTGCTCTCGCGCGGTGTTATTCCGGCGTCTGCCCGCCCCCTTTTGGTTTTGCCGCTTACTGGAATTTCTTGACATGCATGCAGTGTTCGACGGTCATAATGATGTGCTGCTTCGGTTGTGGCGCAACAGCAAGGCCGGTGGCGATCCGGTGGCTGAATTCAAGAACGGTACCCGCGAAGGCCATATCGACGGTCCGCGTGCACGTGCAGGCGGTCTCGGCGGCGGCATCTGCGCCATCTACATTCCTTCCGGCGATCTGGTCCTGCAGGAGCCGGACGCGCAGGGTCATTACGACACACCGCTTGCGGCGCCGCTCGAACGCCAGCCCTCGCTCGATATTGCGATGGAAAAGGCTGCGATCGCGCTCAGGCTTGACCGTGCCGGCGCCTGGCGCCTTTGCCGCTCGACGGCCGATATCCGCAAGGCCTTTGCCGAGGATATTTTCGCGGCCGTGCTGCACATGGAAGGCTGTGAGGCGATCGGTGCCGATCTCGATGCGCTTGAGGTTTTTTATGCCGCCGGCCTGCGTTCGCTCGGTCCGGTCTGGAGCCGGCACAATATTTTCGGTCACGGCGTTCCCTTCTCCTATCCAATGTCGCCCGATACCGCGCCCGGCCTTACCGATGCCGGTTTTGCGCTGGTCAAGGAGTGCAACCGGCTCGGCATTCTCATCGATCTCGCCCACATCACCGAAAAGGGCTTCTGGGATGTGGCGAAGACCACGAACCAGCCTTTGATCGCCAGCCATTCCAACGCACATGCGCTCACCCCCGTCGCCCGCAATCTTACTGACCGGCAGATGGATGCCATCAAGGAGAGCGGCGGTCTGGTGGGCCTCAACTACGCGGTCACCATGTTGCGGGCGGATGCGCGCGACATTGCCGACACGCCGCTTTCCGACATGGTGCGCCACATCGACTACATGGTGGAGCGTATGGGCGTCGATTGCGTGGCGCTCGGATCGGATTTCGACGGCGCGACGGTACCCGTTGGCGTTGCCGATGCCAGCGGCAACCACAATCTGGTTGCGGCGCTGAAATCGGCGGGCTACGGTGATGGAGAACTTGCTAAAATATGCCGGGAAAACTGGCTGCGCGTCCTATCCCAGGCCTGGCACGAGCCGGCCTGAAGGCAAATAAAAGCGAACTAAATCAATCTCATAACAAAAGGGGAGATCCTATGATCAAATCGCTCAACAAGTCCATGCGTATCCTCAGCACCAGCGCTGCTCTGTCGCTGATGATGCTGTCTGCGCCGCACGCTTTTGCCGCCACGCCGGCCGATACGCTGGTTGAAGGTTTCGCCATCGACGACATCATCACGCTCGATCCGGGTGAGGCATTCGAGCTTTCGGCAGCTGAAGTTACCGGCAACACTTACAGTAAGCTGGTTTCCATCGATCTCAACGACACCTCCAAGGTGATCGGCGATCTAGCCGAGAGCTGGACGACCTCTGAAGACGGTCTCACCTATACCTTCAAGCTGAAGACAGGCCTGAAATTCGCCTCCGGCAATCCGGTGACGGCAGATGATGTTGCCTTTTCCTTTGAACGTGCCATCAAGCTCGACAAGTCGCCAGCATTCCTTCTGACGCAGTTCGGCCTCAAGGGCGACAACGTCACTGAGAAGGCGAAAGCAACGGACGCCAACACCTTCGTACTGACGGTCGACAAGCCCTATGCACCGAGCTTCGTGCTGAACGTTCTGACCGCGACCGTTGCCGCAGTTGTCGACAAGAAGCTGGTGACCGAAAAGGCCAAGCCCGTCACGCCGAGCGCCGATTACAAATACGACACCGATTTCGGCAATGCGTTCCTGAAAACAGGTTATGCCGGTTCCGGCCCCTACAAGATCCTTGGCTGGAAGGCCAACGAAGCCGTCATTCTGGAGGCCAACCCCAACTATTACGGTGAGAAGCCGAAGTTGAAGCGCGTGGTCTATCGTCACATGAAGGAAAGCTCCGGCCAGCGCCTGGCGCTTGAAAATGGTGATATCGACGTTGCCCGCAACCTCGAGCCGGGTGATATGGAAGCCGTTTCCAAGAAGGAAGGCCTTGCCGTCACCTCCGCGCCCAAGGGCACCGTTTATTACTTCAGCCTCAACCAGAAGAACGAGAACCTGAAGAAGCCTGAGGTCGTTGAGGCCTTTAAATATCTCGTCGACTACGACGCGATCGGCGCGACGATCATCAAGGGCATCGGCGAAATCCACCAGACCTTCCTGCCAAAGGGCCAGCTCGGCGCGCTTGACGAGAACCCATACAAGCTCGACGTCGCAAAGGCCAAGGAACTGCTGGCAAAGGCTGGTCTGAAGGACGGCTTCACCGTGACCATGGATGTGCGTAACACGCAGCCGGTGACCGGAATTGCCGAAAGCGTACAGCAGACGCTGGCGCAGGCTGGCATCAAGCTGGAAATCATTCCCGGCGACGGCAAGCAGACGCTGACCAAGTACCGCGCCCGCACGCACGATATCTACATCGGCCAGTGGGGTTCGGACTATTTCGACCCGAACTCGAATGCCGAAACCTTCACGATCAACTACGACAACTCCGAAGAAGGCAAGAACAAGACGCTTGCCTGGCGTAACGCCTGGGACGTTCCGGAGCTGACGAAGGAAACGCAGTCGGCACTTCTGGAAAAGGATAATGCCAAGCGCGCCGCCATCTATCAGAACCTCCAGAAGGAAGTTCTCGAAAAAGGCCCGTTCGTCATCATCTTCCAGCAGACGGAAGTGGCGGGATACTCCGCGAAGCTCAAGGGCCTGAAGCTCGGACCGAGCTTCGACACCAACTACGTCTATACGATCTCCAAGGAATGATCCGGAAGGATCGGTCTCTTGAGCATCGTTGAAGCAAACAGCCGGGCGAGGCAGGGCAAACGCCGTGCCAACGCCCGCGCGAAGGCCATTCTTGGCTTCGCCGTCACCGTCATCACCACCTTTCTGGGGCTGATGGCGGTCACATTTTTCATTGGCCGCGTTGTGCCGATCGATCCCGCACTGGCGATTGTCGGCGACCGCGCGCCTGCGCATGTGGTCGAGCGCGTGCGTGAGCAGCTCGGCCTCAACCTGCCGCTCTGGCAGCAGTTCTTCATCTATCTGAAGCAGGCGCTGTCGGGTGATTTCGGCATCTCAGTCCTCACCACCAACCCGGTGATGGAGGATATCAAGCGGGTTTTCCCGGCAACCATAGAGCTTGCCACGCTCGGCACCATCATCGGCGCCGTTTTTGGCATTCCGCTCGGCGTGCTTGCCGCGGTCAAGCGCGGCAGCTTTGCCGACCAGGTCGTGCGCGTCATCGGCCTTATCGGCTATTCCGTGCCGATTTTCTGGCTTGGCCTCCTGGCGCTCCTGGTGTTTTACGCCCGGTTGCAATGGGTCGCCTATCCCGGCCGGATGGATATCGTCTACGAATTCACCTTCACGCCGGTCACGGGTTTCTTCCTGATCGACGCGATCTGGCAACGGCAATGGGACGTATTGTGGGATCTGTTCCGCCACATCATCCTGCCCGCCTCGCTGCTCGGCTATTTTTCGCTGGCCTATATCAGCCGCATGACGCGTTCGTTCATGCTGAATGAGCTCGCCCAGGAATATATCGTTGCGGCGCGCGCCAAGGGGCTTTCGGAAACGCGCATCATCTGGTTTCACGCTCTGCGCAACGCCGCCGTGCCGCTGGTGACCGTGATTGCGCTATCTTACGCCGGTCTGCTGGAAGGTTCGGTGCTGACCGAAACCATCTTCGCGTGGCCGGGGCTCGGCCTCTACATCACCAATTCCCTGCAGAATGCGGATATGAATGCCGTTCTTGGCGGCACGATCGTGATCGGCGCCATCTTCGTCGGCATCAATCTCTTCTCCGATCTGCTTTACCGGACGCTCGACCCAAGGACGCGCAGCCGATGACGATTTCGACCGATACACTCAAACCCTACAGCCGCGAATGGCTGCTCTCCGACCGGCCTGCCTCGCGCAGGCAGGCACGGCTTGGCCGTGCCTATGTCATCTGGCGGCGCTTTTCGGAAAACCGGCTGGCGCTGCTTGGCCTCGGCATCATCATTGCGCTGCTGTTTGTCGCGCTGTTTGCCAATGTGCTTGCACCACACGATCCGGTGCAGGGCGATCTGCGCAATGCCCGGCTTCTGCCTCCGGGGACAGAAGGTTACCTGCTCGGCACTGACGATCAGGGGCGTGATATTCTCTCGCGCCTCATCCACGGTTCGCGGCTGACCCTGTTCGTCGTGCTGCTGGTGGCCATCATCGCCGCACCCATCGGACTCATCGTCGGCACCGTCTCGGGTTATGCCGGCGGCTGGGTGGATGCCGTTCTGATGCGCATCACCGATATCTTTCTGGCCTTTCCGAAACTGGTTCTGGCGCTTGCGCTGGTGGCCGCACTTGGACCGGGCATTGAAAACGCGGTGCTCGCCATCGCGGTCACCTCATGGCCGCCCTATGCGCGCATCGCGCGCGCCGAAACCATGACCTTCCGCAATTCCGATTTCATCGCGGCGGTCAAGCTCATGGGCGCGTCGCCGTTTCGCATCGTCCTGAAACACGTCATGCCGCTTTGCATGTCGTCGCTCATCGTGCGTGTCACGCTCGATATGGCGGGCATCATCCTCACCGCGGCCGGTCTCGGCTTCCTTGGCCTCGGTGCACAGCCGCCGCTGCCGGAATGGGGCGCGATGATTGCTTCCGGACGCCGCTTCATTCTCGATCAATGGTGGGTGGCCGCCATGCCGGGCATTGCGATCCTGATCGTCAGCCTCGGTTTCAACCTTCTGGGCGATGGCCTGCGCGATGCGCTGGACCCCAAGGAGGCGAACCAATGAGCGCGCCGCTTCTGACCGTCGAGAACCTGCGCGTTTCCTTCCCCACCCGCACCGGGCTGGTGGAGGCGGTGCGTGGCGTCTCGTTCACGCTGGGACGCGAACGCCTAGGCATCGTCGGCGAGTCCGGCTCCGGCAAATCGCAGACCGGCCGCGCCATCATGGGGCTGACCCCGAAAAGTGCGCGCATCGAGGCCGATGTGTTGCGCTTCGGAGATGTCGATCTTCTCGGTGCTTCGGCAAAGGAGCGGCGGCTCATGCGCGGCAAGCGCCTGGCCATGATCCTGCAGGACCCGAAATATTCGTTGAACCCGGTCATGCCCATCGGCCGCCAGATCATGGAAACGCTGCGTACCCATGAGAGCATCGGTTCTGGCGAGGCGCGCCAACGCACGCTCGCCATGCTGGAGGCGGTGCAGATCCGCGATCCCGAGCGCGTGTTCGATCTTTACCCGCACGAGGTTTCCGGCGGAATGGGCCAACGCGTCATGATTGCCATGATGCTGGTCTGCGGCCCGGAACTTCTGATCGCCGATGAGCCGACTTCCGCGCTCGACGTGACGGTCCAGCTCGAAGTGCTCGATATTCTCGACAAGCTGGTTCGCGACCGCGGCATGGGGCTGATTTTCGTCAGCCACGATCTGAGGCTGGTGTCGTCTTTCTGCGACCGCGTTCTGGTCATGTATGCGGGCAAGGTCGTCGAAGAGCTGTCTTCTGCCAATCTTAAAGAGGCGAAGCATCCCTATACGCAGGGTCTTTTGAACTGCCTGCCGGAAATTGGCGGCCACCGGCATCCGCTGCCGGTTCTGGAACGCAAGGCGGAGTGGCGCGCATGAACACGGTTCTTTCTATCAAAGACATGGTGGTCGATTTCGACGGATATATCGCGCTCGACAGCGTCAGCATCGATGTGGCCGAGGGTGAGTCCTTCGGTATCGTCGGCGAGTCCGGTTCCGGCAAGTCGACGCTGCTTCGGGCGATTGCCGGCCTCAACCATTTCGACGAAGGCTCGTTGATGGTGGCCGGTCGCTCCTATTCGGGCAAGCACCGCGACAAGAGCTTCTATAGCGATGTGCAGATGGTGTTTCAGGACCCTTACGGTTCCCTGCATCCCCGCCAGACAGTGGATGCGCTGCTGCTGGAACCACTCGTCATCCACGGTCTCGACAATCGCGAGCAACGCATCGCGCGTGCGCTTGATGAGGTGGGTCTCGGCACCGGTTTCCGCTTCCGCTATTCGCACCAGCTTTCCGGCGGTCAGCGGCAGCGTATTGCCATTGCCCGCGCGCTGATCGTCGAGCCGAAGATTCTGCTACTGGATGAGCCGACGTCGGCGCTCGACGCGTCCATTCAGGCGGAAATCCTCAATCTGCTGGAACAGGCCCGCAAGGACCGCAACCTCACCTTCGTTATGGTCAGCCACGATCTCGGCGTCATCAGCCACATGTGCGATCGCCTTGCGGTGATGAAAAGCGGCAAGGTGGTGGAAATGCTGGAGGCGGAAGCGCTGGAAAGCCGCGAGTTTACTGCGGATTATACCAGGCAGCTGCTGGTGGCGAGCGAGGGCTTCAAGCGCGCTTGAGCTGCCGCTATAGTCGGGTCAAGCCCGGCATGACGGACAGTGTCGGCCAAAAAAGGGTATCCCGACCATGCAATTGCGCGCATTGATGTATTTCGACGAACTTGTCCGCACCAATTCCATGCGCGCCGCTGCCGAAAATCTAAATGTCGCGCCGACGGCAGTCAGCCGCCAGATCGAGAACCTCGAATATTATTTTGGCTCGCCTTTGGTGGAGCGTTCCAGCCGGGGCGTGAAGCTGACGGCAGCGGGGGAATTGCTGGCTGCCCGCGCCGGCAAAACGCTGCGCGAACTCGACCATGTGCACCAGCTGATCGATGACCTGAAGGGGCTTCAGCGCGGCCGGGTCACCGTTTATGCCAATGGCGCGACGGTTGCGAACCTTCTGGCGCCGGTGCTGGCGCAGTTCAGCCTCAAATATCCGCAGTTGCGCTTCGAGGTGCACATCACCAGCGCGCGCCAGGCGATGGAAGCACTGGGTGCAGCCGAAGCGGATCTGGTCGTCAGCCTTTTTGCGCCCAAGGTCTCCGGCGTGAAAGTGCGCTCGCGCACCCGTATCAGTTACGATGCTATCTTTCCGACCGGCCATGCTCTTGCCGCGCAGGCGGAAGTCTCGCTGAAGGAACTGGCCAGCCTGCCGCTTGCCCTTCCGGACAAGAGTTTCGCGGCGCGTCAGGCCTTCGATACGCTGTTTGCCGATGCCGGTATCGAGCTTGATCCGGTCTTTATCACCAGTTCGCTGGAAATGCTGAAGGAACTGGTTCTGGGCCATGCCGCGGCCACGCTGTTGCCGGCCTTGTCGGTGGCGCGTGAAATCCGCAGCGGCCAGATGGTTGCTGTTCCACTTTCCGGCAAGAAGGGCATCCACACCCAGATCGATCTCTGCGTGGCGCCCGACCGGCAACTATCCTTCGCCGCCTCCAAACTTGCCGATTTCATCGAGCGTTTCATGCGCGAGGCGACAGCGGGGTAGGGGAATTCGTCAGCCTGGAGAATTGTCCATCCCGGTTGATTTCCATCCGTATTTACGTGTAGCCATTTCAGCTACACGGAGCACACAAAAATCACGATTGTGTGTGCGCCTGCAACATGACACTCTTTTTGCAACGGGTGGTCTTCGAAAGGCAAAAATGCCTCGGCCGCCAGACAGGGGACAATGATGCCACGCACTTATTTTTCGCAGCCGCTGAAAGTTACGCGGCGCGCCGCGCTTGCGCTTGCACTGGGGACGGCGCTCTGGATGCCGCTTTCTATGACGGACGCCGCGGCCGCGCCGAAGACCGCCTTGACGCTGGGCATGACAGTGGAGCCGACGGGTCTCGACCCGACAATTGCGGCACCCGTCGCCATCGGTCAGGTCAGCTGGCAGAACATATTCGAAGGTCTCGTCACCATCGACCACGACGGCAAGGTGAAACCGCAGCTTGCCGAAAGCTGGGAAATTTCAGCCGATGGCAAGACCTATACGTTCAAGCTGCGGCAGAGGGTTACGTTCCACGACGGCGAGACCTTCGATTCCTCCGTTGCGAAATTTTCGCTCGACCGGGCGCGCGGTGAAACGTCGGTAAACCCACAAAAACGCTTCTTCACCGCCATCGAGAGCATAGAAACGCCGGATGCCGCGACGCTGGTACTGAAGCTGAAGCAGCCGGCGGGCAGCCTGATCTACTGGCTCGGCTGGCCGGCCTCCGTCATGGTTGCGCCGAAGAGCGCTGACAATAACCGTACCACGCCCATCGGCACCGGCCCGTTCAAGTTCGTGAACTGGGCCAAGGGCGACAAGGTGGAGTTGGAGAAGAACGCGGCCTATTGGGACAAGGCGGTGGCGGTGAAGCTTGAAAAGGCCACCTTCCGCTTCGTTTCCGATCCGCAGGCGCAGGCAGCGGCACTGAAATCCGGCGATATCGATGCCTTCCCGGAATTCGGCGCGCCGGAACTGATGACGTCCTTCGACGGCGATGCGCGTCTCGGTACCTTCGTCGGCAATACGGAACTCAAGGTCGTGGCTGGCATGAACAATGCCCGCAAACCCTTCAACGACAAGCGCGTGCGCCAGGCGCTGATGATGGCGGTGGACCGCGGCACGGTGATTGAAGGCGCATGGTCGGGTTACGGCACGGCCATCGGCAGCCACTACACGCCGAACGATCGCGGTTACATCGATACGACCGGTGTTCATTCTTACGATATAGACAAGGCAAAGGCGCTTCTTGCCGAAGCGGGTTACCCCGACGGTTTCAGCTTCACGATCAAGGCCCCGCAAATGGCCTATGCCCAGCGGACCTCGCAAATCCTCCAGGCGATGTTAGCCGAAATCGGTGTCACCATGACCATCGAGACCACGGAATTTCCGGCAAAATGGGTGGCGGATGTTTTGAAGGGCGCGGATTACGACATGACCATCGTCGCCCACGCTGAGCCGATGGATATCGATATCTACTCCCGTGATCCCTATTATTTCAACTATAAGAACCCTGCCTTCAACGAGGTCATCGCCAATGTCGAAAAGACGGCGGATGCGGCCGAGCAGGAAAAGCTTTACGGCGAAGCGCAGAAAATCCTCGCCGAAGATGTGCCGGCGCTGTTCTTGTTCGTGATGCCGAAACTCGGCGTCTGGGACAAGAAGTTGAAGGGATTGTGGGAAAACGAACCCATTCCCTCCAATGTGCTGACGGATGTGCATTGGGAAGAGTGACGTTTGTTGTGAACGGCGAGGCGCATTCCTACCCACCACCTCATTCCTGTGCATGTCATAGGAATCCAGCCAGCCCAAGTCGTTGGGCTGAAAGGAATCTTTCCGCCGCGCAGGCACGCTTCGGCTGGATCCCTGTGACAAGCACGGGGATGAGGGAAGAGTGTGCGGGGATGACAATAAATCCATCCGCCACATCCCGAAACGAAACAACGCAAGGAAAGAATGCCAGATGTTAGCCGTTCTCGTCCGGCGCCTTGCAAGCCTCATCGTCACGCTGTTTGCGGTGTCGCTCATCATCTACATCATCATGGGGCTGTTGCCGGGTGATCCGGCGGCCATCATGCTCGGCACGTCGGCGAGCCCGGATACGCTTCTCGCGCTGCAAAAGCAGATGGGTCTCGATCAGCCCTTGCCATTGCGTTACATCCACTGGCTTGCAGGCGTATTCCGCGGTGATCTCGGACAATCCTACACCTACGGCGTGCCGGTAGCGGGGCTTATTGTCGAGCGGCTTGCCGTCACCCTGCCGCTTGCGCTGCTCGCGGTCTGCCTGTCGGTCGCCATCGCCATTCCGCTCGGCGTCGCGGCAGCGAGAAGCCGAAACGGGCCGGTAGATTTCGCAGCCGGGCTCTTTTCCCATGTCGGCATTGCCGTTCCCGGTTTCTGGGTCGGGCTGCTGCTCATCATCGTCTTTTCCACCACGCTCGGCTGGATGCCATCAGGCGGTTTTCCCGGCTGGCGTCCGAGTTTTTCTGCCGGATTTATCGCGATTGTGCTTCCAGCCATTGCGCTTGCGCTGTCGCAGGCAGGCGTCCTCACCCGCGTCTGCCGCTCGGCAGTACTTGAGGTAATGAACGAGGATTTCGTGCGCACCGCCCGCGCCAAGGGGCTGAGCGAGCGGGTAGCGCTGTGGCGACACGCGGTGCCGAACGCCATGATCCCCGTTGTCACCATGATCGGCCTGCAATTCACCTTCCTGATTGCCGGGGCAGTGCTGGTGGAGAATGTCTTCAACCTGCCGGGCCTCGGGCGGCTTGCCTATCAGGCGTTGACCCAGCGGGATATCGTCGTCATGCAGTCCGTCGTGCTGTTCTTCTCGGCGCTTGTCATCGTCATGAATTTTCTGGTCGATATCGCCTATCTCTTTATCGATCCAAGACTGCGGGCAGGTGCACGATGATGCGACTGATCCGCCGCCGCCCCGCTTTCGTCCTTGGCATCGCCGTCACTCTCTTTCTTGTCGCGGTTGCCCTGCTTTCGCTGGTCTGGACGCCGGTTTCTCCGACGAAGATACAGATTGCCCAGAAGCTGAAATCGCCCTTTGCCTATGGCGGGCTTGGCACCGACCATTTTGGCCGCGATGTGCTGTCCATGCTGATGGCGGGGGCATGGAATTCGCTCTCCACCTCCATCGCCGCCGTTGCGGTCGGCGCGCTCATTGGCACGGCGCTTGGCGTATCGGTCGCGGCACTGCGCGGTTTCACCGAAACCCTGGTGATGCGCGCCTGCGATATCATCTTCGCCGTACCGCCGATTTTGTCGGCCATGATGCTCGGCGCGTTCATCGGTACGGGGCGGTTCACCGCCATCATCGCCATTGCCACCTTCATGGTGCCGGTCTTTGCGCGGCTGACGCTGGGTGCGGCCTTGCAGATATGGTCGCGGGAATATGTCACCGCCGCCACCAGCATCGGCCAGAACCGCGCCAAGATCACGGTGTTTCATATCGTGCCGAATATTTCCAACCAGATCATCGTGCAGGTGACGATCCAGCTCGGCCTTGCCATCCTCACCGAAGCGGGACTCTCATTCCTCGGGCTCGGCATGCCGCCGCCGGCCGCTACCTGGGGGCGGATGCTCGCCGATGCGCAGACCTATCTAGGTGCTGCACCCTGGCTTGCCATCATGCCCGGCCTTGCCATTGCGCTCGCGGTCTTCGGCCTCAATCTGCTTGGCGATGGCCTGCGCGACCGGCTGGACCCACGCGATACCAGCTGACCGCTTCAAGCCTATATCGCCCATATTATCTGTTTTCTGACGAGACGAAGCTTATGACCGATCTCATACACCTCAACACGCTCGAAATCCTGGCGCTTTACGGGCAAAAGAAGCTGTCGCCATCGGAATATTGGCAGGCGGTAGAGGCACGTATCGACGCATTCGAGCCCACGGTGAACGCGCTTTACGCCTATGATCCCGAGGATGCCCGCAAGCAGGCGCTGGCCTCAACGATGCGGTGGCAAAAAGGTGAAACGCTCGGGCCCCTCGATGGGATTCCGGTGTCGCTGAAGGAACTGATCGCCACCAAAGGCCAGCCAGTTCCGCTTGGCACCAAAGCGGTGGAACTGGTGCTGGCTCTGGAAGACGCGCCAGTTGCGGCCCGCTGCCGCGAGGACGGCGCCATCATTTACGCCAAAACCACCTGCCCGGATTACGGCATGTTGTCATCGGGCCTTTCCAGTTTCCACAAGCTCAGCCGCAACCCGTGGGACCCGACACAGAACCCCGGCGGCTCCAGTGCCGGTGCGGCTTCTGCCGGTGCTGCGGGTTACGGCACGCTGCATATCGGTACGGATATTGGCGGCTCGGTGCGGCTACCGGCGGGGTGGACGGGGCTGTTCGGCTTCAAGCCCAGCCAGGGCCGCATACCCGTCGATCCCTATTATACCGGCCGCTGCGCCGGACCGATGACCCGCACCGTCGTCGACGCCGCCTATGCCATGGCCACGCTTTCCCGCCCGGACTGGCGCGACGGCACCGCGCTGCCGCCCAACAATATCAACTGGATGGACCTCGATATCGACGTAAAGGGCCTGAGGATCGGCCTGATGCTGGATGCCGGCTGCGGCTTGGCCCTGGACGATGAGGTGCGGGATGCTGTTGTGGCGTCCGCAAAGCTGTTCGAAGATGCAGGTGCCATCGTGGTCCCGGTCGAGCCGGTGCTGTCTCGGGACATGCTGGATGGGCTGGATGATTTCTGGCGGGCGAAATTCTGGGGCGATATGGCGGCGCTGAGTGACGAACGACGCGCGGCGATCCTTCCCTATATTCACGAATGGGCGCTGAAGGGCGCAAATGTTTCCGGCGCGCGGGCCGTTTTCGGTTTCAACCAGACCATGGAAATGCGCAAAGCCTGCGGGCGGTTGATGCAATCGGTTGATGTGGTGATTTCACCCGTCAATCCCATCGTCTCCTATCCGGCCGACTGGGCCTCGCCCACCAACGATCCCGAGCGACCCTTCGAACATATCGCCTTCACCGTCCCTTGGAACATGTCGGAACAGCCGGCATCCTCGATCAATTGCGGCTTCTCGAAATCCGGGATGCCCATCGGCTTGCAGATTGTCGGCCCGCGTTACGCGGATCTGCTCGTTCTCAAGCTTTCCAAGGCGTTCGAGGATTGGCGCGGGGGTGTTCGGCGCTGGCCGGAGCCGCCCAAAGCGCGCTGATCCCGTCTTTATCGGCCCTGTAGTATAGCCATAATACCCGCTTCTCCACCCCTCCTGTTACGGTGCCCCGGGCATTCAAAATGGGAGGAGCAAGCATGCCGAAGAAGATTTTGATGATCACCGGCGATTTCGCCGAGGACTACGAGACCATGGTGCCGTTCCAGACGCTGCTTGCGGTTGGTCACACGGTGCATGCCGTCTGCCCCGGCAAGAAGGCTGGCCAGACGATCGCGACCGCGATCCATGATTTCGAGGGCGACCAGACCTATTCAGAAAAACGCGGCCATAATTTCGCGCTCAACGCAACTTTTGCCGATATCAAGGTCGCGGATTACGACGCGCTGGTCATTCCGGGTGGTCGCGCGCCGGAATATCTGCGGCTGAATGCGGATGTGCTTGCCGCCGTGAAGCATTTCTTCGAGGCTGACAAGCCGGTCGCGGCCGTCTGCCACGGTGCCCAATTGCTGGCGGCTGCGGGTGTCCTCAAGGGCCGCACCTGCTCGGCCTATCCGGCCTGCCGCCCCGAGGTGGAACTGGCGGGCGGCACCTATGCCGATATCGCCATTGATGCGGCTGTTACCGACGGCAAGCTGGTGACGGCGCCCGCATGGCCGGCGCATCCGGCATGGCTTTCGCAATTCATGGCGGTGCTCGGCAGATAAGGCCGGCGGAATGGGGCTTTTAACGGTCCCGTTTCCCGTCTATCTTCTGCAGCTTGCTGAGGGAGGACACAATGTGCAAGCTTTTCATCAAGGCAGACCCGACGCTTTGGGAAAGCCATACCCGGTCTTTGCGGATCGATGGCATGGTCACCAGCGTCAGACTTGAAAACTTCTTCTGGACGACTCTGGACGAGATTTCACGCCGCGATGGCATGAACAGCGCGCAGCTCATTGCCAAGCTTTATAATGAATCGATCGATGCCGGGCATGATCTCGGCAACTTCACCTCGTTTTTACGAGTCTGCTGCGGGCGTTATCTGGCCTTGCAGCTTTCCGGCGATATTCCGGCGCGCGGCGACATTCCGATTGCCGCGCTGGATGCAGACAGCATTCTCGACGCGGAAAAGATGAATTATCACTGAGATAAAGGGAAGGGCGCAGCCACCGCGCCCTTCGCCTCAGCTCTTAAGCGCCCTTGGATCAAGCGCATCACGCACGGCGTCGCCGATGTAGTTGACGCTCAGAACCGTCAGCGAGATTGCCAGTCCAGGCCACAGCACGCGCGAGGGCGTCAGCTGCAGGAAGTTGGCGCCATCGAACAACAGTCGTCCCCAGGTCGGAAAGTCGGACGGAAAACCGAGGCCGAGGAAGGACAGCGCCGATTCCGTGATGATGGCCGAGGCTATGCCGAGCGTGGCTGAGACCATGATCGAACTCAACACATTCGGCAGGATATGGCGCAGGATAATGCGGTATTCGCGCATGCCGCTCGATTTCGCCGCCATGATAAACTCCTGGCTTTTGATCGTCAGCACGTCGCCGCGCACGATGCGTGCGGTATGCATCCAGCTGGTTACCCCGATCACGAAGACGATGAGGATGAAGATACCGGTTTCCGGCCCGAAGGCGGCACGCAGCGTATCACGGAACAGCATGAGAATGACGAGCAGCAGCGGCAGCAGCGGCAGGGCCAGGAACAGGTCCGTCAGCCGCATCAGCGGCCCGTCAAGCCTTCGGAAATAGCCTGACAGCACCCCCACCAGCGTGCCGAGAAACAGCGCCAGCAGCATGGCGGTGATGCCGACGGCAAGCGAGATGCGCCCGCCCGCCAGCACCTGCGCCAGCATGTCCTTGCCCAGATTGTCGGTGCCGAAGGGATGCGCCAGCGACGGCCACTGGTTGCGTTCCTTCACATTGATGGCATTGGGCGCGACAGTGTGGATATAGGGCCCGACATAGACCGCAAGCAAAATAAAGATGAAAACGAACAGGCCTGCCACGCCGCCCTTGTGGACCCGGAACTGTTTCCAGATATCGGCAAGTGCCGATTGCACAGGCGTGGCGGCAACGGCTGGTGCTGCGAGGGTGGCGTCAGTCATAGCGGATCCTCGGGTCGAGAATGCCGTAAAGCACGTCGGCAATCAGGTTGAAGAGCACGATAAGCACCGCGAAAATGAAGGTCAGCGTCTGCACCAGCGGAATATCCGCGCCCTGAACGGCGGTGATCAGCAATTGGCCAAGCCCGTTCACGCGGAAAATCTGTTCGGTAATGATGGCGCCGGAAAAGATCGTCGGCACGCCGAGTGCGATGACGGTGACGACGGGTATGAGGCTGTTACGCAGGACGTGAACGAGCAGAACGGATTTTTCCTTCACGCCCTTGGCACGCGCGGTGCGTACATAGTCCTGATGCAGATTGTCCAGCATCGAGGCGCGTACGAAACGGCTGATCTGCGAGACGTTGTAAAGGGTCAGCACCAGAACCGGCATGAACATCTGTTTGATCTGTGCCACGAGGCTTCCCCAGTCAGTCACCTGCAGATTGGTGTCGTAGACGGAAGGGAACCATTGCAGATAGGAGCTGAAGATGACGACCAGCAGCACGCCGGTGAAGAAGGTGGGAACCGAATAACCCACCATCGAGACGAAGGTGCCGATCTGATCGAAGATCGAATATTGTTTGTAGGCGGAAATGACGCCGATCGGGATCGCCAGAAGCGCGCCGAAGAGATAGGCAAGGCCGACGACCCAAAGCGTTTGCGGCATGCGCTGGATGACGAGATCGACCACCGGGCTGCGCGTTGCCCAGGACAGCACACGCATGCGGCTACCGTCGCCGATCTGCCAGCCTGTCAGCTTCTCGAACAGGTTCAGCGGTTCATTGATGAAAAATTGCTGCAGCCACATCACGTAACGGATGAAGAAAGGCTGGTCGAGGCCGAGGGAGGCGCGGATCTGCTCGCGCACTTCGGGCGGAATGGTCAGCGGCAGGTCGCCGGTCGGATCATTTGGCGCCAGATCGAGCAGGGCGAATATGACGAAGCTGATGACGAGCAGCGTCGGTACGGCAAAGGCAAGCCGCCGGAGCGTAAAGGTAAACATCGAAAAGTCTCCAGACCGTCAGGGTCTCGCAAAATGAGCGCGGTCCCCCCGTCAGGGGCGACCGCGCATTTGCGGATTACTTTTTGCGGGACCAGTCCGCGACGTTCCAGAGTTCCGAATCCCAGGCGTTCATGCGAACGCCTTCGAGTGTCAGCGAATGCGAGGAGACGTTGCCACGGTGGATCAGCGGAATATGCGCGCCTTCTTCCGTCAGCATGTCGTTCAGCTGCTTGGCGATTTCTCCACGCTTGGCGAAGTCCGTCGTCTTGGAAAGTACGCCCACCAGCTTGTCGAATTCCGGGTTGCAATAACGCGGAATATTCTGACCCTGCCAGCCGTTTGCGGGGGCGGGGATCTTGTCGCAGAGCCATTCCGCCAGATATTTTTCCGGGTCGGTGCCGTCGAAATTGTTGGTGTACATTTCAACGTCGGCATAAAATTTCTGGAAGGTATCCGGGCTTGCCGGATCGCCGCCGAAGAAGACGGAGGCACTGACATTGCGCAGTTCGGCAGCAACGCCAATCTGCGACCACATGTCCTTCACCAGTTCCTGCGCTGCCTGGCGAACGGAGTTGGTGGAGGTCTGGTAGAGGAAGGACAGTTTCACACCGTTCTTGGCGCGGATGCCATCGGCCCCCTTCACCCAGCCTGCATCGTCGAGCAGCTTGTTTGCACCTTCCAGATCCTGCTTCAGGCACCAGCTGTCGTTTTTCGTCGAAGCAACAGCCGCCGGGGCCGGCACGATGTTGCAGGTCGGCTTGCCCGCCTCGCCATAACCCGTCTCATCGATAATGTCGCGGTCGATGGCGAGCGAGAGTGCACGGCGCACGGCCGGGTCGGAAAGGGCCGGATGCGGACCGCCTTCCTTGGTGGAGCGCTTGTCACCCAGCGCAGGATCGGCATTGTACCAGTTGAGATTGATACGCTCGACCTGCGTGCCGAAGGCGGTTTCCAGCTTACCCTTGCCGGCGGCCACCATGGTCGCCAGAATTTCCGGCTCCACCTGCATGTTCCAGGCGTAGTCGAATTCACCCGTTTCAAGCACGGCACGCGCAGCGGAAGCTGCGTCACCGCCGCCCTTCAGGGTAGCCGTTGCAAAGGCGGGCTTGGCCGGATCACGATAATTGGGGTTGGCGACATAGCTGATGACGTCGTTCGGCTTGAACTCCTTGACCACAAAGGGGCCGGTGCCGATGGGGCCGAAATTGGCGGATGTGCAGCCGGGAGCCGCGGCGCCGACGCAGTTTTCGAACTGCTTTTTCTGGATGACGGGCGATTGCGCGCCGACAAATGCCGAGTAGGGGTAGGGCTTGGGTTCAGTGAAGCTGATCTTGACGGTATGGGCATCGATAGCCTCAACGTTTTTCACACCTTCATATTGCGCCGCCTGCGCGCAGCCGCCGTCGGGTGCGGTGCAATATTTCCACGTGAAGATGACGTCGTCAGCGGTAAGCGGCGTGCCGTCGGACCATTTGACGTCGCTTTTCAGCTTCCACGTCATGCTGAGCAGATCCTTCGCGACGCCGCCATTGTCGACCGTCGGGATCTCGCTCACCAGCATCGGCACCAGCTCGCCCTTTTCGTCGTAGCGGGCCAGAGGCTCAATCACCATGGACGAGCTGTAGATCTCTTTGGTGCCGCCGGAAAGATAAGGGTTGAGTGTCGATACAGCCTGCCAGAAAAGGATTTTCAGTTCGCCGTCACTGCCACGCTCGGCATGGGCGGCAGAGCCTGCCATGGCCAAGGCCGCCACCGTGCTGGCAAAGAGAACGCTGCGCTTCTTCATTGTGATTTTCCCCTTTGAAGATTTTATCTGTTTGAATGTTTGACGCTTTTCCTCAACGTCATTTGCAAGTCTTTTGTTTTAAGTGTTTGATTTTGCTAACGAATATTCTTCCGTTCCCAATGATGCTATTGTCAGTTTTTTTGAAATGCAAGCCCCAAACTCTGATTGATGAACAAAATTTGAGCCGATTGGCTTCGGGCCTATTTTTCACTCATCTAGCGAAATTCATACTTGCAAAAGCAGAAATTCCAAACGCAATATGGTTCCCGACAACCCGGCGGGGAACAAAAAAGGAAAAATGGGAATGCCGATATTGAACCGTGTGGCCGAGATGCAGGAAGAAGTAGCCGGTTGGAGGCGCCACCTGCACGAGACGCCGGAGCTGCTCTACGACGTCTTCGAAACATCGAAATTCGTGACGGAGAAACTCAAATCCTTCGGATGCGATATCGTCGAAACCGGCATTGGCAAGACCGGCGTGGTGGGCATCATTAAGGGGCGGCACGGAGACGGCCCGACCATCGGTTTCCGCTCCGACATGGATGCGCTGCCGATCCTCGAAACCAGCGGCAAGCCCTGGGCTTCCAAGGTTCCGGGCAAGGCCCATTCCTGCGGCCATGACGGGCACACGGCCATGCTTTTGGGTGCGGCGCAATATCTGGCCGAGACCCGTAATTTCAAAGGGTCCGTGGCCGTCATCTTCCAGCCGGCTGAAGAGGGTGGCGCAGGGGCACTTGCCATGCTGAACGACGGCATGATGGAGAAATTCGGCATTTCTCAGGTCTATGGCATGCATAACGAGCCGGGCATTCCGGTCGGCAATTTCGCCATCCGCAAGGGTTCGACGATGGCGGCGGCGGATAGTTTCGAGATCGTCATTACCGGTAAGGGCAGCCATGCGGCGGCCCCCCATCTTTCCGTCGATCCGGTGCTGACCTCGGCCTATATCATCATCGCCCTGCAATCCATCGTCTCGCGGGAAACGGACCCGTTGAAATCGCTGGTCGTCACCGTCGCCACTACCCACGGCGGCACAGCGGGCAATGTCATTCCCGGTTCGGTGACGCTGACCGGCACGGTGCGCACCCTGCTGCCGGAAACCCGCGATTTCGCCGAAAAACGGTTGAAGGAAGTGGCGACAGCCACCGCCATGGCGCATGGTGCGACGGCGGAGGTGAGATACGATCGCGGTTATCCCGTTACTTTCAACCACAATGACGAAACCGAATTCGCAACCAGCGTGGCGGCAGGTGTGGCAGGCGCAAACGCCGTCAACACCAATCCCAACCCGCATATGGGCGCGGAAGATTTTTCCTACATGCTGGAAGCACGCCCCGGCGCCTTCATCTTCATCGGTAACGGCGACACGGCCGGGCTGCACAATGCCGCCTATGACTTCAACGACGAGGCCCTGCCTTACGGCATCAGCTACTGGGTCTCGATGGCCGAAACCGCGCTTGCTGCGTAAGACATCCGGCGGCCTTCACGGCCGCCTTTCGCTTTTCAGGAGATCGGCATGCTTTTGGCGGCAACATCCATGGAACAGACCGGCGGTTCGGTAAGCCCGGTACTTTCGGTTCAAAATCTGACCACGTCCTTCCGCGTTGATGGCGGCTGGAAATCGGTCGTCCGCAATATGAGTTTCGACATTGCGCCCCGCGAGACGGTGGCGATCGTTGGCGAAAGCGGCTCGGGCAAAAGCGTGACGTCGCTGTCGATCATGCGGCTTCTCGATAAGAAAACGAGCCGCATCGAGGGTAAGGTCATGCTCGGCGGGCGCGATTTGCTGGCACTTCCGGAAGAGGAGATGCGCAAGGTTCGTGGCAAGGACATTTCGATGATCTTCCAGGAGCCGATGACCAGCCTCAATCCGATCTTCCCGATCGGCAAGCAGATCGCCGAAGCGCTGACCGTGCACCAGGATATTTCCTCATCTGCTGCCAAGGCCGAAGTTGTCAGGCTTCTGGAAAAAGTCCGCATTCCCAATGCGAAGAACCGTTTCGACGACTATCCGCACCAGTTTTCCGGCGGCATGCGCCAGCGCGTGATGATTGCCATGGCGCTTGCCTCCAAGCCGAAGCTCCTGATTGCAGACGAGCCGACGACGGCGCTCGACGTGACCATTCAGGGCCAGATTCTCGACCTTATCAAGCAATTGCAGGAAGAGGAGGGCATGTCGGTCCTGTTCATCACCCATGATATGGGCGTGGTGGCGGAAGTGGCGGACCGCACCATCGTCATGTTCCGCGGCGACGTGGTGGAAACCGGCACGACGGACGATATCTTCCATCGCGGGAACCATCCCTATACGCGCGCCCTGCTTTCGGCGGTGCCGAAGCTCGGTTCGATGAAAGAGCGGGTACTGCCCGCCCGTTTTCCGATCATCGATATCAAGACCGGCGAAAGCCAACCGGTTGAAGAGGTCAGGAACACGGTTTCCGGTGGTCGCACGCCCATTCTTTCGGTCCGGGACCTGACGACCCGCTTCGATATCCGCTCCGGTCTTCTCGGCCGCAAGTCCGGTGCCGTGCATGCGGTGGAGAAGGTCTCCTTCGATCTGGCTGAGGGCGAGACACTATCGCTGGTCGGTGAATCCGGCTGCGGCAAGTCCACCACGGGGCGGTCGATCACCCGGCTGATCGAACCGACCTCCGGTAACGTGACGCTCGACGGTTACGAGGTGATGAAACTCGACAAGACGACGTTGCGCACCATGCGCCGCAGCGTGCAGATGATCTTTCAGGACCCCTTCGCCAGTCTCGATCCGCGCATGAGCATCGGCACGGCGATCATGGAGCCCTTCATCGAACACCGGCTTGGACCGAAGGCGCAGGCGCGTGAAAAGGCGGCGGACCTGATGGAGAAGGTTGGCCTCAGCCCGGATATGATGCGGCGCTTCCCACATGAGTTTTCCGGCGGCCAGCGCCAGCGCATCGCCATTGCCCGTTCGCTGATGCTTGACCCCAAGGTCATCGTTGCCGATGAAGCGGTGTCGGCGCTTGATGTCTCCATCAAGGCGCAGGTCTGTAACCTGCTGCTCGATCTGCAACAGAGCCTCAACCTCGCCTTCCTGTTCATTTCCCACGATATGGCTGTGGTGGAGCGTGTCAGCCATCGTGTCGCGGTGATGTATCTCGGCGAGATCGTCGAAATCGGCCCACGCGCCGCCGTCTTCGATAATCCGCAGCACCCCTATACGAAAAAGCTGATGTCCGCCGTTCCGGTGCCGGATCCGGCCCGGCGCCAGATCAGGCGCAACATGGCAACGGACGAGATCAAAAGCCCGATCCGTCCTGTGAACTATGTTCCGCCGCAACGCCATTACCGCGAGGTTTCGGCAGGGCATCTGGTGCAGGAAGCGGCTTGATATAGAGGAAACTGCGCAGGGATAGGTGCCTCTGTGTTGACGACGTCATCCTCGGTCTTGTGCCGAGGATCTGCCAATGTCTCGTAAATCGGTGCATTGCAGATGCTCGGGACAGGCCCGAGCATGACGGAGGAAATGTTTTGCATCTTCTTTAGAGGTGCCCGGTGCCGCCAAACGCTTCGCTCAGTCGCTGCGCCGTTTGACAGGCGGCCTGAAAAAATGCCAGCAAATGCTCGAGCATAATTCTTAGAGGGCGGCGGCATGGCCAGACGGAACGACGCACATGGACGGCTTGATGATGCGGCGCGTGCTGGCTGGCTTTATTATGTCGCGGGCCGCACGCAGGACGAGATCGCCGCTGCCATGGGCATATCCCGGCAATCGGCGCAGCGGCTGGTATCGCTGGCCGTCGCCGAGCGGTTGATCAAGGTCCGGCTCGATCATCCCATCGCCGCCTGTCTCGAAAAGGCGGAGCGGCTGAAGCAGAAATTCGACCTTAGATATATCGAGGTGGTGCCGAGCGATCCCGCTGGCGTTTCCTCCACGGTCGGCATTGCCGAGGCCGGCGCGGCGGAAATCGAGCGCTGGCTGAAAAATGCCGATCCCATCGTGCTTGCCATCGGCACCGGCCGTACGCTGAAGGCGGCTGTGGACCAACTGCCGCCGATGGAATGTCCGCAGCACCGCATCGTGTCACTGACAGGCAATATCGGGCCGGATGGATCGGCCGCCTATTACAACGTCATCTTCAGTATGGCCGATGCCATCAAGGCGCGGCATTTCCCGATGCCGCTGCCGGTTCTCTGCTCGTCTGCGGAAGAGCGGGAACTGCTGCACGACCAGTCCATGGTGCGCTCCACGCTGGCGCTGGGTGCAGCCGCCAATGTCACCTTCGTCGGCGTCGGCGAACTGGGAGAAAATGCACCGCTCTGCGTTGATGGTTTTCTCGGTGTCGACGAGATGAAGGCCCTGATGGCAAGCGGTGCGATCGGCGAAATCTGCGGCTGGATGTATGATGCCAACGGCCGCATTCTCGACCATTCCGTCAACGAGCGCGTCGCCTCCGTTCCCATTCCGTCCAGAGAGACCTGCACGGTCATCGGCATGGCGCAGGGCGCGCGCAAGAATGCCTCGATTCTCGCGGCACTGAGGGGTGGTCTTTTGAACGGCCTCATCACCGACGAAGCGACAAGTGAATATTTGCTCACACGCTGAGCAAAAATTAATCCATTAAAATCAATGGTTTGATTTTTCCATGTGCGCCGCAGCACAGGATGTTGCTTGACTTTTTTCGGCTGCGGGTGAGTAAATGCCCCAGAGCAAAGCGAATGCTCATAAATTTCTTCTGGGAGGAAGATATGACATTGAAGACCATTTTGCTGGGCGCATGCTCGGCACTCGCCTTTTCGACCCTTGCTTCCGCCGAAACGCTGACCATCGCCACCGTCAACAACGGCGACATGATCCGCATGCAGGGTCTGACCTCCGACTTCACCACCAAGAACCCCGACATCAAGGTGGAATGGGTCACGCTTGAAGAAAACGTCCTGCGCGAGCGCGTGACGACCGATATCGCCACCAATGGCGGTCAGTACGACATCATGACCATCGGCAACTATGAAGTGCCGATCTGGGCCAAGCAGGGCTGGCTGCTGCCGCTCGAAAAGCTTGGCGACAAATACGACGTGGATGATATTCTGCCGGCGATCCGTGGTGGTCTTTCCAGCGAAGGCAAGCTTTATGCGGCGCCGTTCTACGGCGAATCCGCCATGATCATGTATCGCAAGGACCTGTTTGAAAAAGCCGGCCTGAAGATGCCTGAAAACCCGACCTGGGAATTCATCGGTGACGCTGCCCGCAAGATTACCGATCGCAAGACGGATATCAACGGCATGTGCCTGCGCGGAAAGGCTGGCTGGGGCGAGAACATGGCCTTCATCAGCGCGCTCACCAACTCCTTTGGCGGCCGCTGGTTCGATGAGAACTGGAAGCCGCAGTTCGATCAGCCGGAATGGAAGAGTGCTCTTCAGTTCTACGTCGATCTGATGAAGGATGCCGGTCCGTCGGGTGCTTCCTCCAACGGCTTCAACGAAAACCTGACGCTGTTCCAGCAGGGCAAATGCGGCATGTGGATCGACGCCACGGTGGCTGCTTCCTTCGTTTCAAACCCGAAGGATTCGACCGTTGCCGACAAGGTCGGTTATGCGCTCTTCCCGACGCATGGCGAACTGAAGAACCACGGCAACTGGTTGTGGTCATGGAACCTTGCTATCCCGAAGAGCTCGCAGAAGGCGGATGCCGCCGAGAAGTTCATCTCCTGGGCAACCAGCAAGGAATATACCCAACTCGTCGCTGCCAAGGAAGGCTGGGCAAACGTGCCTCCGGGTACCCGCACCTCGCTTTACAAGAATGCTGACTATGAAAAAGCAGCCGCCTTCGCCAAGCCGACGCTTGCTGCGATGGATGCCGCCGACATCACCAAACCGACCGTAAAGCCCGTGCCTTACACCGGTGGTCAGTTCGTGGCGATCCCTGAATTCCAGGCGCTCGGCACCACGGTCGGTCAGCTGTTCTCGGCGGTCGTTGCCGGCCAGTCCAGTGTCGACGATGCGCTTGCCAGCGCCCAGTCGACAGCGACGCGTGAAATGACCCGCGCCGGTTACATCAAGTAATCCTCCTGAAGATCGCTGTCCGGCGCCAATGCCGGGCAGCGAACCTTGGGGGCGCAAGCCGCGAGCTGCGCGGCGGCCTTTAAGCCTTTCAAATCAAAACTGGAATGAGCCGGTTCTTCCGGATATGCCGGGGGCATTTCGTGATGCCCGAGCCCATGGGGAGGTTAGTGCAATGGCAACACGAAACACGAGCGGTCTGGCGCGGGTTATGCTTGCGCCTTCGGTGCTGCTTTTGCTGGTGTGGATGATCGTGCCCCTGGCGATGACGC
>NZ_JBNWBX010000010.1:0-218518 GCF_053522705.1 Agrobacterium sp. 16-2014-1-2a
GAACCCCATCGAGCGCGTCTCGCGCGACGCTCCGGACTTCCGCATCACCGCCGGCAACGGCGTCGAGGTCGGCGCGGGTTGGAACAAGGTCTCCAACGATGGCGAGCCCTTCATCTCCGTCAAGCTCGACGACCCCAGCTTCAATGCCCCGATCACAGCAGCCCTTTGGCCGGGCGAGAAGGAAGGCGAATACGCCCTCATCTGGAACCGCCCGAAGCGGGAGGCCTGATCACCGCAACGAGCTCCGCCGAAAGGCGGGGCTCTTTTCGTGTCGCGAGGGAGAGCCGGGCGCAGGCATCGAGCCTGCTTCCGGCTTTTCCGGTGCCATACGAGGAGTTGTGGGCTGCTCAGTTCGTCCAAGGGTGCCATGGCGAAACGAAGGCGTCCAGCACGAGCGGCGCCTCCAATTTGCTCCTTCCGCCTATGGCGGCTCCCGCAAATCGGTTCCTCCCCTCGCCGCCTCCGGCGGTCGCGTCCCGCGATGCTGGACCCCTCCGCTCCGCCATGACGCGCGGCGTCGTCTTTCACAAACGTCAAGGAGACGACGATGACGATTTCTCTCGAAATTCAGCGCGAAGAGCTTCGGGCCGAATTCAGGAATGCCTGCGATCCGGCCGAGCGCCGCCGGATTGCGGCGGAGCTGGAGATGGTACAGGCGGAGCTTGCAACGATCGAGGCCGAACAGGACGGACGCATCAGCGCGGAGCCTCCTTTCTAGGAGGCTTCCATCATGCTGCCGTTTCCGGCGGCGTGGTCGCTTCAGCCGTTCAGTGCGTCCTTGACCGCTTTGCCGGGCGTAAAGGTCAGCTTCTTCGATGCCGCGATCTTGATCGTAGCACCCGTCGCCGGATTGCGTCCCTCGCGCTCCGGAGTGTCCTTCAGCTTGAACTTTCCAAATGATGGGATCGACGTTTCTGCGCCAGCAAGCGCCGCGTCGGTGATCTGCTTGAAGACGCTCTCGACGATCGTCTTGGCCTGCGCCTTGGTCAGGCTCTGTTCGGCTGCGATCTTGTCGGCGATTTCGTTGGTCGTGGTCATATTGGACATTCCTCATGTTGTTTCGGTCCCTCAGCTTTGGCAATGAAGATGTGGCGAAGAAAGGGGCAGAAAGGCAGGAATCCCCGGAAGGAGCGCGTAAGCCACAGGAAATGCAGCAATGCGGTCGATTGAAACCGGCTATTCGGTGTTGCCCGCGTCCCGATAGCCACGTCGTCTCTTCGTTCGTTCGAGACAGGAGAGTGCTGTGTTCGCATCATCCGGATGATCGAAGGTCTGCATCATCGTCTGGCCGCCCGATCCGATCCGGCCCCAGTTGCGGATGACCGAAGCCCCGCCGAACAGTGTCGGCTGGATCGCCAGAATGTAGAAGCGTCGCATGTTCTGCGCCGTCTCGATGCGGTGAAGATGAACCGGGCATGTCTCCTTGTCTTCCATGCCCTCATTGTCGCTATCTCGGCAAGCAGCGTCCAACGAGTTATCTGAATCGATCCGGTGTCACCGATTCATCGCCGTGATGATTTCAGACAGGGAACTGGGCGAGGCGGCTTCAACGCATGGCTCTATGCGCAAGCGCACCGAACCCGCAAGCGGTTTCGGCCATCCGGTTGCGATCCTCTCGCGGCCGGTTCTACCGGCAGACGGACGCGCCCTGCAGGCGCGGGTCTCTCTTCTCTCTGACTTTGTATTTTGCACCCGCCACTCCGGCGTCAAGGACGTCGTAGCACCTCCAATTTGCAGCCGCCGTCCGCGACGGCTCTTGCAAATCGGCTCCTCCACTCGCCGCCTCCGGCGGTCGCAATGCGATCCCTGACCCCTCGCGTCTACGGCGCAGCCTCCTTGCGTCAGAAAGACGAAAGGAGATTGTCATGACAGAGCAGAAAATCAAATACATCGATGGTGGCAGCCCGGAATACTGGCGTCAGCGGGAAGAGGGTTTTCGGTTGATTCGAGAAGCCGAGCGTGCACATGACCGCGTCACGCGCGCGCCAATGTACATCTCAGGCGCCTATGACGATGACGGCGACGTCATCCCTGTCGAAAACCTCGGTCCATGGGATGCGATGGACGCGGCGATCAGTGCTATCGAGGCGAACGAAACGGCCGTCGATATTCTGGTTGCCCAGCGACGAACCGAGATTGGCGACTGGCGCATCGACACGGTGATCCGTGAACTCAACGTTAGCCCCGATTAATGTCGAGGACGAAAGGTGGTGGTGCCACCTTTCGTCCGTATCCCTGTCTGCGAGCCTCGTCAGCCGGATCGACCGGCCGGCATGGCTAACGAAAGGGGGGCTGCGCCGCCCCTCTCGCCGCTCACCCCATGAGGGAAGGGCAAGCCCCTCCCTCAAACACCCTCCCATGGGGAAAGGGGACGGTTCCCTCCACCCTTTCCCCAAACCCCTATCCCTCTCCCGGGTGCGGCCTGCGGCCGGCTTAAAGCTCCGGGAGATCGGCGTCGCTCATTGGTGATTTTATGCACCGGTGATAGCCTCTCCCCCTGAATTCAGCAGCTTGTCGCAGTGTGCCGGATACAGGTCCCGTACGGCATCCGGGGACGCGCTTTCGGACGTCATGCGATGGACGGCTTCGCATCGCTGGCAGCGGCCCCCTCCTTCTCTTCCTCCCGCTTTCGTTTTCCGGTTGTGGACCGAATCCGGTTCAGCACCGGTGGCAGAAACGGAACATCTTCCCAGGCGACATCGCCTTCGAAGAGCATCTCTCTGTTTCTGTTGCGCCAGGCCACCTCTTCTCTCGTCACAAATGGCGGCGCGATCTCCGTGAACGCCGCCAGTGGCCCAAGCACCAGAGCGCAGAAAAGGCCAACCGTCTTCACGATCGTATCGCCGATCGCTGGCAGAATGGCCATGCTGACGATCGCCCCGGCGCCGAGAAACGGAATGGCGATGATGAACGCCACCCAGGTCATCAACGGCCCCATCAACGAGTACCAGTCTTTTCTCCAATGCATCATGCGCGCTTCCTTTCGTTCTGTCAGGGTGTGGAAGGTTCCGGCCCCTTGGCCGGCGCATCGCCTTGATGGAACCTGTTCTTGCCGACGATCCTCGTCATCTCGTCGCGGCGGAACCAGATGGCGCGGCCGCATCTGAGCGGCGCGTTGCCAGCCGTGAACACGATCTGCTCGTCGGTCCGCATGCGCATCACCTCATGCGGCAGGATCAGCCGCCGGTTCGAAAGCTGCTTCGACCGCGAGCGCGACGATCCCTTCATTCCGGTCGACCGGTTCGTCTGGTCGACCTCGATCGTCGTGTCGCCGCATCGCTTCGAGATGTAGTCGGCCGTGTCGGGATCGTTGATCGCCGCGAACGAGATCCATGACGCCGACTCGAACCATTTGCTCGTGGCGTCCCGACCGCCATAGGCCTCGCGCATCTGCCCGAGGCTCTGGAAGATCAGCGTCAGCGTGATGCCGTATTTGCGACCGGCATCGCGCGCTGTCTCGAGGATGCGCAGATAGCCGAGACGGGCCACCTCGTCGAGCAGGAACAGCGTCCTGCCCTCGACCTCGCCGTTGCGATTATAGATCGCGTTCAGGAACGCGCCGATCACGACGCGGGCAAGGCCCGGATGTGCCTCCAGCACTTTCAGGTCGAGTGCGATGAAGATGTCCGTCTCGCCCTTGGCGAGATCGTCCGTCGAGAAGCTGTCGCCGGACACCAGGGCGGCATAGTTCGGATAGGAGAGCCAGTGCGTTTCCTTGACGGCGTTGGCATAGACGCCGGAGAACGTCTCCGGCGTCATGTTGACGAACACCGCGACGTTCTCCCGGACGAATTCGGATTCGGACTGCTCGTAAATCCGCGTCAGCCGCTCGCGCAGTTTCGGTTCAGGCTCCGAGAGATTGGCGCGCACCCGGCGCAGCGTCTGGTCCTGTTCGTCCGTATGCCCTGACAGGCACACGTCTGCGATCAACGCGGTCAACAGCTGCATGGCGGAAGCCCGGAAGAAGTCGTCGCGGGCGGACGCAGTCCGCGCGTTGTCGGTCATGATCCAGGTCGCGACCGACACGATATCCTCCTCCTTCGTTCCGCCAAACCGCCCGATCCAGTCGAGCGCGTTGAAGCCGATGGCGGGCGTGGCGGGATCGAGCACGATCACTTTTCGGCCGGCCTTGCGCCGGTGTTCCGAGACCATCGGCGCCACCTCGCTCGACGGGTCCAGAACCACAAGCCCGCCACCCCATTTGAGCGCCGTCGGGATCGTCAACGATGTCGTCTTGAAACCGCCGGAGCCGGCAAAGACGATGCCGTGCGACGAGCCGAACGAGCCGTCGAAGCAGAGCAGCGGGGACTTGCCGCCCGCGCCCCATGTCTCGCGCTGATCGGCGCGGAACGACATGCCCGCCACACTGTCGCGATCGACGCGATAGCGTTCTCCGATGACGATGCCGCCCGCATCGGGAAACAGTCTTCCCGCTTCGACCACGCCCATCCAGTCCGCCTCGCCATGCACGGCCCGCTTGCCGCGGACACGGCGCGGCGCCGGACTGGCAAATGCAGCCTTGCCCTTGATGACGACGCGAAGTGCGAAGACGCCGGCGAGGAATGGGCCGGCCGCACCGAGCGCTGTCGCCGGGTCCGTGTAGGCGAGGACGGACTGGTCCGTGGGGACGCTTCCGGCGATGCCGGAAAGACGAGCCGCCTCGCGGATCATCGCGATGATAATCGCCGCGACGTTTCCGCTGACGACGCTCCATCCAGCCGTCTTTATGTTGGCGGCACCGTTGGCCGCGAACAGGAACATCGTACCTATCGCAGCCGCTGCGATGTAGGGCAGGGCGATGCCGAACCGCCCGAGCATCAGCTTCGCCTGCGCCGTCCTTCCGAACGCCGCCAGCCAGTGCTCGATCCCCGGCATCAGGATCACCGCGGCGATCATCGTCGTGGCGGGGACGACGGCGAGGAGAATTCTATTCGCCGTCACGACCAAAGGCCTCCGCCCCTATCGTGGTGAGGCGCGATCGCTCGGCATCGTCGCCCTTGATGCGGCGACCTGCATCGATCAGCATGCCGAGCAGCAGTGCCCGTTTCTCGTAGCGCAGCCCGGCCTTGACGATCAGGCCACCCAGCTCGATCTTCTCGCGGGTGTCCTTCTTTCGGGCGTCGGTCGATGAGGTCCGGTGCATCCGCTCAAGCCTCGCCACGGCTGCCCGCATCCGAGCCAGATGCGAGCGTCGCGCCCGGCTCGCCGGCGGTCCGGCCGTCATCGGCATTTTTCCTTCCGGATGTCCCTGCCTTACCTCCGCGAAAGCGCCCGGCGATGTCCTCGAACGCTGCCTGGAGTTCGGCCTCCTCGATCTCGATCTCGCCAAGACCGGCCTTCAGCGCGACGCGGCCGATGCGCTCGGCCTCCCGCGTCTCCGCCTGTCTGAGCTGGTCCTGAAGGCGGGCGATTTCTTCACGTATCTTCGATGACGGTTTCTTCATTCCGGTCGGATCTCCCTGGAAGTCTCGCGGTGATGTTCTCGCCGCCAGACTTCCTCAAAAGCACGTCCGAAGGAACGTGCAGATTTGCACGTCGGCAAAGCCGACACTTTGGAAGATGATCCCGCCGTTCCGAAGGAGCGGATCCAAGGGCGCAATTATACGTCGCTGGCGCGACGCGTTGCTCAATGACCCTGGCGGGGCCGCTATTCGCGACGAGCAGCTTGTTTCGACCGATTGACCGGGAGTATTCGCCGCCGTGGCCATCGCCCACTTCTCAGCCAGCATCGTCAGCCGCGGCGACGGCCGCAGCGCGGTGCTGTCGGCGGCCTACCGGCACTGTGCGAAGATGCACTACGAGCGTGAGGCGCGCACCATCGACTACACCCGCAAGGTTGGGCTCCTTCACGAAGAGTTCCTTTTGCCGGACCATGCGCCGAAATGGGTCCGGATGCTGATCGCCGACCGCTCTGTCGCCGGCGCTTCGGAGGCCTTCTGGAACAGGGTCGAGGCTTTCGAGAAGCGGATCGACGCCCAGCTCGCCAAGGACCTGACGGTGGCGCTGCCGCTGGAGCTCACAGCCGAGCAGAATATCGCGCTCGTCCGTGACTTCGTGGAAAAGCACATTCTCTCCAGAGGGATGGTTGCCGACTGGGTTTATCACGACAATCCCGGCAATCCGCACATCCACCTGATGACGACACTGCGGCCGCTGACCGAATACGGTTTTGGCGCGAAGAAGGTCGCGGTGATCGGCGAGGAGGGCGAACCTCTGCGGACGAAAGCCGGGAAGATCGTCTATGAGCTATGGGCCGGCGGAACGGACGACTTCAACGCGTTTCGCGACGCCTGGTTCGAACGGATGAACCATCACCTGGCGCTCAACGGCATCAATTTGCGCGTCGACGGGCGATCCTACGAGAAGCAGGGTATCGATCTGGTGCCGACCATTCATCTCGGCGTCGGCGCCAAGGCGATCGAGCGTAAGGCCGAAGGGGAGGGACGCAAAGCCGAGCTCGAACGCCTTGAGCTCAACGAGGAGCGGCGCGAGGAAAATGCCCGCCGCATCCGGGAGAATCCCGAACTCGTGCTGGATCTCATCACCCGCGAGAAGAGCGTCTTCGACGAGCGCGATGTCGCCAAAATCCTGCATCGCTATATCGACGATGCGGGCCTGTTCCGCAACATGATGGCGCGCATCATGCAGAGTGGGCAAGTGCTGCGGCTGGAGCGCGAGCGGATCTCGTTGGCAACCGGCAAGCGCGAGCCGTCGAAGTTCACGACGCACGAGCTGATCCGCCTCGAAGCGACGATGGCCCGGAGCGCGATGTGGCTTGACCGACGCTCCTCGCATGGTATCGGCAAGGCCGTTCTCGACGCGACCTTCGCGCGCCACGACCGGCTGTCGCAGGAACAGCGGACAGCGCTTGCGCATATCGCCGGCGCCAATCGCATAGCCGCCGTCGTTGGCCGTGCCGGAGCGGGCAAGACCACAATGATGAAAGCGGCCCGCGAGACATGGGAAGCCGCCGGATATCGCGTCGTGGGCGCAGCGCTTGCTGGCAAGGCGGCGGAGGGTCTGGAGAAAGAGGCCGGCATCATCGCGCGCACGCTGTCGTCGTGGGAACTACGCTGGCAGCAGGAGCGTGACCGCCTCGACGACAGGACCGTCATGGTGCTGGATGAGGCGGGCATGGTGTCGTCGCGGCAGATGGCGATGCTTGTCCAGGCAGCGACCGAGGCCGGGGCCAAGCTGGTGCTGGTCGGTGATCCCGATCAGCTCCAGCCGATCGAAGCGGGCGCCGCATTCCGCGCGATCACCGACCGCATCGGCTATGCCGAACTTGGCACGATCTATCGTCAGCGCGAGGCGTGGATGCGTCGCGCCTCGGTCGATCTTGCCCACCGTCAAGTCGGGTCGGCGCTCGCAGCCTATGACCGCGCGAACCTGATCCATTCGCACTGGTCGAAGGACGAGGCCATAGCCTCGCTGATCGAAGACTGGAACCGCGACTACGATCCGGCGAGGTCTTCTCTCATTCTCGCCCATCGACGACTCGACGTGCGCGCACTCAACGAACTCGCCCGCGAAAGGCTGGTCGGGCGCGGTCTCGTCGGCGAGGGCTTCGCCTTCCGGACAGAAGAGGGCGAGCGTCGCTTCGACGCCGGCGACCGGATCGTCTTCCTGAAGAACGAGGGATCGCTCGGCGTCAAGAACGGCATGCTGGCGAAGGTGGTCGAAGCCGCACCCGGCAGGTTTGTCGCCGAGATTGGCGAAGGGGAGGATCGCCGCCAGGTGACGGTCGATCAGCATCTCTACGCCAATGTCGATCATGGCTATGCGACCACCATCCACAAATCGCAGGGCGCGACGGTCGACGTCGTCAGGGTGCTCGCCTCCGGCACGATGGACCGCCATCTGACCTATGTCGCGCTCACCCGTCATCGTGATGCAGCCCGGCTCTATGTCGGCATGAACGAGTTCACCAACCGCGGCGGCGTTCTCGTCGATCACGGAGAGGCTCCCTACGAGAACAAGCCCGAGAACCACGACAGCTATTTCGTCACGCTCGAAACCGGCGAGGGGAAGCAGAACACCATCTGGGGCGTCGACCTGAAGCGCGCGATGGCAGAGGCGGCGCCTCAGATCGGCGACCGCATCGGCCTCGACCACAAGGGTTCCGAAATGGTCCGTCTTCCCGACGGCAAGAAGGTCAAGCGCCATACCTGGAAGGTCGTCGACATCCGCGAGCTGGCGCTGTCGCGGATGACGGAACGCATGTCGCGCGACGCAGCGAAGGAAACGACGCTCGACTACGAGAACGCCAGCTTCTATCGCGCGGCACTCCGCTTCGCCGACACGCATGGCCTGCGCCTCATGAACGTCGCCCGGACCATGATGCGCGACCGGCTCGACTGGACGGTCCGGCAGAAACAGCGGCTTGCCCGTCTCGGAAGCCGGCTGCTCGCCATCGGCGGCAAGCTCGGTCTCGTTTCCAGCACTCAGCAGCAACAATCGCTTTCCAGCAACATGAAGGAGGTCAGGCCGATGGTTGCCGGCATCACCATTCATCCGAAATCCCTCGACCAGGCGGTCGAGGACAAGCTCGCCGCCGATCCCGGTCTGAAGAAGCAATGGGAGGAAGTCTCCTCCCGTTTTCATCTGATCTACGCCCAGCCCGAAGCCGCCTTCCGCGCGGTCGATGTCGACGCGGCGTTGAAGGATCCGGCGACTGCGAAATCCACGCTCGCGAAGATCGCGAACGAGCCGGAGAGTTTTGGAGCGCTCAAAGGCAAGACCGGCCTGTTCGCCAGCCGCGTGGAGAAGGAGGACCGCGATATTGCACACGTCAATGCGCCGGCGCTTTCGCGTGACCTCGAACGTTATCTTCAGATGCGAACGAACGCCATGCAGCGCCTTGAAACGGAGGAGAGGGCAATCCGGCATCGCGTCTCGATCGACATTCCGGCACTGTCGCCGTCCGCCCGCACGGTGCTCGAACGGGTGCGCGATGCGATCGACCGCAACGACCTTCCCGCAGCACTCGGATATGCGGTCAGCGACAAGGAGGCCAAGCTCGAAATCGACGGATTCAACAAGGCTGTATCGGAACGCTTCGGTGAACGCAGCCTGCTGCCGAACGCCGCGCGCGAACCGTCCGGGCGGCTGTTCGAGCAGCTCGCCAAGGGGCTCCAGCCCCAAGAGAAGGAGCACCTGGCCGAGGCATGGCCGGTGATGCGCACCGCCCAGCAACTCGCTGCCCACGAGCGCACCGCCGCGACCTTGAGGCAGGTCGAGGACCTGCGGCTATCGCAGCGCCAGACACCGGTGATCAAGCAATGACGCCGCGCCGGGCGATCATCCTGATCCGTGCCTCTGTGACCGTCATTCTCTGCGAATCGGTCGTCGCCGCGGTCGGCGGCTATCGCCTGAACCTAACACCAAGCGAGCCGCTCGGGCTCTGGCGCATCGAGGCATTGAACCGCTCCCCTGAGGTCGGGGATCTGGTGTTCATCTGCCCGCCGTCGAACGCGCCGTTCATCGAGGCGCTAGAGCGCGGATATCTCCACCGCGGGCTTTGCAGGGGCGGTTTTGCGCCGCTGATCAAGACCATTGTCGCTCTTCCCGGCGACCGGGT
Source organism: Agrobacterium sp. 16-2014-1-2a (assembly GCF_053522705.1). Taxonomy (NCBI): domain Bacteria; kingdom Pseudomonadati; phylum Pseudomonadota; class Alphaproteobacteria; order Hyphomicrobiales; family Rhizobiaceae; genus Agrobacterium; species Agrobacterium sp. 16-2014-1-2a. Next base: position 9,581 of record NZ_JBNWBX010000010.1, read on the forward strand.
CGAGATCGCCGGCGAGGTCATCATCGACGGCCGCCCGGTACCCGCATCCGCTGTGCGGGCGACGGATGGTGCCGGCAGGGCGATCCATCCCTATCCCGGCGGCGTCGTGCCACCCGGCCATCTCTTTCTTCACTCATCCTTTGCGAGCTCCTATGATTCACGATATTTTGGGCCGATCCCGGCATCCGGCCTTCTCGGTCAGGCGCGGCCGGTGTTCACGTTTGACCCGTGACCGCTGGCGTGTGGCGCTCCTGATCCTGCTTTCGATCGCCGTCGGAGCGGTCGGCTGGAGCGGCGAGGCCCTCCTTCTTCCGACAGCCATGCTCTTTCCGTTGCTATGGGCGCAATCTCCATCACGACTGGTTGCGGGCGCGGTGTCTGCCGGGTACTTCCTCACCGCCTCGCGCGGCCTGCCGCAGGGTGTGGCGAACTTCTACGCCGCCGATTTCTGGCCCGGCCTCCTGCTATGGCTGGCGGCCTCGGCCGGCTTTGTCGCCGTGCATGCGGCGTTCTGGCCCGCGCGCTTGCAAAAGAGGCTCCCGGGAAGGGGCGCTCTGGGTTGGGGAAAGCCGGTGCGCTACCTTGCGGCCGCGGTGCTGATGGGGCTGCCGCCCTTCGGCATCACCGGGTGGGCGCATCCACTGACCGCAGCGGGCATTCTGTTTCCCGGCTTTGGATGGTGGGGGCTGGGTGCGACCACAGCCGGCCTCGCGATGATGACATCGCGATACTGGCCGGCTGCTGCCATTGCCCTGGGAGGCTTCTGGTTCTGGTCCGCCGCTACGTGGACGCAACCTGTCCTACCGGATGGATGGAAAGGCGTCGACCTCGAACAGGGTCAAACGCTTGGACGTGATGGTTCGCTTGACCATCACCGTGACCTGATCGCAACGGTGCGCGCGGCGGCAGGAGCGGAAACCCGTGTCATCGTTCTTCCCGAAAGCGCCCTCGGCTTATGGACCCCGACTGTCGCACGGCTTTGGCAGGCGGGCTTGCGAGGGGCGGACGTCACCGTGATCGCCGGCGCGGCCGTCATCGATCCGGGCGGCTACGACAACGTCATGGTGACGGTCTCGGAGGGTGAAGCACGGATCCTCTATCGCGAGCGCATGCCGATCCCGGTATCGATGTGGCAGCCATGGTTGCAATGGACCGGGCAGGGCGGTGGCGCTCAAGCGCATTTCTTCGCCAACCCGGCCGTGGATCTCGCTGGCACGAGGATCGCGCCGCTGATCTGCTACGAGCAGCTCATCGTCTGGCCCATACTGCACTCGATGCTGTTTTCCCCCGCCGCCATCGTCGCCACGGGCAACGGATGGTGGACCGAGGGAACGTCGATCGTCGCCATCCAACAAGCAGGCGTGATCGCCTGGGCGAAACTCTTCGGGCGACCCGTCGTCACGGCTTTCAACACATAAGGAGACTTTCGCGATGGTCGATTCCGCCCTCATCAAGGAATGCAGCGATCCCGGCCTGAAGCCCGCGATCGTCGAAGAGTTCATCGAACGGGCAGGGGCGCCGGACCCGCTCGCGGTCACTGTCCGCTCCGGCAACCGCATCGTTCTGGTGCCGAAGCCGACAACGCCGGACGAAGCGCTCGCATTGATACGCCAGAACCTCGGCCGCAATATCGTTCGCGTCGGCTTGACGCAGTATCCCGCCGGCCTCGGTATCGTCGAGGCGGGCCAGTTGAAGCCGGACCTGATCGAGCCTTGCGAAAACATCAAGATGGGCACGGCCCTGTTCGCCAAAGTCTATCGTATCGTCACCAAATGGTACGGTAACCCTCCCGAAAGCGAGGTCCTTCCGCAGGTTTTTGAAGACGCGATCATCGCATGGCAAACGGGGTATTTCGAGGGGACAGCGGTGTTCCGGGCAGCCGATCCGGGCGACGTGAAGCTGCCAGAGCCGGATCCAGGGGTGGAAGCGGAAACGTCCGAAGCCGGTAGTGACAAGATGAAGGGCGGCAACGTCGATACTGCACTCGAGGCGGAACCAGCTGACCCGAACAAGGCCGGTATTCGGATCGACCTTTCCGGCATCGGCGCGCGCGGGAAGTGAGGAACAGGTTCCTCGCGTCTGCGTGGATGAACGCGGGCCAGGAGGGAAAAATCGCTCGGTCCGTGGGCCAAGCGAATCGCACTTAATGAGACCATGGCGGAAAACAACTAAGTGTCGTCACGCTTCAACAATGCATTCTATCCCTGGTCGCAAGTCGCGTTGATTTCTTCTTCGAAAGCATAGGCCTTGAGGTATTTTGTGCCTTGCATCGAGATGGGCATGTGAAGATTTGCACCGTCGTTCTGTCGATCGGCGCTGGCATCTCTTTGGAATGGCTCTTATAAGGGGCATGACGCAGTACGCGCTGTGTTGCGGCTTAGAATCCGCAGATGAACGGTTGGCGCTGACCGAAACGGTGCCAGGAACCCTCTGACCTTGTGGCCGGGGGCCTGTGACTCATGTCCAGGCGCCTCGGTGCTAAAGGTCTCAGGGCCGATTCATCTCGGATTCTAACCCCCGGCTAGGGTTCAAAGGGTTCAACGTCGGCGGGGGCGCACCGCAGACAAAACCAGGGTTAGGTCAGGAATGGAATCGGAAGATGCAACATTGACGAAAAAAGTTGAGCTCCGGCCACTGGTCGGCTTAACTCGTGGACTACACCCGGCTGACCTCGAGAAACTGACCATAGACGCAATCCGTGCACATCGGCGACTTGTCGAAAAGGCCGACGAACTTTTCCAGGCCCTGCCGGAAAGCTATAAGTCGGGAAAGGAAGTCGGAGGCCCACAGCATCTGTGTTACATCGAGGCCAGTATCGAGATGCACGCGCAGATGAGCGCTGTCAGCACGCTAATCAGCATTCTTGGCTATATCCCGAACGCCTCCGTGAACTGAACCGGCTTCCGTTTGTCTCATGGCGAATTTTTATAGCGGGCTATGATGTCATATCGGTCCTGAACTATTGCGGCAGCTCAGACCCGCTATCTTCATCGGAGGCAAGGCGGCGTGACACGAGCTCCTCCGTTCGGTCTCTTTGATACCGACCGCGGTGGAACCCTACGCAGCGAAGACCTGGGCAGCGCGGCTCGACGGTTTGGCGACTGGCGCGACGGATGGCCGATGAACCTGGCCAGCAAACGCTTGCGTTCGGCCGGTGTCATCGAACCTGAAATGCTCCAGCAGCTCGAATAGCGCGGCGGCCTCGCGAGCAAGGCTGTGGCTGGCCGCCGTCTGCTCCTCGACCATCGCGGCGTTTTGTTGCGTTCCCTGATCGACGCTGTTCACGGCCTTGTTGATCTCACCGAGAGCGTTCGACTGCTCGCGTGCCGCTTCGACAATCGCGACGACATTCGTGTTGATGTCGTGGACCTGGGTCGCGATTTCCTGCAGCGCGGAACCGGCTTTCGTGACAAGCGATACCCCGCTCTGGACCTGGCTACCCGACGCGGTGATCAGCGTCTTGATTTCCTTGGCGGCCTTGGCCGATCGCTGCGCGAGCTCGCGGACTTCCTGCGCGACGACCGCGAATCCCTTGCCCGCTTCGCCGGCACGGGCCGCTTCGACACCGGCATTCAGCGCCAGGAGGTTGGTCTGGAACGCGATCTCATCGATGACACCGATGATGTTGGAGATCTCGCGAGAGGACGTTTCGATCTGATCCATGGCGCCGATCGCGTCGCGCACCACCTGCCCGGAATGCTCTGCATGTTCGCGGGTGCGTGCAACGAGTTGGCCAGCCTCCTCCGCCCGACGACTGGAATCCTTGACCGTTGTGGTGATTTCCTCGAGCGCAGCGGCGGTCTCCTCGACCGAGGCGGCTTGTTGCTCGGTGCGTTTTGCCAGCTCGTCGGCGGCGGTCCGAATCTCGCTGGATCCCGCGGAGATCGCCCTGGCGTTGTCGGCGACAGTCGCCATCGCGCGCTTCAGCTTGTCGGAGGCGGCGTTGAAATCGGTGCGCAAACGTTCGAGCGAGGGGATGAACGGTTTTTCGATTTGCTGCGCCAGGTCACCGTCCGCCAGACTGTTCAGGCAGCCCGCGAGCTGTTCGACGTTTTCGACCCGGGCCGTCACGTCGGTCGCGAATTTCACGACTTTGAAGACTCTGCCGTTCATATCGAAAATCGGATTGTATGAGGCCTGGATAAAGACCTTGCGACCACCCTTGCCGAGCCGCATGAACTCGTCCGCCATCAAATCCCCGCCTGCAAGCATCTTCCAGAAATTCCGATAGTCGGGCGACGCGGTATAGGATGGTTCGCAGAACATCGAATGGTGTTTGCCCTGGATCTCGCTCAGAGAATATCCGAGGGCGGACAGGAAATTCTCGTTGGCGGTCAGGACGTCGCCGGTCGGCGTGAACTCGATAATCGCCTGCGCCCGCGACAAAGCCTCGATCTTGCCGGCATCTTCTGCAACTTTCAGCTTCTGGGCGGTGATGTCGGTGGCGATCTTGACAACCTTGACCGGCTTGCCACGGCGCATGACAGGGTTATAGGACGCCTCGATCCAGACTTCCTTGCCGCCCTTGCCGATGCGCTTATATTGCTGCTGGTCGAAGTTGCCGGCGGCGAGTTTCGCCCAGAACGCCTTATAGTCTGCCGATTTCACAAATGCCGGTTCAACGAACATGCTGTGATGTTTGCCGATAATTTCTGATAGCTCATAGCCAAGCGCCCGGCAGAAATTGTCGTTGGCAGTGAGTATCCTGCCGGACAGATCGAATTCGATCATGGCCTGAGACTTAGAGAGGGCAGCAAGTACCGCGCATGCATTGGCACCACGATTGAGAATATTCACTAGGCGACCTCCCAAGGATACTTACCGGACCGAAGGTCGCGGCAGAGCGCGAATAGTTGCATACGATGTTTAATCTTCATTTAAACATGGAACTGGCATCCATCAATTATGCCCGCTTAAAGCGCTCGAAGAGAAGGAGGAGATTGTATCAACAATCATGTGCCGCTCGATAAGGGCTTCCATGTTGCGATTGAGCAAAGACAGCAGCAGGTCTTTTGTGACGGCCCGGGTCTCGCTTTTTCGAGATAGAGCGGACGCCACGTGAGGTCGAGATCCTGGCTTAGGTCTTCGTGCAACTTGACTATCTCCTGCCGGGCCGCTTCCAGGCTATCGAAAAACTGAACGGTGGTGTGCCCGTGCAGCCAGTGCGCCTGGTCATCGGCAGTCGCCTGAGAATAGGTGTAGAACGTATAGGAAGTTACTGACATCATTCCTCTCCCCTGGTTTGTCTGTCACGTTTTCAGATCAGCTTTCTTCTGATTGCGAGGGCGGTGAGATGGGCCTTACTGCGAACGTCGAAGCGCTTCATGGCCTCGCGGAGCTTGACACGGACGCTGTTGTACTTGACGCCCTCCACGTCTGCGACTTCCTCCATCGTCATGCCGACGGCGATCCATCTGAGATAGGTCGCCTCTTTCGGATCGAGCCAGGCGGCATCTTCCACTGTCGGAGTGGTCTGAAGGAAAGAGATGCGGGCGTGGAGCTGCCCGACGGCGCCCGCGGCTGCGACCGCGTCGATCTCACGGTCGAGGTCGATCGCCGGCCTTTCCGACGCCAGCGTGAACATCGACATCGATCCGTTGGCGGTCTTGATCGGAATGGTGATGCCGGAGCGGATGCCGAAATCGGCCGCATGCGCGTAGAAGGCACGCTCTTCCTTCGATAGCCGCGATCGTTCCTGTTCGCCGGACCAGGCAAAGACGTGCTTCCTGGATTTCGCGCGCTTGACGACCGGATCGAGCTTGTCGAAGTTGTTCTCGAAGTAAGCCGATCGCCAGTCACGATGATAATTGGTGACCGCGATGGTGTGTTTGTGCTGGATATGGAGATAGGCATAGCCGGTGAAGCCGAAATGTTCGGCAAGGTCGGCAAGGCCATCCTTCAGGATGCACTCGTCGCCCTGAATTGCGGCAAGATCGGTCAACTTGTCCAGCCAGTGCTGCATTCCATACCCCCATATGCTGGTGTGCGATGCCTACTCTAACGTTTGCTCCCAGCAGCCGACCGCCGGGCTGAATCTGCTTTCATCCTCTTTTACCCAGACAACTCAGGCTGAGCCGAAGCATTTTTCCACGAGGCATACATGCTCCAACGCTTCACGAATATCCGTACTATCCCCCTGTACATGCTATCGAGCCGGGGAAGCGGCACTTGCGTGCAGTTCACTCGACGATCTGCATCTCGCTCTGACCAGATGCGGCAATGCTCGCCTTGCGGTCGGCAAATGAGATCTTCAATTCAGCAAAAGCATCGCCGTGTTGCCATGAAAGCACCAACGCTCCGGCATCAGCAATGGTGGCCTTGAGCGCTCCACCGAAGGCGGGATGGGTGTTCCTGAAACGGATCAGATTTGAAAGGCGATGGAAGAGCGGCGTCTCAAGGGCCGTACCGATTTCGTCGTTGCCGTAATAGTGCCGGTTAATGTCACGCCCCACGCCCGTTTTGGCGAGCAGGTCCATATCGTTTACACCGCCCAATAAACCGACATAATAGACTTGCGGAATTCCTGGAGCAAAAAACTGAATTGCCCGAGCGATGAGATAATCATTATCGTTGCGACCAAGCGCGTCATAGTAGGTGCAGTTTACCTGATAAAGGTCCAGATTCGATGCAGCGGCCCCCGTCGCCTGGCGGCTCTGGCCATCCGATCGCCTATGGATCTCTTCCACAAGATTGTCGATCGCCTGGGGTTCGAGGAGGCCCGCCCGGCCGTCGCTATGGGCACCGACATCTATAACGCCGATCCCGTCATGGGTGTCGAGAACGGTGATCGCGTTACGGGGGCTTATTGCCAGCCACTTTGCCAGCGGCGTGGCGTCTCCCGTAAACAATGCATGCAAGATGAGCGGTGGTAGTGCGAAATCATAGACCCGGTCGACCTTCTTCGCGATCTCGATTTGGTCACGATGATAACTATGAATCTCAACCAGAACCTCCATGCCGCGGTTGCGGGCCTTTCCAGCCACTTCTTCGAGGAATGCGTAGGTATCGTCGATCATGAAGCAACTGCTGCCCGCTTTCTTGATCGCGTATCCCGCGGCGTCGAGGCGGATCGCCGTCACATTCGCCTCCGAAAAGCGATCGAGGATCGTTTCGAGATAGGTTGTGCCTTTGGCGCTGTGGACATCGATGTCGATCTGCTCCGGTGTGAAGGTTGTCCAGAGCATCCGCTGAGTACCATCAGCCAGGGTCACCTTCGAAAACGGTAAACCGGGGCGCGGTCGATAGATCCTCAGAAGGTCTTCTTCGGTGGCGCCATCGGGAAATACCTTATCGAACGTCATGAACATGTCGGCAAATTCGGACGCCGAACCCTTGGCAATGAAGTCCGTGAATGCGCCGGATTGCGATGAGACATGGTTGACGATAAGATCGGCCATGATTTCCACGGATCCCGACAAAGCCCGCACATCCTCCCAGTCGCCGAGGCGCGGATCGACGATCGTGTGATCTGTTGGATCGAATCCGGCATCAGCGCCATCGATCGGATTGAAGAAAGGCAAGACATGGACGCCGCCGAACAGGCCAGCGAACTTGCCATCGACCAGTTCCTTCAATTGCCTGAAACCACCTCTGGTCAGGCGGTCAACATAGGTGATAAACTGCACTTTGTTTTGCATTTCAATTTCCAGTATGTGTCGTCTTACGAGGACGAGTTGATTTTCTTTCACTCAGTCTGCAGAGCCGCCCGCGATGAGACGGCTCTCGCCCAGTAATCCTTGCTCGTCCATGATCGGGTGAGCAACCGAGACGATATGCGCGTTGATCCGCTTGAGATCACGCAAGATGTCGAGGTGAAGCGAGCTGGTTTGAAGGCTGTCGGTGCGCCCGTCGCGCAGACGTTCCAGGTGGCGCTCGGAAGACTGTTTTTCCATGTGCCGGACTTCGACTTTCCGCTCCATGAGCTGACGCGCGAGATTGATGTCCCGGGTGATAAGGATTGTTTGTGCGATCCGGAGATTATCGACGGTGAGCTGGAAGAGTTGTGTTAGTTCGGAGAAGCCGTCATCAGAGAATTTCAAACCGTGGGCGATCTTCTTCGTGACCTCGGGCAGCAGACCTTTCTCGACAATATCCCCGATATGTTCGAGGTTGATGGCGTAGTCGATGATGACGATCGAGCGGCGGCCTTCGTCTTCCGACAGTCCAGTACGGCCGAGTTTCGATAAGTAGACCTTGACCTCCTGCTGTAACCGGTCGACCTGGCGCTCAAGCTGCGCAATATCCTTCAATCTCGCGGCATTGTTCTGCTGGAACGCGTCCGACACTCTCAAGAGCATTCTTTCGATCAGGTCTCCAACGCCAAGCACTTCGCGTGCAGCACTCGTCAGTGCTACGACTGGTGTTGATAGCTCATCCGGATCGAGGAATTTCGGTGTGTTGTCAGCCTGTTCGGACGCGGGGATGAGGACCCCCATCCACCGTGCAAGAAGGCGGGAAAACGGCATGGCCAGGAGAGCCAGGCCGATATTTAACGCGAGATGCGCGTCCACGGGAAGTTTGGACGCTGGGACCGGCAACATCGAAAGCCAGCTGGCCAAAATATCGGCCACTGGCAGGATCAGCAGGCAGCCGATTGCCCGGACAATCAGATTGCCTAGTGTGACCCGCCTGGCCGCCGCCGATGCTGATAACGACGCGATCACCGGAGGTATTGCGCCACCGAAATTGGCTCCAAGAACCAGCGCTACGACAAGCCCGCCAGAGAGGATTCCGGTGGAGGTCAACGACAAAATCAGAACGACCGCAGCCAAGCTTGAAGATGAAGCGAATGCGATGGCCGCGGAAAAGATCATCGCGACCGGCCAGGCGTTTTCAAGCAGGCCGATAAACGCTGCGAGCGCCGGCGAATGGCGAAGCGGCTCGGTCGCGTTGCTGAGTAGGTGTAGTGACAGCAGCATCAGCGCGATACCGAGCAACGCTGTTCCGGCGCCCTGCCTGGAGGTCGAACCGCCTCGATAGAGAATGATGCCGATGAAGAGTAGGGCAGGGGACACCCATTCGATGCCCGTTGCGACGATCCAGGCGGTGACCGCCGTTCCGACATTGGCGCCGAGGAGGACGACCTGCGCCATGCGAGGCTTGATAAGCTCTCGTTCCACAAACGAGGAGACCATCAGCGCCGTCGCTGTAGAACTCTGAAGCGCGACTGTGGCGACGAACCCTGATAGAAACGACCGGGCGCTGCTTTTCGTGCCGGAGGCGAGGCCCGTTCGCAATCTGGCCCCAAGCGCACGGGAGGCTCCGTCCTTCACCTGGGCCAGGCCGAACAGCAGCAACGCGACGGCGCCGCAGAGATTTATGAGAACGATTATCGATTCCAAGTCGCGCCTCTCGCTAATTCTGTTGGAAGTAAGCCTTGATCAGCGAAGCGGCTGCTCGCAACAGAGATCGGCCAGACGGGTGCCGTCTTGATTTGTCTCGAGAGGGAAGCGGTTCTCGTCGCAGACCTTGTCCAGCTTGCGGTTGATGAGGGTGCCGGTGGGCGAGCAGGGAGGAGAGCTGCCCACCGGCATCTTGCCCGCGCCGTATCGCAGGCAAGATGAATTCCAACTGGTTTCGTATTGTTGTCGTGCGGAGTAGCGCTGATCCGCGCCGGTTTTGTTGACGGCAGTTCGACATCGAATGAGTCATCACTCCTCCTAGAAGCTTACGATCTTGGTGCGGTGCGAAAGTGAGCGATTTCGATCACACTAACAAAGGCTTCCGCTTAGCTACCCGAAGCTTCTTGATCCCCAACAATGCGTAATCACTTGTAATGTATCGTTGCGATGCAACAAAACTGTCACCAAACTTTCATTTGACGAAGAACGATTACGCTCATAGTGTGAGCGATATAGACCATTTCTTGTTGGAAGGGAAGCGTTGGTGTTCAACTCGACTCAGGACCGCCAGGCGAAAATCGTTGAGCTTTTGCGCGATGAGCAGTTTTTGGCTATCGGCAGATTGACGGAGCACTTCCAGATTTCGGTGGCCACTGCGAGGCGCGACTTGAGCGAACTCCACGAGGCCGGACTCTTGCGTCGAACTCACGGCGGTGCGGTCAGCGTCACGCAGGTTACACAGGACAAGCCGAACGCTGCCCGCGCCGTCTGGAATCGGGCGGAGAAGGCGGCCATAGCCGGAGTCGTTGCCGGTATGATCGTCGAGGGTGACACGGTTCTTCTGGACGCCGGTACAACTGCGCTGGAAGTTGCCAAGAAGCTCGCTGACCGCAGAAACCTCACCTTCATCTCGAATGGTCTCGACATTGTCGAGGAATTGACGAGAGGGGAGGGCAAAAGCATCTATTCGGTCGGGGGCGAGTATACCGAAACGAACCGCTCCTTCCGCGGCCCTTTGGCGGAGCAGTTTATCCGCCAATTCAATGTCGACAAACTCATTCTCAACGCGGCGTCGATCGATGTTGATCGCGGATTGATCTGTACGTCGTCGCCCGTGAACGCGAGTGTCGCTCGCGCCATGATCGAAGTTTCGAGCCGCGTGATCGTCGTCGCGGATCATTCGAAATTCACAAAATCGAGCCTCTCGGTGACGGCCAGGATCGAGGATGTCGGCGTGATCGTCACCGACTCTGGAACCCGAACCATCATTGAGACAATACCGGAAAAGCTGCGGAAGAAGTTCGTTGTTGCGAACTAGGTTCGACGGCCGCGGGCGAATTAAACCCTCATTCAACAGAGCTGGGAGGAAAACCACATGCTTAAGACCAATCGCAGGAATTTTATGATGGGCACCGCGGCGATAGCGGTCGCTTCAACTGCCGGTGCGAAGTTCACCTTCGCGCAAGAACGCCGGGCGCTTCGCCTGGGTGTGAACGGATTGCCGAACTCGCTGGAGCCGGTCAATGCAATCAGCAATGTCGGCCCGCGTATCGTCAACCAGATATTCGACACGCTGATAGCGCGCGATTTTTTCGCGAAGGGAGCTCCCGGCAATGCCATCGACCTCGTTCCGGCACTTGCCGAGAGCTGGGAGCGCATCGATGAGAAATCGGTTCGCTTCAAGCTGCGGCAGAAGGTCATGTTCCACGATGGTGTTGAACTGACCGCGGACGATGTCGCATACACCTTTTCTTCCGAACGCCTTTGGGGTCCCGAAGCGATCAAGAAAATCCCGCTTGGGAAATCCTATTCGCTCGATTTCGATGAGCCCGTGGTCGAGGACAAATACATAGTCACACTTCGCACAAAGACCCCGAGCTATCTCATCGAGACCTTCGTCGCATCCTGGATGAGCCGCATTGTTCCCAAAGAATACTACAAGAAACTGGGAGCAGTAGATTTCGGTAACAAGCCCGTTGGAACAGGCCCGTACAAGTTCGTGGACTTTGTTGCCGGTGACCGTGTGGTGCTGGAAGCCAACGACGCCTACTGGGGTCCAAAGCCGACTGCATCGAAGATCACCTACCAGATCGTCGCAGAGCCAGCCACACGCGTCGCGGGTCTGATCAGCGGTGAATACGATATCATCACTACCCTGACGCCGGACGACATTCAGCTGATAAATAGCTATCCGGACCTCGAAACGCGCGGGACGCTCATCGAAAACTTCCACATGTTCACCTTCAATATGAACCAAGAAGTTTTCAAGGATAAGAAGCTTCGGCGCGCTCTTGCTCTGGCTGTCAACCGGCCAATCATGGTTGAAGCGCTCTGGAAGAAACAAGCATCTATCCCGGCCGGCTTCAATTTCCCGAACTATGGGGAAACCTTCGATCCAAAGCGTAAGGCCATGGAATATAATGTCGAGGAGGCCAAGCGTCTCGTCAAGGAGAGCGGCTACGATGGAACGCCGATCACCTATCACACGATGGGCAACTATTATGCCAACGCCATGCCTGCGTTGATGATGATGATCGAAATGTGGAAGCAGATCGGTGTGAACGTGGTCATGAAAACCTACGCACCGGGTAGCTTCCCCCCGGACAACCAGACCTGGATCAGAAACTGGTCCAACGGCCAATGGATGACCGATGCCTACGCCACGATCGTCCCCGAATTCGGGCCGAATGGTCAGGTTCAAAAGCGTTGGGGTTGGAAGGCGCCGGCCGAGTTCAACGAATTATGTCAGAAGGTCACGGTTCTGCCGAATGGCAAGGAGCGCTTCGACGCCTACAATCGCATGCGGGATATTTTCGAAGAGGAGGCGCCAGCCGTCATTCTCTATCAGCCGTATGACGTTTATGCCGCGCGCAAGGATGTCCACTGGAAGCCCGTGAGCTTCGAGATGATGGAATTCCGCAACAATCTCAGCTTCGGCTGAACTCGTTAATCGAGAAGGCGGCGCGCGCGAGGTGTGCGCGTCGCCCTGGAGGAGCCTAAGTTGTCAAATCTACTAACAGTTCGCGACCTGGTCGTTCAGGTGCCGGCGCGCGATATCACAATCATCAACGGTGTCAGTTTTTCACTGGATGCAGGGCAGACGCTTGGACTCGTCGGGGAGTCGGGCTGCGGAAAGAGCATGACATGTTACGCAATAGCCAAGGCATTGCCGCGAGGGATTTCGCAGACGGGCGGAACTATTGAGCTGAACAGTGGACCAAAGGCTGATGGCAAGCCGGCTATTGCCATGATCTATCAGGACCCGACCAGCAGCCTCAATCCGGTTCATTCGATCGGTTATTATCTCGAGAGCAGCCTTTATCGCCATCAGGGTCTGGAGGGCAACGATGCACGGCTCGAGGCCATGCGTCTTCTCGAACGTGTCGGTATCGACCGCGCCAAAAGTCGGCTGCGATCCTATCCTCATGAGTTCTCGGGCGGTATGAACCAGCGCGTCATGATTGCCCACGCGCTCGCTGCGAAGCCCAAGCTGATGATCGCCGACGAGCCCACGACAGCGCTCGATGTCACGACGCAGGCGCAGATCCTTCATCTTCTGGAGGAACTCAGATCTGAAACAGGCATGGCGCTTTTGATCGTGTCGCACGATCTCGGCGTGATCGCCCGCCTCGCGGATCGTGCGGCGGTCATGTATTGCGGAAAGATCGTCGAAACGGCGCCGGTTGCGGAATTGTTGGAGCGTGCAGCGCATCCTTACGCTCGCGCCCTGATCGGCTGCATGCCAACGATCGATGCGGACGACCTGGAGCCGCCAGTACCAATCCCGGGTTCTGTTCCTCTTCTCGATAACCTGCCTGCCGGATGTTATTATCACCCACGCTGTCCCCGCGCGAGCGAACAATGTTCCGTGAGCTTTCCCGGGCCTGTCAACGTCGGCGCGTTCCATGACGCGGCGTGTTACCATCCGGTGAGCCCATGAGTGCGCCTCTTCTTCAGGCCCGCGGGGTCACCAAGGTCTTTCGCCTGAAATCCGGGCTTTTCGTAAAGCCATCGGTACATGTGGCGGTTAATTCAATTGATCTCGAACTTGCGCCGCGTGAGCGGGTAGGTGTGGTCGGTGAATCTGGGAGCGGGAAATCGACACTCGGTAGACTTCTGCTCGGCTTGACCTCCACCACCGAGGGAGAGGTCTTGTTCGAAGGACTCGCGCACACAGATCGTAGCGCGCGAGACTGGTCGACGTTCCGAAAGGAGACCTCCCTGGTCCAGCAAAACCCGCTGTCCGCCCTTAATCCACAAATGACGATCGGCGAGCAAATCGCTGAAGCCGTCTGGGTTCACCGGGTTGCCAACCGCGCGGGCGCGCGTGATCGGGCGGCAACCATGCTGGACCGGGTCGGCCTCTCGAGCGCGATGATGAACCGCTATCCACATCAGATGTCGGGAGGGCAGCGACAAAGAGTTGTTATTGCCCGAGCTTTGATCCTCGACCCCAAATTGGTCGTATTCGATGAGGCGGTATCTGCGCTCGACGTCTCTGTGCAAGCCCAGGTCGTTGCGTTGCTTCGGCAGCTCTGGCAGGAGCTTGATCTGGCGTATGTGTTCATCACCCACGACCTGCGCATCGTTCGCCATCTCGTTGATCGTATTGTCGTGATGTATCTTGGCCGCGTCGTCGAAACCGGCGATATCAAATCTGTGTATGCGTGGCCACGCCATCCCTATACCCGCGCATTGCTTGCCTCCGTCCCCACTATGGACCCGACGGTCCGCAATATTGAACCACCGATCAAGGGGGAACTCGACGCTGGCAAGGTAATGACTGGCTGTGCCTTCCGGTCACGCTGTCCTTTTGCAATCGAAAGATGTGCGAAAGAAACGCCGCTGCTTCGGCCTGCGGGCGGGCAACTGGCAGCGTGTCATAGAGCGGAAGAGTTTCCGAGATCTATAGTCGCGCAGACTGATCCGGCGCAGATGATGGAGGTGGCGCGATGATTAGTTTCATCCTTGCACGCCTCGTTCGAGCGATCATTGTCATGATGCTGACCGTGACGTTTGTCTTCATCATTCTCAGGTTGGGTGGAGATCCAGCTCGGGCCATGTTGGGCGAGAACGCGACGCCAGAGGCGCTGGCAGCATTCCGAACAGCATGGGGCCTGGACAGATCCATTCCTGAACAGTTCCTGATCTATCTCGCCAGCGCGCTCAGAGGCGACTTCGGGGTATCGGCAGCCGACGGTCGTGAGGTATTCACCGTCATCGCCGAACGTATACCCAAGACATTGACGCTGACGATTTCAGCGTTCGTGCTAAGCGTACTCGTCGGTATCCCCGCGGGAATCATTGCAGCAGTCCGCCGCGACAGTGCCGCCGACAAATCCGTCATGGCAGGCGCTGTTCTCGGCTATAGCGTACCAAATTTCTTGCTCGGACTGACGCTCATCTTCGTGTTTGCCGTCTGGTTTCGTGTGCTGCCGAGCTCGGGAAGTTCCACCTGGCAGCATGCGATCCTGCCCGTTGCGACATTCGGTCTTGTCAATGCGGCTGCGATTGCGCGCTTCGCACGTTCCGCGCTGATCGAAGTTCTGGAACAGCCCTATATCGCAGCGGCTCGCGCCGATGGTATTCCCAAGTGGGAAGTGGTTATCCGCCACGCGCTCCCGAACGCGGCGATCCCGATGGTGACCATGCTGGGTTTCGTTGCAGCTGGCTTGCTGGGGGGGTCGGCTATCGTAGAGACCGTATTCGCCTGGCCCGGGCTTGGTAGCGGTTTTGTTCGAGCAATCACGCTCAGCGATCTCAATGTCGTTCAGGCAATGATCCTTCTCTTCACGGCGTTCATGGTCACGATCAACTTGATCGTCGATGTTCTCTATGCGGTGCTGAACCCGAAAATCAGGCTTCAAAAAAATGGCTAATACGACACTCTCATTACCAAAGCGGCAATTCCTGAAATCTGCCCGCCGCATTCCGATCAGTATCTGGCTATGCCTGATCTGGATTGCGGTTGTCGTCTTCGTGGGCATCACGGCGCAATGGTTGGCACCGTTCGACTATCTGCAGCAGTCACCTCTGGCGCGATTTGCGCCGCCGGGTGCGCCGGGACATTTGCTGGGAACTGATTATCTCGGTCGTGACGTGCTCAGCAACATTCTGGTCGCTACCCAGACGTCTTTGATGATCGCTCTTGTCGGTTCTCTCATCTGCGCGTTCATCGGTACGACCCTCGGATTTCTTGCGGCACATTTCGGTGGCTGGGTCGACAATCTCATTATGGGCTTCGCAGACGCGAAGGCTTCCGTGCCCTTTATAATCTTCGCGCTTGGTGTCCTGGCGTTTCTCGGGTCAAGCCCGCTGATACTTCTTATGCTCGTTGGTGTCGCATCATTCGAGCGTTATGCGCGGCTGACGCGTGGCCTCGTCTTGAGTGCGAACCAGGAGGGATATGCGGAGGCGGCGCGCATCGTCGGCGTGCCATCGCTTCGGATCTATGTGCGCCACGTCCTTCCAAACATTGCTGGACCGCTCATCGTTCAAATCACCCTGAATTTCCCGGATATCATCCTGCTCGAAAGCGGATTGAGCTTCCTTGGGCTTGGGATCCAACCGCCGGAAACGAGCCTTGGGCTGATGGTCGCAGACGGCAGAAACTATATCGCGATTGCCTGGTGGCTCATCGCGTTGCCCGGCGTTGTTATTGTTCTCACCACCCTGTCCATCAGCCTGCTCGGCGACTACTTGCGCGATCGCTTCGACGCGCGCCTGCGATAAACGAAAGGAATGAAAATGAACCCTCTCAGAATGACACCGGAGACGATCCGCCTGGGCGGCCATCGCGGCCACAGCGCCGGCGCCCCCGAAAACACGCTCGCGGCGTTTCGGAAGGCGTTTGAATTCGGCGGACGTAACGTCACATGCGAAACCGATCTCGGAATTACCCGCGATGGAGAACTTGTGCTGATTCACGACAAGACCGTCGACCGCACAACAGACGGTCACGGCATCGTTCACGACATGACCTATTCGGAGTTGTCGAAACTCGACGCAGGGAGTTGGTTCAGTTCGGAGTTTGTCGGAGAGCGTGTGCCGCTACTTAAGGACGCGCTTCAGCTCGCCCGTGAGCTTGGCATTATCTATCAGCTTGAACTGAAGATCTACGACGCGAACGACGTCTTCTTCCCAAAGTTGAGGACGCTCATCGATGAATTGGGCTGTGCGGATCTCCTCCAGTTCTCTTCCTTCGACTACGTTCAGCTGAAGGCCGTCAAGGAAGCAATTCCCGAGGTACCGACCGTTGGCCTGATGCATTCGCGCCTCATCGATCCAGCCGCCCTTGCCCGTCAGGCCAATCTCGATGCCATGAACATCGAGATCTACCATTTCGCCAGCGGTGAAGCCCGCCAACTCCACAACGAGGGATTTGCCGCTTTTTGCTACCTACCGACGGGGTACCATGAAAAACTCGCGCAGTACGGCGTGGACGTGGAAACGCAGGTCGTTCAGTGGGTTCGTGAAGGTCAGTTGGATCAGTTGCTCGGAGACGACGTCGCACAGGTCGCCAGGCTCAAGGACCGTGCAAATGGCTGATCGGGACACATCGACATCTCACGCAGGAGAAACAGCTTCGATTGTGGAAGAGATCGCGCGCAAGGCAGGCGACCTTGCCCTCGCTCATTTCCGCTCCCTATCGAGCCTGTCGGTCGAGACCAAGGGACATCTCGATCTTGTGACGAAGGCGGACAAGGAGGTCGAAACATTTCTTATCGCGCAGTTGCGGGAGGCGTTTCCCGCAGACGGCATATTTGGAGAAGAAGGGGGCGAAATCAAAGGGCGTTCAGGTCGTATCTGGGTGATCGATCCGATTGATGGGACATTCAATTTCGTCCGCGGCGGTCAGAACTGGGCAATTTCCATCGGTCTCTATGAAAACAAGCGTCCTACATTCGGGGTTATCTTCGCTCCAGTCCGAAACCTGATGTTTGTTGGAGGGAAAACGGTGGAGACGAAGCTCAACGGCATGGCGGTCAAGCCACTTCCGCCGCTCGATATGTCGCGTGCATCGACCGGGTTCAGCTACCATCCTTCGGCTTCGACAGCGGACAGGCTCGAAGTCATCCGTTATATCTCGGATGATCTCAATATCAGCTTCCGTTTCTGCGGCGCTGCGACACTCTCGATGGTCGAGGTGGCCATGGGCGAGACAGATGGCTACGTTTCATTGGGAGACTCGACGTGGGACGTTATGGCAGCGTTGCCTATTTTGAGCAATCTGGGTGTTGCGGATACGATCGACTGGGACAGGACCGACTTGTCGGCCAAACTCCGGTTTGCTTGTGGCAGCCACGACTTCCTGGAGAAGGTGAAGCCGTTGCTCGATAAAGTGGCGCTGGCCGCATAATGCGGCGCGCCTCTGACAATAACGGTCACAGATCGCCACTGGTCGACGCGGACCAATGCGGCGCGATTTGCGTACGCTCGACAAGCCTTGTTAACAGCGAGATGGAAGCGCTTCTGATCACCAGCCGCGAAACTGGCCGCTGGGTAATCCCCAAGGGCTGGTCGGAGGGCAGGAAAAAGCTTCATCGAGTCGCACGGGAGGAAGCTTGGGAAGAAGCCGGCGTGCGGGGAAGAGTCTGCAAAAACCCGTATGGTCACTACCGCTATGACAAGAAGGTATCACATGACGAATTCATCCCTTGTCTGGTTCAGGTTCACCTGCTGACCGTATCGACCCTGAAGGATGATTTCCCCGAGAAAGGACAACGCCAGATCAGGTGGTTTTCTCCGGAGGAAGCTTCTGGATTGGTTATCGAGCCGGAGCTCAAACAACTGCTTTTAAAGCTGCGACAGCAGTGACCCACACAATTGAGGACGACATGGACATCGAACTTCTCAAGAAAACACCCGACCTAAGAGCCATAGCAGATATCCGGCTGGCGACCCTCGAGGACGGTCCGGCGCGTGGCCAACGGCTGTTGATCGCTCGAAATGCAACAGGAATTGCGTTCGAAGTGGCGTTGGATCGCGGCTTCGATATTTCCAGCCTTTCGTTTAGGGGGACCAATATTGGTTGGAACTCGCCGATTCAGATGCGTTTTCCAATGGTTGATCCAGGCTCCGAAGGCGGCTGGGCTTTCATGCGCAACTTCGATGGCTTCCTTGTGACATGCGGGCTCGACCACATCAGCCGTCCTCTGGAAGTTGATATGGCCCACTATAATCATCCGCACCTGAAGACGAAAAGCATGCCTCAGCATGGCAGAATCTCGACCGAAAAAGCAAGATTGGTCGGATATGACGTCGACCCAGAATCCGGTGAGATCTTCTGTGAGGGGATCGTCAGGCAGGCAAGTGTCTTCGGCGAAAACCTGGAGCTGAGACGGAGGATCACTTTACCAGTCTTTGGTCAGGTGCTGCGGATTGACGACACAGTGACAAACCGGGGGTTTCGCCCGTCTGGACATGCAATAATCTATCACCTGAACTACGGCTATCCGTTTCTGGATCAGAACCTCGAGATCACGGGTCTTCCTGAGCTCCTTGCGGCAAAATTGGTCGTGGATCCACCTCGGCCAAGTGACGATTACGGCGAATACGTCGACTCGGTCGATAGCCTAGAGATTCCGGAAGCGGATCCGATCGTTGTCAGCAACCGTGAACTCGACATATCCGTCGGCCTGACGTTCACTCGCGACCAACTGAACAAGCTTGCTATCTGGAGAGCTTATCAGTCTGGAGTGTTTGCGCTCGGCGTCGAACCCCGCACCGACCTGGCACA
This sequence comes from Agrobacterium sp. 16-2014-1-2a, assembly GCF_053522705.1. Classification (NCBI taxonomy): domain Bacteria; kingdom Pseudomonadati; phylum Pseudomonadota; class Alphaproteobacteria; order Hyphomicrobiales; family Rhizobiaceae; genus Agrobacterium; species Agrobacterium sp. 16-2014-1-2a. The sequence goes on from NZ_JBNWBX010000010.1 coordinate 28,661, forward strand.
GGACAGACCTTTGCTTCTGCCTGGCGAAAGCTGCAAGAACTCGTTGCAAGTTGAACTGACCGATTGCTGTTGTTCCAACTAAAGGAGCTGGTAGGGCCTCAAACGGGGGACAGGAAATGAAACGCGTCTTGATCGTCGGTTGCCCAGGTGCTGGAAAATCCACGCTTGCGAAGCAACTCGCCAAGATCACCGATCTTCCTCTCGTACAGTAGCTCGACGCGCCGAGCACGCCGAGGAACAGTTCCGCCTCGCGGATCTCACCGGTCTTGCGATCGACAATCGGCACCTTCTTGCCGGAATAATCAACGAAGACTTTGTCGCCGGCGATGTGTTCCTGGCGCATCGTCGGTGACAGGCGCTTCTCAAAGCCGCGGAACAGCTGGCAAAAACGGCTATATCCATACCCATCCGGATGGGCGCTGCGGTATTCCTCCCAAAGAATCAGCAGCGTCACGCCTGGCTTCTTCAGCTCGATTGAAAGCGGTCCCCAGTCGGGCTCTTGGCGCAGTCGCTGGCCCCGCTTGACGCCGGGGTGAACGAAGAGCTTGGCCTCGAGAACATCGTCTGTCAGGCCGCTGGCGAGGGCCCAACTCAGCCCTGCCATCGCAGCCCGCTTCAAGTTGTCCTGCACGGTGCTGCGAGCAATGCCAAGCATTACAGCGATCTCGCGGCTACTCGTTCCGCTACCCGCAAGCCGCAGCATTTGTCGTATGTGTCGCATGGTCAGCTTTCTTTTTGCAGGCATTAAATTCCCCTCGTGGATATCGAGGGGACACATGCCAATGTTGCTGACCCAGGGGAACTTGAGTGCCGGAAACTGACCGGTTATTGATAGGAATGGTGGCCGGTCAATGATTGGAATGGCGGCCGGGTTCAGAGTGGAATTCGCACATCTAACTTTTGTGCTTAAAATGGACAATGCCTTTGCGGCAAACTTAGGCGCAATCCCTACAGCTTTCCACCAATTCCGCGACGGACAAAGTTGGTCGACGGTAGCCTGCGGCCTGTGCGACGAGCGCCTCAAGCACCAAAGCCGGAAATATAATTTCGACCATATTACAGATGAAACGAGATTCAAATTTGTCGACATATCTTTTGTTGCTACGTTAAACCGAAGGCTTATTATTGAAGCTAAGGCTTTGAATTCCCATACGGTTTACGTCGATTCTGGTATCGACTTCGATGAAAGTATGTAAAAATGATCACGAGCAGCATTTCTGGGACCGACCAGCAGTTTCAAAACGCCACGCAGCCAAAAGAGCTCGATCCTGATGCTGTTCCTGTAAGCAGGCTTGATTCTGAAGGCCATGAAATTTTTGCTGAATGGCGACCTAAGCGCCCGTTCCTTCGGAGGGAGGACGGCGTCTTTTTGGTTCTCCGCGCGGATGATATCTTTCTGCTGGGCACCGATCCTCGTACGAGGCAAATAGAAACAGAACTCATGTTAAATCGAGGCGTAACCCGCGGCGCCGTTTTCGACTTAATCCGCTACAGCATGCTCTTTTCAAACGGCGAGGTCCATGTGAAACGGCGCTCAGCCTTTGCGAAGACCTTTGCATTCCGGATGATCGACGCGCTACGCCCGGAGATCACGAAGTTAACGGAGCATTTGTGGGACGATGTACCGAGAGTTGACGATTTTGACTTTGCTGAAATGTACGCGTCGAAATTGCCTGCGCTAACGATTGCCAGTGTACTTGGTTTGCCATTTGGGGATGCACCTTTCTTCACACGACTTGTTTACAACGTTTCGCGCTGCTTAAGTCCTTCGTGGGGAGAAGACGATTTTCCGGAGATTGAGGCTTCTGCCGTCGAGCTCCAGGATTATGTCCGGGCAGTGGTAGCGGATCGCAGCCGACGTATAAGCGATGACTTCCTCTCTTGCTACTTGAAAGCGGTGCGGGAAGAAGGAACGCTTTCACCCATCGAGGAGATCATGCAATTGGTGTTTCTCATACTCGCCGGAAGCGATGCAACTCGTAACGCGATGGTGATGCTGCCGACTCTTTTGCTGCAAAATCCTGTTGTCTGGTCCTCTCTATGCCACGATCAATCCGGCGTCGCGGCCGCAGTGGAGGAAGGGCTTCGCTTCGAGCCATCAGTTGGGTCTTTCCCGCGGTTGGCGCTCGAAGATATTGATCTGGATGGGTACGTATTGCCAAAGGGAAGTTTCCTAGCCCTAAGCATCATGTCCGGCCTGCGGGACGAGAGACACTACGAGCATCCTCAGCTTTTTGACATAAAACGCAAACAAATGCGCAGGCACCTCGGATTTGGCGCGGGTGTGCATCGGTGCCTCGGCGAAGCTCTGGCGCGGATTGAATTGCAAGAAGGACTTAGAACACTTCTGCGCCGCGCGCCGAGCCTTAGGGTGACAGGCGACTGGCCACGGATGATAGGTCACGGGGGTGCACGGCGCGCCACGGGGATGACAGTCAATCTGGGCGTCGATCGGTGAGGTCACCGTTCCGTTCGGTTGACGGAGATGACGTTGAGTATCACAGCCAGGATTAAATGAACCGGGAGAACTCCCAATGCAATTGGCACCAGTGGATCGCGTAACCACAATCGACGACCTTACACTTGATCCCTATCCGATTTATCGCCGAATGCGCGCGCAGACCCCGGTGGTGCGGGTCGCCTCAGTGATGCGAACGTTTCTGACCAAGGCCTCCGATACGAAGATGGTGAAGGATCAGCCCAGGCGCTTCAGTTCGGATGACCCCAACACGCCAATGAAGCCGGCCTTCCAGGCCCATACTCTAATGCGCAAGGACGGCGCGGAACACGCCCGCGAAAGAATGGCCATGGCTAAGGCCTTTGCTCCCAAAACGACCGCGGAGCATTGGGCGGCGATCTATCGGGACATTGTAAACGAGTATCTTGATCGCCTATCCCGCGGCAGCACAGTAGATCTGTTCGCGGAGATCTGCGGCCCGGTGGCTGCCCGTATCCTGGCTCATATCCTTGGAATTAGCGAAGCATCCGACGCAGAAATGATACGTTGGTCGCAGCGGCTAATTGAAGGGGCGGGCAACTTCGGATGGCGGCCTGAGCCTTTCGAGCGGGCAAACGAAGCCAATGCGGAGATGAACCGGCTCTTCGACAACTTGGTCGAAAAGCACCGGGCGGAACCGAACCCCTCGGCTTTCGCGATCATGGTGACCGCGTCTGATCCCATACCCATGAGCCAGATTTACGCCAACATCAAAATCGCCGTCGGCGGAGGCATCAACGAGCCTCGCGACGCTCTTGGCACGATCATCTATGGATTGCTGACCAATCCGGAGCAGTTCGAGGAGGTTAAGAGGCAGCAGTGCTGGGGGCAAGTCTTCGAGGAGGGCGTGCGCTGGGTTGCTCCGATCCAGGCGAGTTCGCGCCTCGTCCTGGAGGACACGGAAATTCGCGGTTTTCTTGTCCCGAAGGGCGATACCGTGATGACCATCCAAGCCTCTGCCAATCGTGATGAAGATGTCTTTGACGACGGAGAGCGCTTCAATGTCTTCCGCCAGAATAATGCGCACCAGTCCTTCGGCTCGGGGCCGCATCACTGTGCCGGTGCGCAAATCTCGCGTCAAACCGTCGGGGCGATCATGTTGCCTACGCTGTTTGAACGTTTTCCGAACATGACGCTGACTAACCCGGACGCGGTGCAATGGCGCGGCTTCGGCTTCCGCGGACCGATTAGTCTACCGGTTACGCTTATATAATCGTAACCACTGTCGCTTGGCATTAAGCCGTAGAAAGGGATCAGAACAAGATTAGTGCGAAATCGTACGTTTGGCCGGGAAAGTGATGATCGAGATGGATATCCGTTCCCAAAACTGAGTCTTAAATAGCATTTCACCCTAAAACTTCTTATTCAGCACAGGCCGCAAACTACGGGAAATATGCACGAATTCGGTTAGACCAGATGAGCGATTTTTGGCGGTAAAGCCGCTAGGTTTTCCTTGCTGAGCCAATATTGGTTTCGAAGGGAAAAGCCATGGAGAAAATAGTTTATGTAGGCCTCGACGTTCATGCTGACACGATAGCTGTCGCCATTGCTGACGACGGTCGGAATCGAGAGATCCGATTTCACGGTGTGATTGAAAATACTGCAGATAGTGTTCTAGGTCTCACCAAGCGGCTTGTTGCCGCAAACACCCAACCCATCTTCTGCTATGAAGCAGGCCCATGCGGATACGGTCTGCATCGCTTGCTCACGAAGCTTGGATTTGATTGTGCTGTCGTCTCTCCGGCCATGATCCCTCGTCGTGCAGGCGACCGGATCAAAACCGATCGACGCGATGCGGAAATGCTGGCGCGGCTGTGGCGAGCAGGCGAATTGACCCCGGTCTGGACACCGGATGAAGAACAGGAAGCTATGCGGGATCTGATCCGAACCCGCAAACAGTCCCTGGATGCGCTGAAGATTGCAAAACAGCAGCTCCAGAGCTTTCTGCTGCGGCATGGCCTTCGCTACAATCGACCTACTTACTGGACCAAAATCCATTGGCGCTGGGTCAATGAGCTGCGCAAATTCCGCTTTCCACATCAGCAACTGGCTTTTGAGGAACTGAAGCGAACCATCCGCCAGATCGAAGAGCGCATCGCCACGTTGGATCAGGCCATTAAAGATGCTGTAAAGGATTGGCGTTTTGATGCACTGGTCGATGCCCTGCGATCATTGCGCGGCGTCAACACGATCATCGCTGCGACACTGGCCGCAGAGATCGGCGACATCAACCGCTTCGACAATCCACGCCAGCTCATGGCCTGGTTGGGGCTGGTGCCAAGTGAGCATTCCAGCGGCAGGACAGTCAGACGGGGGCGCATTACAAAGACAGGTAATGCCCTGGCCCGAACCATGATGGTTGAAGCTAGTTGTCGTATCGACACCCACCTCGAGAAAGACATCCTTTTTTGAAGCGCAGTCAGCATCAGCCTCAAGAGATTAAAGATATTGGCTGGAAAGCGCAGACGCGATTGTGCAAGCGGTACCGGGACCTTTCAAAAACCGGGAAACCACAACCTCGTGTTCTGACCGCTATTGCGCGCGAACTTGCTGGCTTTATCTGGGATATTGCCCGGCACGTGCCGATCCCAGCATAGCCCGAGACGTACCGCACCTTTCTGCCTGTGCAGCATGCTGGAGATGACGGCCAAAGAACAGGGAACCCTCGACTTACGTTGGGATAGATATCCGTCCTTAGAGAGAGGCAAGCCCGCATCGAATATGGTCAGGCGGTGAAAATCCGCGGATGAGAGTATGATAACCATCGGTTCGGATCGCCATCTCCAGCACCGTGCACAGGCTGCATCAATTGACTGACCTCGCGAAAACGGGGTAGTTTAAATGCGCCCGGAAAACCTAAATCGCTTATGAGAGCGTACGATTTCGCACTAATCTTGTTCTGCCCCCAGGAATGCGACCGTTTCGACGTGGTTCGGTATCTTATTCGAGAATCGAAATGTAAAGATTCTCTTTATAATCAGTCAGCCTGCAGCATGTGCGTTAGGAGAAAAATCATGCTATAGTCTGATTAATATTACTCTATAAGATCGACCATAAGCTATTTTCTTATATCATTCCGCCTGTGGCAATCGGAATCGCTTGGCGCTTAAACGTGAGGGTGACCATCTACGGCGCTAAGACACTACTCCAGCTTTGGTTTCGGAAAATGACTACTTCAACATCGTGCATTTTCACCAGGTCAATTGAATCACAGGTTGTTAATTGCAAAAGTAATACAATAAAAATTGAGGCTCTCTCTTTATCACAGTAGGTTCCGACCGATTGAGAGAAAGAAGGAGCATGCACGATGGAGCCCAGCCAACGAAGCTTAAGTGATGAATCCGAAGCGTCCCGTACGGAAGTCCATTCTACATCGACAAATAGGGATATGCCTCCCGAGCTTTTGGCTAAGGTGGCAACTTATATTCCTACCCAGGACCCGGTAGAAACGGCACGAAATCTTGGAAGCCTGGAACGTACAGGGCGTGCAGGTCGTGAAGCCGTTACAAGTGATCCCGTCGGAAAATATCACGCGCGAATGAAACGAATTGGCGCCTCCGCCAAAACCGTGTTCGATACGGTCATTCCCGGAAATCAATTACCTGAGTGGGAGACGAACCGACCCTCTCCGACGGCCAGAACGCGAGCCGTTGGCCCAATTCTTAAGTTCCAGTCTGAAGCGGGAAAATCGAGATTTGTCACCAATATACTCAATTTGCCTGAATCTGCTCAGTGCGACGCAATTCTTAGTGTCATAAAACACTTGAATGATCTTGGTGAAGCAAACAAGACGCGACTTATCGAACGCTCTATCGAAATTTTGCGGCTAGAACCCCCTTTGACCTGGAATATGGGCCAGAAATGCCCTGCGGTCGACGTGCTGGTCCAAGGCGAAAAGTACCTAAATGCGGATCAACTGGCTCGCATACAACAAGAGAGGAGCAGCCGTCCGCGACTGTCTCCCCTGTTTGGCCGAGCCATAGCCGATTTCGAGGTTCAAAAAACCATGGACGCAAATCCTAGACGATATAGGGACGCGGCGGGGCCTGAGGTCAGAGCTGTAGACACAGTAATTGAGACAATTGAGAGATATAGTGCGTCGTTAGCAAGAGGCGGTCCAAATGCAGTGGGACTCCTAACGACGAACGAAAGCTTTGAGAAAAATATCAATGAGGTCTACAACCGTACGCGAGCCGAGCTAGACGCTTCTTCACGTGACAGAAGTCGCTCTGGACTATCGCGATAATTTCCTGGATCCACCGCGCTGTTGTAAGTTGACACATCGCATCGTCTTGCCGCTGACGGGACTTTTGGGGACGTCTTTAGTTGAACCGCCCCATGACGCGAATGCTGTTTGATCCCGTATCACTTCCCTCACAAATTCTGAAGGGACATCAGGTCTCGAATGTACGGCCCCATTTGTTTCAAATGAAGCTTTCGCCGGCGTTTCTGAAATCCTTCTGAAAACGTCCGACCCTACGTTCGTCTGTAGGGGCCGTGTCAACCGGACGTGATAGGGATGGTAGACGCAGCGGTTTTTCCGGTTTCACGCTGCGGCCTAAAACGCCTAGGTTAGAAAGCATTACCTATCCGGCCCCACCCCTCTGGTTGCGATCTGGTGCAACACGGTGATGCAACGTCGACTGCACTGAACTAAAAAATGCAAAGGGATATCAATTGAGCCGATCTTCCCTGAGTGCAGCCTTTGGAAAAGAGGACGGTTTCGGAGCCTTGTCCATGCGCGGAAATAAACAGGCGAATACGGGGCCTGAAAATTCTCAAAGTGGCGATAGTGCAACGGCGCGGCCCGCCTCCGGGGTTGCGTTTTGCTGTCCGTGAACTGCAATGTCTCGAAGCACCGGAGCGCGTGCGAATGAGCGCGTGGATCACCTCATGGCGCTCGGAGCTTCAGGGGAATCCGCCGCCCTCAACACTTCATACCAAACAGAAACATGGAGATGCCGAAAACGCCATCCTAGTGGAATCATCGTCCGCGCTGAGAGATTGCTTCTCATCAAGCAGACGGGGCGACTGCAAGGCAGGGCTTGCTAGGCGACTGACTCCTCATCTCAAAGCTCAACGTAACAGCAATTCCATAGTATCGGAATGGCTTACCTTCTTTTAGTCAATCTAAATAGGATCACCTATGAAACTTATGCTACCGACCCTGTTTGGGATACTTTTGGCTACGGCTGCAAACGCTGCCAATGATAGTCATGTACTAGCAACCTTTCCCGAGATTGCGCTTGCACTGACTACCGGCAAGCCAGTGGACGTTATGGTCGATTTAAGTTTGTGTACTCCGGGGACCGACGATACACCGCCGACGAAGACGCGCGGAGGCATTCGCATAGATGGGTATAGAATCACTTCTGACGGCACCCTCGCTTTTGCGGATCAGCACTTTACGATTGATCGTGACGGTAAGCCTATTCTTCAGTTTCTTCGCTACCAAATCCGGTTGGACGGTGACGCCGAACTGACTATGGTCGTATTCAACATGCCAAGCTACGAGAGAAAAGGTACCAGCTTGGCCTACAAGTGCGCGATCAGTCACGGGTTGAGTTTCTTCGCTCCATAGTGATCTCTGACTCCTGTGTGACGCCAATCAGAGTTGGCTTAATCTGCCCGGCGAGGCAATTTGCAGGTGGTGGTTCGAGTTATGAAAAAGGTACTCGTCATAGCGCAAGCGCTCGTTTTAAAATAAAGGCGCTGGCCATGCGATTGATCTTGGCTGAGCGGGCGCCGATCGCCTTGGCGGTATCGCGCCAGGTTGCGGTCATGGTCGCGACCTCTTTGATTATCGCGCGGGCCTGCGGCAGCGTGAGAGCGCGAAAAACTCCGACGCGGCTTCCAGCAGATCGAGCGAGCAGGTGCCCTCGTCGAGATGGATGTTCGCCGTCAGCTCCCGAGCCTTCAGATCGGTCGGAACGGGTTTGAGGTCGTATGCCGGCGAGAGCGACCAGTCCGCCTTTCCCAGTCACAGGAAACCGTGATTGCGCAGGTGATCGTCGACATTGGAAATCAGCACATGGAAGACGACACGCCGATAGAGGACATGGGCGTCCGTCTTACCTTGGGCGCCGTGTTTAGCAAGGGCATCGACGATCTCCGGAGAGCTGCCGCGCTCGCCGCCCATCGTCGCCATCGTCGACAGGAACGGGGTGCGGATCGCCCCTTCGCGATCGAAGCGTCGCGACAACATGACGGCCTTGCCGGCGAGGTCGATCAACTCGTGCCGAGGAGTGGCGATACCTGCCTGGCCGGCCAGCCGCAGCGCGATCTCTTCCCAGCTCTCCATGCTGTAGTCGTTGGTCTCCTTCGGGAATTTCGCGATTGAGAGTCGACCATGTTGGTCGATGACCGAGGCCTTCGGGCAGGCATCGCCAAGGGAGGAGCCTGGGGCAAAGATGAGCTGCAGGCCTTCATCTTAGCGGCATAATTGCGGGTGATAGCAATGAAAGCTCAATTCATGAGGTTTCTTTCCGCATCCTTCAACGAATCCCTGCCTCGACGAGGGTGCAATCTCAAATGTATCGTGAAAGCGGTTCGGCCGACCAGGCCCAAGTGGTAGAGCCGGAGCCATATTGGAGGCTGATCTACGAAGGGAGAAAAGCAGCAGACTGGCATCCCACAAGGCTCTCTCGGCGTTGGATGCAATGCCGAACGAAAAACTCATTTTCCGCCTGAATTGCTCGCCGAATTCGCGACGCACTTGCCATTCGGCAATCCATTGGAAACGGCAGATAATCTCACGAATTTTTCAGCTCGCAAGTCGCCAAGTGCGGGTGCGGTTTAGGGTAAGCGCGCAATACCCCGCACCTTTTTCCGTTGAATGAGCTGAGGCATTTGGTGTCCACCTAAAATGAGGTGGACGCCAAATCATGGAAGATGATCAGAAACTGCGTGTGAGGCTTATAGGCCGGAACGGGCGACGTCGTTTTGATCCGGTATCGAAGGAGCGGCTTGTCGCAGCCTGCCTTGAGCCGGGGGCATCGGTATCGAGACTTGCGCTCGAACATGGGGTCAATGCCAACCTCCTTTGGAAATGGATAGGCAAGTGAGTACTGACCGGCCCAATGCGCTTCGGACCGAGGAAGCTAAGCGCTTGAGCACCGAACGTCCGGTTTAAATGCGCAAAAAATGTCGCCAAGGTTGTACTCATGATCCGGACGCCAAGGTTTCTTGGATAGCAGGTCGCATATTTCGCATGAATCTTGCGATCAGAGCGGATGTTCATCGGACTTCTTTTGGGGTATTGGCATTTTGCCCTGGTCGTTGACACTATCGCCACCCCGTGTCAGCGATACGCCCTGTCACCAACTTAACCTTTGGTGACAGGGCTAATATTCAATAGATCCCCCGACCCTCAATTAGTTTGGCTAAATAGAGCACAAGCTGCGCTTGGCGGCTGGCCATCAGTTCTTTTGAACGTTTTCGAACGGCGCCTGCTCAAAATTGCGAGCTTCGATCAGCGCTTCAATAATCGCAATAGTCAGGCGCATGGTACAATAATCGGTGCTCCATCGATGACCTTCGGATGTCGAGCGCAGCAAATCCAGTCCCTGGCCGACACAATCTCCTCGGCCCGATTAATCGCCCATTCCATAAAGGTTTTTGAACCTGATCGTTTTTCCCGATAACCACAACTATCCGTGTTGCCTCCGCATTTCTAGGACGGGAAGAAAAACAAGCAGTTAAGGCGCAGCGCGTCGTCCGCTGCATGCCGGGTAACGCTATTGCTCTAAGATCACGCAGCACCAGTTCCACACCTTGCTGCTTTCAGCGAAGGCACCGGTCCGCGACGCACAACCGACCTCATCTAGCTTTAGATCAAACAATATCAGATGCACCAACCTGCCATTGTAAAAATAGGGTTCCTCTTCGTTGCTAATTGCGTTCGCGTTTCTTGTAAGGAGATGGAGCCGCTGGCCGATAGCGGCGCGAACAGTTTCTGCAATCCGACTGGGGACCTATTGACGTATCGTGGGAACATGAGTGCCAGCCGTCCAAGACAGCCCGTTCATGAATGATGCGAGGGGCGAGCGCGGCAGAATGGCCAGCCCCGCTCAAAGATGTTTTCAGCCAGCTGTTCAACACGGTTACGACGAACCGATCCTGTGCAGCACGCCTTTATAGCGAGCTCCTGAGCTTGAAAAGCGATCTGGATGACTCGTATCGATCCGTTCTCTTTCGAGCAGTGAATCCGGTAGCCGTCGCAAAACACTACTGAGCAAGCGAGCGTGGAACCGGAAAGTCTAATACTTTGCTTGTGTAACTTTCTACCAAGGTACTAAACGGCGTGCCGTCAGGAAGTTTCAGCACAGCACGATGTTCGAGCAGGAATGGCGGCAGGGTAGGAGATCCCCTTCCAGACGCAATCAAGCCGTCCATGTCCCAGCCTTCTGATAGAGGAGACCAGAGTAACTTGGCAGATAGATTGGTGCGTGTGAAATTGAGAGCCAGAACGGCTCTGCCAAACGCGATATCGCTGGTATTCAATGCCTGATTCATCTCGGCCGTTAATCTTGCCGGCACATACCAATTGTCGGCCTCGGACAAGACGCGGTCGCCGCAGACTAGGCGAACGCGGCGATAAGCGATCGGCTCGTCGGGTCCGACGGTCAGTAGTTCACGGATATGATCATCGGCCGGCTTGGCTTGCCCGCGCACACGCTGAGCTAGGATCTTGGAACCTTCCGGTGCGAGCTTGTGCCCGGCGCACCAGCGGTCAAGGGTCAACGTAGCACTGGCGTTACTCAGGAGATTGGCATTCAAGGTCTGGAGAACCGCAAGCGCTTCCACTTGAGATGCCGGCGTGTTCAACCACTGAGACCCTATAGACGGTTCTTGCGCAATTGCGATCTGGGTGCCCAGCACGATGGAGGCCGCTGCAAGTGCGGCGATTCGAAAGCATTTCGAAGGGCATAATGACACGGAGAATGAAATCCTTTGTGGAGCAAATTTGATGGGCGAACCCTGCGGTCAAATTGCGTTGATTTTGGGAGGCGAGCGCGCGTTGTCAGCATATATGATACCGGCAGCAAGATCTGGCCTGCGCCTTGGGCGCACCGTATACCGGTCAGGTTCCCGATTGACTTTCTTACCATCTTTTGATGTTCCTGCCGCGCAGGTTCGCACCTGTTGAAGCCTAGGTGCCCGAGCCGTTCTTTGCTTGCGTCACATCGATGTTGTCCATGATATCCTCCGTCCACTCGCCGACCTATAGTTGGAATTTGCAGGTGTTGACGAGTGAGATACCACGTTGGTTTTCGTCCAGCGTGGCGACAATTTTCATCATGGCACTTGGAAATCCAATGGACTTGGGTTTCAAACCAGGAGCGCGGCGGCTGGTTGGATTTCTCCCAAATCTATCGAATCGTTATTCTCACTTGCGAGTCAGCGCTCTTGGTCTTCCCCCTCGCGCGTTGCAAGATGCTCGTATAGCTGGATCGGATAAAATAGTTCGCAACCGAACGCAAAATCCAAGAGCAGTTGCTCGAAAAAGGACCTCTTCGTCGAAGTCGGGCGCTGCTGCCGGTCGGGCGATAGTTGTAGATCAGGCAGGGATACGCCGTCGATAGTTGCCAATCGCAGATGCGAGTAGCCCAGGCGCTTATCTGATTTCTTTTGGTGCCCCATGTCATCGTACTCCTTATGTAAGCTTACCGACGATATGTGCAGTCCATCAGCAGTATAATGATTACAGGAGACCAAAGATTGGTTTCAAATGTAACCGAATAAGCCTGCTGTACGTAATGGCAATCGGTCGATATCAGTCGGCACAGCCACTCGTCTTGCTGAGATGCAATGTCGACGTGTAACCAAAATGACTTTGATGGAAGTCGACTTTGAAGCCTGACCGACGCCGGCTAATCGAAATCTGCAACTGCTGGAACTCGGAAGCGGCCAAATCCCTCGAGGACCGAGCGCCGGCCGAGGTGCTTCGAAAGAAATCACTTATTCAAATAAGATGTGCGAATAGCTTTGGCGCGCCGCATGTCGCGCTTGGAGGTGACGCCGACCGATGCTGCGCCGCCGATGGCCATCCAACGCGCAGGTCAAATGATGAAGCGGCGAATCACCGAATTCGCGTCAGCGTGACCGGGCAAACAGGCTGTCCTGCGCCATCTTCTGGCCACTGAGGAAAATCGCGCTCCTGCGAGAGCGCATGTTCAAGATATTCATTAGCTATGGCCTCTATGAGCTCTACGTGCCGCCCTGCATCAATATTTGGCAACTGGCTGATTGCGAGATCGTGTTTGCGCGCAAAACGAATTGCGCAGCGATATCCGTCGATATCTTCCAAAATCGGTCGAGCGGCAGGGTAGTTCCAGAGTTCCGCCAACTCCTCCAACAACGAGGGGCGATCTTCCCGGATGGCAAACATTTCCGCAACGCGTTGCTTGGCTCGGGTGAGAAAGGCGTCCGAATCCCCAAGACGTAGCCGCTTGACATGCCATTGAAAACCCGATCTCCAAAACGGACTTTTAGCCATGCAATTGAGAAGCGAAATCGACCCGCCCTCGAGAATAAGACCCTCTTCGGACTTCCGCCAATCCACTTCGAATATGAGTCGACGATGGGCACTCTCAGCGTCAAGGATGCCCTCGGTGAGGGGGCGGGAATCCAAATATATTCTCCGCGTTGATTGCAATTCCGATTCCAAAGGTCTTCCGCTACCTGTCGCGATTTGAGGACAGCATTGCACACGATCAAGGGCAACCACCGGCCACCCGGTTTCTTGTGCGATTTGGATCGCCATGTCCGTTTTGCCGCTGCAAGTCGGTCCGTAGATGAGATGGAGTAACATGTGCGCCTCATATAAATTTAATGGGATATCCCATCTGTTCCAAACCAGATTTTTCAATTCGGATTATGATGTTTTACTGCATGATTTTTACCAGCTTTACGCAATCTGCTGAACTAATATCGCGCTACATTTGTAATCGTACATTTTTGACGTTGCCGGCTCATTCGGCCATGAGAGTTTCCATCCCGTTGTCCTCCTGAACAATTGAGGAGTTTGGCCCCGACACCTGCTTATGGTGAATGCAGCGGACCCCGTTAACGCAACGTCGAAAAGCGGATAGGCGATTTGAGTAGGGAAGCCACATCGGCCGCGCGGTATGCTCCGTCAGCACCTGACAGTTCGTGTTGCAGCTTTGCTTGGTCACTGAAACGAAAAATGCCGCTGAAGAATATTTAACGGATATGCACACGAAAAAGCCGGTTGGGTCTCATATGCGCTGACGTCCTGGCTTCGTTTCGAAGCCGACAGCCTCTAAGGTGGTACGAACACAGACCTAATATCCGCTAGTGTCCGCGGCAGCCGCCACGGCAGTTCTCGCTGCGCATAGCATAGCAACTTGCCCTGTCGACGCATGATCAGCCATATTGTTAATGTCGACGATTTCATTTTTCTCGGTGCAAACGGCGACATCCCGACCATATCGATCCTACCAGCCACCGCGCGGAGTCAAAGAACACCTCGGCAACCGGAAACATCCATTGGAATGCCGAGGCTGTGTTTCATTTGAAACACACTGAGTCGACGTTTGTTGCTTCAAACCCATTTACAAACCCTACTGTGCGGCCTAAGGGCCACCGGGGTGGGACTGAGCGCTGGTACGAGGACGTAAGTGCGGATGAATGGAAGGTATTCACCGTCTCGGCAAGATTTCAAGACAGGCGCCAAGCCTTGGTCTATCCTGGCCTTGGTAGTTGCTGCAATGATTTTTGCCTTGATGGCGATTACGTCTTGGCAGGACAATGAAACCAATCGGGCGATCCTGACCCAATTGCGAGCTATTAACATCGACAGTGCTTCGCTGCAGCGGGATGTACTCCGCGCGGAAGCGGGTGTGGTGGCGAACTACCGGCCCATTATCTCCAGGTTGGGAGCTTTGCGGAAGAACCTGGAAAATTTGAAGCGACTATTTAAACAATCTCATCTTGTGATCGGCAATGATTTCTCTCAACTGCTCGACAAGCTAAAGGTGTCCGTGGATACGACCGACGCGGCCGTTGCAGCCTTCGGAGCGCAAAACGTGCTCCTGCAAGATTCGCTTGCCAGCTTCACTCGCGCGCTTAGTATTCTTCCCAAAATGTCGTCGACGGATCAGACGGTCGAAAATTCGAACGAATTGGGCAGCCTGATGCTGCAGTTTGTGCGTCAGCCAAGCCCAACACTCTCGTTGGAGATCAGTCACGAACTCGACATGCTCCAAAAAGCTAGCGGTGGGGCTGAAGTTCCTATCCGTATACTTGCACGCGAGGGTCGCGTCATCTTGTCGCTTTTGCCCCGTGTGAACGATGCCGTAAACATGATTCAGACCTCCGACACCGCTGAAATTGCCGAAAGATTGGAGCGCAAGTGTTTGGAGGCCTATAGCTTGCAAAGCGTGAGGGAGCAGCGGGCACGGATCTTCTTGGGTTCCGTTTCGGTGGGCCTTTGCATCTACATCATCTCACTGGTCTATAGGCTGCGTCGGAAAACGGCTTGGTTAACGCGGCGTTTGGATTACGAAGAGGTAATCAAAGAGATTGGGGTTTGTTTCGAGGGGCGAGGGGCCACAGCGTCGTCCCTCAATTCGTCCGCGCAAGCTGCGCTTGGAATTATTCAACGCTTCTTTAATGCGGAATCGTGTGCACTAGCATTGGTGGACCATGGTGACAGGTGGGCTGTCGAAAGTTTCGCTGCGAAGCTGCCTGAGCCCGTCTGGGAGGACCTCGCGCTACGCGAGATGGTTTCTCTTGCCAGAGCGGATGAGCGTGCGTCAGTATTCCGCATCATGTCGACGCGAAAGGTCAGCTGCCTTCCTCCGGAGACTCCGGGCGTTTCTATGCTGCTGGCACACAAATCTACGGATCAACTGATAGCGATTTGTTCCCTCGGTTACCAGGGCTATCGTCTGAAATCTTGTCCAGGCGAAGTTCAGCTTCTTGAACTCGCCACCGCCTGCCTCTGCCACTATATCGATGTTCGGCGTAAGCAGACCGAATGCGATATTCTGGAGAGGCGATTAGAGCATGCGGAACGTCTTCAGGCAGTTGGTACACTTGCTGGTGGAATAGCGCATGAGTTCAACAACATTTTGGGAGCAATCCTCGGGTACGCTGAAATGGCGCAAAACATGCTGCGTCGGTCATCTGTCACCCGAAGACACATTGACCAAATTATTTCGTCGGGTGACAGAGCCAGGCTCATTATCGATCAGATCTTGACTCTAAGTCGAAAACTAGAACGCGTGACAAAGCCGTTCAGTGTCTCCGAACTCGTAATGGAAATTGCTCCCTTATTGCGTGTTGCATTGCAGCGCAACATCGAGCTGAAGTTCAAGTTTGACGACAAGAAGAGCGTAGTCGAAGGAAGCCCGCTAGAGGTTCAGCAGATGCTGATGAATCTTTGCAAGAACGCTTCCCAGGCGTTTACCGCCGATGGTCAAATCGACATCATCGTTAGCCGAATTTTTGTATCTCGACAGAAAGTACTGGCGCATGGTGTTATGCCAGCTGGCGACTATGTTCTTCTTTCTGTCAGCGACGACGGTGAAGGCATTGCCGAAACTGTGCTCCCCCACATTTTTGAGCCTTTCTTTACAACACGCTCTTGCAGCGGCGGCACGGGTCTAGGTCTTGCTGCCGTGCACGGTCATGTCAGCGCGCTTGCAGGATATATTGACGTTACTTCAGCCGTAGGGCGAGGGACGCGCTTCGACATTTATCTACCTCCTTCCTCGAAGAAGCCCGTCAGCCCGGACGCGTTTTTTGGGCCCTGTAAAACACCGCGAGGCAACGGAGAAATTGTGGCATTGATTGAGCCAGATCCTGTCTTGCGGGAGGTGTACGAAGACAAGATCGCCGCTCTGGGCTATGAGCCGGTGGGCTTTAAGACATGTGCAGACCTTTGCAATTGGATATCAAAAGGCAAGCAAGCCGATCTGGTTCTAGTTGACCAATCGTCTCTTCCCGAGAATCAGAGTGCTACTGCTTTGCACGCAGCCTTCAAGACGGCGTCCATCATCATTGGAGGAAGTGATCTTAAAATGTCACTTTCCAGCGATGACATGACGTCCGCGCTTTTTCTGCCCAAACCTATATCCTCCAGGACGATGGCCTACGCGATTCGTACCAAGATCAAAGCCTAGAGTTGAGGATGTTTTTCAGGAGACTCGACCAGGGTAATCAGCACGTCTGTTCGGCGCGCCTATAGCTATGGTTTCTCGCAATCGCTTTGGGCAGTCGGTTGTGGCGGTGCGTCTTCTGAGACCCGAAGGTTGGCGATTATCTGCTGGAGGTCTTCGATACCGTCTTCGAAGAACAAGACATATGTTCGCTGAGCTCGGACATAGGATAGTCGGCATAGGCGGATACCCTCGCCACGCAAATGGCGCGATCGACACCCTGATCGGAGCCTGCGAAGTGCCACAGTTTATTGAAACCATCCCCCGTTCATTCCGCCCTGGAATTTCACTTCGACGGCATTCTAGATCCTCGCCGTTGTCTTAGAGAGCCATCTTTCGTCGCCGCACCCTTAAGTGCATGGAAAGCCGTTTTCGCTTCAAATGAAATCGAAAAGAAGAAAACAAAAATCCTAGAGTAACCGACCCTCCCGATAATCGTGAACATCAGATGACAGCATTTCTTCCGACCGAAGTGGCTGTGTTGGTTATGAGCTTGGGGAGATGGGGAATGTTGAAGGCAACAGGGCCGCTGTCGATTATCTTACTGGCCTCCACGTGCCCGTCGAGCGGTGCTGCCCCACTTTCATTTGCTGAGTTCAATAATTTTGCACGCGAATGCGCTCCATCCGTTGCTCCATCTACGCTTGCAGCGATCGCTCAGGTCGAAAGTCGCTTTGATCCGCTTGCTGTGCATGACAATACCACCGGCGAAACGCTTCACTGGCAGAACCAGGCTCAAGCAACGCAAGTCGTGATGGACCGTCTCGAAGCACGGCATTCGCTGGATGTTGGGCTCATGCAGATCAATTCCCGGAATTTTTCCGTGCTCGGTCTGACACCTGACGGAGCCCTTCAACCTTGCACGTCATTATCTGTCGCCGCAAACTTGCTTGGGAGCCGCTACGCTGGCGGCAACACGGCTGACGACGAGCAATTGTCGCTTCGTCGGGCAATCTCCGCCTATAACACCGGTGATTTTACGCACGGCTTCGCGAACGGCTACGTGCGAAAAGTTGAAACGGCCGCTCAACAGCTCGTCCCCCCGTTAACCGCGCGTCCAAAAGATGATCGTGAGAAGCCGGGATCCGAGGAAACATGGGATGTTTGGGGGGCATATAAGCGTCGTTCCCCGGAGGGCGGATCTGGCGGATCATCCGGTCCGCCTCCGCCGCCAGACGAGGACAACCGCAAATCCGAAGACGACGATCAACTCTTGTTCGACTTAAATCAAGGAGGTCCGCAATAATGCGATGCTTTGAAAGATACCGTGTACATCTGAATCGCCTCTCGCTCTCGAACGCGGTGATGCGCATGGTATCCGGCTATGCGCCGAGCGTGGTCGGTGCAATGGGGTGGAGCATTTTCTCCTCTGGGCCGGCCGCGGCCCAATCTGCAGGTGGCGGCACTGACCCAGCCACAATGGTTAACAACATATGCACGTTTATCCTTGGTCCGTTCGGCCAGTCACTCGCTGTTCTTGGCATCGTGGCCATCGGAATCTCCTGGATGTTCGGTCGCGCTTCACTCGGTCTCGTTGCCGGCGTCGTCGGCGGCATTGTCATCATGTTTGGAGCCAGCTTCCTGGGCAAAACGCTGACTGGAGGTGGCTAATGAATGATCGTCTGGAAGAAGCAACCCTTTACTTGGCGGCGACACGGCCCGCATTGTTTCTTGGCGTGCCGCTGACGTTGGCGGGGCTACTCGTGATGTTTGCCGGCTTTGTCATCGTCATCGTTCAGAACCCGCTGTACGAAGTCGTTCTCGTGCCCTTGTGGTTCGGAGCGCGGCTTGTGGTGGAACGAGACTATAACGCGGCCAGCGTCGTTCTTCTTTTTTTGCAGACGGCGGGAAGGAGCGTTGATGGTCTGATTTGGGGCGGCGCAAGCGTTAGCCCAAATCCAATCAAGGTTCCCGCGCGAGGGAGAGGAATGGCGTAATGCTCGGAGCAAGTGGCACAACCGAAAGGTCTGGCGAGGTCTATCTACCCTACGTCGGGCACCTCAGCGACCAGATTGTCCTTCTAGAAGATGGATCGATCATGACGATGGCGCACGTAAGTGGCATGGCCTTCGAACTCGAAGATGCCGAAATGCGCAATGCACGTTGCCGTGCATTTAATACGCTCTTGCGCAATATCGCTGATGATCATGTGTCAATATATGCTCACCTCGTACGTCATGACGATGTGCCGCCGTCACCCGCGCGACATTTCCGCAGCGCTTTTTCCGCCAGTCTGAGCGAAGCTTTTGAGGAGCGCGTTCTCTCCGGCAAACTCCTTCGCAATGACCACTTCCTTACGCTGATCGTGTCTCCCCGGGCCGCGCTTGGCAAAGTGAGGAGAAGGTTCACCAAACGCTACAGACAAAAAGAAAACGATCTCACAGCTCAAACCAGGAACCTGGAAGATCTCTGGCATCTTGTCGCTGGCGCTCTCGAAGCGTACGGCCTGCGTCGTCTTGGTATTCGTGAGAAGCAAGATGTGCTTTTTACGGAGGTTGGAGAAGCTCTGCGGCTGATAATGACTGGTCGATTCACGCCGGTTCCCGTCGTTAGCGGTTCGCTCGGCGCCTCGATCTATACCGACCGAGTTATTTGCGGCAAGCGGGGACTCGAGATCCGAACACCAAAAGATAGTTATGTGGGATCTATTTACTCGTTTCGCGAATACCCCGCAACGACGCGACCGGGTATGCTCAACGTGCTACTGTCTCTCGATTTTCCGCTTGTTCTGACGCAGAGCTTCTCGTTTCTGACTCGCTCGCAAGCCCACTCGAAGCTCAGCCTCAAGTCCAGCCAAATGTTGAGTTCTGGCGACAAAGCCGTCACCCAAATCAGCAGATTATCCGAGGCGGAGGACGCACTAGCGAGCAACGAATTCGTTATGGGGGCGCATCATTTGAGTCTTTGCATATATGCAAATGATCTCAATAGTCTTGCAGATAGAGGTGCCCGCGCCCGGACGCGATTGGCGGATGCGGGAGCTGTTGTTGTCCAAGAGGGCATCGGCATGGAGGCGGCTTATTGGTCGCAGCTGCCAGGCAACTATAAGTGGCGCACGCGTCCGGGAGCGATCACATCGCGCAACTTCGCTGGTTTAGTCTCATTCGAGAATTTTCCCGAGGGATCCGGCTCAGGTCACTGGGGCAACGCGATTGCGCGCTTTCGTACCAATGGTGGAACCCCTTTCGACTACATCCCGCACGAGCACGATGTCGGCATGACGGCGATATTCGGTCCCATCGGGAGGGGTAAAACGACGCTCATGACCTTTATCCTCGCGATGCTCGAGCAGAGCATGGTCGACCGCGCGGGTGCGGTTGTCCTCTTCGACAAGGACCGCGGCAGTGAGCTGCTGGTTCGCGCCACCGGGGGAACATATTTGGCGCTCCGTAGAGGAGCGCCGAGCGGATTGGCGCCATTGCGTGGCCTGGAAAATACAGCGGCTTCACATGATTTTCTGCGCGAATGGATCGTGGCGCTCATTGAGAGCGATGGCCGTGGAGGAATATCCCCCGAGGAAAATCGCCGTCTGGTGCGGGGTATCCATCGGCAGCTCTCGTTTGATCCCCACATGCGCTCAATCGCGGGGTTACGCGAATTTTTGTTGCATGGACCCGCCGAAGGGGCGGGAGCGAGACTCCAACGCTGGTGCCGTGGCAATGCACTAGGCTGGGCGTTCGACGGCGAGCTCGACGAAGTAAAGTTGGATCCTTCGATTACTGGTTTCGACATGACGCATCTTCTCGAATATGAGGAAGTATGCGCTGCCGCCGCAGCATATCTTCTGCACCGCATTGGAGCCATGGTTGACGGCCGTCGGTTTGTGATGAGTTGCGATGAGTTTCGCGCCTATTTGCTAAATCCTAAATTTGCGGCGGTCGTCGACAAGTTCCTGCTTACTGTCCGCAAAAACAATGGGATGCTGATACTGGCAACGCAGCAACCTGAGCATGTCCTGGAATCGCAGCTAGGCGCCAGTCTCGTCGCGCAATGTATGACGAAGATTTTCTATCCTTCACCCACGGCAGATCGATCGGCTTACATCGATGGACTGAAATGTACTGAAAAGGAATTTCAGGCGATCCGTGAAGACATGGCAGTAGGTAGCCGGAAGTTTCTGCTTAAACGAGAAAGCGGAAGCGTCGTCTGCGAATTCGATCTGCGGGAAATGCGCGAATATGTCGCCGTACTTTCGGGGCGCGCCAACACGGTGCGCTTCGCGGATCAGCTTCGCAAAGTACAGGGGGACAACCCATCAGCCTGGCTCAGCGAATTTATGGCTCGTTACCACGAGGCAAAAGATTGATCAAAGGTGGGGAACTATGAAGATCATGCAACTTGTTGCTGCGGCCATGGCCGTCAGCCTTCTTTCGGTCGGGCCCGCGCGGGCGCAGTTCGTTGTCAGCGATCCGGCGACGGAAGCTGAGACGCTGGCGACGGCGCTCGAGACTGCGGCAAATCTCGAACAGACCATAACGATGGTGGCGATGTTAACCTCGGCTTATGGCGTCACCGGCCTACTAACTTCGCTCAACCAAAAAAATCAGTATCCCTCGACCAGGGACTTGGACACGGAAATGTTTTCGCCGCGAATGCCAATGTCGACCACGGCACGTGCGATCACCACCGATACAGATCGCGCCGTAGTTGGTGGCGACGCTGAAGCGGATCTGTTGCGATCGCAGATCACCGGTTCCGCAAATAGCGCGGGCATTGCGGCTGACAACCTGGAGACGATGGACAAACGCTTAACAGCGAATGCCGAGACCTCGACACAGCTTTCTCGCTCTCGCAATATCATGCAGGCAACCGTTACCAACGGTTTGCTTCTCAAGCAGATCCATGACGCAATGATTCAAAATGTACAGGCGACCAGCTTGTTAACGATGACCACCGCGCAGGCTGGCCTTCATGAGGCGGAAGAGGCGGCCGCTCAACGTAAGGAGCATCAAAAGACTGCGGTCATCTTTGGGGCCGTCCCCTGAGACTGGGCGACTTATTCGTGCCGCCCATCTGCACATTTCAGGATGCGAGTTCATTGTATCCGACATTCTGCGACAAGCCAGTCAAGGTCAGGTCCAAACGATGAATTTCACGATCCCGGCGCCGTTTACGGCCATTCATACGATCTTCGATCTAGCCTTTACGACAAGCCTGGACACAATGCTTGGGACGATCCAAGAGGCGGTGAGCGCGCCATTGGTCGCCTGCGTCACTCTTTGGATTATCGTTCAGGGTATTCTGGTCATGCGTGGCGAAATCGACACGCGCGGCGGTATCACTCGGGTGATCACGGTCACCGTCGTTGTTGCCCTTGTCGTCGGGCAGGCCAACTACCACGACTATGTGGTTTCAGTCTTTGAAGAGACGATTCCAAACTTTATTCAGCAGTTTAGTGGCAGCGGCCTGCCTCTGCAGACCATTCCCGCTCAGCTCGATACAATGTTCGCCCTAACCCAGGCTGCATTTCAGAGAATTGCATCTGAAATCGGCCCGATGAATGACCAGGACATCCTTGCTTTCCAGGGGGCTCAGTGGGTCTTTTATGGCACGCTCTGGTCTGCCTTCGGAATCTACGACGCCGTCGGAATTCTCACGAAAGTGCTTCTGGCGATCGGCCCTTTGATCCTCACGGGATATATCTTTGATCGCACGCGCGACATCGCGGCAAAGTGGATCGGGCAACTTATCACCTATGGTCTCCTACTTCTCCTGCTAAACCTCGTGGCGACAATAGTCATCCTAACCGAAGCGACTGCACTCACGCTTATGCTTGGTGTAATCACCCTTGCCGGTACGACCGCGGCCAAGATCATTGGTCTTTACGAACTCGACATGTTCTTTCTGACTGGTGACGCACTCATTGTCGCTTTGCCGGCAATCGCCGGCAACATCGGAGGCAGTTATTGGAGCGGCGCGACCCAATCTGCCAACAGCTTGTACCGTCGCTTCGCTCAGGTCGAGCGTCGTTAGGTCCCGCAAAAAATTCACGTCGGTGGAGAACTCTATGAAATATTGCCTGCTGTGCCTGGCTCTCGCTTTAGGCGGCTGCCAGACAAACGATAAATTGGCGAGCTGCAAAGGCCCAATATTCCCGCTGAATGTGGGGCGATGGCAGCCTACGCCGTCAGATCTTCAGCTCAGCAACGTAGGTGGTCGCCATGAAGGGGTCTGAATACGCCTTGCTAGTAGCGCGGGAAACCCTGGCTGAGCACTACAAGGAAGTGGAAGCTTTCCAAACTGCGCGTGCGAAATCAGCGCGGCGCCTCTCCAAGGTCATTGCAGCTGTCGCAACCATCGCGGTTTTGGGGAATGTTGCGCAAGCCTTCACAATTGCCACCATGGTGCCGCTGATCAGGCTTGTGCCGGTATATCTATGGATACGGCCGGATGGCACCGTTGACAGCGAGGTGTCCGTCTCCCGATTGCCTGCAACTCAAGAGGAGGCCGTCGTTAACGCCTCACTGTGGGAGTATGTTCGGCTGCGCGAGAGCTATGATGCCGATACCGCCCAGTACGCCTATGACCTGGTCTCGAACTTCAGCGCCCCAATGGTGCGCCAAAATTATCAGCAATTCTTCAATTATCCCAATCCAACTTCGCCTCAAGTCATCCTCGGCAAACACGGCAGGCTAGAGGTCGAACACATCGCTTCGAATGATGTTACTCCGGGTGTGCAGCAAATTCGCTATAAGCGAACCCTCATCGTTGACGGCAAAATGCCGATGGCGAGCACTTGGACTGCTACGGTTCGTTATGAAAAGGTGACCAGCTTGCCCGGCAGATTGAGACTGACCAACCCGGGAGGCTTGGTTGTCACCTCCTACCAGACATCGGAAGATACCGTTTCGAACGCAGGCCACAGCGAACCATGACGAAAAAAGCATTTCTCACTCTGGCATGTTTACTTTTTGCGGCGATTGGCGCGAGGGCTGAAGACACGCCAACGGCGGGCAGACTTGATCCGCGCATGCGTTATCTCGCTTACAATCCCGATCAAGTGGTGCGCCTTTCAACGGCGGTTGGAGCCACTTTGGTTGTTACTTTCGGGGCTAACGAAACGGTGACAGCTGTTGCCGTTTCCAATAGCAAAGATCTCGCGGCCCTTCCACGCGGAAATTATCTTTTCTTCAAGGCTAGCAAGGTTCTCCCACCCCAGCCAGTGGTCGTGCTAACTGCGAGTGACGCCGGTATGCGACGCTACGTTTTCAGCATCTCTTCCAAGACGCTGCCGCACCTCGATAAAGAGCAGGCCGATCTCTACTATAGCGTACAATTCGCTTACCCTGCCGATGACGCAGCGGCTCGCCAGAAGGCGGCACAAGAGAAGGCTGTTGCAGACCGTATACGTGCGGAAGCGCAATATCAACAGAGAGCAGAGGGTTTATTGGAGCAGCCTGCCACGACCGTTGGTGCCGAGGACAAGAATTGGCACTATGTCGCTCAGGGCGATCGTTCGCTGTTGCCGCTCGAAGTCTTCGATGATGGATTTACGACGGTATTTCACTTCCCAGGTAATGTACGCATACCCTCCATCTACACGATAAATCCGGATGGAAAGGAAGCTGTCGCTAACTATTCAGTCAAAGGGAGCTATGTCGAGATTTCTTCGGTTTCCCGTGGTTGGCGTCTGAGGGATGGCCACACGGTATTATGCATTTGGAATACCGCCTACGATCCCGTCGGCCGCAGGCCGGAGACGGGCACTGTGAGGCCCGATGTGAAGCGCGTCCTAAAGGAGGTGAGAGGGTGAACGACGACAATCAGCAATCGGCGCATGATGTCGATGCGTCGGGGTCCCTGGTCTCCGACACACATCACCGGCGCCTTTCGGGGGCTCAAAAGTTGATCGTAGGAGGTGTAGTTCTCGCGCTATCACTTAGCCTCATTTGGCTTGGCGGGCGTGAAAAGAAGGAAAACGGGGACGCACCCCCGTCAACCATGATCGCCACGAACACCAAGCCATTTCATCCGGCTCCGATTGACGTTACACTTGATCCTCCGGCTGCCCAGGAAGCTGTTCAGCCGACTGCTCCTCCGCCAGCACGAAGTGAGCCGGAACGGCATGAGCCGCGGCCGGAAGAAACACCGATTTTTGCGTACACCAGTGGTGATCAAGGGACCAGCAAGCGCGTTCAACAAGGCGAAACGGACCGAAGACGCGAAGGCAATGGGGAAGACAGTCCTTTGCCGAAGGTCGAAGTGTCCGCCGAGAATGATCTCTCGATACGCATGAAGCCCACCGAGCTGCAGCCCACCAGGGCTACGCTCTTGCCTCATCCCGACTTCATGGTGACGGAGGGGACGATTATTCCATGTATCTTGCAAACGGCAATCGACACCAGTCTGGCAGGCTATGTAAAATGCGTGTTACCCTGGGATGTTCGTGGAACAACGAACAACGTTGTGCTTCTTGATCGCGGCACCACCGTTGTTGGCGAGATCCAGCGCGGTTTGCAACAGGGAGATACGCGTGTTTTTGTGCTCTGGGATCGGGCGGAGACACCCGACCATGCCATGATTTCGCTTGCGTCACCAAGCGCTGACGAACTCGGTCGCTCGGGATTGCCGGGCACCGTCGACAATCACTTCTGGCAGCGCTTTAGCGGGGCCATGCTCTTGAGTGTCGTCCAAGGTGCCTTCCAGGCAGCGAGCACCTACGCTGGCAGCTCGGGTGGAGGGACGAGCTTCAACAGCGTCCAGAATAACGGTGAACAAACGGCAGACACAGCCCTCAAGGCCACGATCAACATACCGCCAACCCTGAAGAAGAATCAGGGCGACACGGTCTCCATTTTTGTCGCACGGGATCTCGATTTCTCAGGCATATACCAGCTTCGTATGGCTGGTCGCGCGGCGCGGGGGCGGGATCGCCGTCCATAACGAATTCAACTTATCACTTACAGATGGAGATACGATACAAATGGAGGTGGATCCGCAATTACGAATCCTTCTCAAGCCAATTTTGGAATGGCTCGATGACCCGCGGACCGAAGAAGTTGCGATAAATCGACCTGGGGAGGCATTTGTGCGCCAGGCCGGCGCCTTCCTCAAGTTCCCTTTGCCTGTCTCCTATGACGATCTCGAAGATATCGCTATTTTAGCAGGCGCGCTGAGAAAACAGGACGTTGGACCACGCAACCCACTTTGCGCAACTGAACTTCCAGACGGCGAGCGGCTGCAAATCTGTTTGCCGCCGACGGTACCGTCGGGCACCGTCAGCTTGACGATTCGACGGCCAAGTTCCCGTGTTTCTAGTCTCAAAGAAGTCTCGTCCCGTTACGATGCTCCGAGGTGGAATCAGTGGAAGGGACGAAAAAAACGGCATGATCAGCATGATGAAGCTATCCTTCGGTACTATGACAACGGGGATCTGGAGGCGTTTCTGCACGCATGTGTCGTTGGTCGGTTGACGATGCTGCTTTGCGGACCCACCGGGAGTGGCAAGACAACGATGAGCAAGACCTTGATCAACGCTATCCCGCCGCAGGAAAGGCTGATTACCATCGAAGATACGCTCGAACTCGTCATTCCACACGAGAACCACGTAAGGCTGCTTTATTCTAAGAATGGGGCTGGGCTGGGCGCAGTGACCGCTGAGCACCTGCTACAGGCTAGCCTGCGCATGCGACCGGACCGAATACTGCTCGGCGAGATACGCGACGATGCCGCGTGGGCTTATCTGAGTGAAGTCGTCTCAGGGCATCCGGGATCGATTTCCACAATACATGGTGCCAATCCCGTCCAAGGTTTCAAAAAGCTATTTTCGCTCGTGAAAAGCAGCGCTCAGGGGGCTAGCTTGGAAGATCGCACCCTGATTGACATGCTCGCAACCGCAGTTGATGTCATCGTACCCTTCCGTGCCCACGGTGACATTTACGAGGTGGGCGAAATCTGGCTCGCTGCCGATGCGCGTCGGCGCGGTGAGACAATAGGCGATCTTCTTAACCAGCAGTAGTTGTGATCCATGTTTCTAAATGCCGCATGGCGCGTTGTAGAATTACGTTTGTAGCAATGCTCAGCAATCTTTGTCATAAAACGGAGACATCTAGTTTGCATTTCTGTCGTGCGCGGTTTGGTCGAAATCTTGCCGAAATGCCCGTGTAGTGAGAGAAAATTGACGAGTGGAGTCTAACGAATACAACCTTTACGTGTATAAATTCTGTTGAGCTGCAAATGGCTGGCCAGGATCCTAGATTGAGAGGTGAACCGTTGAAACACGTTCTTGTCATCGATGACGATGTCGCTATGCGGCATCTTATAGTCGAGTATCTTACGATCCATGCCTTTAAGGTGACTGCGGTAGCCGACAGCAAGCAGTTCAATCGTGTACTCTGCTCCGAGACGGTCGATGTCGTGGTCGTCGATCTTAATTTGGGTCGCGAAGATGGGCTTGAAATTGTTCGTAGTCTGGCCACGAAGTCCGATGTTCCAATCATAATTATTAGCGGCGCTCGCCTCGAAGAGGCGGACAAAGTTATTGCGCTCGAGTTGGGAGCAACCGATTTTATTGCCAAGCCTTTTGGGACGCGGGAATTTCTGGCGCGCATCCGTGTTGCGTTACGCGTGCGGCCCAGTGTCGCGCGAACCAAAGATCGACGCTCATTTAGTTTCGCTGACTGGACACTTAATCTCAGGCGACGCCGCTTGATTTCGGAAGAGGGCAGTGAGGTGAAACTCACGGCAGGTGAGTTTAATCTCCTGGTTGCTTTCCTGGAGAAGCCGCGCGACGTCCTATCCCGGGAGCAGCTTCTGATCGCCAGTCGGGTACGCGAGGAGGAGGTGTATGACAGAAGTATTGATGTCCTCATTTTGCGGCTGCGCCGGAAGCTTGAGGGGGATCCGACGACCCCTCAGTTGATCAAGACTGCAAGAGGTGCTGGCTATTTCTTTGACGCTGACGTGGATGTTTCGTACGGGGGTGTGATGGCGGCCTGAGGTAGAGGTGCATTTCGCCTTTAGCAATCTGTTCCCAACGTGAGCAGATTGCTATGCGGCTTGGCAAAGCTGCCTTTCCTCGGTACTATCCGAAAAACTCAGCACTGCGGAGTGATTGGATGGGTCCTATCTTTTGAGAGATCAGCTGTTCGTTGCCTTCTCCCGAGCAAAGAAACATGCAAGCGCTGCGGTAGCCAGCTTGTGGCCAAAAGCCCGGGCGGTCTCCAATCCCAATGGATCAAAGTGATTGCGAGCGACTTCTATTAGCGAGACCGGGAACATGCGGGAGGTCTGAACGATGATTGATTTTTCGAAAGCTGTGTGAGGGATCGGATAACTCTTCGGAGCCGCACGAAACGATCCATCCGCCAGCATGTTTTCAAAATCGCCAAGCGCACGGCGCAAGATCATTTGTAGCGACTTGGAAGGACTGTATTGCAGGATCAGGTTGTCATATATCTTCGATACTTCAGGCGCGGGCGGGCGCGCTGAAAGGAAGACCTGGATCTTTCCTGGCGCTGTCGTCGAACTCAAAGCATCCACGGTCAGCATCGATTGCTGATCAGAGCTGTGACAACGCTTGGCGGTGGCTGGGGCAGGTCGTCGATCTTCCTCGTCGAGATTTTCAGGCGGCTGCGGCAGGGTCGAGTTTTGGGTGGCAACAGGCAAAGAAGGATGGACGATTTCGGGTCGAGCGGCGGCAAGCCGCCTGGCCTCCCCGACAGACAAAGCGGGTTTGCGAATTCCCATCTTCACCCCTCCAAGGCTTCGCTAACCAATTTGGAGATAGTGACGAGTTCCTCCATGGCGATTCTGAGATTCCGTTCGAGGAGGCGCATTGTCGGATCGGTTCTCATATTCAGCAATGTGAGATGCAACATGCCACGTTCCTTCATCGCGGCAAATGCGTCTCTCTCGTGCATGGGAGACTGTACAACTGGAAGGCTTGCGAGCATGTCCGACATCGCGCGCTGCGATGTGGTCAATCGACCAACCGGCACGCGTTGGCGCAATACGGCTGTCGGAATTGCCAAGTTCTCGCTCAGCAGCAGTTCAATGACATAGCGGTAGGTCGACAATGCTTCATCGATATCGAGCGGAGTTAACATGGTCGGGATCAGAAGCAGGTTTGAGCTGGCAATGATCGTGTTGTTGAGTTCGCTCGAACCACCATGCGTATCGGCCAGCGCATAATCAAATCCCTGGAGTTCGGCGTCCTCATAGGCCGCCTCAAGGAGTGCCATTTCCTCGGCGGCGTAGACTTCGCAGAAGGAGCCCCAGGTATTGCTGCGAAGGGCGTTTTCTTTCCATCGCGTTAGTGGTCGGTTTTCATCAGCGTCGAAGAGAGCCAATCGTTTGCCGTCACTTGCAAAGGCGGCGCAAAGACCCATGAGTGCCGTGGTTTTGCCGGCTCCTCCCTTGAAGGAGCAAAATGTCAGAAGTTTCATGTCCTTATCCTGTCGATTTTGTGAAGCGGAAGTGCGTCTGTACTTTTATTTGTGTGTATGATTTTGCGATCATTCATGAGTAATGTAGTAATTACCTGATTTTATATTTCAATTTTATTGTAAAATAATTTCAATTGTAATAATATAAAAATAAATATCCCTTATGTGTTCTTGATTTCGTTTTGTATATGGCTAGATTCCCATCTGCCACGACGAGGAAATGCTACGGCGGGGCAAGTTCAGATCTTTCCGTCTTCTATGGAGGAAGCTATGTCGCAAGGCAGTAGGCCCACCTCAAGTGACATTGCCGTCAACCAGCGCGAATGCGTGAAGGTTGAAGGCTTCAAGGTCGTCAGTACCCGATTAAGATCGGCCGAATATGAGAGTTTTTCTCATCAGGCACGCTTGCTGGGCCTCTCCGACAGCATGGCCATACGGGTTGCGGTGCGCCGCATTGGTGGCTTTCTTGAAATCGACGCAGAGACTCGTCATAGGATGGAGGCCATACTACAATCCATAGGAACACTCTCAAGCAACATTGCCGCGCTGCTATCTGCCTATGCCGAAAATCCGACAATGGATTTGGAGGCTTTGCGAGCTGAACGTATCGCCTTCGGTAAATCTTTCGCTGACCTCGACGGCTTGCTCCGTTCCATTTTGTCCGTATCACGGCGGCGGATCGACGGTTGCTCGCTGCTGAAAGACGCCTTGTAGCACTGACGTAGCACTTGGCGGGGAACATATTCGATGCCCGATCGAGCTCAAGTTATCATTCGCATTGTGCCGGGAGGTGGCACCAAGACCCTTCAACAAATTATCAATCAGTTGGAGTATCTATCCCGGAAGGGCAGGCTGGAGCTGCAGCGTTCAGCCCGACATCTCGATATTCCCCTGCCACCGGATCAAATCCACGAACTTGCCCGAAGCTGGGTTCAAGAGACTGGAACTTATGACGAAAGTCAGCCAGACGAGGAAAGGCAACAGGAGTTGACCACCCATATTATTGTAAGCTTCCCCGCGGGTACAAGCCAGGTAGCGGCTTATGCGGCGAGCCGGGAGTGGGCAGCCGAGATGTTTGGGTCAGGCGCAGGGGGGGGCCGATACAACTATCTTACGGCCTTCCACATCGATCGCGACCACCCACATCTGCATGTCGTCGTCAATCGGCGCGAACTTTTAGGACACGGCTGGCTGAAGATATCTCGGCGCCATCCCCAACTGAATTACGACGCCCTGCGCATAAAGATGGCCGAGATTTCACTTCGTCATGGCATTGCCCTCGATGCGAGCCGACGAGCAGAACGTGGCATCACCGAGCGGCCGATCACTTATGCCCAATATCGGCGCCTTGAGCGGGAGCAGGCTCGCCAAATCCGTTTCGAAGACGCGGATTTGGAACAGTCGTCGCCGCAAGGAGATCATCCAGAATTCAGCCAACCTTTCGATACATCCCCATTTGAAGCATCCGCGGGCGGACCGGAGGACATGCCTCGGCCCAACAATCGGCAGAATGAGTCGCAAGTTCATCTCCAGGAGCCAGCTGGTGTCAGCAACGAAGCCGGTGTCCTTGTGCGGGTTGCATTGGAGACGGAGCGCCTTGCTCAACCATTCGTTTCCGAAACCATTCTCGCGGACGACATAGGGAGCGGCTCTTCGCGTGTTGCCGAGGGCCGTGTGGAGAGCGCAAACCGCACTCCCGATATTCCTCGCGCAGCAACTGGAGCTGCCACGCACACGACACACGACCGGCAGCGGCGTGCAAAGCGTCCTCATGATGACGACGGAGGGCCGAGTGGAGCAAAACGTGTGACATTGGAAGGCATCGCGGTTGGGCCCCAGGCGAACGCCGGCGAACAGGATGGCAGTAGTGGCCCCTTAGTACGGCAAGCTGGAACGTCTCGGCCATCTCCACCGACGGCCACGACGCGGGCCAGCACCGCAACCGATTCATTGTCTGCTACAGCCCACCTCCAGCAACGGAGAGGTGTCTCTTCAAAGCGTCCGCGTGAAGATGATGATGGAGAACCGAGTGAACGCAAACGCGAGAGAGATGAGCGCAGCAAGGACGGGCGTGGGGGAAATAGGAGATAGAGAAGGACCGAGTGATGGCAAATGAAGAGTTCACCAGACACTATGCGTGGCCCGCTCCTGTGGCTTCGAATGATGAAGGGCGTGGGACCGCGCGGATCCCCATCCAGGCACAATCAATCGTTGCTGGAGAAGACGGTCGGGACACTTCGGTCCCAACGGCTTTGTCGCGACCGCCAATTGAAGATATGCCGCACGGCGTCCAAGAAACATCGGCGAGTGGCGGACGACTGGGAGCGGCCCGTCTGCGGGATCCCGTAATCCCGCCAGGAATATCCGAAGCCCGCACGGACCTATCCGCAATTTTGCGGAAAAAAAGCGGTTCTTTCCGCACCGGTATGCAGTATCTGCGTGAGCTTGAACGGGAAAATCTTGATAAACAAGACAGGGAAGCCAGTGCGTTGCCAGATTTAAGTGCAAGGGGCATAAAGCGACCGCGCGAAATTGAGTATCCCGGCAATGCAAGCGGATTAACCATAAAGAGGCAAGTCGGCTTAGGCATAGAGATCAATACTATCTCGGCATCTTCTCCCGTGAACCGGGCCGCGCATTCGTCGAACTGGCAAGGCGCGCCGGAACAGGGCGTGTACAATGTTCAGCCATCGGCAGATAGAGCACAGAAATCTGCGCAGGAAAGTTCGACGTTTCCCGATGGCACTCCTGTTTCCGCTCTCTATTCAGGCCCACTCGCAGAATGGTTCGAGAGGGATACTGGCAGCGAGACGACCAGGAATTCAGGCAACACCATTTCGTCACCGCTCCGAGGGCTGGAGGAGTTCGGCGATTCCGCGGACAGCCGGTATCTTGGGCGCGAAGCTCAGAGTCTTTCAGTTACCGTAACAACGCCTAATTCGAATGCTGAGGCAAGTTCTCATAGCGCACACACTGAAACTCTCGACGATGTCAGCAGTGACCACTCGAGCGAACAGGGGAGGGGTCCCCTTGGCGCCGCAATCCTTGGATCCCATCATGACCTTTCACCGCGTGCACAGAAGTTATCACAAACAAACCGCGATTCCCCTGAACTGACCGACGCCGAACTGGCAAAAGTCGATGCGGTGTTCGAATCTCTCTCCAAGGGGCCCCCGGCCGGGGAGTGCGCCGCACCGGACTTTCGTGAGCGCGGACCAGGCGGCGCTTTCCAGAAAGAAGGCGTGTCCGACAGGGCGAACGGGGTGCCCACTAACTGGGAGGTACCTTTTGGTCGCGGTGGCGGGCATTCACCGCAAGCGCTGAGGTCCTCAGGAGTGGAGCTCGATGACTTCCCTGATTTCACCGAGGCCGAACTGGCAAAAATCGACGCACTAGTCGAATCTCACTCCAACAGATCTTTATCAGTGCGAAATATAGTACCAGATTTGCGCGGAGCGGGAGCAGACAACGTCTTCCGGAAAGAAGGCGTTGTCGAACGCGCGGAGAAGATGCCGATCGATAGTGTGAGTCTTACCAGACTGAATGGCGAGCGTTCACGTTCACTGAAGACATCGCAAGCAAGCCTTGAGGATTTCCCCGATCTAACCGATGCCGATCTGGCCCATATCGAAGAGTCGGAGCGGATCGCAAGAACTGCTGTTGAAAAGGGGAAGCAAAAAATCTCGACCGAAGCCGATACGCGGTTTGATTTGGGCAACTCTTCTGCACCCCGGGTTAGCCCTCGATCGGTTACCCCGTTGGTTCCCAATGCCAATCAGCCGATTACATCGTGGTTCTACGAGGCACAAAAGACTTGTGACAAATTGGTAGAGAACACTTACGTGAAGCCGGCCGTTGACAGTTCTAGGGCGCGAAATGACGTCGAAAACACCGCTGCCAGGCTTGGTGACCCTGCTCCTGCTTTGGGGCATGACAATCTTGGTAGAACTCACGCGTTTACGCCCGTTCGCGACGTGATGTCTAGACCCAGCGCGGACCGACAACTGGCTAGTCATGCGGCAGAACATTCGGCAATAGACGACATTTGGAAACGGGATGACCGTGATCGCAGGACACACCCTTATAGAGGATTGGATTCGCGTTCACGTGAAGGTTACGGGCGGTAAAGGCTGTGTTGTTCGCAGCAACACCCAAATCAAAAGCCCAATTTGCGATCGATCGAAGAATCTCGGTGAAGTGATGAATTCGAGCAAGACTACGCCCCAGCGTTTAGCTGTCAGCATCGTATGTTCGCTGGCAGCCGGTTTTTGCGCGGCAAGTCTCTATGTAACATTTCGCCATGGTTTCAATGGCGAAGCGATGATGACGTTTAGCGTCTTCGCCTTTTGGTACGAGACCCCGCTCTATATGGGTCATGCGACCCCCGTCTTCTATTGCGGTTTAGCCATTGTCGTCTCGACGTCTATTGTTGTGCTGTTAAGCCAACTTATCATATCGTTTCGCAATCACGAGCATCATGGCACGGCTCGTTGGGCGGGATTTGGCGAAATGCGGCACGCCGGTTACCTGCAGCGCTATAATCGTATCAAGGGGCCGATCTTTGGAAAGACGTGTGGCCCTCGTTGGTTCGGCAGTTATCTGACCAATGGCGAACAGCCTCACAGTCTTGTTGTCGCGCCAACGCGCGCCGGCAAAGGCGTTGGCGTCGTTATTCCGACGCTCCTAACCTTCAAGGGTTCGGTGATAGCCCTCGACGTCAAAGGCGAGCTTTTTGAGCTGACTTCCAGAGCACGCAAAGCGGGCGGCGACGCCGTTTTCAAGTTCTCACCTCTGGATCCAGAGCGACGGACTCATTGTTACAATCCCGTCCTCGATATTGCAGCTTTACCGCTCGAGCGGCAGTTTACCGAGACGCGCCGCCTCGCCGCAAACCTCATCACGGCCAAAGGCAAGGGAGCGGAAGGCTTTATCGACGGCGCGCGGGACCTTTTCGTTGCGGGCATCCTTACCTGTATTGAGCGCGGTACGCCAACAATTGGTGCGGTCTACGACTTATTTGCTCAACCTGGAGAGAAGTACAAACTTTTTGCGCACCTCGCGGAAGAAAGCCGAAATAAAGAGGCTCAGCGTATTTTCGACAATATGGCGGGTAACGACACGAAAATTTTGACTTCTTATACATCAGTGCTCGGCGACGGCGGACTTAACCTGTGGGCTGATCCATTGGTTAAAGCAGCGACAAGTCGATCAGATTTTTCCGTCTATGATCTGCGTCGGAAGAGGACCTGCGTCTATCTTTGCGTCAGTCCCAACGACCTCGAGGTCGTGGCGCCATTGATGCGCCTCCTTTTTCAGCAGGTCGTGTCAATTCTGCAGCGATCACTGCCAGGTAAAGATGAGCGGCATGAAGTTTTGTTTCTCCTTGACGAATTTAAACACCTGGGGAAGCTTGAGGCAATCGAGACCGCGATTACAACCATCGCCGGTTACAAAGGCCGCTTCATGTTTATTATTCAGAGTCTCTCGGCCTTGACGGGCACCTACGATGACGCGGGCAAACAAAACTTTCTCAGTAACACTGGCGTGCAAGTATTTATGGCCACGGCCGACGACGAAACACCGACCTATATCTCAAAAGCTATCGGCGACTATACGTTCAAGGCGCGTTCGACCTCATACAGTCAAGCCCGAATGTTCGATCATAACATCCAGATTTCCGATCAGGGGGCACCGCTTTTGCGCCCCGAACAAGTGCGCTTGCTTGACGATAACAATGAAATCGTCCTTATTAAAGGGCATCCGCCTCTCAAACTACGAAAGGTGCGATATTATTCCGATCGTATGCTGAGGCGCCTTTTCGAATGCCAAATTGGCGCCCTCCCTGAGCCCGCATCTTTGATGCTTTCGGAAGGTGTCCATCGGGATGGGCAAGACCTCAGTCAACATGCCGCCGTCACGGAGGCGCAGGGCTTAGGTGACATCGATTCGATACCTAATAATATGGAAGCCGCTACACCGCAAAACAGTGAAATGGATGACGAGCAGGACAGCCTCCCAACTGGAATTGACGTCCCCCAGGGCCTTATTGAAAGCGATGAGGTGAAAGAAGACGCCGGTGGCGTGGTGCCAGATTTCGGTGTTTCAGCTGAAATGGCTCCAGCTATGATTGCACAACAGCAGCTGCTGGAGCAGATCATTGCGCTTCAGCAACGATATGGACCCGCGTCCTCGCACTCGGTGAAATGACTTCAAGCTGCCTTTCACATTGGAATCATTCGATGCGGGGCGTCGTCAGATATTCCGGTTGTATCGAATGCGGAGCTAGACCCCGAGGTTGCCGATTAAGCAGATATCGCCATGAGACCGTCAGGAAACCCAAACGTCGATCTTAGCGGTTCGACTGCATCGCTTGCCGAAGTTCCCGCCGGAGCTACCCCTGTCCTTAATCTAATCGAGCCCAGGAACCGTCCGGCTGACGACTCGCTTGAGGGCCAAACCGATCGCGGCGAGCATCCATCTGCATCATTTGACTATGATGGCATGAAGCTTGGCGCCGCGGAGCGTGAAGCATACGAGAACTGGTGTCCATCGAACCGGCCTACATGGAAAGATCTGGTACTCAGGGCGCGCCTTGATGCAATCGACAGTTCCGCTTGGCTCCCCGATTTGGGCGAGGAGTCGCCTTTGATCTTCAGATATGAAGGGATTCCGCTGGGTGAGGGGGAACGGCAAGCCTACAAAGAATGGCAAGAGGACGCTCAGCCCACATGGGAAGACCTCGTTGTCAACGCACGAATGGCGGAACCTGATCCTTGTGCTGACATCGCAGACGAGCACAATCCCCTCAAAGAAGGCGAGGAGTTTCGGTCTGAAGCGTCGAAACGCAAGCGGAAAAAACCGATCGACCAGGACGAGAATTCTTCTACATCGTTTTACCATGACGGGATGAGGCTCGGAGAACCCGAGCGCGAGGCATATGATAACTGGGGCAACGCGGAGCCGCCCACGTGGAAAGACCTGGTACTTAAGGCGCGCCTTGATGCAATTGACAGCTCCGCCTGGCTCTTTGCTTCAGAAGGGTCTTCCTCGACTTTTGAGTATGAGGGAATTCCACTGGGTGAGGGGGAACGGCAAGCCTACAAAGAATGGCAAGAGGACGCTCAGCCCACGTGGGAGGACCTCGTCGTTAATGCACGCATGGCAGAACTCGACCATTCTTCTTGGATTACAGACGAGCACAATTCCCTTGAAGAAAACTTAGAGTTTGGGCCCGATGCAAGACAGGCCAGCCTGAAGGACTCGACCGACCAGCGGAAGAGTTCTTCCGCGTCATTTATCTATGATGGAATGAAGCTCGGGGAACCCGAGCATGCTGCATACGAGAACTGGAGCAAACCGGAACGACCGTCATGGGAAGCCCTCATCCTAGATGCGCGCCAGGCTTCCATAGCAAGCTCTTCGGTTTCGAATTCGTTACTTGCAAAGACATCCTCGCCAGTCTTTCTATACGAGGGAATGTCGCTAGGGGATGCGGAACGTCAAGCGTATGGAAGGTGGAGGCAGCCTGCCCAACCGCGATGGCAAAATCTTGTGGTGAACGCGCGCCTTGCGGATCTTGATCCGTTGGCCTGGATTCCCGATGAACATGATCCGTTTGCGGAAGCCGAGGCGCTTAGCCCCACTTCGCAATCGAGTGGCGCCAACAAGTCCAACCGCGCTTTGGGTAATCAATCAGATTCAGGCCGGCCCGCCTTCGCATATCTGGCAGCACAAGAGGCGAGTCACCTGCAATCACCGGCATGCTCACAATTGGAAACGAGGCGTGCATTAAATTTCGGGTCGCCTGGACCGGATGCAAATCCAACGGAAAGCATCGCCAAATGTAATCGTTTGGATGGCGTCAGTAAAATTAAGCGATTAGGCACCAAAGGCCGCCGGGCAGTAAACGCGACTATTCACGGCGGCAAGTTCGGTGCGCAAGGACTGTTGTCCGAAGATTGCGGACAAGCGGCTGAGCCCTCTCCGTCGGAACAAACTACTCGGCCGCGAACCGATAATATTGGTACCTATGCAAGCCGGAAAAACGAACGAGCTCGGCTGGCTACAGAGACCGGGAAATACGAATCGGAGCACATTTTCGGATTTAAGGTCGTCCACGATACTTTGCGGGCGACCAAAGAAGGCCGTCGTCTCGAAAGGCCAATGCCGGCATACCTCGAATACAAGGAGCTTCATCGGCAACACGTAGGGACAGGAAGAGGACGGACTGGACTGGTCGGGCGCGGATGGCCGGATGATGCGAGCTATCGCGCAGATCAAAGGGCAACCCTGTCGGACCCTGTTGCGTCCGCGGAAGGTGCAACAGCTTCAAATGGGTACCAGTTGAACCAGCTGGGCTACGCGCACCAGCTCGCCACCCATGGTCTCCAAAGTGAAACGCCCGATGGGGTTACCATGCCAATTCAAGTTGCGACAATTAGCTACAACTATACAGTGAGCCGTGATCCGGTCCTTTCACCACCCAGCAAAGAACAAGCGCCCCCATTGCTACACCTTGGGCCTCGTGGGCAAACGGAAGCTGTGCTTGCCCGCGAGACCGCATTGACCGGAAAATGGCCAACTCTCGAGCGTGAGTGTCAAGTGTATCAGCGGTTTTTGGCCCTGTACGACGTAAAGAAGGATCTGGACGCCAAACAACTTGGTGTACGGCAGAAAAAGCAGGCACTCGTTGCGGCGTTGAACCGGACCGCCGGCTTAATTGGCGCGTCACCTTTGGAAGCTCAATCGTCGACCGCTGAGGTTGAATATACTACCGACGAGCCCGATGAACGACGGGTTTATGATCCGCGCGATCGAGGCAGAGACAAAGCGTTCAATCGCTGACAAAGTCGCCTAGACAATGATTGTTACGGCCTTCGCAATCGATTTCTTGACAGCAGTGCCATTCAACTTTTGATCCACCATCTGCTTGTCTCGTCCCTGGAAAATAATCGGCGGAGAAACGCTCGACAGCTTCTATTGCCAAGCCCCGTGCGATCGATCGTAAGCGCACAATTCACCGCACCTATTCACAGAACAGCGAATGAAGGAGTCTGTGTCCACAAGGGAGACTGTGGACACAATGACATTGGATATCTTGAATGGTTCAGGGGGTCTTCGGGCTGTGAAGGTTCTTCCCAACGGGAAGCGGCGTTTCGATCCGGTCGAGAAAGACCGGCTGATCGACGCTGCAATGAAGCCCGGGGTATCGGTTGAGCGAACGCGAACTTGACACTCAAAGATTACGCGCCGCGGAACGCGCCCTCGATAAACAAGTCTGGCAGAATCCTCCCGTTAACCCCTCCCGGTCGCAACGAGGAGATGCCAATAGTCATCTTCGAAACGAACGCGATGAGCGGCTAGAGTCGGAGATGACGATCGCGCATCAAGCCGCTTCCGTCTCCGTTGGCGAGGATCGCCAAGCTCTTGATGCCGCTCGATCGACCTTGAATGAACTGCACAATTCGCCATCGTCGGATGATAGGGCAAACTTGAGTTCGCCGAGAGCCGAAATTTGCGACCGTACAACGTATCCGCCGTCTCCATCCCATTGAATACGGATATTCCTGAGCATTGAGGTCCGTGCCAATACGTCTCCGGCAAGAGCTGGAGATTTGGCATGGCGGATGATGAGGGATTTGCTGGGCGCTTTGAGATTGTCGAGGCGCGTCGAGGAATACTATCCCCCTCGACAAGCGAAGAGTCTGATCCGTAGGGTCGAGGCCGTGCAGAACACCGTAAACGCTAACGGCGGGATCCCGAACGACCAGTCATTGTGGCATTCCGAAAGAATTACATTCACACGGCACCGGTTACTCGATCACTATCTCCTGCGGCCTTATTCGATAAAGTCGTGCTAACTCCGTGACTTGGCAAGAATTACATATGAAACGCGATATTCGTTTAATGACGGAGGCTCGGATGGTAGATTCACCGAAGGCTCAATTCTATTAGGAGTCTTGATTGTGTCCGAAGAGTGACTGCCGCTGCAGCAGCCTAGAAAGCAATGCACGGTGATGATGTTGATCGGACGGCTTTCGTCCCGCGCAGGCTACCGGCTGAAGCCGCTTACGTCGATAGTCAAGTTGACCTGGCGGCAAACCGACAACCTCACTGTGTGACTTGTTTTGAGCGACTTTTGGTTCAAGAGAAAGATGAAAACCGTCGACGATTGTGGGCTTCCGGCAAAGCATGCGCCACGTCTGAAGAGAGTTGTGCAGGAGGCCCTACACTCGCACCGGGCCATTCGGGGCCATGAAGATGGAGCAAACCTTAATTTGCACCGATAATTTTCCGTTCGATGGATTTGGGCTGGGCAGGATCGGAGCGGAAGGCACTAGGAAAATCGTAATTTCTGTAGGAGAAACAATGATATGGTGATCATCAAGCTAAATGCGAATAAAAACATGCCTGTCTTGGCGGTTGAGAAGCCGCAAGAAATTCACAAAGAGGAGTTGAGCGACCATCACCAGTCAAATGGCTTTACGAGTTTGGATCTCGAAATGATTGAACTGGAGAATTTTGTCCTTCACTGCCCGCTCCCCGAAGAAAACCTAGCCGGCTAAAAGGAGTTAGACGATGGATCCAAAGGCCGAAGGCAATGGTGAAAATATCACTGAGACCGCAGCAGGCAATGTCGAAACTTCTGATTTCGTGAATTTGAAGCGCCAGAAGAGGGAGGGCGTAAATTCCACCGGGATGTCCGAAATTGATATGACGGGTAGCCAAGAAACTCCCGAACACAACATGCACGGAAGCCCGACTCACACGGATGATCTCGGCCCGCGGTTGGATGCGGACATGCTCGATTCTCAGTCAAGTCATGTTTCTAGCAGCGCTCAAGGCAATCGGTCTGAGGTTGAAAATGAGCTATCCAACTTATTCGCGAAGATGGCTTTACCAGGCCATGATCGGCGTACCGACGAGTATATTCTTGTGCGGCAAACCGGACAAGACAAGTTCGCAGGTACTACTAAAGGTAACCTCGATCATCTGCCCACCAAGGCGGAATTCAATGCGAGCTGCCGGCTCTATAGGGATGGAGTCGGCAACTACTATCCCCCGCCCCTCGCATTCGAGAGGATCGATATCCCGGAGCAATTGGCTGCACAATTGCATAACCTGGAGCCAAGAGAACAGAGTAAACAGTGTTTTCAGTACAAGTTGGAAGTCTGGAATCGCGCTCACGCAGAGATGGGCATCACTGGCACCGACATCTTCTATCAAACAGACAAGAATATTAAGCTCGACCGAAATTATAAATTGAGGCCTGAGGATAGATATATACAAACAGAGAAATACGGGCGCAGAGAAATTCAAAAACGCTATGAGCACCAGTTTCAAGCTGGTTCACTGCTGCCGGATATCTTAATCAAGACCCCGCAAAATGATATACATTTCTCGTACAGGTTTGCGGGCGACGCTTACGCTAACAAGCGATTTGAGGAATTCGAACGCGCAATCAAAACTAAATACGGTAGCGATACCGAGATCAAGCTCAAATCCAAATCTGGGATTATGCATGACTCCAAATATTTGGAATCATGGGAGCGGGGCAGTGCGGATATCCGTTTCGCAGAGTTCGCCGGCGAGAATCGAGCTCACAACAAGCAGTTTCCGGCTGCGACTGTGAATATGGGAAGGCAGCCAGATGGCCAGGGAGGGATGACTCGCGATCGCCATGTAAGCGTTGACTACCTATTGCAAAACCTACCCAACTCCCCTTGGACGCAAGCTTTGAAAGAGGGAAAGTTGTGGGATCGAGTTCAGGTCCTTGCTCGCGACGGAAACCGTTACATGTCACCTTCAAGACTGGAATATTCCGACCCCGAACACTTTACCCAACTGATGGATCAAGTTGGTCTGCCCGTGTCGATGGGTCGGCAAAGTCATGCGAATAGTGTCAAGTTTGAGCAGTTTGACAGACAGGCAGCGGTTATTGTTGCGGATGGCCCGAACTTACGTGAGGTTCCAGATTTGTCCCCGGAAAAGTTGCAACAACTGTCTCAAAAAGATGTCCTGATAGCGGATCGCAATGAAAAGGGGCAAAGAACCGGCACTTACACTAATGTTGTGGAATATGAGCGCCTGATGATGAAATTACCGAGCGACGCAGCGCAGCTTCTCGCTGAACCGTCCGATAGATATTCACGTGCTTTTGTCCGGCCGGAGCCAGCATTGCCCCCCATCAGTGACAGCCGGCGGACTTATGAAAGCCGACCGCGCGGCCCAACCGTAAACAGTCTGTAGATTTCCTGATACCGCGTCAGTGACGAAGCCCTTTAGTTCAAAATATGCATTTGAAAGGATTCAACAATGGTCGACACGACGAAGAAGAGTGTCGCGAAGTCGCTTACGGCTGACATGCGCCGTTCTGCTAAGCGGCTTTCTAAGCAAATGCGTAAAACCTCGCTTACTGAAGAGGAGGCAACAAGGAATCTAGCCCGGCTCGAAACGCCGGACCAGAAGCGAAAATATGTCGCCGATATGCAGATAATCGACAAGCTGGAAGACGGCTTTCGAGGCGAAATAAGCTATAAAATGCTTGGAAATAAACAGCTTCGGGTCGACAGCCCAAAAGAATTAACGCGCGAGCATGGTATA
Organism: Agrobacterium sp. 16-2014-1-2a; assembly: GCF_053522705.1. Taxonomy (NCBI): domain Bacteria; kingdom Pseudomonadati; phylum Pseudomonadota; class Alphaproteobacteria; order Hyphomicrobiales; family Rhizobiaceae; genus Agrobacterium; species Agrobacterium sp. 16-2014-1-2a. The sequence continues at coordinate 70,333 of NZ_JBNWBX010000010.1, forward strand.
ATAAGAAAAACAAGAAAGGTTCTGAAGCGTAACGCAGAGACTGGCAATGTTTACTTGGGTCTCCACGAAAAGAAGACCTGGAGGAGCGTTAGCAGCCATCTTTATGCCGAGGACGGTACACTTCGCGCGAAGCATGTGAAATACAAAGACGGACGCTTTGAAGAAAAATGGGAACGAGACGAAAATGGCCTGCTGTTCCGCACGCAGTTTGTCAACCGAAATCGGCTATTTCAACCTATTTCCGAGAAGGTCAGCACACCCTACCGGAGCGGACCGGAAAACCGGCTTTTTCGTGAACTAACCCGTCGAAAAGGTTCCAAGCAGGAAACTTTTGAGCGGGACGAAAAAGGCAACCTCGAGCTCATCGGCAGCAAACGTCTCGGCTTTTCCAAGAATTCGACGAAAGCCGTGGATCGTCAGACCTCTCAGACGACGATTCGAAAACTTGGTGGCGCATTCAGCAAATCTTATAGATCCCTGCTAGACACAGAGGGCAACGAACTTGGCCGAGATATATCGAGTCATCGACGGCTCTTCAACAAGCGATCGGCTGTCTACGATGAGGCTAGCGGGCAATTGACGAGCACCAAGCATACGTTCGGTAAGATCTACAAGAGTGAAACAGCGTATTTGAACGCTGATATCAAAAAAGTCTCAAAAAAGATACTCGGCGTGACGGTTCGTCGGAAACTGACGACGCTAAGTGAACAAGAACACGACGCTCAGAAGCTGCGAAATTCGGAATCCATTGAGCATAGGAAGGCTTGGCAAGAGCGCGCAGTTATCCCTAGATCGCCTCCACGGGAGACGGCAAATGTGGATTCGGCGCCGCAGTCGCATCTGGTCAACTCTCTTAGAGACGGCCGTCGTGATGAGGCTGAGCCTAGGGTTGTGCCTGCAAAAGACCGACGATTTGATGGCGTTATACAAAATTCACCCTTGTTTCGGCAACCGAACTCCGAGCGACGGGTCGGTTCCCAAACACTACCTCCATCGTCAAATGTGCGTGCCTTAGATCCAGTTTTTCCAAGGGAAGGCGCTAAGTCGGAAAAAGGGCCAGTGGCGGTCAATCTCCAGCGTGATAATGAAAGGGAAAAGCAAGAGGAAAAAAACCTCAGTGAGAGGCGGGGAAATCTCTTCCGGTCAAGCCGGTCAATAACAGAGATGTCGTTTCCCGGATCGCCGGAAAGAATAACGATGTTAGGTTTGCGGCGGGCCTCGATAAACCCATCCGCCGATCCGCAATCGCCGGTCGGCAGAACGGATTCCCAAGCGCCGCCGATGTCCTTATTTCCGATCAATAATCATCAGTCGGATCCAAACGAGCAAGAGCTCTTGAGTTTCCTGCATAGCGTGCCAGTCCCGCCGCCTTTGGAAGTACATGGCGCACCAGGCGGGCGTGTTGAGGACAGCCTCCGTGGAGCTTCCGGAGACAGCCTGGTGCGAACGAGTTCAGTGTCGGAGAGTGTGTTCGATGAACATTCGCAAGGGCCTTTGGAACGCGATCACTCGACCAATGCGACAAGTGAGCGCTTTGATCCGCAGGCTTTGTTTGGCGAACCGGGCTTGTCGCGCGTCTCAGAAACACGACCAGAACTCTCGATGCAAGGCGACCATTTGACAAATTCGGAACAGCAAGCGTTACTGAATGAACTGCTTAGTGTGCCATTACCGGGTCCTTTGCCGAAGGCGGATCATGAGCGACCGAGGGTTTTGGAAAGCTCACGGAGCCGAGAGCGCTCCATGTCAGGAGGGCTTTCACTTTAGAATGAAATTACCGATTCAAGTGTCCACCCAGTGGCTTGATTGAAACAGGCCAAGATGTGCGGAACACACCACTTCGAGGTGATGCTCGAGGAATAGTTCAGAGTTGTGACATCCCGCTGCGCAGCCTCTACGCATATTAGATGACTCTGCGAGAACGTTTGTGTAGCTTGCAATGTAGCTATGTTGAACCGCCAGCCCATAGGAGCAATGCCGTGAGTGTCTCATCAAAGCCCACCTGCCGTGTCGTGCGGCCCCGCGATACCTATGCCGGAAAACAGGGCTTCAGCGTAACCGATGTCCTACCCCCCCCGTTGTTCTCGCCGCCCTAATCTGTGATCGGCTTTCCATGGACGAGCAACGGGAGTTTCTCCATGGAGAGTACATTGGAGTTTCTCACAACCAGGAAGTCTGGACGTGAGATTCACCGGCATTGGCCGGACGAGGTCAAGGCGCAGATCGTTTCGGAAAGCTTGAGACCTGGCGCGCGATGGTGAATGAGGGCGCCGAGCGCTATGGATTGCGGGCGAACCGCCTTTCGACTTGGCGAACGATGGCGCGGCAGGGCAAGCTTGTTCTACCTGCACCCGATGACCCAGTGGAGTTCGCAGCGGTAGTCATCGATCCACCCGTTGCGGAGCCGCTGATCAATAAAACTAGCCGCCCTGAGATCATCGTCGGCGCTGTCACCATCCGCCTGGAAGAAGGTGCGTCTGCCGCCCGCATTGCCGCTATTGCGCGTGCCTGCGCGGTTCCGGCATGATCTTTCCGTCGAACCGCGTACGGATCATGGTCGCGACCAAGCCGGTCGACTTCCGTAAAGGTCATGATGGATTGGCGGCATTGGTCAAGAATGAGCTGCGCAAAGATGCCGTAATCGGCCGCATGCGCATAGAAGGCGCGCTCTTCCTTCGACAGCCCCGGCCGTTCCTGCTCCCCCGACCATGCGAAGACATGCTTCCTGGATCTTGCGCGTTTGACGACCGGATCGAGGGCGTCGAATTTCTTGTCGAAATAGGTTGATTGCCACTCGCGGTGATAGTTGGTCACCGCGATGATATGCTTGTGCTGGATGTGAAGGTAGGCAAAACCGGTGAAGCCGAAATGCTCGGCGAAGTCCGCGAGCCCGGTCTTCAGGATGCATTCATCGCCCTCGATTGCGGCAAGATCGGTCAACTTGTCCAGCCAGTGCTGCATTCCATACCCCCATCTGTGATTACAACTATCCTTGTCGTCGCGGTCCGCCTCGACAGTCGGCGACCGGGAGCCCCAAGGACCGGGGCCATGGCGCGCAACTGATCGCGGAAATCGAGGCCGCGATAGTTGGATTCCAGGTAGGCGTGGCTGAAGTCGATCAGGGCTACGACATCCGGATGATTGACGGCTTTCACCGTTGCGGCAACTTCGGCCGGAGTCTGACGATACTGGCCCGGCTCCGTTGTGAAAATATTCTCAAAGGCGATGCGAATACCGTACGCTTTGGCATGCTCGCCCAATTCGAGCAGCGCTTCGCATTGACGCTCGTCAGCGCCGGCGCGTTGAGCGATCTGATCGGCGCGCAGAAAGCCCGCGTGCTGGACGAGAACGCGGGCGTCGATGCTGTCGCAAATCTCGACCAGTGCCTTTGCAGCATCGACCTGGTGCCGGCGCGTTGCCGGGTCCATGAAGTTCGAGGACACGAGGCCGTGCACGGTATAGCGGAAGGAAAACGTCTCAAGAAGGGTTCTGAGCCGATCGGCACGCTCTTTGACGATGCGGCCACCCGCGATCAGATCGAGGCTGGAAAGGGCGAGTTCGACCGTGTCGACGCCGATTGCCTCAAGGCGGCGCAGCTCTCTCTCGAGGCTGTCAAGCTCGCCGTCCGTCGATGCCGTATTGAAGCCCGTTGCGATAATATTGTTCATAATGATTTCCAGTTCTGAGGCGCTTAACCCGCTTTGGAGGCGACGGCGGCGGCCCGTTGGATTTCTCGTTCTTCGAGCCTCGCAAAGAGGCCGCGTAGCTCCGGCTCGCCGACCGCCGATGCCGCCAGACGGGGACTGAACCATTGAAGGTCGCGTTGATGGCGTTCCGGAAAGTCGTCTTCCATCCGCTGGACATCGAGAAGATGGACCTGGACCATTGCCGGAATGAACTCGCCGTCACCAAGCCTCTTCACGTAGGTGTAATGACCCCAAGCCTTTTTTCGGACGCGTCCCCGGACACCAGCCTCCTCCCAGGCTTCCTGGCTTGCGACCTCATGCGGCTTCTTTTTCGCCATTGGCCAACCTTTGGGTATGACCCAGCGCCCGGTACCCCGGCTGGTAATAAGGAGAACCTCGATTGGGCCTGAACTGTCATCGGTTCGCCGATAGCAAATAGCGGCGTACTGGGTCCTGATTTCGCCGGTCCAGAGCTTGTCAGCTACCATTGCCAGTCGTGCTAAAGCTGTTTGTCCTGCAGGTTCACCGGGCATGGCGTGATCCACCCTCGAATTGAGAAAGCGTAGCGGTCATCCCTGGCGCGGGTGACCGTTCAACCGTGTTGGAACGGTCTTGCCGCCGACCAGAATCAGATCTCGAACAGGTGCATAAATCACGCCGAATGACGGACGACGGTTCCCGTACAGACCAATCGAGATCGCCCAATTCTGGCCGCCGCGGACGAAGTTGAATGTTCCGTCGATCGGATCGATGACCCACACGCGCCCGGAGGCGCCAGGAATCTCGCCACTTTCTTCACCCATGATGCCATCATCGGGGAACGCCTCCCGCAAGCTGCCAATCAGGAATGCCTCAACGTCCTTGTCGGCCTCGGTAACGAGGTCGAGGTGTCCCTTTGTCTCGACGGGAAGGCTCGACAGGGAACGAAAGTGATCGAGGGCACGCTCGCCGGCTTTGCGGGCGATCTTCTCGACAATGGCAGCGGTATCCTGCTCGGCAGACTTTGGCATATTCTGATCAGCCATTTGCTTCTTCTTTCAGCCTTGCAACCTGTGCGACATCGTCTCCGAGAAACTGGTCGAGCTCCCCGTCGCGGATTCCCTGGATAACCTGAGCTTCGACATTGATGCCGTACTGCATCAGCTTTTCATGATGTCCGGCTGGCAGGTAGCAGAATGCCGCGAAGCCCTTGTCTCGAAGCTGGCGCGCCTCGCCGCTGGCGAAGTGGTATATCTCGATGTTCATCGCATCGAGGTCGGCCTGGCGGGCAATAGCGGCAGGGTCGATCAGCCGGGAATGCATCAGGCCGACAGTCGGAACTTCGGGTCCCCGACCTGTACCATTCGGTGAGCAATGGATAGGGGAGTTGATATCGTCAACCGTTCACTTCTAAAGAAATAGCGCCACTCAGCTTCCTCAGCGGCTTTATCCAGCGATTTCCTATTATGTCGGCATAGTTCTCAAGATCGACAGCCTGTCACGGTTAAGCGAGAAATGAATAAGAAGGCTGATAATTCGGATCTCTGCGAGGGAGATGATATTTGATCACAGGCAGCAACGCTCTGTCATCGTTACAATCAACATGCTACCCTCCGCGAGATCATCCGTGTTTCAAACCCGGCAGCTTGGTTGCCGTTCTTCCGAATAGCATCGGTAACATGAGCAAAGTCTGCCGCCTTACAACGGCTCTCCCGCTGACGCCGTCCCGGACTGATGGGCTGCCTGTATCGAGTGGTGATTTTGTGCCGAGCTGCCGGTCGGGGAGCTGTTGGCTGGCTGGTGGCAGGATATATTGTGGTGTAAACAAATTGACGCTTAGACAACTTAATAACACATTGCGGACGTTTTTAATGTACTGAATTCACATCCGTTTGATACTTGTCTAAAATTGGCTGATTTCGAGTGCATCTATGCATAAAAACAATCTAATGACAATTATTACCAAGCATCAATGAGATGATGTGTGTGTCTATGTGTAAATATTGCGCGGAGTCATTACAGTTATAATTATTTTACGAGTTATTTAAAGTTATAAATACATTTATATACCAAGATATATAGACTATTATAAAATATGAAAATTATATAAGTAATTCAATATTACAGAGAATAGATAGATAACATAATTTACTTCCTATGTCTGATATACGGGATTCTATAATAATATCACGGTACAGATTTTCCATCTTGCTCTATAACGTCGAGATGGGGGCAGTGGTGATCAACCCTGCGGGGAACGCCTTTGTTACGCCATTCCCAGAATGACATCTCATCCTCAGATCGGTCTGATATAACCCAGTCGGCAATCGCTGCTGCATTGCCGGGTATTCCATAGCCACGGCGAATGTACTTTCGTTCATCTGTCTCGCGTGGCATCGGTCTCCCTGTCCTGATGTTAATTGAAAATTCTGCTTTCTCGCCATTTTCCAGTTGAGCGGAGAAATCGTAGCATCTTGTTGCAGTTGCCAGCTTAAGGTGTGGACGCATCTTTCGCACTTCTGGATTGTCCTTCACATAATAGGCAAGGCGTACTGCGGCGTAATCTGCGTTGAAGGCTCTAACGATTTCCGGTTTGTCACAGAGGCCCAGCTGCTCAGGTTTTACCCTGGCCATCACAATGTGAACTGCGACCACTCTCATCGGCTGCCTGAGCATCGAATCGATCCAGATTTTGCCGCCTTCATAAAGGTCCTCGACGGCGATGTCGCTAAGATCGATCAGTTTTGCCAACCTCGGAAGTTCTTGAGGAAAAATCACCGGCATGAGCGCGACGGTTTCCCTCCAATCAGGCTCAGGGCTAACCTGTTTGACCGCGTCAAAGAACGCTTCGCCGCTGGAGTACTCGAAGGTGTAAAAGAGAAGGACCACACGTTGACGGTATTTCGGACGGCGGCTTAGCCAAGCAGTGATAATGTGGGCTTCAAAGTCGCGACCATCTAAAAAGAAGGTTGCGCCTGGATTGACGTCGAAAACCTTATCCAAAAGAGGCTCAAGAAAAGGGATGATGTCGTTTGTTACGGTGTATGATTCTGTGATCTCACCATTTGAAACCTCTCGAATGATCACCGGTATATTCTTAACATCTGCTGAATGGAGTTCTCGGATCAGTCTATCCGGTAACGTGGAAATCCGCCAGGTATTGAAGTCGTGAGACACAACGGGCAAATTGTCAGAAGTTAGTGTCGTATCCAATTCAGAAAGATTTCGCCGTTCCATCCCTCCGAGGGCAGTCAGTAATGAGGTTTCGGTACACTCCTGTACGCCCTTCCCCAAGTTGTACATGCCCCGGTGTTCTATGACTTGAAGGGGCAGTTGCTCTTCAAGGCGTTCAAGAAGGTGTGGTACCGAATGACGAGCAAGCACCTCGTCTGAAGTTACGCCTGCTGGGAGATCCCACTGGATTTCCCACCTGGGCCATCCTGTATCCTTCACTGGGAAGGGTTTGCGCTGACAGAGTACCTGAAAAAAACCGGTTAAAAACTCGGAATGAACCGGAAATCAAAAGAAAGAAAAAGATGAACCTACATCCATATTTCGAGAAAAGCGTGTGTTCGAAACGTCGGTTCGGGCTAGAGCAGGAGGGTACCGAATGATCGCAGCCGCACAGAAAGAGCGCGGTTTAGTTTGTTATAGCAAGCGCTACACAGGTCGTTTGCCCAGTTTAAATGTATAAGACAAGACTGCCAGCTGGAAGTTGAGGAATAGCGTCTTAAATTCATCATGATATAAGCATGCGCGGGAATCCCGCTCCTTTTTTGAAAGCTAAGGTCAGTGTCGGCCGCAATGGCAGTGGATACCAGAATTTTCAAATCGTACTGTTCGACGGGTCTGACTTCTTTCAATCTAGGCCGCCGAAAGTATTTCTTATATAGGAGCACGTTTATCATTTGATGTTAGTACAAACACGTTTTCGCTGTCGGCAGATGGAGGTGCATAATTATAAAAGGATGATGCCTATAAAGAAGAGACTAATATTATAATATCGGCTATTATGACTAAGGAAATTTCTTGAAATTATTGCGTTATGGTTGAATTATTATTCTAGAGGCCCTGTATTTTTGCCGACATTACTAATTTTTATTATCTGCGGCAGTGTATAGAAGCCTCATACTTTACGGACGCGCGCTCTGCAGTTAAAGTCGCTAGATTGGCAGGGGGACCTGGGAAGCACCTCCAAAGTGCAGAATGTACTACGAACGACCCGTGTTCGACATAGTCGATACCTGGGAGATAAGAGAACGGGAGGTACTTAAACCCGTCCTGAGCGTAGCTGAAGAAGATTACTGCTATTTCGTGCAGAACACGGTTGCCTCCGCGCAGCGCTCCTGGGTTGATTTAGTCGCCAATCTTTTTAACTCTCCAGATTCTGACATTGATGACGCGCTGAATCGCTTTGCAGACGCGCCCTGCTTGCATGGGCCGACACTCGAGCCGATGAACCTGATACTCAAAGGTTCTCCGATGTATGTTTATTGCTCGTTCGAAGAGATGAGAAGTTGTGCAACCAAACGATTCTATGAGGGCATTTCGAATCGCGGCGTGGTGATTTGCACAGTTCCACCCTATGCTGAGGGGGTAACGAGAGATGATATGAGTGTCTGGCAAAATCAGGCCTGTGTGAATACCTGCAGCGGGAAGAACGATTTGGATGCATACATCGCATTCTTGCCAACCAGTTCGCTTCAGGAGTCGAGCTATTGGCACACGAAGAATGGTATCTATAGTTTCTTGGCACCGTCGCAAACGGATGCCTTTTGCTGCGAAATACTTTGTGTGGGGCGGGCTCTTTTTGAAGATAGGAGCCGTAAAGAGAAACTCAGAAATTGTTTGTTGAAGCTTCTCAATTACCGTCTCAAGCTGTTATTTTGATGGCAAATGAGTTTACTGGCCCAATATCTGGGGCTGAAAGGGAGTGAAGTTAAAAGGTCCGAATATATCTAATGGCGCTTACGCTTGGTCGGCTTTTTGCCCGCGGATTCACTATAAATAAATTGTAATGTCAGATTTTCAATCTGCGTATTATGATCTGTACGCTGGGTGTTTATTTTATTGTATGTCTTTTGCATATGGATTTTTGTATTGCGTATAACGTTATGTAATCATAATGAGATGAGCAACGGCCCATAAACAAGACGCTTTTATGCTGATGCAATGACAGTTTCTCTTAGAGGAAGATGTAATGAGCTCCGTATATGTAAAGTAATAATAGAATCTTTTTAAAACGTGAATGACTGCCGTGATGCTTTTGTGTGAAGATACATTGTGCGGTGGTTTTTTTGGATCACGCGTTTTTCTCCCTCCAGGTGAAGTGGACCAACAAAATATTAAGCTCCTGAACGATCATTGAGGAGTCTCGAGCCAACGTGCATGAATAGTCTCCCCCAAAGTTTGGGAAAAAGGCTCAGGAAAAAGATCAGTACGAAGGCTATCCAGAAATGAATGTTGGCGAACCCAGCAAGAAAAGATTTTTTCGTCAGAAGCCAGTAACTCGAATTGCCCAGCACGAATAAAGTGCTTGGAAAACTTACGCCGGCGGTTGCGGTGAAAAGGCGCAACAGATCGTGCGAGCTTTGCGAATTATCCATAACGTCAACAGCGGCCCGCGCAGCTAACGGCACAAGATTGGCCGCCGCAATAAGGCCTGAATAGGCATCGGTTGGAAACGTAGAGAGGCATATCAGGCCAGCCATCGTCAGGATTGCTACTAGTATGCCTGCTTTGCCTCCCCGAGGATTGCGGTCTTTATCGTCGGCAATATGGCCGACCCACCGGAGAACCCTCAGGGCATCTTCATGGTCTTGTTTGTGGTAACCGATCTGAATACGGAGACGGTTACTCACCTCAAAGGTGTCGAGCCAGGAATAGATGATGGTGCTGGAATTCCTCAATCTTGTGTATTCAGAAGTGAAATCGGAACTCTGAGCTGTAGAAATCCTTTTCATCCGCAAGAAAGAGTATTTTAATAAATCCCGGATGTTCTTCCTGTTCTGCATCAGCATTTGCCACAGAATGCATAGTGACGCCTTCCATGCTACATCTTTGGCGGTGTGAAATGTGGTTCCCTCATGTTGGGGCATAGCAATGGCGAATAAGCCAAAAATTAAAACTGGCAATCCTCCGAGGAAGACTTCGCAAGCCAGGTGAGCGGCGAGCCTCGTGTCCGCCCAAGGATAATCAAAAATCGCAAGCACCATAAGCTGTGTTTGCAGAGTAATAGGCCCAGAGCGCAAGACGGCAACTTCCGCTCCAAGTGAGGCAGATACTATGTCGGGCAGGACAACCGCCAACTGCATTATGACCAACCAAAGCCAGAACAGACCCCTCTCCGAAAGGGGTAGGTGGCATTTTAGTTGCCACCTCATTTCTTGCGTTTGAATGGATTGCGCGCTGCGACGCAGGTACTTTTTAACTTCTTTGGGCAGGCTGGGGAGTTCAAGAATAACTCGAAAGGCGTCGTCTCTTTCCTTGCGCGCTTGAGTGGCCCAAGCGTTTCGCGTGGATAGGGGCATGCGCATGAGGATATCCGTCAAGCTGTTCTCCGAACTGGCGAATGGACGATAAGATTTGTCGGCAATATCTTCATCAGGAATGACGGCCGGTTCCGGTGCTGCTCTTAAAGCAAACGCATCTACATGGTCATGGGCCGCTGGCTGGTGCGTTGAACAAAAGACCTGCTGCATATGATGTGATACCATGCCTTCATCTTCTGGCAGTGGAGTGACGGAATGGCCTCGAATGCAGTCTGCTTCTTGGCCGACATCGGTTTCCTCAGTGATGTAAGAGTAAGGTCCTCCCAAGAAGGGTGAAGGGAGGATTTTTCTGACATGGAGGGAGTGAAGCCAGCTGCTTTTGAGCTTTCTTTCTATCGCCTCAACCGGAGTGTTCTGGTTCTCCATTGATAACTTGGCACAGCTTGAGGCATCCAGGGAATGCAAAAGCTCCTTTATTAATTGTGCTCGGATCCACCGAATAAAAATGCACCGCGTGGGTCTCGGTCCTGTTTTGGCCTATAAGTCAAAGCAGCGGCGTCGACTAGACGATAGTCAGTTGTTTTTTTAAAGGAAAACGAGTTTTCTATTCGAAAAGAAAATGTGCCGTTCGCCTAATAATGATGCCAATGACTTAATCTGTACGACGGATCGTGTAATATTATAGAGCCAAGTGCGATTCAATGAATTTCAATTGTTGGTATTTCAGCGAATTTGTATTTTTCCATTTGGAATGGTATAACAGCACGTTCATAACGTTAAAGGAAAGGGGAGGCATATACGCGGAATATTTAACTGTATCAATGAAATTGAAATATTCAATCTGGCACGCAGAACCCACATCAACAGTTTAACTCGACTCTCGGAAAGCCAGCTATCATTCGAAAATCTGTCGCTTCCTCTAGCGCCGCTGTGATTGTAGGGCGAAATGACAAACTGCGCGACGTTGCCTGAATGACTGGCTGTATGGCATGGGACGCGTTCTTGAAAGAGAGTCGCTAAGATAAACCTCTCCAACCCAACCGAAACATGGTTGCTTCCGTGTTTCGAACACAGCAGTTTCACCTCATTGGGAGACTTGTTGAGAGATTTTCAAATTTGTCGGCAGGTTCGATTGCTGACTATTGATTTACACGAAAGTGTGAAAAACAAGTCCTTATCGTGGCAGTTGGTATGATGTTCAGGAGCAACGCAATTCAAAAGTGGACCCAGGCTGTTTCACGGGTCCCATCGCGGTGCCCAAATATCTGAGTAGCATCAAAGCTCTGGTGACGGTCAAATGAATTCGTCGGTGTTCTGGGAACAAGCGTTTGAAAATGTTGATATGCTCCTTCCCACTTTGACAAGTGCGGCACGAGCGAAATAGTAACCTAATCTTTCATTATTGCGATGTTTGACAATCACTGGGCAGGTGAGTGTTATAATAGAGGGCCATTAGCCTTCGGCCATGCACACCTCACTAATGTCTTACAATCAAAATATGATACCCTCAGGGGATGATCGCCCCGTTTTTCCGACAATTGATTTGTTCGCAAACACCTCCCTGGAAGAACTTCAGCAGAGCCTATGCGCGGCGGTCGCAAATTATAGGGATTTCCTCACTCGAAAGATTCTCCCCTTCCAGCAATCGTGGGTTGTCCGAGTCCTTTCCGAATCCGGCCTAGACGAAGAGACTCTGCGCGCAATCAAAAGCTGTGTCTTCACGCCGTGTTGCAGCATTCCTGGCGCCGTCCAGCCAGATAGAATTTGCCAACATGACTCACCAATCTACATCTACACCTCCCTGAATTTATTATCGCAATACGTCGAAGGAAAAACCCTATTGCGGTGCTATCGCAAATTTGTGCTGGCTTCATCACTCCCACCATACCGAACGGATATTCCAGCAGAGGAGCTCAAGAACGTACTCAACAGTATCTTGCCAGGCGCCTATAGCATGCCGCATGCCGTAAGCTGCTTCGTGGCCATTTTGCCCAGTAAGAAATTCACGATCAGCATGTCCAAAATCACCACCCGTGGTGGCGCGGAGGAGCATTTTGTCGTTTTCAGTAGAGAAGAGAACGACATAATCCCATACGACATCGTCGCAGTGGGGAAGACGCTGTTCTCCCAGTCGGACGAGGAATTTGGTTTGCCAAATCTCAGCTTCGATGAACTACAGAACCTTATCAGCACTTAATCTGTTTTCTATTCATGGATAGAAAACAACCCTAGTGTATGGGATCAATATAACCATGCTAGTGCCACTGTGTATCTCCCGATGAGACATGTAATGATATGGATGCATGTTTCATGCAAGGATAAGAATGCGATAAAAATAATTTGATAAAAATAAGTCCGTGATGCTTTTCTGAAACATCTTTGAGGAAGTATTATTTATTGAACAGATTTTACACAAATTGAAAATTCATCCTGGTGAAACAGCGTATTTTTTTGACAGAATCGTAATGATTCGTGAGACAATGTGGGCCATCGTTTTCGGGCATCGAAAGCTGGCTTCGTCACGAGCCAAGCGAAGGCACAAGCCTCAATTTTGCGATGAGCCAGGGAGGCACGCTACGTGTCTGTCAGCAATTATAGGACTATGGTGGATGCTTTTTGACAATGTGGCGATAAGGATCACCTCGATAAGCTCGAAACCTGCTTTATGTCATTCACATGTCAATTATCGAAAAAACGGCCCTACGCTCATCCAATAGTTAAGTAACGGGTCCTGTTTGTAGTTTAACAGACAGAAATTCTGTTTCCAAAAGGTATTTCAACAGTAGAAATCCGTAAAATTACCATGATCACCTTCCCTGCACATGCGTTTTTCAGCTATAAAGCAAGATTCAATCTCTGGGGCTCCAAAGAGCTCCGGATGCTTACACCCCGCATAAAGCTTAATGATGGTATATCAGCGTCCTGTTTTCACGGTGATTAGCCTGCTGCGGATCCGGAACCGCGAAGAGGCCAAGCTCGTGCTGATCGGAGCAGTCGTGGTTTATCGCAATTTTGTGGAACAAACCTTGGCTGATGCCCAAAAAAATTGGGTCAAGTCACTCGTACTCTACGACGATCCGGGTGATGCTGTGACCGGAATCCTGACATGGTTCAGCAGGTATGCATGCTTGCACGGACCGAGGTTGGGGCCGTTGGACACAATCGCCGTGAATGATAATCCGCTCTACATTTACTGTCCTCGCAGGAAGCTTGAGGAATATGCAAAAGAACGTATTGTGTCTTTTCATTCAGAGATCGGCTCGGTCGTGTGCTCCATGTCACCCTTCGATGCAGGCGTGACGCGTGAGAAGGTCCGCTATGGGCATAACCTGATATCCCCAGGGTCTTGCCTCCTTCCGGATGCTTTGGAAGCCTATGTCGCCTTTCTCCCGAGCAAGTCGTTTCTGAAATTGCCATATAGCGTTTATGAGGTTCACAATGATCGTTATGTTCATAAGTTCTTTGCGCTGCTCCCAGGATCCCGCTTTCATTTTGAAGTCGTAGCGGTTGGTTTGGCCTATCCCGCTGCTAAAAAAAGGCCTTCTGGTCTTGGAATTCTGCGTTGTTGCTTCACCGGAAAGACAAACACCTGCCTGTAAGAAACTAAGCGTTGGAATGAAGCCAGAAGGTCCGCATCGCCGTTTACCGGTTTATTGTGAAATATCTTTTAAGTTATGATAATCTGCTGTTGCACATCGGCAGCAGATCGTGGGCTATTGCCAGTATGTACTACGTTCTGTTTTCAAGCACTGTAGCATCTTTCTAAGCGAAATAAATTATCTCGTTTGTTTGTGTTTTTGAAACAAATATTCATACAGAACAGTGCGATATGTCGTAAAATAGTAAACATGCTGTTCAAAGTTCTTATCCCCAGGCAATTGCCTCGGATACCTATAGTTTTAAAAGAATACAATACATATAACGACATATACGTTTTGATGCCACACAAAGTCAATGAATAGCGGGAAATAGTCGTAAGCGAAAGTTATCTTGTGTGTGACGAACTGTGTAATTGGATGCAGGGTCTATTTAAAGCCTTTTGAGCGGATGAGGTGAAGACCATTTCTGCAAATAGATATGATGGTTCCACCACGTCCAGGCTTCGCTCCGCTTACTCTTGAATCTATTAATGACAGAATGGAAATGCATCTATTTTTGACCAGTGCATGCATCCTATATCATATCTATATCCGCGATAATCTCCTGATTTATCAGGAGATTTGGACGAAATACTGGCGGGGACGATTGGCAGAGAGCGCGCTAAAAAACGAAATTTCCGCGTTATTTCTTCGTCTCCCATTTCCTCGTCCGCCGACGCTTCAGTCCATCGCAGAGCAGGAGGTGATCTGTAAAGACGCGGCGCCAATCTATGTTTATTGTTCCCGGGAAGCTATGCTGAGTCATGTGCAGTCTAAGGATCTTTGCCAATTCGGAAGGGCGAACCTTCTCGCATGCACGTTAGCTCCTTACCGAACCGGAGTTACAATCGAAATGGTGCGATGTTTGTTCAAGCGTTTACACGATGGAAATCGCGTCGAAGCTGGAACCGGCGAAGAAGACTTGAGTCATTTTGTGGCCTTCCTTCCCACCACGGCTTTCCGGCGAGGGCCGCGGTTTTACCTGGGTGGCGAAAGTGTCCAATTCTTTCTACGAGAAGGAGGGTTGGAACTCCCTTGCCACATCATCGCGTTCGGTAGAGCGTTGTTCAGCGAAATACTAGCTGATGGCTCGTCCTGGGACTGGAAAAGCGTCGGGGAGAGTTCTCGTTTGAATCATGTTCGGGCCAGTGTCGAATTGTCACGCAACGTTCCAACGGCGGAGACAACTGATAATTGGGCCGAAGCGGCTTTAGGAGCCGACGCCGTGTACCCCGTGCGGCCTCCAAATCTGACCCCGACGCAAGATCATCCTTGCAAACCCTTGCTTTCGGGAAATCGAGTGCCGAATGAACGTCATAGACCTTGGAAGCGCTTCTTCAAGAAGCTCCGATCTGTTTCAAAGCATTTCTACTTTAATCGCTGAATCTGTATTAATTTGCTGTCTGGTTGTGCTTTCGCTTAAATAATTATCTATGTTCGAGTGCGGTCCTTGTGATGTTGTTGAAACAAATGTTTTATTGGCTGATATGGCCACCAATAAAAATTTTAAAATAGCGATCATGCTATATTGATAGAACATGGTTGTTTGCTACAGGTAATCAGATAGGTATTTAACAGGTATTATTTGTCGAACACAAACCCGATAATTTCGCAGTTCAATTATTGAATATCGAGAATCCGAGCGACTAAGTTTGAAGTGATTTCCCGAAATTATCGCATTTTTGAAAAAATCGTAAAGACAAATGGACGTGGCCAAGGGTCACCGAGTGCGGCGTGCCGCAAAAATAGAAATCTGGTCTCCAATTATGCCACTGCAATTTTCATTCGGCACCCTGCTAGGGGAAATTATCAATCGAGTACCCCATAGTTGGTGATCAATCCCATTGACTTTTTCATCTTGGCAGATGGTGACTCTGTTCAATCATTATTTTAGCTTGTTTGATTTTCTATGAAAGGCCCTCGGAATAATTATTTCCATAAGGTTCTAGTCGTTAAAGCTGTAGACAAAACTTAGGTCATCAGGGTTTTGATTTTCCCAGAGGCCTTCATTTTAATTAACTAAAATCCGTACTGTCTCAATACAAAAGGAAAATGATTAAATCAATAAAAACACTGAGGAGTAAAGGTTTTATTCATCATAATATTTAAAATTACACGGGAACAGACATAAAGAAAACATCAAGAGTTAATCAAACAGAGCACGCGACCCGCGCAACCTATATCTCCTCCGATTTCGTTTAACGCGTGGCTTCTTTCATACACAGCACCTCAATCTTTGGGACAAAAGCGTTGTTAGGACGCTCGATAGCCTGTCGAACAAGTTCAGCTATGTGCTCGGGCTGGATCTTACCATCATCCTCAATCTCATCAGTCCAAGCACTCATTTTTGTCGCCACATAGCCTGGGCATATTTCCATTGTTCTAACGCCGGACTCCCACCCAACATGCTGGGCTGTTTTCGTGAGACCTGAGAGGGCGTGTTTTGTCATGTTGTAACCAACGAACGAGTTCAGAACCCGCTGGCCTGACATGGAGTTGATATTGACGATCCGGCCAGATCCACTTTTCGCGAGCTGAGGCAGGCACAGCATGATCATCCTCAGCGGAGCCCCAGCGTTGATCTTCCACTGTCTCTCAAGCTGCTCATAGTCAATTCCCTCCGCAAGCGCTACCCGTGTTCCATCCCCAGCATTGTTAACAAGGCCATCTATCCTCCCAAATTTTATCATGGCCGTCGATACCCACTCCTCCATCGTTTGGAGGTCCTCAGCTTCAAAACGTGCGAAGTGAAGAGATTCATTCTGAAACCCAAAAGTGGCTTCCAGTTTTTCCACGCTACGCGCTCCTAAGCTCAAACGAAAACCACGCCGCATCAGGTTGTCGACGATGGCCTTGCCTATGCCTCCAGATGCACCAGTGACCAGAAACACCCCGCTGTCTCTAGTGTGGACGTTCCAAGATGAACCATCGAATTTGAAGTGGAGAACACACGCGTTACATCTTTGCATCGCGGTCAGCTCAACCCCGAGCAGTGTAGCAACTACTGAGAGTACACCGCCATGAGAAACGAAAAGAATATTCGACCGGCGGGCATGAGTCAGTGCTCCCGCCTCTCGAGCGGAAAAGAGTTCAGTTTTTTCACAATCAGGGTAATTTTCAACAAACATTTTCCGTGGACCGAGACCACCCTCATGCATGCCAAAGTGGCGCTCGCCACCAATGAGAATTATTGTAAATCTGGCGCGAAATAACAGAGATTTAACACGTCTAAAGTTATCTTCGAAATGTAGAAAATTACATATTCATTATAATGGACAACATACATCTCGAATAAAAAGATAGAATACGCGTGAACACATTGATATATCGAAATTAATAAACATATTGTTTCAATTACGAGACTTTTATTTTGACGTTTCTATATTAAGATCCAAGTGTGGACTTAGATGAGAAACTTCACGATCGATTCCTTGATTTCGCCATTCCCAGATAGCCATTTCATCTTCAGGTCGATCTGAGATTACCCAGTCCGCAATTGTTGCCGAATTTCCTGGTGTTCCTTTTCTCCAACGTATGTGTTTCCGCTCGTCTGTCTCATGACGTCGGGCCCTGCCTGTTTTAATGTCGATGGAGAACTCACCCCGCTCGCCGGAATCCAGGAGGGCTGCGAAGTCATAGCATCTAGTGACCGCAGCAAACTTCAGGTGAGGGCGTTTAGCTCTAATCATCGTATCCTCCTTGAGGTAATACGCGAGTCTCACTGCGGCTTGATCTGAATCGAAAGCCAACAAGACATCTTTATCGACAACTTGGCCCAGCAAATTTCTGGTCACCCCGGAGAAAACAACATGTGCCGCCACGATCCTCATGTCTTGCATTAGCATGGAATCAAACCAGGCTTTGCCTGCCAAATACAAATCATCGACTGTGGGTTCAGTAACTTGACGCAGACGGGCCAGTCGGCACAGTTCTTCAGGAAAAAGAGCGGGCATCAGGGAGATTGATTTCCTCCAAGCAGATGCGGGCTGGGCATTTAAAACTGCATCAACGAAGGCACCGCCGTGTGGGTATTCAAATGTATAGAAAAGTACAACAACTCTTTGATGGTATTCCGGCCGGTGGCTAAGCCAAGCCACAATCACGTGAGCATCGTAGTTCCTACCGTCTAGGAAAATGGTGGCATCTGGATTAGCCAAAAATACCTTGCTGAATATTTCAGTTAACAAAGGAATATGATCAATGGTTTCAAGATACTTGTCTTGTATTATCCCATTTGATACCTCTCGGATAATAACAGGTACATCCTTGATTTTTGACGAGTGAATTTCATTGAAAAGCTTATCTCCCAACTTTTCAGACACTCGCCAAGTGTTAAGATCATGAGAAACGATAGCTACATTATCTGAAGTTAAACAGACGTCCAACTCGCTCAGATTGCGTCCTCCTTGCCCGAGCGCGGCCAACAATGAGCTCGCGGTGCATTCTTGAATTCGTTTCCCTAAATTGAACATTCCTCTGTGCTCAATGACCTGTAAGGGCAGGTCTTCCTCGAGCCGTTCTAGAAGCCTTGGGACAGAATGGCGTGCGAGAACCTCGGGGGGAGTAACGTTTTCTGGTAGATCCCAATGGAGTGTCCAAGCCGGCCAAACGGTTCCTTCCACCTTGAGTGGCTTACGTTGACAAAGGACCTGCGCAAAAAAAACGGGAGGTTACGAAACGACATGGTGAGTAAAATATAAAGTACTCTTACATTCACAGCCATTTGCGAGCTAAAGCGAATTGCCGGGTGCACGGCGGGAATTGCAGCGATTTCGATCTAAAAGTGACAAGCAAAATTTGTCGTGGAGTATATAGATATTGCCAAATGGAGTACTTAAATAATGCACAAATGCTGACAGTTTTAGCTAATATTTTATTGTGGGGCATAACTTAGCTGGAATCACTCCACGGATAATCAGTCATTGTTATTTTCGGCGTCAATTTGTCGGCCACTATCCGATTAGTTGCGCAAATCTTCAAATTTTCGACCTCACATCACACCTTTGTCGGTGTTTTCAGCGAAAGGCAGGTCCCATTTTTGAAAAATCCTCCATCAAGATAAATAGTTTAATAGGGTAAAAGGACGAAATACTTCGGTGTTGAGATTCGACTCAATTAATTTCAAACCAATCCCGTGATTGATGCTATAGAGTCACCCAATATAAGGGGCACTGAAGCGCGTTTAATTATTGACTGTGACTGAAATTTACATTCAAAAATAAGTAACTAGTTCGATATGTATCACAGTCGACCGATATTCAACATTATCGGTAGCTCGAATATACAAGATCGGCGTCAACTTAAACTCGTCCTACGTCACACAGAGATTGCTTATCGCAGCTTTGCACAAGAGGATCTCATACCTGTTCGACGTTCCTGGATGAATTCCATCATTAATACTGATGTTCCCATTGATCCAGCTATAGATGAAGTGGTCAAGCGCTTTTGCGAAGTTGCTTGCTTGCCAGGCCCAGCAGGTATACCCCTGAATATTATACTAAAAGATTCTCTAATGTACGTTTATTGTTCGTTTCAAGAAATGCGAAGGTATGCATGCGAGCGATTTTATGAGGGCTTTTCCGGCAAAGGCGTGGTCATCTCCACCGTTCCACCCTATGCCCAAGGATTAACAAAAGAAACTATGAGGTGGTGGCAGAACGAGGTCTGTCAAATTACAAACAATGAAAAAAATGACTTGGATGCTTATATTGCTTTCCTTCCGAATACTTCGCTTCAGAACACAAGTTTCTCGCACGTGAAGATCGGCGGCGATACCTTCCTGGCGCCATCCCGGGCTGACCCTTTCTGTGTTGAAATAGTCGCGGTCGGCAAAGCTCTCTTTCAGGATAACGGGCTGAAAAAGGCACCCAAGGCGGGGTGGACAATGGCTCTCACCTCCTTGTTGAAGCGCTTGGTCTAATACGCACATCTGTGTGTGAGCGGGAATGAAGCAACAGTGTCCGATCGTAACGAAATGTGTCAAGTCTATGTAATGATAATAAGATGATGTAGCCTGCATGCAGATAATCAGTGTATTTCCAATATGTACTTTAATTACCGATGTCGTATCGTTGTGTGCTTTATGAATAATAAATTATTTACCATAGATGTATCTGATTAATATTTTGGTCTCGAGTCGCAGTATAACTTTTGAGCCGTTCTATCAATCAAAGCAAATTAAAGGTGCAGCCTATGTAAATTGCTAATTTAATTTTGCTTTAGAATCTAATTTACCACTGAATTATAATATAATGCTTATTCTAAGCTGTGAGAAGGATTAACTAAAAATTTTATATATCGATTTTTATTATATCAAGCAGATGTTTCGATCTTGGTGGCGACACAGACGCGCTGAGTATTCTATGAATTTCAAGAATAATTATAAATGAAGCGCAGATTTATTAGACAATAATTGGCGTGGTAAACAGCTAGTTCGGCACATCTGAGAAAGAACGAAAATTTATGGCTTTTTCTAATGCTGCCCCGATTGCTAACAGACGGTGGTCTGAACCCGCTAATCCATCAATTTCCATTCCAACAGGCAAGCGATCAGGTGTAAGGCCAACAGGAAGGCTCAACCCAGGTAGGCCTGCGTTGCTGCTTGGATCCACGTTTCGCACGTAGATCTTGAAAGTGTTCACCATTGAGCCATTGTGGATGACTGAGGAATCCTGACCTATGGCTTTGGCCGCCAAGGGTGCAGTTGGGAAGAGAATTGCATCTAACCGATAGAGTCTGAAGTAGTTGCGATAAGCGGCTTGGAGCCTTGGCCTGAAGGAGTGACGCGCCAGTTCATATTCAGCGTTGGAAATTTGATGTCCCTCAATTTGTGCGTTGACAATGTCCGCTACATCGGGACTACGAATTTCTTTGATAACGTCAGAAAAAGAAACTGTTCCCACAAACTCGTCGAGATACTGTTTTAGAGCGTGTGGAAATTCATAAAGTGCAATTGGCAAGCTGGCCCCGTTGTTCAGATCCTCCAGGTGGGGAATATTGGCTTCAACGAAGGTTACGCCTCTGTTGGCTAGCAAGCGAATCGTCGTTTCAGCTGCCAAGGCCACATCAGCATCAAGGTCACCGTAAAAGTAGGTAGTGGGGAGGCCGATCCGAAGCCCCTTCAGTGGCACGGGCGGAATTCTCGCCGGCCTTCGGGATATCACCTGGTCGAGAATTACAACATCGGCTACGCACTGCGCTATGATTCCGGCGGTGTCTCGGGTCGGACTAACCGGTATTATCCGATCTCCCGGATATCGACCAAGTGTCGGTCGAAATCCTACTACGCCACACAGGGCTGCGGGTAGGCGAACAGATGCACCGGTATCGGTGCCTATGCCGCCCAACATCAATCGGCTTGCCACCGCAGCAGCCACACCACCGCTTGAGCCTCCTGGTATCAGACCTGGATTCCACGGGTTCCGCACCGCCCCGGTGGCATAGTTGTTGCTCGTAATTCCAAACGATAACTCATGCATGTTTCCCGAAGCACCCGGCAGGGCTCCAGCTGAAAAAAGTCTTTCTGCGACGCGGGATGGTATCTTTGGCAAGTGGTTTATCAGTGCCGGCGTAGCAGCGCTGGTAGGAAATATGCCGGTCGCGATGTTCGCCTTAAAACAGAGTGGAATGCCGCAAAGACCTACTCCGGCGTTTCCATGGCGATCAATTTTTTTGGCGCTTCGCCGCAAGCCATCCCAGTCTGTAGCCAGAAGGGCATTCAATGCTTTTGCAGCTTCACAACGCGCGATTAGAGTTTCTACTAGTTCTAAGCATGAGTAGTCTTTCCGTCTTAGGCGTTCTAGGGTTTGTGCTAACGAGGTAATGGGCACCATCTTTCTGGATTGGGGATTTTAAGCCCATTTCAGATCAAATAAATATACCGCGCTTGGGCCCAAATTGCGCGATTATTGGAGGGAATTTCCCAATCACGGCGTATGATCCGAATTATTGGAGGTATTAAGGGCACTTTTTCAAACGGAAACAGTATTGTATCAATCAATATTCAACCTGATTGAGCGGCGAGTTGGACCCGCGTGAATATTCTATTGAAAAACGCCAAAATTGTCGCTTTCCATTGGGATGTCAATGCACAGTATGTTCCCCGATTTTCAACTTAAATAGAAACGGTTGATGTCTTTAGTTATCTACACAAAGACCAATCTTCCCTAGCAATGTCAGCCTCATCTCTTTTTGATAAACAATGCGATCATTTCTCTACCAAAATTGTGGATCTGATAATGGTCGACAAGCCTGATGAATTGGACCGCCGCGTTGCCGCAGCCTTCTCAGAACGAGAAGCTTCGAGGGAAAGAAGAATTACTCAAATTTCCGGCGAGTGCCGCGCTGGGTTAGCTTGCAAAAGGCTGGCCGACGGTCGCTTTCCGGAGATCTCAGCCGGTCAGAGGGTCGCAGTCCTCTCCGCTTACATCTATGTTGGCGAGGAAATTCTGAGGTGGATACTCGAACCAGAAGCTTCGGTGCGAACAAGAGTGAGTGGTCTCGTTGCCATCGACCTTGCACCATCTTGCATGGATATCTCCAGAGCTCAACTTCTCCAAACCATGAATTTGCTGAGTGGTAAAAGATGTGCACCCAGCGACCTTAGTCATTTCGTGGCCATTTCAATCTCTGAGACTGCCCGCTCCCGAACCCTGCAAATGGCGCCGTACGAAGAAGGCTCGTTGAAAAGCGTTACCGGGTTTACCGTAATCATTGAAGAGGCAGTACCATTTGACATGGTAGCTTATGGTCGAAACCTGATGCTGAAGGCTTCGGCAGGGTCCTTTCCAACGATCGACTTGCTCTACGACTACAGATTGTTTCTCGACAAATGTTCAGATAGTGGGCGGATCGGCTTCTTTCCAGAAGATGTTCCCAGGCCAAAAGTAGCGGTCATTGGGGCTGGCATTTCCGGGCTCGTGGTGGCAAGCGAACTGCTTCATGCTGGCGTAGACGATGTTACAATATATGAAGCAGGTGATCGGGTTGGAGGCAAGCTTTGGTCACATGCTTTCAAGGACGCTCCGAGCGTCGTGGCCGAAATGGGGGCGATGCGATTTCCTCCTGCTGCATCGTGCTTGTTTTTCTTCCTCGAGCGGTACGGTCTGTCTTCGATGAGGCCGTTCCCAAATCCCGGCACAGTCGACACTGACTTGGTCTACGAGGGTTGCCGATACATGTGGAAAGCCGGGCAGCAGCCACCGAAGTTGTTCCATCGCGTTTATAGCGGGTGGCATGCGTTCTTGAAGGACGGTTTCCTTGAGGGAGATATTGTGTTGGCTTCGCCTGATGCTATCACTGAGGCCTTGAAATTAGGGGACATTAGGCGGGCTCATGACGCCTGGCAAATTTGGCTGAACCGTTTCGGGAGGGAGTCGTTCTCTTCAGCGATAGAGAGGATCTTTCTGGGCACGCATCCTCCCGGTGGTGAAACATGGAGTTTCCCTCATGATTGGGACCTATTCAAGCTAATGGGAATAGGATCTGGCGGGTTTGGTCCAGTTTTTGAAAGCGGGTTTATTGAGATCCTTCGCTTGGTCATAAACGGATATGAAGAAAATCAGCGGATGTGCTCTGAAGGAATCTCAGAACTTCCACGTCGGATCGCCTCTCAAGTGGTTAATGGCGTGTCTGTAAGCCAGCGTATACGCCATGTTCAAGTCAGGGCGGTTGAGAAGGAAAAGACAAAAATAAAGATAAGGCTTAAGAGCGGGATATCTGAACTTTATGATAAGGTGGTGGTTACATCTGGACTCGCAAATATCCAACTCAGGCATCGTCTGACATCCGATACCACCATTTTTCGTGCACCAGTGAACCAAGCCGTTGATAACAGCCACATGACGGGCTCTTCAAAATTGTTCCTGCTGACTGAACGTAAATTTTGGTTTGACCATATGCTCCCGTCCTGTGTCCTCATGGACGGGGTCGCAAAAGCAGTGTATTGTCTGGACTATGAGCCGCAGGATCCGAACGGTAAAGGTGTGGTGCTCATCAGTTATACATGGGAGGACGACTCCCACAAGCTATTGGCGATCCCCGACAAAAAAGAGCGATTATGTCTGCTACGGGACGCAATTTCGAAATCGTTCCCGGCGTTTGCCCGGCATTTAGTTCCCGCTTGCGCTGATTACGACCAAAATGTTGTTCAACATGATTGGCTTACAGACGAGAATGCCGGCGGAGCTTTCAAACTCAACCGGCGTGGCGAGGATTTTTATTCTGAAGAACTTTTCTTTCAAGCGCTGGACATGACTAATGATACTGGAGTTTACTTGGCGGGTTGCAGTTGTTCCTTTACCGGTGGATGGGTGGAGGGCGCTATTCAGACCGCGTGTAATGCCGTCTGTGCAATTATCCACAATTGTGGAGGTGTTTTAGCAAAGGACAATCCTCTCGAACACTCTTGGAGGAGATATAACTACCGCAATAGAAATTAATCTGCGTATCCTGTTACAAGTATTGCACGTTTTATAAATTGCTATTAATGAATATTGATGTTTAACAACGAATATGATGGTGTAAATAAAATTTCTGTAATTCTATTAACCTCCATTATGTTGAGGTGCGCAGTAATATGTTGAGGTATAGTTAAAATATCAACTGTCGCGTTTATTGAATGGTAATATTATTCCAACGGTAGAATATCTTTGATTTTGTCACAATGACAACGACTGCAAGAAGTAAATAATAGACACCGTTGTTAAGGAATTGCTATCACATGTGCCTAACAATATGGACATATTTAAGTCAAATATGAAATAGTCGCCCTTATTTTGACGTCTCACCTAATCAACTATTACAAACGATTTCACTCTCTCGCCAGCAATGATGATAATCAGCGCAGACAAGTGGCAGTAAAGCGCGGAAAAACGTCCTCAAGTGGCATGAATAGCTGCCTCTATAGTGCTGATTTAGTCAGCCTTATTTTGACTTAAAGGCGCCTTCGTTGGTGACAAATTGCTTTCAAGGAAACAGCCGTGCCCCACACTTTGTTGAAAAACAAGTTGCCCTTTGGAGAGACGCTAAAGCCATTTGCTCTTCAATAAGGAATCTCGAGGAAGACAATATAACAGCCTGTGATGATACACTTCTCGAACCCAAAAAATATCAATTTGTATTCAAGATATCGCAAAACACTTATGGATCTCCGTCTAATTTTCGGTCCAACTTGTACAGGAAAGACATCGACCGCGATAGCTCTTGCCCAGCAAACCGGGCAGCCAGTCCTTTCTCTCGACCGGGTCCAATGCTGTCCTCAACTGTCAACCGGAAGCGGACGACCAACAGTGGAAGAACTGAAGGGCACGACCCGTCTATACCTTGATGAACAGCCTCTTGTGAAGGGTATCATCTCAGCCAAGCAAGCTCACGAGAGGCTGATCGCGGAGGTTTATAATAATGAGGCTCACGGTGGGCTTATTCTTGAGGGAGGATCTATCTCGTTGCTCAAGTGCATGGTGCAGAGCAGTTATTGGAGCAACGATTTTCGTTGGCGTATTATTCGCCACAAGTTAGCAGACGAGGAGACCTTCATGAAAGCGGCCAAGGCCAGAGTTAAGCAGATGTTGCACCCCGCTGCAGGCCTTTCTATCATCGAAGAGTTGGTTCATCTTTGGAATCAGCCTCAGCTGAGGCCCATACTGGAAGGGATTGATGGGTATCGATACGCCATGTTGTTTGCTAGCCAAAACCAGATCACACCCGATATGCTATTGCAGCTTGGCGCAGACATGGAGGATAAGTTGGCTCATGGGATCGCTCAGGAGTATCTCATCCATGCGCGCCGACAGGAACAGGAATTCCCTTCAATTAACGCAGTCGCTTTCGAAGGATTCGAGGGTCATCCGTTCGGAATGTAATAGGATCTCCTGGCGCCCTGGGGATTCGCTATGTTTGCGATTGGCAACGACGAACAGCCCTATCCGATGAAGACAAAAATCGCAGGACGAGTTGGTGGAAGGTATAGCCCAGGAGTATCTCAGCTATGCTCGCCTGCAGCATCGCCGCTACGCAATGCCAAAGATAGATCTATCTTTGCATAATAAAATACGATTAAGTATATTATGGAATGTTCGATTGGTATTTGTAGATGTTTTATTTTTCATGGGCGTGTTTCATTTTGTATTGTATTTTCATAGTTTTGAAACGAGACGTTTCATAAATAAAATTACGCACGACTAATAATAGTAATAATAATATGTGTTTGGGCCACAATTGCTGTATTTAGACCATATTAATTGCATTGCGAGAGACGAAAATGACGAATTTTATTTCGGTACTGGATGATATTAGAAACATGAAAAATAACAAGATTCAAAGCACGCGTTGATAGATCAAGTTTTCTGGTAACCGCGACACCTAACGTGTGAGATGGCACGATCCCAATGCGACAATGGGATAATGAATGAGATCGGATAATTGGAACTCTCTCGTTTCCTCTTCCTCTTCCTCTTCCTCTTCCTCTTCCTCGTTTTCGATACCTTCGTTATCCTCTCCTTCCTCAACATAATTACCTAGCCTGGCGTACCAACCATAACCTTGACCGCGGATTACATCAGTCCTGATCCGTATGAACAACTGGCTCATCAGGATCGCCAAAAAAAAGCTGTTTGTACTCGGACCGTGGTGGTAATTAACGAAGCCTCCTTGACCGCAACTCTGTTGCAAGATTGCGTTCATTTCTTGTGGATCCAATAGCCATGGGGGCATTGCGGTAGCTACTGTCCCGAAGGCCGGAGAGTTGGACGGTAATAGGCGATTGAGACCACACAATTGCGCTGTTACTTCATCGACGTAAACATAGGTGAGCCTCTGGTCTGAAAGGAGATACTCGTCATCGTACGCATTTGGGTTAACAACGGAGCGGTTAAAGTATACGAATTGTGACAGGGTGGATCTGAAATCGGTACGAGCCTGGCGCAAGTGTTGCCTCAACTCACTAACTCGTAGGATGCGTCTAAGATCGCGAACCTGCCAAGTAGGAACCGTCATTTCGTATATTGCCGATTTGCCGAGGGGCTGTGACAGAAATGGAGTGATGGTTCGTGTTCTTATAGTGAATGGGCAAGCGATTGTGGCCGACTCGATAGCATTTTCGTGAGTGCACTTGGTAGCCTCGTCAGGCAATCAGCGCGCAACAGTCGCCGCATGTGGAAATATTTCTCCAATCAGGAGCATTTTTCGCTAAATGTGTCATATTTTTTGTCTTTTTTGTCCCAAAAGTCGTGGATTGGGTAATTAGATCGCAGAATGTGGCAATTCTGCGCCGAACTGCTTTTTGACATTTACGCCCCAACTTTTTCTTCGGTGGGCCACCGTCGGCACGAATTTTTGTCTTTTTTAAAGAGCGCTTGGTGCAAATTTCAGATTTCAGAGAAGATATCTGTTCCGTCTGAGGCAAGTTTCTACTTCTCAATTACAAGTTGGAAATGGAATACAATCGTCCAATGTTCCGACCGAGATACGTCAAATTTGTATCTGATTCATCGTTGGGAGATTTCCGTCTTAGGGAATCTAGGGACGCATATGTAGGGTTTATCAATAGTACATTAGCTAGTGCTCAGAAAGTGTTGGAGGAATCAATTCTAAAAACTAAGGTTTGCGCAGCCGACGGGAGGTTAGCGCATTTTTCTGAAGCGCCGTGTCTGCGGGGTCCTTCTTTTGACACCTTGTATTCAGTGCTTCCCGGCACTGATTTGTGGTACGTCTACGGTAGTTCCGACGAAATTCATCGGTTTGTGGAGTGCGGAAAATTTTTGTGCACTACGGCTTCCAGATTTGTCGCCTGTACTGAATCGCCTTACACCGACGGAGTGACATCCCAGACGATATGGAAATGGCACAACCAGATCTCACCTGGCTCTCGGCTTTCCCTGAAGGATGTGGAGGCGTTTTTCGCTTTCCTGCCGAATGTATCGTTTTTCAAGACGAACTATTCACTTCTCGAAATCCATGGCATGCATCAGCGCAAGTTTCTTGCCCCAATCCCAAGTTCACGGTTTAGATGCGAAGTTGTCGCGTTTGGTGAGGCCTTTCCGCCGTCGCCTAAGCTCGTACCAGATGCGAAGATTGTCAGCGTTGAGAGGCTTTCTAAGTGGTCCTACGGTAGTTGTTTCCGGTGTTAGATTAGCGCAGAGTGTTGATTGTGGATGTGTATTGCTTTTCAAATATTAATGTTAACTGAATCTTGAGTGTGTTTTTAACGTTATATTATATCATGGGGTTTTTGTATTGTAATATAAAGTAATTCCGGATTGTGATAATTAGTAGTTAAGAATGTCTGTGTGAGGGGATTTCCTCTAGGAAAAATTTGATTTTATACGAAATTAACATCCTTTATTTTGTTGCTAGATTAATATAGAAAACATAAAAATAACAAAGTCGAAAGCACAAAAAACACACTTGATAAGAAAAATACGCGTTACATTTTACATAAATATGATAATTCAACAGAAATTATATTAGATGCATCGCAATACGGTGATAGGGGTGCGGACTTATGAACTTTATTACAAGAGGTTGGAACGAACTGCGTGGCGCACGTCTTCTTTACTTCATCATCTCATCCTTAACAAGTATGGTGGCACCAAAGCGGATCAAGTCTCCTGACCTGAAGTTACCAATCACGCTGGATGTTTTGTCAGTTGGCGGAAAGTTTGCCTTTCCCGCATGAATAATATTGATGAACGCGCGGGTGAGGGGCATCTCGATTTTGGTAATAGTTGCAATTGCCGCGATATCCTCCAATGAGCATAATTCCTCAGAAAAATAACGATGTTCCATGTTGTCAGGGCATGCATAATGCACGTTATGAGGTGATGGTGCGAGGCAATATTCCCTTAGGGTCGCATAATTAGTGCCATATTCATCATTGCATTCCTGCAAGAGAGAATTGAGATGCAACCCACACGCTTTGGCAACCTTCCGGCGCTCTTGGTCTACCTGCTCTTGAACATTGCAAACGTAAGTGTTGGATCCTTCACCATAAAAGAAAAAGTCCGTCTCGGCTCGTGGGGTTCGCTCGTCTAGTTCAAGAAGCCACTGCTCAGCTCTTTTGGTAAGGGAATTGACAGGGTCGCGCAATCTTCCGATGTTCATAACAGCGGCAATCGCATGAGTGATATAGTTGGAAAAGAACAGCACCTGCAATGGTGGGATGGGGATGATCCTAGCCGTAAATAGCTGGGCGAAGATGATCTTGATATCTTCGGGTAAATCGATGACGCCAACATCATTTCGATGAATTGGGAAACACGACAGTCCGAAAGAAGCTTTCATTTCCTTGATGTTGACCTTACATTTTTTTTTATCCGATAGCTTAGACGTTGTGGGCGAATTATCCGTCTCGAGTATTCGCTTGCATTGCAGCTGCCTCTCGTACTTCATGGAAAACCCATGGCCGCAGACGACGAGAATATCCTTTTCTGCGAGTTCACCGTTGAAGTTGGCTAGTTCACTGACGAAGCTGTCGTGAACGTCCGCACGGGTGACAATAATCAGTAGATGGCTGGAGCGAATAACTGCGAGCAGATCATCAGAGGCTGAGACCGTAAATGAACCGTTGATCACTCCCTCGGTGGTGACGACTCCTTCGTTGGCTTTGATTGCTGAGATCGATCCTGGATGATCCGCTGGTGCCCACAGAGCCGTGGAAACGTGCCGAGAGGCGAACCAAGCCGCTAATGCAGTCCCAGCGTGACCAGAACCGAGGACACCTACAGTCAAGGGAAGCGGATGATGACCTGCGGCTGGGACAGGTAGAGAAGTTGAGGATGAAGCGAGAGCCATTATCGAATATTTTGGTTGAGAGAGAATATGAGATATCTGATTGAGTTCCGAAAGGAATTTATGTCAAACGTCAGTTGCGTTGTGGCAAGAAACTCTTGCTGGCTGACAGTGACCTGAGGCGACTTTTGTACGCCCAACAGTGGTTTCTGACGTACGTGCTTAGCTCATTAAAACTCTAGCAGCCGGCGGCTGAGTGGCTCCTTCAACTTTAAAGTTCAATCCATCCCAAAATTAAAACGGCTTGTCCAACGTCATCGCCCCGGTCAATAGCGTGGCTGCCTTAAATTTTGCGCTCCTGATCGGTTTGTCATTTTCCGTAATCAATTGTAAATATCCAGTGTTTGACAGGATATATTGGCGGGTAAACCTAAGAGAAAAGAGCATTTATTAGAATATTTGTATGTTTGTAAGAGCGTGAAAGACTCATTCGATCGTTCGTTTGTATGTGCAAGCCCCATAGAGCCCGTTCTAGATGCTCGACGGTCCACGCGCTATTGGCATCTCTTCAACTTCCCAAAGTTCGGAAAGCCTGACGACGCAGCAACATTCCAAAGAGATCTCGAGGCTCGTCCGGATCGGCTATTAGGTCGAGTGGGCTGCTGTGGCTTGATCCCTCAACGCGGTCGCGGACGTAGCGCAGCGCCGAAAAATCCTCGATCGCAAATCCGACGCTGTCGAAAAGCGTGATTTGCTTGTCGCTCTTTCGGCCGACGTCCTGGCCAGTCATTACGCGCCAAAGTTCCGTCACAGGATGATCTGGCGCGAGTTGCTGGATCTCGCCTTCAATCCGGGTCTGTGGCGGAAACTCCACGAAAATATCCGAACGCAGCAAGATATCGCGGTGCATCTCGGTCTTGCCTGGGCAGTCGCCGCCGACGCCGTTGATGTGGACGCCGGGCCCGATCATATTGTCGCTCAGGATCGTGGCGTTGTGCTTGTCGGCCGTCGCTGTCGTAATGATATCGGCACCTTCGACCGCCTGTTCCGCAGAGGTGCACGCCTCGATCTGAAACCCGAACCGCTGGAGATTGCGGCTGCAGCGAGCTGTTGCCTCCGGGTCGATATCGTAAAGCCGTATCCGATCGATATGGAGCAGCGCCTTGAAGGCGAGCGCCTGGAACTCGCTCTGGGCACCGTTGCCGATCAGCGCCATCGTGCGCGCATCTTTACGCGCCAGATATTTTGCCGCGATCGCGGAGGTTGCGGCCGTTCGCAAGGCCGTCAGGATTGTCATTTCCGACAGCAGCAGCGGATAGCCGCTATCGACATCGGAGAGCACGCCGAACGCGGTCACCGTCTGGCGTCCCGACTTCGTGTTTTTCGGGTGGCCGTTGACGTATTTAAAGCCGTAGAGGGTGCCGTCGCTCGTCGGCATGAGTTCAATCACGCCGTCCCGCGAATGCGAGGCGATGCGTGGAATCTTGTCGAAGCTTTCCCAGCGCCGGAAATCTTCTTCAATGTAGCCGGCCAGTTGAACAAGGAAGTTCTCGACCCCGGTGCTGACCACCAGGTCCATCATGTTCTCAACACTGATGAACGGAACGATGTTGAGGTTGGCAATTGCGGGCATCTTTTGGCCCCCTTCATTGGTTTGATAGACTGTCGGACGAGCCCGGATCACACGGGTTCGTCCGTGATCGCGTACCCGGCGATTACCCGTTTCCTGAGCGTGGGCAGATCGAGCGGGCCGAGGTCTGGAAGCAGGTCGTTTTCTTCGGAGAAGTCGCGTCCGTAGCAGGCGCTTAAGATCTGCACGCCGCTTTCATGCAAGGGTGCAGACAGGCCGGCTGCTTTTGCCAGATGCAGGGTCGGGATCAGACCGAAGGGAACGTCCTCGAGCACGTAGCGAGTATCAACGCTCTTTGGGCCTGCCGGGTCGCTTCCGCGCTCGACCAGGATCGACGATATTTCCGAAACGGATTGGCCGGATATGTCGAACGACAATCGGAAGTGATCGAAGGTGGATCGGACCGTCTTGCCGAAGGCGGAAGCGATTGCCAGCCTCTCCAGATCGAGCGCCTCAAGGAAGCGGCCGACGGCAGGCGTGACGTTGGTGTTCTGACCCCATTCCTCAGCTCGCTCGATACGTGACAGATTGCACAGCGCGATGCCCATATGGTCCTGGGGATTGAGATTGCTCAATGCGATCGTGAGGATATCGTCCTTCACGTCGAAGCGATCACCGAACAGAGCGACACAGGTTTCGTGCGCCCGTCCTGCGAAACGTGCCGGCACGGTCGCCATATCGACCTTTGCCCGGATGGCGCCGATGTTGAACGTATCCGCCTCCCGCAGCTTGCATGTCAGCACAGTTGTGCTCCATGCCGTGATTGGGATCTCGATTCCACGCTCGGCCAACCCTTTGGCGAGGTAGAGCGCCGCAAAGGAAAGATGGGCGCTGATGATCACCGAATGACGTGCGCTGAGGTGCGGCAGAAGAGCGTCGAGAACAAAGCGGTGACCATAGGCGGGCAGCGCCAGCACGATCACATCGGCTTCGGCCAATTCCTGGGCGTTCGTGCAGATATGCGGGTGGAACTCCGTGATGATCGCACCCGTGATCTTCACCGGTGCGCCGGCAGAGAAAGCAGCAGTTCTTTCGCGTGAACGCGACCAGATCAATGGCTCATGTCCATTCTGCAAGAGGAACGCCGCATACCCAATGCCGATCGATCCTGCTCCGGCGATTCCAACCTTCATCTTCTTCCTCCTGGTTTCGAAGGGTTGTCTCAATGCGAGAGGCAAACCTCGATCGCACCGGGCCACACCCGGTGGTCAAAATGCTGTTGTCACCCTGTCGAACACGCGCCGGCCGAACAGGCTCGCGGCAAGATCGGTCATCAGTCGGGCCGTGCGCCCTCGCTCGTCCAGAAACGGATTGAGCTCCGCAAGGTCGAGCGAGGTGACGAGACCGCTGTCATGGAGCATCTCCATGATGAGGTGTGCCTCTCGGAAAGTCGCCCCGCCCGGAACCGTGGTGCCCACCGCCGGCGCAATCCCGGGATCGAGGAAGTCGACGTCGAGGCTGACGTGCAATCTGCCCTTGGCCTTGCTCACGCGGTCAAGAAAGACGCCCAGCGGGCGTATGACCCCTTGCTCGTCCAGAACCCGCGTGTCGGAGACTTCGATACCGATCTCGGCAACCCGGCGCCTTTCTTCCGGGTCGACCGAGCGAATTCCCATCATGGATACGTTGCGGGGATCCACACGCGCGGCCAGCGGCGGTAGTCCTTCGAAGCCAGGCTGGCCCGTATAGTAGGCGACCGGCGTGCCATGAAGATTGCCGCTTGCAGTCGTGTGTAGGGTATGCAGGTCTGGGTGCGCGTCCAGCCAGAGGACGAATTGCTCCCTGCCGAGTTCGGCCGCTCGTTCGGCCTCCCCGGAAACGGTACCGGCAGACATTGAGTGATCGCCGCCGAGAAAAACCGGAAGATCGCAGCTGCGGGCCATCTCCAGCGCCTTTTTGGAGAGACTGCGCGTCCATCCCACCAGAGCATCGAGGTTCTTCACCGCGGAATTGGTGTGACTGATTTCGGGCTCCGCCGTCGGCGTCGCATCTCCGAGATCAGTGACGGCCCAGCCCAGTTCCGTCAAAGCTCGCGACAAGCCGGCAGTCCGAAACGCATCAGGCCCCATCAGGCATCCGGGTTGGGATGCGCCGCTTTGAACGGGGGCTCCCGGGATTTGGCACGTCTTCAACTCATTCTCCTTGCGACGCCGTGAGGCGTTCATTTCTTGACTGCAAATCTGGTCACCACGCTGTGGCGATGTCAGAACGATCACTCATGTATCGACGCTGAAACGACTTCCTCGGCCTGCTGAGCTGCAAGCATCGATACCGTTAAGGGAACGAAGGGAGGCCGCGGATTGAACAGGCCGACCTCGCCAGCGGTCAGACCGGCGACGGACTTCACCAGTTCGTGCACCGGGTAGCCGCACTGCCTTCCCTGACAGGGACCCATGCCCGCGCGTGTAAAACTCTTCAGCTGGTTAGGGCCTCGGCAAGCGCCACGGACAGCAGCTTCCCTCAACACGCCCGCGCTCAACTCCTCGCACCGGCAGACGATCGTTTCGTCGTCCGGCTGGGTCCGCGCAATATTCGGCGGGTAGGCCCCATCCAGAAATCGCCGGAACGACTTTTGCCGGCCATGCTGTGCTCTCAGCGGTTTTGTCTCGGTATTCGCCTGAGCGGCCGTCAGGGCGCCGTCACGAAGAAGGATACCGGTCGCGGCGATCTCTCCTTCGATCTCGGCATTGACGGCGCCGCCGATCCGAGCACCGTCCCCGGCTATGTACAGTCCGTCCGGACCTGCGTTCATCCACTCGTCGCGCTCAAGCCGGAACGCTGACTGGCCGACATCCCACATCAGTTGCGCGCCGACCGACACGGCCAACTGATGGCTTGGCACCAGCCCCTCGTGTACAAGAAGGGATTTGACCTCCAATCGGTCGGACCTGCCGTTTGAAGTTTCGAACCGTACAGTTTCCAGTCGTCCGCTTCCTTCGGCGCTGATTTTGACCACGTTGCGTACGTGCCGAACGCCACTGAACTGCGGTAACCAGGCAATCCCTTTCAGGATTTGGCCGGGCTCCTTTAGCGCCCCGCGAAAACCGCGCAGCGAACGGCTGATGAGACCCCGAGGGGTCGTATCGAGATAAGCGACGGGCTTTGTCCCGGCGAGCCGCATCTGCTGCATGTATAGTAGGGGAAGAGGTCCGCTCCCGACCACGGCAACTGGCCCCCGTGGCAGTTGGCCCGCCGTCTTAAGGAGAATCTGTGCGGCGCCGACCGTCATGATGCCGGGTAGCGTCCAGCCGGTGAACGGAACCGGGCGTTCCTGTGCGCCCATAGCGAGCAAGAGATGCCGTCCCATGACAGAACGAATTTCTCCACCCTTTACATATTCCACCGTCCAACCCTGGCTGAGCCTGCTTACCTGAGCCTCCGGAATGTAGTCGGCGCCGCTGGCCAGGAATGCTTCGATTTGCCGGATGCCGCGTCGATATTCCGCCCCCAGAACGTTTATGACCGGGCTCGTCGCGTTGCTGCCGGCATTACGCCAGATCTGACCTCCGGGCTGTGATTGCGAATCCAGCAAGACGACGGATAGGCCGCCGCGCACAGCTCGCCTCGCGGCGGCCATGCCAGCGGGGCCAGCTCCGACGATTAACAGGTCGGCGCTCGAATTCGGGTTCATTTCAGCCTCTTCGGATGGTCATGGCGTTCGACCCTCATGCCGGCTTGAACCGTTTGCTGACAGCTTCGGATCGTGCCGATGTCTTCGATGTACACGATACATTCGAAACAGACGCCCATCATGCAGTAGGGCGCCCTGGGCTGGGCGGAAGGAAAGGAGGTCCGCGTATGGATGTCGTCCAGACGCAGAAAGACGGCGGCCAGAGGCTCCCCATCACGAGCGGTCACAGTTCGACCGTCGATGGTGATTTCCACGCTTGGGCCGGAGGGAAAGAGAACTTCACTCGTCACGCCGCGATCCCCATCTTGAATCTGCTGCCGCGGAAAGCGTCGTAGGATGGCTCCCTTCCATCGGCTGCCAACCAATCGGCAAAAGGACCCGCATGCAGAGCGGCAAGGGTGACGCCGGAATGGCATGCGACGACATGGATGCCGGGGTATCGCCGCGACCGATCGTAGACCGGCACCCCATCCGGGGTCAGCACGCGGAGTCCCGCCCATTGCCTTATGACACGCAACGCGCCGACGTCAGGCATCACACTGATCGCGCGATTGGCGATATGACGTGCGCCGCCAGCTGTCACATCGGTAGACCGGCCCACACGTTCATTCGTAACGCCGAGCTGAAACGTGCCCGTCATAGTCTGACGAATACCGCTGGCGGCGTAAGGAAATACCGGGGCGACCCGTTCCGTGATGAGAAGCTGCCCCTTTTCCGGAACGAGCAGAAGTGGAAGGTCCAGGCTCTTGGCAAAAGCCATGGAGTCATTTCCCGCTGCAATAATCACCCGCTCCGCTTCTATCGTGAGGCCATCCGTTGCCAGTCGGAAGCCACCAAGCGTGGGCGCGATGCTGTCGACGTGTTCGCCCGTCACCAAGGTTCCACCGAGGCGCACAAATCCCTCCAGCAAAGCGCGAAGGACCAGGAGAGGATTGACGTCACCGTCCATATGACTGAACGACGCTGAACACACCTTCGGCCCGAGACGGATGTCGGGAAGCATGCGCTCAAGGCGCGAGCGCTCCAGCATCTCGAAACGATAGTCAGGATGAATGGCAGCCATCTTTTCGCCGATGGCTTTTTCTTCTTCCGCCTGAGCTTCCGACACACAAAAGAGCAAACCACCGTTGCGGCGGTACTCTACGTCGACACCGGTCAGCTCTTTCAACTCGGAGGCAAAACCTGGCCACAGCTCAGCGCTTTGCCGCGTGATGCGATGATATTCAGGATATTCGTCGCCCTTGCCTTGAACCCAGATCAGGCCGAAATTTGTTCGGGACGCACGCAGCGCATCGTCCGCGCCATCGATGATGATCACCCGGCGCCCCAACTTGGCTAACCCGTATCCAATTGCGGCGCCCACTACGCCGCCGCCAACAATGGCCGTCTCGAACTCGTGATCCATTTAACCTTCTCACAATACGAAGGCTTCCGTGCCCGGGCGAAACGTTCGATCCGTGGCCATTAGCCCCCAGTGAGCCAGACGCATCCTTCAATCCTCGTGCGGTCGGCTATACAGTGTGTCCAGCTGTCGCCGTTTGACGGCCAAGTTTTGAGGACCTTCTTTGCTTCGGTTTCATCAGTCTTGAACAGATGATCACCATGTGAAGCGGGTCGATTGCAGATCTGGCTATCTTGGAATTCTTGCCTTCCAGCTTAGGGATAAGGCGTTGCCGTCCATGCTACAAGGGTAGTAATAGGCATACGGCGATGTTCAAATGTTATGAAGGCGGCATGGTCCTAGGGCCGTCGCGAGCGACAGGACGCGATCTCAGTCACCTTCGTCGCCCTCAGTTTCTATAAAGCAGGCGAGTCTCATCCGTTCCGATTGATTGCCGTTGCCAATCAATCGGTGGGATATGCAAATTCTCCAAGCGGAGTGAGCAGCGTATTCATCGCTGAAATATCGCGATGATCATTCCAGAACGGAGACAGGTTTCATGCAGATCAGAATAGATCGAAATACCCCGCAGGCCGACCAACTGAAGAAGCGAGGGTGAGCGGCAGATGCTTAGAATCGGCGTTGATATCGGTGGGACGTTCACAGATTTTTGCGGGTGGCGTGAAGGAGAGGACAGGATCGTCACTCTGAAGGTTCCTTCGACTCCTCCCGCTTTCGAAAACGGTTTCCGCGAGGGATTTGAAAAACTACTGGAACGGCTCGCGCCCGAGCCGGGCGAGGCGGCCTTCGTCATGCACGGCACCACGGTCAGCACGAATGCCGTAATCGAGCGAAAAGGCCCGAAGATCGCGTTCTTCGTAACGAAGGGATATAGGGATCTGCTCGAACTGCAGCGGATCGGCGTCCGCAACCCTCTGAACCTGTTCGAGACCCGAACCAGGCCGCTGATCGATCGCGAGATGGTTTTCGAGGTTGAGGAACGACTGCTGCGCGGCGGCTTGGTTCGAACCTCGATCGACGAGGCAGCAGTCGAGGCACTTGCCCGTCGTGTAGCCGACGCAGGTGCTGCCGGCTATGCGGTCGCGCTGCTTCACAGCTACGCCAACCCGCAGCATGAACAAGCGGTCGCGCGGGCTATCCGTAAAGCGGTCGGCGAAGATGCCGAGGTCAGCCTGTCCAGCGAGATCTGGCCGCGGATCGGAGAATACGAAAGAGCGATCGTCAGTGTGCTCAACGCTTTCGTGAAGCGCCGGATGAACGAGTATATCGGCGCGGTCGAAACTTATGTGGCTGAACGGTTGCCAGGGTCGCAACTTTTCGTCACACGCTCGAACGGTGGTGCGATGGCCGCCAGTGAGGCGCGCAACTTCCCCATCCATACACTTCTGTCGGGTCCGGCGTCTGGCGTGACGGCTGTGCAATATCTCGGCCGCGCCTTGCGCGAACACAACATCCTCACCATGGACATGGGTGGCACCAGCACTGACATCTCGCTCGTGCGCGATGGCGAAGCTCTCACCTCGACTTCGGCCGAGGTGGGTGAGTTTCCGGTTGTCATGCCAGTTACCAGCATCGAGGCGATCGGCGCAGGCGGCGGTTCGGTCGTCACGATTGATGGCGGGGTGTTGCGTATCGGCCCGCGCAGTGCTGGGTCCTATCCTGGCCCTGCCTGCTTCAGCCGAGGCGGCACGGAACCCACGCTGACCGATGCCTTTTTACTTGCGGGCTATTTGCCTGAAGCCCTTCTTGGCGGCGATATGCAGCTCGATCGTCATGCCGCCGAACGCGCTATGGCGCCGATTGCGGAGACTCTCAAGACGGACGTGCTCAGCGCCGCGGAAATGTGCGTCACCGTCGCAAGCTCCAACATGGTGGCCGGTGTCTTGCCTTATCTCGCACGCCAGGGCGTCGATCCCGAAGATCTGACGGTGCTCGTTTACGGCGGAGCTGGCGCGATCCAGGGGCCGCTCCTTGCGGCCGAGATCGGCGTGAACCGCGTTCTTGTGCCGGCGACACCTTCCGTATTCTGTGCCCTCGGGGGCCTTGTCTCTGATTTGAGCAATGACGCGCTCGAAACCGTCCACGGCCTTGATATCGATGGTTCTCTCATCGCGAAGAAGTTTCAGGTCCTTCGCGAGCAGGGAGCCGAATGGTTATCGCGGCAGGCACCGCCGGAGCGTCTCGTGTCGAAAACGTTCGAGTGCTGGGCTGAGATGCGCTACGTCGGGCAGTCCTTCCAGGTTGACGTGCGGCTGCCGGATACGGCGATCGAAGCGCACGACATTGCCGCAATGCATGCCGCCTTCCACCAAGAGCACGAACGGATCTACAGCCATGCCGACAAAGCGGCGCCAGTCGAATTCGTCGACCTGCGCATGCGCGTGCGTGGATCGATGTCGATACCTCAGCCCACAACACCTGAAACGTTCGGGGCTGGCGGTGCGCTCAAAACGGTTCGTTCGATGCGCTTCCACAACAAACTCATTCCCGAGGTACGCGTCTTCGATCGCGCATCTCTCACCCCCAACGATGCGATCCAGGGGCCGGCCGTCATCGAGCAGCGTGATGCGACGATCGTCGTTCCGCCAGAGTTCGTTGCCCGCGTTGGAGCCTTTGGCGCAATTCTCATGACCCGGAGCTGATCAATGGATGCCGTTCGTACTGCCGTCATGAACAATCGATTCAACGCGATTGTCGAAGAAGCCTCTGCCGCGATCTACCGCACCGCCCACACGACTTTCGTTAAGATCGTGCAGGATTATCAGTGTGCGATTGCGACTGCCGAAGGCGAAATGTTCGCTTATCCGATGTTGTCTGGCGTCAATGTCTTCGTCGGCTCCCCGTTGAAGCCGACGCTGGATGCCATCGGCCGGGAGAACCTGAAGCAAGGCGATATCATCATCACCAACGATCCCTTTGCCACGGACGGTCTGGTGACGCACCTGATGGACGTTACGCTGCTTTATCCGATCTTCTACGACGAGAAGCTGATCGCGATCGGCTGGGCATTTGTCCATGCGTCCGATATCGGCGGCGCCGTTCCAGGAAGTATCTCGCCAGCCTTCACGGAAGTATTCCAGGAGGGCCTCCGTGTCAGGCCAATGAAGCTCTACGAAGGAGGGGTGTTGAACGAAGCGATCAAGTCGATCTTCCAGGACAACAGCCGAATTCCGACCGAGTTGTGGGGCGACATTCAGGCCATGATCTCGGGCCTGAAGAGCATGGACCGGCGCGTCAGCGAGCTTTGCGAGCGATATGATCGTGAGAGTGTCGAGGAGGGGATGCAGGACGTCATCAACTACGCGGAGACCAAGGCCCGCGCGGTGATCAGGACGATTCGGGACGGTGTATATACCTTCTCGGACTATCTTGAAGGGATCCATGATGGTCAGCTGGCCTATTTCAGCGTGACCATGACGGTGAAGGACAGCGAGATCGAGGTTGATTTTACCGGCACGGATCCGCAATTGGCGGCCGCCTACAACCTGGTAACGGGGGCAACCACCCACCCCTACATTATCCAGTGCCTTTACGCCTACATCCTGACCGTTGATCCGCTGACGCCGCGCAACTCCGGTATCTTGCGGGCGATCCACGGCCATGCTCCGCGCGGCACGGTTCTCAACGCGGTCTATCCCGCATCCGGCGGGTCTCGTGCTGCATCAGCGACACGCGCCTACGACGTTATCCTGGGGTGCCTCAATCAGGCACTACCGGAGGGCCTTGCCGCAGCCGGTGGCGGTATGAGCGGGGTTATCGTCGTTTCGGCTCCCGATCCTCGTACAGGCCGTGACCGTGTCAACGTGGTGGGTACGATCGACGGCGGCGGCGGTGCCCGCCGTGGCGTTGACGGCCTGGACGGATCGGAAGTACGCTACTCACAGCGCAGCGTGCCAGTCGAAGTCATCGAGATCGAAACGGTGCTGGTCATGCGGGCGCTCCGCCTCGTGCCGGACAGTCGCCGCGCGGGAAGATTCGCCAGCGGCGCCGCGCTCGAAATCGAAATGGAAAACACGTCAAATCGCGCGGTCATAACGGTCAGAAACCTGAACCGGTTTGTGTTCGCGCCGTGGGGCTTCAAGGGGGGAGAGATCGGTCTTCTGGGTAAGGCAATCGTCAATCCTGGCCGACCCGATGAGCGATCGGTCGGCAAGATCTCGGTGCTGGAGCTCGGACAGGGCGATATTCTCAGGATCACCAGTTCCACAGGCGGGGCGTTCGGCGAACCTCTTGAGCGGGATGTGGCGGCGATCGCGCGCGAGATCGAAAACGGCATGATTTCCCCGGAGCGGGCCGCCGACGTCTATGCTGTCGTCTTCGACCGGGACGGTAAGATCGACGAGGCGGCGACCGCGGAACAACGCCGCGAACGCGGGAACCGAAAGTCAGACGACTTCAATTTCTGCATCGAACGCCAGCGTCAGGACCAGGTGTGGTCGCAGCAGACACGCAGGGAACTGGCATCGCGGGCATTGACCTATGAACAGCGCATCCGCAGCCAGCTCGTCGATCGCGTTCATCACCGCCTGTTGGCGAAAGGTGAACGGGTTGATGCCGGGAAACTGGATCAAGTCATCGCCGAAGAAGCCGGCCGGTTGTAGCGGCAATGGTCCTGTGATGGTAATCAGTTAGTATGAACGGTCGTCTGAAAGTGCGGCTATTGGAAGGGATGCCTCCTCCAGGGGCTCCCTTTGTTCATTCAGAATTTCACAAGCGCCGCTATTTTCGTGCTGAAATCAGGTTTTGCGCAGCCAACGTCGCAAACTCGACGAAAGGCAGTATCCCTGGAACCGGGCAATCTGGATTCCAGCCCACGGCCATCGAAATCTCGACGGACATATCGTCCACAACTCGGGTAACAACGCCGTCGGGGGCCATCGCAGACACCCACTCCGGCAGGAACGTGATCCCGACGCCGGCAGTCACCAGGGCCAGAGCTGTATTGGTGTCGGAGACCGCTATGTCGTTCTCGATCAGCAGGCCGGCGCCGACAAGTTGTTCGTATACAGTCTCAAAACACGATAGCTCGAAGCGCTTGAGCGCGAAAACACCGTGTCCGGCGAAATCTGATAATTTCAACGCGGTTTTTCTCGCAAGTACCGATTGGCGGGGCATGACGGCAACAAATCGTTCCGACAACAGGTGCTGAAACCGTACCAGATTGCTGTTGGATGGCGGTCGCATCAACCCGACATGGAAGTCACCGCGCTCGATCCCTCGC
The DNA here is from genome assembly GCF_053522705.1 of Agrobacterium sp. 16-2014-1-2a. NCBI lineage: Bacteria > Pseudomonadati > Pseudomonadota > Alphaproteobacteria > Hyphomicrobiales > Rhizobiaceae > Agrobacterium > Agrobacterium sp. 16-2014-1-2a. The sequence goes on from NZ_JBNWBX010000010.1 coordinate 111,737, forward strand.
AGAAGCTCTATGGAATCGACCTCTTTGATGACAAGCCTAGTCCTGGGAAACCTTTGCCGGAAACGGCTCAAGATCAAGGGGAGCAATTGACTGGTGGCCGGGCTGATCGCTCCGATGATCAGCTCTTCTCCGCCGGGACTGAGACCGCCGGCTTCCAGCTTGGCATTGAGGATCGCCTCGTCGATTTTCAAAAGGATCTCGCGCGCGTGATCAAGGAATGATGCTCCCGCACGCGTCAGCTCCACGCGCCGCGTAGAGCGGATGAACAGTTGCACCCCCATAAGCTCTTCAAGCCGCTTGATCTGCTGGCTGAGCGTTGGCTGCGACATGTTCAGTCGGATCGCGGCTCTGCGGAAATGTAGTTCTTCAGCGGCAACGACAAAACAGCGGATGCTTCCAATTTCTATTTGATACGACATCTCCGCTCACCAATACAAAGCGACGTAACATTCAAACCCTAAGATTTGAATGTTACGTCGACATTCGCCCGAGCGCACTCTTTCGATCGGTAATCCAACGGGGATTTCCAAGTTCTAATGCGTCTCCACGGCCTTCGGAGCCGTTCCGCCCACCCGGGCGCGCATGTGCGGATTGAGCCACCACTCCGCCAGAATGACCAGGCGGCTGACAATGAACGTGATGAACAGGTAGATCGCACCGGCGACGATGAACACTTCGACCGGGCTGTAGGTGGCCGAGATGATCTGCTTCGCCAGACCGGTCACTTCGACGATAGTGATTGTCGAAGCAAGCGACGTCGATTTGATGATGAGCATGACTTCGTTGCCATAGGCCGGCAACGCTTGCCGGATGGCGATCGGGAACACGATTCTCCTAAACTGGAGAACTGTGGACATGCCGACAGCGCGCGCCGCTTCGATCTGCCCGAGAGGAACCGCCTGTATGCCGCCCCGGATGATTTCGCTGGTATAGGCCGCGGTATTGAGGGCCAGAGCGAGGATCGCACAAAACCACGGTTCGCGGAACGACGACCACAGACCAATTTCCGTGAGAAACCCTCTGAACTGAGCCGACCCGTAGTAAATCAGGAACATCTGCACCAGAAGTGGGGTCGATCGGATCAGGTAGACGTAGCCGTATGCTACCGAAGAAACGATGCGGTTTTTCGAAAGCCGCATAAGCGCGACAGGTACCGAAACAACAAATCCGATGAGGAGCGATATGAACGCGAGCGCCAGCGTCGTGGGGACGGCAGCAATGAGTTTGGGGAACGACTCGATGATGAGTTGAATATCCATATTATTGGCTCCTCACACCGCGGTTCGCCCACTTTTCAGCTTTAAGAAAGCCCCGATTTGACACGGAGGAAAGAACAAGGAAGATCACGAAGGCGGTGATATAGAAGGTAAAGGGCTGCTTCGTCGAACCTGCCCCCATCGCCGCTGTCCGCATGATTTCGACCAGGCCGACAACGGAAATTAGCGACGTGTCCTTGAGCGTGAACTGCCAGACATTTCCAAGGCCTGGGAGGGCGAACCTAGCCGCTTGTGGGATCAGCACCCGCCGCAGCCGCAGCCACGGACCCATCCCAATGGACTTCGCCGCTTCGATCTGGCCGGGGGGAACAGCGAGAACGGCAGCGCGAATGACCTCGGTGGCATATGCTCCGGCACTCACACTGATGCAGAGTACGCCGATCACGAAGATTTGAGGCTCGATGTACCCCTCGTATCCGAACAGTCCATTGGCGATGGTGCGCAGGAGTGTGCCGCCACCGAAGAATACCAAAAAGATGATGAGCAGTTCAGGGACGCCGCGAACGACCGTCGTATAGACGTCACCGAGCAGGCGTAGTGACCAGAAACGGGATAGTTTTGCCGCAGCGAAAATCGAACCAAAGATGATTCCGAAAAGGTACGAACAGGCTGCGACGACAACAGTCATCATCGCCCCGCGCACCAATTCATCGCCCCAGCCGGCATCTCCCCATTGCAATAGTGTCAAGTCCATCGACCACGCCTCAAGCTTGCTAAACAGATAGAGCGCCGGCCACACGAGTGCCGACGCTCCTATTGAAAGTAATTACTGCTTGGGAGACGCGTCGTAACCGAACCACTGTTGAGACAGCTTCTGAACGGTCCCATCGGCAATCGCGGAATCAATTGCTTTGTCGAACAAGGCTTTGAGATCGGTATCCTCTTTGCGGATGCCAACGCCGACACCCTTGCCGAACACTCCCCCCGTCATCCTCGGACCAAACATCTTCAGGTCCTTGTTGTCAGGCTTGTCCGTTAGCGGCTTCAGGAAGCTGACCGAAGCCAGGCTCGCGTCGATACGGCCGGCCTTCAGATCCATTACGACATTGTCGATGGTGTCATAGGTGGAAATCTGCACGCTCGGCATCATTTGTTTCATGAACGCTTCATGAGATGTACCGGCTTGAACGCCAAACTTCATGCCTTCGAAAACCTTGGTGAACTTATCCAACTCGGTTTTCTGCTCGGGGGTGATATTGTCGAGCGGAAGGTTCTCGAGTGCCACCGGGGTCTTCAGAAGTGGACTGTCCGCTGTCGTCAGGAACGTCATCGGCGTGAGGAGATACGGGCGGGAGAACGAAATGACCTTTTCGCGCGCCGGCTGAATTCCCATCGCCGCCATAATGGCATCGTAACGACCCGCCGTGAGAGAAGGAATGATCCCGTCCCAAGCCTGCTCGACGAATTTACATTCGATGTTCATGCGCTTGCAAAGGTCGTTTCCGAGATCGATGTCGAAGCCGATCAGTTTTCCGCCCGCATCCTTGAAGTTGTACGGCGCATAGGATCCTTCGGTTGCAATCGTAATGCTCTTGTAGTCCTTGGCCTGTGAGGGGCCTGCCGCGACGAGGACGCCGGTCACAACTGCCGCAAGCGCATTTAAGTTGAAGAATTTCATAACGTTCACCTCTGTTGCTGTTATTTTTTTATTTCGAGTGTTGACTCTTCTGCGCGCTTGCGCGCTCACAGAACGCTGGAGAGAAAGGCCCGACACCTTGGTGACGTCGGGTTCTGGAACACTTCTTGCGGCGTTCCCTGCTCTTCGATTTGCCCCTTTTCGAGAAAGAGAACCTTGCTCGATACGTCGCGAGCAAAACCCATTTCGTGCGTCACCACGACCATCGTCCGCCCCTCCTCGGCGAGCTTCCTGATCACCTTCAGGACTTCACCCACCAATTCCGGATCGAGGGCAGAGGTTGGTTCGTCGAAGAGAAGCGCGCTCGGCTGCATAGCCAGTGCGCGTGCGATGCTGACGCGCTGTTGTTGCCCACCTGACAATTGAGACGGGTAGGCGTCGTGCTTGTCGGCAATACCGACCTTGTCCAGGAAATCCATTGCACGGTCGCGCACGTCGCCCTTGGGCTGCTTGAGAACGTGTACGGGGCCTTCCATGACGTTCTGCAGGACAGTCATATGTCCCCACAGATTGAAGCTCTGAAACACCATGCCGAGTTGCATCCGCATGCGTTCGATCTTTTTGCGATCGACGCCGATCAATCGGCCAGCCGCATCCGTTTTGACGACGACCTCTTCCTGCCCGACAGCGATACGGCCCTTGTTCGGGGTTTCGAGGAAATTCATACAGCGCAGGAAAGTACTCTTACCGGACCCGGAGCTGCCGATAATCGAAACCACATCGCCTTTATTGGCCGTGAGTGAAATGCCCTTCAGAACTTCAAGCGTTCCGAAGTTCTTATGGATATCTTCTGCCACCAGGGTGGGCTGCGTACCGTCCATTCGCGTTCCCTTGTTCTATCATTCCCTATCCCTTGCGATGCAGCGAAAAACCGTGCCGTTAGCACGGCCGAGAATGGCGCAGCCGGCACCTGTCCGGCTTTCATTCTCAAAGGTGAAACACGTGTTCACGTGGCCACCGCGGTACATTCTTCGAGAGTAGGACCCAGTTTTCTATTGTTACTAAAAGCTTGCCTTCCATATCGCAAGGGCAGTAATAGGCATGCGCCCATGTGTATTTGTTATGGAGAAAGCAATGATTCAATCGCGTCAGTTAGAAGCGTTCCGGGCAGTCATGCTGACAGGAGGTATGACGTCAGCAGCGAATCTGGTGAGGATCACGCAGCCCGCGATCAGCCGGCTGATCAGGGATCTCGAAGAGGAAATTGGGATCAGCCTCTTCGAAAGAACGGGCAACCGGTTACGTCCTACGCGGGAGGCCGGTATTCTGTTCAAGGAAGTGTCGCGACATTTCAACGGGATTCAGCACATCGACAAAGTCGCGGCTGAACTGAAGAAGTCTCACATGGGGTCTCTAAGGGTCGCCTGTTATACGGCGCCGGCTCTGAGTTTTATGTCCGGCGTCATCCAGACGTTCATCGCCGATCGGCCCGACGTGTCGGTCTACCTCGACACGGTTCCCTCCCAGACGGTCCTCGAATTGGTCTCGCTCCAGCACTACGATCTCGGAATATCGATATTGGCTGGCGACTATCCTGGTCTCACCATTGAACCTGTCCCTTCGTTTCGTGCCGTCTGCCTGCTGCCGCCGGGGCATCGTCTCGAAGACAAGGAAACTGTTCATGCGACGGACCTTGAAGGAGAGTCATTGATTTGCCTCTCTCCGGTGAGCCTTCTACGGATGCAGACAGACGCCGCACTGGACAGCTGCGGCGTCCACTGTAACCGCAGGATAGAAAGTAGTCTGGCACTGAATCTCTGCGATCTGGTAAGCAGGGGAATGGGGGTTGGCATTGTCGACCCCTTCACTGCCGACTACTACAGTGCAAATCAGGTTATTCAGCGCTCCTTTGATCCGGTTGTCCCCTACCATTTTGCTATAGTTCTTCCGACTGACAGCCCGCCGCCGCGCTTGGTTAGCGAATTCCGGGCAGCGTTGCTCGATGCTTTGAAAGCCTTACCCTATGAAACCATTTGATCGTCAGGTTCGCCGCAAGTTGTCAAAGAAATCGGGTTCAGCCCGGTGTCGTGGCCGGAAAGGCTGGCGATGATCGCGATGGCCGTGGATGGTATCGCTTTCCCGAAAGCAACGAAATTGTTTGGACTTGGCACATCTCTGGCTCCCGGGGTGTGATGCGATCGGTTGGGCACTTTTGTCACGGTGTTATTTCCCCGAACGCGGCAGGGTCGTTGAGACTGGGCACGCGTCTCATCGATATGTTCCGGGGAAAACAATGTCCTGATCGACAAGGACATTGAATTTGTAACCAGGCCGGATCTCGATCGTCGGCTGTACGTCCATGTTTCTCTCGATGGTCCGGTCAGCGACACGACCGAAGGTTTCGGCAAAGTTCCGACGCGCCGCATCGGAGGCCGTATCCTGCGTCGCCAGTGTCGAACTCTGCGGAACCGCCATGTCAATCCCCGTGCCGATCACGGCAATGAGGATGGCCGAACCAAACGTCTGGAGCCACTTCCGATCCACCTTATCGCGGAAACCGCTGTAGCCCTGCGCGTCCGTCCCGGACATGCCGCCGATCTGCAGCGTCGAGCCATTCGGGAAGATGATGTCGGTCCAGACGACCAGCACCCGGCTCTGGCCGAACGACACTTTGCTGTCGTAACGGCCGAACAGTTTCGTACCCTGCGGGATCAGGAGGCGGTGTCCCGTCGCTGAATCGTAGACGTTCTGGCTCACCTGGGCGGTGATGCGCCCGGGAAGGTCGGAATTGATCCCGGTGATCAATGTCGCGGGAATGACTGAGCCGCGCTTGAGTTCGTAGAGCGACTGTTGGGGGACGACACGGTTCGGCAGGTAGCCAAGTTCCTTGAGGTCGGCATTGAAGAAATCCTCCTTCGACTTCTGGCCGTTCGGATCAACATTTTGCCCGCCGAGACCGGCACGAAGAGCGGCCGCGTAGAGGTCGGGCGCTCCGGGTGTCACCGCAGTGGAAACCCCGTTCGTTGTCGCTGCTGCCGTGTCGTTTGTGTCCGCTCCTCGCCCAGCGAACTTGCCGCGGTCGACCGCGATCGGCGAATCATAGGCGGCGTCATTGGCCTGCAGCCGGGCCATTCTCTGGCGCTGCCGCTCACGAAGATATTGCTCTTCCTGCTCGCGCTGCAAGCGGGCGCGCCAGACCTGTTCCGATTCCAGTTGCGGTTCCGGCCGCGCGTCTTCCCGTTGACCGGGCTGCGGCGTGAATGGATTGACGGAGCGCTTCTCTTCCTGCGTCTCGACCGGCGTCGGCTGCAGCGTCGTCACCTGCTGCGGTTCGCCGATGATGCCGTCCGAGACCCCACGTTTGATCTGGTCGGCGAAGGTTGACGCCGGATTGCCGGAGCTTGTGTCCGGTCCGGTGTCGCGGAAATATAGCCCTCTCGATGTCAGACCGTAGAAGATGACACCAAGGAAGGCGACGACCAGCACGACCACGACGATGATCGGCAGACGGTTAATCCGGCGCATGCCAGAGCCTGTCTCGTCGTTGGCAGTGCCGCCGAGCTTGAGCGATTGAACCATGACCGCCCTCCCCTAACCGCGCTTCATGACTGAGAGTGCGCTCGCCGGCTGCGCACCCGTCGTTGTGACGGTGTAGGCGCGGCCAAGCTCGACGCTGTTCGTAGAAAGGCGGGCCAGGAGCTGCCCCTCGAACGGAATGACGACATAGGCGAGCGGCACGGTGCGCGCAGCACCATCCGTCTTCTGGTCGGTCACCACCGCATAACCCCAGCCCTTCAGGGCTGCCTCGAGCGCCTGCCCGAAAGGCGAGCTGTCCTGCTTTAGCGAGACAGTCGTGGTCCCGGGGCCGATCTGCTCGGCGAGCCTGCTCACCATATCGCCGGCGATCGCGCTCGCCGCCTGGCCTGAGATCTCGGCAGGGGCATTGCTGGAGGTCAATTCTTCCGTTCCGCGCGACTGGCATCCGGAAAGGAGAAGGGCGAGGGCGCAGGCGGCGGCAGGGCCGCGGAGGGTGTGCAAGGCGCGCGCGAGAAAGGGGAAGCTTCGCATCACCGCCCTCCCCGCCGGATCGTCACCTTCTCCTGTCTCCAGCCGACGCCGGAGACCAGGACCGCGCGGTCGACGTGGTAGTCGACCACCATCATGTCGCCCTTCATCCGATAGTTGACGATGCGGTTCTGACCACCGGAGACGACAAACAGCACGGGCGCATCCTGGCCGGAGATCGTGCGCGGGAACTGGACGTAAGTCTTCTCCCCGTCCGAATAGACGCGCGTCGGCCGCCACCCTGCATTGCCCGATACAGAATAGGCAAAATTCAGTTGCTCGGCGGGAACGCCGGCGCCGGGAATGGTGCTGGCTTCCATCCGCGCGTTGATGTCAGCGAGCTTGATGGACACGTCTTCCGGATATTCGAAGCCAACACGTGCCATGTATTGTGTCTGGTGCGACTTGAGCTGGATATGGTAGGTGCGACGCGAGGTGGTCACCACCATCGAGGTGACAAGGTTGGACTCCGATGGCTTGACGATCAGGTGGATCGCCTGCCCTCCTGCCGCTCCCGATGTTGCGGGCTCAACCTTCCACCTAACGGTGTCGCCGACGAGTACGTCGCGAACGACCTCGCCGCCCTGGAGCTCGATGTCGCAGACCTGCAAAGGTGAGCAGACGACGGAGGGCTGCACTTCGCCATAGAGGAAGATCACCTTCCCGTCCGGTCCTTTCGTGACAAGCCCGCGTGAGTCGCGCCACTGGGTGGAAATCCCCATCCCCTTCGCTTCATTGGCGGTGACGCCATCAGCTGCGAGCGCGCGGGAGGAAAGAGAAGTCGGCAACGGCACGATTGCGGCAACGATCGCGGCGGCAGCCAGCCTGGCCGGAAAACGTCTCAGTCGAATGTTCATGTTCGGGGCCATGCCTTTCAAAGCTGCGCGGTCCAGTCGAGATCCCTAAGATAGAGTCCGATCGGGTTAAGCCGGATGACGCCCTCGTCCTGCGGCGGTGTAAGCGTCACGGTGGCGATCCCGCGGAACCGGCGCGTGGCGGTCTCCTTGCCGCGGCGATCGCGCTCGAACTCGGTCCAGTCGATCTGGTAGGACTGGTTCGACAGCGCGACAATGTTGTTGACCTCGACGGCGACGGTGGCGTTCTTCGCCTTCTCGAAGGGTGAGGAGGAGCGGAACCAGGCATTGATTTTTTCTGTCGCAGGGTCCGAGGTCCGAAGCAGCGCATAGGTGCGGTCGATATATTGTTTCTGCACGACAGCATCCGGCGACACCGACCGGAAGTTCGAAACAAAACTGCCAAGCGTGGCGCGCACCACACGCGGATCGGCATACTCGATCTGCTGCGGGAAACCGGCGCTTGAGGCCGTGCCGAGCTTGTCGACCTCGACGATATAGGGCACCAGCTTGACCTGAGTGCTCTGGTAGAGAGCGTAGCTGAAGCCGACCACCGCCATGGTCATCCCGGTGACGCCGACCAGACGCCAGGCCGCGGCGGCCTTCACATAGGAGCCGTAGCGCTCGTTCCATTCCGTTCTCGCTGCGATATAGGGATTGTCGGGCGGGGTGCGTCCGGCCATGCGCGGTCAGCCTCTTACTTGTTTTCGTTGACGGGTGGAGGCGGAGGAGGCGCCGAGGGCCTGCCGGATTGCCGGGTCTGATCAAGCTTGGCATTGGCGAGGCCGAGCAGAGAGCCGGCATAGGCGCCGGGCGAAGCGATCGCCTTTTCTCGTGCCGCAGAGCTTGCCGCCCATCCGGCGTTGCCGATGCCGGACGCCATGCCGCGAAGGGCTGCTCCCGCCATCGACGATCCCCCTGCCCTCGCCGAGCTCGCTGATTCTGCCCCCTTCATCGCGGCGCCCGCGCCAAGGAAGGCGCCACCGGCGGCGAAGGCGGCCGTCTGACCACCATGGCGGATCGCCTCCATGCCGCCTGAGACCGATGCGCCCTGCACGACGCCCTGGATGATCGGCGGCACATACATAGCGATGATGAAAACCACAACGGAGATGCCGGCGATGCCGATCGTGGTGATGAACTGGTCGGAGGTCGCCGTCGGCGCCTCGGCCAGCCCTATCAGAATGTCGGATCCGATCTTCGCGATCATCACCAACGCCATCAGCTTCATGCCGACCGAGAAGGCATAGACAAGGTAACGGACCGCGAAATCCTTGGTATAGGAGCTGCCACCCAAGCCGAGCATGATCATGCCGGCGAGGAGGCCCACATACATCTCGACCATGACGGCGACAAAGATCGCGGCGACGAGGCTGAAAGCGACGACGACAACGATCATCGCGAAGACCGCGGCGATCGCCAGTGCGTTGTCCTCCCACAGCCCGAACTTCGCCTGTTCCGACATTTTGGAGGCTACGCGGATACCCGCATCGAAGATGTTGGCCGGCGACGCGGAGCCCCCGCCGGCGCCGATCTGGAACAGGCTGTCCACCACCGCCTTCGCGAGCGCCGGGCCGCGATCGAGGATGAAGGCGAAGAGACCGATGAACATGATCCGACGCACGAGCTCGGCGAACCACGCGTCGAGGCTTGCCGCATTGATAGCCAGCCACACGGCAGCAATACCGATCTCGATCCCCGCGAGGATCCAGAACAGGGACCGTGCCGCGTTCATGATCGTCGTCTCCCAGCCCTTGGCGGCGGTGACGACCTGGTTCTCCAACGTGGTGAGCACGGAACCTTGCTGTGCGAGCGTCGGCGCTGTCGCAAGAGCCAGGATCGCGATGACGATGAAAGCGGTTTCGAGCTTGCGGGACGGGCGGACGACTACCATCGCGGCTTCATTTCCTGCCCGCCGCGCACGTCGCGATCCGGGTCGCCGCCGAGGAAGCGCTCCCGGTGGTCGCGCTGCGCTGCGCCAGAACCGGACGTCCCGGCCGGTGTTTCAGTCGCAGCATCCGGTTGGACCACCACCCAGACGATCATGCCGGCTCCGAAGGCGACCAGACCCGCGACTGCGAGGACGATGAGGATGCGCGGGCTCACCAGCGCGGCTCCATCGTCTGGCCGCCGCGAATGTCATTGGTCGGCGCGTTGAAGAATTTTTCGCGTCGGGCCTGGGCGAGGTCTTGTCTCGCCTGTTCCGACTGAAACCATGTTCCCATCATCGTGGTCTGCTGCGACACCAACCCACGCAGCTTCTGCATCTGTGCCACCTGCTGGGTGGCGATTTGGTGCCCCACCTGCAGGGCCTTCATCTGGCCGTCGGCGCTCTCCGACATCGAGCGCAGCGAGGACATGGTGGATTCCTCGCTAGAAAACTGCTCGGCCGTGAGGTTAGCCGCCTTCAGTGTGCCCGCGATGGTGTCGCGATTGGTGTCGGACCAGTTCTGATAGGTCGTTGAGAAGCTCTGGCCGCCCGGCAGGTTGCTCTTCATGTCGGCAAAACTCTGGAAGCGCTGCTTCACGACGTCGTCGATGTTGCCCATCGAAAAGGCGACGCCCTGCCCCTGCGCGACGATGTTCTGGAGCTTGTTGAGGTCGTTCTCGACCTGGCCCCAGATATGGGCCGGCAGTTGCGCGGTGTTCTGCAGCAGATTCTTGTAGATGTTGATCTGGTTCTGAATCTGCTCGGCAAGCTGGCTGATCTGGGTAATCTGATTGTTCACCTGCTCGGCGGACTTGCCGACGAGACTAATGAGCTCCGCATTGTTGGCGAGTTGGGTCCATTCGGTGGCCTGTCCGGTAACGCCGCCGGCATATGCGGTAAACGGCAGAGCGACCGGGACGATGATGGCCGTGATCATGGCGGCGCGCGCCGCTTCAAGCGGCCTGGAAAAGTGTTTCGGCATGGGCGATCCCCCTTTGCTGGAGCCAGTGCTTGGGCCAATCCGCCCCGTGTTGGAAGTGAAGGGCGCGGATGCGCTTCAGGTCCTCCTTGCCGGACGCACCGACGAAGGAAAGCGCTACGGGACCGAGCGACATATCGAACAGCCGGCGGCCCTCCGGCGAGGCGACGTAATATTCGCGTTTCGGCAGTGCGGTGGCGACGATCTCGATCTGTCGCTCATTGAAACCGATGCGCTCATAGAACTCGCGCGTCCCTGGCTCGCGTGCCGCGCCGTTGGGCAGACATATCTTGGTCGGGCAGGATTCCTTCAGCACGTCGATGATACCGGAGCGCTCGGCGTCGGAGATCGACTGCGTGGCGAGCACGACTGCGCAGTTGGCCTTGCGCAGAACCTTCAGCCATTCACGTATCTTGTCGCGGAACGTCGGATGACCGAGCATCAGCCAGGCCTCATCGAGAATAATGAGGCTGGGCGCCCCCGTCAGCCGCTTCTCGACCCGCCGGAACATATAGAGCAGGACCGGGACGAGATTGCGCTCACCCATATTCATCAGCTCCTCGACCTCGAAGCACTGGAAAGCGCCGAGCGCCAGTCCGTCCTGTTCGGCATCAAGCAACTGGCCCATCGGTCCATCGACCGTGTAGTGGTGCAGCGCATCCTTGATCTCGCGCATCTGCACACCGGAGACGAAGTCCGAGAGCGAGCGGCCGCGCGATTCCGCCATCAGGCCCAACTGCCTGGAAATGGCGTTGCGATAGTCAGGCGTAACCGTGACGCCCTGCAGGGCGACGAGCGTCTCGATCCACTCCGCCGCCCAGGCGCGGTCGCCGTCCGACGCGAGTTCGGCGAGCGGGCAGAAGGCCAGTCGCGGCGAAGCCCCCTCCCCTTCTCCGGACGCGTCCCCGCCGATTTCGTAGTGATCGCCGCCGATGGCGAGTGTCAGCGGCAACATCGACCGCCCCTTGTCGAAAGCGAATATCTGCGCATCCGCATAGCGCCGAAACTGCGCGGCGATCAGCGACAGCAAAGTCGATTTGCCCGAGCCGGTCGGGCCGAAGACCAGCGCATGCCCGACATCATCGACATGCAGGTTCAGGCGGAACGGCGTCGAGCCGCTGGCGACCTGCATGAGCGGCGGCGATCCCGGCGGATAGAACGGGCACGGTGCGATGGGGCTTCCGGACCAGACCGAGTTCAGCGGAATGAGGTCAGCGAGATTGCGCGTATTGACGAGCGGCTCGCGGATATTGGCATAGGAGACACCCGGCAGACTGCCCAGAAAGGCGTCAGTCGCGTTCAGCGTCTCGATCCGGGCGCCGAATCCTTCGGCCTGGATCAATCGACGGATCGCCTCGCACTTTTCCTGAAGCCGTTCTTGCTGTTCATCGAACAACACGATGACCGGCGTGTAATATCCATAAGCGACGAGCTGCGACGATGCCTCGGCGATTGCGTCCTCCGTCTCGGCCACCATCATCATGGCGTCCTGATCCACCGAACGGCTCTGGGTCTGGAAAAGCTGATCGAAGAACGGCCGCACCTTCTGCTGCCATTTCTTGCGGGTGCGCTCCAGCTTCTGGCGTGCCTCCTGCTCGTCGAGAAAAACGAAGCGCGACGACCACCGATAGGTGAGCGGCATCAGGTCGAGGCTGTTGAGGATCCCCGGCCAGCTCTCCGCGGCTAAGCCGTCAATGGCGACGACGCCGAGGAAGCGGTTCTCGACCGTCGGCGTCAGACCGTGCTGCAGCTCGGCCGTGACCAGCCAGTCAAGATACATCGGGATATCCGGGAGCCGGACTGGATGGTTCTCACCGGTGATGCAGAAGCGGATGAACTGGAACAGCTCGTCATAGCGGGCTATCCGGAAACCCCCGCGCTCTTCGGTTTCGCGCGTCACCATGCGGCGGATGGAGACGACATTGGCAAGGTACTGCTCAACCTCGCGGATCGAGGTCCGGAAAGACTCTAGCGCCGTGTCGGCATAGGTGGCCGAACGGCTGGCAGTGTCGGAATAGACGTAGCGCGCCAAGCCGGAGCGCCGAGGCTCGGGCGGCCGCCAGGTCAGGATCAGCGCGTGTCGGCTCTCGAAATGCCCGCTCTCCCTCTCGAAATGCGACCTGCGCTCCTTATCGATGGCGCGGGTGACGGGATCGGGAAAGTGGCAGGCGCCCTCTGCCGGATAGTCGATCGTCGGGACCCGCAAAGCCTCGACCTGGATCATCCAGCCCGAGCCCAGACGTGAGAGGATCATATTGATCTGCCGCGACACCTCGTTGCGCTCTGAGTCTGTCGAGCTTTCGCTGTCCGGGCCGGCAAAATACCAGCCGGCCGTCAGTGAGCCGTCCTTCAGAAGGATCACGCCATTGTCGACCAGGCCCGCATAAGGAACCAGATCGGCGAATGACGGTCCGGAGTGTCGGAAGAGTTTCAGTGCCACCATGTCCGCCTCTTCAGAACTTGCGCCACGGCGTCGAGGTCGTCCTGTAGATGGATCGATAGGACACGTGCCGCAGATAGACGCGGCGCATCAGCGGATCGGCCTTCGCCATCATGCGGAGAGCAGCAACCGCAACCAGCCAGATAGCCAAGCCGAACAGCGCGGCGTACCAGGTCAGCACCACGAAGATCAGGATCACGGCGGCAAGGCCGGTGAGCAGAACCAGCTCGCGGTCGGCGCCCATTAGCAGGTTCGGGCGTGATAGCGCCCGATGTATTCGAGAGCGGGCAAGATTGGAGCCGGGTTCAGCCATGAGCCCCCTCCCCTTCCGTTCGAAGCTCCGAAGACAGTTCGACATTCCAAGATCCGGCTCGCCCCTCAAACTCGCCGATCGAAGCGCCCGTCGCACCGAAGAGAGCGACGATCTGGGTCGCGCCGAGTAACACGCCGCCAACAAGGGCGACGTAACAAAGCCTCCTGGCGAAGTCGTTCAGTTCTCCCCCGAAGATCAGCATGGCACCGGCGATCGCCACCGCTGCGAGTGCGATGAATCCAGCCACCGGTCCCGTGATCGACTGTTGGATCTGTTGCAGCGGAGATTCCCACGGCAACCCACCCCCGCCCGAAGAGGCGAACGCCGGATTGACAATGCTGATCCAGGAGAAGGCGGCTAGCGCTGCAAGCGCAAGGGTGATTTGGGTCTTACGCGACATGGCTATCCTCATCGATTTGGGCGTAGTGTTCGGTCTGGTAACGGGAGTTTGCGAAACCCTCGATGTGGATGACTTCGCGGACCCGCCTCCCCTTCCCCGTTCGTTCGATCGAGACGATCAGATCGACAGCCTCGCCAATCACCTCCTGCATGGGCTGCTGGCTCGCTTCCGCGGTCAGTTGCTCGAGCCGGCGAAGAGCCGACATCGCCGTATTCGAATGGATGGTGGTGACCCCGCCCGGGTGCCCGGTGTTCCATGCCTTGAGCAGCGTAAGCGCCGCGCCGTCGCGGACCTCGCCGACGATGATGCGATCGGGTCGCAAGCGCATCGTACTCTTGAGAAGCCGAGCCATATCGATTGTGTCGCTTGTGTGGAGCGCAACGGCGTTCTCAGCCGCGCACTGGATCTCGGCGGTGTCCTCCAGAATGACGATCCTGTCGTCCGGCGCATTGGCGACGATTTCGGCAATGACTGCATTGGCGAGCGTCGTCTTTCCCGAGCCCGTGCCACCGGAAATCACGATGTTCATGCGAGACGCAATCGCGCTGCGCAGAACCGAGGCCTGCGCCTCCGTCATGATCTTGTGCTTCACATAATCGTCGAGCGGGATCAGGCGCGACGCGCGACGCCGGATCGTGAAGCTCGGTCCGGAAACGATCGGCGGCAGCAAGCCCTCGAAGCGGTGGCCGCCGATTGGCAATTCGCCGGAGATGATCGGCTGCTCGTCGTCGGCTTCGGATTGCAGTGCGTGGGCGACGCTGCCAATGATCACTTCCGCCGCGGCGGGGCTGAGGTGGCCTGCGGGGGCAACCCCATGACCCAGGCGCTCGATGAAGAGCTTGCCATCGGGGTTCAGCATGATCTCGACCACTGTCGCATCATCGAGGGCGACGCAGAGCTGGTCGCCGAGGGCGTCCTGGAGTTTGCGTACCAGACGCGAATGGGAGCGCAGCTGGGTCACGCGGCACTCCTGATCGCTGCCACGTCGATCCGGGGGATGGAATAATAGCCTGGAGGGCAAACCTGCTCGAAGCTGGCACGATCGGCCCGCAGGCTTCCCGCAATGGCGATGGTGTTGCTGATTGCGGCCGGTTGGCCGAGCCGTTGCATAGGCCAGCCCGCCCGCTTCAGGATACGCTCGAAGCGAAGATCGGTCGCCGTGACGATCTCGTTGTAGCCATTGGCCATAGACCATTCGATGATGCCGGCGAACAGGGTGAGCGTAGCGACATGCAACTGGCTTGCATCCCTCCGCGAGACAAGCGCGGTATCGACACAGAAGCGCGAGCTCTCGACCATCCCGGAATGCGCGACGAGCGAACCCGTTTCGAGGAGCTGGGGGAAAGTCTGCTCCAGCATCGTAGGGCCGAAAGCCGGAAGAAGACGGGCGCAGCCTGCGACAAGTCCACTATCGGTAATCGCCAGAAGGTAGGTTGGCTTGTAACCATCGTACTGGTCGCGCTCTTCCCCTTCTGTAATGGAGACTTCCCATTCCAGGCGGCCGCCGAACACCGTCGCGCGAAGACGGTGCATTTGTTTGAGGAAGCTTCGATTACGTTCGTATTGGTCCGGCGAGACTGTCAGTATCCGCATCATGATCTCCGCATGAACAGGTCATGCGGACAGAAATCATCTCACGGCGCGTTTGCCTACGTGCAGATTTGCACCTCAGGTGATTCTACCGAGTCGGCGTTCCAGGGCGCGAAATGCGAGCGGGTGAGGCCGGCCAGACACCATCAAGGTTGTGCGAATCTGCACTTGGTGCCACGTCGCACAGAAGAAGAGAATCGGTCTAACTCACAGATAGCATTTGAAGAATCGGCATTTAGTGTGATTTCGATTGAAACGGGCGTAACCTTTCATTAACCAAAAACGTCTTGCAACCTCACCCGCATTAGGTAATCGTCACGGATAAATGGCAATACGCGCCAATTAACCGTGACAAGAGATTACACCGTGAGCAAAGCCGCTGCCATATCCCGAAATGATCGCCCGTCGGTAGATGTCACCATTGGTGAGCATGCTGAGCAGCTCAGCTCTCAGCTTCAAGCGATGAGCGAGGCTTTGTTTCCTCCGACATCACACAAGAGCTTGCGCAAATTTACCTCGGGTGAAGCCGCACGTTTGATGAAAATATCTGACTCGACGCTTCGCAAGATGACACTGGCTGGCGAAGGGCCGCAACCTGAACTCGCCAGCAACGGGCGGCGCTTTTACACCCTCGGTCAGATAAATGAAATCCGGCAGATGCTTGCCGGCTCGACTCGAGGACGTGAAAGCATTGATTTTGTGCCTCATCGCCGAGGTTCTGAGCATTTGCAAGTCATTGCCGTAACCAACTTCAAAGGTGGCTCTGGGAAGACGACGACGTCCGCTCATCTTGCACAGTATCTGGCGTTGCAAGGTTACAGGGTTCTCGCAGTCGATCTCGATCCGCAGGCTAGTCTTTCAGCACTCCTCGGCGTTCTGCCAGAAACTGATGTCGGTGCAAACGAAACGCTCTATGCGGCTATTCGGTATGACGAGACACGTCGTCCGTTGCGAGATGTGATCCGACCGACGTATTTTGATGGTCTTCACCTTGTTCCTGGAAATCTCGAGCTTATGGAGTTCGAGCATACCACCCCGAAAGCATTGACTGACAAAGGTACGCGCGACGGATTGTTCTTCACTCGCGTGGCCCAAGCCTTTGATGAGGTCGCCGACGATTACGATGTCGTGGTCATCGACTGCCCTCCTCAGCTTGGGTTTCTGACTCTCAGCGGGTTGTGTGCTGCAACATCAATGGTAATCACCGTACATCCTCAGATGCTGGATATCGCTTCCATGAGCCAGTTTCTCCTCATGACACGCGACCTTCTGGGTGTCGTGAAAGAGGCGGGGGGCAATCTCCAGTACGATTTCATACGCTATCTCTTGACGCGCTATGAACCCCAGGACGCGCCGCAGACGAAAGTGGCGGCACTGCTGCGCAACATGTTCGAGGATCACGTCCTTACAAATCCTATGGTCAAGTCGGCAGCGGTGTCTGATGCCGGTTTAACCAAGCAGACCCTCTATGAGATAGGGCGAGAGAACCTTACGCGCTCGACATACGACCGGGCGATGGAATCTTTGGATGCCGTGAACTCCGAGATCGAGGCTTTGATCAAGACTGCGTGGGGGCGAGCATGATGATGGGTGGCGCGCTTCCCGTGGGGCTGTTGGGAGCTCCCAACCGTGATGTGTTGAATCGCCCACTGGGAAACGGGAGCTGGAAATATCGCGTTGGTTTGAGACACCGACGTATGCCCCTAGCTAGTTGGCCAGGGCTCAGTCGCCTTTTCCTGTTGGGAGCTCCCAACCAGGCGCGTGTGCAATCAAAAATCCGACGGCACGCACCCAAAACCAAGAGGCCGACATTATGAGCCGTAAAGACGCAATCGACTCCTTGTTTCTCAAGAAGCAACCTGCGACCGATAGAACAGCAGTCGACAAGTCAGCCGTTCGTGTTCGTACCGGAGCGATTTCGGCCATGGGTTCGTCATTGCAAGAGATGGCCGAGGGAGCAAAAGCTGCAGCTCGGCTGCAGGATCAACTGGCTGCGGGCGAAGCCGTCGTGTTCCTGGATCCATCCATGATCGACGGGTCGCCGATCGCGGATCGGCTGCCCGCGGACGTCGATCCGAAGTTCGAGCAGCTTGAGGCGAGCATTTCGCAGGAGGGGCAGCAGGTGCCGATTCTTGTCAGACCGCATCCTGAGGCTGCCGGTCGATATCAAATCGTATATGGAAGGCGGCGACTGCGCGCGGCAGTAAATCTGCGCAGAGAGGTTTCTGCAATTGTCCGAAATCTCACGGACCGTGAACTGGTCGTGGCCCAGGGCCGCGAAAATCTTGACCGTGCTGACCTCTCGTTCATTGAGAAGGCTCTCTTCGCCCTGCGCCTCGAAGATGCGGGTTTTGATCGGGCCACCATCATTGCCGCGCTTTCCACTGACAAGGCCGACCTCAGCCGCTACATAACGGTAGCCAGGGGCATACCGCTGAACCTTGCCACGCAAATTGGTCCAGCGTCGAAAGCGGGTCGATCGCGTTGGGTCGCACTTGCCGAGGGGCTTGGGAAGGCCAAGGCAACGGACGCAATCGAAGCGGTGCTTGAGTCAGAGCAGTTCAAGCACTCCGATAGCGATGCCCGCTTTGCCCTCATTTTTAACGCCGTTTCAAAGCCGCCCGCTAAGGCTCCAAAAAAGGTAAGGGCCTGGAGCACGCCAAAGGGGAAAAAGGCTGCGACGATCCGACAAGAAACCGGACGAACAGCTCTGGTTTTCGACGAGAGACTGGTGCCAACTTTTGGCGAATATGTCGCTGACCAGTTGGATAGTCTGTACGCCCAATTTATTGAAACAACCGGAGGAGGCAAGCTCGACCAATAGCCAGGGTTTCATCCAATTCAAAGCTTCGCTCGATTGAGATGGACTGGCTCTCACCGCAAAAGAAAAAGGCCCCCGAAACGGCGTTCCGGAAGACCTTCTCTGTAGTCTCGCAGCTAAGAGAATCGCATTTCCAGAAATCGTAGTCAAGGGTCCCGTAAGGGAAAGCGTCATTTCGACGGGCGGATTTCTATTGCCTAACAAAAGGTAAAAGGAAATGCAGACGCATATCTCAACGACGTCCTTTGGGCGGCGGCCGATGACACTCGGCCATCTTGCAAGCCAGATGGTCGCAAAAGCGGTCGCATCAGACGCTGTCGCCAACAAATGGCAGGTCTTCCAGCACATCCGTGAATCCCGGGAACTGATCGGAGCCACGGACCGCTCGCTCTCGATCCTGAACGCGCTGTTGACGTTTTACCCGGAGACCACCTTGACTGGTGGCGCCGAACTGGTCGTATGGCCTTCTAACGAGCAGCTGATGGCTCGCGCCAACGGCATGCCCGCCACGACACTGCGCCGGCATCTTGCCGTACTGGTTGATTGCGGGCTCATCATTCGCCGCGACAGTCCCAACGGCAAGCGATTCGCTCGCAAGGGAAGGGGAGGGGAGATCGAGCAGGCCTACGGCTTCGATCTGTCGCCGATCGTAGCGCGGGCCGAAGAGTTCCGAGATTTGGCCCAGGCGGTGCAAGCTGAAAAGAAGGCCTTCCGGGTCTCCAAGGAACGGCTGACTCTGCTTCGCCGCGACATCGTCAAAATGATCGAGACTGGCGTCGAAGAAGGCGTTCCCGGAGACTGGGGAAGAGTTACACAGACCTATCAGGGGATCATCGGCCGCTTGCCGCGCTCTGCACCCCGTCAGCTTGTCGAGAGTATTGGTCACGAACTTCAGGATCTCTGCACCGAGATACGTGACGTATTGGAATCATTTGCAAAAACAATGAAACTGGACGGCAATGAGTCCCATTTCGGTCGCCACAAACAGAATTCAAAACCAGACTCTAAATCTGAATCTGAATACGGCTCTGGAAAAAATGTAGAAGCGGGCGGCAGCGTTGCGGAAACCGACAAGGTGCGGAGCTTGCCGAAACGCGAGCTGCCTTTGGGGATAGTGATGGATGCCTGCCCCGAAATTCAGGAACTGGCCCAGGGAGGGACAATCCGGCATTGGCGGGACTTGCTGGCGGCGGCTGAGCTTGCCCGGCCGATGCTGGGGATTAGTCCGAGCGCCTGGCGGGAGGCCCGCGAAACCATGGGCGAGCAACACGCTGCGATCACGCTGGCGTCAATCTATCAGCGGGCCGGTCAGATCAACAACGCCGGCGGTTATCTCCGAAGCCTGACCGACCGGGCCAAGGACGGGAAGTTTTCGACTTGGCCGATGGTTATGGCGTTGCTCCGGGCGAAGCTGGACGAGCAGAAGAATGCAGCCGGCGCTGGAAAGCCGCGAACTGATGAGGAGGTCGAGGATGACAGCCGCCTCCACGTATCGGAATCGCTGCTGAAAAACCTGCGAAAGCCGAGATCATGGTGATCCCCTCGCTATTCAGCCGCCGCGATGTCGACCTCGGTGATCAACCCGGAACGTCGGGCGCGATCGATCAGGTTCTTGACGGACGAGGGCGACCATTTGGATCCACCGCGCGGCGTACGTTCGTGCAATCTTTCAAGCTGGACAGCGATCTCACGAAGCTTGAGGTCCGGGTTCGAAGAATGAATGCCAGCCACAAGCGTCATCAGGCGGTCTTCGGGAAGACGGGGCAGAGATTTTTTCAGCAGCGCCGGATCCGCCATGCGTTCAGACACCATCCACTTCACAGCTCGGCGAAGACGTTCTGGCGTCCATTCGAGGCCGCGCTGCTTGAGCACTCGTGCGATGTCGTCCCATGTGTGATCCGGCCGCATGCGCCGAACGGTCGGAAGCCATTGGTTCGCCGAGGCCTGGATGCGATCGCCATATGCCGCTTTCTGGGCCGCGGTCATCCTGGCCAACACCTCGGGGCGTTTTTCCCGGATGCCGGGGTTGCCGGAAAGCTTTCCCTTGGACTTGGCTGCCCGGATACCCGCCTTCGTTCGTTCGGAAATGAGCGCGCGTTCGAGCTGCGCCACGGCGCCGAGAACCTGAAGGGAAAACATTCCCTGCGGCGTCGACGTGTCGATGGGATCGCGCAACGACCGGAAATGCGCGCCCTTCACCGTCAGATCCTCGATAACCTCAAGCAGATGGCTGACCGAGCGCGCCAAACGATCAAGCCGTACCACAACAAGCGTGTCGCCGGCGACGATCTCGCGAACGAGTTTGGAAAGGGCAGGCCGGGCACGGGAGGCGCCGGATCCGTGTTCTTGGACGATCATATCGCACCCCGCCGATCGCAAATCGATTTCCTGGGCTTCCGTCGCTTGCTCGTCCGTAGACACGCGTGCATAGCCGATCAGCCGGCCCTGTGGTCGACGGGAAGCCTTATTCTTGGTGTTAGCAGCCATTTGCAGTGCCTGAGGAGTGTTAAAGAGCATTTTTCCAAACGTAGAGGATAAGGATAAACGATCGTTTGTAAACGTCTCTTGGTCCTTTGGAGTCAAAGTAAACACGTCGCAAGTGGCTGGAAAACAGTGGTTTTCATCGATGTCACGTCCATCGGCGCTAATCCTGTACAGTTCGAACGCCTTGGCAGCTCTAAATAGTACGCGCGCGAGAAAAAGTATCTGCTATGATTGAAGTGTATGCTATTATAGCTTCAAGATGGTCTAAATAGATACGTTAAAACAATGAGATATGAAATTGGCGATTTGCCTTTGACAGTGCTGCTTCCGGCTATCGCAAGGGCAGAAGATCAAATCGCGCGTCTGGACGAAATTGTTCGTCGCAGCCCCGTCAGGCAGGGCTTTACCGAAAGGTCTCACTTCACCGAGGCGGCCGCAAGCATGTGGATCGCAGGCGAGCTTGTCCACATCGAGGATCTCGTTCTCCACGACGCAAATCGGGATGTGCGTACCCCGACCCACGAAATCACCATCGCACATTCGATCCTGAGAGCGCGGCGGCGCATCGAAAAAGCTGACCCTGACTGGGCGACGAGCAGGGCTGGGATCGTAAACCTGGTGGGGCGGTCAGAGGGCTCTGCGGAACGAGAGTCGGTAGGGAAGGGGAGATCGCCCTTGCCCGCCGAACTGACGCTGAACGAAGAGGACAACTGTTTCGCCGCGGAGATGGCCGAAATCGATGCAGTTCTTGATCGGTCGACCCGCGCACTCGAAGCGGTGGTAACGGTGGAGGGCAGCAAGGCGGATCCTCTGATGGTCGGTGAGCTCGTTGTCCGGGATCCGGGATGGGACGAGGAAGGGCGCCTTTCGGCTTGGAGAGCGGTTCTGGCTCAGGCTGACGCCTTGCCGACTACCTTGGCGGCCGCAGTGATATGGGACGCATGGGAAAGCATGGAGCCATTGCAGCGGCAGCATTGGCTTGGTACCCAACTCGTGAATTCATATTTCCGGGTGCGCGGAAAGGTGTCCTCGCACCTGTTTGGCATCTGCTCCGGTCTTAAAGCTGTGCCGCGGGAACGGCGGCGATCACACAATCGCGTATCACGAGTGCTTGCCGGGCTGGATGCAATGGCGAGCAGCGCTGAACTGGCCATGAAGGAAGTCATTCGGCTGGGACAGGCGAGGGAGCACCTCGAGCGAAAACTGAAGGGAAAGCGCTCGTCCAGCAGTTTGCCGCGCGTTGTGGACTTGCTGATGACGCGACCGATCGTGTCCTCGTCGATGATAGTCAAGGAATTGAAGGTTAGCCATCGTGCGGCGCTCGATCTCGTCGCCGAACTCGGCGTTCGGGAAGTGACGGGGAGAGGAAGCTTCCGTGCATGGGGTGTGATTTGATGTGAAGGCGGCAAACATGGTCGGTGCGAGAATTGAACGAATTGAGGCGGTCGCGTCCTCGCGCGTTTAGATGTTTCTGGTCATAGAATTCCTTTTGTTTCGCGGCTCATTCGTGGCGACGCATGTCGCAAACGACACGCATTCGCCGCCGTAAAAATCCGCAGGAGAGGGCGGCAACGTTCATTTGAACTCAGTTAAATAGATCGTCTTGATGCCGTCCGGCGTTAGGCCAGTACGACGCAATTCAGCCTCACAGCGCTCTTGAAGAGCCTCCCTGTCTCCGGGTTGCCCAATTAGATAGACATAGAGATTGCGGACCGCTCCGACGAGCTTTGTCACTTCCTCCAATTTGAGGGCGTACGTTCCCTGGGTGCTTGCTTTCCGATCGGCGATGGGCTCCGGAAGCGCCGAAACCCGCAAAGACTGCCTTCCGGGATAGCATCGCCTGAACCATTGCTCGGCTTCTAGGAGTTGAGCATGGTCGTTCTTGTAGAGCGGGTTGTCCTTCTCCTTGTCGCTTTTGGCTTCTATGACGAAATCGAACAAACCGCTCGTTCGCCACAAAACATCAGGCCCTGTTTTGTGCACTGCTTCCGGCCGCTCGGCGTCAAAACCAAGATATGCTCCAAGGTTCTTTAACGCTTCCTCATATTGGAAAGGGGAGGCGTCGGGCACTAAAGCCGAGACCGCTTCGTTATAAGCAGGAATGAGCGATCCACGACGTTGATATTCGAGGATTCGGCTAACAATCGCCATGGATTGTGGACCAGCCATTGGTCGCGGAATGTAGGCCGGTCGGATGCGAGGTGGGATATGGTTGTTGTTGGTTGCGAAAGCTGACGTCTGAAGTCGCTGACCTTTGTGATCATCATTCATATGGAAAGCGATGCGAGCTGCCAACGAGGAAAGCCATGCCCTTCTCTGACCATCCTGGGCAAGGTCTGGTGAGGAAATCAGGTGTTCGAGTTCTTGAATGGCGCTTTCATACTGTCCCACTCTTTCCAGCCGGAAAGCCCTGCGCTCAGCACCGGCGACCTTCAGCGACAGTTCGTCGATCCCCGGGGGCCGGGTGGCGGCTGCCAACTCTGACGCATGGTAGGCAACCCAATCCGGATCCCTGTTCAAACACTTGAGCATCGTTTCGCCAATTTCCTGATAGCTGGCGACAGCCTCACTCACTTCCTGTCCCACGTTGAGTTGTACCCGGCTGCTCGCGGTCAGATGCTCAAGGTTCTTCTTGCGTCCGATCCATGCAACCAAATCGCTTCCCGTCAGGACGACCACGCAGAAATCGCCGCCCCCCCTAGAGCCGCGCCCTAGGCCCTGCTCGATCCGCTGGGCCAACAACGAGTTGACCGCGGAATCTGCAAGAACACTCGTCCGAAACATATCGTAGTCGGTCGTACCCTGTGGCAGGCCATCCATAATCAGCAGGCGGCAAGACTGACCAGCCAAATCAATGCCGTCGTACCGGTTAGCAAGAACGATCGGACCCTTGAACGATCCGGCCTGCATATCTTTTATACGGTGGCTAACCGCTTCACTTGTCTCTGGATATTCCGCAGTATCCAACCATCCTTTGGCAACGGTCCCGGACGGCGCCAAAATCGCGACGCCGGCGTAACCGGCAATCCATTTCGCGATCTGTTTAACCATCGGTGTGATAGCGACATTGCCGAGCGGCATCAGCTCGGGCACCAAGATCATGCGCTCGCCTACACCCGCGAGCGATGAAGACTGAATCGGTCTGCCAACTGCAGCAGGGGAGGCACCGAATGTGCGAACAATCTCGCTGTCGTCCGAAATCGTAGCAGACATGTAGATCCGGCGTTTAGCGTCATCGAACGTCGGAAGAAGATCAACCGGCGGAAAGGTGGGGGTGATCGTCACCGATTTGCGGCTGAAGAGGCAGTGGCACATGGCCAGATTGTCACGTAGGAGAGGCCATATGTAGGGATCGACGCCCTCGACATGCTGTGAAAGAAATTCCCGAACTTCGGGGACCTTGGACAGCCAAGCCCAGCTGGGGACCTCGATCACGCCGAAGTCCTTCCCCCTCGTGATGTCAGCAAAGGCGCCGCCTCGTCCGACCTCGTCGAACGCGCCCCTGAAACGATCCGCCATCTCCTGATAGACCTCGAGGTGGTCTTTCGATGTGATCGTCAGGCTGAATGCTTTACGAACAGAGGAAAGCGCGACGTGCGCGTCGTCTAAGATGATGCCTCCGACTTTCACTGCCGGTTTGGCGGAACCTCGAACACCAAATTTGCTGCGACCACTGAAAAGGCTCTCGTAGGCCCCCACGAGAACGGCGTTACCATCAAGAAACTCGGAGGCTAAAGGCTGCCCCCTCGTGTAGGGCACCGCGCGGATTCCATATTCAGTCGCTTTGGCAATAACCTGTTCGACGAGCTGGGTAGTTGGTGCGAGATAAAGAACGGGTTCACCGAGTTCATTCATGGTTGATTGTGCCATGAGAAGCGCAACCAGGGTCTTTCCTCCCCCCGTATGCAGTTTTACAACGACATCCTTGTCGTTTCTCCGGGATGGATACCAAGCATCGAGAGCTTCGGCTTGGCTAACATAAAGGTCATTGATCCCGACGGCTTTCGGCAGGGAATGAAAGATATCTCGTGGGGCGACGGGCTTCGGCTTTGCCTTGTCCTCGCGAAGCTTTTTGAAATCGACCACCTCTTGCCCCCCATTTTACCGACAGTTCTGCTTTAACAGATGTATGCCCAAGAGAGAGGCATTGAAAATACCTACTACTTAGAAAGACGTGTTGCAGGTTATTTTTTCGGCGGGCGTTACTGACGCCTAACGATATGGCAGGAGCAGGATGACAAACCATGTTTTCTGCATCCACTAATTCACAGACGTCCAAGGTTGAAAGTCAGAAATCAATTCTGTCCTCTCGCATTTCACCACCAAGGCCAAATAAATACATGGAGCCATAAAATGACAACAGATCGCTCCGCGGCGCACCGTCGATTCGTTGTGTTAGCGCCTCGGCCACCACGCCGACGTGCTTTACGAGTGCGTCCAGATGTTGCTTTGTTGGTTGGTTCCTATCTCCAAGCGCTGCCTTCAGCGCATACAGCCGTTCAAGCGGCGCTGGATGGGTCTCGGATACCGAAAACCGAGGTATGTCGAGAAATCGGGAGCCCAAAAGTTCAATTAAGTGGAGGAAGAGAAATATGTGATAGGCGCCGTTGGAAAGGCGGAGTTTTGCATCTTTATCCGACCCGATGGCTGTAATCGCGTGGAGGTCAGCACTGAATTCTAGATCGTGGTTATAGGTTTTTAGATCCTCCAGATTTTCGGTCGAAGATGCTTCTTCCATATGACCTAGAAGCAAATGACTAAACTCATGCCCGAATGTGAATTCGAGCATGTCGTCTACATCGCGCTTGATAGCAGCGTCCACACTCGCTGGAAGTTTAGCTCGCGGATCGATGTCAAAGTCCTGGGCTTCTGACCCTATCATCGTCCGCAGGGCGATTAAGGCTGCATCAATCCGGTCGCCCATCGGAAATTCATAGTGTGCGCCATGAAAACATACAGTCATGAAATAGAGGAAGTAGCGCAACGCTTCGGAGACGATGATCACCTCGCCTACCAGGGATTTTAAGCAAGCCGCGTTCACTTCCAGGGTTGGGACGTAGCCATATGGGATTGAGCGAGCGGATTTTCGTAAGGCCTTCGGCAGTCGCTCAAGATAGCGTCTCGGAGCCAAATTGACGGTTTCGTAATAGGACGTCAGAGTCCAAGGGCGACCGTTCTGCTGGAATGCACGCTTCCGGTGGGCAAGCACCCTCGTAACTCGAGGAGAATCGGCAACGGAGTTAGCCCGAATTCGCAGCAAGTAGTCATGCGCGCTTCTCAACGACCTCAGCCGGAGAATCTCATTCTTAGAGCAGAAGGGCGCATAAACCAGTTCTTCGTTGCTGAGATCTGGATCGCGTGGTTCGATCCCTGTGACGTAGAACTCGCCACGTTCATCGCCGATGATGAAACCATTCGCGGCGCGGCGCGCTCCGGGAAATTCCTTCAGCCATTTCCGTATTTCGTGCTCTTCCATTGCGAAACGACAACCCTCGTGCCAAGTAGAAAAATACGCAAACTAAAAAGTCCGATAGTAATACGCGAATAAGCCTAACTGCCCGTCTGTAAATCAGGTCGATAAAAAGAGGGTAAGTTTGCCATCAAATCTCTAAGGGCCTCAGTGCTGGCCGCTCCCGAATCTGAGGGCAACAATCTGGACAAATCGGACAATCCGCATTATCTTGGCTGTAGTCAAGAAGGAAGACGAAGATGGTTGCTGTCACCCGTAAAACGCAGATGGGCGCAAAGCTAGAAGTCAATCCAGCTGCGGTAGCCGATGTTCTCAAGGTTCTGGCCCGACACAATCCAGGCCTTTCAAAGCCGGCTCTTGCAGCGACTGGCAGGGTCATGGCCGTGGTCTCTGCGGTAGCAGCGCGCCTTTCTGTCGAGCAACAGCGTCGGATTGCCGACGACGAAACGGAACTCGCCCATATTGTGGAAGCCGCCGTCGCCGAACTGGCTGCGAAGCCAGGTCATGTGCTCGCGGAGGTATCGGTCGAAAAACCTGTGGAGGTCAGCCGAGGTGGTGGTCTGGGGCAATCGGTAGACATTGAGGAAGGGCGCCGCAGGCTCGACGAATTTGCGACGCCAACCCGCATCGAAGACTGGGCCGGTCCGGTCGCCGGTCCGGGCGATATCGAGAAGAAGTTCGGCACGAAGCGATCGACCCTGCACGACTGGCACAAGCGCGGAGCTGTCGTCGGTCTGCTCAGGGGCGAGCGAAAGCATGTCTTTCCCCTGGCTCAGTTTGTGGATGGTCGGCCGGTCGAGGGCATGCCTCAGGTCACCAAAATCATCCGCAATCCGCGTGTAGCGTGGCAATGGTTGATCCAGCCGAAGCCAAGCATAGGCGGAACGCCGCTCGACAATCTCAAGATGGGCAATCTGGACGAGGTTCTGGATGCAGCTGAGCGCGATTTTGGTTGAGCTGAATCGTGAAACTTGATCCCCAAACGGTTCGGGAGCTCGCGCTTGCCTTTCTCCCGCAATCTTATGTCCGCATTATACCTGTAGCCCACATGTCGACCCCGCTTGGCATGGGTTTCGGCCAATCGCGATTCTCGAGCCCCAACCAGATGTTCCGACTGCTTTATGCCGCATATGATCTCGCGACCGCGATTGCGGAGACGATTGTGCGCGACCGCTTCGAGGGGACCCAGGAGCGAGTGCTGGATGAGAGCGAAATCGAGGACTGGTCGGTCACTGAGGTGACGGCCACGGATGCTCTCATTCTTCTCGACCTGCGCACGACCGGCCTCCTGAGGTTGGGCGTCAGCACGGACGCAGCCCGGGGCAAGGAACATCAGGAAGGGCAGAGACTGAGCGAGTCGATCTTTCGATCCTATGCTGTCGATGGATTGCTCTATTCCTCACGCCTCACGGCGGCAGATTGCGTGGCGGTCTACGATCGAGCTGTCGGTGAGAAACTTGTCGCCTCTCCGGCGGTCGAGTTGGTTCGTCAAGCCGACCTGATACCCGCCCTGCGGTCTATCGGGGTGTCGATCCGGGCTGGGCGTTAGGCATGCCCGTTACAGTCACTTCCGCAAACTTCTCGGGGCGATTTACGGCGTTGAATGGCACGAAAACGTTGCCAGCGACACATGCCGACATCATCCGCTCGTTGCTGACCGTCGGCTATCCCAGCCGTCGAGCCGCTGTCCGTACCGTTGGCCCCTGGCGGGAGAAAATGCTGGTCGCGATGGCGACGGGCTATCTGGATGCCTCCTTGAACACGACGGCCTATTTTCGGAGTTTGGAGCAGTCGGAGAAGGTGGGGGTTTCGTTCCTTTTCGGCGAGGCATTCACGCACTGGTATGCTCAGAGTCAGATGAGCGTCCAGTATCTCGTGCATGTCGCCGGTCTTGCCTCCTGCCGATGGGGATCCCCATCGGCTCCGGTCGTGCCGAAGGCTGGCGCAGCGCCTCCTCCTCCAAAATCGCGTCCCGACTTTATCGGCATCAAGCGAAGGGAACGCCACGTGTTCGAGAGTAAGGGTCGCATCCGAGCGCCAGCCGCAAGCACCGTTGCGAAGGCACTGGGGCAGGTTTCGGCGCTTCACACGGTCAACGGACGGGCGCCGACCACGCGCTGTGCAAGCTTCTTCATGTTCAAGGCCGGTGGTGCAGAGGGCAGAGTGCTGGATCCGCCGGCAAAGGGTGACGGCATCACCGTGACGTTTGATCTCTTCGAAGCGATTACACGAGCCTACTCCTTTATCCTCGATCAGCCGGTACTTGATCTATCCGATCAGGTTGGTGCGGGTTATGTCGGCCGCGAGATCGATGATGGTGTGTTCTTGGGTATCGACAAGGAAATCCTTGCCTTGGTACAAGAGCGGCCCCCGACTGAAGCAACGCGTCGCAGGCGTGTCGCCCAGGTCTTCTCTGCCCTTGAAGATCGGTCGCAGAACTATGCGGGTCGGCAGGATAGAAGTGTTTCGTCCGGCCTTGACGGGGTCCTGCTTCTTGACCGCCGTTCGCCGCGCGCCCTTCGACGCTTCCGGACGCAGGGTTAAATGGCCGACTTTATGTCGGGGTGTTGGTTTCACCTCCTGACCAGCAATTTCATGTGATTTACGACAACCCTATAATTCCATCAGAGATGCTCGCTCCATGACGACCCTTCTCGGCCTCACCTATATCTCAAATGAAAAAGTGCCGCTCGCGGACCTGGACGACTATGTAACCGTCCACGTGCCGAGTGCTGGGTTTGATCAGCACCTCGGAAATCATTCACCATGGTTTTGGTCGATCGATAGGAGAGGCGGCGGCGTGGATTTCAAGCAAGGGAAATATGACTATTGGGTGCGCCGGGTCGGTTCCAACCAACCAATAGGTTTTCCGGTGCTGACATCGACCTCAAAAGAGGAGGGCTGGATCTCAGTCATGGACGGCCGACATCGCATAATGGCAATTGTCGATAGCGGTCGGCAGGCCTTTGCAGCGAGACTTCCCAGACCAATGCTGGGAACGGCGCAAATGATAATTCCAGGCCTCGAAATCTTTGATCTGTAGACTACAGACGGCGCCGAGGCGCCCCCTGTCAGACTCCTCCGTCGACGACCATCGAAGTCGGGAAGCCACCATGAGGCTTCGCAATGAACGCTAGGCGCGCTTTGCGGAGTGGCCACGTCTTATCTCGCCACCAGTAAAACTCCAGATGCGATCTGCCCTGCGCGCGGATTTCCGACTCGATATCGCGGCTCTCACGTGAACCCGGGACAGCAAGAAAAGTTCCCGTCACGATGCAACGGGTGCTGCCCCTTACAGTGGCCTCGGTGTCGAAGACGGCGTCGCTGATGCAAACGCCCATGAAATCCCTGCTGCGCTGGCCTTTAGGGGTCTCAATGATGAGATCACCAGACGTGCGGTCAAAGTAGATTTTCACTCGGCTGCCGATCTCAGGTGGCTGACGAGAGACGTGCGGTATATCCATTTTCTACTCCTCTGGAGACTGCGTTGGCACCTGTGGGACGGTCGCAAACACACCCGGGGAGCTGTCTTGCACCGCCGGTAGGTCGAAACGCGGATCAGTGAGATCGAGCGCGCCAGACCGCATCAGAGGCTTCTCGAGCCGATCGAATATCCATTTATCTGCCTGTGACGTGAGCGCCATATGCGGTTTTCTCATGATGGCGCGCCGCGGATTGAGATTGCCGCCACTGCCGGCGTTCAGATTGCGTTGAGTTGGCGCAAAAGAATCCGGACCAAGTTCGATCATCATATCGACCATGGACACGTCTGCCGAAAGAGGTCCGTTAATGACACATTGGCCCGAGCGATGCCTGAAACCACTCCCTAAGTGCGACGATGTCAGCTCTTGTTTCTAACCCAATAGCGCAGGCAAAGTGATAGGCATCTCCGGCAAGCTCCCCGGAAAAAGGCGCTATCAGCAAGCCCGCAGCAAGCGCATCCGCTACCAGAACCCGGCTGGCTATGACCACGCCTTGTCCCGCGATAGCCGCCTGGACGGCTAGCATGCTATCGGGAAAGCGGGGTCCGACACTGGTGTCGACGTCGGCCACACCGGCCTGCGCGCACCAGCGCAACCAGTCTGGTTCCGGCGAGGGCCGGTTTCGTCCGTCGATATGAATCAGTATAGCGCGCCGCAGATCATCAGGGTGGGACAGACCGAGCCGTGCGCTACAAACGGGTGTCATCACGTCACGGCAAAGGTAGGTACTGACCACGCCGGGGAAGGGACCACGCCCGTAACGTATTGCAGTCTCGACACCACCCGCCCGCAAGTCCTCGACGGAGTTCGACGTATGCAGCCGGAGATCGATCATCGGAACAGCCTGGCGGAGCGTGTCCATCCGCGGCACCAGCCAGTGGCTGAGAAAAGCAGTGGTGGATGAGAGGGTGACTGTCGTCGGGGTCGTATCTGCCAGCAGTCGCGTGACTGCTCTTTCGATTTCGCCGAAACCAGAGGCCGTCGCCTCGTACAGGGTCTTGCCCTGCGGCGTTAACGTCACCGCTCTCGGCGACCGGTCCAGGACGCGCAGGCCCATATGGGCTTCGAGTTGCTTGATCTGATGGCTGATGGCCGTCGGCGTCACCGAGAGTTCTTCAGCCGCCGCCTTGAAACTCGCCCGCCGTGCAGCGGCTTCGAAAGCGCGAAGGGCGGACAATGGCGGCAAGCGAGAGCGACTCATGCTGAATCCAGTTCACCTTGAAGCTGAGTAATTTGACTTTTTCTATTTGTATAAGCGGCTGTACAGTGCTGATCGTCAAACCCTATCAAAATAAACTCATTCAAGGCAGCAGGGAAAATGGTCGAACTGGTCGCAGGTCTCATTGATGTCTTCGCAGACGCGCCATTGACCGGCAATCCGCTCGCGGTGGTGCAGGACGCCGACGACCTTACCGATGATGTGATGCGGCGGATCGCCGGTGAATTCAATCAGGCCGAGACCACCTTCATACTTCGGAGCGCACGTGCCGATTGGAAACTGCGGTCGTTCACCGCAAGCGGTGCGGAAGTGTTCGGTGCGGGCCACAACGCACTCGGTGCGTGGCTCTGGCTAGGAGAACATGGGAATCTCGGTTCGCTGACGACCGCCCGGACCTTTCAGCAGGAGATCGGTCAGGATGTTCTGCCGATCGAGCTCGAATTGATCGGCGGTCGCGTCCACGGCCGCATGCGCCAGGCGCCGCTGCGCTTGTCGGACCCGCTCAGTGATGTCGCGCCTCTCGCCGACGCCCTTGGCCTCGGTCTGGGCGACATTCTGTCAGAACCGCCGCCACGTCCCGCTGACACCGGCGCGGCTCATCTGATGGTGCGCGTTCGCAATGCCGGCACGGTTGACGAGGCGCGACCCGATGCCGGCAAGCTCCTCGCCGTTCTGAGAAAGACGGCGGCGGAAGGCTGCTATGTCTATGCGTTCGATGCCGAAGCACCGAACACTGCCTACGCCCGGTTCTTCAATCCAACCGTTGGCCTGTGGGAAGATTCTGCGACCGGAACCGCCGCTGGCCCTCTGGCGGCGTATCTTGCAGCCACGGGAAACCTCAGGAACAACGAATTGGTGATCGAACAAGGTACCAAGATGGGCCGCCGCAGCATTCTGCATATCCGGCTGAAGCCCGAACCGGAACTCTCCGGGACAGGCATTGTCGTGTTGAGAGGCGTGATCCGGCTTTAATGCTTGCACCCGGTCCTAGCGCCCGTACCGATCCTTCAAACTCCAGCAAGCCGGCGCTGTGACGTCTCCTGGTTCTGGGGCGACGACTTTATCGTGCTGCCGCCCTTTATGCGAGCCAACGGCGCTCTCTTCCTCGAACACGTGATGCCAATTCTTTAGGATCGCGGCATTTTCCATAACGACTGTACCGGCGGCGCCGACGCGAGACTTTTGCCCTGCCGCTCCCCAAAGCCAGTACGTGATGGCCCGCAGCAAAAAATCTGCATTTGAACAACTTAGAAAACTCACTTTGCTTCCTCGTGCCCATAAAAGAGAACAACATTTCATGACTTTATACATAGATTTTATAGACTGGCAGGCTCAGGCTCGTTTTAAGTCCATACCGTAAGGCACGCGGAAAACGAGGTTCACCCTACAATTGCGACGAGGAGGTTGGATGACAGCCAACGGTCTGTCCATTCTGGTGCGTTCAATTCGAGAGACGCCCTTCTCCTCGGCTCTCATTTCCTGGACGCCAAACGCAACGTCGTGGCAGCCGGGAGGGCGGAGGGATCGTGAGTAAGCAAGCTGTCTCTACCACCATTGGTCATTCAGTTCCGTCGTATCGCCCGTTCGCGCTCCTCTCCGCGTTCGCCGTTCGAGTGGGGCCGCTTGTGGTGCTCGTCACCGTTTGGCAGGTGGCATGTGATTTTGGAGCCGTGCGACCCGTGTTGCTGCCGGCCCCATCAACCATCGTTCGCACCATATGGAACATGACATTGAGTGGGGAGCTTGCCGAGCATGTGGCGGTAAGCAGCGCCCGTGTGCTCCAAGGATTCGGCATCGCCGCTGTGCTCGCCCTCGCGCTTGGCATCGTTATGGGGCTCATCGGGCCGTTGAACCGGCTGGCTGATCTAATGGTGCAGGTGTTAAAACCCATCCCGCCTATTGCCTGGATCCCGCTGTCCATCCTGTGGTTCGGTATTGGGGAGGAGGCCAAAATTTTCATCATCGTCCTCGGCGCCTTTTTTCCCATTTTAGTAAGCACTCTTGACGCTGTCCATCAGACTGATGTCCGCTATGTGGAACTAGCTCGGGTGCTGGAAGTGCCACGGCTCAACTTCATCCGTCAGGTGATGATCCCCGGCGCCCTGCCGCAGATCATGTCGGGGCTCAGGCTCGGCATCACCATGTCTTGGATGTGTGTTGTGGCAGCCGAGCTGATCGCAGCATCGAGTGGCATCGGATTCCTCATCATGGACGGCCGCGTAATGTCGAATGCCAGCGTTGTGCTTGCGGGAATGATTACCCTCGGCGTCCTTGGCAAGCTGACCGACGATGCCTTACGCTTCGCTGAGCGACGTCTGGTGCGCTGGCGCGCCGGCTTCAGCGGGTTATGAGGGGTGATATGACCGCTGCCGCATTCCCTACAACACCCCCCGCCGCTACCGATCATACGCTGCTGGTCCAGGGCGTCTCCAAAAGCTTCAGTCGGCCTGACGGGTCGGAAGTGCGTGCTCTGGACCATGTGGATCTCGTTGTACGGGACGGCAGCGTCACCTGCATCATCGGTGCAAGCGGCTGCGGCAAGAGTACCCTGTTGCGCATCGTCGCTGGCTTGGAACCACAGTTCGGCGGGACGGTGCTGCTGGGCGGTCGGCCGCTGAAGGGACCGGGCCTCGACCGAGGCATCGTGTTCCAGGACCACCGCCTCGTTCCCTGGATGACGGTGGAGGCGAACATCGCCTTCAGTCTCCACCGTTTGCCCAAGGCGGAGCAGCGGCGAGTCGTGACTGAGAAGTTGAAGCTGGTGGGCCTTGAAGGATTTGGGCGGTCCTATCCGCACCAACTGTCCGGTGGTATGGCGCAGCGCGTCGCCATCGCGCGCGCGCTTGCGCACCAGCCGGAGTTGCTGCTGCTGGACGAGCCCTTCGGTGCGCTCGATGCGCTGACCCGCCTCCAGATGCAGGACGAGGTGCTGCGCATCCGCCATACTGACAATCTGACCACCGTGCTCATCACACATGACATCGAGGAGGCCATCTATCTCGCAGACGAGATCGTGGTGTTCTCTGATCGTCCCGGCCGTGTACGTGCGCGGTTTACCGTGGAGCTGCCCCATCCGCGCGACCGCGGCGATCCCGCCTTCGCCCGTCTGCGCCATGAGTTGCATGCCCAGTTTTTCCACCACCGCAATTAGCTCATTTTGAAAGAAAGTCGTCCAAGATGCTAAAAAACATTGCCAAAACTGCCACTGCCTTGGTCGCCGCCGCACTTCTCTGGTCCGGTTCCGCTGCAGCGGAGACCGTAAACATTGGATTCATGCCGTTCGTGCCTTATTCCGCCATCCTGCTGGCCAAACAAAAAGGTTGGGTAGATGAGGAGTTTACCAAGGCCGGCTTGAAGGACGTGGAGGTAAAGTGGCACCAGTTCGCGGGCGGTCCGCCGGTGAACGAGGCCTTCGCCTCGGGCGCTCTCGACATTGCCGCGCTGGGCGACACGCCCTCCCTCATCGCCTTCGCCAATGGCATCGATACTCGCTTTGTAGGCCTCGCCTGCAAGGGGGCCAAGGCTGAGGCGCTGGTAGTGCTCAAGGACAGTTCGGTGAAGACAGTGAAAGACTTGAAGGGCAAGAAGGTCGCCACCCTGCGCGGCGGCAATGTACATGAGCTGCTGGTGCTGGTGCTGGCCGAGGCCGGCCTGAAGATTTCCGACGTGGAGTTTCTCAATCTTGGCCTGCAGGACATGGGCATCGCCCTTACCAAGGGCGACGTCGATGCCGTCCTGGTGTGGGAACCGCTACTTACCAAATTGGACAGCGAGGGTGTCTCGCGTACCCTGCGAGACGGCGCCGGCCTGAAGAGTAACCTCAACCCGATAGTCGCCTTAGGCAGCTTCGCCGCCAAGCATCCGGATGTGCTGAAGGCATATTTGCAGGCGGTAAAGCGCGGGGCCGAGGCATTGCGCTCTGATCCGGCCGGTTCAGCCCAGGTCCTCGCGCCGGTAGTGGGCCTGACGCCAAAGCAGACTGAGCTCGCCTTCTCCCGTTTCGAGTGGAAACCGACCGTAACCGAGGCGGATCAGGCAGAGCTGGCGGATTCCGTGAAGTTCCTCCTGGACAACCACTTCATCAGGCAAACCTTCGAAGTATCCAACTTCGCGGATCAGGCCTTTTTCAATTTCTAACGCGAGGCAGAGGATGCCCGAGAAAATCAGGTCAAATGCGTTTCTTATGAATACCACCGGTCACCTCGTTCCGAGGCTTTGGCGGCATCCGGAGGATCAGACCCGGAACTATTGCGATCTTGATTTTTCGACCAAAAACGCACGTTCACGCGACTTGGGTCTGGTCAGCAATACGAACACGCGTTCAGCGAAATGAGAAGGGTATGTTGATGGGCGTTCGCCAAGTATTCGGTCTTGGGCTGATGATATCAGACCCAATCACTACGGCAGATCTTGTTACGGTCGCCCGAACGGCTGAAAAGGCTGGGTTCACGACACTGACTATCGGGGGCAGGGAAACCATCCTGGATCCAACAACAATCCTGGCCGCGCTGGCGGCCAGGACCGAGCAGATCGGGCTGGTTGCGGCGGTGAACGTCGATACGGCTCTGCCTTATGATTTTGCACGCCGTCTGGCGTCTCTTGATCACCTCTCGAGTGGACGGGCAGGCTGGAAGCCATATTCGACTGCCGATGAGCCTGACGAAGCCCGGATCGCGGAGTTCGTGCATGCCGTCAGCCACCTCCTGGATAGCTGGGATGACGATGCCGCCGTTTACGACAAGGAGAGTGGAATTTATGTCGACATCAGCAAGGTTCATCGGCTCGATCACATCGGGGAATATTATAGGGTAGCTGGCCCGCTCGATATACCACGCGCCCCTCAAGGTCGACCGGTCCTGGTTCGAGAGGTCCTCGCTGCCGATCTTGCCGAAGGCGCATGGCCCACGGCGGACATCATTGAAATCGTTCCGGTCCCCGGTCAGAGCACGAACAAGCCCCTCGCACCTCGTGCCGAGGGAAATACCACCCTCCTAAGTATCGTTGCAGACACTGGCGATCTCGCGTCGATGCATGCACTGCTCAACGATGGGGACGTTGATGGAGCGACTGTCCGTGTAGCGCCACGGATCGATGCCGTCGCGCGGGCGGCGAGAGATATTGGGTTATGGTCAAAGCCGCGCGGAAGCAATTTGCGTGACACGCTTGGGTTATCCCGTCCGGAAAGCCTGTTTGCCCTTAGAAGAAATGGAGTTTCCGCATGACCAGCCGTCCTCTCGCTCTTCTGGTCAATCCCCTGCTGTGCGGCCACCACGAGGCAGCCTGGCGGACGGAACGCGCACAGCCCGAGCGGATTCACAGTCTCGATTACTTCCAGCAACTCGCCCGGACTGCCGAACGTGGACGATTCGACGCCGTGTTCATGGCCGACTTTTTCATCTTCAATCCTGCGGTCATGTACAGCCCGCGTTGGGAAGTCGAACCCGTCACGCTCTTGTCTGCGGTCGCTCAAGCAACCGAGAATCTCGGTTTCATCGCCACGGGCTCGGCGATCTTCTCCGATCCGGTTGAGGTCGCCCGGGTCTTTTCGACCTTCGACCATGCCACTGGAGGCCGCGCTGCCTGGAACATCGTGACCTCGGGCGAGCCGGCGGCCGGTGCCAACTACGGCCTCGATAAGCCGATCCCCCATGCCGAGCGCTATGAATTGGGCGCGCGCAACACAGAACAGGTGCTCGCATACTGGGACGGCGCACCGGTCCCCGACGATGTTGCACCGATTGCCCGTCCGGTCCAGGGCCGCCCGGTTCTGGTGCAGGCCGGGTCTTCCGCCACGGGGCGAGATTTCGCGGCCCGTTTCGCCGAACTGGTGTTTAGCGCCCAATGGAATTTCGAAGCTGGCAGGGACTTCAGAAATGACCTTAGGCGCCGCGCCGTGACGCATGGCCGAAACCCCGATGATGTGCGTCTTATCCTGGGCCTCAGCTTTGTCATCGGCTCCACCGAGGCAGAGGCCCGCAGCAAGAAGAAGGCGCTTGACGACTTGATCCTGCCCCACGCCTCACATGGCTGGTTACAGAGTTTCGGTATCGACCTGACCGCGTTCGATTTCGACGAGCCCCTGCCGCGGACACTCGGGAACATCGATCTGTATGAGGGCATCAAGAGCCGCTTTTCGGTCATTTCATCCCTGGTTGACAGCACATCGCCACTAACCATCCGGCAACTGGCCAGCGCCTTGGCCGGAAGCCGCGGCCATCATCTTGTTATCGGCACGCCGGAACAAATCGCTGATGCGGCAGAAACCTGGTTTGTGGGAGGGGCGACGGACGGATTTATGGTGATGCCCCATGAATTGCCTGCGGAATTCGAGTTGTTTGTGGACGAGGTCATCCCGATCCTGCGTCGTCGAGGCCTCGTGGATCGCGATTATCGTGGACATACGCTTCGCGAGAACCTTGGGCTGCCCATCAGCCCGCCCGCGCCGTCATGGGCATTCCAGACATGAATATCGAACAGGGTTCCACCGGACAGCGGCGGCACAATTCCGAGCATGTTCGGGATACGCACGTCTTTAAAGACCTGTCAGTCGATTACGGACTTGCAAGCGGCGTGCAGGGCTCGCGTTCGCATCCCATGATGGTGGGCCTGTCATGACATATCCTTCGCAAATCCCCAACATCTCGACGCTGTTTGACCTTTCCGGTCGGAGGGCCGTCATCACGGGCGGCGCTCGGGGGATCGGGCGCGCTATCGCTGACGGCTTCTTAGAAGTGGGAGCTGATGTCGTCTGCATCGACCGTGGATGGGAAAGCTCTGACCTCCCGGCCGATAACCGGCAGATTGTCACGGCCGATCTTAGCGACCGTAGCGACCTGAAGCGCGGATTCGATGAAGCTGTGGAGCGACTGGGGGGCCAGATCGATGTCCTTGTCAACAACGCAGGCATCTGGGACGACACGCCGTCGCTCGATATGGAGCTTGAGATGTGGGACAGGATCATCGAGGTCAATCTGACTGCGGCCTTCGCGCTGAGCAGGCATGCAGCCAGGCTGATGCTTCCCCGAGGCCGCGGACGAATAATAAACATTGGCTCCATCCGCAGTCTGAGGGGAGGCCACAATGCGGCTGCCTATGCAGCCAGCAAGGGAGGGATCGCCTTGCTCACTCAGACCTTGTCGAATGAATGGGCACCTTCAGGACTAAGGGTCAATGCCATAGCGCCCGGCGCTATGGTCACCGCCCTGACTGAAAAGCTGCGCCACGATCCTGAAGTGGTCACCCGCTTCATCGAGCGCATCCCTGCCAGAAGATGGGGATCGCCCGCCGATGTGGCGGGCCTGGCGATCTTCCTGGCCAGCGACGCCTCCGATTATGTCACTGGTGCAAT
The DNA here is from genome assembly GCF_053522705.1 of Agrobacterium sp. 16-2014-1-2a. Lineage (NCBI taxonomy): Bacteria > Pseudomonadati > Pseudomonadota > Alphaproteobacteria > Hyphomicrobiales > Rhizobiaceae > Agrobacterium > Agrobacterium sp. 16-2014-1-2a. The sequence continues at coordinate 149,985 of NZ_JBNWBX010000010.1, forward strand.
CATCCCCTGCGACGGGGGGTTCCTTGCCGGTTAATCGAGCGAAACACGTTTTTCTGGAAAAGCAGAGACCGGACCAAAGGAAAACAGGAACTGATGAAGTGGTCTCAATCCACGCAGCGCTGGCTCGTTCGAGGCGAAACGGTTCAACAGGAACGCCGGTAAAGTTTCATTCTCAACACGTGGGAAGAAAATCTTGAAGCAAGTAGAAGCTGATGAATTCGATTTCATCGTCGTCGGAGGAGGATCCGCTGGCGCTGCCGTCGCTGCAAGATTGGCTGAGCGTGCGGACTTGCGGGTTCTGCTCCTGGAAGCTGGTCGACAGCAGTCCGGCATCCGGTTCCGGCTGCCGATATTGACTCCGTTCGCGCTTGCGAAAGAGGATGCAGTCTGGAACTTCACGACATTGCCTGAACCCGGCCTCAATGGCAGGGAACTTGTCTGGCCGCGCGGCAGGGGACTTGGGGGTTCCTCTCTCATCAATGGCATGCTCTGGGTACGGGGAGACCCGGTGGAGTATGACCTCTGGGCTGCCTCAGGCTGTACCGGCTGGTCTTATGGCGATCTGCTGGATTTCTTCAAGCGCAGCGAAACATACATTCCCGGTGATCCGGCGAGCAGAGGGCAGCGCGGGGCTGTGACGGTTACCAGGCACCGTCCAGCAGATCCTCTCTCTGATGCCTTCCTGAAGGCTTGCGGTAACATGCAGGTATCACAGCAGGATGATTACAATGCGGGTATTTCGGAAGGCGCAGGCTATCTCCAGTTCAACCAGCGCCGGGGATTGCGTCATGGCACAGACCGTGCCTATCTCTCGCCCGCCAGCAGGTGTGCTAACCTGACCATTCGCGAAGGCGCTGTTGCAAACCGCATCCTCTTCGAAGGGAAGAGAGCGATCGGGGTGGAGTATCGCGCGGCTGATGGCCTGAGATGTGCCATCGCACGGCGGGAGGTCGTTCTATCCTGCGGCACCGTCCAATCCCCGAAGCTGCTTGAGCTTTCGGGTATAGGGGACGGTGAGGTGCTTGGCCGGGCAGGTATCGTGCCACTGGTGCACCTCCCGGGCGTCGGAGAAAATCTGCGCGATCACCTTAATGTGCGCGTCGGATTTCGTACCCGTTTCCGCGGCACCCTGAATGATGTCCAACACAGCTACGTCTGGAAGGTACGCGCCATGCTTTGCTGGCTTGCGCGAGGCGGCGGTCCCCTATCTACCATAGGGGCGACAGCCCATGCATTTGTGAGAACCCGGTCGGACCTCGAACGGGCGGACGTGAAAATCCAGATGCTGCATTTCAGTGCACCCCACAATACCGGAAATATCAGCGGACGTCTGGATGAGTTTCCCGGCTTCAGCATCTCGACGTTCGTCCTGAGGCCGAATTCGACGGGTTCCAGCCACATCCGGTCGGGCGCCGCCGCGGAGCCGCCGGCGATCGTTGCGAACTACCTTTCACACGAGGAGGATCTCCGCTCGATGCTCGGTGCCTTTCGATTCATCAACAGAATTGCCTCGGATTCGGTCTTTGATGATCTTATGGTCTCACGGGACAACGACCTCGCGGGTCTGCAGAGCGATCAGGACATCCTGGAATGGGCAAAAACAACCGGTCTGACGTCCTACCATCCCATCGGAACGTGCAAGATGGGTACGGATTCCGCAAGCGTCGTCGATCCGAGACTGAGAGTGATCGGTGTTGACGGACTGAGAGTCGTTGATGCGTCCGTCATGCCGACAATGCCATCCTCCAACACGCACGGACCCACCGTCATGATTGGGGAGAAGGGGGCGGCAATGATCCTGGAGGATAGTTTGTCGTGATAGTCGTTCGACATTGACAGGTTCAGCGTCTGTGGGTGCCGCCCAAATTCAGAAGGAGAATATTTTGATCCGAGACCTGGACCTGGTTCGCAATGACTTTTCTGTTTGATTAGGGATGATTGGTAACGTTCTGCCTAATTTCCTGCAATGCGTGTTAGCCATGCATCCAGGAGGCGTGCGATCGTCTCGGGTTGCTCTTCTTGTACGAAATGGATCCCAGCGCCTGCTGCTTCTATTTCCAAATTACGGATGGTAACCTGACTCCACTTCAATATGGCATCGGTGAGTAGAAAACCAGGTTTGAATGTCAGCAGTAGCTTGGGAGTATCGCTCGTATTGAGCCAGTTTACCGCCTGTTCCAGGAATGCCACAGTGCTTGCTGGCTCGCCATCCACAGGAAGATTGCGTGGTCCTGCGAGTATCGCCTTGCGCGAGTGCGGCGTCGGAAACGGCGTTTGGTATTGCCTTAGGTCCTCCGGCGCCAAAGGGGTAAGGAAAAACCAGGGGAAAAGCTCAGTCAGGAAGCGGTTTTCCTGCTGAACGAAGATTTCACCTTCGCCCGGTTGGCGCAGCTTCGCCCGGCGGGTGACGAATTCCGGTGACAGATCCACCGAATCAATGTTCCGTAACACTGGCTCGAAAAAGGCCACGGCTCGGACGCGGTCTGGATTCCGGCTGGCCCAGTTTAGTCCAAACGCTGCGCCATAATCCTGCAGAACCAGCGTCACATTCCTTAGGTCGAGGGCGTCGAACCAAGCGTCAACGTAACGCTGCTGATTCTCCAATGTGTATTCGATATCAGGCTTGCTAGATTGGCCGTACCCGATCAGATCGACGGCCAATAGCCGACCGTGTCCATGGAGACGGCGGAATATGTGGCGCCACAGATAGGAACTCGTGGGATTGCCGTGGAGAAAGACGATTGGCGCACCTGAACCATGTTCAACCGTGTGGATTTGCAGGCCGAATGCCGGCACATCATACGCTTTCGCGCCGTCACCAAAGGCGGAATGTGGTGATTTCTCAGTCATGTGACGGTGTTCCTTCAAGCCGAAACGAAGAACTGAGGGTCGGGAAGCACGTTCAATGCTATGGTCAAACGATTGCCGTAGGAGAAGAAAGCAGAGACTTCCAGCACCTCCAGAATCGCGGGTTCGCTGAAGCCAATTGCTCGGAGCCGGGCGAAGTCGTCACTGCCCACACTATGGGGCGTAGTGGCCAGCTTCTGCGCCAAATCGGCCAGCGCTCGCTCGCGTGGTGCCAACGTCACATCATTATGGTTTCGAGCAATCCGGTCCGCCAACACACGATCTCCAAGGGCGGCTGCCAACGCCGGGCGGTGGTTGAACACGCAATAGCTGCAGCCTGTCGCTACAGACGTCACGACTGCGATCAACTCACGCTCGGATGCGCTGAGATGGCTGTTGCTCTGGTCGAACAGGTGCTCATAGAAGGCCATAATACGCAGAGCGGTACCCGGATTGGCAGACAGCGCCGTCAGGAAATTCGGGACAAAACCGAACTTCTTTCGAATCCTCATATGGATGTCGCGCAATTTCTGGGGCAGTTCGTCCTCTGTCGGAACGCGAAGACGCGAAATGGGCTCTTCCAACTGCCCGGTCGATACGGGAGATGAAGTGACGGAATGGGGCGCTGTTGCCTGGCTCATAATGGAAAGTCTCCCGATTGTGGGGTTGAAGTCGAGATCGCTGTTAAAATCCCTTTGCGGCGACTACGTCCCCGATCGCCACGATGCGTCGAGTAGCAATGAGTCCGCCACGCCAACGAATCTTGCAAAGATCGCCATGTCATTCGGCGGCTTGCGCTGCCGGAGGAAAGACGCCGAGATGGATCTGGCCAATGAGGTCGTGGGTCGCGTCGCTGTTCGGCGGATGGAAGGGGCCGGAACGGACGTCGCGCGTCAGCCGCTCCAGTTCGTTTCGACGGAGCAACGAGCTAGCGCCGGCAACCTTGCTGGCGCGATCAACGATCCGGAGTGCCCCATCGACAGCGTGCTGTTTGGCGCCAAGCAATTTGGTTGGCCAGAGTAGCCCGTGATCCACGCCCTCGGTCCATTCCGCCGCTACGCGGCTGAGAAAAGCCCAAATACTATCGAGTTCTATAGAAGCCTTGGCGATTTCGACCTGTGTTTGCGGATGATGGGCATAGGTCCGACCGGAGAGTGCCGGAGAAACGCGGGATTTAGCCGTTTCCACCGCGATGTCGAACGCGCGATTGGCAATGCCGTAGTACACAGCACCGATCGGAAGAACAGCCGAAGCAATGATGCCGTCAACAAAAGGATCGTTCGGCGGGCCGGCTGGAAGCACGCGCGTTACATAAGGTTTTGCCGCGATCACTCCCTCCAGGATTGTATCATCACTCCGCGTCGCGCGCACGCCATGCGAATCCCAGGTTTCTCGTGTGTGGTGCCCGGGATCCTGCCGGCGAATAAAAGCATGGACAATTTTTGGTGTGGCTGGATCGCTTGCATCGAGTGCATGGATTCCGAGCCAGTCCCAGACGGGTGAAAGAGAGGTAAAAATCTTCCGTCCGTGAAAGCGGTAGCCACCGTCGGCGAGTGGTTCGGCCACCACGTTGGAGCCTGCGAGGCCAAGATCGTTGCCTGGCTCGCCATGGCCGGCTGCAAAGATCCGACCCGCTGCCGCCTCTTCGAGGATCCAGTCGGTTGAGTGATCGCCACGGCGCCAGAGATAAGCAGCAGTACCGATCCAATAGAGGTGCATGTTGATTGCCAGTGCCGTGGCGGGTGCATGATAAGAAAGCCGCGCCTGTTCGGCCAGTACCTGTGACAGGGTCAGCCCCCGGCCCCCGAATTCCACCGGCAGTGCTGCCTGTAGGTACCCGACTGCTTTGAGATCGGCGAGATCCTCAAAAAAGAAGCGGTTTTCCCGGTCATAATCCGCAGCGCGACTTTGAAAAGTGTGAAGCAAGACTTCATCAAGGAGATGTTGGCCTGCCTCCAATTTTGTATCAAGGGAATAAGTGCCCATACTGATCCTTTAGTCCTCCTTGAGTCTTAAACGGACTATTGGAAAATCGGTTATTATGAGAAGAATTTATCATCCGGAAGGATCCCCAAAGATATAGTGACCCTGTTGGTGTGATTGAACCAGGAAGCTGTTTCAACAGCCTCCAATAATTCTTCATCGGAAAGCTCAAGATCCCTGAGCTTCTCGAAGTCGGCTTGCGAGATAGTTTTGGGGCTTAGAGTCACCTTGACCGCCAAATCAGCTAAAGCCCGCTGTCGCTTTGACAAGTCGGCGAGATGGTAGTCGAGCGCGACCCGACGAGCAAAACCCGGATCATTGAGCAGGTCGCCAAAGGCGCGCGTGTGATGAATCTCGCAAACGCCACATCCGTTCGTCGCTGAGACAACCACGGCGATTAACTCGCGATCCTGTAGCGGCAACCGCCTGCCCGTCGCCGCGAACAGATGCTCGAAATGACCGGTGAAGCGGCGAGCTGTGTCAGGATTGAGCGAAAGCGCCCGAACCCAGTTCTCATGGTGGTGACGATCAACTAAAGCCTGAATATCTTCAGGCAGTTCGGATTCGTCCGGAATGCGCAAACGGGAAATCCGCTGGCTCCGAGCCAGCCCGTCGATCGTTGTCATGCCATTCTCCGTCGATATTGAGGGGGCGACTGAATAAACGGAAGTCAGTTCTCTATTAATATTGTCTATTAAAAATATAGACGAACTAGACGAATCTAATTTCGCACGCGTGGGGAGAAAAACTTTCTCATCGCCGTTGCTTGGGGCACTGTGTCGTCATTTCACGATGTCTTGAAGGCTGACGCGGTCGATCGTCGTGAGCACGGCAATCACAATAACAACGCCCTTGACGATTTCCTGGGTGAACGTGCTGACGCCAGAAACGTTCAGGCCGTTGCTCAGGATAGTGATAAGCGCGACCCCGAGCAGGGTGCGCTGTGCGCCGCCGACCCCGCCTGTAAGTGCCGTGCCGCCAACGACGATTGCAGCGACTGTGTCGAGAAGATACCCGTCCCCGATTGAGGGGGTAGCGGAACCCAAACGCGACAACAGAAAGAACCCACCGATCGCAGCGAGTGTGCTTGAAAGCACAAACGCATAGGTCTTGTAGCGGTTGATAGCGATGCCGCTCAGTTTCGCGACACGCTCGCCAGCCCCTATCGCGACGATGTACCGGCCGAACCGGGTATGGGACGTTGTCAGGCTCAGCACGAGCCAAAGCAGCAGCGAAAGGAGAAGGACGTTGGGCACCCGCGGGATTATCTGCCCGTTGGCGAGCATCGAAAAGTCGTCGTCGTTGACGAACAGGGCAGTGCCATCAAGCACGTGCAGCATGATGCCCGTAAAGATGGAACTGGACGCAAGAGTTGCAATGAACGACGGCAGCCGCAGGACTGTCGAAAGAACGGAATTGAGCAGGCCGGCAGCGATGCCGAAACCGAGCACGGCGAGGAGGGCCGTTGTGTAACCCGTGCCAAATTTCTGCAGGAGAACGGCGCTGATCGCGGAGGCGAGCGCTGCGACAGCAGCAACGGAGAGGTCGATGCTGCCCATTAGCACGATGAAGGTCGCGCCGAGCGAGATCAAGAGCAGTGGCCCGGCCTGGGCTCCCATGACCGTCAGGTTGAGCGGCGACAAGAATGCGGGCTGCTGGAAAGCGAAGTAGCCAATAAGAATGAGAAGCGCCGATGCTGGCAGCCAGGTCGCCCGGTGTTCGCGCGAAACGATGGCCGTTGCAACACGCGCCTTCCAGGTTTCTATTTTGCCGGTTGCCTGCGGAACTTCAATTTCACTAATCTGCTTCGGGATCATAGGAATCTCTTCAAGGCGCAACAATCGGCGTCTTCTCGTTCGAGGCGGGACCAATCATATCGGCGACAAGGGCGTGCTCGGTCGTGAGCGTTTGGCGGTTGTCGATATCGCTGACGATCCGACCATCTCGCATGATCAGTATCCGGTCGCTGAGCGAGATCAGCTCCGGGAGATCATCTGTAACGTAAAGGATCGAGGTGCCATGAGCGGTAAGATCTCGCAAAAGCGCGTAGATTTCACGCTTGGCTCCCACATCCACGCCAGCGGTTGGATTCTCTATCAGAAGCAGCACCGGCTCGCGATGGATCCAGCGCGCCAATGATACCTTCTGCTGATTGCCACCGCTCAGTGTACGCAGGGGTTGACCTGAAACGGCCTTGATCCGCAGGGACACGATCATCTGTCTGGCGACATTTTGCTCACGAGCAGAACGCCAGATGCCGAATGCGTTGGAAAAACCGCGAGCGCCGGCATGACCGCTCGGCAGAGAAATGTTCGATGCGACATCCGCGGTCACGACTACCGCTTCGTTCGACCGATCACCGGGAATGAATGCGATGCCCCTTTGTTTCCGCTGGGCGATAGATCCTGCAAGCGGCATGCCCCCAAGCTCGACCGTGCCGTCCCGATGGGAGGTTACGCCCGCCAGAACGCGCAGAAGTTGCCCCTTGCCCGATCCCAGAAGACCGCCGATACCGACGATCTCGCCCTTTCCGACGTTGAAGGAAATGTCGGTGAGGTGCGTTAAGCGTTGCCCTGCCGACGGTCGGCTGGAACGTGAAAGCCCCTTGACGACAAGAAAGGGCTCTTCATTGAGCGTCGACCTCTTGCCCGGCGTCGTGCTTTCGAAAGCCCGGCCGACCATCAACCGGTGCAATCCGGCCTCATCGAACTGAGAAATCGGCCCTTCTCCGACGATCGCACCATCCTTCAGGACGATCAGCCGATCGCAGACGTCGAAAACTTCCTGCAGGCGATGCGAAACGAAGGCCACGCCCGCGCCTTGCCTGCGAAGCCTGCCCATGCTTTCCAGAAGCCGGACCACCTCGGCACGGCTAAGCCCGGTTGTCGGCTCGTCGAAGAGTACGAAACCGGAGGGCAACCCCAGCACTTTCGGTAACAGAATTGCCCGACAGACCTCCAGCGATTGCCGGGTGGCGAAGTCGTAGTTCAGCATCAGGTGCTTGACGTCGACCGCGATACCCATGGAACGCACGAGGTCGCGGGCAATATCAATCATCTTCGCCTTATTCAGCACCCCAAAGCGCGTGAAACGCTTTTCATGGCCGAGGAAAAGGCTCTCATAGACAGGCAGGGCCCCGATCAGCGCGGGATCCTGAAAGATCCGCCAGATCCCGCGCTGATTGGCCTCGTAATAATTTTCCAGGGCGACCGGCGTGCCGCCGATCGCTACGGTTCCTCTGGATGGTTTCAATGTACCGGAAAGCACGTTAAGAAGCGTCGACTTGCCAGCTCCATTTTCCCCAACGATACCGACAACCTCTCCCGACCGGATCGCGAGGTTTATATCGCGAAGGGCGGGCGAAGGACCAAAGGAATGGGTGAGGCTCTCGACGCTCAGAATGGACATTCTCAGGCCTTGATGCCCTTGAAGCTGAAGTCGTCCAGCTTGAGTTTGTAGGCGCTCTCGTAGCGCTTCGTGACAGCGTCGAACTCGCCCGTTTCGATAGACTTGGCATAGTCTGCCTGAGGTCGGTAATCTGCAGGCTTCTCGATGCCGGTGGCAGTGAAGTAGTCGTCGTACCTGATCGGGGCGAGCGGCGCCTGAGGGTCCCATTTGTCGCCGCTGATGACATGCGACAGCAGCTTCGGATCGAAGGGCAGGTTCGGATTGTCCACGTAGCGCGCCAGAACACCATCAACATTGTCTTTGGTGACGAGAAGCCCATTGAACCCCACGAACCTTTCCGGGGCGGACGCCTCATAGCCGTTCAGAGCATCGAAGAGCCGGGCGACAGCCTGGACACCGTAATAGGCCGGAGACTGGAACGCGGTGGCCGCGACTTTTCCGGCCTTGATTGCCCTGAAGATATCGGTTGCGCCATCCGCTCCAACCGTGAGCACTTCCTCACCGGCCTCGATCTTGAGACCGCGCAGCGCTGCCAGAACCCCGGTCAGCGATCCATCATTCTGGGCGATAATGCCGTTGGGCACGCCGTGGCGGGCGATGAGGTCCTCGGTCGCTTTCTGCCCTTCCTCGGCGCTCCAATTGCCTGGCAGACTTCCGGCGATCGTTACACCGGGAAATTCGGCAAGCGCACGCTTCACGGCCGCCGTGCGCAGATTGTCGTAGGATGAACCCTTCGAACCGGTGATATGCAGGAATTTGGCGTCCGGCCCGAACTTCTTCACCGCCAGGCCAATGGTGTATTTGACGGCTTCATACATATTACCGCCGCGATTTCCGTCCTCACGCGCAACGATTGCCTGCGCAAAGCCGGTTCCGGCGTCAATCGGAGATGTCCAGGGAATGTTGTTGCCGACATTGACCACATAGCCGCCGCCCTCTTGCGCTGTCCGGGCAATCCGCTTCAGACTGCTCCCGTCGGCGCTGACGATGAGGAAGAGTTTTGCACCTGCCGCAGCGGCGGACTGCGCCTGCGTAACGGCCGTGCCATCGTTGAGGTTGAACGTCGTCGAACTATAGGGAAGGCCGAGAACAGCTGCGGCCCGCTTTGCCGCATCGTTGATGATGGTGTTCCATTCATTGCTCAGCAGCAAAAGCTGATGCAGCGGAGCGGATTTAAAACTCTGAGCGCGTGCTTCCCAGCTGGGCAGAAATCCACTTCCCGCCACGGCAAGACCCGCCCCTGCCTGGAGCAGACGGCGGCGAGAAAGCGAGCTTGATAAGGGTGAAGAAGTTACTTTAGATGAAGTCATTTGAAGGATCCTTTCATAGGGTGAATTGGCTTATGCGGTTTGAGGTAGAGGCAATTGGGCAGTTCTACTGGGGTAGTTGCCTTGGCGTTTTCACAGCCGCGGCCGCCGCCAGTTGAAGTCCTGGCGAGCTCCTTATTCATAAAATCCGTCCGTGGATTTGATCAGGCTCGCAAACTGCTCCCGGTCGTGACCGAAGAGGACTTTGAGAGAACGGGATTCGGCGTATTTCCTGATATAGCTGACCGTCCGATCGTAACCGATCGTATCGTGGAGAACGCCGGCTCGGCGGGCCGGAGGACCATAATTTGTGGCGGTGTAACAAGCGTCTGAAACGAGCAGAAACCCGGGCCGCTTCTCAAGCTCCACGGCAATACCCAACATCCCGGCAGCATGGCCGCTTCCGAAGTTGAGCAGGGTCACTCCAGGCGCGAGTTCTCTTTCTCTCTCATCGCGACTGACAAGATCCCAGTTTCGTGGGGCCGCAAACCACGCCTCGATATCCTTGACGATGTAAGGCGACGAATGATCCCCCGTCGCGAAATACCGGACTGCGGTTGCGAATTCATCTTCATGTGCAATCAGCCTCGACTTTCCGAAATACTCGACGCAACCGGCGTGATCATTGTGAAGATGCGACAGGACCACCGTCGAAATATCGTCCGGTGAAAGGCCGAGCTGCCTCAGCCGTTCCGGCAGATTGCATTCCGACGCCCCGATATAGGGCGCGTTCAGTTGCGATTGCGCGGGCCACCGGCCATTCGTTCCCATGCATTCCGGGTGACATCCTGTGTCGTAGAGGACCGTGGCATCGGTGCATTGGATGAGGTAGGCGGAGACCGGAATGTCGATCAGACGACTACTCACCGTCGGCTTCTGCGGCGTGACAAAAGTGGAGTTGGCGATGATGAAGTTTTCGTCGACACGAATTTCACCCAGGTCGAGAACGAACAGCTTATTTCCCATAAGATCTCCTAATTAAGTCACGCGATCTGGTTCAGCGCCGGCTGAGGTGAGGTTGACCAGCCTCGACGCGAAACATCCGCTAGGCCTTTCCAATGCCGGTGGTCCAAAGATCCGGCGGCAGGCTGCGGTTAACCGCGAAATCACCGATCTGACGCTCCTTGTAGATGACCGGATTGTGGGAGGAGATGGCGCGGGCGTTTCGCCAATAGCGATCCAGCCCCAACTCGTTGCTGAGCGCAGACGCTCCCAGTCCGTCGAAGAGGACGGTCGTCGCATCGAGGATGAGTTGGTGGACGACGACCTGTGCCTGGTAAATCTGCACCTCGAGTTTGCCGATCTCCGTTCTTTCCCTGCAGCCTTTAGCAACAGCGCGGTGATAGGCGTCGGCGGCTGAAAGTACGATCGAGTTTGCCCCGTGCGCATTGGCAAACACCTTACCGACGAGCTGGAGCACCTGCGGATCGTCGCTCGCGGTGCTGGCAGCCGCGTGGGAATATGTCCGTTTGCGTGACCGCACATAGTCCGCAACGGCAGTGGACGCCCCCCGCCCGATTCCGACAAGCGTTGCCAGATGGGCCAATTGAGCGAAGGCCGTCAGGAACGGCCACCGCGATGCCGATGGCGCAATATCGTCATCGTGCAGAAGGACCTGATCGAATACGGCGGTCCCACTGGCGGTCAGTCTCTGTCCGAAACCGTTCCAGTCATCGACAATGGACGTTCCTGGCGCCGTCGTTTTTATAAGCGCTATGATCAGCTCGTCAGCATTGTTCAAGCCGCTGACAGTCATCCATTCCGAGAACAGAGCGCCGGTCGTATAGAATTTCTGGCCGTTGAGACGATGGCCCTCATTGGTTTTTATGATGGAAGTCGAAAATTTGCCAAGCGTGGCATTTCCAACCTCCGTCGCTGCAGCGGAGATGATCTCCCCGGATCCGATGATGTCGATGCAACGCCTCGTCCAGGCGTTGGATGGTTCGTCGAGAAGCTGTCCGAGCAATCCGAAATGGGCGCGGAAGATCTGCGCGACATTCGAGTCTGCCTCTGCAAGCTCGACGAGCAATGCAAGGAGTTCCAGCGGTGTCGCTCCCAAACCGCCTTTATCTTTGGGGAGAAGCAGCGCACCGAATTTGAGCGCTTTCAGCCTTGCGACTTCATCGCGCGGGAGTGTGCGTGTCGCATCTCTTTGGCGCGAGCCTTCGGCGATTTCGGCGAACACCGGCCGGAAAATTGCCACGAGTGTGCGGAATGCGGGTGTGTCGATTGTCGGCCAGGTATGAGGATGATGGGTCAAGGGCGTTCACTTACAATTTGGAAATAATGACGGTGTTGTCGCGCTACGTGGCAGGCGGCGCCTGTGGAGCCCGCCTGCCGGATAAAGCTCAGCTTCCCAGCCACGCAGCGGCGAAGTCGACCGAATGCCCGGACGAATCCTCGGTGTGGTTGTGCAGCGTCTTGCGATAGAGCGTCAGGTTCTGGAACTGAACGAGGTTTACCGCCGGCAGATCGCGGTGAAGGATGTGTTGGAACCTGACGAAGTATTCTTTGCGCTTCGCCGGATCGATTTCGATCGATCCTTTCTCGAAGATCTCATCGACCTCGGCATTGCTGTAGCCGGAGTGATTGGACCACGGCACGCCCTTCTTGATGTTCTTCGACCAGTAGCCGCGCTGGATGCCGTCCGTCGGATCATAACCGTTGGCAAGATGCTGGAGGTCGATATCGAAGGCCGCGTCGGTATAGACGCTCTTGATGTAGGTCGCGTAGTCGTAGCTCTGGATCGCCACGTCGACGCCGATGTCGCCGAAGGCGGATCGGAGGAATTCTGCGCCGACACGGGTTGGCCCGTAGACAGGATTGTAGGTAAGGCGCAGCGCGAACCGTTTCCCATCACCACCACGCTTGTGGCCGGCCTCATCAAGAAGCGCTTCCGCCTTGGCCTTGTCGAAGGCATAGAAGCCGATACTTGGATCGTGATATTCTGCCATCGACGGTGCAATCGCGGTCGGGGACGGCACAGCATATCCCTTCCAGACGAGACGGATGTAGTCGTCGATATTGATGGCGTGAGCGAAAGCCTGGCGAACACGCAGATCGCTGAGAATCGGATGATCCAGACGGAAAAACAACTGGTTCAGACTGCCTTCAAGCTCGTAACCGCGAGTCTCGACGCCGAAGCGCGGATCGTCGCCAAGGCGCTTGATCTCGTCGAGCGGCACGGGTGTGTGATAGCCTACATCGACGTCTCCCGCCTCGAAAGCCGCCCCGCGGGCGCTGACATCAACGATAAACCGTGTCACCACAGCATCGAGCAGGGGCAGATCCTTGATCCAGTAATCGGGATTGCGTTCGAGCAGGATATGGCTGCCGCGTTCCCACTCCTTGAACACGTAGGGGCCCGTGCCTATCGGTTTTGCGTTATAGGGGTTCGCCCGAATATCCGTCTCTTCGTAGAGGTGTTTCGGGATGATGGGCGAAGCGATGCCGGAAAGGGCCGGCAACAGGAATGGAACCGGTGTCTTGAACTGGGCGACGACCGTCAGTGGATCGGGCGTGTCGATCTTTTCGAGCGATGCAAACGTCACACGCCGGCGCGGATGGGTTTCCTTCAACGTCAGCAGCGAGAATGCAACGTCCGCGGAGGTGAACGGTTGACCGTCATGCCACTTGATGCCCGGGCGCAGGTGAAAAGTGTAGGTCTTTCCATCCGCGCTGATATCCCAGCTCTCCGCAAGATGTGGTTTGAAGGTCCGGTCGAAACTGACCTTCAACAACCCTTCGATGACACGGGAACCGACGCCGGCGTTGCCGGTGTTCTGGAACAATTCGATGAGCATGGCGGGTTCGCTGGCGGCGACGATGCGGGCGGTACCGCCACGCACCGGCGTAGTTTGAGCGAACGAAATACCGGGTATGGCGGTACCCAATGCGCCGATTCCGAGGGCGGCGTTGAACGTCCGGCGCGACAGTTTGATCATGAAATTCTCCTGGCTCGTGAAGTTTCGGGTTCTGTTGTTTTAGGGAGTCCGTTGCCGTTACGAAGCTGCTGCGATCAGCTTCCTCGTGTATTCATGGGAGGGATTGCTCCATAGATTTTGGTGGTTGCCGCGCTCGATGATGTGTCCATCCTTCATGACCATGATCCTGTCCGAGATGTATTTCACGACAGCCAGATCGTGGGAGATGAAGAGATAGGAAAGACCGGCTTCCTCCTTGAGATCGGCAAGCAAGTTGAGAATTTGCGCCTGAACGGACACGTCGAGTGCCGATACCGGTTCGTCGCAGATGACGAGCGAGGGCCGCACGATCAGGGCTCTGGCAATCGCGATCCGTTGACGCTGCCCACCGGAGAATTCATGGGGAAAGCGCTCCACCGCCGAACGTGGCAGGCGGACCTGGTCGAGAGCTTCGCTTATGCGCGATTGCCTGTCGGCGGAATTGCGATACTTGTGTGCATGCAGCACGCTATCGAGAATATCTCCAACGGTCCGGCGCGGGTTTAGGGAAGAATAAGGATCCTGGAAGATCATCTGCACGCGCCCGCGGAAGGCGCGCAGGTCGGCTCCACCTGCGTGGGTGATGTCCTGACCTTCGAACAGGATCTGTCCGCCGGCAACGGGTATCAGACGGCTGAGCGCCTTTGAAAGCGAAGACTTGCCGCTACCGGATTCTCCGACCAGCCCGAGCGTTTCGCCGCGCAGGAGTTCGAAGGTCACACGATCGACGGCAGGCGGTGTCTTGCTAGCGGGGTCATAGCGAACCGTGAGATCCTCGACTTCCAGAAGCGCATCTGCCGTTGCATTGGTGCGCGGTTCCGCTGCAACCGGCGGGCTACGGATCTCGAAGCTGGTTGTGCCGTTGCTGTTCCTGTGGGTCCGGATCTCGTTCAGCCGCTCCGATGAAGCGTGGCGCCCATCGCCGAGACGGATCGATGCGCCGATCAGCCCTTTCGTGTAGGGATGCTGGCTCTCCTGAAACAGATGCTCTGCCTTGAGCTCTTCCATCCTTTTGCCGTTGTGCATGACGACCACGCGGTCGGTCCAGCGCGACACCAGTGTCAGATCGTGGGAGATGAGAAGCAGGCCCATGGACAGATCGCGCCGAAGACGATCGATCAATTCGAGGATCTGGCTCTGGATCGTCGAGTCGAGAGCCGTGGTCGGTTCGTCTGCGATCAGCAGGAGCGGCGTGAGCGCGATCGCCTGGGCGATCATGGCACGCTGTCTCTGGCCCCCGGACAGTTCGTGTGGATAGGACGCGATACGACGGTGTGGTTCCGGCATTGACACCAGATCGAGTAATTCCAGAACCCGCGAACGTGCAGCCTTCCGGGACAGCCGTTCATGGGCGTGCAGTACCTCGGCGATCTGGTCTCCGACCGTATAGACCGGATTGAGAGCGCTCATCGGCTCCTGGAAGATCATGCCGATCCGGGGTCCGAGAATGGGCCGCCATGCCTTGGGTGGGAGGCGGAAGAGATCCAGGCCATCGAAGGTCACCTCGCCGCTGCTGGACGCTTCGTCCGGCAGGAGGTTGGACAGCGCAAGGGCAGTCGTGCTTTTCCCGCAACCGGATTCGCCGACCAGAGCGACAGCCTCGCCGGCGGCGATGTCGAAGGAAAGGTTCTCGACGGCAACCGCTTCACCGCTCCGGCTGTGATATCGGACTGAGAGGTCGCGGACACCAAGCAAAGGTATCGCCATCATTCCACTGCTTTCCGCGAGCGGACTTTGCGCCTGATCCGCGGGTTGAGCGCGTCGTTGAGGCCATCCCCGATGAGGTTGAGCGCCAGCACGGTGAGGACGATGCACCCACCGGGCATGAGCGTGAGGTACCAGTGGCTGCGGATCACCTCGCGGCTGGCGCCGATCATTGATCCCCAGGTGACGGTATTCGGATCGCTAAGCCCCATGAAGGACAGCGCAGATTCCATCAGGATCGCCGAGGCAACCATGATCGATGAGACCACGATGAGCGAGGGCAGGGCGTTGGGCAGGATTTCCTGCAGAATGATCCGTGGCGCCGAAATGCCAGACGCCCTGGCAGCCATGACGAAATCCTTCTCCCGGATCGAGCGGAACTCGGCGCGGGTGAGACGCGCGATCATCGCCCAGGACACAAGTGCGATGCCGACGATGACCGTACCGATTGTCGGTGTCGCGAAGGCGACGAGAACGACCAGCAGGACGAAGCTAGGAATGGTCTGGAATATCTCGATGAACCGGACGATGAGATCGTCGATCCAGCCGCCGCAATAGCCGGCGATGGCTCCAATAAGTCCACCGAACACCAGACCGAGAATTGTTGCGGAAATCCCCACCAGCAGCGAGACACGGGCGCCATGTACCAGTCCCGCCCAGACGCTTCGACCGAGTGAATCCGTGCCGAGTAGAAAGTCCGGATTTTCTCCGGGCCAAAGACGCTCAGGGCCGACAATCGACTGCGGATCGCCCGGAGCCAGCCACGGGGCCAACAGCGCCAGGAGCATTATAATGCTGAGTGTCATGAGACCGGCTGTCGCGCCCGGGTTCGAGAGAAAGTCGCGCAGGACCGAGCGCGCAATGACAGGATTGCC
Source organism: Agrobacterium sp. 16-2014-1-2a (assembly GCF_053522705.1). Lineage (NCBI taxonomy): Bacteria > Pseudomonadati > Pseudomonadota > Alphaproteobacteria > Hyphomicrobiales > Rhizobiaceae > Agrobacterium > Agrobacterium sp. 16-2014-1-2a. The sequence goes on from NZ_JBNWBX010000010.1 coordinate 166,071, forward strand.
GATGTTGCTCCAGGGGGCTTCACCGGCTGCCATGCGTGCGGTTGAGGATTCGATATCGAAGCCGCTCATCAGCGCACCTCGATTCTGGGATCGAGGGCAGCCTGGATGATGTCGACGATAGCGTTGACGCAAATCACCAGGACAGACGAGACCAGCATGATGCCGAGCAACAGCGTATATTCACGCGCCATGACGGCATCAAAGGCAAGCCGACCCATGCCTGGCCAACTGAAGACCGTTTCGATGACGATGGCGCCGCCAAGAATGCCGGCCACGTGGATACCGGCCACCGTGGTGATCGGGATGAGCGCGTTGCGCAGCACGTGGCGAAGGACAACCTGTCGTGGCGCCAGACCCTTCGCCTTTGCGGTGCGGACATGATCCTGCCCGATGACCTCAAGGATAGAAGATCGGGTGAGACGTGCGTAGATCGCCATGTAATAGAGCGCCAGTGACGTCGCGGGGAGCAATGCATAAGAGGCGCGGTCGATAAGCCAGCCAAAGCCCCCCGAGGAAGCGCCGATGGTTTTCATGCCGCCAGCCGGTAGCCAGCCGAGCTTCACCGAGAAGACGATGATGAAGATCAATCCGATCCAGAATGTCGGGACTGAGTAGAACAGCAGCGATGCCACCGAAAGAATGCGATCGGCCGCGCGCGTTGCGTTCAGTGCCATGATCGTGCCAGCTGCGATCCCCACCAGCAGGGCGATGACGATCGCAAGAACCATGAGCGTCAGGGTACCCGGCAGACGCTCCATGATGAGATCGGCGACGGGGACACCGTAGCGGGGAGATATGCCGAGACTGAAATGCGCCAGACTTGTATAGTAGTTCGCAAGCTGATCGAGCAGCGGCAGATCGAGCCCGAAAGCCCGGCGAATGTCGGCCACCGTTTCCTGCGTGGCGGCACCGGATTCGGCCGCCATGTAATCGGCGGCATCCCCAGGCGCGAGCTGCAGCACGAAGAAACCGAGCGTGACGATGACGAACATCGTCGGGACCGCCTGAATGAGGTTGCGTAGCAGACTGCGGCCAACCCGCGTAAGCCTCTTCATGGAGCTGCCTCCCAAGGTCCGGAGACGGGTGAGGGAGCGACGCGGTCGACCGCGATGGACGGCCCGAGGCTCGCAAGCCGCTCGTAGTCCGCGCGAGCATGGATAAAGAGTGAGCGAGCGACTGCCGCGATCAGGCGGGGCAGTGCGATCGCGGCGCTGCCGATATCGCCAGCATGGATGCCGTGACTGATGATCGCCGCGAAGGTATAGACATGGATACGCTTAAGCCATGGCGCCGAACCAGGCTCTATCTCCTGCAATTCAAAACCTTTCCCAAGATAGGGATGCGAAGACCAGCCGCTTTCCCTCTCCGCCGCCGCAACGCGGTCTTGCCAGAGGAGAATGTGGGGAGCCGCGGCGGTCAGTTCCGGCCGGGCATAAACGTTTTGCCTATAGCCGGTCGCGGCAATGACCGTGTCCAGCATTATATCGCCCGTCGTCGTTCTCGCTACGATATCGTCGCCAAGAGCTACAATCTGTTCTGCCGCAACGTTGAAATGGAGATAGTGGTTCGGATGCTGGCAGGCCCGGGCGATGGCCGCATCCGGCGCGGAGCTGCGTCGCCGGCGCTCCAAAATCAAACGCCATCGCATTGCATCATCGAATTCCGGAAAGAACAGCTTGTCAGCCGAGGGTCTGGCGGCAGCCTGATCGTTGGCCTCTACGAGATCGCCGTGTCGGACGAATTGATGCACACTCGCTGCACCATGTTCCAGCGCGACAGCCGCTGCGTCGAACGCGGATGCGGCCGCTCCGACCACACCCACGCTCAAGCCGCGAAGGCTAGCGAAATTAATGAGGTCGTTCGTGTGGACAAGGCGGTCGGGAGGAAGAGTGTGGGAAAGAACCGACGGTATATAGGGTTCGCCCAAGCCGTCCAGGCCAGTTGCCAGTACGATCGTCTGTGTTGACAGATCTATCACGCCCTTGTCCTGCAGTTCAAAGCGCAGATTGAGCGGTGCGTTTTCGGCGTCCGAACGCGGATCGATCGAAATCAGGCGATGCTGCCATCGCACGTCGATCCCCGCCGTTTCGCGATACCAGTTGAGATAGTCGAGCCAGACGGTGCGGGGTATTTCCGCCATTGCGGCAAATGCGGCGTCACCATGAAGCGCAACGTACCAGTGCTCGAATGTCAGTTCAGGGATGCCCTGTTCGAGACCGGTAAATCCCTTGCCCGCGCGAAGCGTGTGCATCCTGGCTATGGTATTCCAGACGCCCGCTGTTTCCGGCGTGGCGGCATCGAAAACCTGCACCCGTCGGATGCCGGCACGGCGCAGTCCAAACGCAATGGCAACACCACTCTGACCACCGCCGATGACGGCAACGTCCATATCTGTGGCGACCGGAGCAACCCAATCCAGAGTGACCGGTTCGAGCTGCGCGATTGCGCGACGCGTCTGTTCACTGAGCTGGTTGAGACGCTCTTGCGACACCGTTCTCCCGCTTGATCGGCCCGACGCGATTTTTTGTTGAACTGTCATCTCATCACCCCTAGAGCCGCAAACCGGCTGCCCGCATCAGCGGGAGAACGGTTCGTCCGAAATGGGTGAGGTCGGGCAGGTAGTCGAAGAAGGAGATGTGGAAACCGTCCACTCCTTCGGCATGCAAAGCGGCAAGCTGTTCGACGATCCGTTGAGGCGAGCCGACGAGCCGGACATTCCCCCCGACAGCGATCGCATCGACCGAGTTTACATCGTTGCTCTTCGCCCACGCCTGCGCGTCGCTGACCAGCCGTTTGTCGAAATCCTTCGTGTCAGCAATGTTATGCAGCCCGCCGACATTCCTCTGCTCGACGGCGGCAACAATCGCGCCATAGTATTCCTGAGCTTCCTGATCCGTGTCGCGACAGACGATGATTGGATTGAGGATGACGCGGATTGTGCGCCCGTTTCGAGCCGCAGCTGCCTTGACGGTGGCGGTATGGGCGCCGAGCGACGCCCGCGCTGCCTCGAAACTGCCCCCGCCGGGGCTAGTGACAAAGACGATATCCGATTGCCGCGCAGCGAAGTCTATGCCGGCGGGCGAGCCTGTCGCGCTGATCAGAAGGGGTCGGCCGAAACGCGGCTTCGGCGTGATGAAGCCCTCTTTGATCCGCCATGGCGATTTACCGGAAAAGGTGACGGGCTCGTCCGAGCGCCACAATGCCTTCAGCGCATTGACGAATTCGTCGGCGAGCCTGTACCGCTGATCGTGCTCGATCTGCGAGCCGCCGAACATCTCGTGTTCAATCCGGCGATGACCGGTCACGACATTGAGGCCCCAGCGGCCATTTGTGATGTGATCGAGGGTGGCGCCGGCGCGCGCCAGATGAAGCGGGTGCCAAGGTCCATACAGGATATGCACGGTCGATGCGAGCAGGATATTCTTCGTCTCTGTCGCCAGCGCAGCCATGGTGACGAAGGGGTCGAGAGAGGTGCCGTTCAGTACTTCGCCGAACCCGCCTTTCGGAAGCCATTGCGACAGTCCAAAGACGATGTCGAAGCCGAGTTCGTCAGCGATTCGTACGAGGTTGCGGTTGTAGCCGAAATCCCATGACGTCGTGCGTGGCAGATGCGACGCACTCCAGCCACCGGCATTGAGTGGCAGAAAGAGGCCGAGCATCGTCGGCTGCCGGAAGATGCGCGCGACTGGGCTTTCGTCAAAATCAGCGGGTGACGGGACCGGATCGTTCTGCGTTAGTTCCGTGGATGTGAGCGTGTGGTGAGGGTCGCGCGTCATTCACCGAGCCCCAGGTTTCCGCGCAATGTGCTGTGCCGATATTCCGACCGGAAGATGCCACGTCGCTGCAGGATGGGGATGACGCTTTCCGTAAACGAACTGAAGCCATCGGGAAAATGCGTGGCGCTGACATTGAAGCCGTCAGCCGCACCGCTGCGGAACCACAACTCAATCTCATCGGCGACCTTCTCTGGCGTCCCGGCAATAAAGCGGTTGCGTCCCTGCGAACTGAGCAGGATTTCCCGCAGCGTCGCGCCGGGCCGCCGCTCGATCATCTGCCAGGTGGATTCCGAAATCCCGGTTGAAACCGCAGGTGTGAAGTCAGCCTGAGCGCGGGTCGGAGCCGGTTTGTCGAGGTCCTCGCCACCAAGAGGGACACCAAGACGAATCCCGAACCAGCGCGCATCGGCGGCGAGGTCGCGAAGCGCGTCGAGTCGTTCAACTTTTCTGAGCGCCTCTTCTTCGGTTGAGCCAACGACCGGATAGATTCCAGGCATGAACAGCGTCCGGTCGGGATCGCGCCCCGCCTTGCGCACCGCATCCTTCGTCCTTCTGTAACCCGCCTGGGCCGCCTCGAGGTTGGTCTGGAGGCTATAGATCAGGTCGGCGTGCCTTGCGCCGAAGCTAAGGCCGACCTCGGAGGATCCGGCTTGTACCAGGATGGGCTTTCCTTGCGGGCTGGTCGGCACCTGCAAGGGCCCACGGACTTTAAAATGCATTCCAACATGGTTGAGATGGCTGACCTTCTTCCAGTCGACGAACGTGCCGCCAGCCTGGTCGAGTAATAGCGCACCGTCTCCCCAGCTTGCCCAGAGAGCCTTTGCAACGCTCACGAACTCCTCCGCACGGTCGTAACGCTCGTCATGCGTCGGCAGGTCCATGCCGAAATTCCAGCCTGCTTCCGGAAGATAGCTTGTCACAATATTCCAGGCAGCACGGCCACCGCTGATATGATCGAGCGAAGAGAGCTTGCGGGCGAGTTCGTAGGGCTCGGAAAATGTCGTGGAAACAGTGGCGATCAGTCCCACGGATTCAGTTCTCGCCGCTATCGCCGAAAGTGCCAGCAATGGATCGAGTGCGTGCCACGGTTCGACTGGCGGCTCCATCGGAAGGCTTTGGAAGTCCGATAGAAAAACAGCGTCGAAACCTGCCTTCTCCGCGATCTGCGCGACCTCGATGTGAGCGTTCACATCGAGAAACTGCGCGGGGTTGTCGATGAGGCGCCATCGCGCTGGGTGCAAGCCGAGGCCAAGATTGTAATTTGCGGTGAAATGAAGTTCTCGTTGCATATCGTTCTTTGCTTCAGGAATAAGGAGGTGCCGCGCCCATGACAGACGGTTTCAAATTGCGGGCGGCGGGCCTATTTAGGAAGCAAAAGTCTACTAATTCTATAGACGTTGGTGCATATTCCTGTCGATTATATGTTTGTTTTCGATTTCACTATTCGAGAGGTTCGAAGAATGCGGGGCACCGACTTTGGCAATCTGCGTGCTTTTATGATGATCGTGGATTCCGGCAGTTTCGTTCGGGCCGCAGCAGCCCTGAAAATCGCGCCTTCCACTCTCAGCTACACAATCCAGGTTCTGGAAGGGCGGCTTGGGACGAAACTGCTGCAGCGTACGACGAGAACGGTCAGATTGACCGAAGCTGGAAGTCGATTGGCCCGGCGCCTCGGGCCAATGATGTCCGAATTCGACACCTTGATGGAGGACCTGACGGAGCCTCGGGAAAAGCCCTCCGGGACGCTGAAGCTTTGCGTCCCGCGTATGCCGATGCGGCTTTATATGGAACCGCTTCTTAATGGCTTCGAAGCCGCTTACACGGACATTACCATCGATCTCACGATTGGAGATGTGCTCGTCGACATCGCGGTGTCCGGGTTTGATGCTGCGGTCATCCCTAACCGGAGCATCCAGGACGATCTGGTCTCTATTCGGTTAGGACCGGAATTAAAGCGCATTGTCTACGCCTCACCAAGATATCTCGCCCGTTTCGGGGCGCCCTCTGAACCGGGAGACCTCGTTCATCATAATTGCATCAACTTTCGAGGCCCCCACACCGGAGCAATCTACCCCTGGGAGTTTCAGCGCGGTCAAGAACGCTTCGAGGTTGCTGTCAGCGGTTCGCTCATCGTGTCGGATTCGACCTACACACTTTCAGCCGCTCTCAGCGGCAAGGGCATAGGCTATGGCATAGAGCCAATTTCGAAGCCTTTTCTGGACGACGGCAGTCTGATTTCACTCCTGGAAGGCTGGGTCGCCCCCCATCCGGGGTTCATGCTGTGTTATCCAAAGAACCGGAATATCTCCGCCGCACTCAAGGCATTGCTTTCGTATGTAAGAAAGCAGAGCCGTGCCGGCAGTAGACTGAACGACGACCGTGTGAATGGTCGCCTTGGATCTACTCATATTGTTCGAACATGAAGCGCGCTCTTGAATGTCAGAAAAATATAGCCTAATTTCTGACGCATGAAACCCCTCGCGACATCAGTTCCAGACCTAATTATGAAGCGTGCCCGTGCCGGCGGGCGCGGCAGTGTCTTCACGCCCAGTGATTTCCTGGACGTGGCCGCGCGCGCGGCCGTCGACCAAGCGCTTTCTCGGTTGGCCAGGAATGGAAAGCTTCGGCGCCTGACGCGAGGCCTGTACGACTTCCCAAAGGTTCATCCGCAACTTGGGGCCCTTTCGCCTAGGCCTGACGATGTGGCGAAAGCGTTGGCGCGGGAGACCGGATCTCAGGTGCAGATCGCCGGTGCGCGCGCGGCGAATGCCCTTGGCCTGTCAACACAGGTCCCCGCACATAGCATCTATCTGACTGATGGCCCGTCGCGCCGTGTTGTGCTCGATAAGCGCGTCGTTGATCTGCGCCACGCTTCGCCCAAGCACCTTATTGCTCCGGACAGTGCTGCCGGCACAGTTGTTCAGGCCCTTCGTCACGTCGGGGCGGTGCGTGCCGCCGACGTTGCGCAGATCGCCTCGCGTCGACTGTCGGCCAGCGACAAGAAGACGCTAGCATCCAATGCGGTCCGGGCTCCCGCTTGGATGCGTTCGACGCTGGTCTCGATCGCTAACGCAATGCCGAGTGAGATAGATGGATAACCATGCGAATGTATCCATCAAGCTGATAGGAAAGAATTTGCTCTCGTTGCAGTCTCAAATGTTGGGAACTGTTGCTCCGTTCAAATTGCTTTTCGCTATGGCGATCATTAAACTGGATTTTAACCAGTTCTTTGGGAGAGGCGTCTATCTCTCGAAAGTGCCAAAAAGTCACCGCGAGAGGGACACGATGACGCAAATGTGGACCATTCAATCAGAAGGAGCTCGATCTATGAACCGAGCTCAGTCGTCATGACCACGGCGCAGCAGTTGATCTCGCTGCTGAAGAGCCACGTCGAAGGCGACGACGAGCAGTTCCTGACGATTGCATTGCAGGCTGCAGCAAGTGAGGCCCGCAGGGGTCATGGAAAGGTGGCTGTGCAACTCCGCGAGCTTGTCGATGCAGCGCGCGCCAACAAGGATCGTACCTCCGGGCGCAAGAAAGCCCCTGTTCCTATTGCGCAGCCACGCGGTGATCTCGCGAACCTGGTTGCGGTGCGCTACACTGACGTTCGGTTGTCGAGCATGATCCTTCCTGCGGAGCTCGAAGCTCGTTTGAAACGAGTCATTCTCGAGCAGCGACAACAGCATAAGCTTCGCAGCCATGGGCTGGCCCCACGGCGCAAACTGTTGCTCATCGGTCCCCCCGGATCCGGAAAGACAATGACCGCGGCTGCGCTCGCCGGTGAACTCCATACGCCGTTGTTCACCGTGCAGCTCGATGGCTTGATGACGAAGTTCATGGGGGAGACCGCCTCAAAGTTGCGGCTGGTGTTCTCGGCGATGGCTGAAACCAAAGGCGTCTACTTCTTCGACGAGTTCGATGCGATCGGCGCGAAGCGCGCGGAACGCAATGACGTGGGCGAGATCCGGCGTGTCCTCAATTCGTTCCTTCAATTCCTCGAGGAGGATGAGAGTGACGGTCTGGTGGTGGCGGCGACTAATCACCCGGAATTGCTCGATCCAGCGCTCTTTCGGCGGTTCGATGACGTCATCGAGTATGCATTGCCGAGCGTTGAAGTCGCGACCGGCATTTTGCAAGCGCGCCTTTCCAGCTTCGACACCCGGGATATCAACTGGACAAAAGCGGTTACAGATGCTGCCGGTTTGAGCCAGGCCGAGATTGCTCGCGCTGCGGCCGACGCCGCGAAACTCGTCGTCCTGTCCGACCGGGACCGCATCACCCAGAACGATCTGTCCCTCGCGATAGCCGAACGCAAAGGAGCGGCGTCGCAATAATCGATGGCAGAAGAACCACCGCGTCCACTCCCACACGTTTATTTGCCCGGTCACGGGAACATCCAGGACTACACCGCCAGAGGCGGAGGTGGCGGCACAACCGTGCCGGTGCGCGATAGGGCTCAGCATGCTGTAAAGCTGACAGAAGCCCTTACCCGGGCAGTGGCAGACGCGGAAGCGCAATTGAGAGCCCGCGAGCCCGACCTTGCGGGTGGAACGCCAGGTTTCTATCTTGAGTTCGAACTCCCTTCATCCCAGAGCGAGATCGTCGATAAGCTCGAAAACCGCCAGGGCAGGTTTCCGATCGAACTTGTTAGCGTTCGCCCGATAGGGGAGGGAGGGAACGCGATTGCCGCCACCGTCTTCGTCCCCGAGCGCCAGCGCGACTATTACCTCAAGAAGGTGGCCGAATATCGCGACCAGGACCGGATCCAACGGGTCGAGGTGGACGGTGAGATCGTCGAAAGAAACAACGGACCCAAGAATGAAGTGCTCGTGGCCTCACTTGAGACCGCGCGTCTTGCGGTGGCCAGATCCCTCTATACGGATGACGAGGCGTTCTTTCCGGTGCCCGGTACGGCCATCTGGTGGGAGGTCTGGCTGCGTCTCGGGACCAGAGATACCTTTGCGACGGCGGCTGAGCGACTGGAGCTTCCGGTGCGTGAACATGCCCTTCAGTTTCCGGAGCGCGAGGTGTTGATCGTCCACGCGAGCGCCGAAACCCTCGGGCGGATCATTGCGCACACCGACACGATCGCAGAGCTACGAACCGCCCGCGATACACCGGCCTTCTTTATGGAGATGGACGGCGCCGAGCAACGCGCCTGGGCTGCGGAGACGGCGGGCCGCATTGTGGCCCCCGATGGTGACCGTCCCGCCGTCTGCCTTCTCGATTCAGGCTCTACCCGACGTCACCCTTTGATCCTCCCGGCGCTCGCAGCAGTGGATCAGCAGGCATTCGATCCCGGCTGGAACGTCGAAGACACCAGTAATCAGGGGCACGGCGGACATGGCACCCAGCTTTCCGGCGTCGCCCTATACGGTGACCTGACCGATGTTCTCGCCGGAGCCGGGCAGATCATCCTGACGCACCGACTGGAGTCGGTAAAGATTCTGCCCGACCATGGCGCGAATGACCCCGATCTCTTCGGCGCCATCACCGCCCAATCAATCGCCCGTGCCGAGATCGTTGCGCCGAACCGGCCTCGCGCGATCTGCCTTGCCCTGACCAGTGACGGCGATCACTGGCGCGGCCGTCCGTCGTCATGGTCTGCGGCTCTCGACGCACTTGCCTATGGCGCCGACAATGCGCCGCGCCTGATTGCGGTTTCCGCCGGCAATATTCGTGAGGATATCCATCAGAACGATTATCTCGTCCGCAACGATATCATGCCGATCGAAAGCCCTGCTCAGGCGTGGAATGTGCTGACGGTCGGAGCATTTACCGAGAAGACGACAATCACCGACCCTGTCTTCAACGGGTGGGGTGTCATGGCCCAGGTCGGCGATCTTATGCCACGTAGCCGCACCTCCGTCACTTGGAACTACGATTGGCCCCTCAAACCCGATGTCGTCTTCGAGGGTGGCAATCTGGGCGTAGATCCGGCGACGCTCATTGGTGATCACCTTGACGATCTCGCGCTGCTGACGACCTATCGGACGCCTGAGAACCGGGCGTTCACGACGACCGGCGAGACCAGTGCAGCAACTGCGCTCGCGGCAAGGATGGGCGCGCAGATCCTGGGGCAGCGTCCTGATCTGTGGTCCGAGACGGTCAGGGCGCTGATCGTCCATTCGGCGGAATGGACACCGACGATGAAAGCCCATCTTGGCGGGATCAACAAGAATGCCTTGATGCGGCGTTACGGTTTCGGGGTTCCATCACTGGTGCGCGCCCTTGGAAGTCTCGATAACGATGTCACCATGGTCATTGAGAACGAGATGCAACCATTCAAGACCGTGGGCAGCAGGATCGAGACCAAGGACATGGTCCTGCACGCGCTTCCCTGGCCGACGGAGGAGCTCGAGGCTCTTGGAGAAACCCAGGTCCAGTTGCGGATCACGCTCAGCTATTTCATTGAGCCCAATCCTGGGGAGCGTGGCCAAACACGCCGTCACAGCTACGCTTCGCATGGATTGCGGTTTGCGTTGAAACCGGGCGACGAGCGCCCCGATGTCTTCTTGCGTCGCATCAATGCCGCGGCCGGGGCAAGGCCGCCGGCAAGGGCGGCGGGAGACACAGGCTGGACGCTTGGTCCCGTTCTTCGCAATCGAGGATCGCTGCATGGGGATATCTGGGAGGGAAACGCCGTCGAGCTCTCCCAGCGTGACGCTATCGCCATCTATCCGACTGGCGGATGGTGGCGGGAGAATACGGGTCAGAGAAGGGGTGATACAGCAGTTCGTTATGCACTTGTCGCAACGTTGCGAACTGCGGCTGATGTCGATCTCTACACCCCGATCAGCACCCCCATCCTTCCAGAGGTGGCGCCCGAAATTCTGATTGAGACTTAAACCCTCCCGCGTGGGGCATTGGACCGTGTACGTGCCAGACGAGGGGGCCTCCCAGTCAGTCATCCGACTCGGCAGCTCATATTGGCGGGTTCCCGCCCCACCGCCTTGAAGGAGGGATGTGTGGCTTTCCCCAACAGATCAGGACACGCGTGCGACAATTTCGACGTCATCGTGGTAGGCAGCTATTCGCGAAAACTGTTGCCTACGAGGAAACTGTTTCCGCAAACCTCAGACAATTAGACCCCTGAGGCTTTCTTTCGATACCAAGCATTATTCCATTATTTCTATATTGACGGTAGATTTTATATAAATAGTCTTTCTGAGAATGATTATCTCAGGAAGGCGTACGGATGCATCTCGCTCTTTATCTCGAGGCCGGCACACATCTCGGCGGTTGGCGGCTCCCGGAGTCGGCCACCTCAGGCGGCGTCGACTGGGCGCTCTACAAGACCGTCGCCCGCCGCGCAGAAGCCGCGAAGCTGGACATGCTTTTCGTCGCCGACAAGCTTTCGATCGACGACAACTATGGCCAGCACTTTGCCGACACTGTGAAGTATCGTCTCGTCACCAGGCCCGAGCCGTTGACCACACTGGCGGCGCTCGGAGCCGTCACCGATCATATCGGCATAGGCGGCACGATCTCATCATCATATGCCTCGCCTTATGCCGCCGCCCGTATGTTGGCGAACATCGACCATATCAGCGGCGGTCGCGCCGCCTGGAACCTCGTCACCTCCGTCAGCGATGGCGAGGCGCGCAATTTCGGCCGGGAGCAACATTTCGGACACGAGGAGCGCTACCTCCGCGCCATCGAATTTGCGGACGTCATGGGCAAGCTATGGGATAGCTGGGAAGCCGATGCGCTCGTCCTCGACAAGAAGTCCGGCGTCTTCGCGGATCCCACCAAATTCCATTACATTGACCATGAAGGCGACTTCTTCAAAATCCGCGGCCCTATCAACGTACCCCGCCCACCGCAGGGTCGTCCGGTCCTCATTCAGGCTGGCGTTTCGGACCGGTTCCAGGGGATCGCGGCGCAGAATGCCGAGGTGATCTTCGTCGTCCATGCTGAACTGGAGCGCGCACGAAGCTTCTACAAGAACTTCAAGGAAAAGGTAGTCGAAGGCGGCCGCTCGGAGAACGCCGTAAAGGTCCTCCCCGGCATCGTCCCCGTGGTCGGCCGCACCCGTAAGGAAGCACTGGACAAGGAACGAGAGCTCAAGGAACTCATTCTGCCCGAGGCAGGTCTCAGCTTCATGTCGGCGAGCATGAACTTCGACCTCGCCCAGTTCCCCCAGAATGCACCCTTCCCCGATATCACCGACAAGATCACCGGCAGCGTCGGCCGCTTCCAGTACGTCATCAAGCGCGCCATTGAACAGAAAATGACAGTTGCCGAGGTCGGAAAATGGTATGCGGAAAGCCTGTCATTCTTCGCGCCCGTCGGTACGCCGGAGGAAGTCGCCAGTCAGTTGGCCCATTGGTACTCCCAGCGTGCGTGTGACGGCTTCGTCATCCTGCCTCCCTACATCCGTCGCGACGAGGACCTCTTCCTCGAAGGCGTCGTCCCGGTTCTCCAGGAGCGCGGACTTTTCCGTCGGGAGTATCCGGGAACCACCCTGCGCGAGACCCTGGGTCTCGAACGGCCAGCCAATCAATTCGAAACACGCGAGACAACCGAGAAGCGGCGCGCTGCGCTCTGACCTCGCATCAAGGAGTATTGTGATGAAGACCAAGTCAATCATTCGCCTCGCACTGTCAGTGGCGATCTCCGTCGCCGCGACTGTCGCCTCCGCCCAGGAGGTTCTTCGCGTTGGCGACCAGCGCGGCAACGCGCGCGCTGTCATGGACGCTTCCGGCGTGCTTAAGGACGTCCCCTATCAAGTCGAGTGGAGCGAATTCGCCAACGCCGCCCCTCTGCTCGAAGCTCTCGCTGCCGGAGCTCTTGACGCTGGTTCGGTCGGCGACGCGCCACTGACCTTTGCCGCTGCGCGTGGTGTCAAGGCAAAGGCCATCTTCGCCACAAAGTACGAAGGAAACGCCATCATCGTAAAGAACGACGCACCTTATCAGGGCATCAAGGATCTCGTCGGCAAGAAGGTCGCTTTCGTGAAGGGTTCGGCGGGCCACGCCCTTATCCTTCAGTCGCTCAAAGAGGCTGGTCTCAAGGAAGACGCCATCACGCCGGTCTTCCTGCCGCCTGCGGAGGCGACGCTCGCCTTGACGAACGGATCGGTCGATGCCGTCTCGCTCTGGGAACCCTACATCTCCTTCACGACGCTCAAGTCCGGGGCTCGCATCATCGTCGATGGCAAGAACTACCCCAGCCTTTCCTATTTCATCGCCTCCGAGGCTGCTATCGAAGGCAAGCGCGATATCCTCAAGGACTTCGTCGCCCGCAGCGCCAAGGCTCGCGCCTGGGGGCTCGAGCATCCGCGGGAATACTCGAAGATTATCGCCCAGCTCGTCAAAATTCCCGATGACGTGGCGCTCGGCAAGCAGACCCGCGAAAGGCACGCTCCCCAGCTGATCAACGCAGACGTCGAGAAGCTCCAGCAAAGCACGATCGATCTCTATTATGGAGCCGGGATCATCGACAAGAAGCTGAACGCCAGCGACCTGTTGGACGACTCCTTCTCTCCCAAGCAGACGGACTGACGAACGCAGAGGCTGACGATGATGACGACCAGCGCGAAGACTCCAATCACAGCAGGACGGTATCTGGCCCAGGCATTTGCTCCGTGGGCGTTTCCTGTAATCGTCGTCATTCTCTGGCAGATCGCCTCATCGGGAGGACTGCTCTCCCAAGGCATTCTACCCTCGCCGCTCGCCGTCCTGGAGGCCGCCTGGTCTCTGGCGGCAAGCGGCGAGCTTGTGCAGCATATGGCAGCCAGTTTTTGGCGAGCGGCCGTCGGCTTCGGTATAGGTGCGGCTCTGGGGCTGTTCTTCGGTTTTGTGAACGGCCTTTGGCGAACCGGGGAAACGCTCTTCGACAGCTCGCTTCAGATGCTCCGCAACATTCCATCGCTCGCCATGGTGCCGCTCGTCATCATGTGGTTCGGAATCGGCGAGGAAGCCAAGATTTTCCTCGTAGCGTTCGCCACCATGTTTCCGATCTACCTCAACACCTTCCACGGCATCAAATCAGTCGATCAGGGTCTGATCGAGATGGGGCGGAACTACGGACTGACACGAACCGGTCTTCTACGTGACATCATACTGCCTGGAGCCATGTCGTCTATTCTCGTTGGTGTGCGGTACGCGCTCGGGGTGGCCTGGATCGTGCTGATCGTCGCCGAGACGATCGCAGCGAGTTCGGGTATCGGCCTTCTCGCTACGAACGCGCGCGAATTCCTTCAGGCCGATGTCGTGGTGCTCTCGATCATCCTGTACGCGCTTCTCGGCAAGCTGACAGACTGGCTGGCGCGGCTCGCGGAGAACCGTTGGCTACGCTGGCATCCATCCTATCAGAAGTAAGAGAGGTCTCTGGTGACTTTAGTCTCCTTGAAATCGACGCGGCCGAACGTGGCAAAAGAGGTTTCGTTAAGCAACACCTCCGCGGGCGGAGCCGCGCTGGACATCCTCGGCCTGTGGAAGGGCTTTGACGGGACGGAGGTTCTCAAGGGCCTTTCGCTCAACGTACCCGCCGGTCAGTTTCTTTCGATTGTCGGCCGCTCGGGCTGTGGGAAGTCCACTCTACTGCGGCTGATCGCGGACCTCGAAACTATCGATGGCGGGACAATCCAGATCGACGGAAATCCCCTGTCCGAAATCTCCGGTGAGGTGCGGATGATGTTCCAGGACGCGCGCCTCTTGCCCTGGAGAACCGTTCTCCAAAACATCGGGATCGGCCTGCCCAATCCATGGCAGAACCGCGCACGCAAGGCGCTTGCCGAGGTTGGTCTTTCCGAACACGCTGACAAATGGCCGTCCCAATTATCAGGTGGACAGAGGCAGCGCGTTGCCCTTGCCCGTGCCCTTATACACCGGCCGCGTCTCCTGCTGCTTGACGAACCGCTCGGCGCACTGGATGCACTGACGAGACTTGAAATGCAGAACCTCATCGAAAGCATCCGTGCGCGCCACGGATTCACTGTCCTTCTCGTCACACACGACGTCGAGGAGGCCATTGCTCTTGGCGATCGCGTCATCTTGATGGAGAAAGGCGAGATCGTTCTCGAGCTGGATATCGAGCTTGCGCATCCTCGTGTGCGCAGTTCGCAGGCGTTCACGTCAATTGAGGAGAAGGTTCTTTCCAGGGTACTGAACTCCAGAAATGCACCAAGCGGAGACGATTGCAAATGAACCTCGACGACATCGAAGCTTTCATCGCCGTGGTCGGAGCCAGGTCGCTCAGCCAAGCGGCGGCTATTCTTTCGTTGACCCAGTCGGCGATCTCGAAGCGCATCCAGAACCTCGAGAAGGACCTCGGTGTTACCCTGCTCGACAGAAGCGTCAAGCCACCCGTTCCAACCACCGTAGGTCTCGGCGTCCACGAGCAGTGCCTCAATATCCTCAAGGAAGTCGACAAGCTCCGCTTGACGTTGAGTGCCCGCTCGAACCTGACGGGTGGTGCGCGCTTGGGACTGACCCAGGCGGTCTGCGATGTGATTCTTGCCGACATAGTCCATCTGCAACGGGAGCGATGGCCGGAACTGTCTATACGTGCCACCACAGGCTGGGCGAACCAGATTGTTGAAAAGCTCGTCGACGGCCAGATCGATGCTGCGATCGTATTGATGCCCACACGGAAAATCTTTCCGCACAAAGTGACCGCCGTTTCGCTGGCGCAGGTCGAGATGGCGATCGTGGGGCCGCTCGGATCGGGCGGAGACCGTGCCCAACGCCTTGGCACCCTTCACAAATCCGGGTGGATTCTGAACCCCGACGGATGCGGTTTCCGGGCGGAACTGCAGCGGGCGCATGCGGCGCTCAATCTTCCGTTCAAAGTCAATCTCGACACCTTTGCTCGAGAGACGCAGTTGGAGATGGTTGCCGCAGGTCTCGGACTTGGACTCGTTCCCGTGCCCCTTCTGGAGATGAGCCCCCACCGTACCAAACTGGAGATCATCACGGTCAGCGACTTTTCGTTGCGCGCAGAACTCTGGCTCTGTCACGCGCCGACTCTCGGTGCTCTCGAACCACCCATCAGCGCTTTTGGAGCGAGAGCCGCAACGCTGTTTCAGGGGGCGGCAGCTCCGAGCAGGCTGGTCGACTTTGAAGCTGCCAACCAGACCATCACCTCGTGAATAGCTCACGAGATCGATAGCAGGAGAAAATATGTCAGCCCCGACAACGAAGCACAGCCTCAGGTACGACGAAGTGCGGCAGCATCTTCTGGCCCGCTCGGAAATCCTTCTCGCCGACGTCCGCGAAGAAGATCCTTTCGCGCAAGGGCATCCCCTCTGGGCAGCCAACTTTCCCATTGCCCGGCTTGAACTGGATGCATGGCGCAGGATCCCACAACGCGATACGCTGATCGTTCTGTATGGTCACGATGGCATACGAGACCTCGCTCCCATCGCCGTCGAGAAACTGAAATCGCTCGGCTACACGAATGTCCATATCCTCGAAGGGGGATTGGAAGCGTGGAAGGCCGACGGCGGCGAACTGTTCATTGACGTCAACGTGCCGAGCAAGTCATTCGGTGAACTGGTCGAAGCGAAAAGGCACACGCCGCTCTGGGACGCGACCAAGGTAAAGGCGCTTCTAGATGAAGGAGCCAACGCGGTCGTTTTCGATGCACGCCGTTTTGACGAATATCAAACGATGAGCATTCCAAAGGGTATCAACGTTCCCGGTGGTGAACTCGTCCTGCGCGCACGGGACCTTGCTCCCGATCCCGAGACCCTTGTGATCGTCAACTGTGCTGGCCGCACACGCAGCATCATCGGAACGCAGTCTCTCATCAATGCCGGGATACCGAACAAGGTCGTCGGTCTTCGCAACGGAACAATTGGATGGACTTTGGCAGGTCAGACACTGGAACATGGAGCGAGCAGGAGCTTCGCTGACGTCGAAGCCAGGGACCGCTCGGAGGCGCAAAAATCCGCTGCAGCCGTCGCCGCGCGCGCGGGTGTTCGGAGCATTGCTCTGTCGGACATCGGCAGCCTTCAAACCCCGGACCGAACGACTTATCTGATCGACGTCCGCACCGAACCAGAATACCTCGAAGGCCACCTGCCGGGCTTCATGCACGTGCCAGGCGGACAGCTTGTACAGGAGACTGATCACTACGCGCCTGTCCGTGGTGCGCGTATCGTACTAAGCGACGACGAGACAACGCGTGCCAATATGGCAGCGTCGTGGCTCGCGCAGATGGGTTGGGAAGTCTATGTCGTAGAACAGGCTCCGAGTGATGCCATCAGCGAACAAGGATCCTTCAAGAGCATATCGCCCGAAGTCGAGCCGACCCCGACGATCTGCGTCCGCGATCTTTCTTCCGCGATCTCCAATCCGAATTCCGATATCGTCGTGCTCGATTTCACGACCAGCGCGAACTACCTAAAGGGGCACATCCCGGGTGCGTGGTTCGCGCTACGCTCCCAGCTCCCGGAAGCGATCAAGCGCGCGCCTCCCGCAAAAACCTACGTCGTCACATGCGGCACAAGCGCGCTCGCCATTTATGCCGCCGTCGACCTTAAGAAACTGGTCGATGTTCCAGTCCTCGTTTTTGAGGGCGGCAACGCTGCCTGGAAGGCTGCCGGTCGAATCCTGGAAACCGATGAGTCCCACCTCGCATCACCCCGCATCGATCGCTATCGTCGGCCCTACGAAGGCACGGACGCCCCCGTGGAGGCTATGCAGGCCTATCTCGACTGGGAATACGGACTGGTCGCGCAGCTCGATCGCGACGGCACGCACTTCTTCAACGTCATCTGAGCAGGACCGCACCATGAGCGACGACCATCACCACGACCACCATCACTCGGACCATTGGAAGCACAACGGGATCCGTGTCATCAAGGGCGACCAGCTCGATTCCAACACGGCCCAGACGCCTGGCATGTTCCGGCAGGCAGCCGTCAATCATGCCCGCGTCGGCGCACAGAAAATCTGGGCAGGCACCGTCGCAATCGAGCCGAACGCCAAGACCGGGGTCCACCACCACGGTGCGCTCGAAAGCGTTATTTTCGTGATCCGTGGCAAGGCCCGTATGCGCTGGGGGGATCATTTGGAATATGTCGCGGAGGCGGGACCAGGCGACTTCATCTTCGTGCCGCCTTACGTACCGCACCAGGAAATCAATGCCGATCCTGACAACGTGCTCGAGTGCGTCCTGGTGCGATCGGACAACGAGGCAGTCGTCGTCAACATCACGGATGTCGATCCTGTAGAGAAGCCGGAAGAGGTTTATTGGGTTGATCCAATACACCGCCATCCGGATTGACAGAGAGAAACCGGCCCACCATGGGCTGCTCGCATGCCGGACCTCGTCCAGCGACGCTTCGGTGTTGACGGCCGTGAACAAGTCGACAGGGAAGGTTTCCTTGGCCGTAAACCGGCCGGCGATGATCAAAAGCGGACCGCCGATTGCTCCATCGGGCAGTCCGCCCCCATGTTGGACTGCGGCGCGTTGACTCTCCGTTCAATTTTTCCAGATGCGTCGCGATCATTCTAACTCTACGAGACTCCGGCTGCGGGCGACGGTTGGTGTCAGAAATTCGTTTGATTTTGTTGGATACCGTCCATCCGGCAAACCGACTCGGCGAACTGCTGCCGTGGAACTAGGGGCTCAATTATCGCGCCGCGGCCGACGTCCGGCGGGCGGAGCGAAGCATTGCCGTCGTCGCCTCGACGCCTTGATATAACGCAACCCGATCTTCAGCCAGACCTGATACAAGCCAGGAAGAACATAGCCATAGAGGGCATAGTTATGATTGACCATATGGGCATCAGCCCCCCGGACATCGAAAGCGCACGGCAATTTTACGATGCTGCACTCAAGCCGCTCGGCATTACGACCGTGATGGAAGTGAAGCCCGGACAGACCGGCGGCTATCACGGCATAGGCTATGGAACTGGTCGAAAGCCTTTCTTCTGGCTGTCCAGCGACAGCCGCCATGCCGTCCCGGATGGTCCGCGCGGGACGGGCATCCACATCGCGTTCGAAGCCGAAAGTAGAGCAACGGTCGATGCCTTTTACGCGGCGGTGATGGCGCAAGGCGGCCGTGACAATGGTGCGCCCGGCATCAGGCCCCACTATCATCCAGCCTATTATGCGGCGTTCGTGATCGATCCGGACGGGGTCAACGTCGAGGCCGTGTGTCAGAAGTCGGAGTGAGGTCACGACCGGATCGAAGTCGGTACCGATCCGGTCATGCTGGTCATCCACCAGGCCAATCCAATCGGCGGAATACAGAAGATATTGGCGCTCAGTCACAACGCTACGTCCGACGTGTGAGAACCGGACGGATACGTACTGCCAGACAGCCTTTCGCGGGTGCGTTTGAGAGTCGTGGCGGCGGGTGTAAAATTTCGCTTCAGCCGCTCTTGTGCTTGCGAGGGCACCCCGTCTGCTTCAGCGATGGGTCGGCCCAGCTAAAGCAGCAGTTTGTGCTCTAGTGGGTCGCCCGATTTCGAGACGATCGAAGATCCGTATGGTTCGCGCGACGAAATGATCAACGCATCATCTGGCAAAGGCCGTGCCAGATCTTTGGCTTCGTCCCATGGCGCCTGCATCCACACCTCGGTCTCCTCTTCGGTCAGGAGAAGAACAGGCATCGCCTTCTCATGGATAGGCTTCACGAGATTGTTGGGATCAGTGGTCAAAAACCCATAGAGGTCGTCGGTCGTCGGCCCATCCTTCACCTTGCGGACGCTCTGCCATTGCGGGACATGGATGCCGGCGAAGAACATCAGCGACTTTTCCTCGTCCCGTGCAAACCAGGCGTTCGGCACGTTCCCCCCGGATTGCTGGCTGGCGGGATCGGGTTCGGCGAAGCTGGTGACCGGGACGAGGCATCGGTGCTCAACACCAAACCATCGTTTCCAGTGTGGGAAGGTGAGCTTGCGGACGTTGGTCGTGCCGCGGTCCGCCTCCATGCGGATGAGCTCTTCAAGATCGGCGGGCTTCCCTTTGGCTTTCAGTTTTTCGGCCTTGGCTTTGGCGGCCTTTTCCAAGGTGAACCGCGGCGAGGGAAGACCCCATCGCGCATGTGCCAATTGTTTCCTCCCATCAGCGGTGTTGCGGACAATCGGTCCCATCTGATCGGGGTTCATTTGATAGGCTGGCATGAGGTTGATGAGGCTCTCGGCGTCCTGAGCCCATTTTGAAACCCAGTCCTTGTCCTCCATCCGATAGAGATTACACATGCGACCCCCTCCGCTCGACCAAATACGGCTACTCTAGCGCATGTCGCTTGTTTCGCTAGTCGAGCTGGTAAACGTCGGCATTGTCTTGCCGTTCCCGCAGGCCCTTGTACGACGGATGACGGAGTTTCCCGTCCGATGTCCAGGCGCGAAACTCGATCTCGGCGATCAGGGTAGGCTGGACCCAGACAATGTCGGCAGTTCCGGAATGGGGCAGGGGCGGCTGCTTTCGCTTCCATCGCAGCGTGTCCAGTATCTTCCGCAACCGGATGATCTCGGCTCCCTTGAAGCCCGTGCCGACGCTTCCGACGTGGACGAGATCGCCATCGCGGTAGGCGGCGAGCGCTAACGAGCCGAAGCCGGCTGGGTACGATGCGGACCTCTCATAGCCGACGATGAAGAAAGCCTCGCTCTGGATGCATTTGACTTTTACCCAATCCCCGGTCCGGCCCGAACGATAGGGCTGATCGAGGCGCTTGCCGACGATGCCTTCCAGGCCGAGGCGGCAGACATGCTCAAGCAGGACAGCTGGCTCGGCATCGAATGTTTCTGATATCCGAATGGCGCTGGCTTCATTCGTTGGGCCGTTTATCGTGTCCTCGAGAAGGTGTCGGCGCGAACGGTATTCAACACCGCGCAGATCGTGCCCATCCAGATAAACAAGATCGAAAGCGTAAAGAACGGCGTGGGAGGCGCGCCTGCCAGCTTGTTTGCCGAATGCACCCAGCGATTGCTGCAGCAGCCCGAAATCCGGCCGCCCCTCATCGTCGAGCACGACGGCTTCCCCATCGATAATCATCGTCGCCGGCCCCAGCGCTCGGGCGGCCTGCTCTATGGCCGGAAACCGATGTGTCCAGTCGTGGCCGCCGCGAGTAAGGATCCGGATCCGCTGGGGCTCGATATGGACCGCAAGGCGATAGCCATCCCATTTCAGCTCCCAACTCCATTCGTTTCCGGTGGGAGGCTTAGCCTTCAATAGGGCCAGCGCCGGCTCGACGCGATCAGGTATGGGATCGAAGAGGAGCTGTGGTTGAGCTGGATTACGCTTCCTGCGCGGCTTTGAGCGGATCGGCGGCTCGGTGTCGCGAAGGAGGGGTTTTGATCTCGGAGGCCTCGTCATCCGGCCAGTTCATCAGAAAAACCTTAATAATACTGTGACTATCCCTATATTGTCCCCGCTATTCACCGATCAGGAGATAAGACTGCAGAAGCCAGCGAAATTTCTTGGTCGCAGCTATTCACCTGATTCTCATGAAGAATCTCGAACTTCTAATGTTCGGAACAATACTCGTACGTTTTTGCCGCCTTGACTCCTTTCTCATATGGGAACAAAAACAGAACATTGACATTTGCACGACATGAAGTCGCCCTGCCAACACGACCTTGAAGGGAGCCGTGAACAATGACTGCTGCCCGCGAAAGGGTAATCTGCGATCTGCGGGAGCGTATTGCATTGCTCGAAACCAGCACGGCGAAAAAAGCCGGTTGGTTGCCATTTGGCGTGCCGGAGATGGATGGGGTTCTGCCTGGCGGCGGCCTTGCTCATGGCGCGCTTCACGAATTTGCCGGTGGTGGATCGGGCACCGTCGATGGTGCGGCCGCTGCTCTTTTTGCAGCCGGCATAGCGGCACGGACGAAGGGGCCGATCGTGTGGTGTCTGACGCGACCAGATCTGTTTTTCCCCGCGCTTGCGCAGGTCGGACTGCATCACGACCGGATAATCTTCGTCGAGTCCGACAAGGAGGAAGACGTGCTCGCCAATATGGAGGAGGGGCTGTCCTTTGGTGGGCTCGGCGCCGTCGTCGGTGAACTCGTTCGCCTGCCGATGGTCAGCTCGCGCCGCCTGCAGCTGGCGGCCGAGCGCACGGGGACAATGGCATTGGCTGTGCGTCGTTGGAGGCGGCAGACAGAGGCCAATGATTTCGGGCAGCCGACGGCGTCGACCACGCGGTGGCGGGTGAGCGTGATGCCATCGGAGGATTTGCCAGTGCCGGGTGTGGGGAGGGCCCAATGGTTGCTGGAATTGATGCGCGTGAAAGCGGGTGAATGTGCTGAGTTTCTCGTGAGGGCGTGCGATGACAAGGGTTGTCTCGATCTATCTTCCGGATCTGCCGACGGATCGCATTCGTCGCGCCGATCCATCCATTCCGCCTGAACAGGCGATCGCGGTGATCGCCAGGAGCGGCTCGAAACGCTGGGTATCGGCGGCCGACGCAGCCGCCAGACAAGCCGGCGTTCATGTCGGCATGCCGGCTGCGAAAGCACAGGCGCTGTTTCGCGGCCTGATGCTGGTCGATGCGGATCCTGCTATGGATGCCGCAGCGCTCGAACGCATCACCCTCTGGGCGCTGACGCTTTATTCCCCGATCGTCGCGGTCGATGGGATCGATGGGATCGTCATGGACACAGAGGGTGCCGATCACTTGCAGGGCGGAGAGCTGCCGATGGTGACGAAGATCGCCAATCAGTTCCTAGCAAGGAAACTCACTCCCCGGGTCGCGATCGCCGACACCTGGGGTGCAGCACACGCCTGCGCCCGTGCCATCAGCCGCGAAACGGTCATAGTGCCTTCAGGTGAGACCGTCCGCGCCGTCGAGAAGCTGCCGATATCGTTGCTGCGCCTTCCCGGGAAAGTCATCAGCGATCTGCGCACGCTTGGCTTCCAGACCGTCGGCGAATTGGCCAACACGCCGCGCGCGCCGCTGACCCTTCGTTTCGGCCCCGAGATTGGCCGGCGGCTGGACCAGATGTTTGGCCGCGCCTGCGAACCGATCGATCCGATCCGCACCGCCGAGCTGATCGAGGTGAGCCGCGCCTTCGCCGAACCGATCGGTGCTGCCGAAACCATCAACAAATATGTCGGCCGGCTGGTCGTGCAACTGATCGAGGAGCTGCAAAGGCGCGGCCTTGGTGTCCGGCGCGCCGACCTGATCGTCGACAAGGTCGATGGCACACGGCAGGCGATCCGCGCTGGCACCGTGAAGCCGGTGCGCGACGTCGCCTGGCTGACGAAGCTGTTTCGCGACCGGACGGAGAAGATCGAGCCGGGCTTCGGGATCGAAAAGCTCACTCTGGTCGCGGTGATGGCTGAGCCCCTGGAGGAGCGCCAGAAATCCTCCTCGCTGGTCGAGGAGGAAGTGAAGGACGTGACGCCGCTGATCGATATCTACGGCAACCGCGGGCAGCGCGTCTATCGGGTGGCACCGGTTGCCTCCGACGTTCCAGAGCGCTCCGTCCAGCGCATCAGTCCTGCTGCCGATCCGGTCGAGGTTACCTGGGTCAGCCATTGGCGCCGGCCGGTCCGGCTGCTGGCCCGTCCGGAGCTGATCGAGGCAATCGCCTTGCTACCGGACCGCCCGCCGGTTTCGATCACCTGGCGCGGCAAGCGGCGGAAGGTCAAGCGGGCCGACGGGCCCGAGCGGATCTTTGGCGAGTGGTGGCAGCGCGACGCGGAGATGGAGGCGGTGCGGGACTATTTCGTCATCGAAGACGAGGCCGGCGAGCGCCTCTGGGTGTTTCGCTCCGGTGATGGCATCGATCCTGAAACCGGAAGTCACCGCTGGTTCGTGCACGGGATCTTCGCATGAGCTATGCCGAGCTGCAGGTCACGACCCATTTTTCGTTCTTGCGCGGTGCAAGCTCGGCGCAGGAACTGTTCGAGACCGCGAAGGCTCTCGGCATCGAAGTCCTCGGCGTTGTCGATCGCAATTCGCTTGCCGGAATCGTCCGGGCGCTTGAAGCATCGCGCGCCACCGGCTTACGCCTCGTTGTCGGTTGCCGGCTTGATCTGGCCGACGGCATGTCGGTGCTGGTCTACCCGACCGACCGGGCTGCCTATTCCCGGCTGACCCGCCTCATCACGCTCGGCAAGTCGCGCGGCGGCAAGAACAACTGTATCCTGCACTGGGACGACGTCGTCGCATACAATGACGGCATGATCGGCATTCTTGTGCCGGACCTACCGGATGACACCTGCGGGATCCAGCTGCGCAAGATGGCCGAGGTGTTTGGTGATCGCGCCTATGTGTCGCTTTGTCTGCGCCGTCGGCAGAACGACCAGTTGCGCCTGCATGAGATTTCCAATCTTGCGGCGCGGTTCAAGGTGCGGCCGGTCGTCACCAATGATGTCCTCTTCCATGAGCCGGGCCGCCGGCAGTTGCAGGACATTGTCACCTGCATCCGAACCCGCACGACGATCGACGAAGTCGGCTTCGAACGCGAGCGCCACGCCGATCGCTACCTGAAGCCGCCCGAAGAAATGCAGCGGTTGTTTCCGCGATACCGGCAAGCCCTCGCGCGAACCATGGAGATCGTCCGTCGCTGCACGTTCTCGCTCGAGGAACTCACCTACCAATATCCGGAGGAGGCGATCGTGCCGGGCAAGGATGCTCAGGCCTCACTGGAACATTATGTCTGGCAATGCGTGCCCGACCGCTATCCGGAGGGACTACCGCCCGACGTGTTGAAGGTCGTGCGGCACGAGCTCGATCTCATCCGTACCATGAAATACGCCCCGTATTTTCTGACCGTCTTTTCGATCGTGCGTTATGCTCGGTCTCAAGGCATTCTCTGCCAGGGGAGGGGCTCCGCCGCCAACAGTGCCGTCTGCTACATCCTCGGCATTACCAGCATCGATCCCTCGACCAACGACCTTCTGTTCGAGCGTTTTGTATCCCAGGAGCGCGACGAGCCGCCGGACATCGATGTCGATTTCGAGCACGAGCGGCGCGAGGAGGTGATCCAGTGGATCTATCGAACCTATACCAGAGAAAAGGCAGCGCTCTGCGCCACCGTGACGCGCTACCGGGCGCGCGGCGCGATCCGCGATGTCGGCAAGGCGCTCGGCCTGCCGGAGGACGTGATCAAGGCGCTGTCATCCGGCATGTGGTCCTGGTCGGAAGAGGTCTGCGATCGCAATGTCCGCGAGCTCAATCTCAATCCAGACGACCGGCGTCTTGTGCTGACTTTGAAGCTCGCACAGCAACTGATGGGCGCCCCGCGCCATCTCGGCCAACACCCCGGCGGTTTTGTCCTCACTCATGATCGGCTCGACGATCTCGTGCCGATCGAACCGGCGACGATGAAGGACCGCCAGATCATCGAGTGGGACAAGGACGACGTCGAAGCCCTCAAATTCATGAAGGTGGACATCCTGGCGCTTGGAATGCTGACCTGCATGGCCAAGGCCTTCGATCTGATCCGCGAGCACAAGGACCGCGATCTTAATCTCTCGAAAATCGAGCAGGAGGATTCTGCGACCTATGCGATGATCCGCAAGGCCGATACGCTCGGCACGTTCCAGATAGAAAGCCGCGCGCAGATGGCGATGCTGCCGCGGTTGAAACCCCGGACCTTCTACGACCTTGTGGTACAAGTCGCAATTGTCCGGCCCGGTCCGATCCAGGGGGACATGGTGCATCCCTATCTGCGCCGGCGAGAAGGCAAGGAGGCAGTCGAATATCCGACGCCGGAGCTGGAAGCGGTGCTCGGCAAGACGCTCGGCGTGCCGCTGTTTCAGGAGTCGGCGATGCGCGTCGCGATGGTCTGCGCCGGCTTTACCGGTGGCGAAGCCGACCAGCTGCGCAAGTCGATGGCGACTTTCAAGTTCACCGGCGGCGTCTCGCAGTTCAAGGACAAACTCGTCTCCGGCATGGTGAGGAACGGCTACGCGCCGGAATTCGCCGAAAAGACCTTCTCCCAGCTCGAAGGCTTTGGCTCCTATGGTTTTCCGGAGAGCCACGCGGCTTCGTTCGCGCTGATCGCCTATGCCTCGAGCTACATCAAATGCCATTATCCGGAAGCCTTTTGCGCGGCGCTCATCAATTCGCAGCCGATGGGTTTTTACGCGCCGGCGCAGATTGTCGGCGACGCGAGAGCCCACGGCGTCGAGGTGCGGCCGGTTTGCATCAACCGGTCGCGGTGGGACTGTACGCTGGAGCGGATCGGCAATTCCGATCGGCATGCTGTCCGGCTCGGTTTCCGGCAGGTGAAAGGACTGGCGGTCGCTGATGCGGCGCGCGTCGTCGCGGCACGCATGAACAATGCCTTTGTCTCGGTCGACGACATGTGGCGTCGAACCGGCGTGCCATCGGAGGCGCTTGTCCAGCTTGCCAAGGCCGATGCCTTTCTGCCGTCCCTGAAGCTTGCGCGCCGCGACGCGCTGTGGGCGATCAAGGCGCTGCGCGACCAACCCTTGCCACTATTTGCGGCCGCCGCCGAGCGGGAGATGGCTGCGATCGCCGAGCAGCAGGAGCCGGAGGTGGCACTTCGGCAGATGACGGACGGGCATAACGTCATCGAGGATTACAGCCATACCGGACTGACATTGCGGCAGCATCCAATCGCCTTCCTGCGCAAGGATTTATCAGTGCGCAACATCATCACCTGTGCCGAGGCGATGAATTCGCGGGACGGGCGTTGGGTTTATACCGCCGGACTTGTCCTGGTGCGGCAAAAGCCCGGATCGGCCAATGGCGTGATGTTCATCACCATTGAGGACGAGACCGGGCCGGCCAATCTCGTTGTCTGGCCGACGCTGTTTGAAAAACGCCGGCGGGTCGTGCTCGGATCCTCGATGATGGCCATCAATGGTCGGATCCAGCGGGAAGGGGAGGTCGTGCATCTTGTCGCCCAGCAGCTGTTCGACCTGTCAGGCGATCTGACCGGTCTGGCTGATCGCGATGAAGAGTTCAAGCTGCCGGCCGGCAGGGGTGATGAGTTCGCCCACGGATCGCCGGGAAGTTCGGATACGCGGGACAAGTCGAAGCCTGTTGTAGCCCCGCGCGACATTTTCACGCCCGATCTTCACATTGATACGCTGAAAATCAAAAGCCGGAACTTCCATTGATTTTCCCCATCCTGAGGCGCGGTGGCGCCCAGGGAGTTGTCAGTCCGCTCGCAGCAATTTTAAAGCAAAATAAAGCTTGAGCGCAATTTCCAGAACAAAATCGCTGTCTGCGCCCGAGGTTAAGTTTAGAGCATCAGATTATTATACAGGAGAGGCCAGTGGAAGCTTGGTATCGACAAGAAGACCCAGATTTCGGGACCGAGAATTCACGCAGAGCATAAAACAGAGAACCTCATGATACGCGCTTTCAAATCGTCGTCGAACTCAACCGAAATTATCAACCTCGACAGGGATGCCATCCGAGAAAACCATCGGAATGGTCGACAAACCAATATTATGTTCGACACCAATATCCTGATTGCAATCGAAAGCGCCTATAAGACTGGCCAGCGACACCAGGAACTTAAGAATGCTGGTGTTCTGGAACTGGCGAGACTCATCGAGAAAACCTCCAGGTATGGCGTATTCATCTCGCCTGCAGCGGCTTACCAAGAACTGCCCCCAGCGCGTCGAGGCGACGTTGAAGCAGCGTTCGACAGGTTTCTTGCAGACTATCTGCCAAATTTCCGTGAGGACCCAAACTCGATAAAGGTTCCGTATGCTGGTGCAAAGATGGACCCTGAGCATTTTAGCGCGCTGTCGCTGGAGCGTCAGAAGGCAATCTCGTGCTCATATGCTTCGCTGCTCGCTATGAACGTCATACATCGATTAGAGGCGTTGAATGGCCTGGAAAAATTCGCCCTCTACATCGATTATTGCGCCGAGGTACTGGATCTCATCAGTCTCAAGGAACTGACGATCGCTCGATATGTCTTCGCCCCCGAAAATGGCTTAACTGACCAACTCAGGACGCGGAAAGTAGCTATCACAAACAACTTCGTGAAACTGAAAAAGGGTGGCGGCAAAGGCTTGACACCCGTCAAAGTACTGGAGCGCATCGCTTTGAATGGAGCCAACGACCTGAAGCTGATTGCTGCTGCAGATATCGTGAACAATTCGCGCGAGCAGTTCAACTTCGGGATCATCGAGCATGATGTCTGGATCGCAACGAGCGACGATAAGCTCTACGAGTTTTGCTGCGCCTGCCCGGGCTACATGGGTCGGGAACGTGGCGGTCCCTTGGCTAGATATGTCGAGACACATACTGACGTAAAGGGAACCCGCTACTGGCGGGATTCCATCGAAATACAGCAGCGCAGACTTGAGGAGCGCTATTTCACAGTAGATCGCGAAAAGGAAATGGACTCAATTGTGCAGTCAGCCTTTGATATCGAGGCTGACCTGCTGAACGGTAAAGCTGACGATTATTTCAGACTAAGGTCATGGCGATCTGCGCGAGTGATGCATGACTAATACGGGTCCTCGCCCCGGGCCTCTAGACGCAAGCGTTCGAACCCATGCTTTCGCTCCTGCCCCTTTAGCTGTTGAGGCAGTACGGCAATGTCCTCGCTTTTCATCACGCGTTCCAATTTCTTCCTCTGTCCTGGGACCAAGAACACCAGTGCGTGCGATGGCCCTGTTACCAACACCCCAACGCGCGCACGCTGTTCTCACCAGCTCAATCTTACCGCGCCTCTGAATTGATACCAAAACCGGCCTCTGAGGAGAGCAGATCTCGGCGAGATCCGCATTCGCTATAAGGTTTGCTCCCGCATGATCATTGTCGGTTGAACGAGGTCCATAGGAGACGTCCCACCGCTCTTGATGGATGGCTTCCTGGTCCGGCCCCGGATCTCCGACGATCAACCCGCTGCGGGGTCGGCTAGCAAGCTGCCGCCGCTCGGCTACGCCCTCGCGGTGATCGCGACCGGTTCCGGACACTGACGGGAGCCATCGAGCGGGAATGGCCCGCTCCAAAGATGGAGCCTTCAGATGAACACCGATCTTTCCCTTGCGCAGAACCATGCCTTCCAGCTTTCCCGCACCCTGATGGTTCCGGTCACGCTCTTTAGGTCCGGTAACGAGTTCGGCGTTCTGCCGAGCGACGAACTCGACGACGAAGACGATCTGGAGATCGTGCATGAATACGTTCCGGGCGGGTCTCATTGAGACCCTTCTCGCCTTTTTGGTGCCGCTTGCGAGCCGCAGGCGGCAAGGGAAGCTGCGCCGCTGCTGGCACCCCGGCGGCGGCGCAAGGTGCAGATTGTCATCTTGCCAGCCGCGCCCTTGCCTCCTTTGCTCTTCGCGGCGTCCGGAGCAGGCCCCGCAAGGTGTGGGGAAAAGAAACAGAAGGAAAGGCGGGCGCAAGGGTGCGTCGGGAAGAAAAATGGAAAAGAACGAACTGGAAAAACTGCGGGACCGCGTGCAATGCGCCGCGGTGCTGGAGCAGGCAGGGTTTGCCATCGACCTGAAGGAGAGCACCCGCAGGGCGGTCAAATTCCGCGGCGGCGGGGCCATAATCATCGTGATTCACGAGGGCAGGGGCTGGTTCGATCCGCTGTCCGATGCCAAGGGTGACGTGTTCGGTCTTGTCGAGCATCTCGACCGAGTGCCCTTTGTCGAAGCCCTCGACCATGTCGCATCGCTGGTCGACTTCGTCCCGAAGGAGCCGGTCTGGACCCACGCTGCGCGCGAGATCGATCTGCCGGCCGGAGTTTCAGAACGATGGACGAAGCGCCGCAAGCCGTGGCCGGGTTCGATGACCTGGCGCTATCTCTGCGAAGAACGCTGCGTTCCTGAAGCAACCATCCGCGCAGCGATCCGGCATGATCTCGTGCGCGAAGGTCCGCGCGGCAGTATGTGGGCCGCGCACCGTGACAGCGAGGGCGCCGTCACCGGCTGGGAGGAACGCGGGCCGGAATGGCGCGGCTTTTCGACCGGAGGCGCGAAAGTGTTGTTCAGGTTCGGCGCGATCCTTGCGCCGCGCGTTTGCGTGACGGAAGCTGCGATCGACGCCATGAGCCTTGCCGCGCTGGAGAGTAATCGTCGCGATAGCCTCTATGTCAGTACCGGCGGCGGCTGGGCTCCCGCCACCGATGCGGCGATCCGTTTGTTGGCGGCGCGGACGGGTATGTCGGTGGTCGCCGCCACTGACAATAACGCGCAGGGCGATATCTACGCTGATCGGTTGGAAGCAATTACCCGGGACGCTGACTGCGGCTTTGAGCGCCTTCGTCCCCACCACGAAGACTGGAACGAGGACCTTTGCGCTCAGCTGCGCGCGAATTCGAGGAGAGGCGCGATGTCGTGATTATCCGCGGCCTGCAGTGCCGCGACGTACCGCGTGCGCAGATCTCCCACGTCGCCCAGGCTCCCGCTACCCCAGCTGAAGGGCTCGGCGCCCAGTTTTTCCACGAGCAGATCGGCGGCCAGCCGCGCGTGACGTCCGTTGCCGTTCGGAAACGGATGGATGGCGACCAGGCGATGGTGGAAACGTATTGCGATCTCGTCCGGCGCGAATGTCTCATGCTCGACCCAATACCGAACGTCATCGAGCAGCGCCGTGAGTTCGACCGGAATTCGGTAGGCCTGGATGCCGATATTGCGCTCCGTCGTTCGGAAGCTGCCTGCCCATTGCCAGACCTCGCCGAACATGCGTCGGTGCAATGTACGCATGAAGTCTTCGGTCAGCATCCTGCCGACCGGCATGCGCCGTCGTCCGCGAGCCCAGGCTGCGCCCTCGACGATGTTTTCCTGTTCTGCCTCGTTGAGATCCTGCCTGTGGGTGATCCAGCTTTGAAGCAGGCCCTCGCGCTCCTGCGGCTCGAGAGGTGTTGCGTCCTCTGGTTCCTGGAAAAGGTCAGTCATTTTTCTGACCAGAGATCGCGCTCGGAAAGCTGGTCGCGAATATAGGTCTGGACGCGGGCCTCGAGATCGCCATCGTCCGTTCCCTGTGCCTCCAGACGCATCGTATGCGCGACCCGCTGGAGTTCGCGCATTGCGATCTTGCGCGCTCGCTCATCGACGGTGGCCTCGAGCGACGTATTCGGGACCAATGCGTAGACCAGCGTGCAGTCGAGCGCCTCTGCCGCACGCCGCAAGGTGTTGAGCTGGATCGTTCCGGATGCCTCCGACTTCTCGATCGCTTCGACGGTCTGGGGCCGGATTCCCATCCGCGAGCCGAGCTGCGACCCCGTCATGCCAAGCGCGTCGCGCAACGCCCGGACCCATCCTTTCGGAGGTGCCCTGAAGCCTTCCGCCGGCTGCAGTCCGCAAAGACGCTCGTCAAGCCTCTTGCGTGCTCGTTTCCTTGCATCGTCCTTCATCGTTTATCTTTCCTCCGCCGCTCGTCATCAGACAACAGGCTGATTGCTGCGCTCAATCTATCAGGTTACAACCTGATAATCAATTCCGTTTGATCAGCCCAAAGTATGATAGGACAAGCGATTGAACCAGCCTGTAAGCTGATTTCATCTGAATGAAATAGCAAGGAGGGGAAGGAAGGAGGGGAAGGGGAAGGGGAAGGGGAAGGGGAACGCCGGTTGCCGCATGCCCGCCAGCCGCGTCAAGGGTAAAGCTTCGCCCGCTGCGCGGCCCTTGACCCGTCCGGACGGAGAGGCGGCGCCAAGGAGGGGTCAGGAAGGGCTGAAGAGGATGGCGACATCGCGAGGATGAGCCGCGTGTCTTTCCCGACGAGGCTGAAAGGAGCCCGCCCATGACTGTCTCTCCGATCCGAAAAGTCCTTGAAGGCATTGCCGATCGCCGGCAGATGTTCCGCATGTTCGACCGCCACGCGCAACGCCCGAACCGTTGGGAGGGTGACGACAGCGCACTTTATCGAGGCGAATGGTTCGAAGTTGCCCAGGCGCAACACGATTACATGTTCGAGATCCTGCCACCGCTGTTCATGCGGGGCGACATGTTCGCCATGCGCGAGTTCCTTACCGACAGCATCACCAGCATCTTTTTCACGCTGAAGATCGACGACCGGATGCGGTATTTCCATGCCTATTGCGACCTCGCTGGCAAGGGTTCGCCCGAACGGATGCGCGATGCGATCATCGAGCGCGAAACCCGGCCCGTTCGGGCAATGACGCGCGAGGAACGCCTGGACCACATCTGGTCGAGCACCCATGATGACTATCGCGGCTATGCCGGCGAGCGCTGGCCGGAACACGACCACGGCAAGCGGACCGTGCTGTTCTACGGCGGACGCCAGGGCACCGTCCTGAAGCTGCTCGACGACCTCACGGATGCGCAGATCGCATCGAAGCTGCCGGTGCACCTGCGCTACCTCCCTGACGCGATCGCGGCGTAACGGGAGGCGGCGATGTTCACCTTTTCCGTGACGGACATCCACGTCGTCATGATGCGCGGACGCCTAGACGCGCACCTCAATGGCGGCTTCCGCAATCCCCACTACGGCATGTTTCCGGGCCGCGATGAGAAGCCCGGTCTTTGGCTGGTCGGCGACGAGAGCGTGTACCTCATGTCCAACGGCAAGCTCGCAGAGGGGCAACGTCCGTTTGTCGTCTATGCCGAAGAGTGCGATCCGAAGTCGAACCCCGACTACTGGCACTACAAGCGCCAGCATTTCGGCGGCGATGACGGGATCGAGTTTCTCGACGGTGCCATGCTCGTGAAGCTAATCGCTGCCAGCCCCGCCTGCACGCATCTGAGGATCGCCTTCCACGGGGATTCGATGCAACTCACCGTGATCGCGCGAGACTAGCGATCCGCAGACGCTCGCCGTCCCGCGGCCGTCCAGCCCACCCAGTTCTCTTCATCCCCGCACGTCGTCAGCCGACTGGAACCTTCCAGGGGGGTGGCGACGCGCGCCTTCACCCAAGGAGATTCCAGCATGTCACATGACGATCCCTTCACCATCGATCTTTTCGGCAACACCGGGCTTTCGTCGGGCCTTGGCCTTGGCGTGACGGCCTTCGCCAGCAACTTCGAGCCCGACGATGATCCCGATCCTACAACTCCAGCGCCGGCCTTGCCGATCGCCGCGGTCGTGCGGCCGTCGTCCCCGGCGGGCCGTGCCCGTGGTCTGAACTTCCATCTCGCCGATGACCGTGGTCTCGCCCGCAGCTGGAAGGACCGTGCGCGCGACAATATTGCCGCGATCCGGCTCGCGGCCGAGATCGAGGCGGACGAACGTCCTGCGACGCGCGAGGAACAGGAGATGCTGATCCGCTTCACCGGCTTCGGCGCGTCCGATCTTGCCAACGGCGTCTTCCGCCGTCCCGGCGAGCTCGAATTCCGCAAGGGCTGGGACGACATCGGTTCCGATCTCGAGGATGCGGTCGGCGAGACCGACTATGCCTCGCTTGCCCGCTGCACCCAGTATGCCCATTTCACCCCGGAGTTCATCGTCCGGGCGATCTGGTCTGGCCTTCAGCGTCTCGGATGGCGCGGCGGCCGGGTGCTGGAGCCGGGGATCGGCACGGGCCTGTTTCCGGCGCTGATGCCGGAAGCGCTTCGTGATCTGTCGCACGTCACCGGCGTCGAGCTCGATCCCGTAACGGCACGCATCGTACGGCTTTTGCAGCCGCGAGCGCGGATCCTCACCGGAGATTTTGCGCGCACGGAGTTGCCGGCGAGCTTTGACCTTGCCATCGGCAATCCGCCTTTCTCGGACCGGACCGTCCGTTCCGACCGCGCCTATCGCTCGCTCGGGCTGCGATTGCACGACTATTTCATTGCCCGGTCGATCGACCTGTTGAAGCCCGGGGCTTTCGCAGCCTTTGTTACCAGCTCCGGCACGATGGACAAGGCGGATTCCTCGGCGCGCGAGCATATTGCCAAGACGGCGGACCTGATTGCCGCCATCCGCCTGCCGGAAGGCAGCTTCCGGGCCGACGCGGGAACCGACGTCGTCGTGGACATCCTCTTCTTCCGTAAACGCAAGGTCGCCGAGCCCGAGGGCGATCTTTCTTGGCTCGACACGGACGAAATCCGGCCCGCCACGGAGGATGAGGGCGCCATACGTGTCAACAGGTGGTTCGCCCAGCATCCGGAATTCGTGCTCGGTACCCACGCGTTGACCGCCGGTCCTTTCGGCGAGACCTATACATGCCTTCCGCGTGACAGCGAGGATCTCGCCGCGGCGCTGTCGGCCGCCGTCCATCTTCTTCCGGAAGGCCGCTATGACGGCGAGCCCACCGCGATCGATCTCGATCTTGAGGGCGCGACCGAAGATATTCCTGCCGATCTTCCGTCCGGCCAGCATGTCCGCGAAGGCAGCTTCTTCTTCCACAACGCCCGAGGCCTCATGCAGGTGATCGATGGCCAGCCGGTCACTATTACGGTCCGAAAGGGCCGCAGCGCGGACGGTATCCCGGAGAAGCACGTCCGGATCATCAGGAAGCTGATCCCGGTCCGTGACGCGGTACGTCAGGTGCTGAAGGCCCAGGAGCTGGACCAACCCTGGAAGGATCTGCAGGTCAAGCTGCGCATTGCCTGGTCGAGCTTCGTGCGCGACTTCGGCCCGATCAACCACACCACGGTCTCGATCAACGAGGATCCGGAGACAGGCGAGACGCGCGAGAGCCATCGCCGGCCTAATCTCCAGCCGTTCGCAGACGATCCCGATTGCTGGCTGGTCGCCTCGATCGAGGACTATGACCTCGAAAACGATACGGCAAGGCCCGGGCCGATCTTCACCGACCGTGTCATCTCGCCGCCCGCGCCGCCGGTGATCACCAGTGCGGCGGATGCGCTCGCCGTGGTGCTCAACGAACGTGGGCACGTCGATCTCGACCATATCGCGGAACTTCTGCACCGTAATCCCGAAGACGTCGTCACTGAGCTTGGCAGCGCGATCTTCCGCGACCCCGCCGACGGGTCCTGGCAGATGGCCGACGCCTATCTGTCCGGTCATGTCCGCGAGAAGCTCAAGGTCGCGGAAGCTGCGGCCGCGCTCGAGCCCGCCTATGAGCGCAACGTCTCGGCGCTCACTGCCGTCCAGCCGGTCGATCTGCGCCCGTCGGACATCACCGCGCGCCTCGGCGCTCCGTGGATACCGGCTGGAGATGTCGTCGCCTTCGTCAAGGAGACGATGGGAACCGATATCCGGATCCATCACATGCCCGAACTGGCGTCATGGACCGTCGAGGCCCGCCAGCTTTCCTACCTCGCCGCCGGAACATCCGAATGGGGAACGGACCGCCGCCATGCCGGCGAACTGCTGTCCGATGCCCTGAACAGCCGGGTGCCGCAGATCTTCGATACGATCAGGGACGGCGACAGCGAAAAGCGGGTTCTCAACGTCGTCGATACCGAAGCGGCCAAGGAAAAGCTTCACAAGATCAAGCAGGCCTTCCAGCGCTGGATATGGTCCGATCCCGATCGCACCGACCGGCTGGCACGCGTCTATAACGACCGCTTCAACAACATCGCGCCGCGAAAGTTCAACGGCGATCATCTCAAACTTCCAGGCGCCTCAGGCGCCTTTGTTCTCTACGGGCATCAGAAACGCGGGATCTGGAGGATCATCTCGGCCGGCTCGACCTATCTCGCCCATGCCGTCGGCGCCGGCAAGACCATGACGATGGCAGCAAGCATCATGGAGCAGCGGCGTCTCGGCCTGGTCGCCAAGGCGATGCAGGTCGTGCCGGGGCATTGCCTTGCGCAGGCCGCGCGCGAGTTCCTGGCGCTCTATCCCACGGCTCGCATCCTCGTTGCGGACGAGACAAATTTTTCGAAGGACAAGCGCGCCCGGTTCCTGTCGCGCGCGGCGACGGCAACCTGGGATGCGATCATCATCACGCATTCCGCCTTCAGGTTCATCGGTGTGCCGGCGGTGTTTGAACAACAGATGATCCACGACGAACTGGAGCTCTACGAAACCCTACTCCTAAAGGTCGAGGATGAGGACCGCGTCTCTCGCAAGCGCCTCGAGCGCCTGAAGGAAGGGCTGCAGGAGCGGCTCGAAGCGCTTTCCACCCGCAAGGACGATCTCCTCACCATCGCCGAGATCGGCGTCGACCAGATCATCGTCGACGAGGCGCAGGAGTTCAGAAAGCTCAGCTTCGCAACCAATATGTCGACGTTGAAGGGCGTCGATCCGAACGGCTCGCAGCGGGCCTGGGATCTCTATGTGAAATCCCGTTTCATCGAGACGATCAATCCCGGCCGGGCGCTTGTCCTCGCTTCGGGCACGCCGATCACAAATACGCTCGGCGAAATGTTCTCTGTCCAGCGGTTGATGGGCCACCCGGCGCTGATGGAGCGCGGCCTGCACGAGTTCGACGCCTGGGCGTCAACCTTCGGCGACACCACCACCGAGCTGGAGCTTCAGCCTTCCGGCAAGTACAAGCCGGTCTCCCGCTTCGCGAGCTTCGTCAACGTGCCAGAACTGATCGCGATGTTCCGCAGCTTCGCGGATGTCGTGATGCCGGCGGACTTGCGCGAGTATGTAAAGGTGCCGGCGGTCTCGACCGGCAGGCGCCAGATCGTCACGTCGAAGCCAACACAGGCGTTCAAGCACTACCAGATGGTGCTGGCCGAGCGCATCAAGGCGATCGAGGAGCGCGACCGGCCGCCCGAACCCGGCGACGACATCCTGCTTTCCGTCATCACCGATGGCCGGCATGCGGCGATCGACCTGCGCCTCGTGGATGCCGACAATGACAATGAGGCGGACAACAAGCTCAACAGTCTCATCTCGAATGCCTTCAATATCTGGAAGGCGACCGAGGGCAGCACCTATCTCCGCCATGATGGCAAGCCGTTCGAACTGCCAGGTGCTGCGCAGATGATCTTTTCCGATCTGGGCACCATCAGCGTCGAGAAGACCAGAGGCTTTTCCGCCTATCGCTGGATTCGTGACGAACTGATCCGCTTAGGCGTGCCGGCATCGGAGATCGCCTTCATGCAGGACTTCAAGAAATCGGAGGCGAAGCAGCGGCTGTTTGGCGACGTCCGGGCAGGCAGGGTCCGGTTCCTGATCGGCTCGTCGGAGACGATGGGGACCGGCGTCAATGCGCAACTGCGGCTAAAGGCACTCCATCATCTCGACGTGCCCTGGCTCCCTTCCCAGATCGAGCAGCGCGAGGGCCGCATCGTGCGCCAGGGTAACCAGCATGACGAGGTCGATATCTTCGCCTACGCCACCGAAGGCAGCCTCGATGCCACGATGTGGCAGAATAATGAGCGCAAGGCCCGGTTCATCGCGGCGGCCCTTTCCGGTGATACCTCCATCCGGCGTCTCGAAGATCTCGGCGAGGGGCAGGCGAACCAGTTCGCCATGGCCAAGGCGATCGCCTCGGGCGACCAGCGCCTGATGCAGAAGGCGGGGTTGGAGGCCGACATCGCGCGGCTGGAACGCCTGCGCGCGGCACACATTGACGACCAGCACGCCGTTCGCCGCCAGCTTCGCGACGCCGAACGCGATATCGAGTATGCCACGCGGCGGATCGCAGAGGTTGGCCAGGATATCGAGCGTCTGCTTTCGACCGCTGGCGCCGCCTTCTCGATGACGGTCATGGGCAAGGTCTATGCCGAGCGCAAGGAGGCCGGTCGTGCCTTGATGAAGGAGATCCTGACCCAGGTACAACTCCAGCAGGACGACGAGACGGTGATCGCGTCGATCGGCGGCTTCGATTTGGAATATCGCGGCGAACGCTTCGGCCATGACAATTATCGCTACACCACCATGCTGATGCGCACCGGCGCGGATTTCGAGATCGATCTGCCCGTGACGGTCACGCCGCTCGGTGCCGTCTCCCGCCTCGAGCACGCGCTTGATGATTTCGAGGGTGAACGCGAGCGCAATCGCCAGCGCCTTGCTGACGCCCGCCGCAGGCTCGCGTCATACCAGACGCGCGACGATGGCGGCGACTTTGCCTTCGCCGGCGAGCTGGCCGAGAAACGCTTGCAGCTTGCGGAGGTGGAGGCTTCACTGGCCGCGGATGTTGAGGGCGCGGCACCGCCAATGGCGGCGTAAAATTTTAACAGTGAGACAAAATCGCCGGCGTTGAATTTTCATGGGAGTTTCTATCGCGCAAGTGAAAGTCTCGCGACAGTCCGACCTTGATCGCCCTATGCGTTTTCCTCGTTTCTTTGAAGTCGCTCTCCCCAATCCCGCATCGCTATCAGGACGGGAGCAAGGGAAATGCCCGACGCGGTGAGTTCATATTCCACCTTCGGCGGCACCTCCGGGTAAACAATCCGGTTGATGACCCCATCCGCTTCCAGCTCGCGCAATTGTAAGGTCATCATGCGGGGGGTAGCGGCCGGTACGAGGCGACAAAGCGCATTGAAGCGCAGCTTTCCTTCCAGGAGGTGAAACAGGATAACCGGCTTCCAGATGCCGCCGATGACCGACAGGGTTGCCTCGACCGCGCACCCCGTCTTGTCGGCGCGGCGGCGTGTGCGCTTAATGGGGATACTATCATTCATGATACTACATGCGTAATTTGTGTGTACTTCATAGATATGACTTGTATCCCTATGGTGGATCTCTCAAAAGGAGATATCTCACATGCACCGATACATTCTGACCGGAAACGAAACCCGCCGTCTCAAGCTCACGCAAGGCGACGTGCGCCAGCCCGAAAAAGGCGAGGTTGCCGTAGACGTGCGATCTGCTTCGCTGAACTACCGGGACCTGGTTATTGCCAGGAACTTCAAGGACGTTGTTCCGCTCTCGGACGGCGCGGGCGTCGTAGCAGCTGTTGGCGAAGGCGTGGAAGACTGGAAGGTCGGCGATCGCGTCGTAATCGGCTTCATGCCCGGATGGGTGGAAGGCCCGATCACCCCCGCGAAGAAGGCCACAAGTCTCGGCGGCCAGACGATGGACGGCGTGCTGACGGAACGTATCGTTGTTCCATCGAACAGTATCGTGCGCATTCCCGATGCCATGACGTTCGAGGAGGCCGCGACCTTACCATGCGCCGGGGTGACCGCATTTTCGGCCCTGTTCGAGCGTCGGCCCTTGCAGCCAGGTGAAACGGTCCTCCTGCTCGGAACTGGTGGCGTTTCGATCTTCGCCCTTCAACTCGCAAAACTGGCGGGCGCCCGTGTCATCATCACCTCCAGTTCCGACGAAAAGCTTGAGCGTGCCCGCGCGCTCGGGGCGGATGAAATGATCAACTATCGCCGCACAACGGCCTGGGAGGACGAAGTGCTGCGTCTGACGGACGGTGTCGGTGCTGACCTGGCGGTGGATGTGGCAGGCCCCGCGACGCTCAGTCAAACGCTCAAGGCCACCCGGTTCGATGGGCGTATTTCACTCATGGGCGTGCTGACCGGCTTTGACGGTCATATCGATACAGGGGCGATTCTGGAAAAGAGGATCACGCTGCAAGGGATCTATGTCGGTCCGGTCGCGACACTCGCCGCCTTGGTGAGAACCGGCATCAAGCCGCAAGTCGATCAGGTCTTCCCGTTCGCCGAAGCCGAAGCTGCCTATAATGCACTTCGTGATGCAGGACACTTCGGCAAACTGGTCGTGAACATCGCGTAAAAACACCAGCACCCGCAGAAGGCTCAAAGCGCCTACCGCATATCTCAGGTCGATTTTCTGTATCCGGTCTTCGCAAATCGCGACCGATTATTTTGAATTTATATAATCGCTCTCCTGAAATGAGAAAATAGGGAAAGGGGGAAGCTTGCTCGCAGATCGGGCAGGCCGCTGACGCTTGCGCTCAACCGCGCCACTCGCGATCCCGGCCCGTCGCCCTGCGCAGGGCTGTCAGCCCTGCTTGACCAGCCGGGCAGGGATGCTCAGCCGCAGTTGCACCGGCCCGTCCGCTCCGCGGTCTGGGAAGTGTCTTCGGAAAGAACTGAAGACGAAAAAGGGGCTGGCAAGGCGCCGGCTCAGCAATCCCCGAAGGAGCCAATCTCATGCAAATCCTTAAACTCGACCCCCGCGGGCTGAAGGACAATCCCGACGATGCGCGCCGCTCGAAATCGTCCCCACAAGCCGATGCACTGCTGCTGGCTACGGTGAAGGCTGTCGGCATTATCCAACCTCCAGTGGTCTCACCCGAAACCGATGGCGGCAACGGCTATATCATCCAAGCAGGCCATCGCCGTGTCCGGCAGGCCATCGCCGCTGGCCTTGAGGAAATCGAGGTGATCGTCCGCGAGGCTGCCAACGACAATGGCGCCATGCGCTCAATGGTCGAAAATATCGCGAGAGAGCCTCTTGGCGCCGTCGACCAATGGCGTGGCATCGAACGTCTCGTCGCTCTCGGCTGGACCGAGGAAGCGATCGGTATCGCGCTCGCCCTGCCGGTCCGGCAAATCAGGAAGCTTCGGCTTCTGGCCAACGTGCTGCCGGCCATGCTCGACCATATGGCGCTCGGCGATA
Source organism: Agrobacterium sp. 16-2014-1-2a (assembly GCF_053522705.1). Classification (NCBI taxonomy): domain Bacteria; kingdom Pseudomonadati; phylum Pseudomonadota; class Alphaproteobacteria; order Hyphomicrobiales; family Rhizobiaceae; genus Agrobacterium; species Agrobacterium sp. 16-2014-1-2a. The sequence goes on from NZ_JBNWBX010000010.1 coordinate 206,055, forward strand.
TCCCCAACGAGCAGCAGCTGCGCACCATCGCGGCCGCTTCGCTCGACGAGCAGAGGGAGGTGTGGAAGGCGAACAAGGCCAAGAAGACCGAGCGGGCGGACTGGTACAACATCTCCCGGTCTCTTTCAAAGACGCGCATGTTTGCCAAGGATGCGAGCTTCGGCGACGATCTTGCCAGCGCCTACGGAATCGAATGGGTCGAGGATCTGTTTGCACCAGCTGACCAGGACAGCCGATACACCACTAACGTGGAAGCGTTTCTCGGCGCCCAGCAGGAATGGATGACGACGACGCTTCCGAAGCAGGGGTCGATCGTCGAGGTCAACAACTGGGGCCAGCCGGAGCTGCCCAAAAAGGCGGAACGCGTCTACGGCAAGCCTTCGAAATCCGACCACGTCGCCATGTATCTCGACCGTGACGGCAAGGTGCAGTCGGTCGCCTTCCGCATGCCCGAGGACAAGAAGAAGGGCAAAGGCGGCGCGGCGACCGCGGGCGGTCTAGCCGAAGCCGATGATGCAATCGTCGACACGCCAAAGCCGCGCCCGGATGTGACCCAGAAGGGGCAGGACATGATCGGCGACTTCCGCACCGACGCCCTGCATGAGGCGCTTGGACGCGCCCCGATCGAGGACGACATGCTGATGGCCCTGCTCGTGCTTGCATTCGCCGGCCTGAACGTCCGCGTGGATTCCGGCGCGACCGATACCGTGTTCGGGTCGAAGCGCTTCAAGCGCCACGCCGCCCGGCTGATCGGCGAAGACGGCAGGCTCGCCTTCGACGTGGAGACACTGCGCGTGGCCGCGCGTTCGATGCTGATCGATGTGCTGTCGTGCCGGCGGGGTATGTCCAACAGCGGGGTGATCTCCAGGATCGCAGGTCACGCGATCGGCGCCGACAACTTCCTGCCGAACATGGGCGCGGAGGACTTTCTGCTGTGCCTGTCTCGCCAGGCGATGGAAGCAGCGGCGAAGGAGGCGAACGTGCTTGCGCGCCAGAAGGTGCGGGAGACTCGTGCGGCTCTCGTTGATCATTTCAGGCAAGAGCGCTTCGTTCACACGACCGCACTCTTCGCGCCCGATCCGCAGGACATCGTGGATCTCATCAAGAGTGGCGAGGTTCTCGATGCCGACGACAGCGCGGAAGAAGCAGACGTCGATGAGTCCGACCTTGATAGAGAAGAGGGCCTCGCCACCCCCGAAGACGAGGCCGACCTTCCAGACAGCGCCGACGATGCTCCCGAAGCCGTCGATCCTGACGAAGAGCAGGATGCTTACGGGATCGCCGCGGAGTAGCCGCGTCCCTCCTTCTCCTTCCGAATGATTGTGCGCCGCCGGTGATTTCCACTGGCGGCGGCTTCGTTTCCAACTCTAAAGATCAAGGAGATCAACATGTCCGCACATCTCGCATTCCTGGCGCCGATCGGCACCGTTCTGGCGTGGTCCAACGGCCAGCCGCGCCCGCCGGAGCGCCATCGCAAAAAGCTCTCCGCGTGGAAGACCAACAACAGCAGAGGCCGGCTGATACGCAAGCAGGACGAGCGCGGCGCCGGCAACATCAGCCTGCCGCCCAGCTTCACGCTCCACGAAGGCGACTATGGCAGCGGCGGTGTTATTGCGATCCGCGTCCACCGCACATTTTCGCTGGAAACCAGCCTGATGTTCACCATCGTCGAACGTCCGGCGGTCGGCAGTTACCGTGTCTTCGACCGCCCTGGCGACAGCGCCGAGCTCGTCCATCTCGCGGCGAGCCGGCAGGCTGCCGAGGAATGGCTGACCACCCATGGCTATCCGTTCGCCGTTCTCGAGGACGTCACGGCGGATGAGATCGCCGCCGATGTTGTGGAAGGGAGGGCTGCCGCATGATCGATCTTCCCAACACGAACATGCCCGACTGCACCCCCGGATTTCCGGGGGTTTTCTTTGGTCTGTCCTGCGAAGGGTTCCCCGTCGCCCGCGTCGGCGATCACGCCTTTGCCATGCTGCCAGGTCAGGCCGGGCGGCATTATCTGGCCACCGGCTGGAAGATTGGACGTCCGCTTCCCGAGTGGCGACGGGGAGACTTCTACGGTCATTGCGGCGAACTCGCCGATGAGGCGGCTTTTAGTGCACACGTCCTCGAACAGGCCGAACATCAGCGCGAAATACAGGCGCTCGGACGTCGGAATACCGCCCCCCATGTGCATACGCCATGGGGTTCGGCCCAGCACTCGACAACCTATGCCGAGGGGATCGAATTCCACTCCACTGCAAGCCACGGCGGCTTCAGGCTCTCGGCCGACCGAAACCGCGCGGTCCATCCGCTGCTCCGGGCGGACGACGGGTTCTACGAGGAGGATTGCGCTTGGGCTGCCGTGGCGCACACCTTCCCTGAACTGTTCACCAGCTTCGAGAAGCGTTGCGCCAGCGAGACGCTAAAGGATTGGGAGCCCGATGCGTGGGAGGCGATTTTTGCGACTGTGCTTGCTCACGGCGAATCTCATGTGAAGGATCGCCGCGCGTTCGAGCTCGAGCACGCCAGCGACTGGATCGTGATCTCGGCACTTCGATCGGATCATCATCCAGGCATGACCGAGGTAATCGCCACGCGCGCAGGCAGGCGCGATCATGGCGGCGAGGAACGGCGATTTCTCGTGCCGTCACCCGAATACGAAGCGGGCCGTTTCGGCTTCATCATCGATGAAGCGCGCCACGCAGCCTACGACGGTCCATCAAGCTTTGCCTCATGGACGAGGAGGACGGCGGCATGAACCGGTCCATCGATCGACAGGCGGAATTGCGGCGCATGGAAGAAGCGTGCCGGCAGACGCGGCATCAGCTCGACATGATCGACCGCCAGATCATTCGCAGGATGACCGCGCTGATCCCATCGCTTGGACGGCGCAAATACGGATATCGCCGCGTCAGGCCTCCTGAACCCGAAGCCTTCCTCACCCGCTACCGCTCCAATCTTGCGGCGATCACCGCGCAGCGCCAGCCAGAGATCGATGCTCTGGCGCGCAAGCTTATGCGGCAGCAGTCCGCGATTGCGGCATTGCAGGAGACGATACCATGAAGCGCCATGAACCGCTTCCGTCCCTCACGGATCAGGAGGTAAAGGCGCTTCAGCATTACGCAGCGAGGCACGGCCGATCATGGAAGCGCATCCTCAACACCGTCTGGATGGGCGAAGCGCGCTGCGATGACGGCCAGATCCTTCGCAAGCTGCGCAACACGCACGGCCCGACCTGGCTGGACCGCTATCGGCTGCCGAAACCTTGAGCAATCGGCACAGCCCTGATCAACGCTTGCGCACGAACTCGGTGCGCAGGACCAGGCCTTTGATTGCATCATGCCGGCAGTCAATCTCTTCCGGATCGTCTGTCAGCCGGATCGAGCGGATGACCGTGCCCTGCTTCAAGGTCTGGCCGGCGCCTTTGACCTTCAGGTCCTTGAGCAGCACGACGGAGTCGCCATCGGCCAGCACGTTGCCGGAGGCGTCGCGCACTTCTGCGGCTTTTGCTTTTTCGGCGGAAATCTCGGATGCCGGACGCCATTCTCCGGTTGCTTCGTCATAGACATAATCGTCGCCGCTATGATCGCTCATCTGCGGTGTTCCTTTCGCGAATACTGTTGGTCGGTCGTAACGCCAGATGCGCGTCTATCGGGGAAAGGCGGGGCAAGCAAATCAGAGTGATCTGACAGGCACATCGGGCATATCGGCGATCCATTCTGGCGACGTGGAGCACCAGTGACGTCAGCATGGAAAGACCAGCTTGCAGGTGCGGGCCTGGCGCGCATTTTGCATGACCTCCTTTCCGGCTTCGGCATCCGGGATCAGCCCCTTGGCCGTTCTGTCCTTCGGTTTCGTGGCGGTCTGAACCAGCGCCCGTCCGGTTCAAGGCCGCTGTCGCGCCGCGGGACGGCCGGTCATGCCGCTCTCGACAAAACAGGAACGCGGGCTTCGCAGAACCGTGGGTTCCGCTTGCCCGCCCACCTGCTTCGCTCGATCAGGCCTGCCCGGACCCTGAACCGCCCGGCTTGCGCCGGTTCTTTTCGACCGCACCGAAGGACAGAACGGCCAAGGGGCCGATCGCTTCGGGCAAACCGAAAAGGAAACCATCATGGCAAAGCCCGCAACCTCTTCACGTCAAGCTTCTCGCCCTGCCGCCCGTGTCGTGCAGCTCCGCAAGGGCGCCACGATCGAAATGGTCCGCCTAACATGCCCCGATGAAGCGCAGGCGCTCCGGATCGCCGAAAGCTTCGGAACGGCCATCCTCGACAGCGACGGCATCCGCGACATGCACGAGCGCCTTATCGTCGAAACCGCGACTGGCCTCTCCGAGGGCCTCGGCGAACGGGCGATGCAGATCCATCTCCAGCGCATCGTCGGCGCCTATGTCGGATCGGCCCATGGCGCTGGCCAGTTCTACAGCAAGGCCGTCACCGAAGCACGCGATGCGACCGCCAAGGGTGCGTCGGACGCTCGCGACGAGGATATCGATGGCCCGGTCGGTTACGACAGCGCCGCCCAGCGCAAGCGCGAGTTCGCAGCCGACATGGGTATTCAGGCCCACGCGCTCCGCCTGGCAGCTGAAGGCGCCGTCGCAGCCTACGAACAGATTGTCGGCGAAGCGTGGAAGCCTTTCGATCGGCCGGTCGACAATCCCGGCCAGACGCTCGACCGCAAGGCGGCCGCAGCGCAGATGGACGCTCTTGGCTGAGACGTCTCCGGCGGAGCATCCAGCTCCGCCTTCGTCGGGACGAGGCCGTCTCACTCCGAGGCGGCCATTTTTTGTGTCGCCGTTGGAGTAAAGCTCAATGGGGAAACAGAGGAAAGACGAAGAGACGCGGGGCGACATCGCTGCCCCGTCCCGTTCGTCGGTCCTGCAGGATCCGGCGGCAAGCCGCAACGGCTGCGCCGTCCTCCACTGGCGTTCCGGCCGTTCCGGTGCGCCTTCCCCCTGATCGCTCCTGCTTTCGGCCCTCCGCGACGGGGCCGCGATGGGCGCGGCCTCCTGAAACGGAGGTTTGGAAATGAGCAGGAAAACAGCAAACACGCGGACCGATATCTATGCACGCATCACCGACAGGATCGTCGCCGATCTGGAAAAGGGCGTGCGCCCATGGGTGCAGCCGTGGAGTGCGGCCAATCTATCGGGCCGGGTGAGCCGGCCGCTTCGTCACAACGGACAAGCTTACACCGGCCTCAATGTTCTGCTTCTGTGGTCGGAGAGCGTCGCCAGTGGTTTCATGTCGTCAACATGGATGACGCTGCGCCAGGCAAACGAACTCGGCGCTCACGTGCGCAAGGGCGAGAGCGGCGCGACCGTCGTCTATGCCAGCCGCTTCACCAAAACCGAGACGGACGCGGGCGGCGGAGAGGTCGAGCGCAATATTCCCTTCCTGAAGGCCTATACAGTTTTCAATTGCGATCAAATCGATGGCCTTGCAGATCATTATTACAGTCGCCCCGAACCGATCGCGAAACCGCTCGAGCGTATCGAGCATGCCGATCGCTTCTTCGATAACACGGGCGCTGTCGTCCGTTACGGCGGCGACAAGGCCTATTATTCTCCTGCCTCCGACCACATCCAGCTGCCGCGGCCCGAACAGTTCCGGGACATGGCCTCTTTCGTTGCGACGAGAGCGCACGAAACCTTGCATTGGGCGGGCGGTCCCGCCCGACTGAACAGGGACCTGAGCCGCTACCACAAGGATCGCCGTGAGAGGGCGTTCGAAGAGATGCTGGTGGAGCTTGGGGCAGCGATGATCTGCGCCGATCTGGGTATCGTGCCAGAGTTGGAGCCTCGGCCGGATCATGCCGCCTATATCCAGAGTTGGGCCGAAATCCTCGGATCCGACAAGCGGGCGATCTTCAATGCGGCGGCGCATGCGCAGCGCGCTGTCGCCTATCTGCACGACCTTCAGCCGCAGGCAGCTTCCGGAAAGGAGGCGGCCTGATGCTCCAGGTGTCGAACTTTACCGGGGATGGCGCGTCCTCCCCGATCCGGCTGCGGGCGCTTTCGCTCGGCGCCGGCGTCCAGTCCACCACCATGGCGTTGATGGCAGCGCATGGTGAGATCGGGCCGATGCCCGATTGCGCGATCTTCGCCGATACTGGTTGGGAGCCAAAAGCCGTCTACGATCATCTTGAATGGTTGATGTCGCCGAATGTCGTTCCGTTCCCGATCCATGTCGTCTCGGCCGGCAATATTCGCGACAATCTCATGGACGCCGCTGCCGGCAAACGGTGGGCTTCGATTCCGGCTTTTGCAAAAACCGTGACGCCAGCCGGGAGCGCACGACCGGTTCTCGATGAGGACGACGACGGCGAACTCGTCCAGATCGGTTCCCGCGCGACATCGCGCGAGACCGTATCGATCGGCATGATGCGCAGGGCCTGCACTGCGGATTACAAGATCGTGCCGATCCGGAGGAAGGTCCGGGAATTGTTGGGCCTCACGCGCAAGCGATCACCTGATCATCCCGTCGCGGAGCAGTGGATTGGCATTTCGACAGACGAGGCCAGCCGGATCAAACCCTCGTTCGAGGACTGGCAGATCAATCGTTGGCCGTTGATCGAACAACGCATGAGCAGGCGCGATTGCCTGGCCTGGTTGCGCCGTCATGATTATCCGACGCCCCCGAAATCGGCCTGCATCGGATGCCCGTTTCACGATAACGGACGCTGGCGCCACATGCGTGATCATGATCCGGAAGCCTGGGCAGACGCGGTGAAAGTCGATCGAGCGCTGCGGACCGGCATTCGACGCATCCGTGGCGAAGTTTATCTTCATCGCTCATGTGTTCCTCTTGACGAAGCCGACCTGTCGACGGCCGCCGATCATGGCCAACTCGATCTCTGGCCCATCGAATGCGAAGGCATGTGTGGCGTCTAGGGCAGCCTTCCGGCGCTGCGGTAACGGCTGACCGCTCCATTTGGAGCGGAAGAGGCACCGCCATATGGTGGAACTCTGCCGTGAAAGACGCCGGCCCAGTCAGTTTCTGAAGTGGGGGACACGTTCCATGCCGACCAGCCGTTGCGGTGTGGGGCGCTGAGGGCAAGGGGGATCGCAGCATAGCGGAGGCCCTTGCCGGTTGGGAGGAGACACCATCCAGTCGAAGATGGCTCTGATGTCGAACGGTCGGTAATGCAGACGCACCCATCGGCGATGGCGTCGAAGGGAACGGCAGGTCCGCAGCCGTGACGTGGTGTGAGCATGGTCCCGAAAACGATTGTGCCAGCGGCGTGCTGGTGGTGAGTTCAACGATTGGTCTCGCGGCATGTCGTGGTCGATCCGGTTCGGACAGGCCACACCCACGCAGACCTCGATGAATCTGTTGTGACCGAAGGACGCCTTCGTCTCGATCGCCTTGGCCGCAACGGCCATACGCAACTTTCTTCCCCTGCGAACAGGTTCGCATTCCTCGCGGGCCAAGAAAGCCGCTCCCGGCCGTCCTCCACTTCGTTCCGGCCGCCAGCGGTGCGGCGTCGATCGCCGTCGGTCTTAACACCGTCATCGAGGACGCGATGGGCGCGGCCCGAGCAAACCGGAAAAGGAACACGACAATGGCAGTCATCGGCGAATTCACCACCAACGGCAACAACTCCATCATCGGCAACGTGCGCACGCTCACCGTCAGCATGAAGGCCCGCCTGAACCCCATCGAGCGCGTCTCGCGCGACGCTCCGGACTTCCGCATCACCGCCGGCAACGGCGTCGAGGTCGGCGCGGGTTGGAACAAGGTCTCCAACGACGGCGAGCCCTTCATCTCCGTCAAGCTCGACGACCCGAGCTTCAATGCCCCGATCACCGCAGCCCTTTGGCCGGGCGAGAAGGAAGGCGAATACGCCCTCATCTGGAACCGCCCGAAGCGGGAGGCCTGAGCACCCAGAGGAGCTCCGCTCGACAAGGCGGGGCTCTTTTTCGTCTTTTTCTCACATGGTGAAGCCGGAGGTGGGCATCGAGCCCATTTCATCACTCGGTCGCGATGGATTTCACAGCTGAAGCGACGACGGCGAGAGCATTCTCATCAAGGCCGATCACACCATCCTGTTTTTCGCCGATCAGCTTGGGCGTCGCACCGCTATTGTCCCAAATCCAGGCTCTGTCAGCTCGTTCGAGAAACCACGGAAGTTGATCGAGCGATCTTGCGTAACGGGCACGCACTTTATCAGCCGGAACGTCGTGTCCACCCTTCGCAACGCGAAGTTTGATACGTTCGATCGACCGCTCCGGGCTGTCCAAAACGGTGTAGAAAAGCCAGATGGCAAATCCCACGGCTTCAGCCGCCTCAACCAGACGGCGGTACTTATCCGTCGATAAAACGGTCTCTACCCCGATCGTCTTATGAACGGATATCGATGACTGAATCCAGGCCTCAATGCGCTGAACAGCAACCAAGTTGGCTTCCGGAAGTGGTTTGTTTTCTACCTCACTGATCCGGCCGGCGAGAAGATCGGGGTTGACGATCCATACGGAGCGCCCTTCCAACTCGAGATCCGCATTTGCGTAGACGCTGCTCTTACCGGATCCGTTCGGGCCAGCAACAATCAGAAAGACGGGCTGCTCAAGCTTTTTCAGGCGCACGATCGACAACGCCAGTCACGGCCTTATTATCACGGCGGGCCTTGGCGACATTCCTGCTGAAGACATAGGTAAGATCTTGCCCGAAAGTTTGGCTTTTTGCGTCGATCGTCCGCACAGTGACGAACTGCCCGCTGCTCGAATCCCGAACCCGTTTCTCCGTAACCGCTTTGCCACGCACTCCGGACTTAGGGCCATTAAGCTTTTTGACGACGACTTTTGCCATGTCTGCTCCAATTTTTCACCTTAATATAGCAAGCATCATAGAGCACGAAAAGACCAGTCCTCCTAATGCGTACTCTCGATTCATCCGGTGTCGCCGAGCAGGTTGCGAACAGGATCGCTGTTCGGTAGCCGACCGCTTGGGAGGCGAGAGACGAGACTGCAGAAGCATCGCGCAAACGCTGCCTGAGCACGTTCTACGTTCGCGGCTTGGCCAAGTTCCCCCGTGTGAACGATGCTGCCGCGGGCGTGGTAGAGTTCAATGATACTTTGCTGATAGGAGGAAACGCGGGGAACGCCTTTCATGCAAATTCCAGCCCGGCGCTTGATGCGTTCCGCCACGCCTGGCTGATAGTGGTCGGTGAGCAACGTTTCGAACGCCACCGCAAGAGCGACAATCGCCTCCGACTCGTTGGCATGTGAACCGAATGACTGTCGGAACCAGTCGAGCGCGGTGACGATGCGCTTGTAGAACCTCGCCTCCATCTTTGAGCCGGCCGTGAGATGGACGTGCCGGAAATATCCCTGCTCGACAGTCTTGAGCGCAGCCACGATTTGTCTTTCGAAACGCTTCATCGTGTTCGTCTCCATCGCCTCTGTCGAGACTACGGCGGCGACATCCGACAGTCTCGCGAGATCCAGCGCCGACACGTTCATGGGGACGCGCCGGGTGGCAATCTTTCCAGAGCGTCGACCTTCCCCGATCAGATAGTGGCGGATGTCGAGTGTTTCCCAGTTGTTGACGTGAGCGGACGAGCTGAATTTGTCGATCGAGCCGTCCCGCTCGACCGACAGCGCGTGAAGCATCAGTAGCGCGGACGCAGCCGACCGGATCTTGAGAGTGTAGACAAACTGGTTTTCATACATGTCTCCCGTGTGCGATGTCAGCTTGACGAGCAGCAACGGGTTAGTTTTAAGCCATTGCGCAGCATGCGAGAAATGTTCGATGTCGCCTCGCTCTATACGTTGCCGTATGCCCAACCCGCGTGCCATTTCGATCAGGCGGTCATGTGCCCGCGCGACTGAATTGGTCTGGGCGCTGACGGCAAACCCGGCCGCACGAAACAGGATGTGGCTTTTCAGTCCCGAATTCCTCCAGGGCAGCATCTCCATCTTCATGCCGAAGCTGGTTAGCGGATAAAGGACGAACCCGGGACGCTCGACTCCGGCCGAAGCGAGATCACTCAGCATTTTTCCGGGAACGCCACCCCCACCTTGCTTAGCGCATGCGAGAACATGCTCATCCAAGAGAGACGTACCGACATAAATTTCCTTTGACCACAGCGATCGGGCGATAGCCGCGCGAATATTTACGATATGGTGTTCGATTGCGCCCCGTTCACTGTCGCTGAGTTTCTTCTCATCCGTAACCAGATGATCGATCGAGTTGAACAGATTGAGCTGATTGTGTTTGCTGGCAAGGAAGGCGTCGGACTGGTTGACCGACTTTGACTGCGGAGTGACGACCGTGGCGATTGAGGGATGGCGCAACTGCTCACCATGATGGAGTTTGGACAGAGAAGGTTAATCGAAGCGGCAAAAATCGCCGAATTTTACGAGTAGCTGATGAGCTGCGTCCGGCTTTTCTGCCAGGCCTCGTTGAGATCCAAACGATGCCGTTCAATCCAGGCTACAATCTCCTCCTCGTACGGGCCGGCGCTACCTTCAAGTCGCCGGAGGGTGTCGAGGTTGAAAGCCACGTTGATTCCTCCGCCACGAACGACAACGTTTGCCGGCATCGCGAGATCAGCACAGGTTACGACAGCACTTGCACGGTCATACCCGTGTCGCGACGCGACAACCTCGCGCAATTCCTCCAAGGCCGCTTTCCCTGCCGAATAAATTCCCACGTTCTCAAGCTCGTGGCGGCCGTGAAGTTCGAAGTCATACGGGATGTAGCCGTCCTCCGTCCGGTATAATACTTCTTCAAATTCCTTAGGATCGATGGGCCGGAACGAGAGATACCAGGTCTCTTCTTTCGTCGCTGTCATCAACATCACTCTTTCCAGCTCCGAAGCGTTCAGACCCGCCACGGACTCGACGCAGGAAAGGCCCATGAACTTCGCGAACCTCGGACCGTCGTTTTTCCGGGACCAGGCAGAATAGTTGAAAAGCTTGCGGTCCCGCGTCGGAATTTTGACCTTAATTCTGATGCGCGTCTTATCGGCCGTCCACACACGCCCCTGGCGAAGCTTCGTTTGCTCGACTTTTTCAACATAAGAACGGTGCACTGGATCGAGTTGTTCTCCCGTCGTCAGTCCGTGCCCCTCGTGCCTTTCATCGGTCGTCAGCCATACGACGTCGCGCAATGGCTCTTCGGACCGCCTGGTGACGTGACCCTGGTTGAGCTGAGATGCCAAAATTCCCTCGGCAAGGGAAACAGAAGTATGATGAAAAAGGATCATTGTTATTCCGGGAGACAAATGACTGGAAGTTGCAAACTGCTATAGACCATCGAAATGCGAATGTTTACCCCTGATGGATTGATGTCGCTTAGGTCTGCCGGAAACTATGTGAGTGAAGGGAAGCGCAGCAGATGGCTGAAATTCCGATCCGATTTTTGCCGTATCCGTCGTACTTCTTCGCAGCGTCGCCGCTGGACCCGAGGTACTGCTTTTACGCCGGAATCGCACGCTGATCGGCGAGTGGTGCCAGATTGCCGGTGGAATTGAAGAGGGGGAGAAAGCATGGGAAGCAGCGCTGCGCGAAGTTCGTGAAGAAACCGGCCTGACTTGTGGTCAGCTCTATTCGGCAGACATATGTGAGCAGTTCTATGAGGCGGATCGCGACGCAATCAGCATGCTGCCGGTCTTCGTTGGTTTCGTGGATGCTGGGGCAACTGTTGTCATCAATCACGAACATAGCGAATTTCGATGGGTGCCGTTCGAAACGGCCTTGGGGATGGTGCCTTTTGCGGGTCAACGCCATGTGCTGAAGCATGTGCAGGCCGAGTTCGTACAGCGACAGCCGGTTCGACACCTCCTTATCTATTCGACGCGTGGAGCAATGCGATGTTCATGACGTCGAGTCAGAGCCGTCTCGGCATCGCTCGACTGTCGAACGACAGGTAGTTCAGACGCACCCATCGGCGATGGCGTCGAAGGAACGGCAGGTCCGCAGCCGTGACGTGGTGTGAGCAGGGTGCCGAAAACGATTGTGCCAGCGGCGTGCTGGTAGTGAGTTCAACGATTGGTTTCTCGGCATGTCGTGCGCAATCCGGTTCTGGCTGGCCACACCCACGCAGACCTCGATGGATCTGGTGTGACCGAAGGACGCCTTCGTCTCGATCGCCTTGGCCGCAACGGCCATACGCGACTTTCTTCCCCTGCAAACAGGTTTGCATTCCTCGCGGGCCAAGAAAGCCGCTCCCGGCCGTCCTCCACTTCGTTCCGGCCGCCAGCGGTGCGACGTCGATCGCCGTCGGTCTTAACACCGTCATCGAGGACGCGATGGGCGCGGCCCGAGCAAACCGGAAAAGGAGCACGACAATGGCAGTCATCGGCGAATTCAACACCAACGGCAACAACTCCATCATCGGCAACGTGCGCACGCTCACAGTCAGCATGAAGGCCCGCCTGAACCCCATCGAGCGCGTCTCGCGCGACGCTCCGGACTTCCGCATCACCGCCGGCAACGGCGTCGAGGTCGGCGCGGGTTGGAACAAGGTCTCCAACGA
>NZ_JBNWBX010000011.1:0-210554 GCF_053522705.1 Agrobacterium sp. 16-2014-1-2a
TTCCCTTCAGAACGTGTCCAAGCTCTTCGGCGAGGCAAAAGTCATCCCGTCGATCGATCTCGACATCCATGACGGCGAGTTCGTCGTCTTCGTCGGCCCCTCCGGTTGCGGCAAGTCAACGCTGCTGCGCCTGATTGCCGGGCTGGAAGACGTCTCCGGCGGTAGAATAGTCATCGACGGCAACGACGCCACCGAAAAGGCCCCGGCCGAGCGCGGCCTTGCCATGGTGTTCCAGTCCTATGCGCTTTATCCGCATATGAGCGTCAGGAACAACATCGCCTTCCCGCTGAAGATGGCCAAGCTCGACAAGGCCGTCATCGACAAGAAGGTCGACGATGCCGCCCGCATCCTTAACCTCACCGATTATCTCGAACGCCGGCCCTCGCAACTGTCCGGCGGCCAGCGCCAGCGCGTCGCCATCGGCCGCGCCATCGTGCGCGAACCAAAGGCGTTCCTGTTTGACGAACCGCTCTCCAACCTCGATGCGGCGCTGCGCGGCACCATGCGGCTGGAAATCTCCGAGCTGCACAACACGCTGAAGACGACGATGATCTACGTCACCCACGACCAGGTGGAAGCCATGACCATGGCCGACAAGATCGTTGTCCTCAACCGCGGCAATATCGAGCAGGTCGGCTCGCCGATGGAGCTTTACCGCTCGCCCGCCAACCTCTTCGTCGCCGGCTTCATCGGCTCGCCGCGCATGAACCTGGTGACCGGCGACTACGCCCGGCAAAAGGGTGCGACCACCGCCGGCGTGCGGCCCGAGCACCTGACGCTGTCGAAAGAAACCGGCCTGTGGCAGGGCAAGGTCACGGTCGCCGAACATCTCGGCTCCGACACCTTCCTCCACCTCGACGTCCCCGGCATCGGCCCCATCACCGCCAGAACCGACGGTGAATTCGAATGCAAACACGGCGATACCGTCTTCATCACACCAGATGATGCCAAAATCCACAGGTTCGATGACAAGGGCATCGCGATATGACGCCTTAAGTTCAGGCCTCGTCGATCCTGACACCGTTTCGGTCAAAAACATGAAGCCGTTCCTGCGGGAAACCGACCCGCATGGACTTGCCCGGCTGCAACAGCGCCCGATCAGACGAAAACAGCTTGAAGGGCAATCCATGCACGGTCAGGTGCAGGATGATGCCGAGACCCGTCGGCTCGACGAGATCGACGGTCGCCTCGACAGCACCATCCGCAGGCGAGACGGTGACATGTTCCGGCCGGATACCGAGTGTGACCGGCTCACCATCGGCAAGCTTCACGTCGCGGCCGAGTTCGAGGCGTGTGCCATCGCCGAGCACGACGAAACTACCGCCATTCTCACGCCCGAGCCGTCCTTCCAGAAAATTCATGCCCGGCGAACCGATAAAACCAGCGACGAACAGATTGGCTGGGCGATCGTAGAGATCGAGCGGTGCGCCGATCTGCTGCACATGGCCGGCATTCATCGCGACGATACGGGATGCTAGCGTCATCGCCTCGATCTGGTCATGGGTGACATAAACCGAGGTGGCGCCGAGATCAGCATGCATGCGCTTGATTTCGGCCCGCATCTGCTCGCGAAGCCGTGCATCGAGGTTGGAGAGTGGCTCATCGAACAGAAAAGCCTTAGGCTGGCGCACGATGGCCCTGCCCATGGCGACGCGCTGGCGCTGGCCGCCGGAAAGCGCTTTCGGACGGCGCGCCAGATAGGGATCGAGACCGAGTTTCGCCGAAGCACCGGCCACGGCCGCCGCGATTGTTTCCTTGGTGCTGCGGCGCAGGCGCAGGCTGTAGCTCATATTGTCGGCGACGCTCATATGCGGATAAAGCGCATAGGACTGGAACACCATGGCGATATCCCGGTCCTTCGGCTTGCGGTCGTTGACGCGCTCACCGTCGATGGTCAATTCGCCCGCTGAAATCTCCTCCAGACCGGCAATCATTCGCAGCAGTGTCGATTTTCCGCAGCCGGATGGGCCGACGAGGACGATGAATTCGCCGTCCTCGATCTTCAGATCGACCCCGTGCAGGACCGCAAGGTCGCCATAGGTCTTGCCGACATTCTTCAGCTCGATGGAAGCCATGGGATTATCCTTTCACCGCGCCGGCCGTCAGGCCCTGCACGAGATAACGTTGAATGAGCAGGAAGAAGAGACAGGCCGGAATGAGCGCCAGAACACCCGCCGCCATCATCTGCCCGAAATCGACGGAAAATTTTGAAACGAAGGTCAACAGCCCGACCGGGAATGTGGCGCTCTGGTTGCCCGAAATCAGCATCAGCGCAAACAGCAACTCGCTCCACGCGGCGGTGAAGACGAAGCCCAGCGTCGCAGCGATGCCCGGCAATGTCAGCGGCAGGATGATCTGGCGGAATGCCGTGAAGCGGCTTGCCCCGTCGATCATCGCCGCCTCTTCCAGATCCTTGGGAATACCGTCGAAGAATGACTGCATTAGGAAAGTGGCAAACGGCACGTTGAAGGCGGTGTAGACGATGACGAGACCCGTCAGGCTATTGGTGAGGCCGAGCGGCGACAGCATCTTGAAGATCGGCGCGACCAGCATGACCAGCGGAAACATCTGGGTAATCAGCATCAGCGCCACGATCCAGTATTTGCCCTTGAAGCGGAACCGCGACAGCGCATAACCGGACAGTGACGAGAGCACCGTAACGGCAAGTGCCGTGGAGCCGGCAACGATGACGCTGTTCTTAAAAAATGTCGGGAAGGCACTGTTTTCTATGACATATCGATAATGATCGAGCGTCGCGTGCGACGGCCACATTCGCACGCCTTCGCTATAAAGCAGGTCATTCGGCGTGACCGAGACCTTGAGCAGCCAGAACAGCGGAAACAGCGCAAAGACGATATAGGCGAGGATCGCCAGGCGATGGGCAAGGGTGAGGAATATCCTTGATGTCATCGGTCAGTCCTTCTCGATAAGGCGTTGGCGCAGGAGCACGATGAGCATGGAATAGGCCAGAAGCAGCACCAGAAGTACCAGCGCGATGGCCGAGGCATAACCGAAATCGAGCCGCCGGAAGGCCTGCGTGAAGATGTAGCTCGCAACGATCTGGGTGCGGTCTGCCGGTCCGCCATTGGTCATGACGATGATGAGATCGGCAAAATTGGCGATCCAGACGGTGCGCAGCAAAACGGTGATGGCGATGGTGGGTGCGAGAAATGGGAGGGTGATGGAGGTGAAGCGCTGCAACGGGTTTGCCCCGTCAATGGAAGCGGCCTCGTAAAGATCACGCGGGATCGCCTGAAGTGCGGCAAGCAATGTGATGGCGAAGAAAGGAATGCCCCACCAGACATTGGCGATGATCGGCCCCCACATGGCAAGCTGCGGATCGGCAAGAATATTGTTGGGCGCGGAGAGAAGCCCGAGCGAGACCATCCAGTGCGGCAGCGGTCCTATGACCGGATTGAACAGCCACGCCCAGTTGAGACCGGCAAGAAAGGTTGGCACGGCCCATGGAAGAAACACCAGCGCCTGGGCCAGCCCCCTGCCCGCGAACGGCTTGTCCAGCAGCAGCGCCAAAATGAGACCGAAGAAAAACTGCAGGAATACCGAAGCCCCCGTCCACCACAGCGTATTTTTCAGCGCCCGGTAAAAGGCCGCATCCTGCGACAGTGCCTCCAGATGTTTCAAGCCAACGAAACCGCCGGAAAAAGGATTGAGCAGCTGCACGTCACGAAACGCATAGGACAGGCCGAGCACCAGCGGCACCAGCATGACGGCAACAATGAGCACGAGAACCGGCGCACTATAGAGCCAGGGTTCGGCCCAGTCGGCAAAACGCTGCATTGCCGGCTTGCCGGCGCGGTTGCGCGCGGCCACGGGTCCGGCGCCATGGGCATAGGACATGATTGATCGCTCCTGATCGGACGGCGGGGCGGACAGGTTTTTCTAACGCTTCTGGCCAGCCGGTCCGCACGTTTTGAAATGGGGCCTGCCGTTTGTGACAGCCCGCAAGAACGGCCGCGCGGGTTCAAATCTCGCGCGGCCAACCGTGTGGTTTATTTGGAGGCGAGGAACTTCTGCTGCGCCTTCGTCATATAGTCAGCCCATTGCTTGGCGAGGTCTTCCGGTGAGATATCACCAAGAAGCGCTTCCTGCGATGTCTTGATAACAAGCGAATCCTTGAAGAATGCGAATTCCTCAAGATAGGTCGGCATCTTCGTCGGCACGGCGTTCTTGTCCGCCAGTTCGTCGAACCAGCCCTTGAACTGCTCGCTGGCGTAGAAGGGGTCCTTCTCCGCCGACTTGTGCACCGGCAGCGCACCCGTCTTCTTGTTCCACTCGATATTGCCTTCCGGCCCTTCCAGCGTCTCGACCAGTTTCCAGGAGAGGTCCTTGTTGGCGGATGCCGACATGATCGACCAGCCGGCGAAACCGATGGTCGGGAAGGTCTTGCCGTCAGGTCCCTTCGGCATGGTCATGACGCCGAAATCTTCCGGCTTCATGCGCTGGGCAATGGCGATAAGGGCGTCCGGATCCTGATCGAGGAAGGCGCAGGTGCCGGAATAAAAGCCCGCGACGATCTCGTTGAAGCCCCAGTTGACGCTGTCTTTCGGCGCCAACCCGTTCTTGTAGAGATCGATCACATAGGTCAGGCCCTTCACCCAGCCAGGGCTGTCAAAGGTGGAGGTGCCGTCCTTGGTGAAGAACTCGTTCGATCCCGCCATGGACGCGCCGAACATGACCCAGCCGTTAAGTCCGCCCGGCCCGCCACGCAGGCAATAACCGTATTTGCCGGGAAGTGCTGCGACCTTCTTGGAGGCATCGGCGAATTCGTCGAGCGTCTTCGGCGGCTCCTTCACGCCAGCCTGTTCCAGCAGTTTCTTGTTGTAGAACATGGCCCGGAGATAAAAGCCGTAGGGAAGCATATAGGCCGTGTTCTTCACATCACGGCCGAGTTCCAGCGTGCGTTCACTCAGACCCTTGGTGTATTCCCATTTGGCGAGGTAGGGTTCGAGACTTTCGAGCATGCCGTTATTGGCATAAAGCGAAAGCCAGGTGTCAGGCATTTCCATGACATCAGGCACATCTCCGGCGGAGACCATCGTGGCGAATTTCTGGAAGGCCTCGCTCCAGGGCAGCGAGATGATCTCCACCTTGGTGCCGGGATTGGCAGTTTCGAACTTCGAGACGATGCCCTTCAGCGTTTCCGTCCGTTCGGGACTTGTAATGACCTCGACCAGTTTCAAGGTCGTATCCGCCAGCGCCGTTCCGGTCATCAGGGCGGTAAAGATTGCTGCTGCTACCAGTTTTTTCATGTCGTTCTCCCCTTTTTGTCGTCAGTTTTGAGACGCGTCAGACGGCCGAGGCCGCCTTGATCGCGGGTTCGAGATCGTTCCAGAGCGCTTCTGTGCCCTCCAGTCCGACATGCAGGCGCACGGAACGCGCGCTGATGCCGAACGTGTGGGCGGAGTTTGGCTGCGCCTTCTGTTCAAGCACCACTTCACCCGGGACGATCAGGCTTTCATGCCCACCCCAGGAAACACCCAGTTTGAAAAGTTTGAGGCGGTCGGCAAAAGCGCGCACATCCACCCCTTCCTTGAAAATGAAGGAAAACAGGCCAGACGTACCGTTGAGGCCGGGCGGCAGGCGGTTCGCCAATCCAGGATGGCAAACCTTTTCCACCACATCGAGCGCCTGCAGGCGGCTGGCAATATCCAACGCCGATGCCTGATGCGCCCTCATGCGCAGCGGCAGGGTGCGCAAGCCGCGGATCAGCAACCACGCATCGAAGGGCGACATCTTGCCACCGAGATAGGGATAGGTCTCTGCACGAATGCGGTCGATCATTGCCTTTGAACCGGCAACCACGCCGGAGACCACATCGCTGTGCCCGCCGAGATACTTCGACGCCGAATGCACGACGAGATCGACACCGAGCGAGATCGGCTGCTGGAAGACAGGACTTGCCCAGGAATTATCGATGACGGTGACGGCGCCATGGCGCTTGCCGATCGCGGCGAGCGCACCGACATCATGGGCCTCCATCACCCAGCTGGTCGGGCTTTCCATGTAGAAGAGCTTCGCGCCGGGCATAGCCTTTTCAACCGCCGCCTCGTCGCGGCCGTCGACATAGACCACCTCGACATTCATGCGCTTCATGAAGGTGCCAAACAGGCGAAACGCATCGGGATAGACATGGCGCACCGCGACGATGCGGTCACCCGGCGAAACGAAGGAGAGAACGGTGGAGGAAATGGCCGACATGCCGCTGGCGAAGCCAAGCGCATCTTCCGCGCCCTCAAGCTTTGCCAGCATTTCCTCAAACATCCTGACGGTCGGGTTGAGCCCTCGCGTATAGACCGGCCGCACCTTTTCGCCGCGATAGGTGGAAACCATTTCGTCGTAGCTGGAAAAGGTGAAAAGCGAAGTCTGCACAAGCGGCGGGACCACAGCTTCGAAAGCGTGGGTCTCGTCATGGGCGACGATCAGAGAGGCGGGATCGAAGAGATCGTTGCCTTGGTTCATTTCGACATGTCCTTGATATCCTCCTCGACGACAGCGAGGATTTTCAGTGTTTCTTCACGGGCGGTCTCCGCATCGCCGGCGGCGATGGCGTTGAACAGCGTGCGGTGAAAAGGGAAGGAGCGGCTTGCAAAGTCCGGCCGGTCGAAAGGCTTCAGCCAGAAACGTTCGAAACCTTCGCGCATCTGCTCGAGCAGCTGCTTGAACAGCGAATTATGCGTGGCGTCATAGATGGAGAGGTGGAAGGCAAGGTCGGCCTTGCCGGACGTGCCTTCAGCCAGATGCACCCGCTCCATCTCATCGAGCCGCGCTTCCATCGTGGCGATATCCTCCACCGTGCGCCGGCGCGCCGCAGCCATCGAGGCCTCAACCTCGATGCCACGCCGGACTTCCAACGTCATCAACAACGCATCGCGCAGGCTTTCGGCATCGATGGAGATAGGCATATGCACGGTTGCGGCGGAAATCGGCTTAAGCAGATAATTGCCGCTGCCCTTGCGGCTGTCGATAACGCCCAGCGCCTGAAACTTACGGATGACCTCGCGAATGGTGGAACGGCCGACACCCAGCGCCACCATCAGCTCTCGCTCGGCCGGCAACCGATCTCCAGCCTTCAGTCCCGCCCTCTCGACGTAATCGGAGAGTGCCGCCTCGACCTGGCGCACACGGTCGCTGGGTGGAATAGGCTGCATTAGTTCGCGGCTGGATCTATCCAAGAGTTACCCTTTGAATTGGTCTGACATCTTACCATTTCAAACGGTTGATCGATTGTCAACGGGGAACGCAAGCAGCCTAAACAGGGAGATCACATCCCTGTTGAACCGCGTATTCCGGGAAAAATAGAAGGAAATTAGAGATTTGGGCGTTGGTAACGCTGGAGAAGGCTTACCGGCTGGGCAAAATTTGCGAGACGGCACAATCGACCGTGGGGCCTAGGACAGAAGGAAAAAACTTCTCCTCCGTCGCGCTCGGGCCTATCGCGAGCATCTGCCAGCTATTGATTTTACGATACGTGACTGGATCCCCGGAACGGGCCCGAGGATGACATCGAGTGTGGGGATACGTTAGTCAGGTGTCTGAGGGTGGCTGGTGCCACCCTCGCCCGTTTTGTCTTCTTACTGGCTAAGCACGGCCGCCTTGATGGTATCGATGTTGTGGTTGACCATATCGATATAGGTTGCGGCCGGGCCGTCGGCTGTCGAGAGCGCGTCGGAATAAAGCGTTCCGCCAACTTTCAGGCCGGTTTCCTTGGCAATCTGGTCCATCAACCGCTTGTCGGTGATGTTTTCGACGAAGATCGCCGAGGCGTTGTCGTGCTTGATCTGATCCACCAGCTTGGCGACGTCGGCGGCAGACGCTTCGGAATCCGTCGAGATACCTTCCGGCGCCAGGAATTCGAGACCATAGGCATGCTCGAAATAACCGAAGGCATCATGTGAGGTGATGATGTTGCGTTTTTCCGGCGGAATGGCGGCGATCTCGGTCTTCACCTTCTCGTTCAAAGCCGCGAGCTTGGCGATATAGGCCTGTGAATTGGCGGTGTAAGTTGCGCAACCGGCCTTGTCGACCTCGCAAAATGCGCCGGCGATGTTCTTCACGTATATTTCCGCATTCTTGATTGACTGCCAGGCATGCGGATCGAATTCACCGTGATTGTGTCCCTCATGGTCATGCGCTTCCTCTGCCTTGTGGTCGTGACCCGCCTCTTCCTCGGCTTCCGGATGTGCGTGACCGGCTGGCTCGTCGGAAATCCTGAGGGGTTTCACGCCCTTGGTCAGTTCCACCACCGGCGCCTTTGTGCCGCTGGTATCGATCAGCCGCTTCAGGAAGCCTTCGAATGCAAGGCCGTTCACCAGCACAACATCCGCCTTGCTGACAGCAACGGCGTCGGCCGGGCGCGGCTCGTAGACATGCGCGTCGCCGTCAGGTCCGACGATCGTGGTGATTTCGACGCGGTTGCCGCCGACATTCTTCGCGAAGTCGGCAATGATCGAGAAGCTGGCCACGACCTTGAGTTCAGCCGCAGAAGCCTGCGCCATCAGGACCGGGGAAAGGGAGAGAAGGCTTACGCAGGTAGCAAGACGTAGGGTTTGGAACATGAAGGGTTCTCCTTTTTTCAAACGCTGTTTTCAGGCCGTTCTGTGACGACCGGAACCGAGAAGATCGCGAAGCACACCGCGTGTGCCGACGACGATGGACAGGACATAGATGACGCCTGCGGACAGGATGATCGCCGGACCTGATGGCAACGACGCGTGATAGGACAGAAGCAGGCCTGCAAAACACGAGACCATGCCGATGCCGATCGAGATGAAGCACATTGGCGCGACGCGATTGGACCAGAAGCGGCTGGCGGCAGCGGGCAGCATCATCAGGCCAACCGAAAGCAGGGTTCCGAGCGCCTGAAACCCGCCGACCAGATTGAGGACGACGATGGCGAGGAAGAGGAAGTGCACGGGGCTCCCCCAGTTGCTGACCGAGCGCAGAAACAGGGGATCGAGGCATTCCGCCAGCAGCGCGCGCCAGAAAACCATCATCACCGTCAGCGTTACGACGCAGATACCGCCGATGAGGCCGAGCGCTTCATTGTTCAGTGCCAGCACCGTGCCGAAAAGCACATGCATGAGATCGACACTGGAGCCGCGCCAGGAGACGAGCAGCACGCCGAGCGCCAGAGAAATGAGGTAAAAGGCTGCAAGCGAGGCGTCCTCCTTCTGGATGGTGAAGCGCGAAACCGCACCGGCACCCAGTGCCACCAGAAGACCGACGACCAGCCCGCCGATGGTCATCGGCAAAATCTCCAACCCGTAAAACAGAAAGCCCACCGCCGCCCCCGGCAAAATGGCGTGCGACATGGCATCACCCGTCAGGCTCATGCGGCGCAGCATCAGAAACACCCCGACCGGCCCGCAACTGACAGCAAGGATCAAGGCACCGGCAAGCGCACGCTGCATGAAGACATACTGGATGAATGGCTCGATGAAGAAATCAGACATGGATATGCGAATGCGCCTGCGGGTGTTTGGGGAAATCCTGCGGCTTTTCCGCCAGGTCGGCGTTCACCGTCGCTGCTGCGGGTTCGCACCATGGGGCGTCGCCGTCCCATGCCTCGTGAAACCGTCGTGCCTGCTGCATCATTTCGGGCCTTAGAACCTCCCGTGTCGGGCCAAAGCCCACCAACCGTCTGGCAAGCAGAAGTGTTTGTGGAAAATGCTGACGCACCAGCTCGTAGTCATGAAGAACGGCCAGAACCGTGCGCCCCTCGGCAACCCATGCTTTGATCAGCACCATGAGGTCGGCGACGGTGCGCTCATCGACAGCGTTGAAGGGCTCATCCAGCAAAATCAGTTGCGCATCCTGCAACATGGCGCGGGCAAAAAGGGCGCGTTGCATCTGGCCGCCGGAGAGTGAATCGATATTGCGTTTTTCAAAGCCAGAAAGTCCGACCGCTTCCAGCACATGGGCCATGGCCGCCCGGTCCGACTGGCGATGGCGAGCGAGCAGGCCGCGTTTGGGCCAGAGACCAAGCGCGACCAGATCGCGCACCTGTGCCGGAAAGGAACGGTCGAGTTCAGACTGCTGCGGTAGATAGGCGACGGAAACGCCTGGAGTAACCCGGCATTCACCGCCAAGTGGCTTCAAAATGCCGGCGACGCCCTTCATCAGCGTCGATTTTCCCGACCCATTGGCGCCGATCACCGCCGTGAGCGACCCTTTGGCAATATCGCCATCCAGATGATGCACCGCCGCGCGGCCGGCATATCCGAGTGTCAGATTTTTAAAGGCAAGGCACGGATCGTTCATCGATCCCTCCGGGGCATGATGTCATTTGATGACCCCCTCATATGTAATGTTATTACATTCGTCAAACGAATATGTAATGAAATAACATTAACTATCGGAAAGGTAGGTTCCATCTCACATTGGACGAAACCTCCAGGATCACCTCGGGGGTATGGTCGTGCCAGGTTCTGGATTCCCGGGACAAGCCGAAGGAAGCATCCGGCAAGCAATTTTTCTAAAGCCAGTTGACACGCTGCGCTTATGTAATGTTATTACGTTACAAGCAACAAGCGATGTGACCACTAGCCCCGTCGTTCTCTACCGCAAGTCGTGACGACGATGACTCCCACGCTACCACCGCTAATAAAACGAGGCCCGCATGTCGAAAAAACTTCCCGTCACTGTCCTCTCCGGCTTTCTTGGTGCCGGAAAAACAACGCTTCTCAACCATATTCTCGCCAACCGCGACGGTCTGCGGGTCGCGTTGATCGTTAACGACATGAGCGAGATCAATATCGATGCGGCACTTGTGCGAGATGGCGGCGCCAATCTTTCGCGCACCGAGGAACAGCTTGTGGAAATGACCAATGGCTGCATCTGTTGCACGCTGCGCGACGACCTTCTGAATGAGGTACGCGCGCTCGCCGAGCAGGGCCGGTTTGATTATCTGCTGATCGAATCCACCGGCATTGCCGAGCCGCTGCCAGTGGCCGCCACTTTCGATTTTCGCGATGAAAACGGTCGCAGCCTTTCCGATGTCGCGCATCTGGACACGATGGTGACGGTGGTGGATGCCGCCAATCTTCTCAACGACTACGGTTCCTCTGACTTTCTTGCCGACCGTGGTGAGACGGCGGGCGAAGGGGACAACCGAACCATCGTAGACCTCCTGGTCGAGCAGATCGAATTTGCCGATGTCGTCGTCCTCAACAAGATCGGCACTGCCACGCCGGATGAGCGGGACGCCGCCCGCAAGATCATCGTCGGGCTGAACCCGGATGCGAAACTCATTGAGGCCGATTTCGGCAAGGTGGAACTGAAGGAGGTGCTGGGCACCGGCCGCTTCGATTTCGCCAAGGCCGAAGAACACCCGCTGTGGTTCAAGGAGTTGCACGGTTTCAAGGACCACATTCCCGAGACCGAGGAATATGGCATCCGCTCCTTCGTTTACCGCGCCAGGAAGCCTTTCGATCCCGTGCTGTTCCAACGTTTTATCGACCGCGCCTGGCCCGGTGTGGTGCGCGCCAAAGGCTTCTTCTGGCTGGCCACGCGGCCAGCTTATGTCGGGGAGATAAGCCAGGCCGGCGCACTGGTGCGCACCGGCAAGATGGGCCTTTGGTGGTCCGCCGTGCCGAGCGAGCAATGGCCGCGCGAGCAGCAGTTCCTCGACATGATGAAGCCCTATCTCGACCCGGTCTTTGGCGACCGCCGGCAGGAAATCGTCTTCATCGGTTCCGATCCCATGAGCGAAGCGCGCATCCGCGCGCAACTCGATGCGTGCCTGATCGACACAGATGCCTTCACCCCGGACGCATGGCGACACCTGCCCGACCCCTTCGCCAGCTGGGACCGGCAGGCGGCTTGATTGGTTCTCAACTCCGACCTTTTTGACGAGTGGATGCCTCTTTCGCCTTCTCCCCGTCGGGGAGAAGGTATCGGCAACGCAATTCAAAGAAAATTCAGCGTCACCAGCGTCAGCACGAGATAACGCCCAACCTTGGCAATGGTAACAAGCAGAAGAAAAACCGGCAGCGGCTCCTTCATGATGCCGGCCGCAACCGTCAGCGGATCGCCGATCAGCGGCGCCCAGCTGAGCAGCAGCGACCACTTGCCGTAACGCCTGTACCAGTTCTGGGCACGTTGCAGCGCGGCTTCCCCCACAGGAAACCACCGCCGATGCCGGAAGCGTTCGATGCCACGGCCGAGCAGCCAGTTGGCGAGGGATCCGGCGACATTGCCGGCACTGGCAACAGTAACCAACAGCCAGACCGGCTGGGACTTCAAAATAATCAGGCCGGCAAGTGCGGCCTCCGACTGCATGGGCAGGATGGTTGCCGCGACAAAAGCCGTCAGAAACAAACCCGCATATACCGCCAGATCGGCCATTCCGTACCCTTCACATTTAGCGAATCCCGCTGCTCCTGAAGTGCCGGATGACGGCACCTGTCGTCAAGCGCCACGGCGTTCGATACAGATGGCCTTACGGCGGATTGGCGGCGACGGATCTGACGATATCATCACGCTCTATATCCAGCAGCGCCTGGTGAACTGAGAATTGCCGGGTTTCGCCGGATGCGGACAAAACGAGGATTACCGTTTCCTTCGGCGGGCAATCCGGCTGTACGCAGGCAATCTCGTTGACGGAAACGATCTCGTCTTCGCGGAGGGCAAGCAGTTCCCGCGTCCAGTGTTTCACAAGACGGGCCTTAGAGACTATCGCAGAGCCGCTGCGTGCAAGCGGATTTGCTCTTGCCGTCATCGGAAAACCCTTCTTGCTGCCTGCGAGGCCAATGCCTCAAAAAGATCGCGGATCGGCTGCTGCGGCATATCCATGCCGATGAGGACAACACGTGTTGCACGGTTGCCATCCGGCCAGCTTTCCAGACGGCTCAGCGGATAAAGCCGGTGCTGCACGGCATGGGCGACCACTGGACGGTCCGGATCATCCGTCGCACCGAAAATTCCCTTGAGCCGCAGCAGGCCGGAATGCACGTTGCTGGTGACGAGTTCGAGAAAGGTGACGATCGCCTGCGGATCGAAAGCGCCTTCGAACGTCAAATCGAACGCCTCGACCCCCGCACCATGACGATTGATATCGTGCACGTGCGCCGCATGCAGGCTCAGCCTGTCGGCGGCAAGCCAACCCGTTACGTCTTCCGGCTTGTTACGCAAGGAATAATCCGCCGGCGCAAACAGCGACATCAGATTGAAGTCGCGCGCGTTGCGGTCATGCAGACGCGCGGCAGGATTGAGATCGGAGAGGCTCTCACAGCCCCTCGCCGCCCCGTCAGTGAGATCGGTTTTGGTCAAAACAATGTGATCGGCAAAGGCAAGCTGTTTCCAGCCCTCGATGAAACTGTCGAGCATCGCCTGGCCGGAGGTAATGTCGAAAACAGTAACGACACCGGAGAGATGAAAGTGGCGGGCGACGATATGGTCGCGCAGGCCGGCGGCAGGCGTACCACCGGGAATCAGGCTGTTGATGATCGGCGCAGGATCGGCAAGGCCAGTGGTTTCGATGACGACACGCGATATTTCCGGCACCAACCCTTCCAGAAAGGCCAGATGCAACTCGTAAAGCGAGGTGCGGATATCGCTGGTGGCGGTGCAGCAGATGCAGCCGGTCGTGGTCCTGAAATAACGCTCCGAACCGGTGCGGACCAAGCCGTGATCGATGGGCACCGAACCGAATTCGTTGACGATGACGGCGGCACCACGCATTTCCGGTTCGCTCAGAAGCTCGTTCAGAAGCGTGGTCTTGCCCGCCCCCAGAAAGCCGGTAAGCAGTGTGACAGGCACCGTTCCGGTGGATGGGGTGACGGACGAGATGTCTTCTGGTGCAACCGCCTTCTTCCGCTTCATTCCGAACACATCCGCACCTTCAAGCAGCAAATCTTGGAGAGATTTAATACGTAATGTAATAACATATCAATACTTCTTGTTAGAAATTGCTCTTGAACATGGCATCCGCAGACTGCTTCCGGTATCCCGTCCCGAGCCATGCCCACAAGCACACGAAAAAACCAAAGCGGACCCAAAATGGAATAATAAAACCGTTTCGTTCACTTTCGTTTTTTTCGTTCCACCATCTATTGCATTTTCATTAGAGTTCGCTTTAAATCAGGCCGCTAATACAGAAAAGCTCGCCCGCAGCTATATCGAGGAGGATAGGCTGCAATAAGGGGCTGTATCTTTTACTGTTTTTAAAATGGGAGGAATCGCCTTGAAAAAACTCAGCTACCGTCTTGCTGCGGCATCTGCGCTTTCGTTTTTTGTCACATCGAACGCATTCGCCGCGACGGAAATTCAGTGGTGGCATGCCATGACCGGCGCCAATAACGAGGTCGTGGACGCGCTCGCGAAAGAGTTCAACGATAGCCAGACAAACTACAAGATCATGCCCGTCTTCAAGGGCACCTATCCGGAAACCCTGAATGCCGGCATTGCGGCCTTCCGCGCCAAGCAGCCGCCGGCGATCATTCAGGTCTTCGACGCCGGTTCCGGCGTGATGATGGGTGCTGCCGGCGCAATCAAACCGGTGGCGGAAGTACTGAAGGAGGGCGGCTACACCTTCAACAAGGACGAATATCTGGCCGGCATCGTCGCCTATTATTCCAAGCCTGACGGCACCATGCTGTCCTTCCCCTATAATTCGTCCTCACCGATCCTGTATTACAACAAGGACACCTTCCAGAAGGCAGGCCTTGACCCGGCAAATCCGCCGAAGACCTGGCCGGAGGTTTTCGAAGCTGCCAAGAAGATCAAGACAAGCGGCGCTGCCCAATGCGGATTCACCTCAACATGGTTGACCTGGATCCAGACCGAAAACTTTGCCGCATGGAACAACGTCTCCTATGGCAGCAATGAAAACGGGCTGGGCGGCACCGATGTGAAGCTTGCCGTCAACGCGCCGCTCTTCGTCGAACACTTCCAGGCCATTGCCGACCTTGCGAAAGACGGCACCTTCCGTTACGGCGGGCGCACTTCGGAAGCCAAGCAGCTGTTCATGTCCGGCGAATGCGGCATCCTTACCGAATCCTCCGGCGGCCTTGGGGATATCATCAAGACCGGCATGAATTACGGTATCGGCCAGCTTCCCTATTACGAGGGTCATGGTCCGCAGAACACCATTCCCGGTGGCGCGAGCCTCTGGGTCTTCGGCGGCAAGAGCGATGCCGAATATAAAGGTGTGGCCGAGTTCTTCCATTTCCTTTCCCAGACCAAGATCCAGTCTCGTCTGCATCAGGTCTCCGGATACATGCCGGTAACGATCGCGGCCTATGAGGAAACCAAGAAATCCGGCTTCTATGACAAGAATCCCGGCCGCGAAACGCCACTTCTGCAGATGATGGGCAAGCCACCGACAGAAAACTCCAAGGGCGTGCGCCTCGTGAACCTGCCGCAGGTCCGCGACATCATGAACGAAGAGTTCGAGGCGATGCTGGCCGGCAAGCAGGACGCGAAATCCGCACTCGACAAGATTGTCACGCGCGGTGATGCGGCCATCAAGCAGGCAACCGGCAACTAAACGATCCCTGCCCCCGCCCGCATCCTCACCCGGTGCGGGCGGTATTCCCATTTCATCAGGAGATCGCCGTGCAAAGCGTCGTATTCCCCAACAAGATCCTGCCCTATCTGCTGGTCGCGCCACAGATCATCCTGACGGTGATCTTTTTCTTCTGGCCCGCAAGTCAGGCGCTCTACCAGTCGACCATGCGCGAGGATGCCTTCGGGCTGAACAGCAATTTCGTCGGGCTGGCCAATTTTTCCGCCGTACTTTCGGATGAAAGCTATCTGAACGCGCTGCACGTCACGGTCATTTTCAGCGTCCTGACCGCACTCGTCTCGATGGGGCTGGCATTGCTTCTGGCAACGGCGGCAGACCGCGTGGTGCGCGGCAAGGGTTTTTACCGCACCATGATGATCATGCCCTATGCTGTGGCACCCGCCGTCGCTGGCATGCTCTGGCTGTTCATGTTCAATCCGGCCATGGGAACCTTCTCCTATATCCTGCGCCGCAACGGCATCATGTGGGACCCGCTGCTCAACGGCAATCAGGCCATGCTGCTCGTGGTCGCAGCCGCCGCATGGAAGCAGATCAGCTACAATTTCCTGTTTTTTGTCGCAGGCTTGCAGGCAATTCCGAAATCATTGCTGGAGGCGGCCTCCATTGACGGCGCACGCGGTTCGCGGCGCTTCTGGACCATCGTTTTCCCGCTGCTGGCGCCGACAACATTCTTCCTGCTGGTCGTCAACACCGTCTATGCCTTCTTCGATACGTTCGGCATCATCCACGCAGTTACTGGCGGCGGCCCTGCCAAGGCGACAGAAACACTGGTCTACAAGGTCTACAATGATGGCTTCGTTAACCTGAACCTCGGCTCTTCCGCCGCGCAATCCGTCATCCTGATGGTGATCGTCATTGCGTTGACCGCCTTCCAGTTCCGCTTCGTCGAGAAGCGCGTGCACTACGGCTGAGGATTTCCTGATGATTGAAAATCGCCCGGTCGCCCGCGTGATCGCCCATCTGATGCTGGTTCTCGGCATCATCATCGTGGCCTTCCCGATCTACTACACCTTCATCGCGTCATCCATGACGTCGAATGACATCATTCGCCCACCGATGTCGCTGCTGCCCGGCGACCATCTTGGTGAAAACTATACAGATGCCATGGTCGGCGGCGTCGAAAGAGTGGTCGGCGTCAGCCTTGAACGGCTGCTGTTCAACAGCTTCGTGGTGGCGCTCGCCATTGCCATCGGCAAGATCGTCATTTCTTTCCTGTCGGCTTTCGCAATCGTATTTTTCCGTTTTCCATTTCGCATGGGCTTCTTCTGGATGATCTTCATCACGCTCATGCTGCCGGTCGAGGTGCGCATCCTGCCCACATACAAGGTCATCGTCGACCTCGGGCTTATCGATACCTATGCGGGACTGACGCTTCCGCTGATGGCGTCCGCGACGGCGACGTTCCTGTTCCGGCAGTTTTTCCTGACCATTCCCGGCGAAATGGTCGAGGCGGCTCGTATCGACAATGCAGGGCCGTTCCGCTTCATGCGCGATATTCTGCTGCCGCTGTCGAAAACCAATATCGCCGCTCTCTTCGTGATCCTGTTCATCTATGGCTGGACCCAGTATCTCTGGCCGCTGCTCGTGACCAACGACGCCAAGATGAACACGATCATCATCGGCCTCAAGCGCATGGTGGATTTCACCGACGCTTCGACGCCCTGGAATTATGTGATGGTGACGGCGATCCTCGCCATCATCCCCCCGATTATCGTTGTGGTGCTGATGCAGCGCTGGTTCGTCAAAGGTTTGGTGGAGACCGAGAAGTAATGGCAAAAATTGCGCTGAAAGACGTCCGCAAGGTTTACGGCGGCAATGTCGACGCCATCAAGGGCGTATCGATGGATATAGCCGATGGCGAGATGATCGTATTGGTCGGCCCCTCCGGCTGCGGAAAATCAACATTGCTGCGCATGATCGCCGGGCTGGAAAGCATATCGGGCGGTGAGATCGTCATCGGCGACCGCGTCGTCAACGATCTCGAACCGTCAGACCGAGATATTGCCATGGTGTTCCAGAACTACGCGCTTTACCCGCATATGACAGTGCGGCAGAACCTCGCCTATGGCCTCAAGAACCGCAACACGCCGAAGGACGAGATCGACCGGCGTATCACCGAGGCAGCCAAGGCGCTGGAAATCGAACAATATCTGGAGCGCAGGCCGCGCCAGCTCTCGGGTGGCCAGCGCCAGCGCGTGGCGATGGGCCGTGCCATCGTGCGCAAGCCCGCCGCATTCCTGTTCGATGAGCCGCTGTCCAACCTCGATGCCAAGCTGCGCGTGCAGATGCGCGTCGAAATCCGCCGCCTGCAACGTTCTCTCGCCACCACCAGCGTCTACGTAACCCATGATCAGATGGAAGCCATGACGCTGGCCGACCGCCTCGTGGTGCTGAATGCCGGCCGCATCGAGCAGATCGGCACTCCGATCGAGCTTTACGAAAAACCGGCCACCACCTTCGTCGCCACCTTCATCGGTTCGCCCTCCATGAACCTCCTGCCCTACGGCACCCCATCGGCTAACGGTGCATCCGGGTGGTCGGTGAATGGATCAGGCGCGCTGCCGCAAACCACCGCAACACTGGGCATCCGTCCGGAAGACATCACGCTCGCGGAAACAGAAGCTCCCGATGCCGCTTTCACTGGCACCGTGCGGGTGGACGCCGTGGAACTGGTGGGCGCGGAAAGCTACGTGCATGGCTCCTTCACAGACGGCACCACCATCGTCTTCCGCGTTCCCGGCCGCTCGCAGCTTGGTATCGGCGAGAACCTGCGGATTGCCGCCCAGACGAAGGACTTCCATCTGTTCGATGCGGCGGGGAAGCGGATTTAGGGTCTTACGAAGGACAAGGAGACACCCGCCTCTCGGCGGGTGCTCGGACTACCAGACCAGCTCAACCTGTGGCCTACCGTTGGAGGTTTTCTCCACCGTGCGTCCGGACGTATCGATATTGCAGTGGATACGCTGCCTGAAAGCCGAGAAGCTTTCGAAGGTCACCACATCCACGGGATCGTCGAGATGCAGGGTCAGCCGGTAGCGTTCCGGGTCGCCGCCTAGCGTTTGCACGCCCAGAACGGAGGCCACGAAGGGCTGGCCTAGATAGAGGCCTTCCACCCGCGAACCAAGAAGATAGGGATTGAATGCGGGACGGTTTCCCGCCGTGGCATGCAGGGTGTTCCAGTCGCGGAAGCCATATTGCGCGGCGATGAGTTCAAGCGCCTTTGAATGGGTGATTGCCTGCCCCTGCCCTTCAAGGGCGGCGCGCAGCCGTTTTGCCTGCTCTTTCAATCCCTCAAGCGCGGGAAGCGCTTTGGACACGTTCATAACGGTTCTCCAACATGCGCATGCCGTATTTTTCCGAAGGGGTCCGCGTTGCCATCGACGACATGCAAAACATGGGGATGACCGTTATTCCAAAAAGAGCTTCACCAAGGGCGTAAACGCCTGCGGACGGCCGGGGCTCTTCTGCCCGTGGCCGTCCATATAGCTCAGAAAGCGCCGCCCGTCAAAGGCAGCGACGGCGCGAGGCCAAGGGGTCAGAAGCGATAGGTGATACCCGCACCGATCAACCAGGGATCGAGTTTCGCTTTGCCACTGATTGGCGTGCCGCCAAGTTCTGCGGTCCAGTCGGTCTTCAGGAAAATCTTCTTCACGTCGAAGTTCACGCCCCAATGTTCGTCCAGCATATAGTCGAAACCCACCTGCACGGCCGCGCCGAACTTGTTCTTGACATCAAGATTGCTGAAGCCGGGTTTTTCGGACTGGTTGTAGAACATCGAATAGTTCACGCCCGCGCCGATATAGGGCTTGAAGGCGCCGAAATCAGTAAAGTGATATTGCAGGGTCAGCGTCGGCGGCAGCAACCATGTCTTGCCCACCGGCGTGCCGGCCAGCACACCCTCGCCGTTGATCTTGGCGTATGTGGTGCCGAGGATGAGTTCGGCAGCGATATTCGGGGTGAAGAAATAGCTGATGTCGAGTTCAGGAATGACCGTATCCGAATAGGAGAGACCTGCACCCGGCACACCGTCAACGCTGCCGCTGTCATGGGTAATGACCCCGAGACCACGCACGCGCAGCATCCATGGGCTCGCCGCCGCAATCGCCTCTTCAGCGGTGGGGGCTGGTGCCGGCGGGGCCAGATCTGCCGCCATCGCGTTGGCCGACATCAGCATCGCCGCGACGCTCACCGTCACACTGGCAAGCAAGGCGGTTTTTTTCTTCCTGTTCGTCATTCCATCTCTCCTATCGCGCGCCGCAGCCGGGCAAGCCCGGGAAACCGGCTGATGGCGGCGGGCATTCGCGAATCCTCGCTTGCCGCAGCCGCTACGGCCACTATCGCCAAGGGAGAGGTGAGCGGATTGAGATGGATCAAACCGAAAGGCGAACGATAAGCCAGGGCAGCTAGCCGGTGCTTGGTGTGACAAATACGCAACGGATAGCCATGACAACGGTCAAAATAGCGGGCCCGGCAGTCGGAAGTTGGCCTGTTTCACAAGCCTTCTCCTTTGCAATCTCAGGCGGCCTGCGGTGCCAAAGTCGCGGAACCAGGCTTTTTGAGAAGCAGTACCGAGACAGCAGCGATCATGCACATCACGCCGGCAATCTGCAGTGCGGGCATGTATGTGTCGAAGTCGCTCTTGAAGAAACCTGCGCCAAAGGCAGCGGTGGCGGCCCCCAACTGATGCCCCGCAAACACCCAGCCGAAAACCAGGCCCGCTTTTTCGCGGCCGAAACTCTCAGCGGCAAGCTTCACCGTTGGCGGCACGGTTGCCACCCAGTCCAGCCCGTAAAACACGGCGAAGACCGAAAGCTCCACGAAGCTGAAGCCCGAGAAGGAGAGATAGATCAGGGACAGCCCGCGCAGACCGTAAAACCAGAAGAGCAGGAAGCGATTGTCGAAACGGTCAGAGAGCCAGCCGGCAAAAATGGTGCCGAAGAAATCGAAAATGCCGATCACCGCCAGCGTGCCGGCCGCCGTGACCGCCGCCATACCGAAATCACCGCAAATGGAAATCCAGTGTGTCTGGATAAGGCCGTTGGTGGAAAGTCCACAGACGAAGAACGTTCCGAAAAGCACCCAGAAAACCGGGTTTCCGGACACGCTCTTCAACGTCAGTATCGGGGATGCCAGTGTTGCAAGAAACTTGTGGTCCTGTTTCGGCGGTTTTACCACCACCGTCTCGCCATAGGCTGGCAGGCCGACTTCGGCGGGATGGTCACGCATCAAGAGCAGCACGAGAATCATGGCGATCGCAATCACCGCAACGGATAGCGTCAGCGCGGTGCGCCAGCCATAGGCCTCCGTCAGTGCCGCGAGCAAAGGCAGAAAAACCAGCTGGCCGGTAGCGTTACTGGCCGTCATCAGGCCGATCACCAGTCCCCGGCGCTTTGAAAACCAGCGCGATGCCACGGTCGCGCCCAGCACCAGTGCCGTCATGCCGGTGCCAACACCGATCACCACGCCCCATAACAGCAACAGCTGCCACACCTCAGTCATGAAGAACGAGGCGACGATGCCGCCCATGATCAGCGCAAGGGCCGTCGACACGACCTGGCGAATACCGAAATGGTTCATGAAGGCAGCGGCAAAGGGCCCGAGCAGGCCGAAGAGCACCAGCCTGACCGCCATGGCAGATGAAATATCGGCAATATCCCAGCCGAACTCCTGATGCAGCGGCTGGATCATCACCCCGGCCGATCCCATCGCGCCGGCGGTTGCCAGCATCGTCAAAAAGGTGGTTGCGGCAACAAGCCAGCCATAATGTATGTTTCTGTTGGCCATCCAGCTGGCAAGGCGTGTGGAGAGCATGTTCAAAATCCCTTTCCAGCGGCCAGCGGCCGAAATTTTACGGGTATATACCCTATATTGCGGGCAGATACCCGTTTTATCATCAAAAAAATTACAGGGCTGCGAGTAGTTCCTGCAATTGAGCGGTCTTTTCCGGGCCAAGCCTGGCCTCGATTTCGTCCTGTACTCCGTCCCAGAGGGGCGCGCCTGTTTTCAGTATCTCCTGCCCCTGCTCCGTCACGGTCAGCATCGCTTCGCGCTGATCCTCGCCATGGCCGATGGCCACCAGCCCCATCCGGGCCAGCACCTTGGTATTGCGGCCAACGGTAGAGCGGTCCAGTTCCACCCGCGCGGCGAGATCGGTGAGCGACACCGGCGCCATGCGGTTGATGTTCCGCAACAGGCTGAACTGGCCGATATTGACGCCAAGCGGCGCCAGCGCCTCATCGTAGTAGGACGAGACCTTACGGGATGCTTTGCGCAGCAGGATGCAGTGACAACTATCGTTTGGCATTTTCCGGGTATATACCCGCAAAATGCCAAATGCAAGAGGCACTATAAGATCATGCAGGGACAATGACCGACTACAGCGCCGCGGCACCTCAGAAACGCAGCCGGAGAAGACCGTAGACCGCCAGAACCGCACAAACAGCGGCTCCAATCAGATAGGGCATATGCAGCGCCTCGATGCGGCCGAAGGCCGGTTCGGCAATGGTGACCAGAACGCCAGCGGCAAATGCGCCGAACGACATCGCACCCCAACCGAAAAACCGATAGACGGAATTGACGCGTCCAAGCAACTCGTCCGGAATGAGCCGTTGCCTGTAGCTCACGGTCACCACATTCCACAACATACCCGCCGCAGCCTCGAGAAATAGGCCGACTGCTACCAGTGGCGCGGAACTCGAAAGGCCGAGCACCAGATTGAACAGCGCAAATGTGCATAGCGCCAGAACGAGGCTTGTCCTCGCGCCCAGTCTACGGGCGAACCACGGCGAAGCCAGCCCGCCAAGAACACCGCCAACCGCGCCGCACGTCAACAGCACGCCATAGGCTGTCGCGGAAAGATCGAGCACCTCCTGCGCATAGAGAACGAGGACCGTCATTCCTCCAACGAATACGGCGTTGACTGCCCCCAGCATGATGGCAAGCCGCAGGATCATCGTATTGCGCCGCATCCAGCCAAACCCCTCTCGCAATGCGGGCCAGAAAGAGGCTATGCTGGACGGTTTGCGTGGAGGCAGCACGATAAGCCAAACCAATGCCGCCGAAACCGCGTAAAAACTGGCATCCAGACCAAAGGGAATGGCAATGCCCGCGGCAATCAGCAAGCCTGCCAGTGGCGGGCCGATGAATTGGCCAGTGACCTCTTCGGCGCTCCACATCTGACCATTAGCATGTTCGAGATCGCTCGGTGCGACAAGTGAAGGCAATATCGTCTGGGCTGCATTGTCCCGCACGACCTCAGCGCAACCGAGAAGGAAAGCGATTACCGCCAGTGAAAAAATAGCCGCCGATCCCGATTCTGCCGGTGACGGCAGGTTTGCAGTGGTGGAGATCATGCCGACCGCGCAGATCATCAGCGCAAGCCGAACCACATCGGCCCGCACCATAAGCAGGCGCCGGTCACTTCGATCCGTCCAGACACCGACGGGAAGCGCGAACAGCAGCCAGGGCAGCCGTTGCGCCACCGCAATCATAGAGATCAAGAGCGGATCGCTGGTCAGCAGGGTTGCAAGCCAAGGTATCGCCACCATCGAAATGCCATCGGCAAGATTGGATACGGCGCTCGCGGAAAACAGAAGACGGTAGTCACGGTTCGTTCTGAGTAAAGCTGCCTGCATAGCTGATCTCCGCTTTTGAAATCACGCGGGTGCAGACATATCCGATGCAATGTCCAAAAAAGCCAAATGCAACTTTGTCGCCGCCCGAACCGGTATCACGTCCGAACCCGCAGCTTTGCATAAAAGAACATTTTGCAGCAATCCAATTTCAGCCGGATCAACCCCGGCCGTTCAGCCGGGGCATTAGATACGGATATCGTCTCAGGCAGAGAGCCTGCGGCCGCTTGCAACCAGCATACCAGCCGCACCTTCCAGCCAGCCGGCTTTGAGTTCAAGCGCCAGAAAACGGCTGCGCTCGAACGGGCCGGGCATGATCAGGTGCTGGGCCTTATCGGCAAAAAAGCCGAAGCGCTCATAATAGGCGGCGTCGCCCACCAGAAGAATGCCACCATGGCCACGTTTGGTTGCCTCGGAGATTGCCGCACGCATCAGCGCCGAACCGATGCCCTTGCCTTCATGGGCAGCATCAACCGCAAGCGGGCCAAGCAACAGCGCTTCGACAGCGCGGCCTTCGCGCGAAATGCCAGCTTCGACATTCCACAGGCGCACCGTGCCGATGACATGGCCGTCCTCGTCACGGGCAACGAGCGCCAGACCTTCCGCTGGGACGCGGCCGGCGCGCAGCTTTTCGGAAGACTTGCGGCGGCGGCCAGCGCCCATGGCGCGATCGAGCAGGTTTTCACGGGCAACGACATCGCCCGGATTTTCCTGATCGACATGAAATGTCTGCGGGGTGAAAAATGCACGTACCGAATTCAGAAGAGCGGCCATCTCTCGGCCCTCCATCACACAACCGCCCACACGCGGCCCTTGATCAAAAATGGTGGAGCCGTTCCGGCCCGCCGACACGCTTTCCTCGGCTGGAAGAGGAGCAGCAAGCAGGGATTTGCGCAACAGCACAATCGGCAAAGCCGGAACGGAAGCTTGTTCGAGACGCCGCCTTACTCAGCGGGCGGCGTTCGGATCAGATGACGTAGGCTTTCAGCGGCTCGAAACCGTTGAAGGCAACCGCCGAATAGGTCGTCGTATAGGCACCTGCGCCTTCGATCAGAACCTCGTCGCCGATGGTCAGAGAGACCGGCAACGGGTACATGTTCTTTTCGTACAGCACGTCGGCGCTGTCGCAGGTCGGACCGGCCAGAACGCAAGGCTCCATCTCGTCCTGATCGCGCTCGGTGCGGATCGGGTAGCGGATAGCCTCATCCATCGTCTCGGCGAGACCGCCGAACTTGCCGATGTCGAGGAACACCCAGCGATGGTTGTCGTTGTCGGACTTGCGCGACACGAGAACAACTTCCGCCTTGATGACGCCAGCGTTACCCACCATGCCACGGCCCGGCTCGATGATCGTCTTCGGGATCTGGTTGCCGAAGTGCTTGCGCAGCGCCGTGTCGATAGCCTGGCCGTATTCTTCGGCAGCAGGAACGTCGCGCAGGTACTTGGTCGGGAAACCACCGCCCATATTGACCATCTGCAGGTGAATACCCTGCTTGGACAGCGAAGCGAAAACGCGCTTGGCATCGCCCAGCGCTGCATCCCATGCGTCGAGATTCATCATCTGCGAACCGACATGGAAGGAAACGCCGTAGGATTCGAGGCCCAGCTGATGTGCGTAGACCAGAACATCAACAGCCATCTGCGGTACGCAGCCGAACTTGCGCGACAGCGGCCATTCGGCACCTTCACCGTCCGTCAGCACGCGGCAGAAGACGCGTGCGCCGGGAGCGGCACGGGCAACCTTCTCGACTTCCTCATGGCTGTCGACGGCGAAGAGATCGATGCCGAGCGCGTAAGCGCGGGCGACATCGCGTTCCTTCTTGATGGTGTTGCCGAACGAGATCCGGTCGGACGTTGCACCTGCATCAAGCGCCATCTGGATTTCAGCCACGGAGGCGCAATCGAAGTTCGAGCCGAGCGAAGCAAGCAGCTTCAGGATTTCGGGAGCCGGGTTTGCCTTGACCGCATAGTAGATCGCGCTGTTCGGCAGGGAATGCCGGAACGCGTTGAAATTGTCGCGCACGACGTCGAGGTCGACGACGAGGCAAGGGCCTTCGGGACGTCGGGTCTTGATGAAATCGAGAATGCGTGCAGTCGTCATCGATATATTCCCTATAAAACCGGCTCCGGAAAATCCGGAGGACAAAGGACGCTCGAGATATGCATACGAATCAGCCGGTGGAGGCGCAGAATCGATAGCATACGCTCAAGGCGCAAATATGAATGACGCCCTGCCAGAGCATCATTCGGCTTTGTCTGCCATCGATTGGAGGGAATGACCCGACCGCACTTCAGGCAATGATGGTGTGCCTCTTCAGTACCCCGGCTGATGGAAAGCCGGCAGAGAACCAGAAAGGCCCGCACCGTCGTTGCTTCATATGTCCTCGCATTTCCCGGTTGGCCGGAATAGCGACTGGAGGGGTTAGTTCCAGGTACCTTACCGAACTCCTCACCACATCGAGGACTCGGCGGACACACATGGGCACGTGCGACTTTGGGCAGCACGGGAGATAAGAATATTCGCCGTCATAATCAAGAGGATTTTTTCACCATATAGCGGATTTTTTCGGCAACCATTTTACGGGTTGAACAGTCGCGCCTCAGCGTTCAATTATATGGAACGAACCGGAGGATTTTCATGGACACGCTCACCCGCATCCGCGCCTTTATCGACGTTGTCGAAGCGGAGGGTTTTTCCGCCGCTGCCCGCAAGACTGGGCGTTCCAAGGCGCTTTTGTCCAAATATGTCCGGGAACTGGAAGATGATCTCGGTGCACTGCTTCTCAACCGCACCACCCGGCAATTCTCGCTGACGGAGGCCGGCCATACATATTACCGCACCGCCTCCGACATTTTGAAGGAGATCGACAACCTCGCCGATCTGGTGCGCGAGAAGAATGCCGATCTGAAGGGCAAGCTCAGAATATCCGTTCCGCGCACCTTCATCGACGCCGATGTTGGCCAGAGCCTCATCGATTTCGCCAAGGAAAATCCGGAACTGTCTCTGGAAATCGTCGCCGATGACCGATTCGTCGATCTGATCGAGGAAGGGTTCGACCTTGCGATTCGCATAACGCGTCTGGAAGATTCAGGCCTCATCGCCCGCAAGATCTCCGATTTCCGGGTCTATGCAGTAGCAACGGCGGATTTTGTCGCCAGACACGGCCCGCTCAATGGTCCGCAGGACTTTTCCCGCGTGCCCTTCATCATCGACACCAACACCCGCTTCCACAACACCGTGCGTTATCTTGAAGCGGATGGCGGCTCGAACTCCGTTACCATCAGTGGACCGATCGAGGTGAACAGCCCGCAGGCGACACTCCGGGCCGCCCGCGCAGGGCTTGGCATCGCCATGGTGCCGGACTTCATTGCAAGACCCTTCATCCAGTCCGGCGAGCTTGTGACCCTGTTCGACGACTATATTTCCAAAGACCGCGGCATATACGCCGTCTACCCCCACCGCCGTTACCTTCCCGCGAAAGTGCGCAGCTTCGTGGATTATCTCTCGGCGTGGTTCAGGAAAAATGGATGAAGAGCGGGGGAGCGGTATAGTTTCCGCCGACCTTCCCCTCGTCATGCCGTATTTAATCCGGCATCGAGCCGCGGCGCGCCCGCGCTATGAAGGACTCTATCGCGATCAACGACCTGATCGCGCTGCACCCCGAATCTGGTCCGGGGTGCAGGAGTGCGGATGCAACGCCTGCCTTTCAGCGGGCGTTGCTTAGCCGGAAACGGCTTATCAGAACGGCGAATCCGGGAAGTAGAACTGCTTGGCATTGTCCTTGGTGATGAGCGTAGCGTCGAGAATATACTCGCCAGCAACCGGCACCTGATCGTAAAAATGACCAGCCGTAAGCTGCATGGCGGTCGCCACCATCGCCGGCGGATAGAGCACGTCGACCGGAATTAGCTTGTCGCCGTCCATTACGCGCTTGATCATGTCCTTGGAACCGGCGCCAGCAACGATATACTTGATATCGGTGCGTTTCGCCTGCTGGATTGCCTCCAGCACGCCAACCGCCATGTCGTCGTCCTGACACCAGACCACGTCGATCTTCTTGTATTTGGTCAGGTAGTCCTGCATCACGCGGAAGGCGTCGTCGCGGTTCCAGTTGCCGTACTGGCGGTCGAGAACCTTGACGCTGGAACCGGCAATTCCCTTGTCGAAACCATCCTGGCGCTGCTGGTCGATCGGGATCGGCAGACCGCGAATGACCACCACTTCCGCATCAGGCGTGGTTTTCTTGATGTATTCGCCTGCCACTTGTCCGAGTGCCGGATTGTTACCCGCAACGTAGAGATCGCGGATCGAATTGTCGTTGACGCTCGGCGCGCGGTCGACGAGCGCGACAAAGGTGCCCTTGTCCTTGATCTCCTTGATGGCGTTGACGAGCGGATCGGGATCAGACGGCAGCACGACCAGTGCGTCCAGCCCCTGCACGGCAAGATCCTGAAGCGCGTTTGCCTGGTTGGCGGCATCCGGCGAGGTCTTGACGATGACGTTCAGACCCGGATGCTCCTTCATCAGAAGCTTTGCCACCCGTTCGGCATGGTAAACGACGCCCGCCGTCCAGCCGTGGTCGGCCGCCGGAATGGATACCCCGATCGTTACCTTCTTCTCCTGCGCATGGGCAGAACCCGCAAGAACGGCAGCCAGCGCGACAAATGCCACGCCGATGAATTTTCTACGCATAGTCTCTTCCTCCCAAGACCGGGGCGTTCCTCCTGTTTAAACCGCGCATGCCCCAGATTGCGCGGCCAGATGTCTCATCGATCGTCCAGCTATCTGCGGCTGAGCGAACGCTGCACCAGCATGGCGATGATGATGATCGCGCCCTGAATGGCACCGATCAGATATTCGCTGACGAAGTTCGACAGGATCATGATGTTGCCAACGATCTCCAGAATGAAGGCGCCGCAAATCGTACCCCAGATGCGGCCCACACCACCCCGTAGCGCCGTGCCACCGACGACAACGGCGGTGATGGCCTGCAACTCCCACAACATGCCTGTAGTGGCCGAGGTGGAGGCAAGACGCGGTACGTAAAGCAGGACGGCAACGGCGACGCAAAGCCCCTGAACCACATAGGCAATCGTGCGGACGCGAACGACCGAGATACCGGAGTAACGCGCCACATCCTCGCTGGAACCCACCGCCGTCAGATGCCTGCCGTAACGGGTTCGGTAAAGCACGAAAGCGGCGATGGCGGCAGTGACGAAGATGACAATGACCGGCACCGGCACACCGATCACATTGCCGAAATAGACCGGGCGATAAAGCGTCTGGATTTCCGGGTTGCGCAGCGTGATCGCGCCACCCTGCGACAGCCAGGTGGTCAGCCCACGATAAATGCCCATGGTGCCAAGCGTGGCGATGAAGGGCTCGATGCGGCCGATGGTGGTGATGAGGCCGTTTGCAAGCCCGCAAGCGGCACCGATGGCGATAGCCAGCGCCATGGCGGCCAGTAGCATCACCAGCGGATTGGCAATAACGCCACTGTTCATGAACAGGATCATCAGGCTGGCAACGAAAGCCACCATCGCGCCGACGGAGAGATCAAGTCCGCCGGATGTGATGACATAGGTGGCGCCGAGCGCAATGATGGCGATGAAGGCGCTGCGGGTAACCACGTTCAGCAGATTGTCGATACCGATGAAATTCGGATTGGCGACGGCGCCGAGAACCAGCAGCAAAGCCAGCGCCACAAAGGGCGCAACGGCGCGCAGGTCCCAGTCTTTCGAGGTCTTCGGCGTTTTGCCGTTATCAAGTGCGGCCTCAGTCATATTTCCCCTCAATTGTCTTTTCTTCAGGCCAACCTGCCGGGACATCAGCCCTCAGGCAAATTCCTGCGTGTGCACGCCAGTCGCGAGTGCCACGATATCGTTTTCGGTCATGCGTTCCCCCGTCACTTCGCCGACGATCCTGCCGGAGCGCATTACAAGGACGCGGTCGCAGATGCCGATCAGTTCCGGCATCTCCGAGGACACGACGATGATCGACCTGCCCTCGTCTGCGAGCTTTGCTATGAAACGGTAGATCTGTTCCTTGGTGCCGATATCGATGCCGCGTGTTGGCTCGTCGATGATGACGATCGATGGATCGAGCAGCATCATCTTGGCGAGCAGCAGCTTTTGCTGGTTACCGCCGGACAGCTGGCCCGCGAGCAAGTCCTTACTTCCCGTGCGAATATCGAAATCACGCACCGCATCATCGAGCGCTGCCTTCTCTCGACGGATATCGATCTGGAACAGGCGGCTGAATTTCCTCAGCGAGGCGAGTGTGAGATTGACCCGCAAGTCCTTCGTCAGCAGCAATCCCTTGCCCTTCCGATCCTCGCTCAGATAAACGATACCGGCCTTCAGACTGTCTTCCGCCTTTGCAAAATGCACAGGCTTTCCGAGATGGCGGATCGTCCCCCGCCCTGGACGCAGGCCAAGCACGCCCTCCATAAGCTCCGTTCTGCCCGCGCCGACGAGACCAGCAAAACCGAGGATTTCGCCCTTTCGCAGGCTGAAACCGGCATCCTGCGCATAACCGGGAACGGTGAAATGCTCCACCTGTAAGACAGGCTCGTGCTCGCCGCCGGCGTTCCTGTCCGGATAGAGCTTGGCGACATCGCGTCCCACCATCAACCGCGCCATATCGGCGGGCTCAAGCGCCGATATTGGGTGGGAGCCGACCAACCTGCCATCGCGCAGAACGGTCACACGGTCGGCAATCTCCTTCACCTCCGGCAGGCGGTGCGAAATATAGAGCACGGCCACGCCCTTTGCCCTTATGTCCCTGATAACGTTCAACAGCGCATCGGTTTCAATGGGCGTGAGGCTTGCGGTCGGCTCGTCGAAAATGACGACGCGATGCGGCACGAGCAGAACGCGGGCTATCTGCACCAGCTGGCGCTGGGCAATCGACAGGCTGCCGACGACGGCATCGGGATCGATCGTACCGCCGAGATCGGCGATAGCCCTCAGGGCGCCGGCACGCATGGCGCGGTCGTCCATCATCGGGCCTTTGCACAATTCGCGGCCCAGATAGATGTTCTGAGCCACCGTCAGATCCGGGGCCAGCAATATTTCCTGATGCACGAGAACGATGCCGCGATGTTCGGCGTCGACAGGTCCGCTCAGCGTAACTGCCTCGCCATCGATCCTGATTTCCCCACTTGAAGGCTTCTCATTGCCCGCAAGCAGTTTCATCAACGTCGATTTACCAGCCCCGTTCTCGCCAATGATGGCGTGAACTTCACCGGCGCGCACAGCAATCTCTATATCCTTCAGAACCTGGACGGGACCGAAAGACTTGGACAACCCGACAGTCCGTATAAGGACCTGATCTGGAGATTCCTCAGCAAAAGCCATGTGTCGTCACCGGTACCCGGTGCGAATGAACGGATCTTGCCCCTCGATTTTACTTGAAATCATCATGCACGAACTCCTCCCAAAGCTCTTGGGAAGAAGCTAACGTCCGTTTTGAGGTACGTAAAGCAAATTTCGCTGGTCTTTTAGAATACACTCAAATTTGACCAGGACGATGGTGCCTAAAGGCTAAAAAATAGGCGGCCATGGTCCCGCAGAGCGTTGGAAATCCTCAGTGAGGCAAGGCACCAACGAGATGCCTGTAGCTAGAGAAGGCGCTTCAGTGAGCTGGCTTCCGGTTGCGGGGAGGCCTTCGTTGTATCGCTGTTGTCGGCAGACCTGTTGCGCATCGCGGCGTAATAGGCGTTTTTCTGCTCGTACATATGCATGTCGGCACGGCGCACCAGCGATTCCATCGTCTCGCCGGCTTCGCTGGTTGCCACGCCCAGCGAAAGACTAAGCGGCGCATTGGAGTAGAACTGGTTGTTGATCTTCAGCAGTTCGTAAATGGTATCCACCATCGCCGCGGCGATCTGCTTGTCTGCGCCGGGCAAAAGGATGGCGAATTCATCACCGCCAATGCGCGCAGCATGGTTCGGCGCGGTAACGACACCGTTCAGGACTTCGCCAAGGCGCCGCAACAGCGCGTCGCCTGCGTCGTGCCCGAGCCTGTCATTGGCGTCCTTGAGGCCATTGAGATCGATGACGATGGCCGAAACGGGCCGGATCGTGCTGCGTTCCAGCCTGTTCATTTCGTCCGAATAGAAGGCGCGATTGTGCAGCTTGGTCAGCACATCGTGCTTGCCGAGATATTCGAGATAGGCTTCCGCCTTTTTCCGCGCCGTAATATCAGTCAGCGCCACCTGCACCAGTGACCAGTCGCGTTCGTGGCCCGGAAAAACGGAGAAATGCAGCAGCACGTGCCGCTCTGAACCATCCAGCGCGTAGTTCACCACTTCGCGATGATGGTTGAGATTGCCGTTCCACAGCTCCATCAGCTGTTCGCGGAAGGGCTTTTCCATTTCACCACGGAAAATATCGCCAAGCCGCTGCAACAGAACCTGACGGTCCGGTGCACAAAACAGGTCCAGTGTCGCCCGGTTGACGTCGATCACGCGGATTTCGCTCATACATTGGCGCACGAATTCGGGATGCACATCCATGAACACCCGGAAGTCGATGATGCCGCGTTCCCTGACCTCCTCGATCAGACGCCGAACCCGGCTGAAATCCTCCACCCACAGGGAAACGGGCGAATGTTGGAACATGCCTTCAGCATAACGGCGGTTGAAAAGCTCCTTGCGGCGAGCCTCCTCACGTTCCGTCACATCCTCTGTGGTCAGCAGCAACCGCCCGAGTGTCTGTTCGTAGCCGGGTATGACCGCACCGCGCAGCTGGATATCCAGCCGCTTTCCGCCAATCGAGTAATTGACGGCGTTGCTGATGAATTCGGTTTTTCCAGCCCAAAGCTCGGAAAGCTCGTTCACATGGCTTTCAAGCATGTCATCGCGGAAAATCCGGTACAGATTATCGATCAGATGCGCCTTGTCCCGCGCTTCGAACAGTTCAAGTGTCTTGGCATTAACCTGCACGACGCGGATTTTCTGCGAGCACGCCGCCACCCGCGACAGATCTGCCAGCAAAAACGCCCGGATATCCTCGACGCCCTGCGCCCGCCAGATATCGAACTGGCTTTTCACCTCGCTGAAATCCTCGATCCACATCGCCACAGGGGCAAGATTGAAGATATTGGTATCGATCGTTTCAATCATACGGGCAGTCTTCTTCAGGATAATAAGGGCGGATGCCGAATGCCGAAATCGTGCGAGACAGCGATGACTGACCGCATATCTGGATTTATTAGGGATATTCGATCCAACGCAAGCCTTTATCGCGCAAGCCAACGGATTGCGCGATAAATCTCGGTTTCGCCAAGATTCCGCCCGTTACCAGAGCTTCACGTGGCGGTTCACATCCTTGTAGAG
Organism: Agrobacterium sp. 16-2014-1-2a; assembly: GCF_053522705.1. Classification (NCBI taxonomy): domain Bacteria; kingdom Pseudomonadati; phylum Pseudomonadota; class Alphaproteobacteria; order Hyphomicrobiales; family Rhizobiaceae; genus Agrobacterium; species Agrobacterium sp. 16-2014-1-2a. Next base: position 32,520 of record NZ_JBNWBX010000011.1, read on the forward strand.
CAGGTAGCGGAAACGGCCCGGCCCTCCTGCATAGCAAGCCTGCGGGCAAAAAGCGCGCAGCCACATGAAATCACCCGCCTGCACTTCCACCCAATCCTCGTTCAGCCGGTAAACCGCCTTTCCTTCCAGCACGTAAAGACCGTGCTCCATGACATGAGTTTCCATGAAAGGAATGGTAGCGCCCGGCTCCAGGCTGACGATGTTGAGGTGCATGTCGTAACGCACGTCGTCGGGATCGATAAACCGGGTGGTCGCCCATTTGCCGTCCGTATCGGGCATCGCCGACAGAGCGTGTTCATCTTCATGCGTGAAGATCGCCGGCGGCGGCTCCAGCCCGTCCACCGCCTGAAACGCCTTGCGGACCCAGTGGAACTTGACCGGTGCCGTGCCGGAATTGCGCAGCTGCCAGCGCGAGCCGGCGGGCAGGAAGGCGAAGGAGCCGGTCCGCAATGCATGCTGCACGCCCTCAAACTCCACGGTCATTTCACCATCAACGACAAAGATCGCCGCTTGCGCCCTTGCGTCCGGCTCCGGCCGCTCGCTGCCGCCGCCGGGCTGCACTTCAACGATATATTGCGCAAAAGTCTCGGCAAAACCGGTCATCGGTCGGGCGATGATCCAGGCCCGCGTCCCGGTCCAGTGCGGGAGCACGCTCGTCACGATATCGGACATGACGGTTTTGGGGATGACCGCATAGGCAGTCTTGAAAACAGCCTTGCTCGACAGCAGTTCCGTCTGCCCCGGCAGACCGCCCATATCCGAATAATATTTCTTCATTTCAGCCATTCCATTCTGCAACGCATTTCGCGCGAATTCTTAGGCCTGTAGCGACGTTTAATCAAATAATTATTGGCGTGCACAGGGCTTGCCGCCCGCATGGTAAAATGCAGGCGGCCTATTTTCGCGCGGACATGCGAAACGAGGTTGGACTCAGGCCTTTTTGCGCATCGTGGCATAGACGATATTGTGGTTTTCGCCGAAAAATACCTCCGCCTCGATACTTGCGGGATCGGCGCTGGCGTTGACGATCCGCCACATATCCGCCTTCGAACGCAACAGCAGCGCCCAGTTCATGAAGGTCTCCATGTAGCCATCGACCACAATGTCTTCGGAGAAGTTGGCGAAGAGGAACATTCCGCCGGGCTTCAGCATCTCCATGCAGCGCCGCGTGAGCTTGATCGCCACCTTGTCGTTCAGGTAATCGTAAAGACCGGCCGCATATACCAGATCGAATTTGCCGAGCTCGTGCGAACGCAGGACGATGTCACGCACCGAACCGTCAATCGCCTCGATGCAGCTGCCGTTGAAATCGCGGGCAACGGAACCGACACTCAGGGGATCTTGATCAAGCGCCACCCAGCGCCGGATCTTGCCCTCTTTCAAGGCCACGGATGCATCCGCCTCGCGCAGATGTCCCGATGCAATGGTGAGGATTTCCGTTTCGCTTCCATGCCGGGCCGCAGCCTCGTCAACAAACCGGGTCAGCAAATCCCGCCGCTCGCGGACAGCGACCGAGGAACTGGCGTCCTTCGTATAATCATAGAGAGCCGCGCCAAGCGGCGTTGCGTTCTTCACCTTATCGGCAACGCTGTCGTGACCGTAGATGAAGTCGAGAAGCTGCGCATCGCCCGAATAGCCCCGCGGCTTTTCGAACGACCAGCGCGTGAAGGGATCTTCCAGAAAATAGTCCGACACGGAGTGATTCTGCACCAGAGGAATTAGTTCAGCCCACACGCTTGAGTGGAGCTTTTCGCGCAGGCCATGCAGTGCGCCTGCCGTTCGATGTATTATCTCATGTGCTGAAACACCATTTTCGAACTGCTGTTGTGCCAATTCGAGAATGATCGCGATCTCTGCTTTCGCAACTGCGAAATGCTCATCGAACGCTTCCGTTTTCCGTGCAAAAATCTCTTTTGCGACAGTATCAGGAGTGATCAGACTTGCCCCGTCCAGATTTCTTTTCTTTACCTGCCTCACTTCAGCCTCCAGTATTAACACATTGTTAACTATACGTTTCTGGGAGACGGAAGGCCACTCGCTTTCGATTTTTGAGCAGTGTAGGGATACATTAGTTTATTAGCGTATTTTTTTGGTCACACTCGTGGACCGGAGGAGAAAGCGGATACGCGATTTAGTGAAACTTAATGTTGCGAGCGTATGATGCGCTCTTGCTTTTCATGTTTCCGCCCGCATGGAGAGAAATCGGCAGGAAATCGCGCTTAGCGTGAAAGTACACGCAAAGGTCGAATAAGCAGTTACTTGATAAAGTATACGCAACACTATGGGAAAGTGCATGAAGCACACGTTAGGCGAGGTGAGTGGACAGCAAGAATATCGGCGGCCGGACGCCCGGTTTTCTGATGAACTTCTTGCCCTTTACCAGCAGGAAGGTGAGCGTAGCCGCCGGGGTTCGATCAGGCGGGGCCTGTGGACGGCTGTTTTCATCTATCTGCTATTTGCCATTACCGACATCATTCTGGTGCCCGACGTCGCCTTTTACACCATAATCGCAAGAGTTATCGTCGTCCTGACGTCCCTGCTGACGCTCGAAATTCAATTGCGCATGGGCGCGAGCACCGCCGCACTTGACCTCACCTGCGCCACTGCGCTCGTCATGGGCTATATTGGCTGGCTTGTGCCCTCGCTCTTGACCGACAATCTCGAAAACATGTCCTATTACATGGTTTTCGGGGCGATCTTCATGATGGGCGCCAATCTGTTTTTCACCTTCCGCTTCCATCTTTCGCTCGTGTCATCGGGCATCATTCTTGTCACCTACTTTCTGGCGGCGACGCAGTTTCCCGAAGATGCGTTCTACAAGCTCGCTTTCGGCACCTTCTATATCTCCTGCTTCGTCTTCACCTCTTACGTGAACTGGAACCTGAACCGGGAACGCTACCACGTCTTTCTCAACGCACTGGAAGCCAAGGCCCAGCAGAAAGCGGCGGACGAGCGCGGGCAGGCGCTGTTGCGGCTTTCAAATACCGATTCCCTGACAGGCCTGCAGAACCGCCGCGCCATCGACCAGCATCTGCGCCTGTTGTGGGACAATTGGAGCAAGAAGGGGGAAGGTTTCGCCGTCTTTCTGATCGACGTGGATTTCTTCAAGAAATACAATGATCGCTACGGCCACCAGGAAGGCGACAAGTGCCTCGTGACAGTGGGCAACGCCCTGCAGGACGCGATCATCGACCATGGCGCCTCCATCGGCCGTTATGGCGGTGAGGAGTTCATCGTACTCGCTCCGTTCAAGTCCAGACAGCAGGTGGGCGAGCTTGCCGAAACCATCCGCCACACCGTCGAAGACCTGTCGCTTTCGCACGACCAGCGCCGGGACGGAACCTTCATCGTCACCGTCAGCATTGGCGCGTCTTTCACCCGTCCCAATCCGGATGGCAAGCTCGAAAAGATCATCAACGAGGCCGACCGGGCGCTTTATATCGCCAAGGCCAATGGCCGCAATTGCATGAAGCTGTTCGATCCGGACGATCCGCAGACCAGCGACGAAACCGAAAATATCGCCGCACTTCTGAAAATCGCTGTCGCGGAAAACCTCGTTTCTCTCGTCTATCAGCCGATCCTCAACATATCGACCAACGAGACGGCGGGAGCCGAAGCGTTGATGCGGCTTCGCCTGCTCGACGGTGGCTCCGTTTCGCCCGGCACCTTTATCCCGATTGCCGAACGCACCGGCACGATAATGGAGCTCGGTCTCTGGACCATAAAGACCGCCTGCCGGCAGATACTGGCCGATGACAAGGTATCGGTGGTCAGCGTCAACGTATCGCCGATGCAGCTGAAGAACCCTGGTTTTGCCACTTCGGTCGCAGCGATCCTCGTTGAGGCGGGGATTGCCGGCGGCAGGCTGGCCTTCGAGATCACCGAGGGTCTGGATATGGAGATGCATTCGGATGTATTACGCTGTCTGAACGATCTGAAGACGCTCGGCATCAATATATGGCTGGATGATTTCGGAACCGGATTTGCGGGCCTTTCCTGGCTGCGGATGACGGATTTCGATACCGTGAAGATTGACCGCTCCTTCCTGCATGACAGCAAGACACCCCGCGGCCGGGCGATGTTGCAGGACATGATCCGTCTCATCCGCAATCGCGGCCACAAGATCCTGATCGAAGGCGTGGAGACGGAAGAGCAGCTGAGGCTCGTGCGCCAGCTAGAGATCGATTATGCGCAGGGTTATTATATCGGACGCCCGGTCGTCGCCGAAAGGCTGAACGTGGCGACTACCCCCTACCCGCAGCCCAAAATGCTACAGCGCCCCGCCTGACGATGCGATGGCGGCGGCAAGCGCCGTCACCGACACGCCCCCTCTTAGTGATATGCGGGCGGAATGATCGAGAATTTTGCCGCAAGTTCCGAAAACGCAGCACGCGTGACGGGATCGACAGGTGCGCCTTCCCTCTCCCGCTTTGCCGCTACCGCCCATTCCCGATCGCCCGGCGCCATGACCTTGCAGTCCTCCCGCGCTGGCGATCCCCGCAGTACCTCGAGATAGCGTTTCATGCCCTCGTCGAACACTTCGCGTTCAAGAAAGGCTTCCGGCTTCAACGCCAGGACGAAGGCCCCAAGCCCGCGCGGCTTGGAAAAATCTGGCCCCGACATTGGGGCGATATCGAAACTGAGCTTCATGCCGCTGAGAACGGCGCTAAAGATTTCCACCATTCCCGCAAGCGCCGCTCCCTTGAAACCAAAGGCACCGCCCAGCGGAGCCAGCATTTCAACGGCATTGGGGTTCTGCGTGTCGATACCGTCGCCATCAGACGCAACTCCTTCCGGCAATTGCTGTTCCAGGCTGCGGTAAAGCAGAACCCGGTTATAGGGCACGGCGCTGGTGGCCATGTCCAGAAGCCAGGGCATGTCATCGGCTGCCGGCACGCCGACTGCAATGGGGTTGGTGCCGTGGAAACGCATCGCGCCGTCATGCAGGCGCACGAAACTGTCGGAGTTGCAAAAGGCAATGCCGATATACCCCTGCCGCGCCGCCTCCAGCACGTAAGCGCCGGCCGGGCCGAAATGAGAGGAATTCCTGATCGCAACGGCGCCGATGCCGAATTTCCCAGCAAGCGCCATGGCGCTGTCCATGGCCGCATAGGTAGCGCGGGCGCCATGAGCATGGTCGGCATCGATCGTCTCCACTGCGCCGAAGCCGGACACGCGGCTGATCTGCGGCCGCGGATTGAGACGCCCGTCTTCAAGTCCTGCGATGTAGTGAGCAAGAAGCCGAACGCCGTGGCTGTCTACGCCCAGCCGTGTGCCATGCATCATGGCGCGGGTCGCCGCATCGGCGGTTTCATCATCGGTGCCGACAGCCAGGAAAACGGAACGGCAAAACCGCTCCATTTCATCCAGCCTTGCGAGGACGGTGATATTTTCATTGCCGTGCGACATCAGGGGAACCTCCCGATTCCAGAATCCATGCCGCACAAGCTAATCACGGGGCGCGTTTTTGCAATCGAATATCGCGCCCCGAATGGATCAATCAGTCGTCGCCGCCAATCGCCTCGTATGTGTCGCGCTCACCGGCGATGATGGCGCGCTTGCCGACATGGTTGGCGGGACCGACAATGCCTTCCTGCTCCATGCGCTCGACCAGGGAGGCGGCACGATTGTATCCGATCGACAGGCGGCGCTGGATATAGGAGGTGGAGCATTTCTTGTCGCGCATCACCACCTTAACGGCCTTTTCATAGAGATCGTCGCTATCGTCGTCGCCCATCGATGTCTTGTCGAAGACCGCCGTTTCCTCTTCCGCCTCGTCGTCAGCCTCGTCGGCGTCTTCCGTAACGGTGCCGAGATATTCAGGCCGACCTTGGGTCTTCAGATGCGCCACGACCTTTTCCACTTCCTCGTCCGACACGAACGGACCGTGGACACGGGAGATGCGGCCGCCACCCATCATGTGCAGCATGTCGCCCTGGCCGAGCAGATGTTCGGCACCCTGTTCGCCAAGGATGGTGCGGCTGTCGATCTTCGAGGTCACCTGGAAGGAAATGCGGGTGGGGAAGTTGGCCTTGATCGTGCCGGTGATGACATCGACCGAGGGGCGTTGGGTGGCCATGATGAGATGGATACCGGCAGCGCGCGCCATCTGCGCAAGACGCTGGATCGCACCTTCGATCTCCTTGCCTGCGACCATCATCAGGTCGGCCATCTCGTCGACGATGACGACGATATAGGGCATGGCGGTGAGGTCCATTTCCTCCTGCTCGTAGACAGCTTCGCCGGTTGCGCGGTCGAAGCCGGTCTGCACGTTGCAGAACACCGTCTCCCCTTTGGCGCGGGCGGCAGCGGCCCTTGCGTTGTAACCGTCGATATTGCGCACACCGAGACGCGACATCTTGCGATAGCGGTCTTCCATTTCGCGTACGGCCCATTTCAGTGCCATGACCGCCTTCTTCGGATCGGTGACGACAGGGGTCAGAAGATGCGGAATGCCGTCATAGACCGAAAGCTCGAGCATCTTGGGATCGACCATGATCAGCCGGCATTCCTCCGGCTTCAACCGGTAGAGCAGCGACAGGATCATGGTGTTGATGGCGACCGACTTGCCCGAACCGGTGGTACCGGCAACGAGCAGATGCGGCATCTTCGCCAGTTCGGCGATGACAGGTTCGCCACCAATGGTCTTGCCAAGGCAAAGGGCTAGCTTCTGGCGGGTCTCGCTGTAATCGGTCGCTTCGATAAGCTCGCGCAGATAGACCGTCTCGCGCACCGGATTGGGAAGCTCGATACCGATGACATTGCGGCCGGGCACGACGGCGACACGCGCCGAGAGCGCCGACATCGAGCGGGCGATATCGTCCGACAGGCCGATAACGCGCGAGGACTTCACGCCGGGGGCGGGCTCGAATTCGTAAAGCGTCACAACTGGGCCGGGGCGCACATCGATGATCTCGCCCTTGATGCCGAAATCCTCCAGCACGCTTTCCAGCAGGCCGGCGCTTTGCTCGAGCGCCTCCGGCGTCATGGTCGTGGTCTGCTGGACGCGGGCCTGTTGCAGAAGATCGATGGAGGGGTATTCATATTCGCCGTCTGCAAAGACCGGCGCTTCCCGGAACATCGGCTGCGAGGCCTGGATGGGCGCGCGGGGCGTGAAACGCGGCTCGGCAACGACTCTTTCCGCCAGCTGAACCTGCTCAACAGGCCTCTGCGGCTCAGCAACCGCGACCGTCTCCACGACCGGCTGCGGAGCGATCTCTGGTTCAACGACCTGAGTTGGGACTGGAATTGCAGGATGATGCACGCCGATTTCGCGGTAAAGCCTGATCGCTGAACCACCCGGAATCCTGATAACGGGCGGTACGGCCGAAAGCCGGATAGCCGAAGCGACCGGAGATGCGGATGCCAGCGTCGGGGCAATCGCAGGCGCTGTCAGCAACGGGTTTGCGAGAACGGTGCGCGCAGATGCGGGAAGGCCTTCGCCGGCGTCATCCGGCAGATCGAGAGTCATGACTTCCCAGAAAAGCTCATCCGGCAGATGGGCGGCAAAGGCGGGAATGGATGCCTGCGGCGTTGCAACCTGTTCGACAGATGCAAACGACGCGGCGGGCAGCGGCTGAACAGGTGAATCGGTTCCCGGTACCGGCGCTTCGAAGACGGCGGCTACATCAACTGGCTGAGGCGGCATCAGCGCTGCTGCAGCGGCTTCTTCCGCCTGTTTGCGCGCAAGCTCCAGTCGCAATTTGTAGGTCAGCGCCCTTGCGCCCCGCGCATCCGGCGGCTGCGGCAGAAACGGCATGCGTGGCGGTTGAATGCGCGGCTCCGGCGACTTTACGACCGTCGCAATTGCAGGCTCCTGTACAGTAGCCTCCGGCTGCACGACCATCTCAGGCTCGGCAGTTTCAGACAGGATGTCGGCGGGTGCCTCCTCTTCCGCAAGATGCGGCGTCTCGACCGGCATGCGCCGGCTAAAGGCGCTTTCCGGCGTGCGGGTGAAACGCACATTCGGGCCAAGCACGAAAGCATTCTGCCAGCCCGGCATTTCAGCGCGGCCTTCGATGGCGTCGGCAGCACTGACATCGGCATTCGGCCGGGGCACAACACCCGCCTTCATTGCCGCGGCCTGCTCCTGACCGGCAACGGCCTTGCCGCCGGCATGACGAGCCTTATCGCTCCCCTCCCCTACGCTATTGGACGAATTCTGGAATCTGGATCGGGAGAAGCTCATGGCAGCGTGCACACTCATCATAAACGTACATATTTCGGTCTCCCTGAAATAGAAAATAAAGGTTAATTACCCCTTTCCAAACCGGGTCACGCAGGCAGAATTTCGCTTTAGGCACAGGTGAGACGTGACATGCACCAGCAAGGAATCGGCACTCCAAGCCTCTATATTTATTGCGTTAAATCAGTTTTTCATCGCCGTTTTACGGCAACGGGCGCGGCTTAAGAAAAGGGGAGTGGTGCCTTGAAGCATATTGTTTCCGCAAGCGGTCGCGCAACGTAAAATCATTGCTGTAAAGCCCGTGAATTAACGTGGACACTGCTGCGGTTGCAGTCTTAAGATCGGGCAGGCCGCGGCCCAGCGGAAAGGCCCGCCCGCCCTCATTCCGGAGTGAACCTCATGTCGCCTGTCCACCTGTCCCGCCGCTCGCTTCTCAAGACCTCGCTCCTTCTTGCCGCAACCACCGGACTTGCGGGCATTGCCGCCGCGCAGCAGTCAAAGCCCGGTGGGCGGTTGATCGTTGCGGCCGATTCGGAGCCGAAGAACCTCAATCCGGCCATCGTTGCCTCCAACGGCGTGTTCTATATCTCGAGCAAGATCGTTGAGCCGCTGGCGGAAGCCTCCTTCAATGGCAGGGACGGGCTGGAACCAAGGCTTGCGACGGAATGGCATGGATCGGAGGACGGTTTGAGTGCCACGTTCAAGCTGCGCGAAGGCGTGACCTGGCATGACGGCAAACCCTTCACCTCCGCAGATGTGGCCTTTTCAGCACTTTCGGTTTGGAAGCCGCTGCAAAACCTTGGGCGGCTGGTCTTTGCCAATCTTGAAAAAGTGGATACGCCTGATGACCACACGGCCATTTTCCGCTTCTCCAAGCCGACACCCTTCCAGCTCATCCGCAACGCTTTGCCGGTTGTCACCAGCGTCGTGCCGAAACACCTTTATGAAGGCAGCGATATCGCTACCAATCCGGCCAATACGAAACCAGTCGGCACCGGACCTTTCGTTTTTGCGGAATATAAGCCCGGCGAATATTACCGCCTGACCCGCAATCCCAATTACTGGGGCAAGAACCAGCCGCAACTCGATGAGATCATCTATCGCGTTCTGCCCGACCGGGCGGGCGCCGCTTCTGCGCTTGAAGCCGAAGAAATCCACCTCGCAGCCTTTTCCGCCGTGCCGCTTGCCGATCTTGCCCGCATCGCGAAGGAGCCGGGCATCAAGGTCATCCCGGAGGGTTACGAAGCCCTCACCTATCAGCTCGTCGTGGAGATCAACCACCGCCGCAAGGAGCTGACCGACCTCAAGGTCAGGAAGGCGATCGCCCACGCCATCGACAAGAAATTCGTCATCGACAAGGTCTTCCTCGGTTACGCCACAGCATCGACCGGCCCCGTACCGAAAAATGCACCCCAGTTTTACACGGGAGACGTTGAAACATACGATTTCGACGTCGCCAAGGCGAACGCCCTGCTGGACGAGGCGGGTTATGCACGCGGAGCGAACGGAACGCGATTTTCACTGAAGCTTCTGCCGGCGCCTTACTTCAATGAAACCAAGCAATTCGGTTCCTATCTTCGCCAGGCGCTACAGGAAATCGGCATCGATGCTGAGCTGGTCAACAATGATGCCGCCGCGCACCAGAAGGCCGTCTATACCGACCATGCCTTCGATCTCGCCATCGCGCCGCCGGTCTTCCGTGGCGATCCGGCGATCTCCACCACCATTCTCGTGCGCTCCGGCATTCCAGCCGGCGTCGGCTTCTCCAATCAGGGAGGCTATGAGAACAAGGCGCTCGATGCACTGATCGACAAGGCGGCGGAAACCGTGGATACGGCAGCCCGCACGGTACTCTACAAGGATTTCCAGAAGCAGGTCGCCGCCGATCTGCCGCTGATCAATGTCGCCGAATGGGGTTTCATCACGGTTGCGCGCGATACTGTCAAACACGTCGCGAGCAATCCACGCTGGGCCGTTTCCAACTGGGCGGATACGGTGGTCGGCACCTGAGGAAGCGCCGTGAGGCGCGCGGCGACATTGCTACGGCGAAGGGTGATCAGCGCCATTCCAGTGCTGCTGATCGTTCTGGTCTTCACCTTCGTGCTGCTTGAAAACGCATCCGGTGACGCGGTTGACGCCTATCTCGTCTCCATCGGCGGCGGCGACGCCGGACTGCGGGACGCCCTGCGCGAGCAATATGGTCTGAACGGTTCGGTGTTAGCCCGCTTCTGGCTTTACGCCAGCTCGGTGCTGCGACTTGATTTCGGCTGGTCGCTTGCGTTTGACCGACCGGTGCTGGGGCTAATCCTCGAACGGCTGCCGAACACGCTGCTCCTGATGGGTAGTGCCACCGCACTTGCTTTCATCATCGGCACCGCGCTCGGCATCCTGGCGGGCGCCCGTCCCGGCGGGTTGACCGACCGGGTACTCTCGGCCCTGTCGCTGGCGCTTTACGCCACGCCGGGCTTCTGGCTCGGCCTTGTGCTCGCCATCGTCTTTGCCGTGCAACTGAGGTGGCTGCCAACATCCGGCATCGAAACCATCGCATCCGGAAAACAGGGATTTGTACGGGCGCTCGATATTGCCCGCCATCTTGTCCTGCCGGTCGCCAGTCTCGGGCTGATCTATCTGGCGCTTTTCCTGCGCGTCATGCGTACTGCCATGGCGGCGGTCTGGCCGCTGGATTTCGTGCTCTTCGCCAAGGCCAAGGGGCTTTCGAGACGGCGGATCGTGCTGCGCCATGTCGCACGCAACGCCGCACTGCCCCTCGTCACCGTGCTTGGCCTGCAAGCGGCAACCATGCTCGGCGGCAGCGTGGTGATCGAGAGCGTTTTTGCCATTCCCGGTTTTGGCCGGCTTGCGCAGGAAGCCGTCAGCGGCCGCGACACACCGCTCTTGATGGGCATTATTCTGACAAGCGCCGTTTTCGTTATCCTGATCAATCTCGTCGTTGATATTCTCTATGCCGTGTTCGATCCGCGCATCGGCAGCGGGGAGCAACAGACATGAGTTTCACCCTCCGGCTCCTGCGCAGTTTCGAAGGTGCGGCAGGTGCCATCATCCTGACACTGCTAGCTGTGACGGCGCTCGCCGCTCCCCTCCTGTTTCCCGGTGACCCGCTGTCGATCGTCGGTGAGCCGCTCATCGCGCCCTTCTCCGACGCCGCCTCCCCCCTCGGCACCGACCGGTTGGGCCGCGATGTACTGGCGGGACTTGCCCACGGTGCGCAGGCATCCCTGCTCGTCGGCATCGGCGCTGCCGCTGCCGCCCTCATGATCGGCACCGTCGTCGGCACAATTGCCGGATTTGCCGGTGGCCTGGTGGATGAGGCGCTGATGCGTGTTACCGACGCCTTCCAGATCGTGCCGAATTTCCTTCTGGCGCTCGCCTTCGTCAGCACCATCGGTCCATCCATGCCCATCGTCATCCTTGCGATTGCACTTGGCGCCTGGGCGGATCCAGCGCGGTTGATGCGGGCGCAGGTGTTGAGTATCCGCGAGCGGGATTACGTGCAGTCCGCCCGCGCCATCGGGATGCATCCGCTGGAGATCGCGTTTCGGCAAATACTTCCCAATGCGCTGCCGCCGGTTCTGGCGCTCGCCGCCATCATCGTCGCCGCCGCCATCCTCACCGAGGCGGCATTGTCCTTCCTCGGCCTTGGCGATCCGAATATCGTCACATGGGGTTCGATGATCGCGGAAGGACGCAACGTCCTGCGCTCGGCGGCGTTTCTCTCCGTCATCCCCGGCATCGGTCTTCTGGTCACGGTTCTCGGCGTTTATCTTCTCGCGGAGGGAATCAACAAAGCGATGGCGACGAGGAAAGAAACGCCATGAGCGGCAATGCACTCTGCAGGATCGACGATCTCAGCGTCCGCTATGCGGCCGGCGACGGACCGGCGCTGCAGGATATTTCGCTGACGATCCGGCAGGGACAAAGGTTGGCGATCATCGGCGAAAGCGGTTCTGGCAAATCGACGCTCGCCAAGGCAATTGCCGGGCTTCTGCCTGTGAGCGCACGGGTTTCCGGCGATATTTCCTGGAGCCGCGACAGCGGTCTTTTCACAGACAGGCCGCAGCCGGGTCGCGATATCGGCTATATTTTCCAGGATACCGGTGCGACGCTGAACCCGGTTCTCACCATCGGTGAACAGGTGGCGGAAGGCGCTGTGCGGCATCTGGGCCTTTCATGGAAGCAGGCACGAGATCTTGCCCGCGACCTTCTGGAACGGGTGCGTTTGCCGCATCCCACCCGTCTCCTCGGCGCCTATCCGCACCAGCTTTCCGGCGGGCAAAGACAGCGTGTGGCGATTGCAGCCGCCATTGCCGCGCACCCCGCAATCCTGATCGCCGACGAGGCGACAAGCGCGCTCGACACGGTAAGCCAGGCCGCCATTGCCGCACTGCTGGATGGGCTGGTGCGTGAAGAAGAAAGAACGCTGGTCTTCATCACCCATGATATTGGTCTTGCTTCCGGCCTTGCCGACGAGATCGCCGTTCTGCATGCCGGACGGCTGGTGGAGCACGGCACCACCAGGCGGGTGTTAGCCGCGCCTGCGCACGACTATACGCGCGCACTGCTCTCCGACTATCTCGACCTTTCGACACCGCCTCTGATCAATGAGGCCGCATCATGAACGAAGCCCTTCTGAGCGTCGAAAACCTCTCGAAAACCTACCGGACCGGCGCACGCACGGTGGAAGCACTGTCCGATATATCCTTTTCGCTTCAGCCCGGCGAGACGCTTGGGCTTGCCGGCCCCTCCGGTTGCGGAAAATCGACACTGGCACGCATCCTGATGCGGCTGATCCCGGCCGACGAAGGCACGGTCCGTTTTGAAACTCGCGACTGGCTGGCGCTTGATGGCGGCGAACTGCGCGCGGCGCGGCGGCATATGCAGATGGTGTTTCAGGATACGCATGGCGCGTTCAACCCGCGCGCCAGCGTCGAGGATGCCATAGGCGAACCGCTGCGTATTCATCGCATCGTCGAACGACGCGAACGCCCGGCAGAAATCCGCCGCCTTCTCGAGCGAGTCGGGCTGCCCGCCAGCTATACTGACCGCTCGGTGTTCGAGCTTTCCGGCGGCCAGCGGCAGCGCGTGGCAATTGCCAGAGCCATCGCGCTCAAACCATCCCTTCTCATTCTGGACGAGGCCGTTTCAGCGCTCGATGTCTCCGTACGCAGGCAAATTCTCGAACTGCTGGTCGAAATACAGCGAGAGACGGCCGTCGCCTGTATTTTCGTTTCCCACGACCTCGCGGTCATCCGCGCCGTCTGCCACCGCGTCGCCATCATGGAGGCGGGTCGGATCGTCGAGATCGGCAGGACAGCAAACATCGTTTCCACGCCGCAATCCTCGACCGCCAGAACCCTGATCGAGGCTGCGCCGCGCCTGACCACCACCACGCAAGGATAAGACATGCCCCCCCCGGATTACGCATTGCTGCTCGACCCGCCCGCCTTTCCAGCAGACCGTTACGCCGCTCTCGCCGACCGGCTGGCGGCGCTGATGGGCACGAATAACGATGTGCTTCTGGTACAGGCGGAAGCAGTGCTTGCGCTTGAAGCTGCGGCCACCAGCCTCGCGCGGCCTGGTCTGAGAGCGCTCAATATCGTCACTAGTCCCTATGGCGCGTGGTTTGGGGGCTGGCTGGAGCGTGGCGGCGCAACGGTTCGCAACCTGACCACCGCTCCGGCAAAGCCGATATCACTTCACGAGGTCGAGAGAGCGTTGGACGAAGGGCCAGGTTTTGATCTTCTCGCTATCGTGCACGCGGAATCCGCAAGCGGCATTCTCAACCCCCTGCCCGCCATTGCCGCGCTCGCCAAAGACAGAGGCATCGTCACGGTCGTCGATGCCGTCGCTTCCATCGGCGGCCATGCCTTCGAGGTTGACCAGCTCGGCATAGATATTGCGGTCATCGGCCCGCAAAAGGCGCTGGCAGGCCCGGCGGGCTTATCCGCCATCTCCGTCAGCGAAAGTGCCTGGAAACTTCTTTCACATGGAAATGCACCTGAGAACTCCATGCTTTCACTTCTCGACCAGAAGAAACTCTGGCTCGATACCGGCCGCGGCGCGCTCCCTGGAACACCTGCGCCGCTGGAATTCTATGCGCTGGAGGCGGCGCTCGACCGGATAGAGGCAGAGGGTCTGGCATCCGCCAATGAACGCCACGAACGAGCGGCGACAGCCACTCGTAACGGCATCAGGGCCCTTGGTATACCGACGTGGGTGGAGGAGACTGACGCGTCTGCTCTGGTTTCGACAGCGATCTTGCCGGACACGGTGGATGCCGGCGCATTTCTGGCGGCTGCGTCAAGGGAGCAAGGTGCGGATGTCTCGGGCGGTGTCGGTCCCGGTGCGGAACGGCTGATAAGGCTTAATCACACCGGCCGGCGCGCCAACCCGGATTCGGTGCAAGCCAATATAACCGCTGTTTCAAGCGCCCTGAGAAGCCTCGGCCATGCCGCAGATACCGATTCCGCGCTGGACGCGGCCGAAAAGAGCTATTCCGGCACCTCCTCGAAGGGTCTCTAACAGCGCCGATAAACGTTCGTTGCGCGAAATCGGGTGCTGGCGGAACGTCAGTCACGCCATTGTTGTTAAAAATGGTAGACAAATTCCTTGGCCAATCTTGACGAAATCATGGCAACGCGCGAAACTTAACGCACTGTTAACTCGCGTGAAGAAGGGAAATGGCCATGGTAGCAGGGTTCAACATGCTCTCCTTTGACCTCTTTGGCATCGGCCGAAGAACGCCCGCCATAAACGAGCGGGTCGAGAAGGATTTGCAGGACAGGACGCCACGCAGACCGGACGACCAGTCCAACGATGACGACCGTGATCAGGAATACGAACTGTTCTTCTGGTCCCTTTATCCTGTGATTTAAGTTTTTAAGCGCAGGCTGACGGGGCGGTTGAAACGTCGTTTTCCCGTCCTGCGACCTTGAGCCGAAATGTGTTCAGCGTAGCCTCAGACACGGTGAAACAGTCGATCCGTGACGTACACTTTAAACATATGCGACGTCATCCTCGGGCTTAACCCGAGGATTTACAAAATCTCGAAAAATCAAATATCTGCAGATGCTCTGGACAAAGCCCGGGCATGACGATGGAAAGGGCAAAGCCCTTTCCATCAAAGAGCCGTAAACGGCCCTGCCTTAGTGGTTGTCGCGCGGCAGACCCTTGGTCTGGGCAATGCGCTGATACTTCACGGCCGGTTCCAGAACCGCGCCGGTTTCCATCTGGCTGACGATGCCGCGCTGGATTTCCTGCCATGGCGTCTGGTGATCGGGGTACTTGAAGCCGCCCTCGGCGGAGAGCGTTTCGTAACGCTTGGCCAGTTCCTCGCCGGAAATAAGGATGTCGGCCTTGCCACGACCCACATCGATACGAACGCGGTCACCCGTCTGCAAGATCGCCAGACCACCGCCTGCCGCTGCTTCCGGAGAAGCGTTGAGGATGGACGGGCTGCCAGACGTGCCGGACTGGCGGCCGTCACCGATGCAGGGCAGCGAGTTGACGCCTTCCTTCAAGAGATAGTCAGGCGCACGCATGTTCACCACTTCTGCCGCACCCGGATAACCGATCGGACCGGCACCGCGCATAAAGAGAACGGTGTTGGCGTCGATCTTCAGCGATGGATCGTCGATGCGGTGATGGTAATCTTCCGGACCGTCGAACACCACGGCACGGCCTTCGAAGGCTTCCGGGTCGTTCGGGTTGGAGAGATAACGCTTGCGGAATTCTTCCGAGATCACGCTCGTCTTCATGATGGCAGAGGAGAACAGGTTGCCGCGCAGAACACGGAAACCGGCCCGCTCCTTGAGCGGCTGGTCATAGGGACGGATGACCTTTTCGTCTTCGATGATGGCACCACGGCAATTGTCGCCGATGGTTTTGCCATTCACGGTCATGGCGTCTTCCATGATGAGCCCCTGGGTCATCAGCTGGTTGACGACAGCCGGAACGCCGCCGGCATGGTAATAATCCTCGCCGAGATATTCACCGGCCGGCTGCAGGTTGACGAGCAGCGGCACGTCTTCACCGTAGGTCTGCCAGTCATCGACCGTAAGTTCAACGCCGACATGGCGTGCAAGGCCGTTCAGATGGATCGGCGCGTTGGTGGAGCCACCGATGGCCGAGTTGACGCGGATGGCGTTGATGAAGGCATCCTTGGTCATGATGTCGGAAGGCTTAAGGTCTTCCTTGACCATTTCGACGATGCGAAGGCCGGTGAGATAGGAGATTTCCTGACGGTCGCGGTAAGGCGCCGGAATAGCGGCCGAGCCGGGCAGCTGCATGCCGAGTGCTTCGGCAAGCGAGTTCATCGTCGTCGCCGTGCCCATGGTGTTGCAATAGCCGGTGGAAGGTGCGGAAGAAGCGACGAGCTTGACGAAGCCCTGATAATCGATCTCGCCCTTGGCCAGCAGTTCACGCGCTTTCCAGACGATGGTGCCGGAACCGGTGCGCTCGCCACGGAACCAGCCGTTCAGCATGGGGCCGACGGAAAGGGCGATGGCCGGAATGTTGACGGTGGCCGCCGCCATAAGACAGGCAGGCGTGGTCTTGTCGCAGCCGATGGTCAGAACAACGCCGTCGAGCGGATAGCCGTAAAGCACTTCCACGAGGCCGAGATAGGCGAGGTTGCGATCGAGACCCGCCGTCGGGCGCTTGCCGGTTTCCTGGATCGGATGCACCGGAAATTCAATGGCAATGCCGCCCGCTTCACGAATGCCTTCGCGCAGGCGATGCGCCAGCTCCAGATGGTGGCGATTGCAGGGCGAAAGGTCCGAGCCGGTCTGCGCGATGCCGATGATAGGGCGATCGGACTGAAGCTCGGCCTGGCTGAGACCGAAGTTCATGTAACGCTCGAGATAAAGCGCGGTCATATCAGCGTTTGCGGGGTTATCGAACCACGCGCGCGAACGAAGCTTGCCTTGGGTTGCGGGCAGATTGTCGGATTTGGTCATGATGCGGTCTCCAGCCGGAAGTGGCCAACGGTAAAATATTACGAAATGCGACAAGCTTATGTTGTGCGCAAGGAAAATGGAATCAGCTTCTCGGAAGCACGCATAACCGACAGACGAGCGCCAGACGAGTGACCTGGAGCCGTTCTTCAGCTTTAGCCGAATATTTTTCGGTGTTTACGACCATACCGACGTTGCGCAATGGCCTCTTCCCTCCCTGCCTTGCCGGATTGTAACTGACCCGAGGCCCCACATTCCGTCACGACCTGACTTGCTTATTTGTATTACTATTAGATAGCGGCGCGGCCTGTCAAGCCGGATCAGACTATATTGCGGGCGAGTTTTGCACGGCGCAGAAATTAGAACACACGCAATAAACCATTGATTTCTAATAATTTAATGCTGCACCTCCATAAAATCGGCATGACGCGAATTGGAGATCCGCTAAAAAACCCCTTTTCAAGAGTATTACTATATGCTCATAGTGACGTCGTCACGCTGACATCATTTCTGGGAGGATAAGATGAGAAAAGCTCTTGCGGCAATCACTGTCGCCGTTTCCGCATGCCTTGCATCCAGTGTTTCCGCACAATCGCTGACCGTCGGCTTCTCGCAGATCGGCTCCGAATCCGGATGGCGCGCCGCTGAAACCACTGTCACCAAGCAGCAGGCCGAAAAGCGCGGCGTTACGCTGAAATTCGCCGACGCACAGCAGAAGCAGGAAAACCAGATCAAGGCCGTTCGCGGCTTCATCGCGCAGGGCGTCGATGCGATCCTGATCGCACCTGTCGTCGCAACCGGCTGGGACGCCGTGCTGAAGGAAGCAAAGGAAGAAAAAATCCCTGTCATCTTGCTCGATCGCCAGATCGAAGCGCCGGATGATCTTTACCTGACCGCGGTCACCTCGGATCAGGTTCACGAAGGCAAGGTTGCCGGCGACTGGCTCGTCAAGGATGTCGGCGCGAAGGACTGCAAGGTTGTCGAATTGCAGGGCACGACCGGCTCTTCGCCCGCCATCAACCGTAAGAAGGGCTTCGAAGAAGCCATCGCTTCGCACAAGAACATCAAGATCGTGCGCTCGCAGACGGGAGACTTCACCCGTACCAAGGGCAAGGAAGTGATGGAAAGCTTCATCAAGGCCGAAAGCGGCGGCAAGGATATCTGTGCCGTGTACGCTCACAATGACGACATGGCCGTCGGCGCGATCCAGGCGATCAAGGAAGCCGGCCTGAAGCCGGGATCCGACATCAAGGTCGTGTCCATCGATGCCGTGCCTGACATCTTCAAGGCCATGGCCGCCGGTGAAGCCAATGCGACGGTGGAACTGACACCTGACATGGCCGGTCCTGCCTTCGACGCTCTCGAAGCCTATCTGAAAGACAAAAAGGCACCGGCGAAGTGGATTCAGACCGAATCCAAGCTCTACACGGCGTCTGACGACCCGATGAAGGTCTACGAGGCGAAGAAGGGTCTGGGTTACTAATAGACCCCTTATCTTCGGAAGGAGCGGCATGTCATGCGTGCCGCTCCGTCACAGCTTCTTTCATGCAGGGCCTGCGCAATGTCCGAAACGGCACCACTTCTGGAAGCACGCGCCATCGGTAAATCCTTTCTCGGGATAACGGCGCTGGACGGCGTCGATTTTTCGCTCGGGCGCGGTGAAATTCACGCGCTTCTCGGCGAAAACGGCGCGGGGAAATCAACACTCATCAAGATACTGACCGGCGTTTACCACCGCGACAGCGGCTCCATCTTTCTGGAAGGTAGCGAGATATCGCCCACCAATGTCGGCGAAGCGCAGGCCCTCGGTATCGGCACCGTCTATCAGGAAGTAAACCTTCTCGAAAATCTGACCGTTGCCGAAAACCTCTTTCTCGGCCGCCAACCGCATCGCTTCGGGCTCATTGACAGAGCCTCGATGCAGAGACAATCGCAGGCGCTGCTGTCCCAATACGGGCTTTCGATCGACGTCAACGCCCTGCTTTCCAGCTATTCCGTGGCTATCCGCCAGATCATCGCCATTGCCCGCGCCGTCGATCTTTCGGGCAAGGTGCTGGTGCTGGACGAGCCGACCGCCAGCCTCGATGCCCATGAGGTCGAGATGCTGTTCGGCGTGCTGCGAAAATTGCGCGCCCGCGGCATCGGCATCGTCATCATCACCCACTTCCTAAACCAGGTCTACGATATCGCAGACCGGGTGACGGTTTTGCGCAACGGCCGCCTCGTTGGCACGCGCGACATCGGCAACCTGCCGAGGTCCGAACTCATCGCCATGATGCTGGGCCGCGAGCTTCAGCACATCACCCACGAGCATCAGGCCACTGACGACACGGTTGCCGAGGGCGAACCGCCGATCCGTTTCGAGGGGTACGGCAAACGCGGCAGCATCGCCCCCTTCGACCTCGGCATTCGTCCGGGAGAGATCGTCGGCGTCGCCGGTCTTTTGGGGTCGGGACGAACGGAAACGGCTTTCCTGCTGTTCGGCATCGACAAGCCCGATACCGGCAAGGCCACGATAGACGGAAAGACCATCGCTCTTTCTTCGCCTGAGGCCGCAATCACGGCCGGGTTCGGTTTTTGCCCGGAGGAGCGCAAGACTGACGGTATCATCGGCGACTTTTCCGTGACCGACAATATTGCTCTGGCTCTCCAGGCCCGCCAGGGGTGGGCGCGGCCGCTTTCGCGCCGGCAGAAGGCGGAACTAGCCGAAAGCTTCATCAAATCGCTGGACATCCGCCCGGCCGATCCTGACCGGCCGATAAAATTCCTGTCCGGCGGCAACCAGCAGAAAGCCATTCTGGCGCGCTGGCTTGCAACCCATCCCCGGCTTCTGATCCTCGATGAGCCGACCCGTGGTATCGATATCGGCGCCCATGCGGAAATCCTCAAAATGATCGAAAAACTCTGCACCGAGGGCATGTCGCTCGTCGTCATCTCGTCCGAACTGGAAGAACTGACCGCCGTTGCCCACCGGGTCGTCGTGCTGTCCGACCGCCGGCATGTCAGCGAATTGAAGGGCGGCGAGGTGACGGCCGACAACATCATGCGGGCAATTGCGGATGCGGCCAGAACGGAGGCGGCATGATGGTGGCTGTGACAAGGCGCCTGAAAAGGCTTGCTCCCCAACTGATCGCCCTCTTCGTCATTCTGGCAGCGATTACAATCGTTTCGCCGGGCTTCCTGCATGTTTCGTTCCAGAACGGCAGGCTTTACGGCAGTCTGATGGATATTCTCGTGCGTGCCGCACCCGTGGCGCTCCTGACCATTGGCATGACGCTGGTGATCGCTACCAAGGGCATCGATCTGTCGATCGGTGCTGTTATCGCCATTTGTGGCGCGGTGGCGGCAACACTCATCAGCAACGGCCATTCCATCCCAACCGTCATCGCCATCTCGCTTGCTGTCGGCATTGCCTGCGGCCTGTGGAACGGGGTGCTGGTCGCCCTTCTCGACATCCAGCCGATCATCGCCACGCTGATCCTGATGGTGGCGGGGCGCGGCATCGCCCAGCTCATCACCGAAGGCGTCATTCTCACCTTCAACGACGACAGCTTTTCCGCCATCGGCTCCGGCTCCTTCGCAGGCATTCCCCTGCCCGTCATCATCTGGATGGCGGCGGCGCTGGTAATCGGCCTTCTGGTGCGCAAGAGCGCGCTCGGTTTTCTGATCGAGGCAACCGGCATCAATCGCCGCGCGGCGGCACTTGCCGGTGTGCGGGCACGGTTCCTGCTGTTTTTCGTCTACGCCATTTCCGGTCTCTGCGCGGCCATCGCCGGGATGATCGTGACCGCCGACATTCGCGGCGCGGATGCCAACAATGCCGGGCTGTGGCTGGAACTGGACGCCATATTGGCGGTGGTGATCGGTGGTACATCGCTGAATGGCGGCCGCTTCTCCATCACCGCATCGCTGATCGGCGCGCTCATCATCCAGACCATCAATACCGGCATTCTGGTCTCCGGTTTCCCGCCGGAATTCAACCTCATCATCAAGGCTGGCATCATCATGGTGGTACTGACGCTGCAATCGCCGGCAATCATGGCGGTCCTGGGCTTTGTCAAAACGCCAAAGCCACACGCAAAACCGGCCACGGCTAACGGAATGACCAAGGAAGGTACCGCGCGATGATCCACAGCCGCAATCTTCCGTTCCTCACCACACTGACGATCTTCCTCATCGCCTATCTTCTGTGCGTGCTGCAATATCCAGTGATCCTGTCGACACGGGTGATCGGCAATCTATTGACCGACAATGCCTTTCTCGGCATCGCTGCCGTTGGCATGACTTTCGTGATCCTGTCGGGTGGCATCGATCTGTCCATCGGCTCCGTCATCGCCTTCACCAGCGTTTTCGTGGCTGTCATGGTCGGCACCTATAATATTCACCCGCTGCTGGCCTTCGCCATCGTGCTCGTGATCTCAACGCTGTTCGGCTGCTTGATGGGGGCGATGATACGCTTCCTGTCGATCCCGCCATTCGTGGTGACGTTGGCGGGTATGTTCCTGGCGCGTGGCGCGGCCTATCTGATCTCGACGCAATCCGTGCCGATCTCGCATCCCTTCATCGATGCGATACAGGGATTTTATTTCCGCTTTCCCGGCGGCGGCAGGCTGACAGCACTTGCTATTGTCATGCTTCTCGTCTTTGCCGCCGGCATGCTGATTGCCAGCCGCACCCGCTTCGGCGCCAATGTCTACGCACTTGGCGGTAACCCGCAATCGGCCGAACTGATGGGGGTGCCGATCGGTACAACGACAATCGGCATCTACGCACTTTCCGGGTTCCTGTCCGGCCTCGCCGGCATCGTCTACACACTCTACACCTCATCGGGTTATTCCTTGGCGACGGTGGGCGTGGAGCTGGACGCTATTGCAGCTGTTGTCATTGGCGGAACGCTTCTGACGGGTGGAATGGGGCTGGTGGCGGGAACCTTCGTCGGACTGCTGATCCAGGGGTTGATCCAGACCTACATCGTTTTTGACGGAACCCTGTCATCCTGGTGGACCAAAATCGTTATTGGCGTGCTGCTTTTTGTCTTCATCGTGTTGCAGCGCGCAATCATCTGGTATTCAAACAGGAGACTGGCCGGACCACATCCGGCATAACCAACACGGAGGCTTTATTGGGGCTGCTCGAAACGACGATAAGCGGGCGAAAACGCCGGAACAGCCACGCGCATGTGGTCTCCGAACTCGGCAGCGCCATCGTCTCGGGCAGGATTGCGGAAGGATCCTTGCTGCCTAACGATGCCGAACTGTCTCTCCGTTTCGGGGTCTCGCGCACCGTATTGCGCGAGACGATGAAGACGCTGGCGGCCAAGCGGCTGGTCGAACCCAAGGCAAAGGTCGGCACCCGCGTCCTCGACCGTTCGAGCTGGAACTTCTTTGACCCGGATGTGCTGGGCTGGCGCTGCGAAGCCGGGATAGACCAGGAATTCGTTACACATCTGGCGGAAATCCGCCTCGCGCTCGAACCGGCGGCGGCGGCGGCTGCCGCGCTTCAGGCATCGAATGACGATATCGTTTCCCTTTATGTGATTGCCGCCAAATTCGACAATCCACAGCATACGCCAGAAACCATCGCCAAGGTCGATCTCGAATTCCACCTCGCCGTGGCGCACATGTCCGGCAATCCCTTCATGCGTTCGGCAAGCGGGCTGATCGAGGCCGCCC
Source organism: Agrobacterium sp. 16-2014-1-2a (assembly GCF_053522705.1). NCBI lineage: Bacteria > Pseudomonadati > Pseudomonadota > Alphaproteobacteria > Hyphomicrobiales > Rhizobiaceae > Agrobacterium > Agrobacterium sp. 16-2014-1-2a. The sequence continues at coordinate 55,349 of NZ_JBNWBX010000011.1, forward strand.
TTGCGATCTCATTCCAGCTTTCATCCCCGGCCTCGTCGCCCGGAACCATCGCCGAGATCGCCGCAAACCATCTGCGGATCGTGCACGCCATCGCCGCCCGTGATGCGGACGCCGCCGTGAAAGCCATGCGCCATGTAATCGAGGTCGGCAAGGACCGGACGCGAAAGGCAATCAAGACGCCTTGAAGGCGAAAGGCCTATCGACATCCCTTCTGTCACCCCGGGCCTGATGCCGGCATGACGGAGGCGGGGTTTGCTTTTTCATCATAAAATTCGGGCCCGCACGGATGCGGGCCCTTTTTCTTCCGGCAACTATCTTACCCCTGCGACGCTTCAATCTGCGGCACCACGCCACGGCGCGATGCCATGAGCGATGCGCCGAGGAGTGCTGCAATGCTGACGAAAACGAAGACCATCGTCGCACCCTGAAGGTCGATCAGCAGTCCGCCCAGAACAGCGCCGCTGGAAATGGCGATCTGGAAGGTGGTGAGCAGCAACGCGCCCGCACTTTCGGCCTCGTCTGAGGCGACGCGGGTGATGAAGCTCTGCACGCTGACAGGAAGCGCACCGAAGGCGAAACCCCAGGAGGCAATGGCAAAGCCAGCGACAACGGGAGATGCACCGGCAATCACCAGCACGGAAGCGGATGCGGCAATCAGGGTGGCGGCAAATGTCACGGCCCATGCCGTGTTCTTCTCGGCGAGGAAGCCGCCGAAGAGATTACCGAAAAAACCGCCCACGCCGTAAGCCAGAAGAACGAGCGAGATCGCTTCGACGCCAAGCTGCGGCACGTCTTCGAGGAAGGGGCGAACATAGGTGAAGCCGGCGAAGTGACCCGCGACGATGAATAGCGTCGTCAGAAGGCCGATCCTGACCTGCGGGCGCTGCAATAGCCGGAACATGGTGGACAGGCCGGGCGCACCGGCCGGCGGCAGCGAGGGAACGGTGAGCAACTGCACGACAAGTGCGATGACACCCAGCACGCCGGCGACGGCAAAGGCCGCACGCCAGCCAAGCGTCGCGCCGATCCACGCTCCGACAGGGGCTGCGCAAACGGTGGCAACCGAAACGCCGGTTAGGATGATGGCCATGGCGCGCGGCATCTTATCCAGCGGAACAAGCCTTAGCGCCAGCGCCGCCGACATGGCCCAAAAGCCGCCGAGGCCGATGCCGAGCAAAACGCGCGATGTAAACAGCATGAAAAGACCGTTGGCAAAAGCGGCCAATGTGCTGGAAATGATCAGCAACGTCGTGAGGCCAAGCAGGGTCCACCGGCGATCAATGCTGCGCGTGCCGATGACGACGCCGGGACCGGCAACCGCTGCGACCAGTGCCGTGACGGTGATGGATTGGCCGGCAATGCCGGAGCTGATGGAGAGATCGGTCGACAGTGGCGTCAGAAGGCTGACCGGCAGGAATTCCGCCGTTACCAGCCCGAAGACACCAAGCGAAAGCGAAACCACCGCCGCCCACTTCGCATCCGGCTCTTGTCTGTGTGGCGCATATTCAAGTTCGTTGATTGTTCGGTTATTCATGAAAATCTCCTGATGCGCATTCTGGGAACGAGCCCTGAAACGGAATGGCAAAACGATGAAGCCGGTGGGAGCCCGGTGCGTCGCCTCACAAATCGATGGTCGTAAGCTACGCGTGACAGCTCGGCGTTTCCATGCTAAAAAATCCGCATTCCTTAACCAAACGTCCGAATTTGTGAGTTGCCATGAATGATGCATTGACGGAAATGCTGCGTGGTCTGCGGCTTGACGGCGTGGAATATGGCCGCTGCCGCATGGCAACGCCCTGGGCGACGGCCTTTCCCGAGCAGGAGGCGGCGCGGTTTCATTTTATTGGCGTGGGCCAGGCAAAATTACGCAAACCTTCCGGAGAATGGCTGACGCTTACGTGCGGCGATGCAGTGCTTCTTCCCCGTGGCCACGCCCATGTGCTGGGCAGCGGCGAGGATGTAACACCTGCCCTCTTCGACCGGTTCGGTAAAAAGGAAGTATGTCAGGGCATTTTCGACATGGAATGTGCCGGTGCCGGCGGCGACACGGTAGCGTTTACCGCCTCGATGCGTTTCAACATGGATAATCTGCATCCGCTTTTGCAACTGATGCCGGATGTGATGCTGACCAGCGATCTCGCCAAAAGCGATCCGGCCATTCCGCATCTCCTGGAAGCCATGGCGCGCGAAGTGGAACTGAACCGTGTTGGTGCCGGTGGCATTCTGGCGCGGCTTGCCGATGTCTTGACGGCAACACTGATCCGCACATGGGTAGAATATGGTTGCGGCGATTCCAGCGGCTGGCTTGCCGCCGTGCGCAATCCCGAACTCGGACGGGTGCTTGCAGCGATCCACCTTACCCCCGAGAAAGACTGGAGCGTGGAAGAGCTTGCCTCCCTGATGGGTGCATCCCGCTCGAGTTTTGCAGAACGCTTCACCCGTGTGGTGGGTGAAAGCCCAGCCCGTTATGTCGTTCGCATACGCATGCATCAGGCGCGACTGTGGCTGCGCGAGGGTATGCGTGTCACGTTGGCGGCGGAAAAGCTCGGCTACGATTCCGAGGCATCCTTCAGCCGCGCCTTCAAACGCGTGATCGGCGCGCCGCCCAGCCAGTTCCGCAGGAAGGATACCTCTGGTCTGGAAGATGCGGCATAGAGCGCATCTTAGAGCACGTCCGGTTTAAACAGGAACTTTTGACGCGCTCTATCTCTTTGTTTTTACGCATTTTCTGGACGTAAAACCGCTACGCACTTTTACTGGAAATGCTCTAATGGAAATTGCGGGAAATGACCTTTATCCTCTCCAACTCATCTCCATAGTGGGTAGCAGGCGGTGGACGTTTCCTGATGTTGCGATGATCGTCCGGCGGAATACCGTGGTGGAACTCGTCGCCGCGCCCATGCGGCAGAGGAAAGGGGTGGTTGCGCTCACCCACGCTTGCCAGCGCCTCTGACAGATCGGTCAGCCGGTGGGCGACCAGATGCACCACCTCGCCTTCCCGTTGGATCTTGCCGTAAATACCGACCATGCCGGCGGAAAGCACCACGCGCCGGTATTTTTCGAAGGTCTTGACCCACAGAACCGCATTGGCAATACCTGTCTCATCCTCCAGAGTCATGAAGATCACTCCCTTTGCCGAGCCTGGGCGCTGGCGCACCAGAACCAGCCCCGCCGTTTCCAGCCACGTGCCATCACGGACGCGCACCGCCTCCGCGCAGCTGACGATGCGCCGGCGGGAAAGATCGCGCCGCAGGAAGGACATGGGGTGTTCGCGCAGGGTCAGCCCCACATGGCCATAATCCTGCACCACCTCGCCGCCATCAGTCATGGGCCGCAGCGCGACGGAGGGTTCGGAAAGCTCATCCACCACAGCGTTTTCCCGACTGGCAGCGGCAGCAAAAAGCGGCAGCGGCTCATCCCGCAACGCCTTGATGGCCCACAGCGCCTCGCGTCTGGAAAGCGACAGCGACGGCAGAAAGGCATCGGCTTCGGCGAGACAGACTAGGGCAGCGGCGGGAACACCTGCCCTCCGCCAGAGATCGTCCACGGAAACGAAATCGCGATCCTGACGGCAGGCGACGATTTTTGCTGCATGATCGTTGGAAAGCCCCTTCACCATGCGCAGGCCAAGCCGCACGGCGTAGCGCTCTTTACCATTCGCATTCTTCTTGCCCGTGGGCTCCAGCGTGCAATCAAACCGGCTGTTGTTGACGCAAACCGGGCGCACCTCCACGCCATGATCGCGCGCATCACGCACAATCTGCGCCGGGGCGTAAAACCCCATGGGTTGCGAATTGAGAAGCGCCGTACAGAAAATATCGGGATGATGGCATTTCAGCCATGAGGAGGCATAGGCGATCAGCGCGAAGGAGGCCGCATGGCTTTCTGGAAAACCATAACTGCCGAACCCTTCCAGCTGCTTGAAGATGCGTTCGGCGAATTCTTGCTCATAACCACGATCCACCATGCCATCGATCATATCCTGACGGAATTTGGAGATGGTGCCGACATTCTTGAAGGTCGCCATGGCGCGACGCAACTGATCCGCCTTACCGGGTGAAAAACCGGCGCATTCGATGGCGACGCGCATCGCCTGCTCCTGAAACAGCGGTACACCCAGCGTTTTGCCCAGCACGCCTCTCAGCTCCTCTTTGGGATAATGTTCTTCTTCTTTTTTGTCACGGCGACGAAGATAGGGGTGCACCATATCGCCCTGAATGGGACCGGGACGAACGATGGCGACCTGAATGACGAGATCGTAAAATATCTTTGGCTTCAACCGCGGCAGCATGGACATCTGCGCCCGGCTTTCAATCTGGAAGGTACCCAGCGTGTCGGCTTTCTGGATCATGGCATAGGTAGGGTCATCATCCTGTGGGACAGTGGCGAGATCGTATTTAACGCCCGTGCGCTCCTCCAGCATGTTGAAGCCGCGTCTCATGCAGGAGAGCATGCCGAGCGCCAGGCAATCCATCTTCATGAATTTGACGATATCTATGTCGTCTTTGTCCCATTCGATGATCTGCCGGTCGTCCATGGCGGCGGGTTCGATCGGCACCAACTCGTCCAGCCGGTCATGGGTCAGAACGAAGCCGCCCGGATGCTGGCTGTGATGGCGCGGCGTGCCGACAAGCTGGTTGGCCAGCTCGAAGGCGAGCTTCAGGCGGCGGTCCTCCATATTGAGGTTCAGTTCCTGCACCTGCTTTTCGCCCACCCCTTCGCTCCAGCGCCAGACCTGCGAGGACAGAAGTTTGGTCAAATCTTCCGGCAGGCCCAGAACCTTGCCGACATCGCGCAGCGCCCCGCGCCCGCGATAACGGGTGACGACCGAGCACAGCGCGGCCTTGTCGCGACCATAAGTGTTATAAACCCACTGGATGACCTCCTCGCGCCTTTGATGCTCAAAATCCACGTCGATATCAGGCGGCTCGCGCCGTTCTTCCGAAACGAAACGTTCGAACAGTAGATCAACCTTGAGAGGATCGATGGCGGTGATGCCGAGCACATAACATACCACCGAATTGGCGGCTGAGCCGCGCCCCTGACAGAGAATATTTTCCCCCCGTGCAAATTGGACGATGGCATTTACCGTCAGAAAATAGGGTGCATATTCCAGCCTGCCGATAAGCCCCAACTCATGATGCAGCGCCTTTTCAACCTTCTCCGGCAGACCATCCGGATAACGCCCCGGCGCCGCTTCCCAGACGAGCTTTTCCAACGCCTGTTGCGCCGTCAGCCCCGGCAGGCTGCGCTCTTCAGGATATTGATAGACCAGCTCCTTCAGCGAAAAGGTGCAACGCTTCGCGATTTCGAGGCTGCGGACCAGTGCTTCCGGGTAGCGGGCAAACAGCCGGTGCATTTCCTGAGGCGGCTTCATATAGCGGTCGGCATGTCGCTCGCGCCGGAAACCCGCCTCGTCAATGGTGCAATTGTGCCGGATGCAGGTAACGACATCCTGCAGCATGCGACGCTCGGGCACATGAAACAGCACGTCATTGGTAACAACAGTCGGCACATCAGCGGCTGCAGCCATATTCGACAATTCGAAAAGCCGCATCTGGTCGTTGGGTCGTCTTCGCAGGCTCAGCGCCATATAGGCCCGGTCAGCAAAAGCAGCTTTCAACCGGCGCAGGCGAAGCGCGCAGAGATCGTCAGCCAGATCGGCGAGCAGCACCACGATAAGGCCTTCGCCATAAGCTACGAGATCGTCCCATGTGAGCCGACACTTACCCTTGCCACCCCTCTTCTTGCCGACGGAAAGCAGCCGGCAAAGCCGCCCGTAAGCCGGGCGATCCATGGGATAGACAAGCACGGAAAGATCGTCATCCAGATCGAGCCGGCAGCCGATGACGAGCCGGATGCCATGATTATCGGCCGCTTCATAAGCGCGGGGAATGGCCGCAAGGCTATTGCGATCGACGATGCCGAGTGCCTCGATACCGAGATTTTTTGCCTGTTCGAACAGTTCATCACAGGAACTTGCACCGCGCAGGAAGGAGAAATGCGTGGTCACCTGAAGCTCGGCATAGCGCGGCGTGCTCATGCGAAGACCCCATGGATGAACCAGCCCTGTGAGCCCGTCTCGGTATGTTCGCCATCACCTGAGCGGAAAATCCAGAAGCGCTCGCCGCTTTCGTTTTCGACAGTGAAATAATCGCGCACGGCGGCCTTTTCGCGGTCGCGTTTCCACCATTCGCCAAACACCCGTTCCGGCCCATCAGCGCGCCGCACATTATGGCGCACGCCTTTCCAGATAAAATAACGCGGCGGATGATCCGGAAGCAGCGCCAGAGTTTCGATGGGTTCCGGCCTTGCAAAAAGCCTGACCGGGCGCGGCCAGTGGCAAGGCCAGCCGAGGGTATCCTCAGGTGCCAGCGCCGAAACGCTGGCAAGAGAACGTTCCGGCACGTCGCTTGCCACCGCCGCATAACGATAGACCCTGTGGCCACGATTGAGGATGACATCGACCGTATCGGCGATTTCCGCACGCCCTTCCTCCAGAAGCGAGGACCGGGCCTGCGCGGCGACAAGCGGCTCGGCATGGGTGGCGGTCAGCACCATCAACTCGATGCCGAAGCCGGGATCGATGGTGTCGATCCGGTCGGTCAGAAGCCGGACAAGCTGTTTGACATCACGCACCGGTCTGGAGGTGCCGGCCCGCACGGCCTGCAAGCCGCTATCCACCCGGTGCAGCAGCAGATCGACGCGACGTGCGCCAAGGCCGCGCTTTTCCAGCGAGACGCAAAGCTCAGCAACCAGCTTTTGCACATAGCGGGCAATTGTCTCCGCCGCCGCGATCGGCTCGGGAAAGGCGCGGCGCACCTCCACCAGTTCGGCAATGCGCACCGGCTCGATAGGTTCGCCAGTCTCGCCAAAAGCCTGAGTGAGCCGCCTGACCACTTCCGGGCCGAAACGCAGGGTCAACGGCGCCCGTGGAGCCTCGGCAAGTTCGCCTATGGTGCGAAAACCGAGCACCTTCAATCCGGAAACGATACGCTCCTCCAGCCTGAGCGCCGCCAGCGGCAGCCCGCTGATCGCCGCCCGCTGCCCGCCCGGCGATACGATGCCGATCTCCTCACGGCCAAACCGGGCAAGCGCATGGGCCGCCCCCCAGCTATCGGCAATGGCAGCGCGGGCGGCGAAGCCTGCGGCATGCAGGCGGTTCACCATGCCGCTCAACATCAGCGTCTCATTGCCGTGCAGATGGTCCGCACCTGCCGTATCCAGAACCAGCCCATCAGGCGGATCTGCGGCGACGATCGGGGCATAGATACGCAGGAAATGAAAAGCGAGTTGTTGCAAGGCGCGGGCATCCGCCGCCGCATCCAGATCCTCGACGACGAGACCCGGCACCAAAGCCTGCGCCTTGCTGACGGGTGTGCCGGGCCGGATGCCCGCCGCCTTTGCTGCCTTGTTCAGCGCCAGCACCAGGCGGCGGCTGCCCTGACGGCCGATCATGACCAGCGGCTTTTCAACCGGCGGCGCGTTCTGCCCCGAAAGACGCCGGTAGCGATCCGTCGGCCATGTCGGCAGGTAAAGCGAGACGACCCTTTGCATCACAGGCTTCCACTTCAAATGCAGCGCTTTCGCCGCCGCGACATCGCAAAAGTTCCAGAAACCAGCGTGGCCTGCCCACCCCCGGCACCGGCAGGGGCGAAGATGGCCGGACAGAGACACGCCAGCGGGTGACAGCGGCCGTCGGCTCGCCAAACAACGCCGCATCGGCGGGGCGCCGGAAGCGGCGGATGGCGATGCCCGTGACACCAGAGGTTTCCGCCGCCAGTTGCAACCGTCGCGAGGCATTCATCGGCAACTTCGCAAGCTCGCCCATCACGGCGCCAAAACCGTTGCAGCGCAAGCCTTCCTCGAAACAGTCGAGCACGCCTTTCTCATCGCGGCATTCGACGATGATGACCCGGTTCTGCGACAGGCCCGCCTGCGTCAATCCCGGCATGAACAGATCCCTGCGGGTGACACACCATAAGACCTTGCCGGACAGCCTTGCTGCCACACCGGCCGCAAAAAGCGCCGCTGCCGCACCATCGGCGGCACCATTGCCGCCGCCGCTCACCTCATGCAGGCAACCGAGCTTCAGCCCGCCTCCAGGCAAATGGTGATCGATGGCATCTACGCCGAAAGGCAAGGCCTCGTGCAGGCGGTGAGGACCGCCACCGATCCTTTCCAGCCTTTCACGCAGCTCTTCGACAACGAGCAACTGTTCCGCGCGCTTTTGCATGGCATGACAGGTTTCAATTCCGGTTTTTCAGTTTTATTGTTCCTGTTTTGTTCTTATTTCAGCAAAGAGTCAAGCAATGCTGTGCGGCTCTTCAACAGGTTTGCGCGGGAAGAGAGGGATTATGGCCTTGCGGCCATGTGTGCCACCGTTAAAACGGATTATCCGGTCGGCCTCTCCCTTTTTGCGGATAATTGACGCGCCGGACATCAGGGTTTGGAGGAAACCGCCGATGATCGCCAGCATTCTGATTGCCGTGGTTGCGGCCATCCATGTTTACATCACCATTCTGGAAATGCTGCTGTGGGAAAAGCCGACCGGCCGCAAGGCCTTCGGCCTCTCTGAGGATTTTGCGCGACAGACGAAGGTGCTTGCCGCCAATCAGGGGCTTTACAATGGTTTTCTGGCAGCCGGATTGATCTATGGGCTCACGCAGGGCGATGAAGGACTGAGTTTCAAGGTCTTCTTCCTCACCTGTGTCCTGATAGCCGGCATTTTCGGCGCCATTACCGCCAATATGAAAATCCTGTTCATTCAGGCTTTGCCGGCATTGTTTGCGCTCGGCTTCCTCTGGATCGGAGTATGAACCTATGACCGCATGGAACGATCTCCGCGCAAAAGACGCCCTCAACCGCATATTTATGGCGGCAGTGGCGAGTGCCGATCCCGCAAAGGTGCTGCAACATCATCTTCCTTCCCCGCCCAAGGGCAGGTGCGTGGTGGTCGGCGCGGGCAAGGCCTCGGCTGCCATGGCCGCAGCGCTTGATAAGGCCTGGGCGGATGTGAACCTCTCCGGTATCGTCGTAACCCGTTACGGTCATGCCGTTCCGGCCGGGCGCATCGAAATCATCGAGGCCTCCCATCCCGTGCCCGACGACATGAGTGCAGAAGCGGCAAGACGCATTCTTGCCTCCTTTGAAGGGCTGACCGCAGACGACATGGTGATCGCGCTAATTTCCGGCGGCGGTTCGGCACTGATGGTCGCACCTGCCGAAGGCATGACGCTTGCGGACAAGATGGCCGTCAACCGCGCACTTCTTGCCAGCGGTGCGACGATTTCCGAGATGAATGCCGTGCGCAAGCACCTCTCCCGCATCAAGGGCGGACGACTGGCGCTGGCCGCCAAACCGGCCAGAGTGGTTTCGCTGTTGATTTCAGACGTACCGGGCGACGATCCCTCCGAAATCGCTTCCGGCCCCACGGTTGCCGATCCGAGCGATATCAACAATGTGCGGGAAATCGTCTCCCGTTATGCGCTCGATCTTCCCGAGAATGTGCGCAAAGTGCTGGAAAAGGGCGAGGAAACGCCGAAGGCAGGCGATATAGAAGAGGACATCAGGCTGATCGCGACACCCTCGCTCGCCCTACAGGCGGCGGCGGACGAGGCGGTGAAGCTTGGCCTTACGCCGCTCATCCTCGGGGATTCGCTGGAGGGCGAGTCAAAGGATGTCGGCGCGGTGATGGCGGGTATCGCCCTCTCCGCCAGCCGCAAGGGCCTGCCAGTCAAAGGCCCGGCCGTGCTGCTTTCCGGCGGAGAAACCACGGTGACGATCGGCAAAGGGCTGGCCGGCAAGGGTGGGCGCAACACGGAATTTCTGCTGAGCCTTGCGCTGACGCTGAAGGGTGCAGGCGGTATCTGGGCCATTGCCGGCGATAGCGACGGCATAGACGGCGTTGAGGATGCGGCAGGCGCACTGGTGACGCCCGATACGCTTGCGCGTATGCGCAACGCCGGTGCCGATCCGCGCCAGTCGCTGGTGGGACACGACAGCTACACCGCCTTCAAGGCGGTTGGCGACCTTGTCGTGACCGGTCCGACGCTGACGAATGTGAATGATATCAGGGCGATTTTGATCGGGTGAAAGCAGGAGAGTTCGAGCCTGTTATGGCCTTGCGGTGCGCATCGTTGAACGTGGCTGTTTTGACTATACCGTCGGACAGGTATAATCTGGTGGCCTGTCTTTTGGAGCCTCAGCCATGCGTTTTGGAGTGCTCGTAATTGGTCTAGCCCTGGCCCTGATCCCCACCTTGGCGGACGCCCACAATTGCAAATGCCGAAATCGCGGTGTCATGTTCGAACTCGGCCAGACATCCTGCCTCAGGGTCGATGGCGGCTCCTATCTCGCGCGCTGCGAAATGAAACTTAACGTCTCATCCTGGACGAGAATACAGGACGGTTGCCCCGTGACTGAACGAATGCAGCAGCAGATGACACGCGCAAATTGATCACGTCTTCAGGTGGGTCGTGAGGGGAAAGCAGGCAGAGATATGCCGAGAGCTTGCCCCCTCATCCGGCCCTCCCCCCCCGCAGGGAGAAGAAATACGCCGCGACGCCATATCGATCTTACAGCTTCACCCAGCCGCCATTCTTTTTACCGGATTCGATGCAGGCGGTGACAAAAGCAACGCCTTTGACACCGTCATCGACGGTCGGATAGGTGACCGCCTTGTCGAGCTCCGAACCGGTGCGGCGGGCTTCGATGGCATGGGCCGCTTCGGTATAGATGGTCGCGAAGGCTTCGAGATATCCTTCCGGATGGCCCGAGGGAATGCGCGTGACACGCGCGGCCGCAGCACCGGCGCCAGCACCGCCGCGGGTGATGAGCTGTTTCGGCTCGCCAAGCTTCGTGAACCAGAGATAGTTCGGATCAGCCTGCGTCCACTCGATGCCTGCCTTGTCGCCGTAAACGCGGACCTTCAGTCCGTTTTCATGCCCGACAGCCACCTGGCTGCACCAAAGCAGGCCCTTGGCTGGTTGCTTGCCGTCCTTTGGCTTGAAGCGCAGCATCACATGCGCATTGTCGTCCAGACGGCGACCCTCCACGAAGGTATGTACATCCGCTGCCAGTTCATCGGCTTCCAGACCGGAAATGAAGCAGCCGAGATTATAGGCATGGGTGCCGATGTCCCCTGTGGAGCCGCCGACACCGGATTGCGCCGGATCGGTGCGCCAGACGGCCTGTTTCGCACCGGTCTGCTCCAACGGCTCAGCCAGCCAATCCTGCGGATATTCCATCTGCACCAGACGGATGTTCCCGAGCGCACCGGTTTCCACAAGTTCACGCGCATGCCGCACCATAGGATAACCGGTGTAGTTATGGGTGAGGATGAACAGCGCGTCCGCCTTGTCCGCCACGTCCTTCAGCTTTTTGGCATCCTCCAGATTGGAGGTCAGCGGCTTGTCGCAGATGACATGGATGCCGCGTTCCAGAAACGCCTTCGCCGCAGGATAATGTACGTGGTTGGGCGTGACGATCGCTACCGCCTCGATACCATCCTCGCGAAGCGCTTCCTTCTCTGCCATTTCTTCGAATGACCCATAGCAACGCTCTGGAGCAAGCCCGAGTTCGCGGCCGGAGGCGAGGGATTTTTCCGGTGTCGAGGACAAGGCCCCGGCCACGAGATCGAAGCGGTTGTCGAGCCGCGCGGCCATGCGGTGAACGCCGCCGATAAATGCACCCGAACCGCCACCCACCATGCCCAGGCGAATCCGCGTGTTCGCCTTGTCGGTTGTCTTTCCTTCAATAGCCATAATGTCTCCTCGGCATTTTCTAAGCGCATTCCCACACGGAAAACGGCTTCACACTTTTCCTGGAAATGCTTTTAAAGCCCAAGCATGCGCCGGTTGGCCGCATCATCGGTGCCAGCAGATGCGAAATCATCAAAGGCTTTTTCCGTGACGCGGATGATATGGTGCTTGACGAACTCGGCCCCTTCCCGGGCACCGTCTTCAGGATGTTTCAGCGCGCATTCCCATTCAACCACTGCCCATCCGTCGAAATCATTGGTAGCCATTTTCGAGAAGACCGCACCGAAATCCACCTGCCCGTCACCCAGCGAGCGGAAGCGGCCCGCACGGTTGACCCAACCCTGATAACCGCCATACACGCCCTGGCGGCCGGTCGGATTGAACTCAGCGTCCTTGACATGGAACATCTTGATGCGGTCTTTGTAGATGTCGATATTGTCAAGATAATCAAGGCATTGCAGCACGTAATGCGACGGGTCGTAGAGCATGTTGGCGCGCTTGTGGTTCTTCACACGCTCCAGGAACATCTCGAAAGTCACGCCATCATGCAGATCTTCGCCGGGATGGATTTCGTAGCAGACATCCACGCCCTGCTCATCGGCGTAATCGAGGATCGGCGTCCAGCGTCTTGCCAGCTCGTCAAAGGCGGTTTCCACCAGACCGGCCGGGCGCTGCGGCCACGGATAGATGAAGGGCCAGGCAAGAGCGCCCGAAAAGGTCGCATGTGCGTTGATGCCGAGATTTCTCGAAGCCTTCAGGGCAAGCTTCACCTGTTCCACCGCCCATTGCTGGCGAGCCTTCGGATTGCCGCGCACTTCAGGTGCTGCAAAACCATCGAAGGCCTCGTCATAGGCGGGGTGAACGGCAACCAGCTGGCCCTGCAAATGGGTGGAAAGCTCGGTTACCTCGATGCCGTTCTGGCGGGCGACACCCGCAAATTCATCGCAATAGTCCTTGGATTCGGCGGCCTTTTTCAGATCGATCAACTGCCCGGCCCAGGTGGGAACCTGCACGCCGGCATAACCCTTTTCTGCCGCCCATTTGGTAATGCCGTCCCATGTATTGAAAGGCGCAGCATCACCGGCAAACTGACCGAGAAAAAGACCCGGTCCCTTGATCGTTTTCATAAAAATCTCCTCCTGTATCGATACAGTTCAGCGGTAAAACCGCTTTGGCTCCCAATTTGCCAAGCTAACCGCTCATTATTTTCAGACAAGCCCCAAATGCCGGGGAGCGAGAGAATTTCGTTATTCCACTAAAAAACGAAACACGTCTAAAGCGCCAGACCGCTTGCCCTGTCGAACACATGCACACGCTCGTGATGCACGGTGGCGGCAAAGGGGGTGTTGATCTTGACCAGTTGCTCGCCATCCACCACCGCCGTAACCTGATCGCCCGCCAGTTCGAAGACCACATGCGTCTGCGCGCCTGTCGGCTCGACCAACACCGTCCTGCCGGACAGTGAAATATCGCCGCCGACGGTCGAACCGATATGTTCCGGTCTCAACCCGATCGTCACCGACTGGCCGCGCTTGACATTTCTTGAGGCGGCAATGCGGATCGCCGTCCCGTCCTTCAGCCGGGCGGCAGGTTGATCGCCCTCGCCGTCGACCACGCCTTCGATGAGGTTCATGGCCGGCGAGCCGATGAAGGCGGCAACGAAAAGATTGGCAGGTGTCTTATAAAGTTCGAGCGGCGTGCCCTGCTGCTCGATACGGCCGTGATTGAGCACCACCACCCGGTCGGCCAGCGTCATTGCCTCGATCTGGTCATGGGTGACGTAGATGGAGGTCGTACCGACTTTCTGATGCAGAGCCTTGATTTCGCTACGCATCTGCACGCGCAGCTTGGCATCCAGATTGGACAGCGGCTCATCGAACAGGAAGACGGCCGGGTTGCGCACCACGGCGCGGCCCATGGCGACGCGCTGGCGCTGGCCACCCGAAAGCTGCGAGGGCTTGCGGTCCAGAAGCTTGCCGAGATCGAGCATGCGGGCGGCTTCCGCCACGCGCTCATCGATGACGTTTTTCGGCTGCCCGGCAAGCTTCAGATTGAAGCCCATGTTTTCGGCGACCGTCATATGCGGATAAAGCGCATAGGACTGGAATACCATGGCGATATTGCGCTCGCGCGGCGTCATGGAATTGACGACGGTGCCGCCAATGAGAATATCCCCATCGGTGATTTCCTCCAGCCCGGCGATCATGCGCAGCAGGGTAGATTTGCCGCAGCCCGAAGGCCCGACCAGCGCAATGAATTCGCCATCGGTTATATCGAGCGAGATGCCGTGAATGACATCGAGCGAGGCATAGGACTTGCGGATATCCCTAAGTTCGACGGAAGCCATGTTTTGCTCCTTTCAAGTCACGATTTGACGGCACCGGCCGTCAGGCCCGCGATGATGTGTTTCTGTGCGAGGAAGAAGACGATGACGGTCGGCAGGATCGTCAGCGTGATGAAGGCGAGCACGAGCTGCCATTCCGTGCCGAATTCGCCGCGATAGACCATGATGCCGAGTGGCCAGGGATATTTCGATTCCGAGTTCAGCATGATCAGCGGCAGAATGTAGCTGTTCCAGCTGCCGACGAAGGAAACGATCCCAACCGTCGCCACGATGGGTCGTGAGAGCGGCATCGAAATGTGCCAGAAGAAGCGCAGATAGCCGCAACCATCCACGAAAGCGGCCTGAAACAACTCTTCCGGCAGATTGCGGAAGTAATTGCGAAACAGAAGGATGCTCATGCCGAGCCCAAAAGCCACCTGCGGCAGAACCACGCCCCAATAGGTATCGAGCAGACCGAGATCGCGGATGCGGATGAACAGCGGCAGGATGGCGGTCGCCGCCGGGAACATCAGTCCCAGCAGGAAGTAATTCAGCAGGAAAGACGAGCCGAAGAACTTCACATGCGCAAAGGTGAAGGCGGCCATGGCAGAGACGGTCAGCGTCAAAAAGACCGTCAACAGCGCAATCACCAGCGAATTGAATATCTGCAGCCAGTAGCGTTTGCCAAAGAGGATATCGCCGTAATTGGCCCATTGCCACTCGGCTGGCAAGCCGAACGGGTTGACGCGCAGATCCCCCAGCGTCTTGAAGCCGCCAAGCGCCGTCGTCAGAAGCGGGATGAGCACGATGGCCGCGATCAGGCTCAGCGATATATAAAGATAGAGCTTTGTTTGCAGCGGCATGCGGACGGAAGTGGATGGTTCAGTCATGGCGCATGAAAATCCTTTTGTAACCGAAGGCGAGCGTCACGCAGATAACGAAGAGAACGACACCCACCGCGCTGCCAAGCCCCACCTGCATGCGCATGACGCCGTAGGTATAGAGAAAGGTGACCATGGTTTGCGTGGAGTTGGACGGACCGCCGCCGGTGAGCGGCATGATCATGTCGAACAGCTGTAGCGAGCCGATCACCGCAAAAAAGACGGACAGGCGCACCGTTGAGCCGAGCATCGGCAAGGTGACGTATCGAAACTTCTGCCAGCCGGAGGCGCCGTCGATTTCGGCAGCTTCCAGCACGTTCTTGTCGACGGATTGAAGGCCGGCGATGAACAACATCATGTGGAAACCGAAATACTTCCAGACGATGACGCCAAGCACGGCGTAGATCGCCACATCCTTGTCGGCCAGGACGTAAGGGTTGGCGAAGCCGAAGAAATTGGAGATGGCAGCGAAAAGGCCGTAATCGCCATCATAAACGAAGCGCCAGATCAGGCCGGCCGCGACATCCGCAAGGACATAGGGCAGGAAGAAAACCAGCCGAAAGGCAACGACGCCCGGAAGGCGGTGCGCCAGCATCATGGCAAGCCAGATCGCCAGCGGGATCTGGATCAGCACGGAAATCAGGATGATGAGGCCGTTATTGAGCAGAGCCTGCGAAAAGGCGGCATTGCCGAACAGGACCTGGAAATTCTTCAAGCCCACGAAATCGGTCGGCGTGCCGTAACCGTTCCAGCGGTAAAGGCTGTACCATGCCGCCTCGCCCATGGGCAGGATGACGAACAGGGTAAAGAGCAGCAATGCGGGCGGAAGGAAGACCAGCAGGGTCAGCGCACGGTCATGCGCGACCGAGCTTTGCTTGCGCTTCGTCTTCGACGCGCCGCGCGCCGGTATGGACGCAGAAGTCATGGAAATATCCGTCATCTCTATCCGCTTTCATTCAGGCAGATACTGCGGCGCCGCGTCCCGCGCGGCGCCGTCATGGAACCGAAATCAGCGAAGCTCGAAAGCATCCTGAATTTGCTTGGCGCCCTCTTCGGCGCTCATCTGGCCGGAAACGATTTCGACGGAGACATCGTTGACCACGCGGCCAACGGCAGCGCCCAGTGTCTGGTCGAAGAAGTTCTGGTGCCAGGTAGAGCTTGCAAGCTGCTTGGCCGAATCTGCCAGCAGCGGGTTCTTGACCGCTCCATCCGCACCCGTCGCAACCGGCAGGATCATGCCCGCAGCCGCCATCTTCTCTTCACTTTCCTTGCTGGTCAGGAAGGCCGCGAAATCGATCGCTTCCTTGGAAGCGTTTTTCGTGACTGCCCAACCATTCAGACCGCCCAGCGTGTCGGTGACTTTGCCAGCACCACCTTCGACGGCGGGAAAGGCGAAGCGACCGATATTGTCTGCCGCAAGGCCTTTGCCGTCACCGGCATTCTTGCGCTGGTTGGCTTCAGTATTGTCAAAGCCGAGGATCATCGCGGCCTTGCCATCACCGAAGACGCCGAGCGCCTGGGGCCAGGTGGAGCCGAGATAGCCGGGCTGGAAGGGTTCGAGCTTGCCGAACTCGGCCAGTTGCTCGCCCGCCTTGATGATGGAGGGATCCATGAAGCCTTCACCCTCGCCCTTGCGGGCGGCGTCGAACACGGTCTGCCCGCCATTGCGCATGACGAGATAGCTCCAGTAGAAATGGATCGGCCATTTTTCACCGCCACCACCGGCAATCGGAACGATGCCCGCTGCCTTGATTTTCTTGACGGTGGCGCCGAGATCGTCCCAGGTCTTGATGTCTTCCGCCTTCACGCCCGCCTTGGCAAACAGCTCCTTGTTATAAAAGAAACTGACGAGGCTGACCTTGTAGGGCACTGCCCAGACCTTGCCGTCAAAGGAGAGGCCGTCGATTGCCGCGGCGTTATAGGCCTGCCGCAGCTTGCCGCCATCGGCGTCGAAAACCTCGCTCAAATCCTTGAGTGCGCCGGTTTTTGACTGTTCCTCAAGGACGCCGCCGCCCCAGCTATAAAAGAAATCGGGAACGTCGTTGGATTGCAGCAACGTCGGTAATTTGGCCTTGAAGGCCTCGTTTTCGAGAAACTGCAGTTGCACGTCCACGTCAGGATGTTTGGCCTCATAGTCCTTGGCAATCTCCTCCCAGACGGCCACGGCTTTGGGGTCCAACTCCACATGCATCCATTTAACGACCGTTGCGGCCGAGGCGCTTGCGGCGCCGAGCATGAGAGCAATGCTTGTCGTTGTGGCAAAGCCTATCAGCCTGCCGCTCAGGCTTGCGCCTGCGTGCCTAATCGTCATGATCGTGATCCTCCCTCGGGGATTTCCTCATTTATTCCCCAATGCGGATTAATTCACCTTAGCACTCGCTCATTGTCAAGGCGCCATGCCGATTTTTTGAGCGAACGGCTTGACACACCCCTCCCTGACACCGTTATTTAATCCGCAATCCGACATAAATTGGTTTTCGAACCGGCATTGATCGCAGCAGGAACCCATGAAGACCGCAGACCCAGAACTGATGCGCGCGATCAACCGGCTAAGCGTGCTGGACAGCATCCGCCGCCACGGACCGATCTCCCGGGTGGAAATCAGCGAAAGAACGCAGCTTTCCACCACCACCGTATCGGCCATCACCGCATCGCTGCTCGATGACGGGCTTATCCTTACCCGCCATATCGGCGATATCCGCACGGAGGGCGCACGCGGCAGGCCGCGGGTGATGCTGGAGCTGAACCCGGATGCGGCCCGCGTGGTGGGCGCCAAGATTGCGGCAAGCCGCATGGTCTTCGTCGTCACCGATTTTTGCGGCAACGTGCTGTCCACCCTCGCCCTGCCGATCCGTGTAGACCGCCAACCGATCGGCGTCATTGCCGATCTGGTGGAAGACGGGGTGCGGCGTTGCGTGGTCGATGCCGGACTGTCGCTGGAAGATGTGGACATGGTCTGCCTTGGCCTGCCAGGCGTCATCGAACATCGCACCGGCAGGATCCGCAGCAGCCCTATCCTGCGGGAAGTGAACGTCGATTTTGCCGAGGAAATGACCTCACGGCTGAATTCCCCCACCATCATCGAAAGCGACGCCCACGCCATCACGCTTGCCCATCACTGGTTCGGCCATGCGCGCGATCTGGAGGACATGGTGCTGATCTCGCTCGAGCAGACACTTGGGCTTGGCGTGATGCATCAAAACCAGCTGTTTCGTGGTGCAGGCGGCCTCAGCCACAATCTCGGCGACCTCGTGATCGGCCTTGCCAGTGAAGGAACCGTGCGGCTGGCGAGCCAGGCGGGCGAGAACGCCATTCTCGGTTCCCGCCCGGTGGACGGGCGTTTTGCAGAAGCTATCCGGCTTGGTCGCGGCATGCAGCATGCCCATGCGCTGATTGCGGCGGAAGACAACGATCTTATAGCGGCAGCCTTGCGCGCCGGTGCAGCCCTTGGCCTGACGCTTGCCAATATCGTCACGCTGTTTGCGCCGCCACGGGTCATCATCACCGGCTCCAGTCTCGAGCTCGGCGAGCCCTTCATTACCAGCATCCGCGACAGTTACAACGCCGCCGTGCCGCCATCGCTGGCAGGCGTCGCAGAGCTGGTTTTCGACGTCGCAAGCGACGAACTGTGGGCGCAAGGGGCGGCAGCCGTCGCACTTTACGAGCTTTACGAATCGCCATGGAACACCACAGGGCCGGCGCTCTAGCCGGCAAGGTTGAGAGTGGGCTTAGGCATTTCTGATTTACGGGAGGAAATCACATGAACAAGGTCGGTATCGGCATCATCGGCTGCGGCAACATCTCCAGCGCCTATCTCAAGGCGATGGCGTCGTTTCCCATTCTCGACATTCGCGGACTGGCGGATATGAACGAGGAGGCAGCAAAAGCGCGGGCAGACGAGTTCGGCCTTCAGGCAAGAAGTATCGATGAACTTCTGTCTGACCCCTCCGTGGAAATCATCGTCAACCTGACGATTCCCAAGGCGCATGTGGAGGTGGGCCTGCGCGCACTTGAGGCGGGAAAACATGCCTATTCGGAAAAGCCGCTCGGCATCAATTTCGTGGAGGGTAAACGGCTTGCGGACGCGGCAAAGGCAAAGGGCCTGCGCATCGGTTCGGCACCGGACACTTTCCTCGGCGGCGGGCACCAGACCGCGCGCCGCCTGATAGACGAAGGTGTGCTCGGCCAGCCGGTTGGCGGAACGGCTACCTTCATGTGCCCCGGCCATGAGCGCTGGCATCCCAACCCCGCCTTTTATTACGAAGTCGGCGGCGGGCCGATGCTGGATATGGGACCCTATTACATCACCGATCTCGTCAACCTGTTCGGCCCGGTCGCCAAGGTGGCAGGTTTCGCCATCGCGCCGCGCAACGAACGTCTCATCACCAGCGAACCTAAGAATGGCGAGAAAATCCCAGTCCATGTCGCCACCCATGTTTCCGGCGTGCTGGCATTCAAGAATGGCGCGGTGGTGCAGGTGGGCATGAGCTTCGATGTGGCGGGCCACAAACATGTACCGCTGGAAATCTACGGAACGGAAGGCACATTGATCGTGCCCGACCCCAATCATTTCGGCGGTGAGGTGCAATTGCTGAAAAAGGGCGGCCAGTTCGAGCCGCAGGCACTGTCTTCGCCCTATGCTGACGGCAACTACCGCTCGATCGGCGTGGCCGACATGGCCCATGCGATCCGCGAAAACCGCCCGCACCGCGCCAATGGCGATCTTGCCTTGCACGTGCTGGAGGTCATGGAGGCCTTCCAGACGGCAGCGGACAGCGGCACCACCGTTTCCATCACCACCGGGGTGGAGCGCCCTGCTCCCCTTGAAACTTCGCTGGTCGACGGCCAGCTCGGCAAATAATCCCGAGGAGGAAATAAATGCGCGAAGCACTCATCGTCTGGGGCGGCTGGAGCGGCCACGAGCCGCAGGAATGCGCCACCATCGTCAAGGACATTCTGGAAGAGGATGGTTTCAAGGTCTATGTCGAACACGGCACGGAGGCGTTCGCCGATCCTTCCGTGCATGATCTGAGCCTTGTCGTGCCGATCGTGACAATGTCGAAGATCGAGAAGGAAGAGATCAAGAATCTCACCGCCGCCGTCGAAAACGGCGTCGGCATTGCCGGCTTTCACGGTGGTGCAGGCGACAGTTTCCGCGACTGCGTCGAGTACCAGTTCATGATCGGCGGCCAGTGGGTCGCCCATCCCGGCAATATCATCGACTATCACGTCAACATCACCCGCCCCGACGACCCGTTGATGGAGGGAATTTCCGATTTCCCCTACACATCGGAGCAATACTACATGCATGTCGATCCCTCCAACGAGGTGCTGGCGACGACAAAATTCACCGGCGACCACGCCTGGTGGATCGACGGTGTAGTGATGCCGGTGGTCTGGAAACGCAAATACGGCAAGGGCCGCGTCTTCTATTCGGCGCTCGGCCATCAGGCCAAGGAGTTTTCCGTGCCGCAGATGAAAACCATGTTCCGCCGCGGCGCCAACTGGGCGGCACGTTAAAGCGTGCATTGAGAGGCGGCCAAACAAGGCCGCCTTTTTCTTTATCATCAGCCCCGAATAATCTCTTCCGCAGCCATCGCCACACCCAGAACGTGGTCATCCGTGCCGTGCAGGCCTGATAGCAGCAGGCCAACGGGCATGCCCGCCTCACCCGTGCCGCAGGGAATGGAAACGCCGCAGAGATCGAAGAAGTTGCCGATCTGGGTGTTGCGCAGGGTCTTGGCATTCATGGCAAAGAAGGTCTCATCATTCTCCACAAGCGGTGCGACCTTGGCCGCGACATGAGGCAATGTCGGCGATATCAGCAGCTCATTCTTGCCAATCATGCCCGAAAAAGCCGCCGTCATGCGTTCGCGCGCCTCGATAATGGCGATGTAATCCGGCATGGAGATATTCGCGCCCAGTCTTGCTCGCGCAACCACGCGTGGGTCCATGCGAGCCGCATCAGCACCTTCCAGCCGCGCCTTGTGCAGGGCGAAGGCTTCCGCCGTTACCAGCGCACCCTTTTCCTTGATAAGATCGAATAATTGCGAAAAGACCGGGAATGCCTGCCGCCGTACAGAAGCGCCGGCGCGGGAAAGCCGTTCCACTGCCTGCTCAAAAGCGACCGCGACGCCCTCCTCGATGCCATCGAAAAACACTGTTTCCGGCACGACGAGCGACAAGCCGGACAGAGGCGTACGCGCCGCGTCAAAAGCCGCCTTGCCACGCATGGCGGCATCTACCCACACGGCGTCCTGCACAGTGCGAGTGAGTGGGCCGAGCGAATCGAGACTTTTAGCCAGCGGATAGACGCCGCGCATCGAGTAACGGCCGCGGCTAGCCTTGTACCCCACCACACCGTTGAAGGCGGCGGGAATGCGCACCGATCCGCCGGTATCCGTACCGATTGCCACCGGCACCAGGCCGGCCGCAACCGCGACACCCGCGCCGGAAGAAGAGCCGCCCGGCAGCCGGTGGACATCCGTGGAAGCGGGATTGCGCGGCGTTCCGTAATGCGGGTTGATGCCAAGGCCGGAAAACGCGAACTCGCTCATATTGGTACGGCCGATGCAGACCATCCCGGCCTCCTTCAGCGCGCTCACCACATCCGCGTCACGGGACGCAGGCCCATCGTTCGAAAGCACCGTCGATCCAGCCGTGGTCACAGTGCCTTCGAGATCGAAAAGGTCCTTCCAGGCGACCGGAATGCCGTCGAGCACGCCGCAGGATCGTCCCTCGCGAATGCGTTTCAAGGCGCCTTCCGCCTCCGCCATGGCCCGCTCCGCCGTCAAGCCGACAAAGATCGCCCGGTCTTCCGATTTCCCGATTGCATCAAGGGTCTCTTCCGCCAAGGCGCGCGGATCAAGATGGCCGCTCTGGATGAGAATGGAAAGCTGCGCGATGTTTTTGCCCTTGTGAGCCATGATATGTTCCCTGAAACCGGCATGTTACGCACAACATGCCGTTTATCGGCAGCTTGGCAAGGTCAATCGCGGTACCCTTGCAACCATAAAGCGCGGTTGATGAGCGCGAAAAGGGGCCCCAATGCATCGGCGTATTTGGCGTCGATGTCCCATCACAAGCCATCGAATATTTCAACCTGAGGTACATATTTTCGGCGCCTTATATAAGCGGCGACTATAAAAAGACGGATTAATTCTTAATCGCATCTAAACTTTGTTGAATTATTTAGCAGACACCATTGAAATACATGCCCTATAAAAATTCCATAAAACAATCATAACGCGACATCGCGGGGGAATATCGCGAATGGAAGAGACTGCCTATCGGGGGATAGATAGACAGACTGAAACCGGTGACACGCTTCGCTCAACGACGCAGCCGGTACCGGGCCGCTTTTCGCGGCGGCGTTCGCTCGCCAGCAAGATAACCCTGATATTTCTCGGCGGCGTGATCTTTTCCTACAGCATCGGGGCGCTCGTCGGCTGGTACATGTTCGTTGCCGCAGCCAGCGAGCAATGGCTCAACCAGGCCCGCGTCAATTCACAGATTGCCAGCGCCACCCTGCGCAGCATCTATACCTATGTCAGCGTCACCGCCGACACGGACGGACAGGTGAACGGCATCTTGACCGACAAGCCGATTGGCGACGACGCATCCATTCTCGTTACCGGCTTCAACCCCAGCGACGTTCTCGCCCTCATCGGTGCGCAGACCAAGAATGCCGTCTGGCTTTTCCGCTACGATGAGGCCGATTCCGGATTCCGTCAAATCGCGGCGGCCTTCGACAACGCCACCGACGACGCCGAAAAACCGATTGCCACCGATCCCATCTTCTCCAGAGATGCGGTCGCCGCGCGTTTTGCCACCGGCTTTGCGACGATTGGCGATTCCAGCCATTATATCGGCCTATTGCCGATCATCAGCACGGAAACGAAAAAACCGATTGGCGCGGTCGCCGTCAGCATCGGCGGTTCGGACGCACTTTATGGCGCGCAGCGCAAGCTCATCTACAATTCGCTCGTCGCCCTGATCGTTGTTCTGACCGTCACCGGCGTTCTCGTGACGCTGATTGCCAGGCATTTTCTGAAACCCGTTCCGGCGCTGGTGCAGGCGACACTCAGGATCGCCCGTGAGGAAACCGATGTCGTCACACCGTTTCAGGATCGACGGGACGAGATCGGCGATATGGCCACCGCCATCGAAACCCTGCGGGAGGCCGTTCTGGAACGTGGACGGCTCAGGCAGATACGTGACATGGCGCAGCAACTGGAACATATGGCCCATCATGATGCGCTGACGGGGCTTCCCAACCGCGTGCTCTTGATGAAGACGCTGGAGAACCGTCTCGAACATCTTTCCACGTCAGGCCAGCCGTTCAACGTCATGCTGCTCGATCTCGACCGCTTCAAGGCCGTCAACGATACGTTGGGACACGCGGCAGGCGACGCCCTGCTGGTGGCCGTGGCCTCGCGGATTTCCTCCGTGCTCGGTGAAAACGACATGGTGAGCAGGCTCGGCGGCGACGAATTTGCGATCATACAAGCGGTGACCGATAATTGTCGCGAGGATGCGGGCGCGCTGGCAAAGCGCGTGGTCCATGCGGTCTCGCGCAGCTTCAGCCTCGAAGGTAGCCATATAAGCGTCGATACCAGCATCGGCATCGCCTGCGCGCCCGATCACGGCAACTCCGCCACCCAGCTTCTGCAACATGCGGACCTTGGTCTCTACCGGGCGAAATCCATGGGATGCGGCTTTTTTGTCTTTTACGAGCCTGGCATGGACATGGCGGCGCAGCACAAGCACGCGCTCGAAATAGACATGAAATCCGCGCTCGAAAACCACGAATTCGAGCTGTATTACCAGCCCGTGGTCAATCTGGAGAGCGGCCGCATTGTCGCCTACGAGGCCCTTGCCAGATGGCGGCACAGCAAGCTTGGCATCATCACGCCGGATCGCTTCATAACGCTTGCCGAAGAAAACAATTTCATCAAACCTCTGGGCGAATGGGTTTTGGCGCAGGCCTGCATGGACGCCATGACCTGGCCCAGGGATATCCGACTTGCCGTCAATCTTTCCGCCGTGCAGCTTTGCAATGACGATATTGTCCCGATCGTTGACGGCGCGCTGAAAGCCTCCGGCTTCCCGGCCGAGCGGCTCGAGCTTGAAGTGACGGAAACGGCAATGCTCGAGCGCGACAACAGCGCCAGGGCTTTAAAGCTGCTGAAGGAAATGGGCGTCCGCCTCGTGCTTGATGATTTCGGCACCGGTTATGCCGGGTTGAGCACGCTGACGCATGTTGCCTTCGACAAGATCAAGATCGACCGCGAATTCGTTTCCGGCCTGCCGGAAAATCCAATGTGCTCGGCCATCGTCAACACCATCATCGACATGGCAGAACAGATCGGCCTGAAAGTCACCGCCGAGGGCGTGGAAGACAAGAAACAGGTCGAGGCCCTCAAGCTTTCCGGATGTGACGAGGCACAGGGCTATTATTTTGCCGAGCCGGCGCCGCTTGCCCGGATACTCAAGAACCGTGCCGTCATCGCCCAAACCGGAAACGACGAATATAGCGACGTCGGACGACCGATGCAGGAAACCTATTACCCGCCACAAAAAGCGATTTGAGAACGCGGCTGACAGCCAAAAGGACATAAAATGCGCATTTCAGTATTTTGCCTTTTCCTCACATGCTTTATCCCCACAACTCCGGTGCAGGCCGCCGGCGAAGGCGATACGCTTCGGCAGATTGCCAAGACCGCGAAAATCCGCATCGGTTATCGTGAGGCAGAACCGCCGTTTTCCTATCAGCTGCCGGACGGAGAAGTGACCGGCTTCTCGACTGATCTTTGCCGTGCGATCAGCGAGGACATCCGCACGCAACTGAAGCTGGACAAACTCGACATTGAATATGTAAAGGCCACGCCCGCAACCCGGTTCATTCTCGTCCGGAGCGGCAAGATCGATATTGAATGCGCGGCGACGACCAACAACAGCGAACGCCGGAAAATGGTGGATTTCTCCTATCCGAATTTCATGACCGCGACGCAATTTCTCTCCCGTAAACAGGACAATCTGAAGAGCCTTGCCGATCTGGCCGGACGCTCCGTCACATCCGCCTCCGGCACGGTCAACATCGAGCAGCTGAATGCGGTGAACCGCGAAAAGAACCTCAATATCTCGGTGATGCCCACAAAAACCAATGAGGAAGCCTTCGAACTCGTCGTTGCCGGCAAGGCCTCTGCTTTCGTCATGGATGGCATATTGCTGGCGGCGCTGGCGGCAACATCGGAGAATCCCGACCTCTACGCGCTCTCGGACGAAACGCTGAGCGCACCCGAACCGTACGGCCTGGTGTTTCGGCGCAACGACCCGGCCTTCAAGGCGGCGGTCAACGAAAGCCTGCGGCAGATCTTCACCGGTCCCACCATTCACGGCCTTTACGAAAAATGGTTCACCAAACCCATTCCGCCCAATGGCATGAACCTGAACCTGCCGATGACCGCCTCCTTGAAACAAGCCTATGACCATCCGAGCGAATACCGGGACTGAGGGAGTAAAAACCCCACCTCTATTTTATGAAAATGTTTTGACTGATAATTTTGGCTGGAGATGCGCGATGCAGAGATCGACATTGTGGCTCATGCTTGGGGTTTTTAGTCTTTTACCCACCATTGCAGCCGCCGACGAGACCCAACCGCCTACACTCGAAACCATTGCCAGAACCGGCACCATCCGGCTCGGCTTTGCCGACAGAAATCTTCCCTTTTCCTATATGGGAATTGGTCCGGAGCCGATCGGTTACAGCATCGAACTGTGCCTGAAGGTGGCGGATTCCATCAAGAAGAAGTTGGGCCTGCCGGAATTGAAAATCGATTTCGTCAAGCGCACCCCCAGCAACCGCATCACGCTTCTCAATGATGGCACAATCGACATGGAATGCGTGGCGAGCACGAATACGGAGGAAAGACGCAAGGCCGTGTGGTTTTCCTACAGCCACTTCATCACCGGCACGCGTTATGTCGCCCTGAAATCAAGCAACATGACAAGCGTCAGCGATCTTGCCGGTCGAACCGTGGTGGTGACAACGGGAACGATCAATATCAGTCAGCTGAATGTGCTTAACCGCAAACTGGGACTGAACATCGCCGTCCTGCAAAACGACAGTACGGAAGGCAGTTTCGACATGGTGACGGAAGATCGAGCCTCGGCCTTCGTCATGGACGATATTCTTCTGAGGTCCTTCGTCGCTGAAACGGGCAAGCCCGAAGACTATTCCATCTCGAACGAATATCTTGCCCCACCACAGCCCTATGGCCTGATGCTCCGACGGGGCGACACCGCCTTCAAGAACGCCGTCAACGAAGCCCTTGGGAAAATTTATGCAAGCGGCGAAATCAACGCGATCTACGACAAGTGGTTCAACGCGCCGATCCCGCCGAACGGCATAAACCTCAAGCGCCCGCTTCCCGACGATCTGGCCGAGGCATTTAGAATGCCGGTCGATACGACGGCAGAGTAAAGAAAAACGCCGCCCTGCAAGGGGCGGCGGTATTCGGAGAAAACATCACGCGGCGCGCAGGTCGGCGCTCAACGGTATCTCGACATCGATCTCCAGTATGGAGACATGCTCGTCACGATCCATCTTCACATGCACCCGATCGTTATCGATCTGTACATGCTTGGCGATGACGGCGAGAATTTCTTCCCGGAGGACGGCGACGAGATCGGTTCCCGACGACGCCCTTTCGTGGGCAAGCAACACCTGCAGTCGCTCGCGCGCAAGCGGTGCCGACTTTTGTTTACGGAACAGGCCGAAAATGCTCATGCAGCCCTCCTAGCAAAGATCTTGGAGAAGATACCCCGCTTTTCGCCCGGAATGACCACCGGAATGTCCTCGCCTGACAGGCGGCGGGCAGCGTCGAAGTAAGCCATCGCAGGTGCACAACGGGCATCCGCGAGCGTAACCGGTGCACCGACGTTGGAAGCACGCAGCACATCCGTGCTTTCGGGAATGATACCGAGCAGCGGAATGGAGAGGATTTCCAGAACGTCGTCGACCTTCAGCATGTCGCCACGCTCGGCACGGGCCGAATCATAGCGCGTCAGAAGCAGGTGCTTTTCCATGCGCTCGCCGCGTTCGGCCTTCAGCGTCTTGGAATCGAGCAGGCCGATGATGCGGTCACTGTCACGCACCGAGGAGACTTCCGGATTGGTGACCACGACGGCCACATCCGCATGGCGCATGGCCAACGTCGCGCCGCGTTCGATACCGGCCGGGCTGTCGCAGATGACCCAGTCGAAATGTTTCTTCAACTCGGCGATGACCCATTCCACGCCTTCCGGCGTCAGATTGTCCTTGTCGCGTGTCTGCGAGGCGGGCAGCAGGAACAGCGTCTCGAGGCGCTTGTCGCGGATCAGCGCCTGCGTCAGCTTGGCATCGCCCTGGATGACGTTGACGAGATCGTAAACCACCCGGCGTTCAGCACCCATGACGAGATCGAGGTTACGCAGTCCGACGTCAAAATCGACAACTACGACCTTCTGCTTGTTCTGCGCCAATGCGGCGCCAAGCGCTGCGGTCGAGGTGGTCTTGCCAACCCCGCCCTTGCCGGAAGTAACAACGACTACCTTCCCCATACGGCTCTCCTGTTCCTGTGTTGTTTTCTCTATGTCGTCAGCCAAGTTTTTCGGCCTTTATCGTATCGTTTTCCAGCCACAGCTGAACGGGCTGGCCGCGCAGCTTGTCGTCAATGTCCTCGGCAACCTTGTAGACACCGTCGATTGCCAGTAGCTCCGCTTCCAGCTTGCGGCAGAAGATGCGCGCCGAAACATTGCCAAGCGAACCGGCCATGGCGCGACCGCGCAACGCCCCGTAAATATGCACCGACCCGCCCGCGATGATTTCCGCACCCGAGGCGACCGAACCGATGACGGTCACATCGCCTTCGGGGAACATGATCGACTGGCCGGAGCGCACCGGCTCGTTGATGACCAGCGACTGCACCACGGCCCGAACCTCGCCCGAAGCGCGCGGCTTTTCTTCCGGCAATTCGGCGGCAATGGCGACGGGCTCGACCTCGACATCTGAAGCGGGCTTTCCGCCCTTCAGCGACGGCGGCATGCCCGGCTCGATCATCGAGGGGCGAACACCTTCGATCCCCATGATGCCGACATTACGTTCCGTCAGCGCTGCCAGCAGAGCCTTCAGCCCTGCCTTGTCCAGCGACAGTTCAGACGCATCCAGAACCACCGGACGCGACAGGAAGAACCCGGCCGAACGTGCAGCAAGATCATCCAGCCGTTCCAGCCATTGATCGAGCGGAGCTTCAGGGGACAGAACGACCGCGAGGAAGGAGCGGCCTTTGATACGGATCGAACGCTGGTCTGTTAGCACTTTGGTCATCTTGGTAAACAAATCGTTGACAATTAGGTACCTCGAATATGGTTAACAAATGGTTAACAACACCCCTTAAACGACGGTTTCGTTAAGAGAATTCCGCTGCGAAAAATCTCATGCACAACATTCATAAGCTCCGTTTAGCTTTTGATTTTGCGAACTTTGCCTGCTTTCGAAAACTCACAATAGCAGTTGATCCTTGCTGCAACCTGACGCCCGCATGACCGTGTGCGGACGCCGCCTCCCCTGCCTGACCATGCCCCGAGTCGCAGTCCGTGCAAACTGTCCGATTCCGGCACGATGTTCGCCACTGGCGGATGGGTCGCCATTTGCTTGAGGAGCGGAAAAACGATTCCGTTATGCCTGCCGATGCTATAGACACGAGGCCAACCCGACACATCCAACGGAAGAATGCGATGCACAGCAAAGTCCCGGCGACCGCCCAGATCTCCTCGCGCGAATATGGCGCCTTCCTGTTCGACATGGATGGAACGCTGCTGAATTCCATTGCGGTGGTGGAGCGGGTCTGGCGCGAATGGGCCGTAGACAACGGCATAGAGCCGGAGGCTTTCCTGCAGCGCATCCATGGCATGCGCGCATCCGAGGTTGTGCGTCGCGAGGCAGTTCCCGGCCTCGATATCCAGGAACAGGCGGATATGCTTTTGCAAAAGGAAATGGACGATGTTGACGGCATCCTCCAGATTCCGCAGGCAGCCGCATTTCTTGAGAAATTGCCGGCCGGAAAATGGGCTATCGTCACCTCCGCCGCCCGCGCCCTTGCCGAACTCCGGTTGGCTGCGGCAGGCCTCACCCCGCCTCCAGTGATGATCTGTGCCGAGGACGTTGTGAACGGCAAGCCTGACCCGGAGGGTTACAGAAAGGCTGCTGCGAAGCTCGGCGTCGCACCTGAAGACTGCGTCGTCTTCGAAGATGCGCCCGCCGGCATTCTGGCGGGGGAAAGCATGGGCGCAACGGTCGTGGTCATTAACGCCACTCATTCGCATCCCATCGAAACGCCGCACCTTTCGATCGGTGGGTACGGTGAGCTGGACGTCACCATCGGCGACGACGGCGGCTTGAAGCTCACAAGTAACAAGGGCTGAAAAGCCAACCCAAACATGCGGTGTCACCCTCGGGTCTGCCCCGAGGATCAATCACGTTCGTAAAATCCAATCCATTGCGCCGAGCCTGCCGCACCGGTCCCCAGTCTTTCGCCGTGTAGTTTTCCTCTAGCGGCCAATTGACAGCACCGCATAAATCCTACCTAATAAAATTGGTAAGACCATCTTACCGCTTGCGCGAAGGGGGGAGACTTTCGCGCTGGGAGGACATCATGTTTTTGGCTCTGGAGCCGCGCCGCCTCTACAGGCTGGTCGCGGAACAAATTCGCTTGCTTATCGAGAGCGGGGAACTGACGGACGGTCAGCGCCTGCCGGCGGAGCGCGATCTGGCGGAACGTTTTGGCGTGTCCCGCCCGACGGTGCGGGAAGCACTGATCGTTCTGGAAGTGGAAGGCCATATCCATATCCGCATGGGTTCGGGCGTGTATGTGAACACGTCCCGAACGGCTAACAAGGCAAAGTCACCCGTGCCGGACGCGCACGGCCCATTCGAAATCCTGCAGGCGCGCTGCATCATTGAAAGCGCTATTGCCGAGGAGGCCGCGCGGCTTGCCACGTCTGAATGCATCGCCAGGCTGGACGACATCATCGAACGCATGGCCGGGGCGCTCGACAATTCGCCGCAGGCCCTCAACCTGGACCGCGCCTTCCACACCGCCATTGCCGACATCATCGGCAACTCGGCGCTGAACCGCTTTACCGGCCTGATCTATGACGAGCGCAGCCTTTCGCCCTATTTCGAAAAGCTCGCCAGCTATTTCGAGGGTCCTCACACATGGATTCTTGCGGTTCAGGAACACCGGGTGATCCGCGACGCGATCGCGGCGAACGATCCGGAAGGCGCACGCGAGGCGATGCGCCAGCATCTGACGCTGTCGCAAAAGAGATTTTCCGAGAGTTTCGGGGAGGAAACGATCGGAGAGGAGTGACCGCGCCGCAACCGGCGACGGGAAAAACAGAAATCTGGCTTTAATTCGGGAGGAGTTAAGAATGAAAATCAGATTGTCGACTTTGATGGGCGCAACCGCTGCCATTTTGCTTTCGGCTTTGGCGGCACAGGCGCAAACAACGCTGAAATGGGCGCATGTCTACGAGACCTCCGAACCGTTCCACACGGATTCGGTCTGGGCTGCGGAAGAAATCGCCAAGCGCACCGACGGCCGCTACAAGGTGGATGTATTCCCCGCCTCGCAGCTCGGCAAGGAAGCGGATATCAACCAGGGCCTGAAGATCGGCACGGTGGATATCATCATCTCCGGCTCCAGTTTTGCCGCACGTGACTTCAAGCCGATCGGCGTCACCTATTTCCCATATATCTTCCGCGACCCGAGCCATCTGATCGCCTATACCAAGAGTGATATCTTCAAGCGGCTTGCCAAGGGTTACGAGGACAAGACCGGCAACCACATCGCCGCCGTCAGCTATTACGGCACGCGCCACACCACGTCGAACAAGCCGATTGCCAACTGCGCCGATATGGCGGGACTGAAGATGCGTGTTCCCGACGTTCCGGCCTATCTCGCCATGCCACGCGCCTGCGGCGCCAACACGACCCCGATCGCATTCGCAGAAGTCTATCTGGCGCTTCAGAACGGCACGGTCGATGCACAGGAAAACCCGCTGACCACCATCGAGGCAAAGAAGTTCTTCGAAGTGCAGAAGAACATCGTGCTGACCGGCCACATCGTCGACCACCTCAACACGGTGATCTCGAAGAACCTGTGGTCGAAGCTTTCCGATGAAGACAAGAAAATCTTCACGGACGTCATGCAGGAAGCCGCCGTGCGGACCACGAAGACCATCGAAGGACGCGAAAAAAGCCTCGTGGAAGAGTTCAAGAAGCGTGGCCTGAACGTCGCAGAGGTGGACAAGGCGGACTTTGAGAAGAACGTCATGGAGAAGGTGAAGTTCGAGGACTTCGGTTACGACAAGGCCGACTGGGAAGCCATTCGCGCCGTCAAGTGAGCCAAGATCCGGTGCGGCCTCCGTTGCCGCACCGCCCTTTCTCTCCAGACGGGATATCTCAATGTCGCAGGAAATTCATACTCAGGTCACGCCTGAAGAACTCGCCCACACGTTTGACGAGGCGCCGCCCGAAGTCGACCTGAAGGTCTACGCCTTCGAGGACTGGGTTACGCTTGGCCTTTTCTGGCTGATGACAGGTTGCGTGTTCCTTCAATTCTTCACCCGTTACGTGCTTAACGACAGCTATGCCTGGACGGAAGAAATCGCCGTCAACTGCCTGATTGGCGTGGTGTTTCTAGGTTCGGTCATGTGCGTGCGCATGTCACGCCACATCCAGGTGGATGTGCTTTATCACTACGTTCCGCCGCAGGTTGCCCGCGTCATGTCGATCCTTGTCGACGTGCTGCGCATTGTGTTCTTCGCCTACACCTCGTGGCTGATGTGGCGGTATCTGGAAATCGTCGCGGACGAGGAAATGGTCACCGTCGCCCTGCCGCGCAACATCGTTTTCTATACGGTTCTGGCCGCTTTCGTCCTGATGTTCTTCCGTTCGGTGCAGGTCTTCATCGCCAACATGCAGCGTGGCTATTCCGTTCTGGAACGGCCGGAAGAATTCCAGAGCGCGGGGGATTGAACATATGCTTATTCTTATCGGCTCGTTTCTTCTGTTGATGCTGATCGGCCTGCCGGTCGCCATTTCAATGGCCACGGCATCGCTTCTCTACATCGTCTCGTATAATGTCGCGCCAGATATCATCGCGGCGCAGCGTCTGATTGCGGGCGTGGAAAGCTTCCCGCTTCTCGCCGTTCCCTTCTTCATCCTTGCCGGCAATCTCATGAACACGGCGGGGGTGACGGGACGCATCTATTCCTTTGCCGTGGCGTTGGTCGGCTGGATGAAAGGTGGTCTGGCACAGGTCAACATCATCGGCTCGGTAATCTTTTCCGGCATGTCCGGCACGGCCCTCGCCGACGCCGCCGGCATCGGCACCATCGAAATCAAGGCAATGAAGGATCATGGTTATCCGGTCGAAGCGGCCGTCGGCGTCACCGCCGCTTCCGCAACGCTCGGGCCGATCTTTCCGCCATCGTTGCCCTTCGTCATCTACGGCATGATGGCAAACGTCTCGATCGGCGCACTGTTCATGGCCGGCATCGTTCCAGGCGTCGTCATGACGCTTTTGATGATGATCACCGTTGCCGTTTTCGCCTACGTCAAGGGTTGGGGTTCCGATACGCCGTTCAACCTCAGAACCATCTTCGGCGCTTCGCTTGAAGTGCTCGTCGTCATGATGGTGCCGCTCGGCATCTATCTCCTGACGCTGTTTGGCCTGTCGCTCAACCTGTCGATCCTGATCGTGCTGGTGGTCTTGCTCGCCTGCGACTGGTATTTTGACTTCTCTGCCGTGATGGCCCTGATGACGCCGGTGATCCTGATCGGCGGCATGACGATGGGCTGGTTCACGCCGACGGAGGCGGCTGTCGCAGCCGTGTTGTGGTCTCTGTTCCTCGGGCTTGTCCGTTACCGGACGATGACGTTCAAGTCGCTGGCAAAATCGACCTTCGACACGATAGAGACCACGGCATCGGTTCTCTTCATCGTTGCGGCGGCATCAATCTTCGCATGGCTTCTGACGGTCAGCCAGGCAGCACAGTTGCTATCGGCGGCGATCCTGACGATCACCGACAGCAAGTGGATTTTCCTCCTGCTGGTCAACCTGCTGATGCTGTTCGTCGGCTGCTTCCTAGACACGATCGCGGCAATCACCATCCTCGTGCCGATCCTGCTGCCGCTGGTGCTGCAGTTCAATATCGATCCGGTGCATTTCGGCCTCATCATCACCCTCAACCTGATGATAGGGCTGCTGCATCCGCCGCTCGGCATGGTGTTGTTCGTGCTCTCACGCGTGGCGAAACTCTCCGTCGAGCGCACCACCGTCGCCATTCTGCCATGGCTGGTGCCGCTGTTCGTGGCGCTGCTGCTGATCACCTTCATCCCGGCAATCACCTTGTGGCTGCCGACCGAGATGGGCCTGATCCGCTAATCGACGCACTGCCCGCGCGGCTAGCCGCGCGGGTTTCATTCATCCAATACACATACGATGAAAGGCACGGTGATGCAGACACGCGTGGCACGTCTATACGGCCGTGAAGATATCCGCGTTGAAACGCAGGACATGCAGGCGCCCGGCCCCGGTGAAGTGCTGCTGACCATGGCGGCGGGCGGCATTTGCGGTTCCGATCTACATTATTATCAGGACGGCGGCTTCGGGCCTGTGCGGGTGCGCGAGCCGATCATCTGCGGCCATGAGGCATCGGGCCGGGTGGAGGCGCTGGGCGAAGGCGTCAGCGAGCTCGCACTCGGCCAGCTCGTCGCCGTCAATCCCTCGCAGCCTTGCGGCCATTGCCATTTCTGCCTGAAAGGCCAACCGATCCATTGCCTCGATATGCGCTTCATGGGCAGCGCCATGCGCCTGCCGCATGAACAGGGCATGTTCCGTGATCGGCTCGTGGTTCCCGCAAAACAATGCGCGACATTTTCAGACACCACTTCGCCCGCTGAAGCCGCCTGCACCGAACCGCTTGCAGTCTGCCTGCATGCCGTCGCACAAGCGGGCGATCTGACCAGCGCCAAGGTGCTGGTAACGGGCGCCGGGCCGATCGGCCTCTTGACGATTGCCGCCGCCCGCCATGCCGGTGCCGGCATCATTCTCGCCACCGACCTAACCGATGCGGCGCTGGAGCGCGCGCCCGCCATGGGGGCGGACCGCACCATCAATGTCGCGAAAAACGCAGAAGCACTTTTACCCTATCAGGACAATAAGGGGTATTTCGACGTCGTTTTCGATTGCTCCGCCGCGGCACCTGCGCTTCGCGCCGCCTTCGCCTGTGTACGTCCGCGCGGTACTGTCGTGCAGGTGGGCGTCACCGGTGACATAACCATTCCGCTCAATGCGCTGGTGGGCAAGGAAATCCTCTGGCGCGGCTCGCAGCGTTTCCACGATGAATTCGCCATTGCCGCCCGCCTGATCTCCACGCGCGGGATCGATGTGAGGCCGATCATTTCCCACAGCTTCCCGCTTGAAGAGGCGAAATCCGCATTCGAGCAGGCCGGAGACCGCTCCGCCGCCTGCAAGGTGCAGCTGACATTTTCCGCAGAATGATGTTTGAGGATAAAAAATGAGACATACATGGCGCTGGTTCGGCCCGGTGGACAAGGTCACGGTTCAGGATGCGGCTCAGGCAGGGGCGGAAGGCATCGTAAGCGCGCTGCACCACATCGCCACCGGCGATGTCTGGCCGGTGGACGAGATCGCCAAACGGCATGAGGCGATCAAGGCCGGTGGGCTGTATTGGGACGTGGTGGAAAGCGTGCCGGTCTCCGAGGAGATCAAAACCCAGACGGGCGACTGGAAAAACCATATCGCCAACTGGCAGGAGACGCTGCGCCGCCTCTCCGCCACGGGCATTCGCACCGTCTGCTACAATTTCATGCCGGTGCTGGACTGGACCCGCACCGATCTGCGCTGGGAAACGAAGCACGGCGCAAAAGCCATGCGTTTTGACCTTTCCGATTTCGCCGCCTTCGACATTCACATTCTCAAACGCCCCGACGCAAAGGGCGATTATCCGGAGTGGCTGATCGAGGAAGCGGCAAAATGTTTCGCCGACATGCCGGATACGAAGATCGCCGCACTCGGACGTAATATCGGCGCGGGCCTGCCGGGTTCGGCGGATGGTTACACGCTCAGCCAGCTTCTCGAAAAGCTGCGCTCATATCACGGCATAAACCGCGAAAAACTGCAGCAGAACCTGATCAACTTTCTGTCGGAAGTGACGCCGGTCGCGGAAGAGGTCGGCATCAACATCTGCGCCCACGGCGACGATCCCCCATGGCCGCTGCTCGGCCTGCCGCGTATTCTTTCAACGGAGTCCGACTACGCCCATATGCTCTCGCAAGTCGACAGCCGGGCCAATGGTGTTACGCTCTGCACCGGCTCGCTCGGCGCGCGGGCGGATAACGACCTGCCCTTCATCGCCAGCCGTTTTGCAGACCGCATCCATTTCGTGCATCTGCGCAACGTCACGCGCGACACGGACACCGTGCCCTGCTCCTTCTTCGAGGACGAGCATCTGGAAGGTGGAACGGATATGGTCGCCGTTATCGCAGTACTTCTGTCGGAAGAATCCCGCCGTCGTGCGGAGGGCCGTGCAGACCACACCATTCCGATGCGGCCCGACCATGGCCAGGAAATCCTTGATGACCTGACGCGCGGGGCGCAGCCGGGTTATCCCGCCATCGGCCGATTGAAGGGGCTGGCAGAGCTTCGCGGCATCGAGCGCACGCTGTCGCATGGCCGTTTCGGATTGGCGAAGCAGGCGAATTAAGCCGACACGATTGGCTGCCGGCAGCCTCTTAGCTTGCGGTCAATCGCGTCCTGAATTGAAGATACGAAAAGGCGGCAAGCCCACCGGCAATGGCGCCAACGGCTTTCACAACTGCATCTGTCATATGCGGATGCCGTGTGGGCGACAGAAATTGCAGCGCCTCGATGCCGAAAGCCGCCACGACACCCGCGACAATGATGGCAAGCCAGTAACGCGGATAGGCCAGCACGAAGGCAGCCGAACAGAAGGCAAAGGCGGCGGCGCGGTCGATGCCGACGGTCGTCAGCGTATGCGGCCGAAGCCCGATCGGGCAAACTGTAACGATCACGATCAGCAGCAGAACCGACCAGGCGATGTATTTCGGAAGTCTATTTGTCATCATGACGTCACAATAGAGCGCTGCGCGCATAAACGGAAGATCGTCTTTTTCTTC
Source organism: Agrobacterium sp. 16-2014-1-2a (assembly GCF_053522705.1). Classification (NCBI taxonomy): domain Bacteria; kingdom Pseudomonadati; phylum Pseudomonadota; class Alphaproteobacteria; order Hyphomicrobiales; family Rhizobiaceae; genus Agrobacterium; species Agrobacterium sp. 16-2014-1-2a. The sequence goes on from NZ_JBNWBX010000011.1 coordinate 91,586, forward strand.
CACCGCCCAATAAATCACACTTTTTGGACAGATACTGCACAATCCGGCTTTCGCTGAAGCCTTACTCGGGCTAAGGCAGAGGGCAACCGGACAAGGATCGCGGCTGATGGCCTTTCAGGCTGTCGCCCTTCGGTCCGGTTTTACGGTATCGGGTGGATTTTCCACACAGGATCAGATTTTCAGGGAAGAGCACAATGAGTTTCAAGCCGCACGGCAAACATCTGGTTGCAGGAGAATGGGTCGCCACGGAAGCGAAATTCCGCAGCGAGCCTGCACATGGCGAAGCTTTCGATTTTTCGGTCGGCACCGTCGATCTGGTGAATGCGGCCGCAGAAGCAGCCGAAGAGGCTTTCTGGAGCTACGGCTACACGACCCGCGAAGAGCGCGCCGCATTCCTCGACACCATCGCCGATGAGATCGAGGCCCGCGCCGACGCCATCACTGAAATCGGCACGTCCGAGACCGGCCTGCCCGCAGGACGCCTGCAGGGTGAACGCGGCCGCACCACCGGACAGCTTCGCCTTTTCGCATCGCATATCCGCAAGGGCGACTATCTCGACCGCCGCCACGACGAAGCGCTGCCTGACCGCCAGCCGCTGCCGCGCCCGGATATCCGTCTGATGCAGCGTCCGATCGGCCCCGTTGCGGTCTTCGGTGCGTCCAACTTCCCGCTCGCCTTCTCGACCGCCGGTGGCGATACCGCCGCCGCTCTCGCAGCCGGCTGCCCGGTTGTGGTCAAGGGTCATTCCGCCCATCCCGGCACCGGTGAAATCATTGCCGAGGCCGTTCTCGCCGCCGTCAAGAAGCACAATCTGCATCCCGGCGTCTTCTCGCTGATCCAGGGCGGCCGCCGCGATGTCGGTTCCGCGCTCGTCCAGCATCCGCGCATCAAGGCAGTCGGCTTCACCGGCTCGCTCGCCGGTGGCCGCGCACTGTTCGATCTCTGCGCCCAGCGTCCGGAACCGATCCCGTTCTTCGGCGAACTCGGTTCCGTCAACCCGATGTTCCTGCTGCCGGAAGCCGTTTCCGCGCGCGGTGAAGCCATCGCCAAGGGCTGGGCAGGTTCGCTCACCATGGGTGCTGGCCAGTTCTGCACCAATCCCGGCATTGCCGTGGTGCTTGCCTCGCAGGCGGATGCCGTGTCGGAAACCGCACGGGCGGCCCTTTCCGAAGTCGGCCCGCAGGTCATGCTGACCGACGGTATCGCCGCTGCCTATCGTGACGGTCGCGACCGCATCGCAGCCGGTAACGGCGTGCGCGACGTTTTGACCACCACCTGCGACCTGCGTAACGCAACGCCTTACCTGTTCCGCGTTTCGGGCAAGGACTGGGTTGCCAACCACGCGCTCGCCGAAGAAGTCTTCGGACCGCTCGGCCTGATCGTGACGGTCGACAGCGCTGAAGAAATGATCGAAGTGGCAAAGAGCTTCGAAGGTCAGCTGACAGCGACCATGCATCTTGACGCAGGTGACGCCGAACTCGGCCGCAAGCTGCTGCCGATCCTCGAGCGCAAGGCCGGCCGCGTTCTCGCCAACGGCTTCCCGACCGGCGTTGAAGTCTCCGAAGCCATGGTTCACGGCGGCCCCTACCCGGCTTCCACGAACTTCGGCGCGACCTCGGTCGGTACCATGTCGATCCGCCGCTTCACGCGCCCTGTTTCCTACCAGAATATTCCTTCGGACGTTCTGCCGCAGGATATCCGCTGATCAAAAAAATGGGGAGGGCGCTCCTGCGCCCTCCCCATTCACAATAGTGCTTCGGTATCAGGCCGACTGGATCGCCTGTATTTTCTCGATGCCGCCGACAGTGCCGGCGAAATCCTGCCAGACGCCCTGCGCCCCCTTGCGCCACTCATCCAAGGCTTCGGGCTGCAAGACCTTGCCGCCCTTCGAAATCGCAAGCTCCACAGACTTCGCCTCGTCCTCGACGATCAGCTGGTTGAAATAGAGCGCGCCTTCGCTTGATGCTTCGGTCAGGGCCTTCTTCTCTTCGTCATCGAGCTGGCTCCAGAAAGCCGCACCATAATAAACCACGCCCGATGCCCAGATATGGCCGGTCTCGGTCATGTAGGGCACAACCTCGTAAAGCTTGAACCCGGCATAGGCGGACTTCGTCAGATCCATGGCGTCGGCTACGCCGGTTGACAGTGCATTATAGGTCTCGGTGATGGGAATGCCGACCGGCGTGGTGCCGAAGGCGCTCCACAGCTTGGTGTGCAGCGGGCTCTGGATGACGCGGATCTTCTTGCCGTTGAGCTGCTCTGGCCGGGTTACCGGCTCCTTGGTCAGGAGATGGCGGGCGCCGTAGTTGATGAAGTCTACGGCCACGAATTGCTGCGCGCCAAGCTTGGTCTTCAGCTCGCTGCCGGTCTCGCCCGTCACCACCTTGCGAACATGGTCTGCATCGCGGAACAGGAAGGGCAGATCGAGGATTTGCAGTTCCGGCACCCAGCCGGAGAGCGAAGAGACCGTGGAAAGGCTCGCCTGAACCGATCCGAGACGGATATTTTCCGCCACTTCCTTTTCGCCGCCCAGCGCACCGCTCTTGACGATGTTGAAGCGGAAACGGCCGGGCAGCTTTGCCTCCACCAGCTCGCTGATCTTCACCCAGATTTTCGTCTCCGGCTTGTCGTCCGCGAACAGGGAGGCGACCGTAATGTTGCGGGTCCTGGCATTTGCGTTGCGCACGAAGGCGGGCGTGGCAAGTGCTGCCGCACCCGCAGCGGAGAGTTTCAGGAGATTGCGACGATCGATAATAGTCATGAATAAAACCCCGGATTTAGAAGACAATGGCCCAGGCGCACAGAATGGCGAGGGAAACGAGAAGGGATAGGAGATAGGGAACGACGGCCTGGAATAGCGCTGTCGCCGGAATGCGGGTGACACCGCTGACGACGAAGATCAGCATGCCGAGCGGTGGTGTGAGGCCATGGATCATCAGGTTGACCACGAGAATGACGCCGAAATGGATGGGATCGATGCCGGCCGCAACGGCCGCGGGCAACAGGATCGGTCCAAACAGCAGGATGGCCGCACCGATATCCAGCACCAGCCCCACCACGAGCAGGATGAGGTTGGAAAGCAGAAGCACCGCGATCTTGCTGCCGCCAAGCAATGTCACGAAATCCGTGACGAGGCCGGAGACATTATCGACCGCCAGAAGAAAGGCGAAGGGGCCTGCCGTGCCGATAAGGAGACCGATGGCCGCCGCCTCACCGGCTGATTGCCGGAAAGTTGCGAAGATACGCCCCGCGCCCAGCCGGTACCCGAAGCCGAGAAGCAGCGTGTAGAGTGCGGCAAGTGCGGCCGCCTCCGTGGTGGTGACGACGCCGATGCGGATGCCGACCACCACGATGACGCCGAGACCGAAGGCGGGTATGGCGGCGATAGCCGAGCGCCAGCGTTCCGTGCCCGTGGCGCGCGGCAGGGTATCGACGCTGCGCACGCTCCAATGGATAGCCACCGCAAGGCAGATCGCCATCAGCCCACCGGCGAAAAAGCCGCCAACCAGCAACGAGCCCACCGACAGGTTGGTAGCCGTTGCAAGGATGAGAAAGGCAATGGAGGGCGGGATGACATTGTCGAGCACCGACGTTGCAGCGATGATCGCGCCCGCCTGCGCCGGCGGATAGCCGTGTTTGACCAGTTCCGGCTGGAAGGTTGAAGCGCCGAAGGCGGCGTTGGCAACAGAGGAACCGGATGCGCCGGAAAACAGCACGCTGGTCAACAGCGTCGTCTGCGCCAGCCCTGCCCGGCGGTGTCCAACCATGGAGGCGGCGAACCGAACCAGCTGGTTGGCAACCCCCGATTCCGTCAGCAGGCTTCCGGCCAGCAGGAAGAAGGGGATGGCGAGCAGCAGGAATTTCGACATGCCTGTTACCGTTGAGGAAACGATGGCCGGCTCCGGCAAGGTACTGCCGAAGGCGATCGCCACATAGGCTGCGGCGAGAAAGGCATGGGCGAGCGGTGCTGCCAGCACCAGCCCCACCGCCGCCGTCAGCGCCAGAAATAGGCTGGGCGGCAGGCTCGTATCTATGAAGACTTCCGGCAGGCCGACATAGGCCGCAATTGCAATGGTGAGAGACACTAGAACGGCAAATGTCTTGCCCTCACTGACACGCTGAAGCGGCAGGTAAAGAAGGATCAACGCGCCGCCTGCACCCAGAAAGCCAAAACGCACCCATTCCGGCAGACCGAGCGTCGGAGACGTACCACCCAGCATCGCCGCGATTTCAACGCCACCGAAGGCGAGGATCAGTGCTGCGATGAAGGAGAAGGCATCCGCCAGAACTTCGGTGGCGGCATGAAACCGCTCAGGCAAAAACCGCACGAAAACATCGAGCCGCATGGCAAGCGCGCTTTTGAGACTGAGCGGCGCGCCGACCGCGATCATCGCCACATGCAGCCAGATGCCGAGATCTTCCGCACCGATGAAGCCGGTGTGAAACAGATAACGCAGGGTGACATTGACCAGGACCACCACGAGAAGAGTCGCAAGGATTGCGGCGGCGACCGCGCCAAGCGCCTTGTCCAGAACGGCAAGCGCCCGCTCCGCCGCACGCTGCGGGCCGATGCGCCGTTGTGCAATCGTCGTTGCCGGACCAGCCGTCATGTCTTTTTTCTCCACTCCCGGAAGGCCATGTTTACGATGCCTTTACCGAGAGGTCGCGGTCGAACAAGGTCGACCAGGTGAATTGTTTGGCTGACGAGACTTCCCGCGATACATCAAGACGCGGAAGAACCTTTTCCCCGAAACGGAAGGCCTCTTCCAGCAATGGCATGCCGGACAGAATAAAGGTATTCACGCCCGCCTTTTTATAGGCCTCCAGCGTGCGGATCACCGTATCGGGCGAGCCGACAATTGCGGTGCCCGGTCCCGGCCGAACAAGACCGATGCCGGCCCAGAGATTGGGGGCAATTTCGAGATCACGCAGGTTCTCAGGCTTCTGTCCACCATGCATCGCCGTCATGCGCTGCTGGCCGACGGAATCGGTCTTGCCGACGAAACGCTGGTTGGCTGCAATGGCACGCTCGTCCATGCGCCCGTAAAGATCGGCGGCGGCGGCCCATGCCTCTTCATCCGTATCGCGGACAATAACGTACAGGCGAATACCGTATTCCAGCTCACGGCCGAGTTTCTCCGCCCGCGCCTTGACGAGATCGACCTTCGCGCCGATCTGATCGGGCGTTTCACCCCAGGAAAGATATGTCTCGACATGTTTGGCGGCGACCTCGATCGCCTTGTCCGAAGAGCCGCCGAACCATAGCGGTGGTGGCTCTATGCCTTGCCCCACCGGCAGCGCGAGCTTCGCACCCTCGGTCTGGAAATGGCGGCCCTTGAAATCGACCGTCTCACCGGCAAAAAGACGATGCCAGATCTGCAGATATTCATCCGCCATATCGTAGCGTTCGTCATGCGGCATGGTCATGCCATATGCACCGAGCATCTTGGTATCGCCCGAGACGACGTTGATCAGCAGGCGTCCGCGCGAAAATTCCTGAAGCGTCGCCGCCATCTTGGCGAGCAGCGTTGGCGCGACAAGACCCGGATGAATCGCGACCAGAAACTTCAGCCGCTCGGTATAGGAAAGCAGCGCGCCAGCCAGAACCCAGACATCATGCGCGCCGGTGGCAAACAGGGCGCCTGTGTAACCAAGCTGATCATAAGCAAGAGCAAGCTGCTTGTAATAACCGAGATCAACCTTGCGGGATCCTTCCGGTTGCCAGGGATAGGCGCCATCGGGCGCGCACATGTACCAGAAAACGTTCATCTGTCGCCTCCCGCGCTGCCTGATTGTGGGGCCGGTCTCTGCCCGGTCAGAACCGGTAGAGAGAAATGGCCGTGCCTGTAAAGCGTATCGGCCTCCTCCTGCTGTTCGGCAAGGATATTTTCGGCGGCGGGCACCACCGAAAGATCGCGTGAGCGCAGCACCTTTGCCCAGGACTGCGCATCGCCTTCGCTGCCTGGCTCGGCGGCAAGAAGGGCCGCGGCTCTGTCTATATCCGCCATGACGGCGCGGCCAACGCGGTCCAGTTCGGCGGCAATCGCATCGCGTTGTTCCAGCGCCACAGTGTGACGCGCGAGCGTCCAGAACAGCGAACGGTTGGGAATGGTGGAGCCGCAACGGACCAGAAGACTGATCCCGTCATGGGTCAGGGCTTTTTCGAGCCGTGGCGACATCGTCACCCAGGCATCGACGCGGCCTTCCACGAGATCGCGCAGGCTATCGCTGTCACCGCTCTCGATGCGTATTACATCCGCAAGGCCAAGCCCCGCCCCTTCCAGGCTACGCGCAAGAAGATAGGTATGAAAAGACCAGTCAATCAGCGATATGCGTTTTCCCGAAAGGTCGGCCGCAGAGCGGATGGGGCTGTCGCGCCCCACGAGGATCGCGCCGTTTGCGGGGCGTGGTGCCGAGGCAGCGATATAAGCTGCGGAAAGCCCCCGCGCATCCGCCTCGATTGGCGGCGTCGAGCCCGTGCCCCCGAAATGAATTTCGCCTTTTTCCAAAAGCGCTGCGGTATCGCGCCCCTCGCGGTAGGGCACGAATTCCGGATCGAATTCATCAAACGCGCCGGGCCAGAGCCGGGCGAGCCGCAAATGCAGATTGTTGGGATGGACCCCGATTTTCATGTCGACACCTCATTTCTCAATCAATCTACTTTTTTATAGAATGTTTTCGAGGAACGTTTTGGCGATCCTCTGCGGGAAAGCGAAAGAGAAATCTATAAATCCTGTAGATTTTAAAAAATTTCCTGACACGGTCAAACTCGGCCTAATCAAACCATTGAAATTTATCGCAATACAATTTACTTTTTTATAGTTTGAAAAATGGACCTGTAGTCGTGACGAAACCGGTTTCCAATCTCATCTGCCGCAGCGTGGTGGAGGCGAGCGAGCTTTTAAAGCTTGTCGCCAACGCCAATCGCCTGGCCATCGTCTGTTATCTCATGGAAACGGAGGCTTCCGTTTCCGCACTGGAATATGAGCTCGGCATTCAGCAACCGACACTTTCCCAGCAGCTTGCCGAATTGCGCGATGCCGGTGTGATCGAGGGCTCGCGGGAAGGCAAACAGGTGATTTATCGCGTCACCGACCCGCGCATCATCCAGCTCGTTGCGACATTGCGCGGTCTTTATACTGATCTTTCTGATGTGACCGGCAAGAAAGGCAGGCGAGCTTTGCCACTAGATGAGGCGATGTTCGATTAGCATGATCGACCTCTACACCTGGATCACCCCGAACGGCCTGAAAATCTCGATTGCGCTGGAGGAACTCGGCCTGCCCTATATCAGCCACGCCATCGACATTGAAAAAGGCGAACAATTCTCAGCCGACTATACCCGCGTCAATCCCGGCTCGAAAATCCCGGCAATCATCGACCGCGATAACGGCACAGTTCTAGCGGAATCGAACGCGATTCTGATCTATCTCGCCGAAAAGGCCGGGCGTCTTCTGCCTGCCTCCCCTGCTGCGCGGCTGGCAGTCACCGAATGGCTGATGTGGCAGGCCGCCAATTTTGGCCCGACACTCGGTTATGCCCATTATTTCCTGACCTACAATACCGGACAGGCACCCTTTGCCGAGGCGCGTTTCGCCTCGGATACGGAGCGCCTCTACCTCACACTGAACCAGCGCCTGACGGGCCGGGAATTCATCGCCGGTGATTTTTCCATAGCCGATATCGCCATCTGGCCATGGGTCTCGCGTTTCGCGCGCCATAAAATTGACCTCGACGATTTTCCGGCGGTACAGCAATGGTATCGCCAGCTCGGACAGCGCGAAACCTTCCGGCGCGGTTACCGCGTGCCTTTCGCAACATCCGATGTACCGGGTCTTTAACCCGCTTTAGCAGGCGACAAGGTGACCGGGCGAGACCTCACGGTACTCACGCGGTTTCACCACGTAATCGATCGCGCGGATCGGGCTTTTCAGCTCGTCATTCGCGGCATTTCGCCGGGTGTTTCTGCGGTCCGGGTCCGGCACCGGCACGGCGGCCATCAGCTTGCGGGTGTAATCATGCTGCGGATTGTCAAACACCGCCGCACGCGGGCCGATTTCAACGATCTCGCCGAGATACATTACCGCTACCCGGTGGCTGACGCGCTCCACCACCGCCATGTCATGGCTGATGAACAGGAAGGCGAGATCGAGGCTTTGCTGCAGATCCAGCATCAGGTTGATGACCTGCGCCTTTATCGAAACGTCCAGCGCCGAAACGCTCTCATCGGCGACAATCACCTTCGGCTGGAGCGCAAGCGCGCGGGCGATACAGATACGCTGACGCTGGCCGCCGGAAAATTCATGAGGGTAGCGCGCCGCCATATCGGGCGAAAGGCCGACCTTCGCCAGCATATCGGCCACAACATCCTTTGCCTCGCGGGCGTTTCCCATGCGGTGCTCCAGAAACGGTTCGGCAATCGCCGCACCCACCGTCATGCGCGGGTTGAGCGAGGCATAGGGGTCCTGAAAGATCATCTGCACCGTTTTGCGCATCTCGCGCATGCCTGATTTGTCGAGGGCGAGAATATTCTCGCCATTAACCATCACTGAGCCGGCATCCGGCTCGATCAGCCGCATGATGGCGCGCCCGGTGGTCGATTTGCCGCAACCGCTTTCGCCGACCAACGACAATGTCTCGCCGGCCCTGAGATCAAAGGACACATTCTCCACCGCATGCACGCGGCCGCTGAGCCGCCCCAAAAGGCCGGAGTGAATATCGAAGCGCTTGGTCAGCCCTTCTACCTTGAGCACCGGCTGGGCACTCGCGTCAACGGTATCGCCGGGCCGCGCCGGCTGCTGCGTTTCGCCTGTGGTGGTGTTGACGATGGGAAACCTGAGCGGTCTTTCCTCACCCGTCATGGAACCCAGAACCGGAACGGCGGACAAAAGCGCGCGGGTATAGGGATGCTTGCCGCGATGAAAGATATCAGCGGTCGCGCCAACTTCCACCTGCTCGCCGCGATACATGACAACGGTACGATCGGCGATCTCAGCCACCACGCCCATGTCATGGGTGATGAACAGAACCGACGTGCCTTCCTCCTCCTGAAGCGTCTTGATGAGGTCAAGGATCTGGCCCTGAATGGTCACGTCGAGTGCGGTCGTCGGCTCATCGGCGATCAGCAGCTTCGGCCGGGATGCAAGCGCCATGGCGATCATCACGCGCTGGCGCATGCCGCCGGAAAAGCGATGCGGATATTCATCGAAACGCGATGCGGCTGAAGGAATACGGACCTTTTCGAGCAGCCGAACCGTCTCCGCCCTCGCTTCGGTTTTCGACATCGGCTGGTGGCATAACAAGGCCTCGGAAATCTGGTCGCCGATGGTGAACAGCGGATTGAGGCTGGTCATCGGCTCCTGAAAGATCATGGCGACCTCGTTTCCCCTCACCTGCCGCATGGCATCTTCGGAGAGGGACAGCAGGTTGCGTCCTCCAAGCAGGATTTCACCCTCCACCCTGCTGCTTTCACGATCCAGCAGCCGCATGATGGAGAGGGAGGTAACGCTTTTACCCGAACCGCTTTCACCGACGATCGCGACCGTTTCACCCGGCCCGACATCAAAGGAAATATCACGAACCACGGGTTTCCAGCCGCCATCCACGTGAAAGGACGTGGTGAGATTGCGGACGGAAAGCACGGCATCTTCGGCACCAACGGGTGCGGCCTGCGGCATGGTCATGATCGTTCCCTTCTTGTCGTTAGGTTTTGGCGGCGCAAGCGGTCAAGCCTAGTCCGGCCAGCGCAGCATGCCGTCGAAGCGGTGTCGGCTCCGGTCTTCGAAAGGTGTTGCAATCACCTCGTTGGAGGCACGCGCCTTGTCCAGTTCCTCGGCCAGACGAGACGCCACGATGGTTTCCTGTCCGGGATGCAGATTGCATGGGTCGAGATAGAAATAGCGATGCTCTACCTCGTGGTCGCGGGTGATGATGGGAGGATTGCCCCTGGCCAACGCCGTCGTCAGGTCCCAGGCAGTGATATGCGCTTCTTCGGCATCGATGATCACGCGCAGCCTGTCGAGCGGGTTATTGGTCGGATCCGGCTCGATGAGCGCGGTCACGCCCGGGCGGCCATCCAGCGTTTCCTTCCAGAGATTGAGATATCCGGTCTCGCGCTCACGGATGCCGGCATGGTCGCGCTTTTCCCAGGCTTCCAGTGCCGCCATAACGCCATAGATGCTTTCCTTGCCGACCTTCATGCCGCGGCCAATGCCCATATTTTGCAGGAAGGCGTGGCGCACCAGTTCCTTACTTCCGGCCACGATGCCGGAGGTGGGGCCGCCGAGAAACTTGTGGCCGGAATAGAGTACAATATCTGCGCCGGTGGCCAGAAACAGCTCCAGATCATATTCGGACGCCGCATCCACGATAATCGGAACACCCTTGGCATGGGCGATCTCTACGAATTCGGAAAGATGCAGCAGGCCGTAATTCACGACATGGTGCGAGATGACATAGACCGCCGCCGCCGTCTTTTCGGTGATGGCGTTTTCCATGTGGAAGCGATGGGTCGATGTGGCCTGCCCGACCAGCACCACCTTGCCGCCGCCAAGCCGGATCGCCTGATCCACCGGCGCGCCGTAGCTCACCACATGCCCCATCTGCACCAGCACTTCGTTCTTTTCCGGTGCGATATCAGGCAGCTTTTCGATGGCCAGGAGATTGTTGCCGGTGATGGCGCCGGCAACAGCAAGGCTGATGCCGGAAGAGCAGGAAGCAGTGACGAAACCAGCCTCGCCGCCCGTCAGTCTCGCGATGATCGCGCTTGCCTTGCGCTGCAGATCGTTGATCTCTACGAATTGCGGCAGGATCGCCGCCATGGCCTGCACCGCCTCTGGAACGACGACGGAAGCACCGAGCGACGTCATGGTGCCCGAGACGTTGATGACCGGGCGAAGGCCGATCCTGCTTCTGATATCCTCGGTCATGTCTTTCTCCTGTCTTTGCGATGCGATAGGCATCGACATATATGCCATAATAATGTAATAGCTTCTCAAAATTCATGAGGAGCCCGAAATTGGACGCCCATAAACTGGACGAATTGTCTTCACACGCCTTGTCCGCGAGCAAGGAAAACCCGGACGCGAAGGTGGCCAAGCGCTCGCGTGTCAGCGGCATTGATCGCGCTCTTCAGGTGATTGATTACCTTTACGAAACCGGATCGCCAGCTGGCGCTTACGCCATTGCCAAGGCGATCAAGGCGCCACTTTCCACCGTCTATGTGATCGTTGACGATCTGGTCGAAAAGAACATGTTGGCGCGCAACGCCGAAGGTAACATATGGCTCGGCGCACGGCTTTATCACTACGGCCTTGCCTATGCCCGCTCGCTGGATTTCATGGGTGTCGCCACCCACGAAATGCATGATCTGTGCCGCCATGCGGGTGAGACGGTGCAGCTTTGCGGTCGCGACGGTGACCATATGCTGGTGCTCGCCATGGCGGATGGCCCCAGCCATTTCCAGGTTGCCTCGCGCGTCGGCACCCGTGTTCCATTGAACTGGACGGCATCCGGCCGCCTGCTCGTTGGCCATCTGCCGGAAGAGGAGCGCGTCGAGCTTTTCAAACGCTGCGCCCGCACGTCGCCCACCGGCCGTGCGGAAATCAATCCGGAAGCGCTTTCTCAATCGGCAGGCACGGCGTTCCGTGACCGGCTGTCGATACAGGTTGCGGAATCCGACTACGCTGTTGCCTGCATCGCCTCGCCGATCTGCGACACCAATGGAGAATGCGTGGCGACGATCTCCATCGTGCTGCCGGAACAGAAGGTGCTGGCGGACGAAAACCACTATACCGAACAGGTCAGGGTTTCGGCCGAAAGGATCGAGAAGCTGATGGGCTGGCGCAACCATTGAACGGCCTCAATCCCTAAGGGCGATGATGGCTTCTATCTCGACGGTGATGTTGCCCGGCAGCGAACCGAACCCCACGGCGGAGCGGGCGTGCTGCCCCGCATCGCCGAACACATCGATGAAGAGATCCGAACAACCGTTGATGACGCTTGGATGATCGCGGAAATCGCTGACGGCATTGACCATGCCCAGCAGCTTGACCACCTTCTTCACCCGCGACAGATCCCCAAGCGCCTCATGCATGACGGCAAGAAGATTGATGCCGGTTAAACGCGCATGCTGGTACGCCTCGTCCAGCCCGATCTCGGCTCCGACCTTGCCGGCGTACAGGTGTCCGTTCTCCTCCCTCGGGCCCTGCCCCGAAAGATAGAGCATGTTGCCTTCCACCACATGCGTGACGAAATTGGCGATCGGCGGCGGTGGCGGCGGCAGCGAGATGCCGAGCGCGGCAAGCCGGTCGTAGGGCGAATGACGCCCATCTGCCTCAAGCGAAGACTGTTTCACGCGAATTCCTCATAATACCGGGACGGGTATCCCTATTCTTTGCGGAAGACGGAGAGCATCCCTCCCCGCCGCTCCAGTCGGTTCAGCGCCAGGAATAGCCATGGCTGTGGCGCACGAGCTTGCGCGCTCTTGGGACATAACGGCTGGCGGCAATGGCCTCCGCACCGATCACCGCATAGCGCGGCTCGAACAGCCGCTTGAGACGCGAAACGTCGCCATTGGAATCGGTCGCCTCCAGATCGGCATCGACAAGATCGAAAACCGTGAAATCCGCACGCTGGCCAACATCGAGGCGGTTTTCCATGTCGAGGCGGATGATGGAGGCCGGATTGCGGGTGACGGCCTCGACGACATTTTCGAAAGGCATATCGACCGAAAGCAGCTTCGACATGGTCGTCGCCAGATCCCAGACGGGGAAATTCATCGAATGGCCATGCAAATCCGTGGAGATCGAGAAGGGCAAAAGGCCGCGCGCGATCGCCGCTTCCGCCACCTTGAAGGAGAAGGATGCACCGCCGTGGCCGATATCCAGCCGGATGCCTTCCCCGGCGCAGCGCTCCGCAAGGTTGAACAGGTCCTCGTCTTCCATGATGCTGGAGCCGGACTTGCCGTTGAAGCAATGGGTCACGACATCGCCGGGACCGAGAATTTCCAGCACCTCATCGTAGAGCGCAGGCGGTTCACCCACATGCACCATCATCGGCACTTTCAGGATCTTGGCGATCTTCTTGCCGAGTTTGACCGGCGTAACACCCCAAGAACCCGTAATGACATGGCTCGCCCGCACCTTGAGGCCAACGATATGTTCGCTGTTCTCTGCATAACATTCAAGGATGCGGTCGAGGTCGATATCCTTGATATCGCGCAGTTCCGGCACCCGGTTGCAGGCGACAAGCCCGATGGAGCCGAGATTGAGGAAGGCCTTGATGCGTTCCTTCGATGGTTCGATGATATATTCGCGAAAACCGTGGAAATTTGCTTCCCCCGCCGAACCGGCATCCACCAGCGTCGTCACGCCGCGCTCGGCCCCGCATTCTGACGGGCGGATGGAGATATCGGTGCCGCCATGCCAGATATGCACGTGCAGATCCACCCAGCCGGGCGAGACGAATGCGCCCTTTGCGTCGATGCGCTGCGCATCCGCCGGCGCCTGAAGGGCAGGCCCAACCGCCACGACCTTGCCATCGCCGCCGATCAGGATATCGGTCTGGGCCTGTGCCCCCCCCTTTTCGAAGCCGACGGGTTTCACATTGGAGAGAAGAATGGGAGCTTGAAGAGGCGTTTTTGCCTGTTCACCGGACGTCATATTACAAATCCCTTCGCAGTCTTGGGTCGAGCATGTCCCGCAGCCCGTCGCCGACCATTTGCAGCGAGAGCACGGAAAGAATGATGGCAAAGCCGGGGAAATAGGTCATCCAGTCCGCCTGGCCGATATATTGGCGGCCGGCAGAGATCATGGTTCCCCAGGTCGGAATTTCGGGGCTGACACCCAGCCCCAAAAATGAAAGGCCGGCCTCGGCCAACATGGCGCTGGCGAAAAGGAAGGTGCACTGCACGAGGATCGGCGAGATCAGATTGCGCAGCACATGCCGCGTCATGATGTGGAAGGTGGAGATGCCGAGCGCCTTGGCCGCCTCCACATAGGGCAATTCCCGGATAACCAGCGTCGAGGCGCGCACGATGCGGGCAAGGCGCGGCGAATAAACGACGGCAAGTGCAATGATTACCGTCGTCAGCGACGGCCCGAGTGCGGCCACTAGCGCGATGGCCAGCAAAATATCCGGAAACGCCATCATGGCATCGATCAGTCGCGCGATCGGCGTATCCAGCTTCTGGAAGAAACCGGCAAGCAGGCCGAGCGTGATGCCGATCAACGCCGACAGCGCCACCACGGCGGCCCCGACCAGAAGCGACAGCCTTCCCGCAAAGATGGTACGGGAAAAAACGTCACGGCCGAACTCGTCGGTGCCGAACCAGTAGAGTTCGCTCGGCGGTTTCAGACGGTTGACGATCGACAGTTTCGACGGCGAATAAGGCGCGATCATCGGCGCGAAAACGGCGAGCAGCACGAAGACGAGCAGCACGATCAGACCGGCTGCGACCGTCTTGCGCTTCAACAGACGCCGAATGAACAGGATGGTCGGGTTGCGCGCCGGCTGGGCGGTGGAGGTGATATCGGCCATCAGTAACGAACCCTCGGATCGACCAGCAGATACAGCATGTCGATGGCAAAATTGATGAGCACGTAAAGCCCGGCGATGACGAGAAGCGCGCCCTGAATGACCGGATAATCGCGCCTCAAGACGGCTGACACGACGAGATTGCCTACGCCCGGCAGGCCAAACACGGTTTCCGTAACGACCGCGCCGGAAATCAGCACGGCGGCGGTGAGACCAAGCACGGTGAGGATGGGGATGAGTGCGTTCTTCAGCGCGTGTTTCATCACCACCCGGCGTTCCTTGACGCCCTTGGCTCTGGCGGTGCGGACGTAGTCGTCGCCGAGAACGTCCAGCATCGAGGCGCGGGTAAAGCGCAGAATGAGGGCGGAAGAAACGAGGCCGAGTGCGATGGCCGGCAAGGTTAGGTGATACATGCGCTCGAGGAAGCTTGCGCCCGGACCGCCATATCCCGACACCGGAAACATATCGAGCCGGACGGCGAAGAACTGCATGAGGATCAGGCCAAGCCAGAAGCTCGGAATGCTCGCCGCCAGCATCGCAATGGTTGTCGCTGCCTGATCCACGAAGGAACCGCGCCGGTAAGCGGCATAGATGCCGATGGGAAGCGCGATGGCACTGGCGATCAACAGCGAAAAGATCGTCAGGAAGAAGGTCGGTTCCGCCCGATCCAGAAGCGCCGATCCAACCGGCATGTTGAGGAAGATCGACTGGCCGAGATCGCCGCGCAGCAATTGCCCGATATAGTAGACATATTGCACGCCAAGCGACTGATCTAGGCCAAGTCTGGTGCGCAACTCCGCGATGTCCTGTGCCGAAGCGTCCGGCCCGAGCATCACCGCCGCCGGATCCCCGGGCGTGACGCGCAGGATGATGAAAACGATGGTGACGACGAGAAACATCACCACGATCATTCCGGCAAGTCTCTGGAAAATATACCGTATCACGTATGAATGCTCCGAAGCGCGTGATGGGCCGCTCTCAGGCGACGGTTGAACAGAGTTGTCGACGAGTGCCGGTAAACCCGGCGCTCATGGCTGGAAGACTCCCGCCTCCGTCATGCCGGATCTGATCCGGCATCCAGCCACCGCGCGTCTGCGTGGTGAAGGCGTCCTCTTTCGGTCAAAGACTTAATCGCGCTGGACCCCGGATTTAGTCCGGGGGTCACGGAGTGCGGAGCGGTCTTACTTCGTAACCGAAGCATTCCAGAAATAGGGCCAGGGAGCCGGATCGACGCCATCAAGCTTGTTGGACTTCGCCGCCACGGCGTTGAAGTCGCCGATCTTGATGAGCGGCAGCTCGTCATAGATCGTCTTCTGCACCTTGGCCCAGAGAGCAATGCGCTTCTCCGGATCAGCCTCCGAGGTGAAAGCGTCCACCGCCGCCTTGCGCGTCGGCGTGTCCCACCAGCCCGGCGAACCTGTGGAAAGCGCGCCAATCAGCGCCGGCTCCGGCAGGAAGGGGCTGTGGCTGATGTAGATATCCCAGAGCTTCGGGTCGGCACGGCGCTGTGTCAGCGTCGCCCAGTCCACCACCTGCATATCCACCTTGAAACCGGCAAGCTTCAGATACTCCGCTGCCACCTGCGCCATTTTGTAGTGGAACTCATACTGACGGCTGGTGAGGATGCGCAACGGCTCGCCATTATATCCGGCGGCCTTCAGCTTTTCGGCTGCGGCCTCCGGGTTGCCGACATTATAATTGCCTTCGACGCCCTCTTCCGAATGCCAGGAGAAATTGGACGGATAGTAGGCGCCATCAAGCGCATAGAAATCCGTGCTGCCGAACGCCGCCGCCAGCATGTCCTCCATGTTCAACGCTTCGGTCACCGCCTTGCGGACCTCCAGCTTGGAAGACAAACCTTCCTTGGTATTGAATACAAAGACCGGATAACCGAAGGGCTTCAGCATCAACGGCTGCGAGGCCGAGGAGGACTTCACCTTGGCGAAGGATTCCACCGGAATGGAATCGACGTAGTCATACTGGCCGGAAACAGCGGCCTCGACACGGGTATTCGGATCGGGAACCGGAACGAAACGGATTTCATCGAGATACTGATGGCGCGCACCGCCATATCCGTCACTTTCACCGTCACGAGACTTGTAGCCGTCGAAACGGACGAGCTGGATATATTGGTCCGCCTTGCGTTCCTTCAACATATAAGGGCCGGTGCCGACAAATTCTGTCATCGGCTCAGCCTGCTTTTCAGCGGGCAGAATGATGGCTGCGGAGTTGTTGAAAGCAAGCAGCGAGGTTAGCGGCGCATAGGGCTGCTTGAGGGTGATTGTCACCGTCTCGGCATCAGGCGCGGAGATATTGTCGATGAAACCGGCGACCTGTTTTCCGCGTGATGCGATCTTCATCCAGCGGCCAAGCGAGGCGACGACATCTTCCGAGGTCATATCGCTGCCGTCATGGAACTTGATGCCCTTCCGCAGCTTGATTGTGTAGGTTTTGCCGTCCGCACTGATGTCAGGCAGGCTTTCCGCCAGAAGCGGCGTCACCTTCCACCCCTTGTCGAAGGTATAGAGCGTTTCGAAAATATGTTGCGTGACAATACCGACGAGATCGGCCGTCGAGGCCATGGGATCGAGTGTCGGCGGCTCGCCGATCGTGGCGACATTGATGACACCGCCCTTTTCCGCAGCCATCATCACGCCCGGCGCTAGCATCAAAGCGGCAGTGGCGAGAAATGCAAGTTTACGTCTCATTGTTAAGCTCCCAGCTCTTGGTTCCGACCTTATGAGTTCCATTATTATGTTATACCAATCTTTATAACAGAATAACTCGATAGGGCGCCTTGTCAATGACAATGCGGCGCGAGGAACGGTTTCCAAGACAGCCGAAATGGAAGACGGGCCTTCGCAAGAGGCGGAAACGGAACGTAAGTCGATGGAAAAAAGGCTATTTCGCCCGAAACACGGCGCGCGGAAAACACCGCTGCTGCCAGCCGGAACTGCGGAAACTAAGGCTGGCTTTCAACTGGAAAAGGAAGGGGAGGAATTAAGAGGCTTTGATATTTCGCATTTGCGAACAAAGTGCTATTGAGGATCAGACCAAAACCAGATTACGACAGACATAATCTCGCATTCTTATTAATCGTTACGTTATTCGCCTTCCCAGCCGTGTTTTTAAGGGCTGCAGACAGACCAGATATTCTAAACCGCCGAGCTTTATTCCAAGGCGGGTTATAAATTTTTATTACGTTGAAATTATTGAGGAAATCATGAAGACGGCAATCGTGCATGACTGGCTCACCGACAGAGGTGGGGCCGAAAAAGTGCTTCACAACCTTCTTGAGATCTATCCTGACGCGGATCTCTATTGCCTTGTCGATTTCATGAGCGATCGAGACCGGGGCTTTCTCGGTGGCAGGCCGGTCAACACCTCCTTCATCCAGAAACTGCCTTTCGCTCGTAAAAAATATCGCTCCTATCTGCCGCTGATGCCGCTGGCCGTCGAACAATTTGATCTCAGCGGCTACGATCTGGTGATTTCCTCAAGCTACGCCGTCGCCAAGGGCGTTATCACCGGACCCGGCCAGTTTCACGTCTCCTATATTCACAGCCCCATCCGTTACGCCTGGGATCTCCAGCACCAGTACCTGAAAGAATCGAAGCTTAGTCGCGGTTTCGCCTCGTGGATCGCCCGTGCCGTTCTTCACTATATTCGCATGTGGGACATCCGCACCGCCAATGGCGTCGATCTCATGACGGTCAATTCCAAATTCATTCGCAGCCGGGTTCGCAAATGCTACGGACGCGACTCTACGGTTATTTATCCGCCCGTGGATACTTCCCATCTCTCCCCTTCCGACCTGAAAGGCGATTATTTCGTCACTGCTTCGCGGCTGGTGCCTTACAAGAAGGTCCACCTCATCGTAGAAGCCTTTGCAAAAATGCCCGACAGACGACTGGTCGTCATCGGCGACGGCCCGGACATGAAACGCATCAAGGAGATCGCCACTCCCAATGTCGAGATCCTCGGCTTCGTCGGCAATGACGAGCTTCACAAATACATGGCGGAAGCCAAGGCATTCGTCTTTGCTGCCGAAGACGATTTCGGCATCGTCCCGGTTGAATCGCAAGCGCTTGGAACACCCGTCATCGCCTATGGAAAAGGCGGTGTACTAGAGACCGTTGTTCCTCTCGGCGCCTCCAATCAGCCAACCGGGCTTTATTTCCGCGAGCAAACGCCTGAAGCCATCTGCGCTGCGGTGCAGGAGTTTGTCGATAACTCCGACAGTTTCGACAAGAACGCCTGTGTCGACAACGCCGCCCGCTTTTCAAGTGAACGCTTCCTGCGAGAATTTGCCGATACCGTGAATTTCGCGCTGGCTGAACGGGCCTGACATGCAATTTTCAAGGTCGAATATATCCATATTGGATATACTCTGTTGTCTTCGACAGAGACACTCATAGGTCAAGCAAGTGGCGTCACCGGCATTCTCTTATCCAGCGCAGGCTCGCCGTCGCCTTGTCCGCAATGCAGTCGCCGTGCATAATGATTCCTCGTTGTGAGCGAGGCGGCCCTGACCGGCCTACCTCATGAGTGATTTGGTCTTTGTACAAACAGAGGAATATCACAAATTGGTATCTAGTAAATACCAAATCGTGATATTTATGCGGAATTATGAGCAGGAAACGCGTCGAGCCAAAGACGCCGTTGGGAAAACGGCTGACCGAGGTCCGCGAAGCACTGAAATTTGACGAGCGTGAGCCATTTGCTGAGGCACTAGGCCTGACAGTTGCAATGCTTGGTTACTATGAACGGGGCGACCGTATTCCCGACGCTGGCGTTTTGGCTCTCTATCGTGAGCGGTTCGGCATCAATATAAGTTGGCTCGTGGCCGGTATGGGCGACATGTTTGACACAGCGCCAGCGGCACCTACTCTTGCCTACGACGTTGCCCTGCTGCAAAAAATCAGCGACCGGGTCGAGACGATCTTCGCGGAGTGTCGCCAAAAGTCGCCTACACGGTCTACAATAACGGAGGCCGCGCTTATTTATAACGAACTGGCCAAAACCATATCGGACATTCGCGACGTCCAGATGGTAGAAGCAATTTTACCCGTACTTCTGCTACGCTTCAGGGAGCGTATAACAACACCAGGATCGGGACTCGGCAAATGCGAATCTTCAAGTTTTTAATATTAAGCATATTTATACAGCTGCCACAATAGACAGATTTTTAATCTCATTCAATACTTCCGATACATGATTAGTACTTCATAATAAATTTTGTATCCATATCAAATAAATAGCTCACTAAATTCTAAATAATTTTAAAATTTACATTAGGTGTTTTCATGGAAGATAAGGCGTTGCGTGATCACAGCTATGATATAGCCAAGGGTCTCGGCATAATTATGGTTGTCTTTGGTCACGCGGAAAGAGGTTTGAGTATTTCCGGTATGCCGACGCACTTCAGCCTTATGGGCTTTATTGACTATACGATTTACACCTTCCATATGCCGTTTTTTTTCTTCGTTTCTGGACTTTTTTTCTCCGAAAAAAATTTCGGCCCGACGGATTTTCTTACCAAACTCGGAAAGAATATCGCTTACCCTTATCTGTTCTGGTCAATTCTGCATGGCAGTCTGATGGTGGCTATGGGTCGTTTTGGTCTCACTAACACGACCATAGATTTCACCCGTGTCCTCGAAATCCTGTGGAACCCGATCAGCCCCTTCTGGTTTCTCTACGCATTGTTTTTCTGCCAACTTGCATCATATATTTTCGTTCAGGTGCCTCCGATTGTCCGCATGGCATTTGCGCTTGCCCTCTTCACACTTTTTTATCTGCACAGCCAGTCTGTTCCCTTGGATATCGCATATGGGCTCGTCTATTTCACACTTGGCACTGTTGCCAAGCAATATGGTTTTCGGCAGAGGCGATACACGGTACACTCATTTCTCGCGCTTCTCGTCGCCTTTGCGATTTCCACCTATTTCTCGTGGCAAACCGAAATTCCCGAACGGCTTCCTTTCCCATCCGCAATTCTCGGCATATTCCTGATTATCGCAATTTCGCAGGCGCTTGTTATTCGCGAAAGCGCGATTTCGTCGATGCTCAAGACACTCGGCCAGTTATCTGTCGGCGTGTATGTCATGCACATCATCGCTATAGGCTTTGGCCGAGCTGTCGCGGTGAATCTTTTCCACGTCACGGATATGGCGAGCTTGCTAGCGATCACGACCGTTATCGGCGTTGCCATACCGGCCATCGTACAGATGGCCGCTATCCGCTTAGGGATCCAAGAGTGGCTGGCGCTGCCGGCCTCCGCCCACCGCAAGCGTGAAACCAGCGCCGCAGGCCAGCCGGGGAGACTGAGGATCGGCCGCTGATGCGGGGAAAAGATACTTTAAAACAACCAATTATCATGTTTTTAAGTCAAACATGAAAGAAACTGGACAAGCGTGACAAAACTGCACTAGCGCTATGCGGTAATCGCAGTGATTATGCCGTCCGATTGAATATTGAAGAACGATGATACTGACGCCATTCGGGTTCGTGAATATTGTGCATGTTACGGATTTTCCGGCGCAATCGAGCGACGACTTAACTTGAAGCATCGCCTTAAGTTAGGCAATAAGCCTGATGCCAGCGTAGACATTTCGTGACACGATTCTGCTGAACGGATGTAATGCCCGGTTGAGATTTGATTTACCGGTGTCAAATATGAAGTGCCGATTTTTATAAAACTATACGATGTCCGGTTTGTTTCTTTTTTCGGACGAAATTTATTTTGAGGACCAAATGCGTTTATTGAATGTTTCGATTCTGCTTGCCTCCGCAGCACTTGCGGGGTGCACCGTGACCGCGGCATCAGGCCCCGATGCGGCAACAATCGAATCCAACGCTTCAGTGAAATTCAGTTCCAAGGACAAAAAGAAAACTGCGGGCGTTGACTACGCTCTTATCGATATCAACAGTTCCGTCCTGAACTATGTCGGCGATACCACCACCGCTACCCTGCTCGGCAGTTTCGGCGGCGGCAAGGGTGGTGTTCCGGCGTTGCCGATGGGCGTTGGTGACGTGGTGCAGGTCGCGATCTTCGAAAGCCAGGCGGGCGGACTTTTCATTCCAAACGATGCGGGCAGCCGTCCCGGCAACTTCATCAGCCTGCCGAACCAGACGGTAGACCGGGAAGGCAATATCAGCGTTCCCTATGCCGGCAAGATCCGCGCAACAGGCCGCAATGTCGAGGATGTTCAGAGCGAGATCGAGGAGCGTCTGGCCAACCGGGCCATCGAACCGCAGGTCCTCATCACCAAGATTTCCAGCCGCTCCGCACAGGCATCGGTGCTTGGCGACGTCAAGGAGCCGACGAAGGTCCAGCTTTCAGAAGCGGGTGACCGCGTTCTCGACGTCATCTCCTATGCAAAAGGCCTCAGCGCCCCAAATATCGAATCCTATGTCACGCTGATCCGTCGCGGCAAGACCGCGCGCGTCAACTACAATCACCTTGTCAGCACGCCTTCCGAGAACATCTATGTGGTTCCGGGCGACACGGTCATGGTGGAGCGTGAACGTCGCACCTATCTCGCTTTCGGCGCCTCCGGCCTCAATGGTCGTTTCGAATTTGAGGACGCCGCGCTGAAGCTCTCGGATGCATTGGGCAAGGCGGGCGGATTGCTCGATTCCCGTGCCGACCCTGCGCAGGTCTATGTCTATCGTACCGTCAAACGCGATCTTCTTGTGAAGCTTGGCATCGACATGTCCAAGTTCCCGGGACAGGAAGTTCCGGTCATCTTCCGCGCCAACCTGCGCGATCCTTCAACCTTCTTTGCCACCACGAAATTCCCGATGCAGGATCGCGATATCATCTACGTCACCAACTCGCAGGCAACCGAACTTTACAAGTTCCTGGACCTCGTCGGCTCCGTTCCCGCAACGGCCGGCAACGTCTCCGAGGATGTGCTTGCGACGCGCAACGCCATCCGGGCGTTCTGATCCTCGGCAACTCGCCGCTCCTGTTCAAAGCCGCCCCGGAAACGAGGCGGCTTTTTATTTTGGTCACGAGTGGGGTCAACTGTCATGCGTCGAACCCGGCGACTGTCATATGCCCAAAAGCGCCACAACCCTTGTTTCGCAAGGCAACATGACGGCAGATATCGTCGCCGCCATTACAAAAGTTTAAGGTGATTTTGCAGCGCATTGGGTGTCTTGTGGGAGCTAAAGCTGCTCCCAGGGCTTGCCGAACATGTTCGGGAAACATGTATTGCTCTCACTTTGCGGAACCGTCAGATGAAACGTTTCTGGACCGCCCTCAGCGTTCTCGCCATCGCAGCCGCCGGCGCGTGGTATTTTAAAGATCGCCTGCCCCTTGATCAAATTCCCTACCTCAAACAATTCGCCAGCGTTTCCCCACATGCAGAAACGGCAACGGCCGATGGATCTGCCGGCAAGAAGGGCCAGACGTCGCAGAACGGTCAAGCCGGCCAGCAGACAGGCCAGAGGCAAGGTGGCGGGCGGCGCAATGGCGGGCCGCCTACCGTCAGCACCATCGCCGTCAACAAGGCGACGTTGCCAATGGATGCTACTGCGACGGGATGGGCGGTTGCCGCCGACATCACCAATATAGCGCCGCTTCAGGCCGGTCTCGTTACGGAAATCTCCGCGAAGGACGGCCAGCATATCAAGGCGGGTGATCTGATCCTCAAGATGGATGACCGTATAGCCCGCGCAGCCGTCGACAAGGACAAGGCCAATATCGCTGCCGATCAGGCAACGCTGGAACAGACGGAAGCCGCCTTCCAGCGCGCCGCCAATCTGGTCAAGCAGAGCGCAGAGTCCCAGCAGGTGCTGGATCAGGCAAGGGCAGCCCGGGACAGCGCCGCCGCAAAGATCGATGCCGACAAGGCGACGCTTGCTTCCGACCAGGTAACGCTCGAACATATGGAGATCCGTGCGCCCTTCGATGGGCGACTGGGCGATGTTACCGTCAGCCCCGGTGCCTATCTCAGCGCTGGCATCAATATTGTGACGATCACGAAATACGATCCCATCTCTGTCAGTTTTCGCCTGTCGCAGCGCTACCTGCCGCAATTGCGCGAAGGCGTTCAGAAGGACACGGCGGTCGATGTAGACCCGGCGGCAACCGGCGGCGAGCCCATGAGCGGCATGCTGCGTTTTTACGACAACGTCGTAGACCAAACGTCCGGTACCGTACTTGCCAAAGCGGAATTCAAGAACGATCGCGGGCTGTTGTGGCCCGGCCAGTCCGTCAACGTCACGGCTCATTTCGTCTCCGACGCGGAGATGATCGTCGTGCCGACGGTTGCCGTGCGGCCGGGGCCGAAGGGTAATTTCGTCTACACCGTCGATGACAACCACCGTGTTCATATGACGACCGTGGAAGTTGCCCGCTCCAACGGCGATATGACAGCCATTGCCAGCGGCCTCACCGGCGGCGAGCATGTGATCATCGAAGGCCAGTCGGGACTTGCCGACGGTCAACAGGTGGTCGAGCAATTCTCGGACAAGGGCGGCGCGGCCGCCAATCTGGCCGCCAATATTTCGCAGCAGGAACAGGTGGGTAACCCATGATCCCGAATTTCTGCATCAACCGACCCGTCGCAACCACCCTTCTCGCCATCGGCCTCGTGCTCGCCGGGCTTGCCGGTTTCCGCCTGTTGCCCGTCGCTGCGCTGCCGAAAGTCGATTTTCCGACGATCAGCGTTTCGTCGTCGCTGTCGGGCGCCTCGCCGCAAACCATGGCCACCTCAGTCACCACGCCGCTGGTGAAGCAGTTCGAGACCATTCCGGGTGTCAGCGAAATCAGCGCCACCAA
The DNA here is from genome assembly GCF_053522705.1 of Agrobacterium sp. 16-2014-1-2a. NCBI lineage: Bacteria > Pseudomonadati > Pseudomonadota > Alphaproteobacteria > Hyphomicrobiales > Rhizobiaceae > Agrobacterium > Agrobacterium sp. 16-2014-1-2a. Next base: position 115,915 of record NZ_JBNWBX010000011.1, read on the forward strand.
CACTCTGGGCAACAGCTCCATCGTGCTGCAATTCGATCTCAACCGTGACATCGACGCAGCGGCAGCAGATGTTCAGGCGGCGATTTCGCGCGCACAGCGGCAGTTGCCAAGCAACATGACGACAACGCCGAGTTACCGCAAGACCAACCCGGCCGATGCGCCGGTACTGCTGCTTGCCATCAACAGCAAGGAGATGCCGACCAGCAAGGTGGACGAAATCGCCGAGAACATCATCTCGCCGCTGCTTTCAACCATCTCCGGCGTCGCGCAGGTGAGTATCTACGGCGCGCAGACCTATGCCGTGCGCATTGGCCTCGATCCCTCGCAGCTTCAGGCAAGAGGGCTTGGCGTCGATACCGTCACAACCGCCATCGCGCAGGCGAACAATCAGGTGCCCGTGGGCGCGTTGCAGAATGACAACCAGCGCCTGACGATAGAGGCAGACACCCAGCGCACCGATGCAGCGGCCTTCCGCTCGCTGGTGGTGGCGACAAGCAACGGTGCTTCCATCCATCTCGGCGATATCGCCAATGTCACCGACAGTATCGACAACCCCAATGCCGGCAGTTGGTTCGATGGCGAACAGGCGATCGTTCTTGCCGTGCAGCGCCAGCCGGACGCCAACACCGTTGATGTGGTGGATGCCATCCGGGCCAAGTTACCGGCGCTGCGTCAGCAATTGCCGCCATCGGTCAATATCAACGTCATGAACGACGCCTCGACTGCAATCAAGGACGCGATTGCCGACGTACAGTTCACGCTGCTCCTCACCATCGGGCTGGTGGTTGCGGTTATCTATCTCTTCACCGGGCATCTGACGGCGACCATTATTCCGGGCCTTGCAGTGCCGCTATCACTGATTACCGCCTTCGGCGCCATGTATGTTCTGGGGTACAGTATCGACAATATCTCGCTACTTGGGCTGACATTGTCGGTCGGACTTGTGGTGGACGATGCGATCGTCATGCTGGAAAACATCCTGCGACTGCACGAGGAAAAAGGCCTGACGATGCGCGAGGCGGCCCTTCAGGGCGCCGCGGAAGTCAGCGGCACCATTCTGTCCATGTCCATCTCACTGGTCGCAGTGTTCATTCCCATTCTGCTGATGGGCGGAGTGATCGGCAGGCTGTTTAACGAATTCGGCATGGTGGTCACGCTGGCGATCATGGCGTCGGCGCTGGTTTCGCTGACTGTCACGCCGATGCTCGCCTCACGGCTTTCGGGTCATTCCTCCAGACCGCCGGCCATCATCCGTTGGTTCGACGCCGGCTTCGAGCGCACGCTTCGCCTCTATGGCAAGGCCGTCGGCTGGTGCCTTTCCCATCGCCGCGTGGTTCTGGGCGCATTCCTGGCATCGGTTGCAGCATCGCTTTATCTGTTCGAGACTTTGCCTTCCAGCTTCTTCCCGCAGGAAGATATCGGTCGCCTTTCCGTGTCGACGCAGGCGCGTGAGGACATTTCCTATACCGCGATGCGCGATCTTCAGGCGCAGGTGGCCGATCAGATCCGCAAGAACCCGGCCGTGGTGCATGTGACCTCTACAGTCGGCGGCAACTCCCGCAACCCGCTGAATAACGGCTCGATGTTCGTGGAGCTGAAACCGAAGGAAGAGCGTGCACCGCTAAGCCAGGTATTGGCGGAACTTGGCCAGGCGACATCGAAGGTGGCGGGCATCCGCACCTATATCAATCCCCAGCAAAGCTTGCGTTTGGGCGGGCGCAGCTCCGCCAGCCAATACCAGCTCGTCATTCAGGGCCTGAATGCCGACGCGACCAATGAATGGTCGAACAAGCTGATGGAGGCGATGCGCCGCGACCGCACATTCGCCGCCGTCAATTCCGACGCTCAGAACGGCGCAATTGCGGCGACTATTTCGGTCGACCCGGAAAAGGCAGCCGCCTTCGGCATTACCAACGACCAATTGCGCAAGACGCTGGAAATGTCGTTCGGCGGTTATACGGCGGCGCAAATCCAGTCGACCGGTGATAGCTATGATGTGATCGTCGAATTCGACAGCTCGAAACAGTGGAATGACGATTTCCTGAGCGACATCAACATTCTCTCGGCAAAATCGGGTGTTCTGGTTCCGCTTTCCAACTTCGCCACCCTCACCCGCACGCAGGCGCCGGTGACCATCAACCAGACGGGCCAGCTCGTTTCTACGACCATCTCCTTCAACCTGCCGGATGGCGTGGCGCTTTCGGATGCGACGAGCCGTATTGACCAGATCAAAACCACCATCGGCCTGCCGCAGGACGTGTTCACCAGCTATGGCGGCACGGCGGCGATATTCCAGCAGAGCCAGGGCAATACCGGCATCCTCATTCTTGCGGCGGTGTTGACCATCTATGTGGTGCTGGGTGTGCTTTACGAAAGCTTCATCCACCCGCTGACCATCCTTTCCGGTCTGCCGGCGGCGGCTTTTGGCGCGTTGGTGGCGCTGAAGGTGATGGGCATGGATTTCTCGATCATTGCGCTGATCGGGCTGTTGATGCTGATCGGCATCGTCAAGAAAAACGCGATCATGATGATCGACGTGGCGGTGGAACTGATCCGCGAAAAGGCCGAACCGCCCACCAGCGCCATCCACGAAGCCTGCGTGCGCCGTTTCCGGCCGATCATGATGACGACCTTCTGCGCGCTGCTGGGCGCCCTGCCCATCGCCCTCGGCTCAGGCGCCAGCTCGGAACTGCGCCAGCCACTTGGTGTTGCCGTGGTCGGTGGTCTCATCGTCTCGCAATTGCTGACGCTGTTCATCACCCCGGTCATCTTCGTGGAAATGGACAGGTTGGGTACCTACCTCACCGGGCTGTTTTCGCGCAAGAAATCGGCCGAAAAACACGCGGAACCGCAAAAGCCGGAAGGTTCCAGCGAACCCGATTCCGTCGCGGCATAGATCGTAGATACGCATTTCCGGACACAAACCGCGATGCGGTTTCTACCGGAAATGCTCTAATGCAAGCTTCCGAGGCGCTCCAGTGCCTCGGAAAATCCCTGTCCCTGCAACTGGAACGAAACCGTTCGGCCCTGCAGATCGGGGGCCTCTATTGTCAGGGTTTGTCCGGCCTTCAGCGCGGTTACAAGTTCGACGAACGGCGTGAAGGAAACGATGCAGCCCACGGGCAGACACGTGCTGACCTGAACTTCCTGCAACCGCACATTTCCGGATTTTACCGAAAACAGCTTTGTGACGGCAAGGCCGAAAGGCATGACCATGGTGCCGGAAAGCTTACCCGGCGTCCCGACATCATCCAGGCGGAACTCGACGGAGACGACCAATTTGCGTGTCTTCTCCTCAAGCTGGACCTGAGCGATGGCGCAAAGAGGTTTTGCCGTCTCCGCAACCGGCGTACTGGCGTCATTATCATCTTTTTTCGCAGGCGCGACGCAAGCAAGCTGCCAACTCCCGTGAACCTCACGCAACGGCGCGTCCGCCTTTTTTTCTGCATCTTGCGCGGGAGCATCGCCTGCCACCAAACCGGCGGACAGGAACACCGTGAGAGCCGTTTTCCAAAGCGTGTTTTGACTGCGCTTCATCAGAAACGAACTCCAAGTTGGGCTGAAGCAGATTGATCCAGCAGACCCGCGCCAAAAACCGCGCCGTAACGGAATGTCAAGGTGGCGGATGGGTTGAGATTGTAGCTAAGTCCCAGATTGATCAATGCCACGTCGCGCGCCATGGCAGCACTTGTCACAGAAAACGCACTGCCACCATCGTAGAACAGTGCGCTCTCCATCATCGGATCGCCATAGGCATGACGCCACCCGATATCGAGTATCGCGCGTCCAAGCATCCCCTCCAACGCAATGTCACGGCTGATGCGCGCCCCGAGCGTCGAATAAAACTCGTCGTGGCTGACGGCACCCGAAGAGACGGCGGCGATACCGCCCATCTCCCGGAAAGCATCCGTCCGCGTATTCACGTAAGCGATATTGGCGTAAGGCTCGATATGGGTGAGATCAAAATCGAACCGCCAGGCGGCTTCGGCAAAGACCTGCGTGGTGGAAGCGTCGTAACCAGCGGTTAGGTCCTCCTTCAATGTTGAAAAAGAAACCGCCCGGCGGGTTTCGACATCCTGAAAGGCGTGGGTTGCACCAAGACGCAGGGATGCAGGGCCAATTGTTTTGCCCGCATAACCCGCCACATAGTAGCTGTCTACGTCAGCAGATGCAGCAGGAGAACCCTGGCTGATCACATCGCGGCCGTAACCGGCCGCCACCCCGGCACGCCAGCCATCAGCCAGATCTCCGTCAACACCAAAGAGGACGCCGCCGCCCTTCATCTCGGCCGATGCGCCGTTTCCATCGCCATCGATGCGGCCGCGAGAGCCGAAACCACTGGACCAGAACGTGAGTGAACCCTCGTCAATGTCAAACGGGTTTGATCCGCCTTCAGCATAGGCGACCGGCAGGATCGGGCGCGCATCGACACCTTCGAAAGCACTGCGCAGCCGGTTGAAAATGACATCGCGGGTGAGTTGGCTGCGGTTGATCAAAGCCATGGCAAGCGAGGGATGAATTTCCCCGGCAAGCTGCGCGAAGGCGGATTGGGTTTCGCCCTGCTGCAGAAACACTGCCGCCTCGTAGAGCGGCGAGCTTTCCCCAAGCGCCTCTATGGCGTTGGCGGCCCCGCGCGCATTGGCCGTCGATGTTTCAGCGGCCAGAAAGCCGGCATCCGGTGATGCCCGGGCGAAGGAAAGATAAGTGCTGCCGTCGTCGGCACTCCGGGCTAACCTTGCGGTCAGATAGGCGAAATTTTCGCCGACACTTGAAAACGTACCGGTAATTCCACCCGTTGCCGTCAGGATCGTGTAGCGGGTGCTGAGGCTATAGGCAGTTTGGTTCGCCAGCGACGTAACGACAAGACTGACATCATTGTCGATAGTGATGGTTCCGGTCACGGCAAGCCTGTCGGAATTGCCGGCGGCGTCGATTTCAACCTCATAGCGAGAGCCACTAGCAAATGTTGCGCTGCCCGTGGAAGCCAGCGTGCCGATCGAATTGCCGGGCGCGAGCGTGCCACCCGAGCCGACAGTCAGGCCGCCGATGGTGCCGGAGCCCCCGAGTGTGGCACCGGTACCGACCGAAACAGCGCTTGCAAGCGAGCCATTGACGCTGAGCTTTCCAGAGGAAACCGCAGTGGTGCCCGTATAGGTACTATTTCCGGCCAAGACCAGATTACCATCGCCGGTCTTTTCAAAGGTGCCAGTACCGCTGATGGCATTGGAAAGCGTGCCGGCACCATCGACAACGAGTTGCGCATCGTTGGCGATGCCGCCCGAGCCGAAACTTTTTGAGTTGCCTTTCAGCGTGCCGGAGGAAATCGTGGTGCCGCCGGAATAGCTGTTATTGCCGCCAAGCGTTGTGACGCCAGCTTCGGCAACGACTTTGCCCGCACCTGAAATATCGGCGGAGAGTATATAGCCGGTCTCGGAATGGTTGAAGACGATGCTGCCGTTGCCTGCACCGAAAGCAATCGTGCGCGCTTCCAACGCACCGGCTGAGCGGGCGGTTTGGCCCGCGGCAGCTCCGATGTTGAGCACCCCTGTGGAACCCGCCGATGCGGCAATGAGAATAGTGGGCGCAGCCAGCGAGGCTCCGCCGGTTATCTCCACGGAACCGTTTCCGGCATAGCCGACGACCATGAGATTGCCAACCGCAACGCGCGATCCCACACCGCTGACCAGAACGTTTCCATTCGATCCCGCCGCACTGCCCGCATAGAGATCATAGGCATCAAGCGATCCGCCATTCGTAACGGTCAAGCTTCCGGAACCTTCAAAACCCACATCAACGGAGCCGGAGTTCACAACGCCGTTGTCGATATAAGCGGTGACGTTCGAACCCGCTCCTGTGATCGTCATCGTGCCGGAGGAACCGGCAAGATCACCGAGCATCACCTTGGCAGCTTTGATACCGCCGCCAGCGCTGACCGACACATTTCCTGTAGCCCCGCCTCCGTATCCGACAAAAAACGTTCCGGTCATCGCCCAGCTCGATCCGTCGCCCGCCACCGTTACGGTGGAAGTGGAACCGCCATGGGCCGCAACATAGCCGTCGCGGCTTTCCACCGTGCCACCGGCCTCGACGGTCATGGAACCGTTGCCGTCAAGGCCGACATTGAGATCGGCGCGGCTTTGCAATTTGCTGCCGGCACCGGATACCCGGGCGGAACCGGTACCACCGGCATTTGCTCCGATGATAATATTCGCTGCATCGACAAGGCCGCCGCCCGTGACCGCCAGCGAACCCGTGCCATTCACCCCCACCTCGAGATCACCACGGTTGACTGTCCAGACCGACCGCTGCCCGTCCACAACGGCAGCGCCGGTCGCGCCCGCCACAACGCCGAGCTGCGCCGCCGTGCTATCCACGGAGCCACCTGCCAGGACGTTGAGCTTGCCGTTGCCAGCGGCACCGCCCGGATCGGCGGTGTCGCCGCCGATCTGCAGATTGCCGGTCCTCCAGTTGGAGCCGTCGCCGGTCACGGTCGCCTCACTCACCGAGTGGCGACCGATAATGGCTTCGCCACTGGTGACGGTCCCCGCAGCCTCGACCAGAAGCTTCGCAGCGCCCGAATTGCCGACGACAAGTGCGCCGCCGCTTCGCAGTGAAGAGTTGAGGCGGCTGACCGTGACAGAACTTCCGTCCGCAGAAGCCAGATTGGCAATCACCGTCGTTGTCTGACTGATGACCGTGCCGCCACCGGTTACGGTGAGCTTACCAACGCCTGCTTCGCCAACGACCATATCCCCGGACATGGTCCAGTGGCTGTCTTCACCGGAAACCAGCGCGGTTCCCGTCGTGCCGAGGTCTTCGGCCAGAACGCCTCTCGCGCTGTAAAGCTCGCTGGCGCCGAGCACCTCCAGATTTCCACCGCCGCCAGCTCCTGAAGACGACCCGCTCACAAAAACGGTGTCGGAAGTCGTGAGAGTGGAAGAGTTATCGAGTTTGAGGGAGCCATTTCCAGTCCCGCTTCCGCCAATAAGGACGTTCTTCGACGATGCCGTCGTGCCGTGCAAAAGGGAAAGGTTACCCACGCCGCTGCCACCGATGGAGACATCACCGTCATTCTGCCATTTCGCACCGATGAAACTTGCGGTGCCGGACGCGCCACTGACAGCGCCGAGAAAAACTGAATCTGTCTGCAAGCCGCCCTGCACTACCAGCGTGCCGGCCCCTGGCGCGGTGCCTATCAACAATTCACGGGCTTTGGCGCTCGTCCCTATCGTAATGACCGGGCCGTAGGTATCGATCATCACATCATCGCTGGCACCAGGCACGCGGCGCGACGGACCCCAGTCCGCGTCGGCAAACCAGTCACCCCCATCGGACCCCGTCCAGAGCAACGTTTCGGCGATAGCCTCCGATGTAGCGGCAAGCGAAAATATAAAGAAAAAAAGACCCGCCGTACCGCAGACGAAAAGCCTGCTTGGCGTCAAGGCACGCATTTCCGCTGTCGGACAGGTTTCCCCTTCCGAAACATGGCAGAAACAAGCGGACATTCAGTCTCCCTAACCCGCGCGACGTGCGGTCTTCCTTTGATCGAGCGAATCATTTTGTGAATCAGATCAACTACGCCAGTTTGAAAGATGATTTCCAGTATGAACAGCGCAAAGCGTGGTTTTTACTGACAGACGAAACAAAAACGGAGCACGACAGGCGTGCTCCGTTAAATAAGCAACAGATGGCTGGAGTAAATCTCTGCCGAGATCGAACGGGAAAATCCCGTTCTGCCTACTGCTTTGAAAACCGCCCGAAGGCTCCGCCTGAAAAGCACAGGGGATCGCCATCGCGGTGGGCGGCACGCAGCACTTCGCCGACGATGATGGTGTGATCGCCCGCATCGTGGGCTGCCGCCTGCCGGCATTCGAAACGGGCGAGCGTGCCCGGAATGACCGGAACGCCCTCGTCGTTGATTTCCCAGTCAAGATCGTCAAATGCGCGGCCGTTGCGGGTGAAGCGGGCGCTCAGCACGTCCTGATCTGCGCTCAGCACATGGATGGCGAAATGCGTTGCGCCGCTGAAGGCCGGATAGCGCGATGAATTTTTGGCAGGCGACCACAGCACCAGCGGCGGATCGAGCGATACCGACGCGAAGCTGTTGACCGTCATTCCGATCGGCCCTTCGGGCGTCGTTGCCGTCACCACCGTCACGCCGGTGGTGAAAGCGCCGAGCGCATTGCGAAAGCTGCGGCTGTTTTCGCCGCCGGGAACAAATACATGCTCATTGGGCATTTTGATCGCTTCTGCGACTGTCATCACGGCACCTCGCTTCCAATTGCAAGTGTGTAAAGCTCAAACCAGGTCTGGCGGTCGATGGTGACGCGCAGGGCATCGGCCGCCGTTTTTATGCGCTGAATATTGTTGGTGCCGAGCACGGGCACGATCTTTGCCGGATGCCGCAGCAGCCAGGCGATGGCAACGGCAGTGGCATCGACGCCCTGCTCGTTGCCGATGCGCTGCAGGGCAGCCATGGTTCCACCATGCGCACCGGAAAACAGCGAACCGCCGCCAAGCGGCGACCACGCCATCGGTGAAACGCGCTTTTCCTGCAGGAAGGCCAGATCGCCATTGGTGAAGTTATCGGTCGCAAGCAAGCTCATTTCGATCTGGTTCGTAACCAGCCTATTGCTCATAGCCGATTGCAGCAGGGCGAAATCCCACGGGCGGAAATTGGAAACGCCCACGGCCTTGACCTTGCCGGACGCTACCAGTGCATCGAGCGCCTTGCCGGTTTCTTCGGGATCGATCAGCGGATCGGGCCGGTGGATCAGCAACAGATCGACACGATCTGTGCCCATGTCACGCAAGGAGGCCTCGACTGAAGCGTTGATATGGCCAGCCGTGGTATCGTAATGCTTGACGCGGGCGGATGAGTGACGCCCGGCTGGCGCCACGATGCCGCATTTCGTCACGATCTCGATCTTGTCGCGAAGGGATGGAGCTGCCTTGAGGCCGGCACCCAGAATGGCTTCCGCCGTGTATCCACCGTATATATCAGCCTGATCCATGGTGGTGATGCCCTGCTCCAGGCAGGCTTCGATCTTTGCCTGTACATGGGAAGGCGAAGTATCAGCATCGTCGCCGATGCGCCACATGCCGTAAACGATGCGGCTAAGTTCCAGGTTTTCAGAAAGAGCGATACGTTCCATCAGTGGCGTTCCCCGTTGCCCAGCGGCGTGGCAGGTGTTTCAGAAGGCACCCGGCCGTATGCATGCGGCAGGGAGCAGGTTTTCATTTGCGGCAGGACCTTGGTTCCGAAGTGTTCAGCCTCGTCGAGATGCGGATAACCCGAGAGGATGAAGGCGCGAATACCCATTTTCTGGTATTCCTCCAGCGCCGAAAGGACCTTGTCGGTGGAGCCGACGAGCGCTGCACCACAGCCGGAGCGCGCCCGGCCGATGCCGGTCCACAGGTTTGGTTCGACATAACCGAACTTGTCGGCCAGTTCTCGGGCCCGCGCCTGATGCGATACACCGAGTGAGCCGCTGTCGTGGGCGCGGTTGCGGATCAGCTGGCCATACTCGTCATCGAGCTTCGAAACCAGATGCTCGGCATATTCGCGCGCTTCCTGTTCGGTATCGCGCACGACCATGTGGACTCGCAGGCCGTAATCCAGCGTGCGGCCATGGGCTGCGGCACGCTCATGGGCAGCGCGCATGCGGTCTGCGAGCTGGTCTTTCGTTTCGGGCCACATCAGATACACGTCGCATTGCGCGCCGCACAGCTCCAGCGCATCCGGCGAATAACCGCCGAAATAGAGCAGCGGACCGCCATTCTGCTGGTACGGACGTGCAGGCTCGGTGGAGACACCCTTGAACTGGTAGATCTCGCCGTCATGGTCAATCGTGTCACGGGTCCAGGCCTGGCGCAAAATCTGCACGACTTCATGGCTGCGTTTGTAGCGAAACGCGCTGTCAGCCACCTCGCCGGGAAAATCGGAGCTGATGACGTTGAGCGTCAGGCGGCCCTTCAACATGTGATCGAGCGTCGCCACCGTACGCGCCAGCATGATCGGCTGCATTTCGCCGCAACGGATTGCAGCAAGGAAATTGATGCGGTCACTGATCGGAGCGCAACCCGCCACGAAGCTCAACGTGTCCTGGCCGACCTGATAGGAAGAGGGGCAGAGAATGTTGCGAAAACCGAGTTCCTCGGCCTTTTTGACGATATCCGAGCAATGTTCGAAGCTGGAGCGCAGGCTGCCATCCGGCACGCCCAGATAGGCGTAATCATCGGAACAAAGGGCAGAAAACCAGGAGACCTCGGCAGCATCGAGATCAGCGGATGTAACGGGTACGACGGTCATGCAATTCCTCCTCAAGGCGCTCTCGTTTTTCTTGCATAACATCAAGAAATATGTAAATCAATGATGTATCAATTTTTGTTTTGCGGAGGGGATGGCATCATGAAACACACGGGCGGCAGCCTGCCTATGTATTTGCAGATCGCCGAAATGCTGGTGCGCGAAGTCGCTGCGGGCCGTCTGACAGATGGTGAAAAGCTTGCTCCCGAAAGGGATATGGCAGCCGATCTCGGCATTGCTGTCGGCACGCTTCGCAAGGCGCTTGCGGAGTTGCAGGAGCGTGGACTGCTGGAGCGTGTGCAGGGTTCCGGCAATTATATCCGCGCGGTCAGCGATCCCCAGAGCGTTTATGCCTTCTTCCGGCTGGAGATGATCGAGGGCGGTGGCCTGCCAACGGCGGAGGTGCTGGATGTTGCGCGCCTTGCCAAGCCATCCACCCTGCCCGCCTTTGGCACATCGCCGGAAGGCCACCGCATCCGCCGCCTGAGGCGTATCGCGGGGAAACCGGCGGCAATCGAGGAGATCTGGCTAGACGGTTCCTATGTCGACACGATTACCATCGAGAACCTGTCGGAATCGCTCTATCTCTACTATCGCACCCGCCTCAATCTCTGGATATCGAAGGCAGAAGACCGCATCGACCTCGGGGAAGTGCCAGAATGGGCGCCTGCACAATTCGGCCAGAAACCCGGCGCGTCGGTGCCGCGGGTCCTTCGCCTGAGCCAGGGTCAGGACGGAGCCGTGGCTGAAGTCTCATGGACATGGTTCGACCACACCGTCGCACGGTACGTTTCACGCATACGTTGAAAACGCACGAAATTCGCGTGATCCACATGGACAGAGAAAATTGACCGCAGGCAAGGAAGCCGCGACCTGCCACGCAGGGGTTTTCGTTGAAATATTTCTACAAATCAAAGCTTTGCCGGTTTTTGATTTCTGTCAGAAATAAAATTGATACACTATTGATTTCCTTTTGACGAAAGGTAATATCACGGGCCTAGGGAGACAGGCGTTTGGCCGTCCCACGATATCGCCGGACGATCGGGATGATTTTTTCGAAAAGCGATGCGTGGATTTGAAGGTTGATGCCGGGTTTGCGTTCATCCGATTTTGGACGCCCCGGACGTGAGGAGGAAAAGATGGCTTCAGTCAGCCTGCGCAAGCTGGACAAGAGTTACGGTGCCCTGCGCATCGTCAAGGGTATCGACCTTGAAATCAACGATGGTGAATTCGTGGTTTTCGTCGGCCCCTCCGGCTGCGGAAAATCCACGACGTTGCGCATGGTCGCCGGGCTGGAAAGCATCAGCGGCGGTGAGGTGATGATCGGCGACCGCGTTGTCAACAAACTGCCGCCGCGCGAGCGTGACATCGCCATGGTGTTTCAGGACTACGCGCTTTACCCGCACAAGACGGTGCGTGAAAACATGGGTTTCAGCCTGAAGGTACGTGGTGTAAGCGCCTCGCAGGCCAATGCCAGCATTGATGAGGCAGCGAATATGCTGGGCATCAGCCATCTGCTGGACCGTCGTCCGGGCCAGCTTTCCGGCGGCCAGCGCCAGCGCGTGGCCATGGGTCGCGCCATCGTGCGCCGCCCGCAGGTGTTCCTGTTCGACGAGCCGCTTTCCAACCTCGACGCAAAACTGCGCGGACAGGTTCGCACGGAAATCAAGCGCCTGCACCAGCAGCTCGGCACCACCATCATCTACGTGACGCATGATCAGGTGGAGGCGATGACGCTGGCTGACCGCATCGTCATTCTGCGTGGCGGCGATATCGAGCAGGTGGGCACGCCGGACGAGGTCTATAACCGTCCGGAAAGCGTGTTCGTCGGCGGTTTCGTCGGTGCGCCTGCCATGAATTTCGCCCGCGCCAGAGTGACCGGCGACAGGCTGACATTTACGGACGGCAACTCTCTTCCACTGGCAGCAATCAGACCGTCCCGTGAAACGGCGCTCGATGGACGGGAGGTCATCGTCGGCATTCGCCCTGAACATTTCGGTCCTGCCGGGGGATTTGACACACAGCTCTCCGTCAAGGTGCAGGTGGTGGAGCCTTTGGGGTCGGATACGCTGGTGCATTTCACCCTCGGTGATGCGGCGCTGACAGCGAGAATGCCGCCAGAGATGAAACCGGCTCCGAATGAGGAACTGAAGATCGGCCTCGACCCATCGAAGGTGCACCTGTTCGACGTGACGACGGAACGCTCCATTCAGTGACAGGATCGGGCCGCCACCGGCCCGGCTTCAAGATTTCAATAACGGGAGGAAAACATGAAATTCAAAGCCCTTACGGGAGCGGCGCTCTGCGCAACGATGCTCAGCTTTTCGGGACAGGCCTTTGCCGACGCCGAACTCAAAATCTTCGTTTCCAGCCAGCATCAACCCGACGTGTGGCGCAAGGCGCTCGATCAATATGAGGCGAAGACGCCGGGCGTGAAAGTCGTGATCGAGACCGGCGGTAACACCTCCGAAATGCAGGCGCAATATCTCAACACCGTCATGTCTGCCAAGGATTCGAGCCTTGACGTGCTGATGCTCGATGTCATCCGTCCCGCACAATTCGCAACCGCTGGCTGGACCAGCGATTTCTCCGGCAAGGACTTGTCCGCCTACCTGCCGACCTATGCAGAAGCAAACACCGTGAACGGCAAGATCGTGGCGCTGCCGGCGTTCGCCGATTCCATGTTCCTCTACTATCGCAAGGACTTGCTGGACAAATACGGCATCCAGCCGCCGACCACCTGGGATGAGCTGAAGGAAGCCTCAAAAAAGGTGATGGAGGGCGAAAAGAACCCCGAACTTCAGGGCCTCTCCTTCCAGGGTAAGGCCATCGAAGGTGCGGTATGCACGTTCCTGCTGCCCTACTGGAGCGAAGGCAAGTCGCTGGTTCAAAACGGCAAGCTGAATTTCGACAATCAGGCGGCCGTGGATTCGCTGAAGCTCTGGAAAAGCTTCGTCGACGAAGGCATTTCCAAGAAGAACATTTCCGAAGTTGCGACCGACGACACGCGCAAGGAATTCCAGGCGGGCAAGGTTCTCTTCGCCGTCAACTGGTCCTACGCCTGGACCCATTTTCAGGGCAAGGAATCCCAAGTGAACGACAAGGTTGGCGTCGCCCGGTTGCCGGCCGTCAAGGGCGGAGAGCAGACGACGTGCCTCGGCGGCTGGGAATTCGGCGTTTCCGCCTATTCCAAGCAGCAGGACGAAGCCAAGAAACTGGTGGAATATCTGTCCAGCCAGGATGTTTCGAAGTTCATGGCCATCAATGCCGCGCTGCTGCCCACCTATGCCTCGCTCTACAAGGATGCTGATGTGACCAAGTCCATCCCTTGGTTTGCGGATGCTCTTCCGGTTGTTGAAACGGCAAAGGCCCGTCCGGTCACACCGCGTTACAACGAGGTCAGCGAAACGATCCGCACCACCGTCAATGGCGTGCTTGCGGGCGTGATGTCGCCGGAAGACGGCGCAAAGCAGATGGAAAGCCGTCTGCGCCGCGTATTGCGCTAAGCCCTGTGGCCGGGGGCGGCATGCAGGACATGCCGTTGCCGGCCCGTTTGGCCGAACCAGTGAAAATCGCCTGAACGGCGCGATAAACGGGCCGGGACTTAACCGGTCTGATCGGGAGACGATGACGTGAATTCAGTTGCGGGAGTGGCAGACGTGACGATGCCGGAGAGAACAATGGTCAGGGTGGACGAGAAACCGCAGCCGCGCTGGACGCGGTGGCTCGATCTCGGTGACCGGTCGCTTGCCGTGCTTTTGCTGGCGCCTGCAGCCATTCTTCTTTCGCTTATCATCGTTTATCCGGTGGCGCGTCTCGTCTACACCTCGTTTTTCAGCCTTTCGCTGACATCGGGCCTGCCGGCGGAATTCATCGGCTTTGAAAACTACACGGCGATGCTCGATGACCCGATTTTCTGGGAAACGACCTGGAATACGGTGCTGATAACGCTGATAACGGTGCCGGGAGCGCTGTTCATGGGCCTGGGCCTTGCGCTCCTCGCAAACCTGCCGTTTTCGATGCAATGGCCGATGCGCCTGTCGCTGCTCATCCCCTGGGCGCTGCCTCTGTCGTTCGCCGGCCTCATCTTCGCGTGGTTTTTCCACTACGAATACGGCGTGGTCAACGATGTGCTGAACCGGCTGGGCTTTGAAGGCATCATCTGGTTCAACTCCCCGAACTGGGCCTTTGCGGCCATCTGCCTGACCATCATCTGGAAGACCTCCTCCTTCATGGCACTGATGATCCTTGCAGGGCTGCAAACCATTCCGCGCTCGCTTTATGAAGCCGCCGATGTGGATGGCGCCGGCAAGCTCAGGCAGTTCTTCGAGATCACGCTGCCGCTCCTAAAGCCCTCGATCGTCGTTGCTCTCATCTTCCGTACGATTACGGCGCTGCAGACCTTTGATATTCCATACATGATGACCGGCGGCGGCCCCGGCACATCAACCACGACGCTCGCCATGTACATTCACCAGAACACCGTTTCCTTCCTCGATCTCGGTTACGGTTCGGCACTGGCGGTCATGATGTTTGCGCTCTCCATGTGCGTCACCGCCGTTTATCTCCGCATTATCAGGACGAAGGACTGATCCCATGAGCACCGTTGCGACCTCCTCCGGTCTGTCCTCCTTCTTCTCCGGCAAGCCGCTGCGCTTCATTGCGGCCTCCATATTGCTGGTCAACGGCCTGTTTCCGGCAATATGGATCCTGTTCACCTCGCTGAAAACCGAAGCGGAACTGACGGTGAAACCGATCACATGGTTTCCGCATGCGCCGACGCTTGCCAATTACATGCAGGCCTTTTCCGACCAGCCGTTGCACCTCTTCCTGTTCAACAGCTTCATGGTCGCGCTGCTTTCCACGGCACTCACAATTCTGATTTCGGTGCTGGCAGCCTATGCGCTGGCGCGGCTCGATCTCAAGTACCGGGCGCTGATCCTCTCGCTCATCATCGCCGTTTCCACATTCCCGCTGGTAACGCTGCTGGTGCCTCTGTTCGAGATCATGCGTGCGCTCAACCTGCTCAATAGCTGGACCGCTCTTATACTGCCTTACACCGTGCTCTCCCTGCCGGTCTGCACGCTGATGCTGGTGTCCTTCTTCGAAAGCATCCCGCGCGATCTGGAAAACGCCGCCATGATTGATGGCTGCACCCGCATCGGCGCGCTGTTCAAGGTTGTCGTGCCGCTATGCGCGCCAGGCGTCTTCACCGCCGGTATTCTCGCTTTCGTGAACGCCTGGGACGAATTCCTGCTGGCGCTTTCCTTCAATTCCAATCCGGCACTGCGCACGCTGCCGGTCGGCATCCAGCTTTACCAGGGTGAGTTCGCTTTCCCCTGGCCCGTCATCTCGGCGGCGCTGGTGGTCGGCATCGTCCCGGTTGCGATCCTGATCGTCATCTTTCAGGAACGCGTCGTCTCCGGTCTCACCGCCGGCGGTCTTAAGGGTTAAACAGGTATAGTCATGCAATTCGAAAAGACCAAAGACGGCTTCACGCTTGCGATTGGCAGCCACACCATTCTTTCTCATTCGCCTGAGAACCCGGCTTTCTTCGCCGGTTTGGGCAAGGAGCGGATGGATATGTATCGCGGCAATTTCGATATCGAGGACTATGTCATCGAACGAACTGCGCTGCGCCACGCCGAAGTCAGTGGCGACAGCGTTACGCTGTCTTCCGCACCCGGGCAGGCCGCACGCCTTCATCTGGCGCTGGATGGAAATGCCATCAGGGTCACGGCGCTGGATGAAACCATCAA
Source organism: Agrobacterium sp. 16-2014-1-2a (assembly GCF_053522705.1). Classification (NCBI taxonomy): domain Bacteria; kingdom Pseudomonadati; phylum Pseudomonadota; class Alphaproteobacteria; order Hyphomicrobiales; family Rhizobiaceae; genus Agrobacterium; species Agrobacterium sp. 16-2014-1-2a. The sequence goes on from NZ_JBNWBX010000011.1 coordinate 131,983, forward strand.
TCGGCTGTGGCTGCGGATCATCGCAGATGAAGACGAACATGTCTGGGGCGGTGGCGAACAGATGTCCTATTTCGACATGCGCGGCCGCCGCTTTCCGCTCTGGACCTCCGAACCCGGTGTCGGCCGCGACAAGACCGCTGAAATCACCTTCAAGGCTGACGTCAGCGGCAAGGCGGGTGGCGATTATTACAACACCAATTACCCGCAGCCGACCTATCTGTCGTCGCGCAAATATGCGCTGCATGTGGAAACCAGCGCCTATTCGGTCTTCGATTTCCGCGACGAAGATTTCCACGAAGTCGAGATATGGGCGATCCCCGAGAGGATCGAGTTTTTCACCGGCGATCGTTTCACCGATATCGTTTCCGCCCTCTCGCTGCGGTTCGGACGCCAGCCGGAACTGCCGGAGTGGGTCTATGGCGGCGCGATCATCGGGTTAAAGGATGGCGGCAACTCCTTCGCCCGGCTGGAAAAAATCCGCGCTGCCGGAACCAAGGTCTCCGGCCTGTGGTGCGAGGACTGGGTGGGGCTTCGCCAGACATCCTTCGGCGCCCGGCTCTTCTGGGACTGGCAGGCCAATGAGGCGCGTTATCCGCATTTGCGTCAGAAGATCGCCGAGCTTGCCGATCAGGGCATTCGTTTTCTGGGATACGTGAACCCCTATCTCTGCGTCGACGGCCCGCTTTTTCCGGAGGCGGAGGCGGCCGGTTATTTCGCCACCGGCGCGGACGGCAAGACGGCGCTCGTGGATTTCGGCGAGTTCGATTGTGGCGTGGTCGATTTCACCAATCCGGCCGCAGCCGAGTGGTTTTCCGAAGAGATCATCGGCAAGAACATGCTTGATTTCGGCCTTTCCGGCTGGATGGCCGATTTCGGCGAATATCTGCCGATCGACATCACGCTATCGAACGGCATCGACGCCAAGCTGATGCACAATGCCTGGCCGACGCTCTGGGCAGAGGTCAACGCCAAGGCCGTTGAAAGCCGCGGCAAAACCGGCGAAGCGCTGTTCTTCATGCGGGCGGGCTTTACCGGTGTGCAAGCCCACTGCCCGCTGCTGTGGGGCGGCGACCAGTCTGTCGATTTCTCCCGCCATGACGGTCTCGTCACCGTCATATGCGGTGCGCTGTCCTCCGGTCTTCTCGGCAATGCCTATCACCATTCCGATATTGGCGGTTATACCAGCCTGTTCGGCAATGTCAGAACCCCGGAACTCATCATGCGCTGGACGGAGATGGCAGCCTTTACTCCTGTCATGCGCACCCATGAGGGCAATCGCCCGCGCGACAATCTCCAGATCGATCAGGACGAGACGGTTCTTGGCCATTTTGCCCGCATGACGGCGATCTATGTCGCACTCGCCCCCTATCTGAAATCGCTTTCCACTGAAGCGGCCAAAACCGGCCTGCCGGTACAGCGCCCGCTTTTCCTGCATCACGAGAACGACCGGCAGACCTATGCCATTCAGGACAGCTATCTCTATGGGGCCGACATGCTGGTCGCACCAGTTTGGAAGGCGGGGGAGACGCAGCGCACGCTTTACCTTCCGGGCGATGGGGAATGGATGCATCTTTGGAGTGGCGCGCGGTATTTTGGCGGGCACGAGATCACCGTGGAGGCTCCGATAGGCCAGCCGGCTGTGTTTTACCGCGCTGAAACGCCCTTTACTGCGTTATTTGAACAGCTTCGCAATATCGCTTGAAGCATCACCTTCCGGCCATTTCCAAAAAACGCCGCAAATATTGCGGCGTTCAACCGATGCTCTAACAGGCCTCGCTAAACGGCCATCAGCCCGTCAGGCGTGGTGATGTAATGGCTTTCTTGAACAGTACCGTCATCGCGTCGCTGATGCCCTGGGACGGGCTGACTTCGAAGTACAGACCCGGGGAAGCGCAGCTCTGCATGCGTGAGCCGATTTCCGCCTGAAAGGGCTTGATCCAGCTATTATACCAGTCATTCGTCGGCAGCGGCAGATAGGTGGTATAAAGCACCGCGATACGAAAACCCTTTTCCTTCAGTTTCGTACAGTCTTTGATGTCGATCGGCTCCTGACAGCGGCCTCCTGTCAGTTTTTTCGTACAGGAGGACGGCTTGTAACTGTCGCCCACCCCGTCTGAAACAAAGAAAATAACCTTATCCGGATTTGCCGAGCTTGCGCCCGTGCCCGAACTGCCGACCTTATCTCCAATCTGGATCAGTGCCCGGTCGAAATCTGTTTGCTGGTCGTTGTTGTATCCCTGATAGGGGATTGACATCAGGTTGATTTCACCAGCTTTTTTCTTTGCTGCGTCGAGATCCGAGGTTAGCGAAACGACCTCAAGCAGCTTGGTATCTTCCGCCCGTTCCCCAAAGGTATAGACGGCCATGCGATATTGATTGCTGCTTTTGCGCGTGGACTTTGCCGTGTCCATCAGGCTGGCGGTTGCCTTGGCAACCACGTCGATACGCGTTGTAACCCCGAGTTTCTTGGCCTTGAAGTAATAGCTGTTCGGGTCTGCCACGCCGTCCTTCACGATGTGACAGGCAAAAGCGCATTTATCGCCAGTGTTCGCAACCAGGGTGGCAACATCCGTGGGTGTCGCGCCCACTCCCATGGAGGGCGTATTATCAAGCAGAAGATAGAAATCGCTGAAGGTTTCCGTTTCGTATTTGGCCGTGGCCGTGCCGCCAACCGAAACGAAATCCTTCCCCAGAAGCCCTGAGAGGGTCGTGCTGACCGACGCCTTGAAGCTGACGGACGACTCGACCACATTGCCGTGCTTGATCACCGAAACATCGACAGAGGTAATGGTGTAGTCCGCGTCGCCGCGCTGATTGCCATCGAAGAATGCCCGGGCTTCTTCATTGCCGACGGGAATGACACCGTCCCCCGACATCTTCTTTGCCGCCTGAACACTTGCGGACATATCGGCGACTGCCGCCAGAGCCGCGGAATCCGCCGCCTGCTGCAGATCGGCTTTGACCGACATGCCGCGCGTAATATCGAGCGCCACACCGGCAGCCCCGCACAGAGGCACCATGAGCAGCGCGGTCAGAATGCCAAAATTTCCAGATTTCTCTCGCCAGAAGTTTTTCAAGTTCGCCCCCAACCAATCTGGGAGCTGAAGCTAATACAGCGGAATTGAAAAGCGGTTTCAATAAATAACTAATTTTTGATAAACTTAATATAATCAACAACTAATATGTTCGCGGCAAATGCGCCAATATTCTCGTTAACTTTCAACGTTGACATTACTTCAAAACCCTCCTAGCAAAACAGTCTCTTCCGAGGGGAGCACCAGACGGTGCTGAGATGGCGATGAGCCGGACCCTTGAACCTGATCCGGGTCATGCCGGCGTAGGAACGGAAACTGTAGCGCGTTTGCGGTACTGCCCTTTCTCTTCTCCGCTTTGCCCGGATCTCCGTGATCGCCACAGCTGGAGACCGAACGATGATGATGAAACATCCTTCCCTTCGTATACGGTACGGCTGCGTCTGAGCCCCGGCCGATGCGTGCCTCCCATGCGCTGAAGGGCGTCGTCCTTATTCTGATTGTCTGGCAGCTGGGCATCTGGCTGTTTGCACCGCCCCGCTACATCCTGCCCTCGCCCGCCGATGTTGCCGCAGCACTCCTGCGCCAGCCAGCCTTCCTGTTCGGACAGGCCATGGTGACATCAGGTGAAATGGCTGTCGGGCTTGCGGCTGGCATTGCCGCCGGCATTCTCGTTGCCTTTACGATTGCCGCCGTCCCGCGTTTTGGCCGCCTCGTCTGGCCCATGGTTCTCGTGTTGCAGGCATTTCCGGTCTTCGTGCTGGCCCCCATTCTCGTACTCTGGTTCGGTTTCGGCATGGCCTCGAAAGTTGTCATGACGGCGATCATCATCTTTTTCCCCGTCGCTTCAGCCTTCACCGACGGCCTCAATCGCACGGATCGGACAATCCTCGATGCCGCCTCGCTGACGGAGGCGAGCCACTGGCAAATCCTCACCCGGCTGCGTGTGCCGCTGGCGCTTCCCTCACTCATTTCCGGGCTGAGGGTCGCAGCTCCGCTCGCCCCGCTCGGCGCGGTCATTGGCGAATGGGTGGGCGCCTCCGCCGGGCTCGGTTTTGTCATGATCCAGTCCAATGCCCGCATGCAGACCGACACAATGTTCGCCGCCATGACCATTCTCGCCGTCATGGCGGTGCTGCTGCGGCTTGTCGTCGACCGGGCAACGGCCAACCTCGCCCCCTGGGCCAAAGAAACAGACCATCTCATTCCTTTCAAACATTTGCGGAGACTTTCGGCACCATGAAACGAACTCTTCTTTCCCTCGTCGTCGCGGCAGCAAGCGTGCTTTCGCCTGTGCAATCGCAGGCGGCCGACAAGCTTACCGTGTTGCTGGAATGGTTCGTGAACCCGGACCATGCACCGATGGTGATTGCCAAGGAACGCGGCCTGTTCGCAGATGCCGGGCTGGACGTTGAGCTGGTTCCGCCTGCGGACCCATCCGCCGTGCCGCGTCTTGTCTCGGCAAAACAGGCCGATATCGGTGTACACTACCAGCCGAACCTCTATCTCGACCACGATGCAGGGCTGCCGCTCGTCCGTTTCGGCACGCTGGTCGAAACCCCGCTGAACACCGTCACCGTTCTGGCCGACGGGCCGATCAAGAGCCTGAAGGACCTGAAAGGCAAGAAGGTCGGCTTCTCGGTTTCCGGTTTCGAGGATGCGATGCTGAAGCGCATGCTGGAGAAGGAGGGACTGACAAAGGACGATGTTGAACTGGTCAACGTCAATTTCTCACTCTCGCCATCCCTGATCGCCGGCAAGGTCGATGCCACGCTTGGCGGTTTCCGTAATTTCGAACTGACGCAGATGAAGCTTGAAGGCCACGAAGGCCGCTCGTTCTTCCCCGAGGAACATGGCGTGCCCGCCTATGACGAGCTCATCTTCGTCACCCATCGTGATCTCGTGAAAGACAGCCGCCTGCCGCGTTTTCTCTCGGCCGTTGAGCAGGCCGCGATTTTCATCACCAACCACCCGCAAGAATCCTGGCAGCTTTTCATCAAGGCCTATCCGAACCTTGACGACGCGCTGAACAAACAGGCGTTTTTCGATACGCTGCCGCGTTTCGCCAAACGTCCAGCCGCACTCGATCGCGCCCGCTACACACGCTTCGGCACCTTCATGCAAGACATGCAACTGATCAAGCAGGCGCCGGCGGTGGAAGACATTGCCGTGGAGTTGCAATGACCATGGCAAACAGTTTTCCGACTGCGGCGAAGGCCGCAGAGATCCTCGAAAGGGTAAGGCAGACGCGCCCGCGCGTGCATTGCCTGATGAACACCGTGGTACAGAAATTCACCGCGGACGGCATTACCGTTGTCGGCGGCATACCCTCGATGACAACCTCACTCGAAGAAATCGGTGCTTTCGTCACGAAAGCCGATGCGGTGACGATCAATCTCGGCACGCTCGACGCCGACCGGCGAAAAGTCATTCGATTTGCCGTCGAGATCGCCCGCGCGGCTGGCAAGCCGTGGATTCTGGACCCCGTGCATTGCGACTATTCGCCATCGCGACTGGCGTTCGCGCGTGACCTGATCTCGCTTGGACCCACCATCGTGCGCGGCAACAGCGCTGAGATGAGCCTGATCGGTGCTGTTCCGAACGCCATCAGGATAGAGACCGGACCTGTCGATAACCTGCGCGACGCCACAAGGAGCGTCAGAATCGTCAACGGTCACCCGTGGATGGCGAAGGTGACAGGCACGGGTTGCCTATCGGGTGGCGTCATCGCCGCCTTCATGGCGGTGGAAAAAGACGCACTGACGGCCGCCGCCGCCGCCCTCGCCATCACGGGTGTCGCAGCCGAACTGGCAGCGAAAAACGCCAAAGGCCCCGGCACATTCGAGCCGGCATTTCTGGATGTGCTTTCAGAAATTTCCGGCGAAGACATAATAAACCATGCGAGGATTGAGCATGAACAAGGTTGATTACCGTCTCAACGCTTTGGTCGATGCGAGCCTCGGCGATGTTGCGCCCTTGGGCGAGCTTGCTCTGGCGGCCGCACTCAACGGCGCGACCATTCTGCAATATCGCGACAAACACGCCTCCACGCGGGAGATGATCGAAAACGCCCTCGCTATTCGCGAAGCCATTGCCGGCACGGGCGTGCCGCTGGTCATCAACGACCGGGTGGATGTGGCGCTCGCCTCTGGCGCGGACGGGGTGCATCTCGGCGCCGATGATATGGATGCCAAAACCGCCAGACGCATCCTTGGAGATAAGGCGATCATCGGCCTTACCGTCAAGAACCGCGCCGATGCCGAGCGGGCGGCCTCCATGCCCGCCGATTACGCCTGCATTGGTGGCGTGTTCGAAACCGTTTCCAAGGTCAATCCAGACAAGCCTGTCGGCCTTGACGGCTTTACGACGCTCCGCACTCTGCTCCGCGAATTGCGGCCGGGCATGCCGGTGGGCGCCATCGCCGGTATCGATCTTGCCCGGGTGCCGAACGTCATCGCCGCCGGTGCGGATGGTGTCGCCGTCATTTCTGCAATCTTCCGCGCAAACGATATTGCCAGCACAACCAGGGACTTCCGCGCGGCAGTCGATGCAGCGCTGAAAGCGAGACATTCATGACAGCAATCGCATTGACCATCGCCGGCTCAGACAGCGGCGGCGGCGCGGGCATTCAGGCCGACATCAAGACTTTCTCGGCACTCGGCGCCTATGCCGCCAGCGTCATCACCGCCATCACCGCGCAGAACACCAAAGGTGTGACGGCAGTGGAGGATATTTCCGTCGCCACCATCGTCGCGCAGATGGATGCGGTTTTTTCCGATCTTGCCGTCAATGCGGTGAAGATCGGCATGGTATCGCGGATCGAAACCATCGCGGCCATAGCTGCAAGGCTTCGGCAGCAGCCCCAGCCGGTGGTGCTCGACCCCGTGATGGTTGCGACCTCCGGCGACCGTCTGTTGCATGCGGATGCGATCGAGACATTGCGGCGCGACCTGCTGCCGTTCGCCACCATCGTCACGCCGAACCTGCCTGAAGCAGCGCTTCTCACCGGGTTGCCGATTGCAGACACCGAGGCGGAGATCACCCGTCAGGCCGAGATGATCCTGAAGGTGGGCGCGAAAGCCGTGCTCATCAAGGGCGGCCATGGCGACGGGCCACAGAGTACGGATTATCTGTTTGCAGACGGCACCGTGCAGGCGCTTTCCGCTATGCGAGTGGACACGAAAAACGACCATGGGACAGGATGCACGCTGGCGGCAGCGATTACGGCTCATTTGGCCAAGAGTTGTGAATTGCGTGAGGCGGTTGGTCTTGCGAAGGACTATCTGAATGGGGCGCTTGACGCTGGTCGGGGGCTTGCCGTCGGGGACGGTCGGGGACCGGTGCATCATTTTTATCGGTGGTGGGGGTGACATCGACATGCAGAGTGAGGGGCTTACCCCCCTCTGTCCTACCGGACAGAGGGGCAACCGCATATTCCGCTGCGTAATTGTCTTCTCGAAAAAACTACTCACCGCGCCTTCGGCGTCGCCAGCACATTCCTGATCGCAAAACTCGAATGAATCCGCGAAACACCCGGCAGCTTCGACAGAATCTCCTTATGGATGCGCTCGAAATCGCCCGCACTTTCCGCCTCACATCGCAGGAAATAATCCGACCCGCCCGTCATCAGGTAACATTCGCGAATTTCTGGATAACGCCGCACCGCGTTCTCAAACCTGTTGAGAAAATCCTCCGTCTGGCGGTCGAGCGTGATCTGCACGATGACCGAGATCACCTCGCCGCCGGCAAGGCCGCTGGTCAGCGCCGTATAGCCCCGGATGATACCCTCCCGTTCCAGAATATCGACCCGGCGAAGGCAGGCAGAGGCCGAAAGGCCGACTTCCGCAGCAAGTTTCGCATTGCTGATGCGGGCATTGAGCCGGAGCAGGCGGATGATGTGGCGGTCGGTCGCGTCGAGTGACGACATAAAAAATTCCAATATGACAATGAAAGTTGCGTAGTTTGCATTTTTATCGCATCTTATTCGAACAATAGCCAAGAAATTCGACAATCGTTGCAATACTCTCATATGATAAAAATGAGGGTGAACGACCATGGACATGCAGATCAGCCGCCAGCATGCAGCGGGTGGTGCAAGCGGCCATCTGACCATCGATCTTGGCGCATTGCGCGATAATTATCTCGCGCTTGCGGCAATGGCACCCACATCGCAGACGGCAGCGGTCGTCAAGGCTGACGCATACGGCCTCGGCGCGGATATCGTCTCGCAGGGGCTGTTTGACGCGGGCTGCCGGAATTTCTTCGTCGCCCATATCGATGAAGCGCTGGCGCTCCGGCTGCGTCTTTCAGCGGAAGCGCGGATTTTCGTCCTCAACGGGCTTCAGCCCGGTAACGAAACCTCCTGCGCAGCCATGGCCGTCACACCGGTTCTGAATTCGCTCGAGCAGATCGCCCAATGGGCGGCCCACGCCAAAAATCTTGGCAAGACATTACCCGCCGCAGTGCAGATCGACACCGGCATGTGCCGTCTCGGCCTCTCTCCCGAGGAGCTTGAAGTCCTCGCCTCCCGGCCGCAACTGCTTGATGGTATCGACATCGCCTTCGTGATGAGCCACCTCGCCTGCGCCGACGAGCCGGATCACCTCTCCAATGCCGCCCAACTCTCTGTGATGCGAAAAGCCGCTGTCGCTTTTCCTGATGTATCCGTCTGTTTTTCCAATTCCGGCGGCATCTTTCTGGGCAACGACTATCACAACTCCCTGCTACGCCCCGGCATCGCGCTTTATGGCGGCGCGCCCTCCGTTACCCGTCCCAACCCGATGAAACCGGTTGTCCGGCTTGATGTCGCCGTTATTCAGACCCGCGACGTTCCCGCCGGATCGCTGGTCGGTTATGGCGGCTCATTCGAAGCGGCCAGGCCGACGCGGCTTGCGACGATCGCTGCTGGTTATGCCGATGGCCTGCCGCGATCGCTCAGCAATCGCGGTGCGGCATGGTACAATGGCGTTCGCCTGCCCATTGCTGGTCGCGTTTCAATGGACAGCATCATTCTCGACATATCCGCCCTGCCCTTGGGAACATTGACGCAAGGCAGCTTCGTGCAGATGATCGGGCCTGACCAGACGCTGGAAGACATTGCCGAGGACGCGGGCACGATCGCCTATGAAATCCTGACCGGCCTCGGACGCCGTTACCGCCGCAATTATATTCAGCCGGGCGAAACCCCGGCCGTCGCTTCAACATCTGTGAGCCATAAGTGAGACGATCATGAACGTCACTATCCTCGGAGCCGGCGTCGTCGGCGTGACCTCCGCCTGGTATCTGGCCAAAGCCGGACACAAGGTGACGGTGATCGACCGCCAGCCGGCCGCAGCACTTGAAACCAGCTTTGCCAATGCCGGCGAGGTTTCCCCCGGCTATTCCTCGCCATGGGCCGCGCCCGGCATTCCGATGAAGGCCATGAAATGGCTGTTCATGAAACATGCCCCGCTCATCATCCGCCCGACCGCCGATCCGGCGGCGTGGCGCTGGATGAGCCAGATGCTGCGCAATTGCACATCGGCGCGTTATGCCATCAACAAGAGCCGCATGGTGCGCATTGCCGAATATAGCCGCGATTGCCTGATGGCGCTGCGCGACGAAACCGGGATAGAATACGACCAGCGCATGCAGGGCACTCTGGAGGTTTTCCGCACCCAGAAGCAGTTCGATGCCATCGGCAAGGATGTGGACGTGCTGACGGCAGGTGGCGTGCCTTTCGAAATTCTCGACCGCGAAGGCTGCGCCGCCATCGAGCCTGGCCTTTCTCCTTCCAGGGAAAAGATCGTCGGCGGCCTGCGCCTGCCCGGTGATGAAACCGGCGACTGCTTCATGTTCACCACCGAACTTGCGCGCATGGCTGAAGAGGCGGGTGTCACCTTCATCTACGATACCGGCATCATGCGCCCCATCGTCGAGGCAGGCCGTATCAAGGCCGTGGAGACCACCAAGGGGCTGGTGGAAGCCGATATTTTCGTCGCCGCGCTGGGCAGCTATTCCCCGCAATTCGTCCGCCAGCTCGGCCTTACCCTGCCGGTTTACCCGGTCAAGGGCTACTCCATCACGGTTCCGATCGTGAAGGAGGAACGCGCGCCCGTTTCGACCGTGATGGACGAAACGTTCAAGGTGGCGATCACCCGGCTCGGCTCGCGGATCCGCGCCGGTGGCATGGCGGAAATCGCCGGTTTCAGCAAGGATCTGCCCGCAGCAAGACAGGAAACTCTGGCCCATTCGGTGGAAGACCTGTTCGGCGGCGCAGGTGACCAGAGCAAGGCGAAATTCTGGTGCGGCCTGCGCCCGATGACGCCGGATGGTACGCCTGTCATCGGCGCCACCCGCTACAGCAATCTTTATCTCAACACCGGCCACGGTACGCTTGGCTGGACCATGTCCTGCGGCTCGGCCCGTGTGCTTGCCGATCTCATCAGCGGGAACAAGCCCGAGATAGACACGCACGATCTGGCACTCAGCCGTTACGCAGCCTGAAGTGCGACATGGCGCTTATCCCCGTCTTAAGGGCGGGGATGGTGGCCGCTCAAAGTGCCAGTGCATCCTTCAGCGCCAATCCTTCCTTCATGCGAAGGTCGAGATCGGCCTCGATGTGATCGAGGTGCTGCAGCATCAAGGCACGGGCCTTTGCCGCATCCTTCGCCTCCAGTGCATCGAGCAGGTCGGCATGATCGTTGTGGCCGCAGCTTGAAACGCCCGAGCGCCCGTAGAGCGCGATAACCAGCGACGAGCGGGCGACCAGTTCGTCCATGAATTTTTCGAGGATGGCATTGCCGGCAAGCGAGGCCAGCATCAGGTGGAAATCGCCTGATGCCTTGATTTCCGCGCGCCTGGCGTGCGGGCCGCGCTCATGCTGGTGGCGGCTTTCCTGAACCAGATGCTCTCTCAGCTGCTTCACCGCCGCAGGCGTGATCTTTTCGATTGCGGCGTCCAGAACGCCGGGCTCGATCAGCCGGCGCGACGCAAAGACCTGCCGCGCTTCGTCCGGTGTGGGATTGGAGACAAAAGCGCCGCGGTTGCGCTCGGCCTTGACCAGTCCTTCGTAAGCCAGCATCTGAAGAGCCGCCCGCACCACCGTGCGGCTGACATCGAACAGCGTTCCCACTTCCGATTCCGACAGCTTCGTTCCCGGGGCAAGCCGTCGGTCGACAATGGCGTCGCGCAGCGTATCTCGAATAGCCTGGGCACGGTCTTCGTGGGATGAATCGGAATTGACGGTTATATGGGCAAGGCTCATGGAATTGTCCTGTTTGAACTTGAGTTCTAGCGCGAAGCGCGGCTTGCGCAAACAGGAATTGCGAGCTGTCGCCAGCCGCCACAATTCATTCAGCGCCCGTTCAGCAGGCGCGCTATATTTCTTTAACCATCGAATTTGCAACTGGCAGCGCCCTGCCATCCGGATGGAAGAAGATCATGTCGTCCTTTGCAGCTAAAACCGTTCTGGCTATCGCCGCCGCCGCCGCCACCATCGTGCCCTTCAACAGCGCATCCGCCGATGACTGGGGCCGCCGCGACCGTCGCGATGCCGCTATTCTGGGTGGCGTGCTTGGCCTTGCCGCCGGTGTCGCCGTTGGCTCAGCCCTTTCCCGCCCGGCACCGGTAGACGACGAGCGCGTCTATATCGACCCGCCGCGTCGCTATGAACCGAGCTATGTGTACGAAGAGCCGGACTACCGCTATTATCAGCCACAGCCGCAGCCCGTTTATCGACCCGCTCCGGTCTATCGTCCGGCACCGGTTTACCGTGCCCAACCGGTCTATGACAATAATTCCGGCTACTACCAGCAACGCCGTACCTACCGCACCATCGAGCCGTGGACGAACGCCTGGTACGATTATTGCTCGCAGCGTTATCGCAGCTTCAACGGCCGCTCCGGCACTTATGTCGGCAATGACGGCCAGCGTCATTTCTGCGTAGCGGGTTGATCTGGGACAACGTCTGCGCAGTTATCGCTGTTAATAATCAGGCCGCGGACGGAAACGTCCGCGGCTTTTCATTAAGTGTCGCCCCAGATCCTGCGGCACCTCAAGCAGCGCCGCTTTTCACATAATCCGCCCGGTTGATGCCGTGACGTTGCAGCTTGTCGTAAAAGGTCTTGCGGGCAATGCCGAGTGTCGCAATGGTTTCGGCCACGTCGCCATTAGATTGCACAAGCGTTTCGCGAATGATCTGCGCTTCTATTTCATCCATTCGCTCCGGCAGGGTGCCGGAAGCCGGAATGCTCGATTGCGAAACAGTCGTGGTGGCCGCATCCATCTCCAGCCCCAATACTACCCTTTCAGCGAAATGCCCGAGTTCGCGCACATTGCCCGGCCAGTCGTAGTCGTTAAGGCGGCGGGAAACGCCGGCGCTGATCTGCGGCACCGGCATGTTGAATCGGTTGGCGGCCTTGGTGACGAAGTGCGAAAACAGCAGCGGAATATCCGCCTTGCGTTCGCGCAGCGGCGGTATCGACAGCGTCACCACATTCAGCCGGTAATATAGGTCCTCGCGAAACGTGCCACGCTCGGCCGGGTCGCCGAGATCCACCTTCGCCGCCGCCACCACGCGAATATCGACCGGTCGCTCCTCATTTGAACCGAGTGGCGAGACCTCGCGCATTTCCAGAACGCGCAACATCTTCACCTGTACGGCAAGCGGCATGCTTTCGATCTCGTCGAGAAACAGCGTGCCGCCGCTTGAATGTTCGATGCGACCAACGCGTTTTTTCTGCGCACCGGTGAAAGCACCCGGCTCATGGCCGAAAAGCTCGCTTTCGATCACCGTTTCCGGCAGCGCACCACAATTCAGCGCCACAAAATTGCCCCTGGATCGCTTCTTGCTCCAGCGATGCAGCGCCGTTGCCACCACTTCCTTGCCGCTGCCCGTCTCACCTGCCACCAGCACGTCTACATCCGTATCAGCAATGTGCCGGAGCGTGGTGCGCAGGCGTTCCATGGCGGGCGTCTGGCCAATCAGCGGCAAATCGTCCTCGGCTTGAGCACTCGCCCGGCGAAGCGCGCGGTTTTCCAGCACGAGGCGGCGCTTTTCCAGCGCGCGGCGGGCGCTTTCAACCATGCGTTCGGCGGGGAATGGTTTGGCGATGAAATCATAGGCGCCGTTGTGAAGGGCATCGACCGCCATCGGCACATCACCGTGGCCAGTGATGAGGATAACCGGCAGATCGGCATCAATCCTGCGGACATGGTCGAAGAACTCAAGCCCGGTCATGCCGGGCATGCGAACATCGGTGATGACGACGCCGTCGAAATCCTCGTTGAGCGCTGCAAGTGCCTGTTCGGCGCGGGAAAAGGAGGTGACGGGCAATCCGTCGAGTTCCAACGTCTGCACCATCGCCTTGCGCAGCTGGGAGTCGTCATCCACCAGAAATATGGTTCCACCTGCCATCATGTCATGCTCGCTTCAGATATACGGAAAAAGACGTGCCTGCCTCGCTGCTCGTTACCTCAATCCGCCCGCCATAGTCGGAGGCGATATCGTTGGAGATGACGAGACCAAGGCCTAGGCCGCTTTCCTTGGATGTATTAAAGGGCGAAAAAAGTTGGGCGCGGATCGCTTCGGGAATGCCGGTCCCATTGTCGCTGACCGAAAGCAAGACCATGTCCCCTTCCTCGCGCACCCGCACCTCGACACGCGCCGCATCAATCGCTTCAGTGGCTTCCAGTGCGTTTTGCAGAAGGTTGATGAGAATTTGCTCGAGCCGGATGCGGCTGCCAAGCACCTTCAGGTCCTGATCCGGCAACACGATATCAAGTGCATCCATCTGTCCGGAAAAACGACTGCGCAACAGCATCACCGCGCCTTCGATGACCAGTTTGAGACTGACCGGTTCGGCAGCGGTGCGGCCCTTGCGCGCCAATATCTTCAGGTCGCCGGTAATCGTGCCGATGCGATCGGTCAATGCCGCGATGTTTTCGAGATTTTCGTTGGCCTCCGCCATGCGGTCGCGTTTCAGCAGGGTGCGGGCATTGTCGGCAAAGGCGCGAATCGTCGCTACCGGCTGGTTGATTTCGTGGGCAACGCCCGCCGCCACCTGCCCTAGAATGGAGAGACGGTTGGCCTGCACCAGCTCGTGCTGCACGTTGCGCAATTCACCTGTCGTCTTTTCGTGCAGGGCAATTTCCGCCTGAAGATGGTCGCGGGTCCTCGTCAGGTCACGGGTGCGCTCCTGCACCTTCATTTCCAGCTCGGTGCGGGCGCGCTGCTCCTCTTCCTTTTCCCTCAGCGCCTTGTGCCTGCGCCACAGCCACAGAGCCGAAAGCGCCATAAGCGGCATCAGCGTTGCCAGCGCCACCACCCTGCCCTCGCGAATGGCGGCGTTCAGCGCCGGTGCCACCGGCTGCAGATAATGCAGTGTCCATGAGGTCGTCGGCACCGGCGTTTCCAACCGCAGATAATCGCCGCGCTCACTTGCCGGGTCATCGACACGGACGAGCGGAACGCCGTCGCTCGAGAGTCGCGCCATCCGGAACGGCAGCGTCGTAAGCGCCTCGTTACCGAATTGCAGGCTTTCGGAAATGGCTTTGCGTCGCGCCTCGTCAATCGGCGCTACGGTCTTGAAGCGCCAATCCGGCACGCTCGTCATCAGCACGACGCCGTTCCTGTCAACCACATAGACCGGTTTGCCGCCGATGTTCCAATCCGCCTCCAGACGGTTGAACTCCACCTTGGCGATGACGACGCCGAGCGGCCGACCGTCTGCGGCATCGATGCGGCGCGAGATATAAAGGCCCGGCCGGCGGCTGACATTGCCAAGCGCATAATGTTCGGACATGCCGGTATTCATCGCCGCCTGAAAATACTCGCGGAAGGCATAATTGGAGCCGACGAAGCTGTCGGCCTGTCGCCAGTTACTCGAGGCAATTGTCAAGCCGGTCGGTCCGGTCACGTAGATGACAGAGGACTGCGTACCTTCGATCAGCCCCTCCAGCTTGCGGTTCAGCCGGTCAATGGCAGGCGCGCCACCGCCATCCAGCGCAATCGCAAGGTCGGGATCGCCGGACAGAACCAGCGGAATGGCGCGCGGCCGCTCCAGCGCAACATTCAGAAGCGCGATCTTGAGTTCGGCATCGGTGGAGGCCTCGGACGCGGCGGTGCGTATTGCCTGGTTTCGCGCAAAGTCATCGGCAACCAACAGAACTCCCAGGCTGACGAGCAGCCACAAGCCCGCCAACGCCAGCCATTGAGCGCGCCGTCGTGCCTGGGAATAAGAGGCCTGATCTTCTTGGGTCATGCGGCAATTGTGCGGATTTACACACAGACCGCAAGAGGTTTTGTCCGGATATCCGCACATACACCGGCGAGCTGATACGGCGTCAATAAAAAGTACTTTGTAAATCAGCCAGTTACACCAAATAAGCAAGTCTGGCATGCGTATTGCACATGACTCCTCAATCGGCGCGAAGCCGTCAACGACACGGCGATCCCGGGAGGCCAATTAAGGCAGGGTGAGGCCGAGGAGGAAAAAACATGATCGATACAACAACCGTGGCGGCAGGCCACGCCAAGCAGCCATTCTACAAGCACCTGTATTTCCAGGTTCTGGTCGCCATTATCGCCGGTATCGCACTTGGCCATTTCTATCCGGCCTTTGGCGAACAGCTGAAGCCGCTCGGCGACGGCTTTATCCGTCTCGTCAAGATGATCATCGCTCCCGTCATCTTCCTCACTGTCGCAACCGGCATCGCCGGCATGAACGATATGAAGAAGGTTGGACGCGTGGCCGGCAAGGCCATGATCTACTTCCTCGTGTTCTCCACCCTCGCGCTCATTGTCGGCCTCATCGTCGCCAACACTGTGCAGCCGGGCGCCGGCATGAACATCGATCCGGCCACGCTGGATGCCAAGGCCGTCGCGACCTACGCCGACAAGGCCCATGAGCAGACCATCACCGGCTTCCTGATGAACATCATCCCGACCACCATCGTCGGCGCATTTGCCAGCGGTGATATCCTGCAGGTGCTGTTCTTCTCCGTGCTGTTCGGCATCGCGCTCGGTATCGTCGGCGAAAAGGGCAAGCCCGTCACCGATTTCATGCATGCCATGATGTATCCGATCTTCAAGCTGGTCGCGATACTGATGAAGGCCGCCCCCATCGGTGCCTTCGGCGCCATGGCATTCACCATCGGCAAATACGGCATCTCGTCCGTCACCAACCTCGCGATGCTGATCGGCACCTTCTACGTCACATCAGCACTGTTCGTGTTCGTGGTCCTCGGCGCTGTCTGCCGCTATAACGGCTTCTCGATCGTCGCGCTTATCCGCTACATCAAGGAAGAACTGCTGCTGGTTCTCGGCACCTCGTCTTCGGAAGCCGCCCTGCCGGGCCTGATGAGCAAGATGGAAAAGGCGGGCTGCAAGCGCTCCGTCGTCGGTCTCGTCATCCCCACCGGTTATTCCTTCAACCTCGACGGCACAAACATCTACATGACGCTGGCTGCCCTCTTCATCGCACAGGCGACCGGCATCCACCTCTCCTTCGGCGAACAGATCCTTCTGCTGCTCGTGGCCATGCTCTCCTCCAAGGGTGCTGCTGGCATCACAGGCGCTGGCTTCATCACGTTGGCCGCAACGCTCTCCGTCGTGCCGTCGGTTCCGGTTGCCGGCATGGCGCTCATCCTCGGCATCGACCGCTTCATGTCGGAATGCCGCGCACTCACCAACTTCGTCGGCAATGCGGTCGCCACCATCGTTGTTGCCCGCTGGGAAGGTGAACTGGATCAGGAACAGCTCGCCCGCGTTCTCAGCGGCAAGGAAGAATTCACCGGCATCGCCGATGTGGATTCGCTTCCGGGTGCGGTTCAGCCCGCCGAATAACACGACCTCCCAAGGTCCAGCCTGTCCCGGTTCGTCCGGGCAGGCTCTCGAATGAAGGCCGGCGCATCAGATCGATGCTCCGGCCTTTCATCGTTTGAAGCCCTTCCAACCGTCGAAAACGGTTTTTATCGCCGTGCGGATGTTATAGGCCAGATCGAGCGAGAACGAATGCGAAAAACGGAGTAGGCCCTTATGAAGAACCTGTTTCTGGCCTGGCAATTCTGGGCGCTGCTATCGGCGGCCTTTGCGGCATTGACTGCGATTTTTGCGAAAATCGGCATCGAAAACGTCAATTCCGATTTCGCCACCTTCATACGCACCATCGTCATTCTCGCTGCCGCTGGCCTGATGGTTTATGTTACCGGCAACTGGCAGCAGCCCTCCACCATTTCGGCGCGTACCTG
This sequence comes from Agrobacterium sp. 16-2014-1-2a, assembly GCF_053522705.1. NCBI lineage: Bacteria > Pseudomonadati > Pseudomonadota > Alphaproteobacteria > Hyphomicrobiales > Rhizobiaceae > Agrobacterium > Agrobacterium sp. 16-2014-1-2a. The sequence goes on from NZ_JBNWBX010000011.1 coordinate 149,244, forward strand.
GACCTTTCTCGTGCTTTCGGGGCTGGCGACCGGCGCATCTTGGATATGTTACTTCCGGGCGCTGAAAATCGGCGATGCCGCCCGCGTCGCCCCCATCGACAAGCTCAGTGTCGTGTTCGTCGCCGTCTTCGCGGTTCTGTTTCTGGGGGAACGGCTGTCGCTGCCCAACTGGCTGGGTGTGGTGCTAATCGCCTGCGGCGCGGTGCTTGTGGCATACCGGGGATAAGGCAAGCCCACAGCGGTGCCCGGCCGGACGAACCGGCCGGGACATTCGCAAAGTCATCAGGCACGTGCGGCCGCAACCTTGTCCAGTCCCCGCTTAACGCCAGCGAACAGCTCATCAAGCTGCTCGGCCGTGATGATTAGCGGTGGGCAGAAGCAGATCGATTCGCCGATCGGACGAGTAATCACGCCCTCATCCTCAATGCCGGCGGCAATGGCGAGCGTCGCATCGCCCGGCTTCGTACCTTCCCACGGCTTTATCTCCAGCGCGCCAAGAAGACCGACGCCGCGCGAGGAATGTACCAGCGGATGGTCGGAAAGCGCTTTCAGATGATCGAGGAACTTGCCTTCCAGCCTCGCGACATTACCGACCAGATCGCGCTCCTGAATGATCTTCAGGTTTTCGAGACCGACGGCCGTCGCGACCGGGTGGCCGGAGGCGGTATAACCATGACCGAAGGAGCCGATCCGGTCGGATTCGTCTGCGATCGGCTGGTAGAAACCGTCATTCATGATGATCGCCGACAGCGGCATGTAGGATGAGGATATCTGCTTGGAAACAACAAGCACATCCGGCTTGATGCCGTAGGTCTCGCAGGCGAACATCTTGCCGGTGCGGCCGAACCCGCAGATGACCTCGTCCACGACAAGCAGAATGTCGTATTTCTTCAGGATCGCCTGCACACCTTCCCAATAACCTTCAGGCGGCAGAAGAACCCCGCCGGCACCCATCACCGGCTCGCCCCAGAAGGCGGCAACGGTTTCCGGGCCTTCGCTGAGGATCAGATCTTCGAGTTCCTTCAGAATACGCGCGGTAAAATCCGCCTCGCTTTCACCTTGCTTGCCGAAGTGCACATAGGAGGGGCAGGCCGTATGCAGCATGCGGTCCAGCGGCAGGTCGAAGCTTTCATGGTTGCGCGGCAGGCCGGTGATCGAGGCCGAGGCAATCGTCACGCCATGATAACCCTTGATGCGGCCAATGATCTTCTTCTTGTCCTTTTTGCCCAGCGCATTGGAGCGATACCACACCATCTTGGCAACGAGATCGTTCGCCTCCGATCCCGAAGACGTGAAATGGACCTTCGACATCGGCACTGGTGCAAGCTCGATCAGCAACTCGGCAAGATCGACCGACGGGCCGTGCGTCTTGTAGGAAAAGGTGTGGTAATAGGGCAGCTTCTGCATCTGCTTCGTCGCAGCGTCCACCAGTCGCTGTTCACCGAAGCCAAGCGCCACAGACCAAAGCCCTGCCATCGCCTCGATATAACGCTTGCCGCTGCTGTCGGTCACATAGATGCCTTCACCACTTTCGATGACCAGACCACCGGTCTTTTCGAATTTACGCAGATTGACGTTTGGATGCATCTGGTAGGCGATATCGCGTGCCTCGACGGAATTCGGCAGAATGGTCATGGGATAAAGGCTCCGTTTCGGTTGGATGGGCTGAAGCGTCAGACGTGCTGGCCGCCATTGATGAGAATTTCTGCGCCGTTGATGTAGCTCGACTGCTCCGAGCAGAGGAAGTAGATGGTCTGCGCCACCTCCGCCGTGGTGCCTAGCCGCCCGAGCGGGACCTGCGCTTCCACGAGTTCAGCGGTTCCGGGTGAAAGTATGGCGGTGTTGATTTCGCCGGGCGCTATGGCATTGGCGCGCACGCCGCGCGGGCCGAATTCATGCGCCAGCTCCCGTGTCAGAGCTGCAAGTCCCGCCTTCGATGCGGCATAGGCGACGCCCGCGAAAGGGTGCACCCGCGAGCCGACAATGGAGGTAACGTTGACGATGCAGCCTTTTGCCGCCTCCAGTTCCGGCAGAAGCGCACGGGCAAGAAGCGCCGTCGAGACGAGATTGACGTTGAGCACCCGCGTCCAGATCTCCGCCGTTGTGTCGGCAACGCCAAGGCGGCTACCGCCTTCGCCCTTCGGCGAGATTCCGGCATTGTTGACGAGTGCGGCCAGCTTTCCTTCCGGCAGGCGCGAGCGCACCTCGTCGGCCAGATCGTCGATGCGGGACAGGTCCTCCAGATCGGCCTGGATATGGCTTTCGCGCGCAGATGGCCAGCGGCATTCCTCCGAAAAGGGTTGTCGCGATACGGTCAGGATTCTCCAGCCTTTTTCCTGAAACAGCTTGACGGTGGCATGCCCTATTCCGCGGCTCGCACCAGTCAAAAGCATAAAAGGAACAGCCATGAAAGAACTCCTTTGCCATGCGAACCGTTGAGCCGGTCGCGCATTCAGCCCGCATGTTAGAGTGCTGCGACCCGCTGACAAGGGCTATTTTGTCGCGGTGCACGAATGGTTGCCGCGTCACGGGCTAATCCCATTTGATATAGGCCTTTCACCCGAAGGGAATATTTGAAGCCGGCCATTTGCTCATAAAATGCAATCTCCCGAATCTGTGATCCGTATTGGGAGGGGGACGAATGCGTATCGACATCATCGACACCGACGCCGGCTTCGAGGCAATCCGGCAAAACTGGGAAACGGTGTTCATGGCCGATCCCCATTCCCGACACTTCCTGTCCTGGGGCTGGCTGCGGGATTACATGCCGCGCCGCAAGCGCTGGTTCATCCTGGCGCTCAGGGAACGTCCCGAAGGCTCGCCCTATGTGGCATTTTTTCCGCTGCGCATCGTCACCGAACCGGACAAGAGAACCGGCCGCTTCCACGACAGCATCGTCATGGCTGGCAATGCCGCGGCGGATTACACCGGCTTCATTACCCTGCCGGAATATGAAAATAACGCGGTTGCCGGTTTCTGTTCCTATATTCGGCAGCAGAACTGGACCGAACTCAAGCTCGACTATCTTTCCGGCCCACCGGAGCGGCGCGACACGATGATCCGCGCGCTTCAGGGGCCGCTCGTCATGTTTCGCGACAACATGCCGACCAACCCCTATAACATCAACAATTGCATCTGCCCGGTCGTGGCCCTGCCGGACACGTTCGACTCCTATCTCGACAGCCATATGAGCAGCCAGTCCCGGCAAAAGCTCCGGCGCTTCATGAGGAAGGTGGAAGGCGGTGACGAATACCGCATCACCTTCGCAACGAGAGAAACAATCAAGCGGGACATGGGCATCCTGTTCGATTTCTGGCGCATCCGCTGGGCGCCCCACAAGGGCAAGGAGCGCACCGAACTGTTGATCGGTGCAACACGGCAAATGCTGATGGATGTCTATATACGCGGCGATCTGGAAGTGCCGGTCCTCTGGTTCGGCGACCAGCCGCTCGGCGCGCTTGCCAACATCATCGACCGGCAGAAAAAGTCGGTATTGTTCTACATCACCGGTCGTGACGAGAACTGGAAGACCCCCTCACCCGGCCTCGTGCTGCACGGACACTGCATCCGCAGGGCGATCGAACAGGGTTTCAAGACTTATGATTTCCTGCGAGGCAACGAGCCGTACAAATATTTCTTCGGCCCGGAGGAGCACAAGCTCAGCTGCACGCTGTTCCGCACCCGCTCGGGCGACAATCTCGGCGGCAAGCTCCACACGCGCAGCATACGCTTCGTCTACGAAGAGGGCCTCAAACTTTACAAGACGGGCAAGAAGGCGGCCGCCAACATCGCCTTTTCCCAGGTGCTGTCAGCCGCGCCCGATCACCTTGGCGCACAATTCGGGCTGGCCAATCTGACCTTCGACCGCGGTGAATTCCGTGAGGCGGAAATCGCTTTCCTCGGTCTCCTCGGCAGCGGTCAGGACCCGGTTCTGCTGTGGATGCGCATAGGCGAAGCGCGGTTGGCGCAACGACAATATCATGAGGCGTCCGAAGCATTCCGTCAGGTGACCAATCGCGCCCCCTTCCACCGCGAGGCGCTCTACAAATGCGCCGTGGCGCTGATTGCGGCCGAAAGAACGATGGAAGGCGCCGAAATCCTCGACAGATTGCAGCATTACCATTCTGACGACGCTACGCATCTGGAATATGCCGAAAAGGCGCGCGCAGCCCTTGCCCGGCTGGAACTGAGAAAGGCCAGGATTCCGCTGCCTGCCGATGTCATCACGCTGAGCGCCAGGCCAAAATCGACGGGCAAGCGCTGGCGTCCGCCAAAGGTTTTGCATTGAACGTAATGACCTGTAAGTTGCGGCAGAAAAAATCGGCCGGACGACTTGCAAGGGTTTTTTATGTTTCTGACCAACAAGGATATGCTTGACCTCATCGAGCTGCGCCATGATCTGCACCGCCATCCGGAAATTTCCGGCGAGGAGAAGGAAACAGCGCGGCGTATTCGCGATTTCCTCGAGCAGGCAAAACCGGATCGGATGTTCACCGATCTGGGTGGTCATGGCGTGGCAGCGGTCTATGACAGCGGCAAAAGCGGTCCGGTAGTCCTCATCCGCTCGGAACTCGACGCTCTGCCCATTCAGGAAAAAACCGACGCCGAATACCGCTCCGGCACAGATGGTAAGGGCCATCTTTGCGGCCATGACGGTCATTCCACCATTCTGACGGCGCTTGCACTTGGACTTTCCAGAAAGCGCCCGGAAACCGGCAGCGTCGTACTGCTCTACCAACCGGCGGAAGAGACAGGTGCGGGCGCGGGCGCCGTCATCGCCGATCCGCGCTTTGGCGAGATGAAGCCGGATTATTCCTTTTCTCTTCACAATCTTCCAGGCCTGCCATTCGGCCATGTCAGCGTGGTGGAAGGGCCGGTCAACTGCGCATCACGCGGCATCAAAATCCGCTTCTCCGGCAAGACCGCGCACGCCTCCTCACCGGAGCATGGCGTCTCGCCGATGCGGGCGATATCTGAGTTGATGCCGGCTTTGACCGATCTCGGTTCCGGCTTTCCACCGCAACCCGATTTTTCGATGGTGACAATCACCCATGCCGTGATGGGTGAAGCGGCCTTCGGCATTTCTCCGGCAGATGCGGAAATCTGGGCGACGCTCCGGACGCTGACAGACGACCGAATGGAAAAACTCTGCGCGGATGCGGAAGCGCTGGCAGAAAAGGTGGCCGAAGAACAGAAACTGACACTCGATATCGCCTATGACGATGTTTTCCTGCATTGCGAAAATGCGCCGGAAGCCGTCGACCATATCCTGCGGGCGCTGACTGCGGAGAAAATTTCCCACGGGTCGGAAGGTTTGCCGATGCGAGCCTCCGAGGATTTCGGAAGGTTCCGCGCCGTCTCGTCATCGGCCATGTTCTTTTTGGGTGCAGGCAAGGACTATCCCAACCTGCACAATCCCGACTACGACTTTCCGGATGGGCTGATCGATATCGGCGCACGCATCTTCATGCGCATCATCCGCAACCTCACCGACGCGGGGTAAGCAACGGCAGCCCATTGCCGCCCAACGCCATCAGCCGCCCTGGGGCCCTCTGCTCGGCCGGGCGGCACGGACCGCTGCCAGTCCCCTGATGCCCTCCTTATCGCCAATGGACGTCAGACTTTCGAAAATCTGCGCAGCATCGGCGTAGCGGTTCATGGCAAGATAGGAATAACCGCGCAATACCATGAGATCGGTGCGCTCATCGGCAAGCCGCGCACGCTGATCAAGCAGGAGAAGCGTTTCCGCATAACGTTTGGACTGGAAGGCGGAAACCGCCCTGTCGGCCAGGATTGAAACCTGCAACTCAGTCGCGCGCGGGCGGTCCATGCGCGATTTCGTCGCCGAGACAGCGGCATGGTCCGTCAGCCCCATGCGCAGATAGGCAAGGCTCTGGCCATAGGCCGCATCGCTTTTAACAGTCGACTGGCCGCCGGCAATGGCGGATTCGAAAGCCTTCAGGGCTTCCGCCGGCCGGTTGGTCTCCATCAGGCACCAGCCGAGATCAAGCGCCTGCTGTGCGGGCAGGCGCTGGGGATCGGGATAGACCGCGCAGGAGCGTGGACGTGACGAGGCACTTACGGTCCTCTGCGTCTGCGCTGGCAGACGCGCCTGCTTGCGCGAAGGTTCCGGAGCCGGCTGCTGGACAGACGGCTGGCTATAAGCCACCACTGTCTCAGGCTGCGGCGCATAGGGCGCGGGTGCCGTTGTCTGGGAAGCTGTGGCGACAGGCGGTGCGGTGACGGGCGCTATCTGCTGCGCGGACTGGTCCACCATACGTGCCGTTCCCACATCAGCGATGCGTTGCGAGCGGCTTGCCCATTGCTGCTGTATGCTGCGCAGACCGGCGAGATTGCGCAGATCGTGATAGCTGACTGCCATGCCATAGGCCGACGGTTCGTCATCGGCTTTCCAGCCAAGCGCAGTGCTGAACCATTGCAAGGCGAGCGGCGTCTGCCGGAAAGCAAGCGAATACCAGCCGAACTGCTGCGCGGTCGCCGCATCCTTGCGAGTTATTGTTTCAGCGGCGATGCGCTGCAGCACATCCGGCGGCAGGACCACAGGCGGCTCAAGCGCCAGAAGATTGGCTGTCGCGGCAAGATAGGTCGCAAGCCCGTCGTCCGAAGCGGTGCGCCACTTATACATGACGTCCTCAGCTTCACGTGGCTCGTTGCGGTCGATCAGCGCCAGCGCCAACCCCTGTGATGCAGACGCGCTGTCTTCCTCTTCCCGCGCCTTGCGAAACCACTTTTCCGCCTCCGCCATGTTCTTCTGGCGGATATTGTACCAGCCGAGCAACAAGGCATCGCTTGCAAGCTTGTCGGTCTCGGCAAGCCTTTCAAGCCGCATCAGATAGGCGGAAGGAACGGAAATTCCCTCCTTCTCCCCTGCCTTGGCCACGAACTGGCGGGCGAGATCGTTCTTGACCGGTTCGAATTCCAGCTGACCGTCTGCGTTGGGCTTTTCCTTGGCAAGCAAATCGCCGATCATCTCCGCCGGCAAAAGCGCGGACGCCTTCTGCACCGTGGCGAGCCTGTCGCTTGGCGTCGTGCAATTGTTGAGAATGTAGAGATAGGCGTCGCGCGCCCGTCCCATGCGGTCGGTATTGGCAAACGCATCGGCAACCCGCCACAGGACATCCACCTCGCTACAGGTCAGCAGGCCGGGATTGCTGGCGGCCGCGTCCACCACTGTCGAATATTGCTTGAGATCGGAAGCGTTGACGAGCCGCTGGCGAGCCTCGGCGAGGGAAAGCATGCCGGTCAGATTGTCGGGAGGCTGCCAGCCGGGTTCCGCCTGCTGGCGGTCGGCGATCGCCTTTCTGACCTCGGCGTAACGGCCGTCGCTATAAAGCTGCCACATGGCATCGAGCCGGGGATCGCCGTTAACGGGAATGGCGAGCGGATCGGCAGGCGGTGTCCAGTTGGGATAAAGCGTGCGCAGCCTCGCGATTTCGGCCTGAAGCCGCTGGGTATCGCCCTTGGCCGCGAAATAGCGCAGCGCGCTGAGATCGACCTCGGGCATGTCTGATGACGCCGGCTGGGTCTGGCGGGGTGCGGGCGCCTGCGCCATTTGGGGCTGCGATATCTGTCCACCCGTCTGTGTCTGCGTAACCGGCGGTTGCGGATCAGTCGCCGGCACCGTTACCGCTGGCGTCACGGGTTGGGTTAGCTGCGCCATCTCGCGATTTTTAAGGAACGCGTTGATCTGGGCCGGATTGGCTGCCGCTGGAGAAACGCGCTGCGCCGCACGGTTGTCGCCAACCGCCGAAGTATGAATGTCCGATACACGTCCGAGAATGGTGTCGCGCCAGTGGAAGGCGGCGAGAGCAATCAGAAGCAGGATGAGAGCCGAGGTAGACAGCGGTTTGTTCATCGGCACTCCCCGTTATTCCTTGCCAGAAACGACAATGCCAGAAGATGCAATGTAGAAGGATAATAAAGCGTTGGCTGAAAGCCTTTCAGTTCGGCAGGCACAGCCGGGCCGCCGCCGGCGCAGGCCGCGAGCGCCGGAATGATGCGATAACCGGGATCCGACAGAACGTCCTTGACCGCGCCGCTCTTGAGATCGAAGGTTCCCGCAGCACCGCTTTCCAGCGTCATGCCGTTTTTCAGGCGGTCAAGCAGCTCCGGCGAGCCCATTTTCGCCCTTGCAAGATAAAGCGGAATCCGCACTGCATTGTAACCAAACTCGGGCGGAAACGCCGATGCCGGTTGCGGTTTCGTCTTCATCGACACCCAGTCGGCGGGCAGTTTCCTGTCGCTGAAAGCAAACGTACCGATCTGCGCCACGCCGTCGTCGGCAAGCGCCTTCCAGAGTGGCGATGGTGCGACGAGATTGAGGACCGGAAATGCTTCGAAAATCAGATAGGAAGGATTGACCACCGGGCCGTCGCCCCGGTCAACCTCGCCAAAGCCGCTGGCGGCGGGCAAAAGCAGCGTTCGCCCGCCGCGCTGAACGACAGTTTTCTTGAGGACGGCCGATGCGATGGCCGCCGATGCCTCGGCATAGTCCTGCCGGTTCCACTGCGCGGCAGCCAGCGCCAGCGCGTAGGCAATCAGAATATCGCCATCCGTGGCATTGTTGATGTCAGTCACATGCGGTCTGGTTCGCGGATCCCATTTCCACGCTGAGAGACCGTCGTCGCGCACCAGGAGTTCCGTGCGGGTAAAACTCCATATCAGCTCGAAGTCGGCAATGTTCTCTGAAAGAACGGCAAGCCACATGCCGTAACCCTGGCCTTCGCTATGGCTGATATTGCCGTTACCGGTATCGATGATGCGCCCGCCGGGATCGAGAAACGCACTTTTATAGGCCGACCAGGCCTCAGGCGAGACAGATGCGGCGCGGGCAATCGAGATGCTTGAGATCAACGCCATCAGCGACACGCAGAAAATGCCGGCAAGTCTAAAAATCCCACGCCTCATCGGTGTCGCCCCATCATACGCAGCATCGCGAAGGTGGCAAAGCCCAGGAGCGACACGAACCCGATGAATGCCAGCGAATAGGAAAGAACATTGGAAGACAGCCAATTAGCAGCGATCAACCTCCAGTTCGAGAGGGAAAACGCCCGCGTGACGTAGAAATACGGCTGCCCCACCTCGACCGTTTCGATCTTTTCTGCACCGGCATCGTAAGCTGCGACCCGCCCGGTGACGTCGCGCCAATGGTTTTCACGCACCATCGAAGACATGCCGTCACGAAGCTCCGCCGACGTCGGGGCGGTAGCCAGCGTCCAGACCCCTTCGCCGGAAGGGCTTAGACCCTGCACCAGCATGAAGGAGACATTGCCGGGCGGCGCATAGGGCTGCTCGGCCGCCGGCAGGAAACGCAGCGTATCGGAACTCAGATCAAAATTCCGCTTCATCCACTCCTCAAAGGAGGAAACCTGGCCTTGCCAGATGCCGCCGTCCACCCGCTCTCGCCAGTCATTAAAGAGGGTTTCGCTGTTCTGCGCAGGCGGCTGAACGCCCGTTCCCATTTTCCAGGATATCTGGCTGGAAGGGACAAGATTGAACTGGCTAATCAGCGATTGCGGGAATTGCGAAATCGTCCCGACGAACAGGGCGTCACGGTCCCCGATCACCAGCGGCGATGCGACGGTCTCGACATTGATCGGATATCCAGCGGCGCTTGCCAGCCGGCTGACCAATGTCGCCGCCGCCGACATGGTGTCGGTATCGAAACGATCAAGCGACAATGCGACGGGATTTGCGGCAAACCTGTAGGGCTGCCCGGCACCGGACATCGCGGCGAGATCGGGCTTGCGACCGATCTGCGCGTAATCGGGAATATGGATTTCCGATGTGTCGAACAGGGCAAAACGCGGGGTCGTGCTGGCCGGCGCTCCCGGCGCGCAGACCTGATCCTGCGCCGTCATCAACACGGCCTCGATGGTGATCTTGTTCGGGCCAGGCTTGAAGTGGCGCATCGTCACATTGATGGGCAGATGCCGGAAAATGCCGCCACCATTGTTGGAGATCGGCACGGTCGAGGCGATCTCGTCATTGACGTAGATGTCTATATGGCTACCGGGCAGCACCTGCGAGGAATAGGCGGCATCGAGCAGCATGGCCGCCTCGCCATAGGCCGATGCATAAAAGTCGGCGGGCATGCCGACGTAGAATTCGTTGCGGAAACGCCGTCCACCAAATTCGCTGCTCTCAAGCCCAAGCTCGGAAAGCGCGATGCGACGGTCCGACATGACGAGCGGTACATCCGGCGCATGCCAGCTGCGGGTGGAAAAGGTCGTTCTCTGGGCACCGGGCGTACGCGAGATCGAGGAAAACAGCGTCTCAATCGCCGCCTGTACCGCCTGCGGGGTGGGACCGCTGACGAAGAGCGGCGAGAGGCCACCCGGTTCAGTTGTATCGAAGCCGGCAAAAGCACCCGCCGACGCCTCGGGCGGCACCGCGCCGGTGAAGCCGGCAATCTCGCGTGCGGTGCCGACAAGAACTACCAGCGTTCCCGCCTTGCGTTCGGCGGAGGGTGCTGCCACGAAACGGATCGTCTGGTTCGGCATCTGGGTTCGGAGTGCCAGAGCCTGAGAAAGGCGCAGCAGCGAATCTGCAAATGCCGGATTGCCGAGCGCAGGTGCAACGATCTCGATCGACGTTGCCGCCTTGGCGTCCGGACCGGTTGCCTGGATATCGTCGATATTGGTGAAGTTGCCCGCGACATCGGCGTTAAAGCCGATATAGGTGTTCGCCGGATTAACATCGGTCCACAGATCATAAGTGGACTGGATCGTGCAATCGGTTCTGTGGCGCTGCTGCACGCCAAGCGTCACGACATTCGCGCCCACCTGCAGGACACCGGGTGGAATTTTCAAGGAAACATTGCCCTCACCGTCGGGCGCCTCAATGCGCGCCGTATCCAGCGGAACATTGTTGAGGCTGACCTGGAAATTCGAGTCTTCCGGCGCGACCACGATGGCGTTCTGATAACCGATATTCAGCGAAACGGCGGCATTCACCTGCTCGGGCGTTAGATAAATGCTCCACTGCCGCCGATCCATTTCGCCGGAAAGGCTGAGCTTTTCGTAAGGCAAGATGTACCGGCGACGGCTATCCGCCGCGGGTGACGATGCCTGAACGGGTGCGGGTCTCGCCTGACCCTGCGGCGGCATGGATACGGGTGGCGTCAGCGGCCGCAGCGGCGGTTGCGGCGCAGGTGCGGGCTGCATTACCACAGGAGGCTGGCCCACTGCAGGCTGGGTCGATTGCTGGGCTGGCTGCGGCTGGCGCGGTACAGCTGGGGGAAGTGTCGGCGGCAGCACAGGTGCCGGGGCTGTCTGTGCAGGCTTCTCCGGCGACATGTCGAAAGGTGAGGACTGCGCCATCGCACCGGTTGCGACGACACCCAACATCAGTGCTGTCAGTGAACTCCTGATCGTTTTACCGCCGGTCATTTTACAACTCCGGCAGGTTTGACGGTTTTGGAGGCGGGCCGGAGCGCCTTGGCCAGATAGAACAGGCCGCGCTGCGTCTGGAACAGAGATATCGCCAGAAAGATCGCCGTGCCTCTGATGAGGCCGGGGTTCTTGCGGCGCACGCGCTGGAACTCGCTCCATTGCTCGGAATTGGCGAAGATCAGGTCGGCGATCAGGCGATGATCGATGGCGCGCTGCGGCGAGAATGTGCAGCCTATGGAAATGAAACCGTCGCTCCGGACCGTGCGGACCACATTGATGGCCATGGTTTCCGGCACGCCCTCGCTATGAGGCTTCACCCTAATGATCGCTGTCGTGTTCTTTTCGATAGCGGTGGTGCTGTCGAAAAGATTGATCAGCAGGCCATGCACCGACACGTTGTCGATGGAGGCCGGTACCCATGCGTCGCTACCCTCAAGCTTGACCTCGCAGCGCCGCTTGACGGTGATGCGCCGCGACGCCGATTTTTCGCCGCGCTCGGAGACGACGCCAAGCGCACATCCCGCGAAAATGAGGTTGAGCAGGTTCCACCCGCCGACGACGAGTGTGACGTCCGCCTTGTATGGCTCTGCATAGATGCGCCAAATGGCAAAGGCCATCGCAACCAGCAAAAGTGCGAAAATGACGAAGAACGGGCGGCTGATTTCCGAAAGCCGCGCCTCGGCGATGGATTCGTCCTTCGCCGTCACCTTAAAGGTCGGCTTGCCGGGATTGAAGATCACCGACACGACGGCTGGCAGAAGGTGGACCGTCTGCACATATTCGTAGAGTTCAGAAATCCACGGCCAGCGGAAGCTGCCATAGAGATAGTTCTGCATCATCAGGTTCACGAGCATATACGCGGCCGTATAAGCCAAAAACTCGCCGCCGGAAGCCACGAAAATCTGAAGATCGAAGAACAGGTAGAACAACGGCGCAAACAGGAAGATCGTGCGCGGGAACGGGAAAAGCCAGAACAGCGTCGACGACATGTAGCAAAGACGCTGCGTGAAGGAGAGACCACGGCGGAACAGAGGCTGGCGAAAGATCAGGATCTGCATCATGCCCTGCGCCCAGCGGCTACGCTGGCCGATGAAGCTTGCGAAGGTGGCCGGTTGCAGCCCGGCGATCAGGGGCTTGTCGACATAGACGCTGTTCCAGCCGCGCGAATGCAGCGCGAGCGCCGTTTCGCAGTCCTCGGTGATGCTGACGCCGCTGAACCCTTCTGTATCCAGCAGTGCCTCGCGCCGCAGCACGGCGGCGGAACCACAGAAGAACGCACCGTTCCACTTGTCGAGACCGCGCTGGATGATGCCGTAAAACATCTCGTTTTCGCTCGGCATCGTCTCGAAGGTGCGCAGATTGCGCTCGATCGGATCGGGATTGACGAAGAAGTGCGGCGTCTGCACCAGGAAGAGCCGGGGATCTTCCTCGAAATAGCCCACCGTTTCCAGAAGGAAATCGCGCGCGGGCGCATGGTCGGCGTCAAACACCGTCACCAGTTCGCCGGTGGAATGGGCGAGGCCGTTATTGAGATTTCCGGCCTTGGCGTGGACGTTGCGCTCGCGCGTCAGATAACGCACGTCGAGGTCCTCGCAAAGCTTCTTCAACTCCTCATGGCGGCGCTGTGCCGCCTGCGCCTCGACGATATTGCTGGCATTGCGCTTCTGCACCGAGCCGCCATCGTCCAACAGCCAGACGGTGAACTTGTCGGCCGGGTAATCCATGTTCTTGGCCGCCGCCAGCGTATTGGCGAGAAGCTCCGCGTCCTCGTTGTAACTCGGCACGAAAACATCGACCGTCGGCCGGTAATCGGGCGAGCCAGGCCGAGTCTTTCGGGAAGGCAGCGGCATCGACACGATGACGAGGCTGAGACCCAGCATCACGACGCTGTACATTTCCGCGAGATAAAGCAGAAAGCCGGGAATGAAGTTTTCGAGCTGGTTGACGGGCGGCAGCGTGCTCGTGGTGCGCCAATAGACATAGCGAAGCACGATGGCCGTGCCGAAACCAAGCGCCACGAGCCGCCAGGCTCCCTGCCCGTTGAAACTCTTTATTGTTGCGAGAAGGACAAGCGAGATCGCCGTGGCGACCAGGTGCGTCTGCAGGCTGACCGGCATCGTGACGATGGCCAGAACGCAAAGCGACACAAGAAACCAGACAATGATTGTGATGGCCTTGTTCATCCCGAAACTTTCCGCTCTCTTCCCCGCCCGGAATTTTTACCGGGATCTTTTACAATGCCCTCTTCTGCTGTTGCTCCAGCCATCACCTGCATCCCGGAGGCGCTGTCGAACCGGACAGACATGTGGGCGACGGAATAGCCACCTGCGGAACCTGCGTCGGCTGCTGGCTCTCCACCTGCACGCTGGCCGCGCGCCTGCCGACTACAGCAGGCCTTGCGGGCTGGGCGGGCGCGCCAACGGATGCGGGTGACGGAATACTGACTGCCGCCACCGGCGGTAGCGGCTGCGCCGTCGGCTGAACAGGCGTGACGGGTACGGCAGCACGGCGCACGGGTTGCAATGGTATGCTCGCAGTCACTTCACTGCCGGGCCGCATCGGCACCTCATTGGTCTTCATGGGATAGACCGGATGGCCCGGCCGCCCAAGGTTCTGATCCACCGCCTGCGGCGTGCCATAGGGGTTCCAGCTTTGCGAGGCATAGGTGCCGGTGATCGTGTAATTATACATGACCGTCAGAAGCTGCTCGACGCTTGCCCCCGACTGGCAGAGGCGCAGTCGCACCTTGATACGCCCCAGGTTGCGGAAATCCTGCCGCATGCTTTCGGGCGAGCGGATGTCCTGCCAGCCATAAAGGCAGGTATCGATGCCTCGGCCCTTGCCGGCCGCATAAGAAAAGGCGCCGTAACCGTTCTGCAGATAGTTCGCCGACATGACGATGTTCTCACCCGGAAACTCCGAGCGGATTTCCCGCGCGACGGAGGATGCCTTAAAGCCGGAGAAAGCCAAAGCATCGCGATCGGTGTCGCCGGCTTGCTGCGGACCGAAGAACTCGGCCTTGATGTAGTTCTGTCCGGGCGTAGCGGCTTCGGCGCGCAATACGACCTGCTGTGCCACGGCATTGGAGTAGGTGCGATTGACCACGGTGACGATTTCCGGACCGCCGGGCGGTGGGAAAACCAGTGCTTCGGACGCAGACAACATCTTTGCGCCCCCGAACGACCTGACGCCCGAGGGAGTATTGCAGCCCGAAAGAACTGCAATAGAGAATAGCAATGAAGTAAAGGCAGAAAATTTCACTGCCCCGTGCCCCTTTATTTCCCCAAGCCCTAACAGGTTAAAAGGAGACCGAATCACTAATGACCAGACCATTGTTACGAAATACTGGAGGCAGGCGAATAAGCAATATCAAATTTATATTGTAATTTCTGATGCTTTGTGGCCTCCGAATCGTTTCGGATCCCTTCTTTGCCGGACGAGACGACGGAACCAAATCGCGCTGGTGCGGGTTCGCTCGGCGTGAGTCGATATTTTTACGGTTGCAGCGCAATATGTCCCATGGTCTACTTGCGTTTATAATGACGTATTTTTATTGATCACTTTTTTCATTCAACTGTAAAAACAGAGAGTTGACGCATGACTGTGCAATTTCCGAGTATCTCGCAGGCGCTTGCCGAAGAGATCGGAACCTTACGGAAATGGCTTGAAGAGGACGCACTGCCGCTGTGGTGGGAGGTTGGCTCCGCCCGTCCGGACGGCGGTTTTTACGAGCGCCTCGGCCAGGATGCGAAACCGGTTTTTTCTGATGACCGCCGCGCCCGCGTGCAGCCTCGTCAGGCCTATTGTTTCGCTGCCGCCGGCCAGAACGGCTGGCAGGGTCCGTGGAAGGATGCGTTGCTGCATGGGCTGAGCTGGTTCGAAAAGGTCTATCGCCTCGATAACGGCCTTTACGGCAACCTCGCCGACCAAACCGGCAAGCTGATCGATCCGTCCTTCGATCTCTACAATCAGGCTTTCGCGCTTTTCGCCGCAGCACAGACGGCCGCAGCCCTTCCCGACCGCAAGGACGAGATGCGTGCCCGGGCGCTCGAGATCCTCGCCGTCCTCAATCGCGACTACAAACACCCCGTCGCCGGCTTTGAGGAAGCGAACCCGCCGCGCACGCCGCTGTGCTCCAATCCGCATATGCATCTTTTCGAGGCGATGCTTGCCTGGGAAGTGCAGGACCCCAAAGGTCCATGGATCCCGCTGGCCGACGAGATCGCCGGCCTTGCACTCACCCGCTTCATCGATGGCACCAATGGCGGGCTACGCGAATTCTTCGGCCATGACTGGATGCCGTTTGAAGGCGAGAAGGGCCGCATCATGGAGCCCGGTCACCAGTTCGAATGGGCCTGGCTTCTGGTGCGCTGGGGCAGCCTGCGCAACAATGGCGAGGCAATCGCCAAGGCCAAGCGCATGTTCGAGATCGGCGAAGCGCATGGCATCTGCCCACGCCGCAAGGTCGCGATCATGAGCTTGTACGATGATTTTTCGGTACATGACGGGCTGGCACGGCTCTGGCCGCAGACGGAATGGCTGAAGGCAGCCTTGCGCCTTGCCAGCGTGACCATTGGTGAAGAAAGACAGCGTTATCTTGCCTCGGGCCTGAGGGCCATCGGCGCGCTGCAGCCTTTCCTCGACACACCGGTCAAAGGGCTTTGGTTCGACAAATGGCCGGCCGACAAGCCGATGCTGGACGAACCGGCACCGGCCAGCACTTTCTACCACATCGTCTGCGCCATCTATGAGGCTGAGGCCGTACTCGCCTCCAGCCATTAGAGTCCGGGCGGGCGAGCGGGCCGGGCGTCCGCTCTACCCGCTCCAGCCTCAGTTAAGCCGCGCCGGGCGCACAACGCGCCAGTCGGGCTTGCCGAGATTGTGCGGCCATGGATGCACGTCCTTGTCGTTGAAATAGACGACCTCTTCCAGCTTGGGAAAATCCGCCTGTTTCAGCGTCACGTCGTTCATCCATGGACGGACGTAGGAATCGCCGCCTTCATAACCCAGTTCAGCAACCCAGACCGGTTTATTGAAGGTTTCGACAAGCCCATAGCCCTTGCGCAGGAGATCGGTGAACTTCTGCGGCCCGCCATATTCGATCTTGTCATAGTCCTCTAGACCGAAGACCGAGAGACCGACCAGGTCCGCGTAATTGTCACCAGGATAGTAAGCGCGCAGACCGTCAAGACCTTTCGGCGACCACATCACCTTGACGCCAGGGACCGCCTTGCGGGTCATGTCCACCATGCGTTTGTAGGCCGTGATATAGTCCTGCGGGTTCCAGCCCGACCACGAGAAGCGGCCGGATGTGTCTTCCATTTCCTGTCCCCAACGCAGGATCAGCGGGCTCTTCATTGCGGACATGCGTGCGGCGATCGCCTGCATGTTCTTGTCGTAGTCGCCTCCCATCACCTTGCGGCGCAACTCGTCGGAGGTGAGCCGCCAGTTGACGTCCCATGACCAGGGTTCGACCGTGATCAGCACGTTACGCTTGCGCTCCAGAGCGTAAGCGTCTGCGAGCGCGAGGCTGTCGAGATCCACGTCCTCCCAGGGCAGGAACAGATGTTCCGTCGCCACCCCGGTCTGGCCGGTGAAATCGCCGTGCGGATCGTAGGCGCCGAAGCGTATACCATCCGCGTGCAATGTCGGACGTTTGTCGGCAAGCGTCTTCATGCCCGTGGAGCCCATGGGCGCGACCCCCTGGGCATCCAGTTTGAATATGGGGTACATGCTGGCTGAAGCAGCAACAGCAGCCCCGCTTGCAAAGAGCAGTCTTCTTCTTGTTATTTGCATGACACTTTCCTCCTACCTCGTCGCAGTCATCGCCTTGCCGTAGGCGGCGATTTGCGGGGTGACGTCGTCCTTGCGGACAAGTTTCAGGAATTCATCTCCGGGCCGTGGCGGATTATGCCGGAAGACGTACCAGGGCCCGCCCTGCTTGCGCTGGTAAAGCACCTGACCGATGCGACCGTGGTCGAAACACGTGTCGGCCTTGCCGTTTCCGGCATCGGTTTTCCAGGTAGCGCGCATGCACAGCGTACCTTTGGCATCGACGGTCCAGCGGCCTTCACCGACGGCCTTCTTGCCTTTCTCTTCAGTCAGGGCGATGAACTTGCGGCCATCGGCGATGAAGCGTCCGCCACCAGTCTCCCATTTCCAGGTCTTGTCGTAATACATATCTACGACTTCGCTGGTCCGGAGCGGTTTCGGCGTCTTCGTGCCGCCCGCGGCGTGGACGGCACTTGGCGCGATCACCGCAAGGCAGAGTACGAAAGCGGAGAACCCGCATTTGCTTATTGTTGTTCTCATCACAGCCTCCTCCTTCTATTGTCCGACCCTATTGTCGGCCAGCATGATTTCTCCGGTTGTCATGACCGGTGGCGGCACCATGGGCTCCGCCTGCATGTTTCGAATTCCGGGCATTCCCGGCAGTACGATGCGCAGTTTCAGACGCACCGATCTCGCTCCCTCCACGCCAGCACCGGCCACGGTGAACCGCGTTTCGGTGAAGCTGACATAGGGTTGCCCGTGCGACAGGGCCTCCAGCCCACCAATCGCATGGGAGCTGAGTTCCGCGGCACTACCTGCCACAAGCAGTAACGAACAGGCGGCAACCGTCGCCCCACCGCGCAATGCCGGCAGCCGTGGCAAGCCGTTTTCCATGGTGTGTCGGACGAGAAGAAAAATCGAAAGGCCCGCGTAGATCGCCACATTGATCGCGGCGAAGACGAAGAAACCTTCCGCAGCGTTTTCACGCGGCGCCAGAACCATTGCGAGAAGGCTTAGTGCCGCCAGAACCATGTAAGGCGCGATTACGCGCAGCGGCAGCGGCGGTTTCGCCTGCGTGCCCTTGGGTGTAATGCGAAAGTCGACGAAATCACCACGGATCGTATCGCGTATCGCCGCAAGCACACCCATCAACGACCAGGGCCAGCGCAGGAACAGAAACACGATGGCTTCCCACCCGAAGAGTTTCGCATCATGCGGGCGAAAGGCCCCCGTGGCCCGCCAGAAAAAGGCGAACACGATCATGATGAGTGAAATCGGCAGGAAATGCGCCAGAAACACTGGATAGGAGGCATTGACGAGTACCTGGCCGCTCAACAGTGCAAAAGCGGGAAGCACGAACATCAGTGCCATGAAGCCTGAAAACAGGGGATACCAGAGCTGTGAAAACAGGAACTGGAATTTCAACCGCAAGGGAAGCTTCGGCACGTAATGCCGCGAATATTGCAAGAGGATGGTCATCAGACTGCGTGACCACTGGAATTCCTGCACCACGAGATCGGTAAAAGTCACCGGCCCGTCGCCATGCGCGATTGCGTTGACAGCGTGGACGCCGCGCCAGCCGCCCGCGTTCATCAAAAGCGTGGTGGAATGGTCCTCGGCAAGCTCGGGTCCCAGACCGCCCACCTCACGCAGGGCTTTGGTGCGCACGGCATAATGCGAGCCGATACAAAGCGGCGCCCAGCTGTTGTTGTAACCCAGCTGCAGGGCGCCGTGCAGGCTTGCCTCGGCATAAAGCCTGCCACGCGCAGCCCAGCTCTCCTTTGCATTGGCATCGCAGATGCTTGGTGCGGAGACATATCCAACCGCCGGATCGGCGAAAGGACGGATGATTTCACTCAGATAGTCCGGTTCCGGAACGTGATCGGCGTCGAATTGCGCGACGAAATCATAACGCTCATACCCGTAATGATCGTAGAAATAAGCGAGATTGCCTTCCTTGCAACGGGTGCGGCGAGGCCATGTCTTGCGGTGATAATCGACGACACCCTTCCGGGTCGAAACGAAAACGCCGTGCGCGCCGCACCATTTCAACGTTTGCGCATCCGGGTCCTCATCCGCAAGCCACACGTCAAATTCCAGGCCCTTCTGCTCCAGCATGGCCTGCAGCGTCTTTTGTACTACGGTAAAAGGCTCCGACGGCGCCTTGGTTACAACCATCGCCACCCTGCCTTGCGGCAGAGGAGAGCGCCGGTCGATGACCCTGGCGTTCAGGAAGATGAAGATGAAATAGGACGGCAAAAGCGTGATCCACGCGAGTGTTACCGTAACGATCGTAAAATACGGCCAGTCGATGACCCGATCCCGGTCCAGCCACCAGATCCAGAAATAGGCAAGCGTCACCAGCCAACCGCCAATGCCGAGACGATAGGCCATGCGGTTCCAGCCGGTGAAGACGGGCAGCATTGGCAATTGGCCCGCGACGGGACGCGATGATGGTACGGAAGGGGTAGAGCGAGCTTTCATGACAGCACCTCCAGCCCGAAGCCGGGACCAGCCGTGCGGATGATGGTGTCTATATCGGAGCGCTTCGGCGCAAAGCCGAGGGTCGCCCTCGCTCTTTCTATATCAGCGAACAGGGCGGGCGGATCACCGGCGCGCCTTGCGCCGAAATGCACCGGCACTTCCTGTCCCGTGACGCGATGGATCGCGCGGATGATATCCCCGACCGATGTGCCGTGGCCGGAGCCGAGATTGACACGCAGGGTCTCGCCGCCATCGGCAAGATAGTTGACGGCGGCCACATGGGCATCAGCCAGATCGCTGACATGGATGTAGTCGCGGATACAGGTGCCGTCGCTGGTGTCGTAATCCTGGCCGAAGACGTCAAGTTGCGGCAGCCGTGAGGCGGCAGCCATCAGTGCCCGGGGGATCAGATGGGTTTCCGGCTCGTGGCGTTCGTAAAGTTCGCCATCCGGGTCGGCACCCGCCGCATTGAAGTAGCGCAGAGCGACGAAACGCATGCCATAGGCGGCAGCGTAATCATCGAGCGCCATTTCGAAAATCAGCTTCGTACGACCGTAGGGATTGACCGGCATCTGCGCCGTTTCCTCGCGGATCGGTAATTGCGGCGGCACGCCATAGGTGGCGCAGCTGGAGGAAAATACCAGCCCGCCGATATTCTGGTCGAGACAGGCATCCAGAAGCGCCAGACTGCCGCCGACATTGTTGCGGTAATATTTGCGCGGATCCTCGACGGATTCGCCGACATAGGCATTTGCGGCGCAATGGATGACGAAGCCTGGCGAGAACTCCTTGAGCGTGGCCTTCAAGAGACTACGATCGAGAATGTCGCCTTCAATGAAGGGACCCCAGCGAACTGAATCCGCGTGACCCGTCGAGAGATTATCGTAAGCAATGGGCTTGAAGCCGGAATGCGCCAGCGCCTTGCAGATGTGGCTGCCTATGAATCCGGCCCCGCCCGTGACGAGGATTGTACGGGACATCTCATACGGCCTCCGCAACCTTCTTGCCGGCGAGCAGCGCATCGAAATAGACGATGGTTTTCTCCAGACCGGTTTCGAGCGGTACGCGCGGTTGCCATCTGAGCATTTCCTTGGCACGCGAAATATCGGGACGGCGCTGCTGCGGATCATCGATCGCAGCGGGCAGATGCACGATGCGCGAGCGGGAATTCGTCATGCGGATGACGATATCGGCCAGCTGCCGCACCGGAATTTCGCTCGGGTTGCCGAGATTGATCGGTCCGGTGCAATCCTTCGGCTTGGCTGAAAAACGCAGGAACCCGTCGATCAGATCATCGACGTAGCAGAAGGAGCGCGTCTGGCTGCCGTCGCCATAAATGGTGATGTCCGAACCCTTCAGCGCCTGGACGATGAAGTTGGAAACCACCCGCCCGTCATCGGGGCGCATGCGCGGCCCATAGGTGTTGAAGATGCGCCCAACCTTGATATCGACGCCATAAAAGCGGTGATAATCGAAAAAAAGCGTTTCGGCGCTGCGCTTGCCCTCATCGTAGCAGGCTCGCGGCCCGATTGTATTTACGTTGCCGAAATAGCTTTCCGGCTGCGGATTGACGAGCGGGTCGCCATAGACTTCCGATGTCGAGGATTGCACCACGGTTGCACCGCATCTGCGAGCGACTTCGAGAACGTTGACCGCGCCGAGCACATTGGTAAGCAGGGTGCCGACTGGATCACGCTGGTAGTCCGGCGGCGAGGCCGGCGACGCGAAGTTGAAGATCAGCGAGACGTCGATGTCATAGGGCTTGCGGACATCATGCTCGACCATCAAAAACCGCTTGTTGGCTTGCAAATGCTCAACATTCACGGTCCGTCCAGTCGAAAGATCGTCGAGACAGATCACCTCATGACCGCAAGCCAACAGACGTTCGCAAAGATGGGAGCCAAGGAAACCAGCCCCGCCGTTGACCAGAACGCGCTGGCCTGGCCGCCACTCGGAATAGATTGTAGCGCCGTTGTCATGGTCGTTGGGAACGAAATTACGCATTACACACTCCTCCCAATGAGGAACCAGCCCGGCTGATTCGACTTGAACTAGATCAAACTCCAGATTGCAGGATATTTCGAATATCACCTCCGGTTTTTATTTCTTCTGGAGGTTTTAATATTTGGATTCGGTATATTTCAACTTTTATGATAGGCGCGTCATAAAACAGGTCAACTTTATTTTATCGAAATATTACAATTGATTACCCCGAATTACTCGTATTAATCACTCGATTTAATACTTTTTAACTACGCCTCCATTATGCCTTTCTTATTGAGCATTAGCGCAAGCTTCGCTCAACCAGTCGGGACTATTCTGGTTTTGTAAGGCTCGGTCCACCGGGGCAAAACCACCCGGCGAGATGCGACAGCTAGTCGATTTCAGGGGACATACATCATGAATGAAATGCCTTATTCCCATAACAGCAAAGCGGCCCGCCGCTGTCGTTTTGCACTTGTTGCCGCCGCACTTGCGACGTTCACTTTCGCAACGGCCTCGTGCTCCGTCGTTGAAGATGCCGTTCTGATCAAGACCGCATCTGCTAATACGGCAACGATCAAGAGCCGGGTTGCTCCAGCCAAGGCGTCCTACGGCTATGACAAGACAGGCAACGCAGCCGTCACGCTTGTTGCCGATACTTACGACACACCGACGATATCGCCGCGGCATTCCTATTCCGGTTCGTCTCCCTATATCTGCTCACCGAGCGGATTTGGTCAGAAGTCCCGCTGTTTCCTGAGGCCCTGAGCCTCAGGCATAACCTCTGCTTGAAACTGGCGTCCTTGCGGCATCAGGCCCGCCAGATGTTCAGTTTCTCCAGCCGGAGATAGCCGCGTCGTCGTCCTTGTGAAAGAAGCGCGACGCTGCCTCCGTTCGGTTGCGCACATTCATCTTCTTGTAGATGTTGCGAACGTGCACCTTCACGGTATTCTCGGACAGGTGAAGCCGGTCGGCGATGATCTTGTTTTGCGTTCCCTTGCAAAGCAGGTCGAGGATCTGCACCTCGCGCGTCGTCAGCGCCGCCATTTCACTCTTGCTGACGGCAAGAGCGTCGGCGCGGTTGGCGATCACGGCGTTGCTTTGAACGCTTTTGCCGTTCACGGCCTGGGAATAGGGGGTGAGCTTGCCGAGAAGGGCAGCGGGGAAATGCTCCCCGCCCTTCATGAGGAGATCAACCGCCGCCATGAAAACATCGAGCCGCAGATTAAGCGGCAGCACGCCATCGATGATACGCATCCCCACCAGCTGCTTCAGCGGCTCCTCAAACTTGTCGATGGTTTCGACGACAAGTGCAATTGGGGCATCCGGATGCTTTTCGTGGACTGCCGAAAGAACGCTATGAAGCCGCTCGCCCGACATACGGTACGGCAGGACTAGCCGGACATCGGCGCCATAGTCATCGTCGATCGTTGCCGAGGACATAACGCTCATCACAGCGAATGTAGGGAACTTTTTGCCCAGCGCCTCCACGAGGCACTCGGAAAACAGGTCCGGATCCGCGATGATCAATAAAGTTCCATTTATAGGCGCAACGGCTCCACTTTGTTTTGCCGCATAATCTGAAGTTCCCATGAACATCGACGTCTCCCCTAAAGCGCTACGCATTACGTTCTTTTTGGTTGTGTGCTCTGTCATTCGCCGGGATACCCCTAGAAACAAATGGGGCAACTCCCGCTTCACGCCATGTCAACTATCATTAATTACCCGTTAATTAAGGAGGCTAATACGAAAAGCTGTGCAAAGAAATGGCCCAAATGGGTTATTTCTTGCAATTGACGTACAAAATTGGTTACGCCCGTAATGAATCGTTGAGCCCGGAACCAGTGTAAAAACAAACACATCGGAAAAGCTTTCGCTCCGGTTTTGCAATCCGGGAAAATATAACTTTTGGTTGATATCCCTTTACATACCTGCCCGGCAAACGAGCTTCCGGAATGTGCCATTTCGGGATAGGGACCCTTCTCACCGCCATTGACTATATTTTTAGAAAAAGCAGCTTTTCCCGGCCTGAGCGCAATTATTTGCGTCTGAACCGGCGGCAAATCTCCATGCGACCGCCTTCCGACATATATATTGGTGGTAAGGGTGCCGATATGTTTAGCCCGAATTGATAGCTAGGAAGCGCGATTTTTCTGCTGCACAGTCTGACCGTCGCTGCAAACAGTGACCGATGGAAAGACAACCCCGGCCTTTGACGTGTGTTTGCAAACGCCGGTTCCTTTTCAAGACATAACGAAAGCAAAAAGACGAAGCCACCGCGCTCCCAACGGAGCGAGGAACGGATTTGTGCGCCTTAATACCGAGTAGCGCACAAGGGCTGAACGAGAAGAGCCCGGTTACGGGCCGATGCCAAGCCGCAGATGAGACGTACCGAGTGCATCTGCAGAACATCAATCTTTGTGCAACGCGGAGCAAGCGCGAAAAAATCCCGTTTTAGATGAGAGGGATTTCGAAAGCTGCTCCGAGCTTTTTCGGAGGAAATCGAAATGGGTTACAATCCACAGCCTGCGGGCGACGACATCACCAAGATTGGCGCGCTTTCGGAGGGTTTCGCCAACACCTCGACCAATGACGCGACGGTGGACGACAGCAATGTCGGCACCGCAAACGGTGAAAACCGCAACAACGACAACAGCGATAACAGTGACAACAGCAACAACAGCACCAATGTGGATGTTGATGCCCAAATCGACGTCGCAGTGGGCAACGGCGACAATCGCGACAACGACTATGACTGGAGCTATGACAGCAAGTCCTACAGCGACAACGACACGACCACAAAGACAAGCACCGAAACCAACACCGAAATCAAGTCGGATTACGACTGGAGCTATGAAAGCAAGTCGTACAGCGACAACGACATCAACGTGAAGACGGTCACGGATACGGACACCAAGACCTTCTCATATTCCGACAACGACACATCGACAACAACAACGGCGACGTCCGGCAGCTTCAACTCTGCCGACAGTTTCTACAAGTCGGATGACGACTTCGGCAACATCGCCGGCGTCAAGGATGTCGGCAATCTCGGCATCGCTGGCGGAGACCTCACCTTTAACCTCGGTGACGACTTCTCCTTCACACTTGATGTCGACAATATCCTCAACAGCTCGCTCAACGGCGAAGGCAACGACACGGGCTTCAGCCTTGTGCAGGCCAACCACCTGGCGGATCAGGATCAGGCCTGGGATGTCAGGATGGACAATGGTGGTGCACAGAACCACCTGAGCGCGAATGCCGGCGACGCCTTTGGCGCAGAAGGCATGGACGGCAAGGGATGGGACCTCAAGGCTGGCGACGACGCTGCGGGTACCAGCACTGCAGATGCATCGGCTATCCTTGCAAACTCCGGCTTCCATCTGGAACTGGTGCAGGGCGCCAACATGCTCTCCAATGCCGTTGATGTCTCGGTCACAGGCGGTAACTCGCATGTTTCCGATACCGGCGAGGACAGCGGCTCCTGACGAGTACCTCTCTATGAAAAAAGCTGCACCGGCATTCGCCGGTGCAGTTTGCGGTTGAAGGACCGGGTTTGCGCGAAGACGAAGCACCGCCTCTTGGACGTGTGCCGCCCGCCGCCCAGGCTCTGCCGCGATGATCAGGGAGGGACCTGCAATGCAAATCGACAGAATTTCAGACATGATTGCGCATTTCATCGGCCTGTTCGACACGGTGATCGAGGAAGCGCGTCTAAGAAGCAACTATGCAGAAGGCACGGCACACGCGAACCAAGACCGGTTGTCGGATGATGACGCGGCAAGACTGCTAGACAAGAACTACGACTTGCAGCTTCAGGATTACGATCCCGGCGTTAAATATCGCGCCGGCTATTACGACTTCGACTATCTGCAACCGCATTTCGCTCGCATGGTCGAACACGACATGCAGCAGCTTGCAAATGCGATACCGGTCGATATGTCAGCCGCGCATTTCCGTTTTCCGGGCAGTGTCTCCTTTGAGCAAGAACGCGAACTGGTGGTGCACACCGGCCCTGGCTCGGTTATCGCGCATGTCACGCAGGTCAATATTCTTCAGGACGACGACTATCTGAACATGACGGACGGCCCCAATGTGGCGCGCGACACCAGTTTCGTGACCCAGCGCACCGTCGAGTTCTACAACGAAGCAGCCGTCTTCACGCCCTTTTCCGTTTTCCAGCGCACCGACAGCTACGACGCGTTGCAGGCGCTCGCCAAATCAGCACATGATTATATCGACCATGCACGCGAAAATGACGTGACGTCCCTTGGAACCGGCGCGGAACAGGATTTCGTTCTCGCCGGCAATGACATCAACGGCCTCTACATCAATGGCTCCATGGCAAGCGAAAAGCCAACGCTCGACGACTTCATGCCGGATCGTGGCATTGCCAAGCCCGCTGAAGAGCCGGAAAAGAGCGATGTTTCGCTGCATGAGGATAGTCCCGCCGGAAACAGCCTCGATGTAGCTGCCGGCGCAAATGTCGTCGCCAACATAGCAACGCTGGTCAATACTGCCGTCATGGCCTCCGTCACCACCGTCATGGGCGATTATCACCAGATCGACGCAATCACCCAGGCCTATGTCTATAGCGACCGCGATGAGGTCGATTCCGTTTTCACGCAGTCCCAAGACCATGACGCAACCGCCGCCTACAATATTGCGACCTTCTCACGCAGTGTCTATCCGGGTGCGGAAAGCGCCGACAGCAGCCACGATAGTGGTGAACCACCAATATTTCCCACTGCCTGGCGTGTCAGCGTCCTCGAAGGAGACGTGTCCTTCGTCCACTGGATCGAGCAGTACCAGTTCATCAGCGACAACGACACACTGACGGTTACCTCTTCGGGCGCCAGCGTCAGCTTGCTGAGCGGTGGCAACGCTGCCCTCAACATCGCAAATTTCCTCGGCATCGGCATGCAGTACGATCTGGTCATCGTCGGCGGCAATGTGCTGGACATGAACCTCATCAGCCAGATCGCCGTGCTTTACGACAATGACTGGATCCGCGCCAACCCCGACGCGCCTGAGGGCGCCACCGTTCAGTCCGGCAACAACCTGTTGTGGAACGACGCCAGCATCCACAACGTCGGTAGCAACGACCGTTTCGAAACCATGCCGGACTACATGGCGCAGACGGTGAAAGCGATTAACGAGCGTGATCCGAACATGCCGGACGCGCTTGCCCACGATGCCAATTTTGCGGGCTATCAGGGGATCAACGTCCTTTACATCACTGGCAATCTTTATGACGTCAGCATCATCAAACAGGTGAGCGTGCTGGGCGATTCCGACTATGTGACGCAGGCAGCAGCAAAGATTCTCGAAAACAACGAGAACGTCACGATCCATATCGATACCGGCAGCAACGCCGTCATCAATCTCGCGCAGATTATCGATTACGACAGCTTCGGTTCCACCACCTACGTCGCAGGCGGGCTTTATTCGGATGCTATCCTGATACAGGGCGGCATCATCGAAAATGATGCGTCGCAACCGGGTCACCAAGGCCAGCAGCTGGCAAACGAAGTGATCGCGTTTCTGCACGACGATCCCGCCACCATTCAGAATGAATCCGATGGCGTCATCAACGCCGGTCACGACATGTCGTGGTCGAGCGCGCATTCATCCGACGTCATGCAGGCGGTCACTGCATAGGTTTTGACAGGCGGGGAGAAACACCCGCCGCCAAAGCCGCAGAAACCGCGAGATCACCGAGGGGATTAATAAAAAAATGGATCATATTTCAAGAAAAACCATTACCGCCGGGCACTCGCTGGACTTGCCGCTGGATCAGGATGCGGAAGACAGCAAGCTGACTGATGCCTGCATTTCGGCCATAAACGAGGCCGTCGAAAACCTGCGCCATCTGTCCGGCGCGGAACCGACCGCGAAAGCAGCCCCGCCCTCCCCTGAGATCACACCGGCCCGGCCCCTTCCGCAACATTCCCCATACGCCGAACAACCGCAAATGCGTGACGTTCCGCAGGAAAGGCCAGTGCCGCCGCAGCAAGACCGGCGCACCGCCTCACCGCCGGAGCCGGAAGCAAAGGTGGACAATACCGAGCTGAAAAGCGCACCCGACCTGCCCTTCGTCAAAACAATCGACAATAATGACGGGCCTATCCGTGAAAACGAGCGCCGTCCGGTGACGGGCGGCGGCGGCAACGGCAAGGAGCCGACGGAGAATGGCGGTGGTGGCGGAGGAGGAGGCGGAAGCCAGAGCGGCTTCCACAAGCGCAGTGAACCCGTCAATTTCGCCGCCAGCCTCGCCAAGGGCATCGCCGCGATACGGCGCAACATGGCGATCGTGATGCTGTTCACCATCGCCATCAACGTTCTGCTGCTTGCCATCCCGCTCTATCTGTTCCAAATCTCGGACCGGGTACTGACAAGCCGCTCCATGGATACCCTCGTCATGCTGACGGTCGCCGTTCTCGGCGCGGTTCTGTTGCAAGCCTTCATGGACGCCATCCGGCGCTTCATCCTGATGCGCACCGCTGTCGAGCTTGAAGTGCAGCTTGGAGCGCCGATCCTGTCGGCAGCGGCCCGCGCCTCCCTGCATGGCAGCGGCAAGGACTACCAGATCCTGCAGGACCTGCAGCAGCTGCGTTCCTTCATTACCTCCGGCACCCTGATCGCCTTTCTCGATGCGCCGTTGATGCCCCTCTTCATCGTGGTGGTTTATCTTGTACATCCGCATCTCGGCGTCATCATCATGGTCTGCTGCGCGGTGCTGTTCATCATAGCCTGGCTGAACCAGCGCTTCA
The DNA here is from genome assembly GCF_053522705.1 of Agrobacterium sp. 16-2014-1-2a. Lineage (NCBI taxonomy): Bacteria > Pseudomonadati > Pseudomonadota > Alphaproteobacteria > Hyphomicrobiales > Rhizobiaceae > Agrobacterium > Agrobacterium sp. 16-2014-1-2a. The sequence goes on from NZ_JBNWBX010000011.1 coordinate 177,670, forward strand.
CCGCCAGACAGTTCGCGGAAGCCTCCGGTTATCTGAGCCGCGCCAATTTCCATCTTGATTCCATGTCGCGCAACTCGCAGATCATCAATGCCATGGCGATGATCCCAGAGGCCGTGAAGATGTGGGGTCGTGAAACAGCCGGATCGCTGAAGTCGCATGTGGCGGCGCAGGATCGCAACATCATGTTCTCAGGTGTTTCCAAAGCAGCCCGCATGATCACGCAGGTCGCACTCCTGGGTTGGGGCGCGCATCTGTCTCTCGCGGGCGAACTGACAGGCGGCATGGTGATCGCAGCATCCATCATTTCCGGCCGCGCGCTGGCGCCCATCGAAGGAGCGATCGAGGGTTGGCATCAGTTCAACAAATCTGCAGCCTCCTATAGCCGTATCAAGCAGCTTCTCATCACCTCACCGCTCAATTTCCCGCGTCTGCGCCTGCCCAATCCGGAAGGGCGTCTGGATGTGGAACGTATCCTTTTCGTGCCGCCGCCGCAGAAGAAGGTGATCTTGAACGGCATTTCCTTTTCGCTGAAGAAAGGGGAATCCCTTGCCATCATCGGCAATTCCGGTTCCGGCAAGACGACGCTTGGCAAGATGCTGGTCGGCTCCATCCTTCCCACTTCCGGCAATGTCCGCCTTGACCTCATGGACCTGCGCAACTGGGACCAGCGGCAATTCGGTGAAAGCATCGGTTATTTGCCCCAGGACGTGCAGCTGTTTCCCGGCACCATCAAGGCCAATATCTGTCGCATGCGTGACGATGTCGAAGACCGGCAGATCTACGAGGCGGCTGTGCTCGCCGACGTACACGAGCTCATCGCCGGTTTCCCGCAGGGCTACGAAACCGTGGTTGCCGCCGATGGCGCACCGCTTTCGGGCGGCCAGAAGCAGCGCATCGCGCTTGCCCGCGCCTTCTTCGGTGATCCAAAATTCGTGGTTCTGGACGAACCAAACTCCAACCTTGATACGCAGGGCGAACAGGCGCTGGCAAAAGCCATTCTGCACGCCAAGAAACAGGGCATCACCACCGTCACCATCACCCAGCGACCCGCACTTCTTCAGTGCGTCGACAAGATAATGGTGCTGAAGGACGGATCGGTCGCCATGTTCGGCGAACGGATGGACGTACTGAAGGCTATTTCCGGCAATGGCCGGCAAAGTAGCCAGTCTCCGCGGATCGAGGGTTGAGGATCGTCATGTTCAAGAAAAAAACCGCCGTTGCCGTCGTAGAGGTAAAACCCCAGGGCCAGCTTGAGTGGTACAGCGAAGTGCCACGTTCCATTCGCCTCCACAGTTCAATCGGTCTTGCCGTGCTGCTCGCCTCCTTCGGCGGTTTCGGGTACTGGGCCGGCACTGCACCGCTCTCCGCCGCCATCATTGCCCAGGGCAGCTTTGTCGCCACCGGCAACAACAAGGTCGTGCAGCATCTGGAGGGCGGCATCATCAAGGAAATGATGGTCAGCGAAGGCGACACCGTCAAGGAAGGCGACGTGCTTCTGACGCTCGACAAGACGACGGCGCTCGCCAACGAGCGCATGTTCCAGCTAAGACGCCTTCGCCTCGAAACCATCGTCACGCGCCTGCGCGCCGAGGCACAGGGCCAAAAAAGCTTCAAGGTGCCTGACATCGTCATGAAGGAAGCCAGCGATCCTGATATCAAATCCATCATCCAGAGCCAGAACATCGTGTTCCACAGCAAGATCGTGAAGCTCGACGAGCAACTGAATCTCATCGAAAAGAACATCAAGTCGCTGGAGTTTCGTTATGCGGGCTATGAGGGGCAGAAGCAGTCCTTCGACCGTCAACTGGCACTTCTGACCCAAGAGCGTGATTCCAAGGAAAGGCTTGCCAAGGACGGTGTCATCCGCAAGACTGACATGCTGGCGCTGGAGCGCGCCATTGCCGATGCCATGGGCGATATCGCCCGACTGACCGGCGAGATGAACCAGAGCGAGGCTGAAATCGCCAAGTTCAAGCAGGAAGCGGTCATTGCCATCAACGCCAACAAGCAGGCTGCTCTCGACGCGCTCGAAACCGCCGAAGCCGATCTGGACAGCGTGCGCGAGCAGGTGCGCGGTGCCGCCGAAGTGCTGGAACGCACAGTCATCCGCTCTCCGGTCAACGGTACCGTGGTGCGCGCCTATTACCACACGGCAGGCGGCGTCATCACCACCGGCAAGCCGATCATGGAAATCCTGCCCGCCCACGTTCCCCTGATCCTTGAGGCGCAGGTTCTGAGAACCTCCATCGACCAGTTGCATGAGGGCCAGACGGCAGCGATCCGCCTTTCGGCACTGAACCGCCGCACCACGCCTGTTCTGAACGGCAAGGTCTTTTACGTCTCCGCCGACAGCATCGAGGAAAATGCAGGCCTGCAGGTTAAGGACGTCTATATCGTGCGCGTGCAGGTTTCAGACGAGGAGATCGCGAAGGTCCATAATTTCCATCCCGTTCCCGGCATGCCGGCGGATGTCCTGATCCAGACTTCGGAGCGAACCTTCTTCGAATATCTTACCAAGCCTATCTCCGACAGCATGTCCCGAGCATTCAAGGAAAGATGAAGAAATACCGCTTTTCCAGGAAGGTTGGACGGCGGTTTTGTGTCTGGAAAATGCGGAACGCAGAATGGACCTACACTGTCAATCCCGTCCAGATCAGCATAGAATGCCAGTATATGTCTGGTGGGGCGGGAGAACAGCATGGCGGCAATGTCGGATATATTGCTGATGGTCGGCAGGCTGAATTACGTGTGGACCAACACCGAAAGCCTGATGATCTATCTGATCGTCCATCTCCTGAAAGTGGAGAAGGAAGCGGCCATCGTCGTGTTTCTGACGCTCAACACCACGCGCGCGCGCATGGATCTCATCGAGCGTCTGGCAAAACTTCCCTCAACGCCAGCGCCGGATCGCAAGACCATTCTCTCCATCATGGCGCGGCTCAAGAAAGAATCGAAAACGCGCAACAAATACAATCATTGCATCTACTCCTTCGACGAAAAGGGCGAAATTGCCAGCACTCAGCTCATGCGACTGGTGGAGGACGAAACCCAGGTCCGTTACGGCAAGGTAGAACGCATGGACGAGAAAGAAATCGAACACCTCGAAAAATCCATCGCCGACATCGTCTCTGTCAGCAAGGACATGTGGAGTTTCATCCACGCCAGCCCGCACGTCTCATCGGATTACCTCTAGGATCGGGCAGAGCGAATGCTCAGGCTCGCGTCTGTAACCGCACGCCAATCGCGGGATGAGTTTCGCTGTTCTGCGTGGCTTTCGCCGGAAGGCACAGTTTTCCGGCGGCGAAATACAGCAGGAACGAACCGATCTGGAATGGGAAGATGATATCGATCTCCACGAAGGAGCGGACGACGAACAGCGCGCAGATGGCAAAGAGAATGACGCCCTGCGGATCGCGCTGGCGCATCAGGACCGAGCGCAGATGGCCGAGCAGCGTTCCGTAAAGCACCATGCCGAGCAGAACCATGCCGACGATGCCATTCTCTACCACCGTCTCGATATAGGTGTTGTGAAAATGGAAGCCGCTGCGTCCGGTAATGAAGAAGTCGTTCCACAGGCGCTCGGCATCGGCAAAACCCACCACCCAGAACCCCTGGTAACCAACGCCGAGGATCGGTGTCTGCTTTGCCGCTTCGATGCCCTGCTGCCAGAGATAGGTGCGTCCTGTCAGTGTCGAATCCTTGCCGAAAAGGCCGAGAATGGCATCAAGCAAGCCGAACTGCAGGGACGCGACCACCAGCAATATGCCAATACCGCCGAGTGCGAAAAAGGTCATCTTGCGGTTGGCCGGTGAAAGCATGCCAATCGGGATGAAACCGATGATGAGGGCGACCACCGCCGCCGTGGTAATGGTGGATGTGGCCGATTGCGAAGCAATTAGGCTATAGGCCGATAAGAGCCCGGTGATGCCCGCGATCGGCAGCCAGATACCTCTTTGCTTGAGGATCAGCACGGACGAGACGGCGAAAATGACGCCGAGCGAGGCGTAAAAGCCAAGCTGGTTCTTCGATGAGAAAGCCCCGACAAAACTGTAGGTTCCATCAAGCGCATCGAAGAGGTGGACACCGAACAGCAGCGAATAGAGCAGAATGACGGTGATGCCGATCAACGCCCCACGTGTCAGCGTGCGGATGGACACCACCCGCATGGCGATAAGTGCGCAGACGATATGCGTCATATACTGGATGGAAGCGCGCATTGTGACCGATGCTGCCTCCGACCAGAAGCTCGACAGCACGGTCAGGATGCCGAAGGCGAATATCCACAGATAGCGCGGATAGTTACCCAGCACGCGCCGGTAATTGACCACTACCAGGGGCAGCCACATGCCATAATAGGCCAGAATCGAGATTTGCCCGAAACGCGACGAATAGGCGAAAACGAAGAATGACAGCGCAATCGCCGCCATTCCGTAGACCTCATTGCGTTCGGGATCGATCAGTGCCGATTTGGCGATCCGCATGAAAACCTCACTGCATCAGGATTTCGGACGAGACCTTGATGACGTCGCCTGGCTGGAGCATGGCGTTTTCATCCACCTTCACCTCCTTCGGCTTGCCGTTTTCCTCACGCACCACGACGTAGCTGATTGTCGCGGATTTTCCCGACGGATCGAAACGGATCGCCTCAGCCGATTGTGCGAGCGCCTCCGACATCAATTCCCGGCTTGTACCCAGTTGCAGATTGAGCTTGTCGAGTTCCGCCTCCGTGTCCTGCAATTCCTTGGAGCGCTGTGCCACCCAGTCATTGCGCAGGTTGATTTCATCCTGGGTCGCCTTGTTGATATCCTGCTTGGCACGCAATGACTGCGTGTCGATATCAAGCAGCGCGGCTTCCACCTCCGCTGCACGTTCTTCCGCGGAAATACGCCGTTGCGATAGTGCAAGGCCCTGCTCGTTCAGCCGGTTGACGCGGTCTCGGTCCTCATTGGCAAGCTCGAGCTGGCGGTTTTGCGTTTCCGATTTCTTTTTCAGCGATTCGACTTCGCTTTCCAGAAGCGCATGCAGATCCGTCAGTGCCTTGAGCTGCAAAGTGTAACGCTCGGTGCGCGATTTCATCAGCGCGCTTTCGCTGGCGAGAAGCGCGTCGATCTCGGCAATCTTTTCCATCTCCGGCGTCTTGGCGATGACCGTGTCACCCTTGACCTCGGCGATCAACCGCGCCTGACGGGCAAGCAGCCTTGCGCGCTGGTTGTCGTAAACGGCTGCGTCGCCGCGGGCATTTATGAAGTCGCGGGCAAAACGCTGCCCGGCATCGGAGCGCCGCAACCCGCCGGCAAGGCTTACCGCCTTCAACACCGTGAGATTGGCAGCATAGGGATATTCGCCGGGCGTCTGTACATCTCCGCTGAGGAAGATCGGCCGGAACTGGGCGATTTCGACAGAAGCCGACGGCAGGTTGCGAAGGGCGAACTTGCTCTGAAGCTGGGCTCCAATCGCCTCACCGACCTCTGCGGACGTCTTCCCCGCCACATCCAGCTGGCCGATGAAGGGCAGCGACAGCGCGCCGGATGGGCCGACGGAATAATCGCCGTTGATGACATCCCAGTTGCGGATGCTGCCATCGGCCGGCTGCCATTCGGCAACGCGGATGCGCAGCTTGTCGGCGGTGCCAAGCTTGTATTGAGCGCCTTCCGCAGCCATTGCGGAAAGCGGCGCTCCGAATGCGACGGATGCAACAAGCAGAAGGGCGGAGAAAGTGCGTCCGGCGGTTCTTTTTGCAAGCGGACGGCTAGCGACGGCAATAGGACCGTTCATCGGGAAACTCCCTGTTTGCGGATCGCCGCGCGGGCGATCAGGCGATAGAGCAGCCGGACGGTGCCGGCTGCACAGCGCCGCAAAAAGCGGCCATTATGATTTGCACCAATGACGCACCCAAAGACCGGACTTGGGATCCCGGTCAGGGTGCGTGGCAAAACAAAGATCGATAAAGCCAAACTCAATATCGGTTTTCAGTAGCTTCCGCGTGAAAGGCACACGGCGGGAATGGTCTTGACGATGATGAAGACGTCCTGTCGCATCGACCAGTTCTGCACATATTGCGTGTCGAAAGCCACGCGGGTCTTGTAGCTGACGTCATTGCGGCCGCTGATCTGCCAAAGGCCGGTCAGGCCCGGACGGGTGCTGAGGTAATAGGCGGCATCGCTTTCGTAGTAGCTCAGCTCCTCGTCGACGACGGGGCGCGGGCCAACGACGCTCATTTCGCCGCGGATGATGTTGAGAAGCTGCGGCAGCTCATCAAGGCTGAGCTTGCGCAGCACGGCACCAACTGCGGTTACGCGCGGATCATTCTTGAGTTTGCGGGTCGCACGCCATTCCTCGGCGGCCTCCGGATTGGCGGCAAGATATTGCCGCAACATTTCATCACCGTTCATCGCCATCGTCCTGAATTTCAGGCAATGGAAATAGCGGCCATTATGTCCCACACGCCGGTGCCCATAAAAGATCGGGCCGGGATCGGACAATTTCACCAGTGCGGCGATCAACAGAAAAATCGGGCTGAAGATGAGCAGCGCAAGCAGGGCCGATGTCATATCGAAGCTGCGTTTTGCGATGCCCCCGATAGGGAAACTGACATCGAAGTCTTCGGAACTGCTGAGTGTCTGTTCAGCCGATTGGGTCGCGGACTTCATAGAGAGAACTCCATTTATGTTTTGCGATTGGTCGGTGCCCGGAGGCGTGTCTTTCCGTCTAAAAGAGATAACAAGTCTGTGTTCTGAATTTGATGCTAATGGATTTTTTGTAAGGCACATTGCCCCTGACCGTCTATGCGATTTCTTGCGAGAGCGGCCGATCAACGTCAGGGCAATATTAACGGTTGCATAAAAAAGCAACAAATGTGCCGGCGGCCATGTGTTGAGAGCATGGGTGCCGCTCCCGCATGTATTGCGTTTTCGACAACAGATAGTCTTTTCTTATATGTTTCTTGTGACTTAATCAGGTGAGACAGGAACGCCAAGAACAGCCATGTGTCAGGAAGAATATTAAATTTTTTTGCAGCGCAGCAAGATTGTGGCAATGCATATAAAATTTGACATATTAACCGGGATTTTTTTGCCGGCACGCCAACTTCGCCAAGAAAAAGCGATGGAAAAATTGCAAAAGCGGCGCAAAAGCGGCAAAATAATGGCAGGAACCCGTATCAAAGTTCGGTCGGATCGTAGAAAATCTCTCCGGCTGGACCAAATTATCTCCGGCTGGAACGGTCCGACCACCATTCCGGCGTGACTTTACCCGAAAGCCATAGAATCAGAAGGTGGGTGGTGTGCAGGCGCTGATGACCTCGCACGGCACTGGACCAACGCAGCGGAAGCGGTGCGGCCTGCGGCTTTCGAAATAATAGGCATCCCCCGGACCGAGAACCCGCCGCTCCTCGTCGACCGTCACCTCCAGACGCCCGGAGAGGATGATACCCCCCTCTTCTCCATCGTGGACCAGTGGCACCTTGCCGGTATCGGCACCCGGCTGGTAACATTCCTTCAAGATTTGCAGGCTGCGGCCGAAAACATTTTCGCCCACCTGCCGGAAGGATATCGGTCCTTTGCCGATTTCGACAAGTTCATCCGCGCGGTAAAATGCCTTGCGGCTGGTCTCCGGCTCGTAGGCGAAAAATTCGGCAAGGCCGATCGGTATACCGTCGAGAATGCGCTTCAGCGCGCCGACGGACGGGTTGGAGGTGTTGGATTCGATCAGGGAAATCGTCGAATTGGTAACACCAGCACGTCTTGCCAGTTCACGCTGGGAAATATTGTGACGCAGCCGCAAATGGCGCAAACGCCCGCCTATATCCACCGACATGCGTGATCCCCCGTTGCCGTTGTTCGAAATATCGAAAACTACCTTTCCCGCCTATAACATTTTCAATGACTTGGCCACAGCGAGAAAAGGGCTTGTTCAGCCCGGAAAATAGCTTTCAATCACCGGCACCGAACAGGAGAACCGTTATGGACAACCCCAACCGATCCAACTCCACCTCACTCGACAGCTACTGGATGCCATTCACCGCCAACCGGCAGTTCAAGGCCAATCCCCGCCTGCTGACGAGCGCGGAGGGCATGTATTACACCAGCAATGACGGTCGTCAGGTTCTCGACGGCACAGCTGGCCTGTGGTGCGTCAATGTCGGCCATGGCCGCCACCAGATTGCATCCGCCGTCAAACACCAGCTTTCGACCATGGATTATGCGCCCTCGTTTCAGATGGGCCATCCCGTCGCCTTCGAATTCGCCGAGCGGCTGGCGGAAATCGCGCCCGGCCCGGAAGGCGCGAAGCTCGACCGCGTTTTCTACACCGGCTCGGGTTCTGAATCAGTCGATACGGCGCTGAAGATTGCCATCGCTTATCAGCGCGCCATTGGTCAGGGCACCCGCAGCCGTCTGATCGGCCGTGAGCGCGGTTATCATGGCGTCGGTTTCGGCGGCATCTCCGTTGGTGGCCTTGTCAACAACCGCCGTGTTTTTCCGCAAATCCCGGCCGACCACCTGCGTCACACCCACGATTTGGCGAAAAACAGCTTCGTAAAGGGCCAGCCCGAGCATGGTGCCGAACTGGCAGACGATCTGGAACGGCTGGTTGCTCTGCATGGGGCCGAAACAATCGCCGCCTGTATCGTTGAACCCGTAGCCGGCTCCACCGGCGTGCTGGTGCCGCCGAAGGGTTATCTGGAGCGCCTGCGGGCCATCTGCGACAAGCACGGCATTCTGTTGATCTTCGATGAGGTTATCACCGGTTTCGGCCGTATGGGCTCGTCCTTTGCCAGCAACTACTTCGGCGTGACGCCTGACATCGTTACCACCGCCAAGGGGCTGACCAACGGCGCAATCCCGATGGGTGCGGTTTTTACCAGCCGCAAGGTGCACGATGCGTTGATGCATGGGCCGGACAACCAGATAGAGCTGTTCCACGGCTATACCTATTCCGGACATCCGGTTGCCTGCGCCGCCGGCATCGCCACGCTCAACATCTACCGCGACGAAGGGCTGTTTACCCGCGCGGCAGAAATGCAGGATGTCTGGCACGACGCCATCCATTCGCTGAAGGGCCTGCCCAATGTCATCGACATCCGCACCATCGGCTTCATCGCCGGCATCGAGCTGCAATCGCGTGATGGAGCTATCGGCGCACGCGCCTATGACGTTTTCGTGGATTGCTTCGAGCGCGGTCTGCTCATTCGCGTCACGGGCGATATCATTGCCCTTTCGCCGCCGCTTATCGCCGAAAAATCACATTTCGACGATATCGTCTCGATCTTGGGCGACGCGCTGAAAAGAGCGGATTAAAAGTATAAATCACTAATAAATAAAAGGCTGCAATTTCTATTGCAGCCTTTTTTGCATTTATCAAGACCGCAACAAAAATAGATCATTTCTTAAGCATATTCTATTAATTTCCCGTAGTATAACCAACCGAGCGGGAATGGCCTCATGGCGTCGATTCAGAAAAAAATTATATTTGCAAGCATTGCAATCTTTTCCATCACCGGAAGCGCGGCGGGGGTCGGTATCTGGGCGACGCATACGCTCAATCGCAATAGTACGGATGTATCGCGGTCCGCCGAGATACTTCACAATCATATGCGAGCCGACATGATGCACGATGCGCTGCGCTCAGACGTGCTGGCAGCCATTCTTTCCACGAATGATACGATGGGCCTGTCGTTCGACGCGGTAAAGGCCGACCTTGCCGAACATGAAGCCACTTTCCTTGAAGCATTGAAGCTAAACAAGGCGCTTACCGAAGGTACGAACGCCAAAGCCGTTATCGAGAGCGTTGAAAAACCGCTTCAGTCCTATCTTGAAAGCGCCAAAACGGTGGTTGGCCTCGTCAACGCCGATCCGGGCGCGGCGACAAAAATGATTCCGGACTTCATGCGCCAGTTCACCACTCTCGAAACCGCGATGGAAACGGCGAGCGAACAGATCGACGCGCTTTCCGAAGCAACTGTCGCGGAAAGCCAGGAGACGAAGGCGGTAATCGAGCTCGTATTAGAAGGGCTGCTGGTTCTGGCGACACTCTTCTGCGTAGGCCTCTTTATCCTCACCCGCAAAACGGTAACGGGTCCAATCCTGCGCCTGTCGAAGACGATGGAAATCCTTGCCAGCGGCGACACGTCACAGCCTCCTTCCGGCATGGACCGGAAGGATGAGATCGGCTCCATGTCCGGCGCGGTCGAAATATTCCGGCAGGCGGCGATTGCCAATCGGGCGCTCGAAGAACAGGCAGCAGCAGCCAGACTGCAGGCAGAAGCCGATCAGGCGGCCGCGCGACAGCAAGCGGAGGACGATGCGTCTGAGCGGCTGCGCATCGCCACTTCCGGCCTTGCGACAGGACTGAAGCGGCTGGCATCGGGCGATCTGGCCTTTCAGCTCGATCAGGCCTTTGCCCCTCAATTCGAGGCCTTGCGTCACGATTTCAACAGCTCAGTGCGTCAACTCGGCGAAACGCTGTTCGCCATTTCCGATGGCATCAGCACGATTGACGGCAGCAGCCGGGAAATCGCCGCAGGTGCCGGCGATCTTTCCCGCCGCACGGAAAATCAGGCAGCGTCTCTGGAACAGACCGCAGCAGCGCTCGATGAAATCACGGTCAATGTTTCAAACGCCAACAAGCGTGCCGCCGAAGCGCGGCTCGCCGCCACCGATGCCAACCACAGCGCACTGAAATCTGTGGAGGTTGTCAGCCATGCGGAAGAGGCGATGCGCCGCATCGAAACCTCGTCCCGGCAGATCACCGGCATCGTCGGCGCCATAGACGAGATCGCCTTCCAGACAAATCTTCTGGCGTTGAATGCAGGCGTGGAAGCCGCACGCGCCGGTGAAGCCGGCAAGGGATTTGCGGTAGTGGCGCAGGAAGTGCGCGATCTCGCCCAGCGCGCAGCAAAGGCCGCAGGCGAAATCCGCGATCATATCCGGCAATCCTCGACGGAAGTGGAAAGCGGCGTGAAACTGGTTCTCGACACCGGCACGGCGCTGAAGGAGATTGGCGAGCGTATCGCCGGCATCGATCGCCATATGAACGCCATCGCCACATCGGCGACCGAACAATCGACCGGTCTTGCCGAAATCAACGCGGCGGTAAACTCCATGGATCACGCCACCCAGCAAAATGCGGCCATGGTGGAGCAGTCCACCGCGGCTTCTGCAATGCTCGCCGCCGAAACGGCAAAGCTGCGCTCGCTTGTATCGCGGTTCCGTCTGGAAATGGAAAGTGCCGGTAGCCGCGACGTTACCCGTCGCGTTGCCTGAGGTTGCTGCCGCAGATCGAGCCGGCAGCAGCAGTATCGAAGCGCTTTGATTGCGCCTTCATTCATTAGCCATTTCCAGCCGCCCTCTCAGGCGGCTGGAAATTTTGTCTATCAATAGGTCTGCATTGGTTGCGACAGGCCGTCGCCGACCACGCCGCCGCCATACTGCGCCACGGGCACGCCCGCCTGCCCGATAGGAACACCCTGCTGTGCCGGCCCGAGCGCCGTCACCACAATCGGCGTACCATCAGGCACACGGTTATAGAGGTCGACAATATCCTGGTTCAGCAGACGCACGCAGCCGGAGGAAACCGACTTGCCGATCGTCCACCATTCCGGCGAGCCGTGCAGACGGTAGATCGTGTCCTTGCCGTCCTTGAAGATATAAAGTGCACGCGCACCGAGCGGGTTCTTGAGGCCCGGCTCCATGCCGCCATTGCGGCCGCTATAGGGTTCCAGCTCAGGCTGGCGGGCAATCATCTCGTCGGGCGGCGTCCAGCGCGGCCATTGACGCTTGTACTGGATAACGCCGCGTCCGGCCCATTCGAAGCCCGCGCGGCCGAGACCGACGCCATAACGCATGGCCTGGTTGTTCTCGTAGGTGAGATAAAGGAAATGGTTGGCGGTATCGACCACAATGATGCCGGGACGCTCACCGGTGGGATTTTCCACCATTTGACGCAGGAACTGGCGCGGGATCCGCTTGTAGGGAATTTCCGGCAACGGAAACTGCTCGTCGGGCTTCGGACCGTACATCAAGGCATACATCGGGTCGTCGGCGGGGGCTGGTGGCCGTGTGGCCTCACGCGCGGTGGTGTTACAGCCTGCAAGGCCGGCCAGCGCTAATCCGCCCGCTCCAAGCAGGAAACCTCGCCGGGTCGTTGTCGTGTCGTTCAATTGAAAAACCTCATCTGCGTCATCTTGCGCTGGCAAAGGGATCTGCCAGCGCCGCCTCGGGGCGGCTTATAGGGTACTTCGTGCCGGAGACCTGCGATGCCATGGCCTTTGCGCCACTGGATTTCAGGATGGCACGGAAGCTTGGGTGCATGCCGCCGTCTACATACGCGCTGACCGGGGCAGAAGTTCCCTCGTTCATCGCGGCGGCAAATTTCTGTTGCTCTTCGGCCATTTTCGACGCCACCAAGGGGTCCGGCTGGTTTATCGCAGGTGGGCAGGCCGCCAGCGGATCGGCAGGCTCACCGCCGGCAAATTCGCTGTTAAAAACGTATCGCCGGCCGCAAACGGAAACCTTTGGCTGGCGGCGCGTCACCTCGAAATAGTCATAGCCTTCCTTGAGCGTCTTCCAGAAGGGCATATTGGGATCGTCCCGATTCGCCACCATGTTCCGCGCGCTCATGCGGAAGGGATAGGCCTGAACCTGAAAGCGGTCCTGCCCGCCCTGCAGTGCGCGCGCCACGACCGCATAAATCTCGCCGACCTGTTGATCGGTCATCGCGTAACAGCCCGACGAAGAACAGGCGCCATGCACCATCAACGCTTCGCCGGTGTAACCAAGCGCCGATTCCAGCCGGTTGGGATAGCCGAGATTGAAGGAGACGTAATATTGCGAATTGGGGTTCAGCATGCCTGCGGAGACATGATAAAATCCTTCCGGCGCCTGCCGGTCGCCCGTCTTCGTCTTCGGGCCAAGTTTTCCGGACCAGCGGCACATGGGATAGGTCTTGAGCAGCGCATAATTACCGGTCTTGTCGATCTTCCAGACCTCAAGCTCGCTTTCCTGCTTGAAAATGCGAACGAGAACCGGGCTTTCCGGGCGCATGCTCTTGGCAGACATCTGCGCCATCATCTTGGATGACAGCTTCGGCGGGTCCTTTTTGACGCTGTCGAGACCCATTGAGGTGCACGCGGCGAGACCGCTGCCGATCGCGACGACCGCAGCTATTCTCATTCCCGCTTTTACCCTGCGCCGCAGCCCCGCACTTGCGAAGTTCAGCAATGCATTCATACCCATGGATCGTTCTGCCCGCCCGATTTGCCCGCCTTTGTGGCAGAGGCTTAACTAGCGAAGGTGGCCATATGGCGGCAACCTCCCGCAAGGACAAAGTCTCGTGAACAGACGTTACCCATTCGTTAATCATACGCACACAAGCCTGTGATGGAACTGCCGCTACCGAAGAAGCCCCTGCCCGCCATCGATCCATACCGGCGTTCCGGTGATATGGCGCGACTGGTCCGATGCCAGAAAACCGATCAATGCAGCAACATCCTCGCTCGTCCCTGCAACCCCGCCGGTGACCGGAATGTCACCCGCCGGGAAACGGACTGGCACTTCGGTCCTGTCGCGCCCGCGTATGTCCGTATTTTCGTCAATCGCCGTTTCAATTTCGCCCGGACACACCGCGTTGACACGGATGCGATGACGCCCGAGCTCCAGCGCCAGTTGCTGGGCCATGGCAAGCTGCCCGGCCTTCGTCACCGAATAGGCGGTAGCGCCCGGCGAGTTGAAAGTGCGTGTGCCGTTGATGGAAGAGACGATGATGATGGAGCCGCCACCTGCCGCCTTCAGATGCGGCACACTGGCATGGATAGTGAGATAGGTGCCTCGCAGGTTGATGCGGATCGTATCGTCCCACTCCGAAGGCGTCAGCTCGTCAATCGGTGCCCAGACGCCGTTGACGCCCGCATTGGCCACCACGACATCCAGACGGCCGACAGCATCCACAAGCTCTGCAACGGAGTGTCGCATAGCTGCCTCTTCCGCCACATCGGCGACGAGGACCTTAGAAGCGCCGGATAAGGCGGAAATCTCATTTTTCACTGCCTGCAATTCAGATTCGGTACGGCCGAGAAGGCCTACGGAAAAGCCTTCGGCAGCCAGATGAAGGGCAGCAGCCCGGCCAATGCCGGAGCCAGCGCCGGTGACGAGGGCGACTTTACCATTGGCCAAGGTCACAGCCCTCCTTTTCTCGACGCGATCGAGGTGACCGTTGCCGAGACGGGGTCGCTCGCCGGAAAACTGTCTTCCAGCCCCTCTTCCAGTTCCTCTTCAAGAATGTCGCGATCCTTCGATGTGCGGGCGCTCGCCTGACCGTGCGGGACTCGATCCTGCGCCGTGCCGAGAGCGGAAAACTGCGACGGCGCATCGGCACCTTGACGCGTTCCGAATGCCGTCAGTTGAACCATCACCGCGCTTGCGCGTTTGATGGCCTCCGCATCGTCGATGCCATCAAGACCGTCGGCAAGGCGGACCGAGACCTGATCGCCGTCGCTGCCGACAAATTCCACGGAAATCACTCCGTTATCCCGTTTTACATAGGTCGTAGAAAGTTGCATGACATGCCCTCCGATTTGAAAAAGCATCGGCGTAATCCGATGCGACAACACACTGAAACCTGAATTCACAACGATGGCAGAGCAGAAGGGGTTCCAGATGGATCAGGCCTTGGGCCCGGAAATGCAGGAGCGCTTCTTTCAGCGCGATCCCGTTGACGTTGCCCGCGCCCTCATCGGCGTGGAATTCCGCGTTGGCAATACCGGCGGCATTATCGTGGAAACCGAAGCCTATCATCCTGATGATCCGGCATCCCATAGTTTCAATGGGCAGACCCCGCGCACCAAGGCGATGTTCGGCCCGGCCGGCCGTCTCTATGTCTACCGGTCCTACGGCATTCACTGGTGCGCAAACTTCGTATGCGCTCCGGGCTCCGCCGTGCTTCTGCGCGCCATCGAACCCCTCACCGGCATAGACATGATGAAACTGCGGCGAGGAACTGACAAACTGAAACTGTTATGTTCCGGCCCCGGCAGGCTTTGTCAGGCCTTGGCCATTACCGGAGAAATGGACGGAGCACCGCTGGACCGCCCGCCGTTTTTCCTACGTCTGCCAAAGGACGCCGCTGCCGTTACCACCGGCAGACGCATCGGCATAAGCCGCGCGCAGGACTATCCTTGGCGCTTCGGGCTTGAAGGCTCGGCCTTCCTCAGCAGGAAATTCGAACAAGCCTGAAACCTAAAAGACCTTGGGCGGTCCGTCGTTTTCATCTGGATTGGGGTTTGGCGCCTCGTCCGGCAGCCTGTCGGGCTCCGGCTCTTTGACCGGCGGTATATCCGGCTGTGGCGGCACCGGCATTGGCGGGTCTGGATAGGGTTCAACGGGAACAGTTGGCATTGCAGCTCCTGGATATAAGCGCTTCGTCCAATGCGGAATCGAAATGCGCTTTCATCTGCTGAGACAACGCGAGCGCGCGGCCCCTCCTCAGGCGGCGCAACACCCAATTCGCCCATCGGTCAAATGCCGATCAGGTCCCTTCGGTTTCATTGCGCCGCCCTGCGGATTGTACAGGGCAAACGCAGGAAAACGCCGGTCAGTTCCGTTTTTTTGGGAAGCTTTTGCGAGTGGTCAGGCGAAACCCAGCGAGCTGCGGGAAATATCGCGGTTTTCGCAATAGTCGCGGGAGTGGGCCTCATGGCCGTGTTCGCGAGCGGTGGAACGGGTCAGTTCCGGGCTGGGTACGTTGAGCAGCGCATCGGCATAGGTACCGGTTGCCTCCACATCATCGATCACAGTCTGTTGTTGCGGCTTTAAAAATTCAAACATCGGTCACCTCCTTCAACACGTCCCCTCAACGCGCTGGCCCAGGTCCTGTTCCAAAAGGCCTGTGCAGCTTCGATTATACACGAGATGACGCTGCCGTATAGGCGATGAAAGACGAACGGCAATCAATTGACGTTCACAAAATGGAATGGAATCAGTGAGCTATGGCGACGAGGTCAGGCTGGACCGACCGATTCCCGCAAGATCAGTTCGACCGGCCACAATTCCTGAACCTCGCGGACGGGACGGCCGCCGACGATCTGCAGAAGCAGGTCCGTAACCCGCATGCCAGCCATGCGCATGGGCGAGCGGGTGGTGGAAAGCGGCGGCATCATGCTTTCCGGAGTGAGGTAAGGAAACACGTCGTCATGGGCGATGACGGATACGTCCTTGCCGATCACCAATCCCAGTTGGGTTGCCGCGCGATAGACGCCCTGCGCCGTCATCATCGCGCCGGCGACGAAGGCGGTCGGGCGCGGCGTCTGCTCCAGCAGCGAGCGGGCGAAACGGAAGGCGGCATCTTCGCTGAAATGCTCGCTCATCATGAGGCGCGGATCAGGCGTGATGCCATGGGTCGCGAGCGCATCACGAAAACCCTGTTCGCGGTCCTGCACGAATGTACGGCCTGTCGGGCCGTTGATCATCGCGATGCGACGGTGGCCACGTTCCAGAAAATGGATTGTCGGACGATACGTCACATCATGATTGTCGATATCGAGCCAGGCGTGCTCGAACGCCGTCTTCGAGCGGCCATGCACGATGAAAGGCACGCCCAGCCGATTGAGCAGCGCGATGCGCTCGTCCTCCGGACGCGGCGAATGCACGATTATGCCATCCACCCGTCCGCTCGACGCCAGCCGGCTGAAAATCGCGAGCTCTTCCTCAATGTTATTGTCGACGGTGACGCTGACGAGAATGTCGGTCTCTTCGCCTTCCAGCCGCGTCGCCATGCCGCCCATGAATTCCGAAAAGAAATGCCCGCCGCCCGAACGGCCCATCACGACACCGATGGCGCCGGCCCTGCCTGTTGCCAGCCTGACCGCGTTGGCATTGGGCCGGTAGCCGTATTTCAGCGCAGCATCCATCACCCGCTGGCGCGTCTCTTCACGCACCTCGGGATAGCCGCCAAGCGCACGGCTGACGGTGGTGGGCGACAGCCCGACCTTTTCTGCGAATTCCTTGAGCTTCATGTTTTCTGCCAATTTGCTCCTGCATGCGTCGCCGCCGCAGATTTTTCAAGCGGACAAAAATTGAAATCGCTTTCAATTTATTCCCACCTGAAACCTTACAGTTCGCCGTTTCGAAAGGCAAACCCTCCGTGGCAACATGCGAAGATGCCCAATTTCCACGCCATAAGAAAGAGTATTGACAGATTTGTCGGCTTTTGCGAACTTCACATCAGTCAAAAGCGCTTTCAATTTTGAGGATGATTGGAAGCGTCAACGGAGGAGTTTGACAATGAATATTTCCATGAAGACTTTGTTGCTGTGTGGCAGCGTGCTGTCTGCGGCAGTTTCCGCGCAGGCGGCCGAACTTTCCATCGCCGCCAACTCGACCGGCAAGAACATTGCATTTTTCAAGGAGCGGATCGCCGCCTTCGAAAAAGAGACCGGCCACAAGGTCAATCTCGTCACCATGCCGTCATCGTCCAGTGAGCAGTTCAGCCAGTACAGGCTATGGCTTGCCGCGGGTAACAAGGATGTTGACGTCTACCAGACGGACGTGATCTGGGCGCCGCAGCTCTCCGACCAATTCGTGGACTTGACCGAAGCGACCAAGGACGTCATCGGCGATCATTTCCCCTCCATCGTGGCGTCGCAGACCGTGGACGGCAAGCTGGTCGCGATGCCGATGTTCACCGACGCGCCCGCTCTGTTCTACCGCAAGGACCTTCTGGAAAAATACGGCAAGCAGCCGCCGAAAACCTGGAAGGAACTGGGCGAGACCGCCAAAGAAATTCAGGACAAGGAACGCGAAGGCGGGCAGAAGGACCTCTGGGGCTTCGTCTTCCAGGGCAGCGCCTATGAAGGTCTGACCTGCAACGCGCTGGAATGGATTGCATCAGCCGGTGGCGGTCATATCGTTGAGACCAACGGCGACATCTCCATCAACAACGAGAAAGCCGCAGCCGCGATTGAAGCCGCCAAGGGCTGGGTCGGCACCATCGCGCCGCAGGGCGTGCTTGCCTACAAGGAAGAGGAAGCACGCGGCGTCTGGCAGACCGGCAATTCTGTCTTCATGCGCAACTGGCCCTATGCCTATGCGCTTGGAAACGGTGCCGACAGCGCCATCAAGGGCAAATTCGGCGTCACGCCCTTGCCGGCCGGTGAAGAGGGTGCGGCACCCGCCTCAACGCTCGGCGGTTGGAACCTCGCCGTTTCGAAATATTCCGACGATCAGGAAGCTGCCATCCAGCTCGTGAAGTTCCTCGCATCGAAGGATACCCAGAAGATGCGTGCGATCCAGCTTTCCAACATGCCCACGATCGCCTCGCTTTACGACGACAAGGATGTCGCGGACGCACAGCCTTTCATGCCGACATGGAAGCCGATTTTCCAGACCGCCGTTCCACGCCCCTCTGCCTCGGCGAAGGTGAAATACAACGAGGTTTCGGCCAAATTCTGGGGTGCCGTGCACACCACGCTCTCCGGCAACGGCACGGCGGCGGAAAACCTTGAGCTCCTTGAAGTCGAATTGACCGATCTCAAAGGCAACGGCTGGTAATCCGGCCCGTGTGGGAAGCGGTCTCGCCTGAGCGTTTCCCACACCCCAACTGCGAGATATCCCCATGAACGATACCGCCCTTCAAAGACCGGCCGCGGCATCCGGCACCGGCTCCGACCTTCAGTCGGAACGCCTGAAATCCGCATGGCTGTTCCTTGCCCCCACGTTTCTGGTACTTGCGATGGTGGCCGGCTGGCCGCTGGTGCGCACCGTCTGGTTCAGCCTCACCGACGCGTCGCTGACCAATCTCGACGGCGCACAATTCGTTGGCTTCAAGAACTACCTCACCTGGATCACGCTCAGCAGCGGCCGCACCATCTATCGCGGCCTGTTGGCTGATCCCGCCTGGTGGGGCGCGGTTCTCAACACGCTGAAATTCACCATCCTTTCGGTCAGCTTCGAAACCGTTCTCGGCCTTATCGTTGCGCTGGTGCTGAACGCGGAATTCAAGGGACGCGGCCTCGTGCGCGCCGCCATCCTCGTTCCATGGGCCATTCCCACCATCGTTTCGGCGCAGATGTGGGCGTGGATGCTGAACGACCAGTTCGGTATCTTGAACGACCTGTTCCTCAATCTCGGGCTGATCTCCCACAAGATCGCATGGACCGCCAATCCGGACACCGCAATGGTCGCCGTTCTTATTGTTGATATCTGGAAGACGACGCCCTTCATGGCGCTGCTCATTCTCGCCGGCCTGCAAATGGTGCCGAAGGACATGTATGAGGCGGCGAAGGTGGACGGTATCCACCCCGTCAAGGTGTTCTTCCGCGTCACCCTGCCAATGATCCGGCCAGCGCTCATGGTTGCCGTCATCTTCCGTATGCTGGATGCGATGCGCGTCTTCGACCTCATCTACATTCTGACGCCGAATAACGCCCAGACCCGCACGATGTCGGTGCTGGCGCGTGAGAACCTGTTCGATTTCGACAAGTTCGCCTATGGCGCAGCCGCTTCCACCATGCTGTTCCTCATCATCGCCTCGATAACAGTCGTTTATATGTGGCTCGGGCGCGTCAACACAGATGGAGCTTCGCGATGACCCTGCCAAGCATCCTGAAAACCACCGCCTTTTATGCGCTGGTCGCCGTCATCATGGTGATTTCGGTATTCCCGTTCTATTACGCGATACTGACCAGCCTGAAATCCGGCTCAGCGCTGTTCCAGGTGAATTACTGGCCGCGTGAATTCTCGTTGACCAATTACAACTTCGTCATCGGCAACGGCACGTTCCTGCGCAATCTCGGCAATTCGCTGTTCGTTGCATCTTCAGTCGTCGTACTGTCGCTGTTCCTTGCGGTAACGGCGTCCTATGCCCTGGCCCGTGTCCGTTTCCGGGGCCGCTCGCTGCTTCTGCTCACCATCCTCTCGGTCTCGATGTTTCCACAGATCGCCGTTCTCGCCGGCCTGTTTGAACTTATCCGCTGGGCTGGCATCTTCAACACGCCGATCGCGCTGATCTTTTCCTACATGATCTTCACCCTGCCCTTCACTGTCTGGGTGCTGACGACATTCATGCGCGACCTGCCGATCGAAATCGAGGAAGCGGCAATCGTCGATGGCGCAACGCCATGGGTCATCATCACCCAGGTCTTCATGCCGCTGATGTGGCCGGCGCTCGTCACCACAGGGCTCCTCGCCTTCATTGCGGCATGGAACGAGTTCCTCTTCGCGCTCACCTTCACCTCATCGAACGAACAGCGCACGGTGCCGGTCGCCATCGCACTTCTTTCGGGCGGTTCGCAGTTTGAAATCCCCTGGGGAACGATCATGGCGGCCTCCGTCATCGTCACCGCCCCGCTCGTCGTCCTCGTTCTTATCTTCCAGCGACGCATCATTTCCGGCCTCACCGCCGGCGGCGTCAAAGGCTAGGAGAAAACTTATGACCACCATTCAACTGCGCAATCTTCGCAAATCCTTTGGCGCCTTCGATGTCATCAAGGGCATCGACATGGACATCCGCTCCGGCGAGTTCATGGTTTTCGTCGGCCCTTCCGGTTGCGGCAAGTCCACGCTGCTACGCCTCATCTGCGGGCTCGAGGAAATCACTGGCGGCACGCTCTCCTTTGACGGAGAAGCCGTCAACCGCCTGCCACCCGCCAAGCGTGGCGTCGCCATGGTCTTCCAGTCCTATGCGCTTTATCCGCATATGACCGTATTCGAAAACATGGCATTCGGCATGAAACTCTCAGGCGCCGACAAGGAGCAGCGCCGCAAGCGTGTAGAGGCGGCAGCGGAAATGCTGCAGCTCACGCCCTATCTGGAACGTCTGCCGAAGCAGCTTTCCGGCGGCCAGCGCCAGCGTGTCGCCATCGGCCGTGCCATCGTGCGTGATCCGAAAGTGTTCCTGTTCGACGAACCGCTCTCCAACCTCGATGCGGCGCTTCGCGTCGCAACCCGTCTCGAAATCGCCAAGCTGCACCGGGAGATGCATGACACGACGATGATCTACGTCACCCACGACCAGGTGGAAGCCATGACGCTTGCCGACCGCATCTGCGTTCTGCGCGATGGCCGCGTCGAACAGATCGGCACGCCGCTCGAGCTTTACGAAAGCCCGGTCAACACCTTCGTTGCCGGCTTCATCGGCTCGCCGAAGATGAACTTCCTTGCCGGCAAATATGCGGAAGTCGAAGGTGCCGCGACCATCGGCATCCGCCCCGAACACCTTGCGATCGGTGCCGGTGAGACCGGCTGGAACGGCGAAATCATCCATTCGGAAATGCTGGGATCGGACAGCTACATCTATGTCGAGATTGGTGCTGGCGAACCCATCGTCGTTCGTGAGGAAGGCGTGACCGACCGCAAGCCGGGAGAAAAAATCGTTCTCGTGCCGGATGCGGCGCAGATCCACCGCTTCGACGCGCAGGGCCAGGCCCTTGCCCGCAATCCCGTGCGCGGCGCCGCCTGAACAGTTAACTTTCGCCGGATCACCCAAGCTTCCGGCCTTCACCAAGGAGCAAGAAAATGACCATCAACACCGTTGTATGGGGCGAAAATATCCACGAACACATCAACGAGACGGTGCGTTCGATCTACCCTGATGGTATGCACAACACCATCGCCGATGCGCTGAATACCAACCCTGAGATCAGCGCCACCACCGCCACGCTTCAGGAACCGGAACACGGCCTTTCGCAGGAGCGTCTGGACAAGACCGACGTTCTGGTCTGGTGGGGCCACAAGGACCACGGTGCGGTTCAGGATGAAATCGTCGAGCGCGTTGCCAAGCGTGTCTGGGAAGGCATGGGCCTCATCGTCCTGCATTCCGGCCACTTCTCCAAGCCTTTCAAGCGACTGATGGGTACGCCCTGCGCGCTTAAATGGCGTGAGGCGGGCGAACGCGAACGCCTGTGGACGATCAATCCGCGCCACCCGATCGCAGCCGGCCTGCCCGAGCATTTCGAGCTGGAAAACGAAGAGATGTATGGCGAGCAGTTCTCTGTGCCGGAGCCGCTGGAAACCGTCTTCATCTCTTGGTTCCAGGGCGGCGAAGTCTTCCGTTCTGGCCTCACCTGGCGCCGTGGCGCAGGCAACATCTTCTATTTCCGCCCCGGTCACGAGACTTATCCGACCTATCACGACGCCAATGTACAGAAGGTCATCAGCAATTCGGTGAAATGGGCCTATAATCCGGTCGGCGCGCTGAAAAGCATTCATGACGCCCCCAACGTTCCCGTCGACAAGGCGCTGGAGCCTATCGAAGAACGCGGCCCCAAGCTGCACAAGGCAGGCGAAGCAGGTTACAGGTAAACAGCCATGAGACTTCTCATTCTCGGAACCGGCGGCATGGCTAACAACCATGCCACATATTTCTCGCAAATCCCCGGCGTCGAACTGGTGGCTGCGGTGGATGTGGATGATGTGGTTGTGCGGGGCTTTGCGCTTCGCCACAACATTCCACTCTCCTTTACCTCGCTGGATGACGCGATTGCCTGGGGCGAGTTCGACGCGGCGGCAAACGTCACGCCGGATGCCATCCACCACCCGACCAGCCTCAAGCTTCTGGCGGCGGGCAAACATGTTTTCTGCGAAAAGCCGCTGGCGGAAAACTACGCCAAGGCCGCCGAAATGGCCGATGCCGCAGAAAAAGCAGGCCTTGTTGCCATGGTCAACCTCACTTATCGCAATGTCGCCCCCTTGCAGGCGGCACGCGAAATGGTGCTGGCCGGCAAGATCGGCAAGGTGCGCCATCTGGAAGCCTCCTATCTCCAGAGCTGGCTCGTTTCCAAGGCCTGGGGAGACTGGATGACGGAGAGCAAGTGGCTCTGGCGGCTTTCCACCAAGCACGGCTCAAACGGTGTTCTGGGTGATGTCGGCATCCACATTCTCGACTTCGCCTCCTATGGCGCGGGCAGCGATGTGGAGCGGATCTTCACGCGCCTGAAGACGTTCGACAAATATGAAGGCAACAAGATCGGCGCCTACGATCTCGACGCCAATGACAGCTTCACCATGACCGCCGAGTTGGAAAACGGCGCCATGGGCGTCATTCACGCCAGCCGCTGGGCAACGGGCCATCTCAACGAACTGCGCCTGCGCATCCACGGCGACAAGGGTGCGCTGGAGGTGATCCACACGCCTGACTATTCCAGCCTGCGAGCCTGCATCGGCGACGATGTGGAAAAGGCGATCTGGAAGACAATCGATGTCGACCCGGTGCCGACGAATTACGAAAAATTCGCCAAGGCCGTCATGGAAGGCGGCATTGCTGACCCGGACTTCCGCCACGCCGCGAATTTGCAGAAGGTGCTTGATCTCTCGATCATCGCCGACCGCGAACGGCGGGAGCTGGCCGTCTCTGCTTGAATTGCAAGGGCGCGGCGGCGTAAGCCGCCGCTTCCAATACTGCAGCGTGTACCGTTATCTCCCGTCACCCCGAATCTAGCGCTGCATGACGGAGGTACTACCTCAAACGCCTCGCCTATTCCCCCACAAGAGCACATGCAACTGCGGTAGCACCCGGGCGGAAAACCAACGGTCTTCGCTGACCTTGTCCACCAACCACAACATGCGATCCATGATTCCATCGATATCCACACGCGCGTCGTCGTCATCCGGCGGCGGCGGGGTGTGGTTGCCGGGCTGGAGGTAAATCGGCAAATGCGGGAAACGGGCTGATGCAGCCTTGGCATAAGCATAGTCCGCATCGTCAAACACCACGATCTTCAGCGCCACCTGCGGTCCATCGCCGGCGGCGGCAAGACAGTCTTCAAAGGCCCGCCAGTCGGTTTCCATGCCGCTCGATGGTGGCTTCGGGCTCAGCACCAGATGATCGAGATCGCCAAACCAGTCTTTTGCGATGCTGCCCTGCGTTTCCAGCGCGAACCTATAGCCCTCGCCCTGCCCCTTCGCGATTAGTTGCCCAAGGGGCTGGATGGCGGGATTGCCGCCCGAAAGCGACACCGTCAGCGGCACACCGCCGGAAAGCCGTCGCACCTCCTGCCAGATCGCCTCGACGGACATCGGTTTCCATGTGTCGCGATACTCGCTGTCGACGGCATGCAGCGTATCGCACCAGGAGCAGCGGTAATCGCAGCCGCCAGTGCGAACGAAAACGGTAGGCAGACCAATCAGCAAACCCTCGCCCTGAATGGTCGGGCCGAAGATTTCGCTGATGCGGATCGCTGTTTCCTTCGCTGCAACTTTCTGTGCAGCCGCCGTCATGGCCGGTATTCCGCCCAGGTCTTGGCGGTTTCGCTCACTCGCACGGCGCTGGTCTCTGGCAGGCTCGTCTTGCACCAATCGTAAAAGTGCTTCGCCAGACATTCCGCGGTGACCCGGTCATGGCCGAGAACGTCGTTCAGGTGGCGATGATCGAAATGATCGTCGATGTAGCGCTTCAGCGGCGCGAGTTCGTGGTAATCACGCACGAAACCGTGCTCGTTCAGCTCTTCGCCTGATAGTTCGACCTCAACGATGTAATTATGCCCGTGCAGGCGGGCGCACTGATGGTCGGCGGGCAGGCTTTTCAGTTGGTGAGAGGCGGAGAAATGGAACTCCTTGGTGATGCGAAACATCAACGCACCTCCTGTGCCGTATAAGCATGGGTGGCCGCCACCCAGAAATCCGGGTCCTCATAGTCCGTCGGATCGGTAACACCTGCCAGATGGAAGGCCTCGCGCCGCTCCACGCAGGTGCCGCAACGTCCACAATGGCGAGAGCCGCCCTTGTAACAGGACCAGGTTTCGCCAAATGGGGTGCCGTATTTCACCGCGTCAGTCACAATCGCCGCTTTGGAGACGGTGACATAGGGCGCAAACAAGGTGACGTCTGCGTAGCCTTCCAGCGCATGCGCCTGCATGGCATTAAAGCTGTCGATGAAGCCCGGCCGGCAATCGGGATAGATAAAATGGTCGCCGCCATGCACGGCGATCGCCACCGCATCCGCCTGCTGGGCGGCGGCAAGGCCGAAGGCGATGGTCAGCATGATGGCGTTGCGGTTCGGCACCACCGTGGAGCGCATGGTCTCTTCCGCATAATGTCCGTCCGGCACTTCGATATCGTCCGTCAGCGCGGAACCGGTGAGGTGCGCGCCGATGGTTGTGATGTCGATGACATGATGCGGCACGCCGAGACGTTTTGCGCAGTCGGCTGCGAAATCCAGCTCCTTCTTGTGGCGCTGGCCGTAATCGAAGGAGACAAGAGCGAGAAGTTCATGTTCCGCCGCGATTTTGTGCGCAAGCGAAACGGAGTCCAATCCGCCGGAGCAGATGACGATGGTTTTCATACGTTGGGATCCCTTGTTTTGACCGGGTGGGCTGCGACCGGATTACGGGGGCGGCTTTAAACCAAAGCGAAGCGATTGTGAAGGGCTTTGCGGAAATAGCGGAAATTCCACGCAATCCACGAAATTGCCCCGCCGCAGCAACAAGACGAAACAATCGCGACATAAGCGGGAAACCGGCTTGATCTAGAACGGATTAAACGTTGCAGTTCTTGAAGGGTGTTGCCGATGACGTCCGGTTCTATGTTCCTCTTTTCGCTAAGCGATCTCAGCTCCATCGGCTCTGGCATTTTGATGGCGTTGGCAGGCACGCTTTATGTCACCCTTACCATTCGTGGGCTGATGGCCACCGTGCGTCATGGATAAGGCACTCGGCAACAGGCGCCCAGGGCTCAGGCGCAATCTTGCAGTCTTACTTTTCGTGGCCTCCGCGACGCTCGTCGCCACGATAGGGATCGCCCCGTTCGTTTTCCTGATCTGGATGGTCACGACCGTCGCACGATGGCTTGGTTTTTTCATTGGCTTTTGAGACACGAAGCTCGCCATGATGCGGCGGAGCGGTGGGAGCCCGGCAAAACGGCAGTGCGCCGGGCTCTTTTTTTCGATAAACCGGGCTCAGCGCAGCAGCGCCTGCGCCTCCTCGATGCCAAGTGCTGCCGGCTGCGTGCAGGTTGTGGTCATCTCGATGAAGCGGCCTTCTTCCCCGGATTTGAGGATGGAGGTCATCACGTCTATACCGTGCAGGGAGCGATCCAGCGAGCAGCGGGCATCGCGGCCTTCAAGGATAGCAATCGCCATATCGGCCAGGCCTGCCGTGCGATAATTGGCGCGCGGGCCATTCGGGCTTTCCTGGTTGGCCATGCCGAAGGGATGCGCCCAGTCTTCCAGCGGCTGGATATTTTTGTCGCGTCCGCTCGCCTCCACCACACCGCCGAAGAAGTTGGGGTCCGGCACGTAGATCGATCCTTCCGTACCGTAAAGTTCCATATTGGCGTGGCGATGCGACCACACATCCCAGCTGGCCGAAAGTGTGATCGTTGCTCCGTTCACGAATTCCAGAAGCGCATGGATGTTGGTAGGCGTTTCTACCGGGATGATCTCGCCGTTCAGCGGCTGGCTGGTCACCGTTCGGGTGGGGTTGGCCATTGATGTCAGTGCGCCAACGCGCTTGACCGGGCCGATGAGGTTGATGAGGTTCGCCACATAATAGGGGCCAAGATCGAGGATCGGCCCGCCCCCCTTCAGGAAGAAGAAGCCCGGATTGGGGTGCCACATCTCCATGCCGGGGCTCATCACATGGCAGGTGCCGGAGGTGATGCGTCCTACCTTGCCCTCGTCGATATATTGCCGGGCAAGCTGATGCGCGCCGCCAAGGAAAGTATCAGGCGCGCAGCCAACGGAAAGGTTCTTCTCGCGGGCGATGCGCCGCAACTCCTCGCCTTCCTCCAGCGAAAGCACCAGCGGCTTTTCCGAATAGACGTGTTTACCCGCCTCGAGTGCCGCTTTCGACACGGGAAAATGCGCGGCGGGAATGGTGAGGTTCACCACCACGTCGATGTCCTTGTTGGCGAGGAGTTCCTCGATCGACTGCGCCGTGACACCAAATTCTTCTGCCCTCAGTTCCGCCGCATTGCGGTTAAGGTCGGCGCAGGCCAGCACCTTGATGCCCTTGAAGAGCGGTGCCAGCGAAAAGTAAGCAGACGAGATGTTGCCGCACCCGATGATGCCGACGCCCAGTTCCCTTTGCATGATGAAAACTCCGGATTGATGCTCAATAGGTTTTGAAGGATGCGATGGAGCGAGTGATCAGCCGATCGATATCCTTGGGATTGTCGTGTTCGACCACGAAATGTTTCGTGGCGGATTTTGCCCTCAGTGCTGCCACGAGGGCCTTCCAGTCCACCGTGCCGTGGCCGACATCCGCCCAGCCGTCCTCATCCGTATTTTCGCCTGATGGTGCGATGTCCTTCACGTGCACGGCGGTAATGCGCTTGCCGTAGCTTTCGATCCAGGCGAGCGGATCGGCATTGCCTCTGATAATCCAGGCGATATCCGCTTCCCATTTCAGGTCCGGTCCGCCGGCAAAAATCTGCTCCTGCGGGGTGGAGCCGTCCGGGAGCACCTTGAACTCGAAATCGTGGTTGTGCCAGCCGAAGGTCAGCCCGGCATCCACGAATGGCTTACCCGCTTCCTGCAGGCGCTTGCCGAAGGCGAACCAACCAGCCGCGTCCGCCGGGCGCTGGTCGGGCATCAGGTAAGGGCAATAAATCGCTTCCACGCCCAGAACCTTGGCGATGTTCAGAGCCTTTTTCGGATCACCCTCGAGAAGGTCGAGGCCGAAATGGCCGGTCGGCATGGCAAGACCATTGGCATCGAGTTCGGAGCGCAAGCTGTTCAGCCCGGCGTCATCAAGCGAGGCGTACATGGCGCCGTAACCTTCGACCTGTTTGTAACCAGCCGCCGAAAGCTTCTTCAAAATATTGGAAAACGGCTGGAAATTGCGGGCGCTGTAAAGCTGGAAACCGAGTTCTGTCATTATCTCCTCCATAGAGATGTGGGTGCTTGGGATGGTGTTGGGGGTAAAACGGGGCCCTTCCTAAAGCCGCTCTTCGCTCTGTGCGTCGAACAGCGAGGCCATGGTGAGGTCTAGGCCGAGGCGAACCCGGGTGCCCGGCGCAAACCGCCTGTGGCCGCCAACGCGCACGGACAGGGTATGACCGGCATGTTTGAGCCAGATCAGATTGTCGGCGCCCATCGGCTCCTCGATGTCAACGATCGCCTCATGCACCTCGCCGCTGACGATGTCGGCATCGACGCGCACATGTTCGGGACGCACACCGAGAACCACGGCACGACCGGCGACAAGCGGCGCCTCCGGCTGATAACCATCCAGTGAGAAGGTGACGCCGTTGGTGGTGAAGACCACCTTGCCGTCCTTCTCGATCAATTCGCCACGCAGGAAATTCATCGAGGGCGAACCGATGAAGCCCGCGACGAAGAGGTTCCTTGGCTTGTTGTAGATAGTGACGGGATCGGCAAGCTGCTGGATGACGCCGCTTTTCATAATGGCGATACGATCAGCCAGCGTCAGCGCCTCGATCTGATCATGCGTCACGTAGATCATGGTGTTTTTCAGCGCCTGGTGCAGCCGTTTGATCTCGACGCGCAGTTCCGAGCGCAGCTTGGCATCGAGGTTGGAAAGCGGTTCATCGAACAGGAACACATCCACATCGCGCACCAGCGCCCGGCCGATCGCCACGCGCTGGCGCTGGCCGCCGGAAAGCTCGGCGGGCTTGCGCTTCAGGAGTGGTTCGATCTGCAATATGCCCGCCGCCCTTTTGACGCGCCGGTCGATTTCCTCTTTCGGAACCTTGGCGACCTGAAGGCCGAAGGAGAGGTTCTTCTCCACCGTCATCTGCGGATAGAGCGCATAGGACTGGAACACCATGCCGATGCCACGATCCTTCGGCTCCTCCCAGGTAACGTTGCGGTCCTTGATGAAGATTTGCCCGTCGGTTGGCTCCAGAAGGCCCGCGATGCAATTGAGAAGTGTCGACTTGCCGCAGCCGGAAGAGCCGAGCAGCACGAGGAACTCGCCGTCGTAAATATCGAGATTGAGGTCTTTCAGGACGGTAACGGCACCGAAGGACAGGGAAAGATCGCGAATGGAAACGCTTTTGTTCATATAACTCAACCTTTTACTGCGCCTGCGGCGATGCCACGGACGAAAAGCCTGCCGGAGACGAAATAAACGATCAACGGCACGGCCCCGGTGAGAAGGGTTGCAGCCATGTTGACGTTGTATTCCTTCACGCCCTGCACGGAGTTGACGATATTATTGAGCTGCACCGTCATCGGGTAATATTCCGGCCGCGTGAACACGACACCGAACAGGAAGTCGTTCCAGATGCCGGTGACCTGCAGGATCATCGCCACGACAAAGATCGGCAGCGACATGGGCAGCATGATGCGAAAATAGATCTGCCAGAAATTGGCTCCATCAATACGTGCCGCCTTGAACAATTCCTCCGGCAGCGACGCAAAATAGTTGCGGAAGAGCAGCGTCAGGATCGGCATGCCGAAAATCGTGTGCACGATCACGAGGCCGGTCAGCGTGCCATAAATGCCCAATTCGCGCAGCACGATGACGATCGGGTAGATCATTACCTGATAGGGGATGAAGGCGCCGATGATGAGGATCGAGAAGAACAGTTCCGAACCCTTGAACTTCCAGTTCGCGATAGCGTAACCGCTGACGGAAGCCACGATGATCGAGATCACGACCGACGGTATGAGGATGCGTACCGAGTTCCAGAAGCCGCGTGAAAGCCCGTCGCAGTTCAGCCCGGTGCAGGCATTCGCCCAGGCTTTCACCCAGGGTTCGAAGGTGATTTCCACCGGCGGCGCGAAAATGTTGCCGAGCCGTATTTCCGGCATGCCCTTCAGAGAGGTGACGACCATCACGTAAAGCGGCAGCAGGTAATAGGCGGCAGCGACAAACAGCGTGCCATAGAGAATGATGTTGCGGCGGGAAAACGTTTTTTTCGGCTTCTTGCCGCGGGGACCGGAAAGGTCCGTGGCAACCGCATCGGTTGCGGCGGCGACCGTGTTCAATGTGCTGATATTAGCCACGTTTCTTGCCTCCGAATTCGAGGTACGCCCATGGAATGACGATAATGGCGACGGTCAGGAGCATCATGGTGGAGGCGGCAAAGCCCTGCCCCAGGTTCTGCGCCTGGAACATGTAGTCATAGACATATTTCGCCGGCACTTCGGATGCGATGCCCGGTCCGCCACTGGTCTGCGCCACCACCAGATCGTACACCTTGACGATGCCGCTCGCGATAATGACGAGCGTGGTGATGAAGACCGGCCGCATCATGGGAATGATGATGAGGATATAGGTCTTCCACATCGGAATGCCGTCGACGCGCGTCGCCTTCCAGATATCCTCGTCTATGCCGCGAAGACCGGCCAGCATCAGGCACATGACGAGCCCCGTGCCCTGCCAGAGCGCCGCGATCAGGATTCCGTAGATAACGATCTCGGAATTATAAAGCGGATCGAAGGTGAAGCTTTCCCACCCCATCGAGCGGACCACGGACTGAATGCCGAATTCCGGGTTCAACAGCCATTGCCAGACAAGGCCGGTTACGATGAACGACAGAGCAAAGGGATAAAGGAAGATGGTGCGGAAGGTGTTCTCGAAACGGATCTTCTGATCCATCAGCGCCGCCAGCACGAAGCCGATCACCAGACTGAAGATCAGCGACAGAATGCCGTAGATCGCCAGATTCTGGATGGAAATGATCCAGCGCGGCGCGGCCCACAACCGCTCATACTGGTCGAAACCGATGAAGCTTGCACGTGGCAGAAGCTTGGAATTGGTGAATGAATAAATCACCGTCCAGACCGTTCCGCCGAGAAAAATCACGACGGCGGTCAATATCATGGGAATGGAAGCAATCTTCGAATTGAGATTGCGGAAAAGCTGGTTGGGGCGGCCGGAGCGCGCTAGACCCGCCATGGATGACCCTCCTGTAACGTTGCCGTTGATAGCCAGGCAAGGTCTCAAAGACCTT
This sequence comes from Agrobacterium sp. 16-2014-1-2a, assembly GCF_053522705.1. NCBI lineage: Bacteria > Pseudomonadati > Pseudomonadota > Alphaproteobacteria > Hyphomicrobiales > Rhizobiaceae > Agrobacterium > Agrobacterium sp. 16-2014-1-2a. Next base: position 208,515 of record NZ_JBNWBX010000011.1, read on the forward strand.
GCCCCAATCCTCCGGGCTTGCGCGTTTACGCATCCCGCAGGGAGCTTGCGGCGGATGGATGCCACCCGCCGCACAAGAGGTTGCGGTTAGTCAGCGGAACCGATGATGCCGGCGAAGCGCTTCTGTGCATCTTCTGCAGTCATCGCGCTGGCAAAAAACTCTGCCATCAGGTCTTCTTTCTGCTTCTGCGTATCAGCAGAAATCAGCTGGTCTGTGCTGGTCAGCGCATTGCCCTTGGCCAGAATTTCCAGACCCTTCTTCATGCAATCATTGGCCGCATTGAGGTCGACGTCGCCACGAATCGGCAGCGAGCCTTTCTTAAGGTTGAAAGCCACCTGCGTTTTAGGATCGACGATGGTTGCAGCCAGAACGTCCTGCGCCTTGGACTTTGCTTCATCCTTCAGCAGCGGGAAATAAAAGGCGTCGCCGCCGGTGGTGAGATAGTCGTTAAGGCCGAGACCCGGCAGGCAAGTGTAGTCGGTACCCGCCTTCTGGTTGGCAAGCTGGAACTCGCCCTGCGCCCAGTCACCCATGATCTGGCCGCCAGCCTTGCCTGTTATGACCATGTTGGTGGCCTGGTTCCAGTCCTGAACATTGGTGCCCTTGGCCATGTCGCGGGCCTCGACGGCGGCCGCAAAAATCTTGGCCATGTCGGGACCGGCCGCAGCTTCGGCATCCTTGTCGCCATAGACCTTCTGATAAAGATCCTTGCCGCCGATCGAAAGCGTCAACGTGTCGAACAGGCCATTGGCCTGCCATGCCTGACCGCCGAGCGCGAGCGGCTGGATACCGGCTTTTTTCAGTGCCGGTGCTGCGGCAGCAAATTCAGTCCAGTTCTTGGGAACTTCGACGCCCGCTTTCTTGAACGCTTCGTTGGAAAGCCACAGCCATTGCCAGGAATGGATGTTGACCGGCGCGCAATAGATCTTGCCGTCGATGGTGCAGCTGTCGAGCAGGCTTGCCGGCTTTATGACGTCTTTCCACTTGCCCTTTTCGGCAACGTCGGTCAGGTCGCGCATCAGGCCGGCCTGCACCAGCTCTTCCGCCTGTCTGCCATGGTTGAACTGGGTGGCACCCATCGGGTCGCCGCCGGTGATACGGCTGATCATGATCGGACGGGCGGTGCCGCCCGAACCGGCAATAGCGCCGTCTACCCACTTGTTGCCTGTGGCATCAAAAGCCTTGGCAAGTTCGGCAACGGCAGCGGCTTCACCGCCCGATGTCCACCAATGGGTAACTTCAAGATCGGTAGCCCCAGCGACACCCGCCGGAATCATAACACTGGCCAAAAAGGCCGCAGAAATAAAGCGCATTCGCATGAGTCTCCTCCCTCACTGAAACGTTGCAGTTGGAACGTAAGCGAAGATTTTTGATTAGGCAACCGCTTAAAAATGAATCTCGCCGCAGCTCGCCGCGCTGTTTCGAGCCGATACAAAACGTGCCGAACGGCTAGATTTTGTTGAGAAAGAAGATTGGGAAATTGAAAGGATGCCGAATGGCGCGACAAAGACTGCGCACCGGTAATCTGCAGGCAACGTAGTATCTTCATAGTCTCCCGACTTTGGCGTCGGTTCCTGCGCACAGAGTGCCAAGCCCGCATGGACGGGCAAACATAAGGTGAGCGATCGTGAAACGTTGGCACATTCTTTTGATGATCGGTCTGGCGGGCGTGTTATCGCTTTTGCTCGCGCCGTTCGAACGACTGGCGTCGGGACAGGATCTTTCTTTCACGATACGGGTTGTGATGCTCGTCCAGCCGGCAGTCCTGATCATTGCTGCGGTGGCGACGGGTCAAGCGCTCGCCGGCAAACTCGGGCTCGGCACTCCGCTGATCGATGCCTGGCTGAAAGGAACCGGGTTCGGGCCAGTCTTGCGCAGGCAAGCCCCAGCAGCTTTGCTGACGGGTCTTATCGTCGGCCTGTTGATGGTCGCTTATTCGTCTTGACCTGCCACTGAGAATTTCCTCCAGAATGGATTAGAGTTCGGCCCATTAAAGGACGGACGCATGAAGAAGCAGCGATTTACGGAAGAGCAGATTAT
>NZ_JBNWBX010000012.1:0-162775 GCF_053522705.1 Agrobacterium sp. 16-2014-1-2a
GCTTCGCGTTTCCGCCGGTTGCTCACACCGCGCCACTTGGCGTATTCAAAACCACCGGGGCTCTAATCGCCACTGGATGAAAGTTCAGTGGCAGGTCAGGCGGCTTCGGGAACCTGCTTTCGAAGGATTTCGTCAGGAATGTTTTGACTGACAAGATTGCCGGGATTTTTGGTGCGGGTCGTAAAGTTGTTGGCCTTGCGCATTGCCTGAATGACATCCTCACCACCTTTTTCAGCGGTTGCAGTCATATCGTCGGTCAAAGACTTGTAGAGATTGCGATAGAGTTGACCCTCTCTCGTGGGGAGATTTCTATCGAAGGCAATATCACCAATAGCCGTTCTGGCCTGCTTTAACGTATCAAATGAAGCACCCGCTTGAACGTCCGAGAGGATTGCCTCGGCTTGTTTTATCGTCGTCTCGTAGGCCGATCCGGCATTCATTTTGGCTGACTGGCCGAGTTGTTTATATTCTTCCTTGGTGTTTTTCAGAAATTGCGTGGTGTTCGGGGCCTCTGCGCCGATCCCTTGGGTTAGTCGACCTACATCGTCATAAAGTTCATTCTGTCGGCCTTTTACGATGGATTTGAAATCCTGTGCGCGCTGCTGGATTGCGTCACCAGCCTCGGCTGCAGATAGATTGCGGCCACCAGTGGTGCGGTCGATCACATCATCAAAACGCTTGCTTACATCATCGTAGATCTCGCCAACGCGATTAGACATTACGGAGTTGCCGGACAGACGGGATTGCTCTCTGGTTGCAGCGACTGGACCACCAATCATTCCGGGGGTTGGCTGAATACCGATATCACCAAATGATTGCAGGCGTTGTGCTGCCTTGGCTGCGTCGTCAGCAGGCGTTAAACCACCAATCAATCTCGATGGGCGTACGGCATCAACAGCCTTGCCTATACCGCGTGCTACTGCACCACCGACAATGGTGCCGCCTAATTCACCGGTTGCACCGATGCCAAAATCCTGAGCGGCATCGATTACCTGCTCGCCAGCGGTTCGTGTATCTTCATTTCCGAAAATCAAATTTGCGCCGCGTTGGTATATGTCGCGACCTGCAGCATATCCGGTGCCGGCACCAGCTGCTCCGGCTGCAAGCGCGCCTGTGGTGGTCCCGACAACCGGTACAACTGATCCAGCACCTGCGCCTGCGACACCACCAAGAATACCGCCACCGATTGCACCAGCCGTACCGACGATCTCAGGTGCGGCATCGCCTACATCACCCCAAGAAGGTATCCAAGATTTAACATTGAAAACCATTGCCCTGTCGGTCTCCGGGTCGCGCATAACGAACTGATCAGTGCCAACCGGCTGCGCATCAGGATAATATTTGCGAAGGGCTGTCAGGCGGTCTTCTGGTTTCGATAATGCGCCGATTTCGAAGCGCACCGAGGTCGGTACCTCTAACTCTACATCCGAAACATTGATGGGTGTTTGGTCGTCGTAATAGACGACATCACCTTCTTGTTTTGTCCAAGGCGATACTGATGCGGCGCTTGCTGGATCATATCCCGGCACATACTCGTAATCATCGGGATTGAGACCCTGGTCGATCAGTAGTTGTCTATCGGCGTCGGCCAATGTGCTATTTTGTGGAGCAGGCGTGTCGTCAAACATCACCGATTTAATTTCTTTTTTCTTCTTATTATCGGCCATCTTAAATCTCGAATTATGCTCGGCGCGTAAATCCGCCAAAACCTGCCATTCCGCCACGGCGCTTGCGTGGATCGTCGTCATCATTATTTACAAGGCTGCTGGCAAACTGGATCTCAACCGGCGCTGATCCACCTGTGCGGCCACCTTGTAGAGGCGCGACGGTCGGCGTTTTCTCGCCTGCAGCAAATGCTTGAGTAAATCCGGCCAAACCATCCACGATGCTATCTTTGCCATCGAGATCGAATCCCCATAACTGGCGCGTACCGTCCTTGTCGGTGGTGACGCCAATGGCATCATCAATACCGTTGCGAATACCACGTCCAAAACCTGCAATACCCGTTAGTTCATCGCCGTCTTTGTCGAGCATACGCGGGTCGATATTTGGATCAGTAGGAGCAGGAGTGGTTGTTGCTTGTAGCTGCGTTGCCGTGTTTGTGTTTGCCGGTTTGTACGAAGCAACTATCTGTGCTCCATCATCGCCACCAAATGTACGTGCGGCATCGGCTGCATATCGTTCGCGATTGTTATATCCGTGGCCAGCCGTGGGGTTTTCCCATTTAAAATCTTGCGGGCGCTCGTAGGAAATCATTGCGCGTGTGGCCGAAGGGATATCCGTCGCGTTGCGAAGTAAATCACCTGATCGCTTCTCTGCGCCATTTAACTCGTGATGTATGAAATCAAGTTGCGTATCCAGACTGTACACATCACGATCACTTGCTTTGGCAAATCTATGTAAATTAACTGCGCGATCCTGATTCCACTGGCCGATACCGATACTGTCCGACCCGTCTCGTCCATCGCCACGATTACGTGCGCCTGTATTAAGACTGGATTCCTGCATCAAATTACCGACGATACCTGCTGCCTGCGCGTCGGAATATCCGTGTTTTTGTTTTAGATAATTATACGCATATTGTGCGTTTTGGTTCTTCGCTATCGCCATAACCGATTACCCCCTAGGCCTTAGATGCGCAGGAAGTTGGCGCTGTCTGGATAACGGCATATTGGATTGAGGGCGATTGCCGTTGTCGCCAAATACGTTATTCGAAATATCGTCAGCCGATAGATAGTTTCCTCGGAAACCCTTTAATGTCCCGTTCTGATCGAAATAATTAAGTTTATTGATGTTTTGCTGACTGTTCGATTTGAGCATTTCTGCAAGTGCTCTAACGCGCTTGACGTTCTCATCAACCGGCAAATTCGGATTAAATGCGCGGGCCATAATCATTTCGCCCTCCCGTTCGGTAAACTGTGCACCAAGAACCTGACGCAACGTACCCTGCACAACTTCATAGGTCTTTTCTCGGGCGATTGTACCGTCAGTGTTGATGTAAGGTTTTAGGAAAGCAGGAGCGTTTTCGAGGACGATGTTGCCGGATGCATTCGGTGTCGTCTCAAGGATTCGGATTGTTTCATCAAGCTGCGCAATTTGAACCTGATTACGGTTATAATCGTTCGCAGTTGTTTCGTAATTTTTGCCGAATTCCTCGTCGCGCTTCTCCTCGCCCTTTGTTAGCTCGGGCATTCCACCTGCGCCACCGGCTCGCTTCTTGTCATCAATACGAAGCGTATTAATGACGGACTGATCGGTCACAACATTACCTGATGTATCAAGCATTGCTGTACGACCGGTCGCGGGATCGAATACCTGCGTATACAGCGCACCTTCAGGCGAATAATATGTTTCGCCTTTTTGATAATTGACTGGTTTAACGTTTGTGCCGAGCAGTTCTTGTGCTGCCTTGAATTCACCAATACCTGCGTAAAGGCTGGCAACTTGCTGTTTTTGTGTAGATGACAGACCATTAGGACCGGCATCCTGATAGATGCGGGCGATTTGGGCCTGTACCGACTTCGACTTCTCGCCTTCAGCAAGTGCGATTTCATTCGCACGTCGTTTCTGATCGATTAGAGTGCGGTCCTGCGCCGCCTTATCATAATCATCGCCCGCCTTGGCATAGGCCCCAACACCTTTTCCGAGGGCTTCGGCCCAATCCGGTGTACCTGCGCCAAGGATAGCGCCACCGGCGCGCAACATACCGTTGCTCCAACGCTTGCGATCCTCTTGATCCTGTAAACCTAGGAAATCCCAAAACGCATTCGATTTGGATTCAGGTTTTGCTGCAGCAGGCGCTTGCGACGGGTCGGTATAGGTCTCGCCAGTCAGGACGTAAGCCATAGGCGACGGGGTAGGATCAACCTGCTCATCCTCCACGACCAGAAAGGGATCGGACGTAAGACGTGCCTTCTTATCCGCCACATATGGCGCTGGTTCGGTTCGATATTGCGTAGATGAAGGACCTGCAGCGACGTTCTGGCGACCTATTTCGATAGCGGAAGCGGTGTTCGTTCGTGCCTGATCCTGCTGCTTGCGATATTGATCTGCAGCATATGCATCATCGATATAACCGGCCTGTTGTGCTTCGAGATCGGCCAAGCGTTGCGCTTCGATCAATCGCTGACGTTCAGCGGCTTCGGCTTCTTCTCGCTCTCGTTTTCTGCGTTCGTCGGCTGAGATGTTGCCGTTAAAAGTCCGGTCGGCACGGTCGCTTAGCCAGTCCCATACTGATGCCATTAATTTATGCTCGCATTGTTATTGTTATTATTTAGATCGCCAAACGCTGATGGGTGGACCCATTTGTAGCCGTCAATTTCAGTGACGAGGTCAGGTCTGAATTCTTCAATTTCCTGCGCCATCGGGCCGACATAAATTTCGCCATCACCGATGTAATTGTAGGAGTACATTTCCCAACCATTCGGGCTTTTACCTATACGGATGATGTTTTCCTTGGTACGTCGATCCGATAAGAAACCTGCGAATAACGATCCAAGTCCAAGAATATTAGACATTGCAGAGTTGCCGGGTTGTGTCGTTTGCGAGGACTGACTGTTATATCCACCGCCGTTGAGGATGTTCGCAAAATTGCTCAACTGGATAAGCGGGCCTTGCTGCTGTGCATCCCACTGCGCAATCTGGCCGTTTAGGATTTGCTGGTTGTACGCATCCTTAGCGCCACCAATCTGGCCGATTGTTTCAGCCGGAAGCAGGCTATTTTGATAGATATTACCGGCACCTTGTGCTGCTTGTAGCTGCGTATTTGCTGCGTTCTGACTTGCTGATGTACCAGCATTAGCCGCGTTAAGTGCAAGGTTCGCATTGTTCAGGTTGTTGCTGACACCCTGATTATATGCGTTTGATTGCTGGCCGAGTAGCGATGACAGATTACTGATCGACTGCTGATAATTATTGCCGAGACCTTGTGCACCCGCCATCTGCGTATTTGCATTTTGCGCGTATGAATTACCGAGATTATTAGCTGCCGATATCTGATTATTGACACCTTGATTATAGTTGGTCGACATCTGATTATTCGCCTGCAACATCGAATTGACGTCGTTGTTGTATTGGTTGGCGTACATATCAGTGGCTACCTTGCTCATCTGATTGGCAGCGGTATCGGTTGCACTATTAATCTGACTTGCAAACGCGCCAGAGCCATTGCGTCCGAGTGCTGCGGCTTGTCCAGAGAGAGTGGGTAGGGTGCTGTTCTTCAACATATCAGCGATGGATTGCTGATTATTGGCTATGGATTGCTGCAGATACTGATTGTTACCGATGTTCGCACCGGATGCCGTGGATGCAAGGAACGCATCCGTGGGGTTGGCACCCTGCGCTGCGCCAAGTGCAGACTGTGATGCACCCACGCCGGGATTGTTGCCGTTGGCTATGTTGCTGTAGATATTATTGGTCGGGTTCTGGCCATTTTGCACCTGACCGATCAACGAAGCCAGACCGCCTGCCGATGGGTCTGCACCTAGATTAAGACCGCCCATAAGATTGCTATAGGTCTGATTGGCCTGCTGGTTGGCCCCGCCGGTCTGGATCAGGTTGTTTGTCGCGGTCGCGGCATTACCCAACATTGCATTGTTGGTGGCGTTGTTCGCAACGTTCGACGCCATCTGCTGCGCTTGGAGCGTCTCACTTGACTGATTGGCAACGGTTGGGCCTTGCCATACCTGCGGTTTGCCTTGCTGGAGTGCCGTATCGTATTGTGCGTATACCGATTGTAGGTACGGTTTTGCTCCAGACCAAGGCTCAGTCTGGGTCGTCTGCGTCGTCGTTTTTGGTGATGATTGCATCGAAAAATCTCGTGAGCAGGTAGACCCTGCCTTCTTGTTTATTATTATTTATAGAGAATCCGAGCGGAGCCAGAACGCGTATCCATCCCTTTCTCCCAATCAAACAGATGCCGATAGCGCCGTGGGATTTCGCCCACTCAGCGACTATGGATTGTCCTACTAAAACGTCTGACAGATCGCCGGATGCGATGCGCACAAGGCACCATCGACTGCCGTCTGTAAGATCGATAATGATCTGGACTATCGCGATGGATTCGTTGTGGACCCACATCACGGCTTCACGACTATCGAGTAATTTCAGGATTTCTGTTTCGGTCGTGTCGTCATTTGCGATATCAATCACGTGCAGGATTTTGTCGCGGAATTTACCGTAGGTTTCGATTGCGTCTTCTGCCGTATCGACTCTGCGGATCATCAACGCACCCCGCAAAGTTGATAATCAAATACGCCAGAACCGGTTACAACAACTGACGCGGAACCTTCCGAAACTGATGATACGTAGTATGTTGCACTGGATGCCGCTGCATTGCGTGGTGATAAAACGATAACGGTTCCGCTGAAAATCTTAGGATTTTGAATCGTTATGGTGCCTGATGCGGCTACAGTAATTGATCCTGAAACATCGGATACCTGTCGTATCGTCTGGTTGATGATGGAGCGCAGATTGCTCTTATCATCGATATTGCTGATGGGATTAATGGTCGTCATCAGCGACCTCCCGCAGCTACTGCATCCACTTGCAGGGCAGAGATTTTGTCCCAATTGCCTGACACCGTTACGCGGATCGAATGGTAGCGTGCCTGTGATCGGACATAGGCGTAACCGGTAGCGACGGTCGTGGGGTAGGCGCTACCCCAATTGAGTCCCTCATTTGGCAGTTGCTTACTGCCAATCGTAATTTGTGCCGTGCCGTCCGATTGATAGACTGGTCGTACAGCCGTTATTGTAGCGCGGTCGTGCTTGGCGTCTTCAAGACTTGCCGAGATCTGCATTTCAGCGGTCTCGATGGCAGCGGTCATTACAGGACCGCTCAGAGTGTAAACCTTGCCAGATACGTCTAAGCCCCAGACAATCTCGTTCCCGCCTGCCCAAATGTTGGAGTCGAAGGAGGCTGGTACATTGTCAATGGAGCCGTACGCATTGAGTCCATCGATAGTCCACGGCTGAGATTGTGACTGATATAGATACGCGGATCGAGCGTCCGCTTGCGACCATTCTCCGGTCACGTAATTGTAGATAATGCTCTTATCGGGTTGCGAGTTCGTGGCTGACTTTGAGGCGTAAGTCCATATGATCAACGGTTCCGTTGGATCGGAGACGACAGTCATCAAATGCCAAGCGGATGTATCGGCATCATCGCTAAAATAACGGTCTACCTTGCCTGCGCCAATCGGTGCAATCTGCCCGGATTTAAAACTATAAAACCCGTCGCCTGCGTAAAAATAGGTGATGCCATCAACGGTAATAATGGATGATGGTACAGAGCAACCACGACCTTCAACGACCGTCGAAAATTCGAAAATCCACGGCGTCCCGATATAGTGCTGCCGCACAATGGCGTTCTCGCAAAATATCCAGATGTCTTCATCTGCGACGAGGCCGGTCACCGCGCCGACGTTTCGCAAGTCCTGATAATCAGACTGTGTGGCCTGCGAATATGACCAGTCGAAAGGATTATTAATGGCGCTCCATCTAACACGGCTCGGCTGTGCAGCATCGAAAGCATCCATCGTATTTGCGACGACGACAAAGCCCCGATGGGAGACGATATACCGGGCGCGAACGAGTGTCGTTAAATCGGCAAAATTGCCGGTGTCATCCATATTAATGTACTGGATGTTATCACTGTAGTTTGTCGTGATAATCGAAGCGGAATATTGGATTGAATTCCAGCGCTCTTGCTCGGTCGTTGTGTAGCCAGCAGGACGAGATTTATTCAGCCAAGTGTTGGTCGCAGGATTGAAGAGATTTAACCTCGCCGATGTACCGCAGTACACGCGGGCATTACCGAGGCTGTCCGCTCCTATCATCAATCCACGAGCGGGCGTGTCGAGTGCGGTTGATGCATATAGCGCAGCGGATTTTAACGGCAAATACGTTACCGTTCCTTGTGCATTACCCATCGATGGCGCGACATTATTCGCAGTTTTCAAACCGGGATTGCTGATGTCCGCAGCGTCAGGTCGCCAGTGCGGTAAAGGTATATCTATTACCACTGCGTTACCTCCCTCTGGATCGGATTGGTGACGGACGTTCCCTGCTTATGATCTTCGAGAAGCGCGTTGATGGCCTCCATCATCGAGGCTTTGGCGTCGGCTTCGGCCTCTGCATCCTTTGCCCATTTGTATAATCGGGACAGGACGCCGTAGAGATATACGGACGGATAATATGTCAGCAACCAGTTGCTATTAGCGGTCGACGTAAGGGCAGGGACACGCGCATAATATGCGATGGTCGCTTTGCTAATCGGATTGACCGACCGGAAATTTAATAGATTGCCGGATTGATAATAGGTGATCTGGTCGGGATAGATTTTTTTATCAAAAATACCGACTGGTGTGGGTGTTTTTCCATCAACTGCAATTGCGCGTGTTTTTATGTGGTCAGATGGAAGGGTGACAATACCGCTGCTATTGATGTTGATTGTGGCTTCGGTTTCTGCACGATAGTGGATCAGAAATGGTGCGATATCGGACTCAGATAACCGGAGGAGGGTTACTAACAATTGAATACGCCAAAAAGCGCTCTTTTCCATCACTACATGGGCATTTCGCGGCTGCTCGCCGGGCAGCTCGAATTCAACGCCATCATTCAGGCGGTCGCTACCGAAATCACCCATATCATTCCTCACGTCCACATGGATGTCTGCATCAAGCAGCTGGATGACAAATTTCACATCGCCTATGAAAGCGGTCTGGCAAGCGCCTGGAGCCGCCAGCCGCCCGCCCTTCTGTCCGGCAGTCCCATCCGTTCCGTGCTCTCGGGCGAGGTGGAATATCTTTTGAGCGGCGATGCCTGCGTCGATCCGCGCTTCCATTTCGAAGGTGCATTTTCCAGCCCGATCATCGAGCTTGATCTGCATAGCCGCCTGCACGTGCCGATGAAGGTGCATGGCGACATTATCGGTGCGCTCAGTTGCTCCTCGCACCAGTCGGATGCCTATACGATGGAGGATGTCGCCAATGCCCGCGCGGTTGCGGATTTGCTGGCGCCCTATTTTTACGCCATCCGCGCCGCCGAACAGGCCAAACGGTCTGCGATCGAGGAGGCGCGCGCCAATGCCCGCGAGGAGGGGTTGCGGCTGGGTGCCCTGCAATTGACCGAAGCGCTGGAGGCCGAGCGGCAGCGGATCGGCATGGATTTGCACGACCAGACGCTGGCGGACCTGACGCGGCTTGCACGGCGCATCGAGCGGATGAGCCACGCATCGGACGTGTCGGGCGAGATGCTGGAACCGGTGGTGCGCAGCCTGCAGCACTGCATGCAGGATCTGCGCGAGATCATTGAGGAGGCGAAACCCTCCATCCTGCAATTGTTCGGCGTCGTGCAGGCCATCGAGACCTATGTGGATCGCTCCGTGCGCGACAGCGGCTCTTCTATCGACTGGTCGGTTACAGACGAGACGGACGGGCTTGTTGAGACACTCGACAAGACGGTTGCCATCTCGCTGTTCCGCATCGTGCAGGAGGCGGTCAACAACGCCATCCGTCACGCGCAGCCGGAAACGATTTCGGTGACACTGTCGTTGACGGATGGCGGGTTGCGGGTGACCGTGAGCGATGACGGTAGCGGCCGTGGCGAGGGGGCTGTTTCTGGTGGACTAGGCATCGGCAACATGAAAACGCGGGCACGGCTGATTTCAGCCAGATTCGATATTGGTGGCAATGGCAAAGACGCTGGAACCCGCATTACCGTGACGTTGCCGGAAGGCGCTTTCGACCGGCGGGAGGAAATATGACATGGATGTGCTGATCGTTGAGGACGATGCGCTACACCGCGCCTATCTGAACGAGGCGGTGAGAGCCGCCCTGCCGGAATGTGACAAGGTGCTGGAGGCGGCAAACGGCAGAACCGGCGAAAAGCTGGCGCGGGAAAATCGCGCCGCCCATATCGTCATGGATTTGCAGATGAACGAACGCAACGGCATCGAGGCGGCGCGCACCATCTGGAAGGAGCGGCCGGACACCCGGATCCTGTTCTGGTCCAACTATTCCGACGAGGCCTATGTGCGCGGCGTTTCCCGCATCGTGCCCGAAGGTGCTGCCTATGGCTACGTGCTGAAATCAGCATCTGACGACCGGTTGCGGCTGGCGTTGCGCAGCATCTTCATCGAGGCGCAATGCGTGATCGACAGGGAAGTGCGCGGCCTACAGGAAAAAAGCCTCGGCAAGGCGCATGGCTTCACCGATTCCGAATATGAAATCCTTGTTGATGTTGCGCTGGGCCTGACGGACAAGGCGATTGCTCGCCGCCGTAACCTTTCGTTGCGCAGCGTGCAGAACCGGCTTCAAAGCCTCTACGAAAAGCTGAACGTCCATCAGGCGGCCGGTGATGACGAGGCGGAAGGCCGTTATAATCTTCGAACCCGCGCCGTCACCGTCGCTTTCCTGCGCAAGCTGTTGAATTACAGCGCGCTCGAAAGGGCCGAGCGGGAATTGGGCGAATGGGCGACTGGCCGCTGATTATCACGGCAGGAAGGCAAGCAGACGTCTTTCATCGGCCCTAAGGCCCGAGACCGGCTTTGCGCCCACCTTCAGAATACGGCCAAGCTTCTTCTGCGCCTTCTCCTCCGTTGCTATATCGAGAACGGCGGGATGTACGTAGCTCTTGCGGCAAATGGCGGGTGTGTTGGACAGTTCCGTCGCCGCTGCCTGACACATACCCTTGGTGCTGGGTTTTTCGCCCGCAGCCACATGTTCCATCGCATGACAGAAGGCCGCAAGCGTTCCGCCCCAGGTACGGAAAGTCTTGGCGGAAATGCCTTGTCCGCCGACGCGGGAAAGATAGGCGTTGAGATCGCTTGAATCGACGGAGTGAACCTGGTTTTCACTGTCCTGCCAGACGAACAGCTCCTTGCCGGGCAGATCGGCGATTTCCTCGAGGATTTTTTGGAGGCGCGGGTGGCGCAATTGACGCTTCACCTTCTGCCCGCCCTTGGCTGCAAAGCGCAGTTCGATTGTCTCGCCGAAGGACACGTGGCGCTTGAGCAATGTGGTTGCGCCATAGGTACCGTTGGTTTCGAGATAAGAACGGTTGCCGACACGCAGATAGGCGGCATCGAGAAGCAGCGTCAGGGCCGCCAGTGTCATGTCCTGACCGTGATCCTGTTTTGCAATGTCAGCCATCGCGCGTCGCCGGATGGCGGGCAGCGCCTTGCCGAAGCTTTTCAGCTGAAAGAACTTCGTCTCACCGCGCAATGCGTGCCAGTCGGGATGGTAACGATATTGCTTTCGCCCGCGCGCATCGAAGCCCGTTGCCTGCAAATGCCCGGATGGGTCGATGCATATCCAGACATCTTTGTAGGCAGGCGGGACGCCGAGCGATTTGATGCGCTTCAACTCCACGTTATCGGACAGAAGTTCGCCGCCCGGCAACCGGTAACAGAAACCGCGCCCGCGCCTTTCTCGGGCTATGCCCGGCTCCTGATCGTTGACATAGGCGAGTCCGATTTTGGCAAGAAGGCGGGTGGGCGGTTGTGGCATCGTTTTTTCCGGCAGGTTTAAGGTTGCAGGAAACGAGAAACAGGCCGCCTTCGTTCCGGCGGCCTGCTGTTCCGGTCATGACTTTCTCAGCCGGCCTTGGCGATCCGCAAAATTTGCGAGTTGCCGCCGCCGCGCTCTTCGGTCACGGCATAGACGGCCCCATCCGGACCCACTTTCACATCACGAATGCGCGCTTCCAGCGGCAATCGGCTTTCCGTCGCAACCTTGTCGCCGTCAATGTGCAGGATGACGAGGCCCTGGCTCACCAGACCGCCTACGATGAAGGCTCCCTTCCACTCGGAAATCTGGTCGGCGTCGTAAAAGGCCATGCCGGACGGGCCGATGACGGGGTCCCAATAATAAACCGGCTGTTCCATGCCTTCCTTGGCGGTGGCACCTTCGCCAACGGACCGACCGCTATATTCGACACCGTAGGTGATGACCGGCCAGCCATAATTGAGGCCCGCCTTCGGCAGGTTCATCTCATCGCCGCCTTTCGGGCCATGTTCCACTGTCCAGAGCCTGCCCTGCCCATCCAGTGCTGCCGACTGGAGGTTACGGTGGCCATAGCTCCATATCTCGGGGAGGGCGTTCTGCTGGCCGGCGAAGGGGTTGCCCTCGAAGGCCTTGCCTTCGGCATCAATGCGGAAGACCTTGCCAAGCCCGCTCGACAGGTCCTGCGCCTGCACACGCGGCGTTGCGTCTGAACGTTCACCGACGGTGACGTAGAGCTCGTTGTTCTGGCCGAAGACCAGGCGGGAGCCGAAATGCTTATCACCATCATAGGTCGGCATCTGGCGGAAGATCACCGAGACGTCTTCCAGTTTTGCTGCTCCACCCTCTTCGGTCAACTTGGCCGATGCGACGGAGGTGCCGTTGCCGCCATCCCGTGGCTCGGAAAAAGAGAAGAAGATTTTACGGGAGGTTTCGAAATCGGGAGCCAGCGCGATGTCGAGCAGACCGCCCTGTCCGTCGGACGCCACCTCCGGCACGCCCGCGATGGCAGGGCTGGCTTTCCCGTCTGCGACGATGTGCATTGCGCCTTCCTTGGCCGCTACGATCATGCGGCCATCGGGCAGGAATTCCATCGACCAGATATGCGGTAGGCCCTCGGCAATGACGGTTTTTTCGACATCCGGCTGAGTGGCGGCTTGCGGCGCACGGGTCTGACCCTCGAAAGCCGGTTTCTGATCCGGCGCATTGGGCCGTTTCGTCTCGACTGCCGGGGCGGTCTGTGCGTGGGCGGCGCCGGCAAGTGGTACGGCCAGCAGCGCGAATAGCATCGTCGAACTCAGAAATCGGTTGTTGCGGAACATGGGTCTCCCTTCCTTTGTCTGCATCGGGCAGAGAACCATTTGGGGAGGAATTCGTTTCTTGCGATAGTTTCAAGAAAACTTGATGAGGCCGTGTACGGGCGGCATCCTCTTTTTTCATCCATGTAAACTTACAGGGAACCGCAAGCCCACGCCTACGTTTTCCCCCTGGTTACACGGAGGGCGCCGCCATGCAGATCATCGACAACAAGAACATAGACGGGAACAGAGCCAAGCCAATTCTCAATGTTGCGGAGTTTTGCCGCCGTTACCGGCTGGACAAGGCCGAAGAGACACGGTTGAGAAGGCTGTTCGGAGAATTCGCATCCCGGCACGAGCTTTTAATGAACGCTCAGCGCAAGCCGAATTTCCGCTGATCATTCCTCCGGATCGAGAGATTTTCCGAAAATCATGAAAACATCATATCGGGTGTTCTTTCCCGTTATCTGGTGCGAAGGCTTGCGAATGCCGGGCATAGGTTCGGCGCGCAGAGGCCATTTTAGAACCACCCGCTTCGTCGCATGTTCAAGCGCAGCCTCCATAAGCTCTACCTGATCGGGATCGGATCCCACCAGTTCCCGCAGCACCCGCATCTCCTTTTTCACCAGCGCCGTGTTGTGGCGCGGCGGATGCATTGGGTCAACGATCACCACCTCCGGTGAAAGTTCTTTCAGCAGAAGCCGGGAATCGCCCTGCAGCAGCGTCATGCGGGAGGCAGCCTCGGCATAGGCTCCACCCGCCTCCAATGCGCGGCGAATGCCGTCAGCAAGGTGGGCGTGCATACCGGGTGAACGCTCTATCAGCGTAACTTCGGCTCCGAGTGACGCCAACAGAAAGGCATCGCGCCCGAGCCCTGCCGTAGCATCGACGATTTTTGGCGTGCGGCCTTTGGTGAAGCCCGCGGCCTTCGGCAGAGCCTGTCCGCGCCCCTCGCCGGAGCGGAAACGGTGACCGACCGCACCGCCAACAAAATCCACCACGAAGCTTTCGTCTTGTTCTTTCATCGCAGGCCTCAGAAGGGGCAGGGCACGGTATAGGTGACGTCGCGGCCATCCGGGTGACGAAAGCCCACCGCCTCGGCATGCAGCATAAGACGCGGCGCGGCGGCGAGCGCTTCACCTTCTGCATAAAATTCATCGCCAAGGATAGGGTGGCCGAGAGCCTTCATATGCACCCGCAATTGATGGGTGCGGCCGGTGAGAGGGGCAAGTGCGAGCCTCGTGGCGGGAAGCGGCAATCTTTCCAGCACGCGCCAAAGGCTTTGCGCCGGCTTGCCATGGTCGTGGTCCACCCGGTGGCGGGGCTTGTTCTCGGGGTCGATCGCAAGTGGCAGGTCCACCTTGCCCTCTTCACCCTCGACTTCACCCCAGACGACGGCAACATAGGATTTGCGGGTCTGGCGGTTCTCGAACTGGGCGGCGACGGTCGCGTGCGCCTTGCGGTTCAGGGACATCAACACGATGCCTGATGTATCCTTGTCCAGCCGGTTGATCATCAGTGCTTTTGGAAACTGTTTCTGCACGCGCGTCAAAAGACTGTCGGAGAGCGCGGGATCGCGTCCCGGCACCGAAAGAAGTCCGCTCGGCTTGTCCAGCACCAGTAGATCGTCATCCCGGTGCACGATAGTGAGCCACGGTTCGAGCGGCGGATTATAGACGGGGTTGGAAAGCTCAGATGACATTGCGCTTCCTTAGCACAAATCGGGCATGGGGCCAGATGCCCACCGCGCAATATGATTAGTCCGGAATATGAAGATTGACGCGGCCACTGGTCAGATCGCTGATGAGCCGTGTCAGACGCTCGGCTTCCTCTACGGGAACCGAAAGCTGCATATCCGCGCCGGTGCCGGTGAAGTCCTCCTTTTCCACTCGCAGGTTTTGCGTGGCGGCGAGGCGCGATTTTACCAGGGCCAGATCGGAGAACGGGCAGCTCAAGGTCGCGCTGACATAGGCGATGACCGGTGACGTCTCGCCAAGCCGAAGGCAGGCCGCCGCCGTGCCGCCATAGGCGCGCATGAGGCCGCCGCTGCCGAGCAGAATGCCGCCGAACCAGCGGATGACGAGGACCGCGACATTGTCCAGGGCCTGACCGTCGATAGCCTGAAGGATTGGCTTTCCCGCCGTGCCGGAAGGCTCGCCGTCGTCACTGAAACGATAGGTCTGGCCGGTTCGCCATGCCCAGCAATTGTGGTTTGCGTCGAAGTCAGAATGCGCCGCAAGGAAGCTTTTCGCATCCTCCTCGCCAGTGACAGGTGCTGCAAAGGCAATGAAGCGGCTTTTCTTGATATCCTGCGAAAAGGTGACGGGTCGGTCGAGCGTGAACATGCGCGCTTAAATATCGCATATATTCGCGCGCGGAAATCGGTATAAGGCCACAATGGCGAAGATGCGATGGAGCGGGTTTTGAAGAAGGCAAGGCAGGTCGCGATTGTCGGCGGCGGGCCAGCGGGCCTGATGGCGGCCGAAGTGCTGTCTGCGGCTGGCCATGCCGTAACGGTGTTCGAGGCCATGCCGACCGTCGCGCGCAAATTGCTGATGGCCGGAAAATCCGGTCTCAACATCACCCATGCCGAAGACTACGACATTTTCCTCCACCGTTTTGGCGACGCGGAGCAAAAGCTGCGCGCCGCCCTCGATGATTTCACGCCCGGCGCGCTGCGTCACTGGGCGCAAGGTCTGGGGCAGGAGACCTTCGTCGGCACGTCAGGTCGGGTGTTTCCGACGGTCATGAAGGCCTCGCCGCTGTTGCGGGCATGGCTTGCCCGGCTGGAGGCACACGGCGTTATCATCAAGACGCGGCATCGCTGGATGGGTTTTTCCGCAGACGGGCTGGTTTTCGCGACACCGGAGGGCGATGTCTTCATGAAGGCCGATGCCGTTCTTCTGGCGCTCGGCGGCGCAAGCTGGCCGCGTCTGGGTTCGGATGCGGCATGGGTGCCGGCACTCGCGGCTGAAGGCGTGGAGCTTAACCCTTTCCGCCCCGCCAATTGTGGCTTTGATGTCGATTGGAGCGATGTCTTCCGGCAGCGTTTTGCCGGTGAGGCGTTGAAATCCGTCACCACCATTTCCCCGGCCGGAGCGTTTCAGGGTGAGTTCGTGGTGACGCAGCACGGCATTGAGGGCAGCGTCATCTATGCCCATTCCGCCGCACTTCGCGACCAGCTGGAACACACGGGAAAGGCGACACTCGCTGTCGATCTGGCGCCGGGACGTACCGTGGAGCGCCTTGGCCGGGATCTGGCAAAGCTTGGCCGCAAGGAGAGTTTTGCAAACCGGTTGCGGAAGGCCGTGGGCCTCTCCGCCGTCAAGGTCGGACTTCTGCGGGAAATCTTTCACGATATCTCGGCGATGCCGGATGATCTGGTCGCCGCAAGAATCAAACATGCGGAGATACCGCTTGCACGGACGAGACCGATTGCCGAGGCGATTTCATCGGCTGGGGGCGTTGACTGGCAAGGTATCGATGAGAACTACATGCTGAAAAAACTCCCCGGCATTTTTGCTGCCGGGGAAATGCTGGACTGGGAGGCGCCGACCGGCGGTTATCTGCTGACCGCCTGTTTTGCCACTGGCAAGGCCGCCGCCAAGGGCATGACCAAATGGCTCGACGGCTTGGCCTAACCGGCCTCGGCCAGTTTTTTTTCCGCGCTTGGCGTGGTCCTGACGAGGCAGCGCATGATGGCATCCGTGGTGACGGAGCCGAGTGACTTGCCGTTTTCGCCGATGATGACGGCACTGCCGACATCCTCCCTGACGAGCGCGCGCAAGCCTTCCTCGACGGTCATGTCCGCATCGAGCTGAAGACGCGACTGGCCGGTAAACTCCGGCTGGACGATGGCGCCGAGACGAATGACCCGGCCACGATTGACCTCTTCCACGAAGGCTTCGATATAGCTGTCTGCCGGACTCATGACAATTTCGGCGGCCGTACCCTGCTGGATGATCTCGCCGTCGCGCAGAATGGCGATCTTGTCTCCCAGCCGAAGGGCCTCATCCAGATCGTGGGTGATGAAGACGACGGTCTTCTTCAGCTCTTTCTGCAATTCCAGCAGCACTGTCTGCATGTCGACGCGGATGAGTGGATCAAGTGCCGAATAGGCCTCGTCCATCAGCAGGATTTCGGCGTTGTTGGTCAGCGCGCGGGCGAGACCCACGCGCTGCTGCATGCCGCCTGAAAGCTGGTTCGGATAATGGCTCGAAAAGCCTTCCAGCCCCACCCGCTTGATCCAGACGTCGGCTTTTTCTTCCCGCTCGCCCTTGTCGACGCCCTGCACCTCAAGGCCATAGACGACGTTTTGCAGCACGTTGCGGTGCGGCAGCAGGCCGAATTTCTGGAATACCATCGCCGTCTTGTGGCGGCGGAATTCCAGAAGTTCCGCTTCGTTGAGGCGACAGACATCCGTTCCGCCATAAAGGATTTCTCCCGCTGTGGGGTCGATCAGGCGGTTGACGTGGCGGATCAGCGTCGATTTTCCCGAGCCGGAAAGGCCCATGATCACGGTGATCTGCCCGCCCGGCATGGTGATGTTGATGTCGCTGAGGCCGAGCACATGGCCGTGCTTGGCGTTCAGTTCCGCCTTGGACATGCCGCCCTTCACGGCGTCGATGTAGTTCTCCGCCTTGGAGCCGAAAATCTTGTAAAGGCTGCGGATTTCGATCGATTGACTAGCCATGCGCCACTTCCCGGTGTTTTTGCAGGCGAAGGCCGTAGGCCTGGCTGATGCGGTCGAAGATGATGGCGATGCCGACGATTGCCAGGCCGTTGAACACACCGAGCGTGAAATACTGGTTGGCGATGGCCTTCAGAACTGGCTGGCCAAGGCCCTGAACACCTATCATGGAGGCGATGACGACCATGGCGAGCGCCATCATGATTGTCTGGTTGATGCCTGCCATGATGGTGGGGAGTGCAAGCGGTAGCTGCACCTTGAAAAGCTTCTGGCGCTTCGAGGAACCGTAAGCGTCTGCCGCTTCCAGCACGTCCCGGTCAACCATGCGGATGCCGAGATTGGTAAGCCGGATCATCGGAGGAATGGCGTAGATCACCACGGCGATGACGCCCGGGACCCGGCCGATGCCGAGCAGCATGACGACGGGAATGAGATAGACGAAACTCGGCATCGTCTGCATGACGTCGAGAACGGGGTTCACGATACTCTGCAGGCGGTTGGACCGCGCCATGGCGATGCCAATCGGCAAACCGATCACGATCGAGAGCACGGCGCAGACGAAGATCATCGAGATCGTCTTCATCGTGTCTTCCCACATGCCGAACCAGCCGATGGCAAAGAGAATACCGCAACATAGTCCAACAATGGTGGCGCTGCGGCTGGCAAACCAGGCGAGTACGCCGACAATAAGAATAACGACCGGCCAGGGGGTGCCGATCAAAAGCCTTTCCGCCCAGATGAGGAAGCTCTGGAGCGGTGTGAACAGCCCCTCTATCGTGCCGCCATAGGCTCTGGTGAAACCCCGAAACCCCTCGTCGATCACTTTCTTCAGCGCACGCAGGGCATCATCATTCATGGTCGGAAATTTGAAAAGCCAATCCATATCCTGTTCTCCACGACGAACCGGGGCCGGCGGGCAATATCCGCCGCGCTCCGGAACTTAAAAACGGCCGGGCGCCGCCATTGGCGGGCCAAGCTGTCGACCACATATGTCGTGCCGCCCTTTTAGAGGGCAGCCTTGACCTTTTGCGCGACGTCGGGGGAAACCCAGCCCGTCCACAGAGCCTCGTTTTCCTTCAGGAAGTGTTTCGCACCATCTTCGCCGGTTGCCTGATTGTCGGTCATCCAGGCGATCAGCTTGTTGACGGTGTCGTTGGTCCAGGCGCGTTTGTTCAGATAGTCCATGGCCGGGCCGGCGCGGTCGGCAAAGGTCTTGCTGACCAGCGTCTGCACGTCGTCAACCTGCCATGCATTGGGCTTCGGGTCCGCGCAATCGGCAACCGAGGTGCAGCGCTTCCATTCGGCAGAGTCATATTCCGTGCCGAAGCCGAGCTTCACCATCTCATATTTGCCGAGCAGCGAGGTCGGAGCCCAGTAATAGCCTACCCACGGCTGTTTCGCTTCGTAAGCCTTGGCGACCGAGCCGTCGAGACCTGCGGCAGAACCGGTGTCCACCAGGGTGAAGCCAGCCTTTTCACCACCAAAAGCCTTGAAAAGCTGGGCGGTGACGACGGTGCCGCCCCAGCCCTGCGGGCCGTTGAAGACGGCGCCCTTTGCCTTGTCTTCAGGCGAGGGGAAGAGCTCGGGATGCTTGAAGAGATCAGGAATGGTCTTGAGATCGGGGTTTGCATCGGCGACATATTTCGGGATCCACCATCCCTGCACAGCGCCGTCCGACAGGATCTTGGCGGCCGCCACGACCTTGCCGCCCTCAAGTCCCTGTTTGACGATTTCCGGCTGCAGGCTGACCCAGGCCTCCGGCGCGATATCAGGCTGGCCCTTTTCGGCCATGGAGGTCAATGTCGGTACGGTGTCGCCTGTGACGATTTCAGCGCTGCAACCGTAACCCTTTTCCAGAATGATCTTGTCGAGATTGGCGGCGACTTCAGCGGATTGCCAGTTCATGCTGGCGATCGTGACGTTTCCACAGTCCGCAGCAAAGGCTGCACCGCCTGTAAGGGCGAAGCCGGCGGAAAGAATTGTGGCACCCAAAAGTATTTTCATTTTTGTTCCCTCTGGTCGCGGTGTGCGAAGACCCGGGCGCTGACGGCACCGCGACCGCCAGCACCCGCATTGAGCGTTAATAATTACTTTGTTGCCGTTCCGTTTGCGGCAGTTTTTGGCGTATTGAGGATGGCAATCGTCAATCAATCATCACGCTTGTGGGGTGCTTCTGCGAAATTTGCGGCGTGCGAATTCCCCAGTCTTGCCGGTCGCGCTTCTGAAAAGCCGTGAACAACAAGCAGAAGTTTCTGTTTTCTTGGACATTTATTCCGTTCTGTACTACGGAAAATTTCGTCTCTTTTTTGTGGTGATATTGAATGACCAATCTTCGTGCTGCCCCGGTATGGCCGATCGGCGGCGGTGAAACGGGTGAGCTTGTGCGTGGCTTCGACTGGTCGAAGACATCGCTCGGTCCGATTAGCGACTGGCCGCAGAATTTGAGGCAGAAGGCCAATTCCGTCGTCAACTCTCCCATTCCGCAGGTGCTGATGTGGGGTGCGGATCATGTGATGATCTACAATGACGGCTATGCGGAAATTGCCGGCAATTATCACCCGCGGGCGCTGGGCGGAACGGTGCCAGGTATCTGGCCCGAGATCTGGGACTGGAACAGCCGCATTCTGGAGGCTGGCTTTCGTGGCGAGGTCATGGCTTATCGCGACCAGCCGATGACGCTGATGCGGCACGGTCAGCCGGAAGAGGTGATCTTCGATCTGTTCTATACGCCGATCTACAATGATGGCGGCGCGGTGGACGGCGTCCTGTGCACGGTGCTTGAAAACACCGAAAAGGTGAAGGCCGTGGAGGCGCTGGAGCAGAGCCGCAAGGAGCTGAGCCGGCTTACCAATGCCCTGCCGATCCTGGTGGGATATGTCGATCGCGACTATGTCTATAAATTCGCCAATGACGGTTATCTGGAGTGGTTCGGCCGCAGCGCCGAGGAGGTGATCGGCCGCAGCGTTCCGGAAATTGTTGGAGACGCGTTCTTCAGTTCGCGCAGGGCCTATCTCGATCGTGCGCTCGGCGGCGAAAAGATCGTTTCGGATACGGTGATCAGCAGACCGGATGGCAGCAAGCGAGCCGCCGAAATCCGTTATGTTCCCCGCTATATCGCCGATGGCTCGGTTGACGGCATTTATGTGCTGATCATCGATATCGAGGACCGGAAACGTTCCGAGCACGAAATCGTGCTTAGCAATAACCGTTTCCGCGCCGCTGTTGATGCGGTCCACGGCGTGCTTTGGACCAATACCGCCGACGGCATGATGCTGGGTGAGCAGCCTGCGTGGGGTGCACTTACCGGGCAGAGCTTCGACGAGTATCAGGGGTTCGGCTGGGTCGAAGCGGTTCATCCCGAAGACAGGGACCATTCGCTGGAAAGCTGGACAAAAGCCGTTTCCGCGCGGGCGACCTATATTTGGGAGCATCGCGTTCGCCGCCATGACGGCGTCTACCGCACATTTGCGATCCGTGGCGTTCCGATTTTCGACAATTCCGGTGATATTGCGGAATGGGTGGGTGTCCACACGGATATCACCGAACAGCGGCTGGCCGAGAACACGCTTAAAGAACATGCCAGCAATCTGGAACGCGAGATTCGCCACCGCATAAGAGCGGAAGAGCAGCTTCGCCAATTGAATGAAGGGCTGGAAGCGCGGGTCGAGACGGAAATCGCCGAGCGCCGCCAGACCGAAAGAGCGTTGCAGCAGGCGCAGAAAATGGAATCCATCGGCCAGTTGACCGGTGGCGTCGCGCATGATTTCAACAATCTTCTTCAGGTAATCGCGGGCAATCTGCAATTGCTGTCAAAGGACGTGATTGGCAACGAGCGTGCCGAACGGCGGCTGGAAAATGCGCTGGCCGGCGTTCATCGCGGTGCCAAGCTTGCAAGCCAGCTTCTGGCCTTTGGCCGCCGTCAGGCGCTGGAACCGCGCGTTATCAACATCTCCCGCTTCGTTACCGGCATGGACGATCTCCTGCGCCGTTCGCTTGGTGAGGCGATCGAGGTTGAGGTCATCACCTCCGGCGGCCTGTGGAATACCTATGCCGACCCCAACCAGGTGGAAAACGCTCTCCTTAATCTGGCGATCAATGCGCGTGATGCCATGGAAGGGCACGGCAAGCTGACAATCGAGGTCGGCAATGCGGTTCTCGATCGCGATTACGCGCGCAAGCATTCGGAAGTCTCGCCGGGGCAATATGTCATGCTGGCTGTTACCGATACCGGATCGGGCATGTCGCCGGACATTCTGGAAAAGGTGTTCGAGCCGTTCTTTTCGACGAAACCGGAAGGCAAGGGCACCGGTCTCGGCCTTTCGATGGTCTACGGTTTTGCAAAACAGTCCAGTGGCCATGTCAACATCTATAGCGAGGTGGGGCAGGGCACGACGGTGAAGATGTATCTACCGCGTTCCGCCGCCGACGAGGACAGGGAAGTGGTGATACCGACTGGCCCCGTCGAGGGTGGCACGGAAACGATCCTTGTGGTGGAGGATGACGAGGAGGTGCGCAGCACCGTCGTCGAGACACTGAGCGATCTCGGTTACCGCGTGCTCACTGCCCGCGATGCGCAGGCTGGTTTGACGGTGGTCGAAAGCGGCATTCCGATTGACGTCATCTTCACCGATGTGGTGATGCCGGGACCTTTGAAAAGCCGGGAAATGGCGCGCCGGGCGCAGGAAAGGTTGCCTAATCTCGCCGTTCTCTTCACATCCGGTTATACGGAAAACTCCATCGTGCATGGCGGCAAGCTGGATTCCGGGGTGGAACTGCTCTCCAAGCCTTACACGCGCGAAGCGCTGGCGCGGCGCATCCGCCATGTCATCGCCAATCGCAAGCAGGTTTCTCTCGCCAAGACGAGGCCGGTATCATCACCGCGTCATTCCAAAACCCCCGAACCCGCGGAGGTCGTCGGAGACGAGACCAGATCGGTTTGCGTGCTTCTTGTTGAGGATGACGAGTTGATCCGGATGAATTCGACCGAGATGCTGGCCGATAACGGCTTTGCCGTCGTCGAGGCCGGAAATGCTGTGCAGGCGCTAAAGGCGATCGAGACGGAAGAGATCGATGTTCTCGTTACCGACATAGGCCTGCCGGACATGAAGGGCGGCGAGCTGGCGGTTGAGGCATTGCGCCGGAAACCAGGACTAGCCATTGTGTTTGCCACGGGAGACAACCAACTGCCGAACGGGGCGCCGGAAACGGCAGTGCTTTTGACCAAGCCCTATGACGAACAGCAGATCGTCTCAGCTGTCGAACTGGCCCATACGGCAAACACGATGGCGGGCGAATAAACCGCCCGCCATCGTGTCTCAATAACCGCGCGTCATATCGACCGTTTCCGGTAGCGTGCCTGTTTCACGCCATGTCTTGACATTGCCTGCCACTATTTTCGCGGAACTTTCCCGGCTTGTCGGCGCGGAAATATGTGGCAGGACGGTCACTTTCGGGTGCTGCCAGAATGCGGAGGCGGGAGGTAGCGGCTCCTGTTCGAAGACATCGAGAACCGCATGCGAAAGCTGGCCGGAATCAAGCGCCGCGATCAGGTCATCGGCGACGACGACGGCTCCGCGGGCGAAATTGATGAGTGCGGCTCCCTTTTTCATGGCGCCGAGACGGTCGGCATTCAGAAGGCCGCGCGTCGCATCGGTCAGCGGCACCAGACAGACGAGAATGTCGCTTTTTTCCAGCAAGTCCTCCAGCCCGTCATCGCCCGTCAGCGTTGCCACTCCCTCGATTGCCTTGGCCGAGCGGCTCCAGCCGGAAACGTTGAAGCCTGCATGAAGCAGGCGTTGCGCCGCAGCCGTTCCAAGCGCGCCGAGGCCGAGGAGGCCGATGGTCATCTCGCCCGGATGCCGATAATCGAGTTCCTGCCAGAGGGCTTTTTGCTGGTTTTCGCGATAGGCCGGCATGTCGCGTTGCAGGTAATAGGTCCATGCCAGCACGGCTTCCGCCATCACGCGTGAAAGCTCCGGGTCTTTCAGCCTGACGATCGGCGGCGCCTTGTCTCCCAGTTCCAGCACGAGCCGTTCGACACCTGCCCACAGGCTGTGAATCCACGAAAGACCCGGCAAGGCGGCAATGTCGACTGGATCGGGATTGGCGACGATGGCGAAGTCCACCGCGCGTTTCTGCTCCCCGCTCAATTCGGAAAAGGAGAGGATTTCCTCTTCCGGCATGGCGTCGCGAAGCGCTTGCTTCCATATGGCCTCCGCTTGCGCATTCATCCGCGAAACAAGGGCGATGGGTGATGGCATGAAACTGGTCCTGCTTGCTGGCGATTGGTTGGTCTCCATCAATGCGTAATTTTGCGGGCAACGCCATAGGCTGGATGGCAAAATTTGAGCTGCAAAAAAAAAGCGGCCCGGTTTGCACCGGGCCGCTACACCATTCAGGCGTTTTCCTTCACCGGCGGTTTGGCGTCGCCGTAATAGGCCGCGAATGTCTCGTGATAATGCTCAGAACCACCGGGGCCTGCATAACGCTGCAATTCCGTCATATCGGTCTTGTTGAGCACGATACCCAACGTCTTGTTGGCAATCTGTGGTTCGTTGGCCATCAGGTTCTGCACCATCTGGATCGGCGTCTTGCCCCATTCCGTCACGAAGACGAAACCATCGACCTGCGGTGCGAAGGCTTTTGCGTCGATGACGGGAACGACGGGTGCAAGGTCGACAATGATGTAGTCGCAGGCCTCACGCGCCGATTCGATGAATTTGCGCATGCCGGAGGAGGCAAGAAGCTCGCTTGAATGGGCAAACTGGTTGCTTGTGGAAACCGGAAGGATGCCCATTTTCGTGCGGGTATCGACCTTCACTGCCTGCGTCCACGGTATCTCGTCAAGCACGACCTCCACCAGACCGGCGGATTGCCGCGTTGTCAGCATGCGGCTGAGGCCGGGGTTGCGGATGTCGGCATCCACCACAAGCGTGCGCTTGCCGGTGGAGGCGATCAGACCGGCGAGATTGAGCGCCACGACCGATTTACCCTCGTTCGGCAGGCACGAGATGACGCCGATTACCCGGCACTGGCGTTCCTGGATAACGACATCAGCCGTCAGCTTCACGTTGCGCAGCGTCTCGGCAAAGCTTGAGCGCGGGCTGTCGACGGCAAGGCGTAGCATTTTCTGGAACGAGACCTGACCGTTTTCGTCGATGGTCGTGCTCTCGCTGCCGGGGGTGGCGGCAGGGGTACCCGACTTTGCGGTTTCTGCACCCCGTTCCCCGATAAAGGGCAGGTAGCCCAGAAAACGCATGCGCAGATTGTCGCGCACATCGTTGCCGGTGTGGAAAAAGCGATCCCGGAACTCAAGAAGCGCTGCGATGCCGCCGCCCAGCATAAGGCCGAGAATGACGGAAAGCGCCATGGTCATCGTCTTTTTCGGGCTGGACGGAGCTGTCGGCAGACCCGCTTCGGAGATGATGCGGGCCTTGGCGATCGGCAGCGACTGTTTCTGGGATGCTTCTTCGAAGCGGCCGAGGTAGGACTGGTAAAGTGTGCGCAGAGCGGTTGCCCGCTGCTCCAGCTCACGCAATTGCACCATGGTGATATTGGCCTGCGAATTGCGGCCCGCCACGCGGTCGATATTGTCGCGAAGCGATTGCACACGGGAATTGGAGACGTCGTATTCGTTCTTCAGGCTGCCCGTAACCTGCTGCAGTTCCTGGAAGATCTGCCTTGCAATCTCTTTCTTCTCACTCTCCAGCGCTACCGCCTGAGGGTGGTCGGCGCCGAATTGCTGGACGACGCCCTGCAATCGGTCAGAGATCGTGATGTAGCGCTTGCGAAGGTCCTGAATGACCGAGTTATCGGCATCCCGCGCGGAAACGACTGCATTGTCAACGGCTGCATCCGGTCCCCGGTCGATGATGGATTTGTACTGGCCATAACGTGCAGCAGCCGTCGCGACATCCGCCTGCGCGGCAATCAGCTGGCCGTTGAGATCGGCCAACTGGCCTTCCGACATGAGCTCGCCGCGCGAAGAAACGATATTATTGTCCGTCTTGAATTTTTCGACGGCAAGCTGGGCGGCCTGCGCACGCTGGTTCAGGTCGCTCATGCGCTCCTGAAGCCACACGGAAGCGCGCTCGCTGGCGTCGAAATTGGCGTTCAGCTGTTCGGTCAGATAGGCCTGCGCATAGGTCTTGGCGATGAGCGCGGCAAGCTGCCGATCCGTCGAACGGGTGGAAATGGCGATGACCGAACTGCGGCCGACACGCTCTACGATCAGCGATTGTTGCAGCACGGCGGCTGCCTTTTCGCGGCGTCCGGCGCGGATTGCCGCTTCGGAGGCCGGCGGATCTCCGGGCAGGATGAGATCGACGATACCGCGCACGGAAGATTTCACGAGATCGACCGGCGACAGCGACGGATTGACGATGGTGTCGTTCTCGTCGAGCTTGGCCTTGTCGACCACGGTCAGCGCCATTTCCTTGGATTTCAGAATTTCCACAGCACTGGCGATACGGTTGTCGACGATCTGGGCGGCAGGTATCGGCGATTCCTCTTCCGCGTAACGGGAAAGGCTTTCATCCAGAAGCACCTGAGTCATCGCGGTGTAAACGGGGGTTGCAAGCACCAGATAAAGGCCGGCCAGAACCACAGCGGCGATGACCGAGGCGGCAATGACATTGGCGCGGCGCACCACGGCTGCCCAGAGGCGATCGAGGTCAATAAATGTGTCGGCATCCTTGCCGGGATCCGGAAAACCGATGCTGGATTTAAAGGTCTTGTGGTGCATGGACCTACCTTGTGAATTAAAAATGGTACGCGGGAAGCCGAGCAACGCTCGGCTTCCCGCCCCCCGTTATTGATGTGCCGACCGCCTCCCCGGCAGCACGATTAAAGTCAGGCCGCCTGAACGCGGCTTTCATGGTTTGCGACGAGTTCCTTGACGGAAGCGAGAACCTGCGCCTCCATGTCGGCACGCATCAGCGAGAAAGCGACATTGGCGGCGATGAAGCCCTGCTTGCTGCCGCAGTCGAATGTGCGACCGCTATACTTCTGCGCATGGAAGGCCTGCTTCTCAGCGAGCCGCTTCATGCCGTCAGTCAGCTGGATTTCGTTGCCCGCGCCACGCTCCTGTTTGGCGAGAATGTCGAAGATTTCCGGCTGCAGAATATAACGGCCGTTTAGATAATAATTCGAAGGCGCCCTGGATGGTTCCGGCTTCTCGACCATTTCGGTCACCGCAAAGCCGTGATTGACCTTCTGGCCGACACCAACGACGCCGTAGGATGACACTTCTTCCGGCAGGCATTCCTCAACACCGAGGATATTGCCGCCGACTTCGTCGTAGAGTTCCATCAACCCGGCAATGCAGCCGCGTGCGCCATAGGAAACCATATCAGGCAAAAGCAGCGCAAAAGGCTCCTTGCCCACCAGTTCGCGCGCGCACCAAACCGCGTGGCCGAGGCCGAGCGGCACCTGCTGGCGCGTGTAGCTGACTGTGCCTGCGACTGGCAGCATCTTTTCAAGCTGCAGCACCTGCACCGTCTTGCCGGAGCGGGTGAGCGTGTTGATAAGCTCGGGCGCGCTGTCGAAATAGTCTTCGATGGCGGTCTTGTTGCGGCTGGTTACGAAAATAATGTGCTCGATGCCGGCCTGCATTGCCTCATCGACGGCATATTGCACGACCGGCCGGTCGACGATCGTGAGCATTTCCTTCGGCATCGCCTTGGTGGCGGGCAAAAACCGCGTGCCGTTGCCGGCTACGGGAATGACGGCTTTTCTGACAGTTTTGTTCAGGTCCATCGCGTTCTCCTTCATCAAGGTTTGATCTGTCCCCAGTCCGCTTGCAGATTTTTCGCGCACAGATTTGTCCGCTCACAAATTTTACGAAATCTGCCTTTTCACCCCAGTATTTGCTGCGGGCGCAAACATCGCGTTCCGCAACCTCTTCAGCCGCACGGCAATGGGCATTCTCAAATGGCCCAGCACGGCGGGATCTCTGATCGTTGTCTTCAGCGCGCCGATAATCGAGCGGCGCTTGATGTCTTCCACCAATGTCAGGAAGTTACGGGCCAGTTGCAGGCTACGGCTTCTGGCCTGCTGCGCATCCATGGCGGCGGGCAACAGCGCGTAGTGGCTCAGAAACTCCTGGTCCGCCCGCATCATTCCTTCGACGTGGTGGATTTCAAGGACGCGCGAGATCGAACCTTCGCGAATATTATAGATGTAGCCCGGTTTCGGCTCGATGACGCAGAGGCCGCCGGCGGCAAGCGCCGAGGCAAGCAGGATGTAATCCTCGCCGATGCGGATGTCCTCGCGAAAACGCAATCCCTCGCTATTTAGGAAATCGCGCCGGAACATCGGCTTCATGTAGCCGAAGTTGAAGGTGGAGCGGAAAAGGATGTTGGAGGAAATGAAGTCCTCAAGGGTAAGGACGGGTCTTTCCTCCAGAAACTCTTCCGAGAACATCGTTTCCATCGGCCTGCCGTCCGTATAAGCGACATCGAGATTGTCTACAGCGATCACTGCATTCGCCGCATCTGCCCGGCACATCATGCAGGCGGAACGGTCGGGGCGGATGACGTCGTCCGAATCGAGAACGGCGATAAAGCGTCCGGTTGCTGCGTCGATACCGGCATTGCGCGCGCCTCCCGGTCCGAGGTTCTGTTCAAGGGCAAGCAGCCGGACACGCGGATCGTTGGCCGCAATGGCCTCGACGAGCGAGATCGTCTCGTCGGCGGAGCGGTCATCCACGACGATCACCTCCAGCGTCACGCCCTGCTGGTCAAGCGCACTTTGAATGGCGGCTTCGATCGTCTCGGCGGCATTATAGGCGGCAATGACGAAGCTGATATCGGGCTGAGGGTTAAGGTTCTCCATCAGGTTGCCTCCACCGCGCCGTATTGGCGGATTTCGCGCACTCCGAAGGCGCCGCTTACCGAGCCGAGATGCAAGGCGCCGCGCAGGGCATAGCGGTTGCGGCGCACGGCGTTGAAACCGTTCAGGGCGGCAAAGACGGCGCAATAGAGAACTTTCGATCCTGCCTTCAGCACCTGCATCACGCGTCTTGCGCCGGGTTTCTTTTCGGCAAGCACACGGCCATGGGTCTGGCCGGAGCGGAAGCGACGTTTGGCAAGCCACATGAAACGGGCGCGGTTTTCCGGCACCGGCTCGGAGAGCACGGCCTTTTGCGCAAAGACGATGCGACCGCCCGAAGCATGGAGATGCGAGAAGAAATGCGTGTCCTCACCGCCGCTCTGGCCGAGCGCCAGCGCAAAACGCCGGTCCTTTACCGATGGGGCGTCCATCTTGAGAAGCGTGTTGCAGGTGTAGCCGGTGATGATCTCGCCATTCACCCAGACGGGCACGGTCGAGTGAAAATCGCCACGTTTCATCCAGCCCGGCGCATTCTCACGGTAAACCGCCGTCACTGGGCCAAGAACGACATCCGCGCCGGTTTCGCCTGCCTTTTCCAGAAGTGCGGCCAGCCAGTGCGGCGGGGCGGTCTCATCATCGTCGATAAAGGCCAGATAGTCTGCCCGGCATTCAGAGAGGCAGGCGTTGCGGGCAATCGAGATATTCGATTTCGGGCAATGGACATAGGCGATCTCGAAAGGCGAAGTTTCACGCAGCCGATCCACACTTGCCTTGGCACTCGGTTCCTCATCATTGTCGGCAACGATCAGGCGAACTGTCACGCCTTCGGGCACTTCCAGTTCGAAGAGTGACAGAAGTGTGGCGACCAGCGCCGGACGTCTGTAGGTACAGATGCCGATATCGACGGTCTTTGAATTGTGTGGTTCGGTGACGATGAGGTCGGTCATGAGACAGCCTTTTTTCCCCGGAATTTCAGGAGTTCCAGCCAGAAGCCGGTGGACCACGCCAGATGCATCACCATTGCGGAAAAGGCGGCGAGCGGGCCGTATGGGTTTTTCTGACCTATTGCCATCCACAAGCCATAACCCACACATGCGGCGATCCAGAGGCCGAGCGGAATAAGTGCTGCCCAATGCACAAGCGACAGCAGGGCAAGCACGAAGACCGGCAGGACAGCCAGCGGAATCATCTGGCGGATCTTCGGGATCGAGCGATGTTTCAGCAGGTTCTTTGCCCGGCCACGGCCATAGGCGAGATATTGCTTGAACAGAGGCATGACGCTGGCGCGCGGATAATAGGTCATGCGGGTCTTGTCGGTCATCCATATACGGAAACCGGATTTGCGCAGCCGGAAATCCAGTTCGGCATCCTCGTTGTGGCTGAAGCTTTCATCGTAACCACCGACCGCGTCGAAGGCGGCGATCCGCATCAGCGCGTGGTGGCCATGGTCGATCCAGTGTCCCTTGGCGCCTTCGCGGTGCTTGGAGCCGCCATTGCCGAGTTTGGAATTCTGCGCAATCGCCGTCGCTTTCTGGAACAGGCCGTGCCCGACCGTATCCATGGCGACCACGACGGAATCCGCGCCGGTGCGATCCGCGTCCTCGATTAGCCGCTGGCAATAATCATCCGGATAATCGCCATGGGCGTCGATGCGGATGAGGTAGTCGAAATCCTCGCCGAAAGTGGATACGGCCAGGTTTATACCGGCGCTCTGGATGCGCTTGGGATTGGGAAGGAGCGTAACGCGGTCATCCGTTACGGCGAAGGCGGAAACGATGTCGCGCGTGCCGTCCGTGCTGCCGCCATCGGCAACAACGATGCGGAAAATACGTCCGTCCATCGCGCCGGTGAATTTTCGCAGCAAGGCCTCGATCGTCTTTGCCTCGTTGAGGCAGGGAATGACGATCAGAGTTTTGATGCCGGAATGACCAAGACCTTCCATGATTTGCCCCCTACGCACTACACGGGTGAAAACGCAGCTTCACGGGCATGGCCGGAAGCGGATTTTGTAAGAGAGGACAATTGCTGGACCAGCTGACGGCAATCGTCGCGGTCGGTCAGCCATTGTTTCTTATCGAGTGCCGAGAGGGCGTCGAAGGCGTCCGTATACGTTTGTGGAGTCATAGTGTTGAAAAGAGCGGCCAGATCATCTGCGCCGGCATTTTGCAGAACAAAACCGATATTGCGCTTTTCGATGAAACGAGCCGTTTCCGTGCCTGCAAGTGCAATCGGCAGGGTGCCGTAAAGGCATCCCTCATAGAGCCGATTGGGCAGCAGCCAGCTTGAATTCTGGCCTTCCTCGAAGAAGTCGATCGCCCAGGTGAACTGCACTTCATTATAGATGGTGGCCAGATCTTCAGGGTTCTTGTAGGCCCCGTGGAAATGCACATGCGGCGCGGCAGCCACGAAACCATCGAAATCCGCAAATTCCGAATAGGCCGGCCGGCCGCGCAGGATGATCTCGACCTTGCCATCCATGCGCTTTGCAAAATCGGCGAGGATTTCGAGCGATTTGCGGCATCGAAGCGCCCCAAACCAGCCGATTTTCCACGGTTCGCCGGAGGCAGGCGGGCGCGGTTGTGGGGTGGCTGCTACAGCGGCATCAAGCGCCAGCACCCTGTTTTCCTGCAACAGCACGGGAAGGTTCAGGCCGGAAACGGGTTTGAAATAATGCTCGACGAAAGCTGGAGAACTCGTCATCAGCAGCTTGGCATCCCGGGCGAAATAGCGCTGGGCCGCATTGAGAAGCTGCCCCGGCTTGCCCTCATTGAGAAGCAGGCGGTGAATGTCGAGACATTCGTAAACCAGTGCCGGCTGGCGGTCGTAAAGCGACATGGCCCGTTTTGCGAGAGCCAGCATTTCCAGGTTTCTGGCAAGAATGACGTCGGGCGTGGGGGTGCCGCGTAATGTTTTGCCGAGCGAGAGGCTGGCTTTGGCGACGGCTGCCATGCGCTGAAGAAACTGCCCATCGGCGGTTTCTCCGAGAATGACCGGCACCACGCCCTCGATCTCTGCAAGCCGGTTCTGTCCGCGCCGGAAGCCCGCCAGCGTGACCCGCGCGCCGCCCGCAACCAAGGTCAACACCCGCCGGCGAATGGCGGGGTCCGACAGATCATGCGCGAGATAAAGAACATGGATCATGCATGGGTTCCGGTTGGTTTCATGCGTCAAGGACGCCGAGGCTCAGGTTTAAAAAGGCAATCAGTTAAGGGCGCAGGCGATGGATTCGGGAAACTGGCATTTGTCGCCGAGCGCCGTGAAGGCGAAGCGGTCAACAATCATCTGTGTTGCGCCGGAATAGGAAAAGGCACCCATCCAGTCCTTCAACGTGTCGGTTCCCCACAGGCTGAAGAAAATCTTCTGGGCATTCTGCGGAATCTTGGTCTCATCCGTGACTTCGTGAACGAGCTTGCCGTTGACGTAGTAACGCAGGCGCTGAGGCTCCCACACGAAGGCGTAATCGTTGAAGCCAGCATCAGCTCCGCCTTCTACCGGCACCAGTTTCTCATTGCCGCCCTTGGCGGAAATATACTGGTTCAGCTGCACCTTGCCCGTATTCTTGCCCAAAACCTCGAAGTCGATTTCATCATGGGGCTTTTTGTCGGTCGGGCCGATATAGGTGAAAAAGGCGGAGTTCAACCCGGAGCCGGTAGCGGCTTTCATCCGTGCTTCATAGGTGCCGTAGCGATAACGCCCCTTGGTCTGGATTTCACCGCAGGCGAAGTTGCGGTCGCCGGACTTTGCTTCCTCAAAACCAAGCGTCAGCTGGCCGTTTTCCACCGTGGCCAGTTTCTTCGACCAGGTGCAGTTCTGATGCGCACCGTTGTTCCAGCCGTCGGAGACGTACCAGAACGACCGGTCCATCTGATCGAAATTCTCGATGAAGGATGCACCGTTGCCTTCTTGTGCCTGGCTCGGTGTCGTGAAGGGTGTCGCCAGCAGGGCGGCGGCGAGAAGAATGCGTGTCTGAACGCGGGTGACAAATGTTGTCATTGGTTCACCTCTGTCGTTGCGAATAAAGTGTTTCGGATGTGGGCGGGCCGATCATGGAGGCCCGTTTTGCAGCGAATTCGGACGTTGTCTTGCGTTTGCCGTTCCGGCTTCCGGTCAGCACGGCATAGACGGCCGGCAGGTATTTGCGGGTTTGTGCATTGCTCACCACCAGAATGACAAAGGCGGACAGCGTGGCGATGACATAGAAGGCGGGGTAGAAATCGGGTCCGCCCTTGTTCCAGACCATCCACATGATGACGAGCAACGGATAGTGAGCGCAGAATATCCAGAAGCTGAGGCTTCCGGTCTCGGAAAGCCGCTTGCCGAGCCTGCTCCGGATCAAAAGCGCCGACGACGCCCAGAAACCGAGCGCGCCAAAAACAGCGAGCAAATTGCGCGACATGTTCAGCCAGAAGGTGAACTCCGGGCCGGTGAAATAGAGGCCTGTTGCCAGCATGGCCGCAGCGACAAAGGTCAGCGCCATGATCGGGAAGGCGTAGGGATCGAGTGCCTTGACATCGACGCGGTGCAGCGCAAGTGCGATGCCCAGCGAGAAGCTGAACAGGATCGATTTCTTCTGGACGATGAAGATCGTCAGATCAGGCATGGCGGTTATGAAGAGCAGGATAGCGAGGGTTGGCAGCGCAAAGCGGCGCATGAGAAATGCAAGCACCGGCGACAGCAGGATGCAGACGAACAGGTCACGCAGGAAATAAAGCGGCACGTTTACCGGCAGTTCTTCGAGCGCCGTGCCATGGCTGATGATTTCACGCGGGCTGGCGTTCCAGAGGTCCGGGAAATAACCCACACCAACGTCAAACAGCTGGATAAGCAAAATTGCGGCAAACAACGCGCCATTCCACAGCAGGAAGGGCAGCAGTACCGTTTTCGACTTCGAACGGATCGTCGCCGGATAATCGAACCCGCTCATGCCGCGACGAAACAGCAGATAGCCGGATATCGCGCTGAGACAGGGCACACCGATGCGAAACAGGGCGTCGCCCAGAAAAACACGCAGCCAGTCGAAGAAGCCGTAAAGGCCAAGAAAAGGGCTGGTTTCGGCATCGTGCGGCACATGGACGAACACGATTCCAGAGATCAGCAATATACGCATCAAATTGATACGGGAGGATAGGTTCTGATCGACAGTCACATCAGTCACCCCTATTGGGCGGCGTCCACCCACGCCGCGTTGCAACCAGAGCGAACTTAAGCCCGCACTCGTAAGTCTGGTTTCGACTTTAGGGTAAAATGTGGCGACGCGGGAAAAACACAAGCTTAGATATTGCGGGTGATTGTCTGGCGTTCCGGCATTCCGTGCGACTTAAAAAAATTAAGCAACTGAAAATATTTAATTTTTTCTAGATTTAAGTCGTCGCTAAAAATCGCCAGAGGAAGCGTTATTATCATTGTACGCGATATTGCATCGCAAAAAAATGGTTTTGCCATGCCGTCACGGAACACATATCCGTGACGGGTGAGACCTGTTAACGGCCGAAATGAGGCGCTTTCAGTGACGAGCCGCTAACCTTGGGTTGCGTTTTCACGCATTCGCCGCGATTTGACCATCCCGAGGATTTTTCCAAGCAGGGCGCGTTCCGTCAACAAAATCAGCACCGCATAGATGATACCGCCGACTGCGGCGCCAACGAGGACCTGAAGCGTTGCGCTAGGGATGCGTTCGGCAAGGATGTGAAGCAGGTAACGCACCGAAACGGCCATGACCAGCGCTGCAATCATCGGTCTGCTGCTGACATAGAGGCCGCTAAGAAAGGGTGTATCGCTTGCCTTGAACACCGCCCATGAGTAGGCAACCAGCGTCACCGCATTGACGATGCAGAGCCAAATCATCGCGTCGATCAGGCTGCCGTAGACGGCTGCAGCCCAGACGGCAACCGTGGTGACGATGGCACGGATCGTGGCCGACCAGAACAGAACACGCCCATAGCCGGCACCCTTGAGATAGGGGATAAAGGTGCTGCATGGGGTCAGAATGGCTTTCGAGAGGGCAAGGAGACCGAGAACCGGCCAGGCATAAGCCCAGTTCTGCCCGAAAATCACCAGCATGGCCGGTTCGGCTACCGCCCAGAGGCCGAACATCATTGGCGCAAGCAGCACGGTCAGAACCTGCGTGCTGAACATCAGGGCATCACGCCGGCGCTGCGGATCGTCCATCATACGGCTGAAGGCGGGAAACAGCACGCCCATGACGGCCGACAGCACGACCTGATTGGGAATGCTGGCAAAACGGTTGGAGGCGGAATAGGCGCCCGCATCGGCAAGGCCGAGATGCCGGGCGATCACCACCATCGGCGACTGGAAGGTGACGAAATTGGCGATTTCCGATCCCATCAGGCCGGAGCTGAAACCGAGAAGCGGCACCAGACGGCGCGGTTTCATGACGAAACGCGGGCAATAGCGGGAAACGGCATATAGCCCGACAAGCCTGATGAGTGCGGCGGCGAAAAGCTGGATGATGAGCGCCCAGACTCCGAAGCCGAGAAGCGCCATAGCCACGGCCACAACCGCCGCGATGCTTTCAGACGCCATGCTCCACAGCGCGTCCTGGCTGAAGTTCATGCGCCGGGCAAGCAGTGAATAGGCGACATCACCCGCAAGTTGCAACGGAATGAGAAAGGCCATGATACGCAGCAGATAGGCACTTTCCACCGCACCCAGAAGCTCACCGAAGAACTCCGCGAAAATGTAGAGCGCAGCGGCCATGGTGCAGGAAATCGCCAGATTTGCCCAGAAAACGGTATGGATTGTATCCATATCCTCTTCTTTCTCGACGATCAGCGCCGAGGTCAGCCCCGCTCCGGCTATCATGGTCAGGAATTGTACAACCGTTAAGCCGACTGCAACCACACCAAATTCTTCCGGTGTCAGCAGTCGTGCAAGAATGGGAACGGTGACAAATTTAAGCCCGAATGTCCCTGTCTTAGACAAGACGCTCCAGCCGACATTCGTGGTGATGGTCTTTACATTTGGAGCTGGGGGCATACAAGCATCCTGTTTCTGGAGGCCGGCGGGGAGGAACGCCGGTGGGGAGTTGCCGATACCATCGGGGCCGCTTTTAGGATCGGGCCCGACACTTCTTGATCAACGCAAGGGGCGAAACAATGGCAAGATTTACTGTCGTCATTCCCTATTACCAAAAGCAGCACGGGATTCTTGGACGTGCGCTCGCATCGGTTTTTGCGCAGACTTACCAGGATTTCGATCTTGTCATCGTCGATGACGAATCGCCATACCCGATAGACAATGAGCTTGCAGAACTTTCGCAAGCGCAGAAAGAGCGGATTCTCGTCATTAAGCAGGCCAATGGCGGGCCGGGTGGTGCGCGTAATACCGGTCTCGACCACGTTCCTGCTGGCAGCGATTACGTCGCATTTCTTGACTCGGACGACATCTGGACGCCCGATCATCTCCAGAATGCGGCCTTCGCGCTGAAGACATTTGGCGGCGAGTGCTATTGGGCATCCATGCAGACAAGTGACGAATTTTATTATCATTTCGCCATTTCCGAGCTGGAAAAGAACGAGGGCGCCGCAAGGCTTTCCGAGCGGCCTCTGGTGATCGAGCTGCCGGATCTGGCAAGCGTGATGCTGCGCAACTGGAGCTTCCTGCATCTCTCCTGCATGGTGATCGGCCGCCCGCTTTTTGAAAAGATACGCTTCGATCCGGCGCTCCGGCTTGCGGCGGAAGATGTGCTGTTTTTCTGCGATTCCATCCTCGCATCCAAGCGCACGCTTCTGTGTGACGATGCCGGTGCCATGCGCGGAATGGGCGTCAATATCTTCCACAGCATCGACAATACCTCGCCGGAATTCCTGCGCCAGCAGTTCAATACCTGGGTTGCGCTCGATACGCTGGAGGGGCGATTTTCGCGGCGGCCGGACGATGTGGCCTCGATCGCTTCCTATAAAAATACGGCGCGCAAACAGGCGCTCTGGAGCCAGGCGGGCAATCTGAAACGGCGCAAGGTGCCCGAATTCGGACTGCTGCTGAAGTGGGCGATGCGCGATCCGGCACTCCTGCGAGCGGCTTTCGAGCTCGGCGCAGGCAAAATAGTGCGGACAAGATGATCGAATTCTTGCCTGCAAGAATTTATATGTTTTTCACCCAGGAGTGACTTCATGAAACCTTACCACTGGGAATCGCATCACGGAAATTTTGGCGACGATCTCAATCTGTGGCTGTGGGACTTTCTGCTGCCCGGGCTGCGGGACGTGCATGACGATGTGATGCTCGTCGGTGTCGGCACGGTTCTCAATGATACATTGTTGCCCGCAAAGCAGCGCAAGCTTGTGATCGGCAGCGGTTATGGCTACGGCGCGGTGCCGGATACAAGCACCGGATTTTGGGACATTCGCTGCGTGCGCGGCGAAAAAACCGCAGCCAAATTGGGACTTTCTCCCGAAAAGGGCATTGTCGATCCCGCCGTGATGGTGACCGAGATGCCAGAGTTCAAAGGCCTGCCGAAACTCTACAAGAAAACCTTCGTTCCCCATTGGGAATCGGCGGAATTCGGCATGTGGGAAACGGTTTGCGAACCGGCGGGACTGACCTATCTCGACCCGCGCGGCGAGGCGATGTCGGTCATCCGCGCCATCGCCCAATCTGAATTTATCGTGGCCGAATCCATGCATGGCGCCATTCTTGCCGATGCGTTCCGCGTGCCATGGGTGGCGGTGAGCACATCTCCCTCGATCAACAGTTTCAAGTGGAGCGATTGGGCAGGCACGGTCGGTGTGGAGTATCAGCCGCGTTACGTGCCAGTCTCCACCCGCGCCGAGGCGGCGAAAAAGGGGTCGCGTTTCTGGGGTATGAGCTTCCCGCCGCCGCCAGCCCCCGTCATTGCCGAGGCTGGATCCGGTCCGGCGCATGAGGGCGATGTGCTGGTGCGGCCGCAGGCAAGCCAATCCCTGTCGCTGCGCAAACTGGCCAAGCAAGTGCTGGCAGCACCTTCCACGCTGGCGCTCTGGCAGGCAAGCCGTGCCGAACCGCGTCTCAGCCCGGATGGCAGGCTGGAGGAACGCAAGGAGCGTTTTTCCGCTGTTCTGGAAACGGTCAAACGCGATTATCTCTGAAGGCGGGTTGCCTCAGCAATTCCGCACACAGTCACCCCGGACTAGATCCGGGGTCCAGCGCGCTCAAGTCCTTGATCGCAAAAGACTCTCTTCATGGCGCAGACGCGCCATGACTGGATGCCGGATCTAGTCCGGCACGACGAATGAGAGAATATCGAACTTGCCATCATCGTCGCGGCTGGAGGTTTTCCCTCAGGAAACCGGCGTGCCGTCCAGCAGATAACGAATATCCCGAACCGGCGCCGGTTTGCGAAAACGGGCGGTCTTGTCGGTCCAGATGCCGCGCGTGATGGCCGGCAGGGCAGGCAGGCGCGCAAGAGCGTGGCTCAACGCGCCGCCCATCCCTTTCTGCTTTTTCGCATCGAGAAAATGGCGAAGCTCGAATTTCGCGCGGATGTGCTTTTCGTGCTCGAGCAGGATCGCCGTCTCGCTGGCCGACAGCTTGCAGCTGGTGAGAATATCCTTGTCCGCTTCGTATAAACGGCGAAGATCTTCCGTGCTGTGACGGCCGCTCAACGAATTGCCGCGGACAATCGCCCCGTAACCGCAATGACGGATGACCTTGTAACGGGCAGCGGCGGCAAGCGCGCGGGTATAAAGTTCGTAGTCTTCGCCGAGACGCAGGCGCTCGTCGTACCGCAACGCATGTTTGTCCAGAAAGGCGCGGCGGATCACCGGTTTCAGAAAGCCGGTTTCCCCGCGTTCCACGCCGGGTCTGGAAATATTGCCTTCCACGAACTCCGTCAGCGACAGAAACCGGGCCTGTGGTTCGAAGCGGGCCGGCTGCATGGACGACGCGCCCGGAACCGATTGCTGGATGAAGGCGATATTGTCGGCCACCAGATCCCAGTCGTCATTTTCCAGCATGGCGGCAAAACGGCCTCTGAAAAAAAAGTCGTCCGCATCGAGAATGCTGATGAGCGGCGCGGATGAAATCGAGATCGCATGGTTGCGGGCGGCCGAAGGGCCACGATTGACATCGAATCGCACGACCCGCAAACGGCCGGTGCCGTCATCCGCCGCATGCGCGACATCGCTGGTCGTATCGGTGGAGCCATCGTCGATCACCATGACTTCGGCGACCTCCGGCTCCACAAGGGCGGAGCGGATGGCGATATCTATCGTATCAGATGCATTTTTCGCAGCGATGATGACGCAAATGGGCTGTGAACCGCTCACCATGTGTTGTCCTTCTGCTGTGACGAACCGTCAGGATTTGCTCAGCAGAAAGTGTCAGGGGTGTGGATGCAAGTGATTTTTTTGCGGCGCAATAAAAGAATGTGCGTGAGAGGTCACATATCGGTCAGTTTCGCGCCATGTGGCGGGGCGCTGCTTACCGTGTCCGGCGTCATGATCTCGGCGCTGCGATCAAGCGCGAAGGTTTCGCGCATCCGGCGTTTCTCCCGGGCGACCAGAACCAGAAGTGCAATAAAATAACCGGTTTGCAGAATGACGGCGCAGATGAGGGTCTGGATGAATGCCGTATAGAACGACCCGTGGATGAAATATGTAGCGACCGCAAAGGCAAGCAATGCACCAATCATGCTGAAAAATACACGAGGTGCATACATGGTGCTCTCCTCCCGAGAACGATTTCTCCGTTTTTGGCTGCGCTGCGGCATTTTTTTTCTTTGCAAGAATATACGATGAGACCGGTGTTGTTTCAACACACATATACTTCTTCTATCTCCCACGGCATGAAATTTCGGTAATCTTGATTGGTAAATTCCTTGGTAATCGGCGATTTGCCCGAATCGGTGTCCTCCGCCAGCGCAGATTCTTGCGTCTGACAGGCTGCAGAACCCGTCCCTGCAAGGCGTTAGCGGCCTTCTCTCCTGCATAGCAGACTTCGTTAACCATCCAGCCTTTAAAAAGTCGGTATTGATTCCTCGAAGAGCAAGGTGCCCGCGTGACGACGAATTCGGAAGTAATCGCCTTTCCGGCAAAGAACCGTATTGCCAACGTAAAACGGTGCGCAACCATGCTCGACCGGCTGCATGGTGTGGAGGCGAATGATTTCTGGCGCAGGGAATGCCGTGAACTGGCCGCCTATCTGACGGGCCTCGGCTATGAGGACGCCGCCATGCGGCGCGAGGTCATGGAGTTTCAAAATGCGGTGCAGGCGGAGTTGTGGGCGGGGGATGCCACGCCCGAGGCGCGCCGCGACAGCCATTGAGGCTTTAAAAGTTTCGCATAAAAAAGCCGGCAGGTGTCGCACCGCCGGCTTTTCTGTTCGTATCTGTTTTTGATCAGGATGCGCCGGCACCGCGCGTGCGGGCAATGCCGTCGAGCGCGGGCTTATATTTCGGATCAAGCCGTGCCGCATGCGAATAGGACTTTGCGGCTTTCGCCATCTCGCCGCGGCGCTCATAGACCAGTGCCTGGTTGGCCCATGATTCTGCGACGTTGCCATCAAGCGAAATGGCGTGGTTGAAATCGGCGAAAGCGTTTTCGTCGTCATTCAGCGCGACATAGGAAAGACCACGGCCGTTATAGGGTTCCGGCGAGGTTGAGGACAGCGAGATGGCCTTGGAGAAGTCCTCGATGGCCTGGGCATGCTGGTTACGCAGCTGGTAGATCAGGCCACGATTGTGCCACGCGCGGCCATCGGTGGTTTCGAGTTCGATGGCGCGGGAGAAGTCGTTGAAAGCTTCGTTGACGCGGCCGGACTGGCGGTAAAGATTGCCACGGCCGATCAGGGCTACGTCATAGCTCGCATTGATCTGCAAAGCGGCGTTGTAATCCTGCAAGGCCTGCTGCTGCTGGCCGGAATTGCGATACACGAGCGCGCGGTTGGCATAGGCCTGATAAAAGCGCGGGTTCAGTTGCAGCGCCTTGTTGAAATCCTCGATGGCGCGGCGCGAATCGCCGGCGCGGCCGTAAGCGGAGCCACGGACGTTATAGCCTTCCGGATCCTGCGGATTGGCGTTGATGACCGAGGTGAGCGAGGCAATGTTTTCCTGCGAGCCCTGGGCACGGTCGATCCTGAAGACATCGTCAGTCTGGTTGGACGTAGCGCAGCCGGAAAGACCGGCAAGGACGGTACAGACGACAAGGGAAACACGGAATCTCTTGTTGTTTTTCAGGAGCACCCGGCGCGTGGAGGCATCGGAGTTTTTCACAACACAGGCATCAACAGCGGTCATTCGGTGGGGGTTCCCTCGCAGGCCGGTCTCAAGATCATTCTCCGGCCACAAACACAAAGAGCGGCGGCGAATTGATCGCCCCCGCCCAACAAGCATTCAAAAACGTCCAAAAGACGGCCTATTAACGGCCTGCGCGCGGAGCTGCAACCAGACCTTCGCGCTGTGCGCGCTTGCGTGCCAGCTTGCGAACGCGACGAACAGCTTCAGCCTTTTCGCGGG
This sequence comes from Agrobacterium sp. 16-2014-1-2a, assembly GCF_053522705.1. Taxonomy (NCBI): domain Bacteria; kingdom Pseudomonadati; phylum Pseudomonadota; class Alphaproteobacteria; order Hyphomicrobiales; family Rhizobiaceae; genus Agrobacterium; species Agrobacterium sp. 16-2014-1-2a. The sequence goes on from NZ_JBNWBX010000012.1 coordinate 40,773, forward strand.
CGCGCTTCTGGGAAGGCTTTTCGTAATAATCGCGCATTTTCATTTCACGGAAAATGCCTTCGCGCTGCATCTTTTTCTTGAGAGCGCGAAGCGCCTGATCAACGTTATTGTCGCGGACTAGTACCTGCACGTGAAACCCGTTCCTTTTGTTTGGTTGTCTTGCTGTGAGAATAAAGGCATTCGCACGCAAATAAAATCGTTCGTTCGGCCGTCGAGCCTAGCGATTGGTGACGTGCAATATCAGAACATTTGCAGCAAGTCCATACGGTACCGCATATTCAACAGCCAAAATCCAGCTATCCCGGCATTCTGCCTGCAATGTCGAAACAAAAGCATTGCGGCGTCGCAAAATGGATATTGCCTCCGATGCCGATTTGCCATGTGTATAATATGTGCCGGAGCTATGCTTTCGGCTTCTGGCCGGTTCTTGAGGAGCAGACTGCGAATGCGCAAATATTCCGTTTTTGCCGTGGCGCGCGAGGCGTTGCGGAGTCATAAGGGGTGGGATGCGCAATGGGCGTCGCCCGAGCCGCGCAAGGAATATGACGTCATCATCATCGGTGGCGGCGGCCACGGTCTTGGGGCCGCCTATTATCTTGCCAAGGAACACGGCATTACCAATATAGCGGTGTTGGAAAAGGGCTGGCTAGGCGGCGGCAATACCGGCCGCAACACCACCATCATCCGCTCCAATTATCTCTATGAAGAGAGCATGGATATCTACGAGCATTCCCTGAAATTATGGGAAGGCCTGAGCCAGGATCTCAATTACAACGTCATGTATTCGGCGCGCGGCGTTATGATGCTGTCGCACAATATTCACGACCAGCAGTCCTTCAAGCGCCATATCAATGCCAACCGTCTCTATGGAATAGACAATGAATGGCTGACGCCGGAACAGGCCAAGGCCTATTGCCCGCCGCTCGAGATTTCCGGCAATGCGCGTTATCCGATCAACGGTGCTGCCCTCCAGCGGCGCGGCGGCACGGCGCGTCACGATGCGGTGGCCTGGGGATATGCGCGTGCGGCTTCCGATCGCGGCGTGCACATCATCCAGAATTGCGAAGTCACGGCCATCAGGCGCGGACCTGATGGCGCGGTCACGGGCGTCGAGACCAATCGCGGTTTCATTGGCGCAAAGAAAATCGGCGTTTCCGCCGCCGGCCACTCCTCCGTTCTGATGAAAATGGCGGATGTGCGTGTGCCTCTGCATTCCAACCCGTTGCAGGCGCTGGTATCAGAGCCGCTGAAGCCGATCTTCCCCTGTGTCGTCATGTCCAATACGGTACATGCCTATATCTCCCAGTCGGACAAGGGCGAGCTGGTCATCGGTGCTGGCACCGACCAGTATAATTCCTACTCCCAGACTGGCGGCCTGCAGATCATCACGCATACGCTTGACGCCATCTGCGAGCTGTTCCCGATTTTCCGCCGCGTCAAGATGATGCGCCAATGGGGCGGCATTACCGACAATACACCCGATCGCTCCGCCATTCAGAGTGTGACGCCGGTGCCAAATCTCTTTGTCAATTGCGGTTGGGGCACGGGCGGTTTCAAGGCGACACCGGGCTCGGCCAATCTGTTTGCGCATCTCATCGCGCGCGGCGAACCGCACCGTCTGGCGGCGGGGCTGACGCTCGATCGTTTCCGCACCGGACGCCTCATCGACGAGGCCGCTGCCGCCGCCGTGGCGCACTGATGCTGGCGGCGGTTATGCTTTCGGCAAACATGGGTGTTGCGGCGGCGGTCGTGCCGGCGGGCAATCTCATCCCCGAGATGGGGGATTTTCGTAGCCAGAAAATCCAGAGAATGCAGGGTGAACGCGACTGGCCTTTCGTGGCGGAAAAAGGCCTTTTGCTCTGCGCCCCGAGTCTCGCGGACAAGCTGGTCTATTTCGTCGGCGAGAAGGAAAATGGTGCGCAGGACCAGCCCTTCGCGATCGACACCGACATGATGGCGGTTGCCATCATCAATATGGGTCGGGCCTCGGCGCTGAAACCATTCGATAATTTCGAGCAGCTCTTGAAGCGGCTTTCCCCCTTCGTTGCGATGGGAAAGCGGCTGTGTGACCAACCCGCCGGAAGCATGCTTCCGGAAAGTTCTCTTTGAAGGTGGAGCCACGATGCTTCTGATCCATTGCCCTTATTGCCGGGAAGACCGTTCCGAACTCGAATTTCGCTGGGCGGGCGAAGCCCATATCGCCCGGCCGGAAAACATTGCCGATATTTCGGACGAGGCCTTTGCCGAATATTTCTTCATTCGCGACAATGACAAAGGTCTCGTTTTCGAGCGCTGGCGCCACATTCACGGTTGCGGCCGCTTTTTCAACGCCGCCCGCGATTCCGTCAGCGATAAATTCCTGATGACCTACAAGGCAGGCGAGCCGAAACCGGATGCCGACGCGGTTCTTTCCGCCCAAAAGGGAGCTGCGCAATGAGCGGCGATTATCGTATCAAGGGCGCCGGTCGCCTGACACCTGCCAGAACGGCACGCTTCACCTTCGACGGCAAGATCTATCAGGCGCTGGAAGGCGACACGGTTGCATCCGCACTTCTGGCGAATGGCGTGCATCTGATTGGCCGTTCGTTCAAATATCACCGCCCGCGTGGTTTCCTTTCCGCCGGCCCGGAGGAGCCGAATGCGCTGATCGACGTATCGCGTGACAGCCTGCGCAAACAGCCGAATGTGCGCGCCACGGTGCAGGATGTATTCGACGGCGCCATCATCGCCTCGCAGAACCGCTTTCCGTCGCTGTCCTTCGATATCAGTGCGATCAACGATTTCCTGTCGCCGATGTTTGCGGCTGGTTTCTACTATAAGACCTTCATGTGGCCGAAGGCCGCGTGGCACAAGATTTATGAACCGATCATCCGTCGCGCAGCCGGTCTCGGCAAGGCGCCGACCGAGCCGGATGCGGATCATTATTCCGGCCGCTATGCCCATTGCGACGTGCTGGTGGCCGGCGGCGGTGTGGCCGGGCTGACAGCGGCGCTCGCCGCTGCAAAAACTGGCGCCAGCGTCATTCTGGTTGATGAGAATGCCGAAGTTGGCGGCGCGCTGCGTTTTGATACCGGTGCGGTCATCGACGGCCTGTCCGGATATGACTGGGCGCAAAAAGTTTTCACCGAACTGAAATCGCTGCCCAATGTGCGTGTTCTGACCCGCACGACAGCGTTCGGTTATTACAACCACAATTTCGTGGCGCTGGCCGAGCGTGTGACCGATCACCTCGCCACGCCGGCCAAACACCAGCCACGTGAAAGACTGTGGCAGGTCCGCGCCAAGAAAGTCGTTCTGGCGGCAGGCGCGATCGAGCGGCACATGGTCTTTGCCAATAATGATCGTCCCGGCATCATGCTGGCTTCTGCTGCGCGCATCTATCTCAACCATTACGGCGTGACCGTCGGCAATAATGTCGGTGTCTACACTGCCCATGATTCTGCCTATGAGACGGCATTCGATCTCAAGAAAGCGGGTGTGAAGATCGCCGCTATCGTGGATTGCCGCGAGAACCCCGATCGGCGGCTGCTGGACGAGGCGCGGGCGCTGGGCATCGAGGTACTGGCGGGTCACAGTGTTTACGATACGTCAGGGCGGCTGCGCGTTTCTTCCATGAGCGTTGGCCGCAATGGCGGCTCTAACAAGCGCAAGATTGCCATCGACGCGCTCGTCGTTTCGGCGGGCTGGACGCCTTCGGTGCATCTCTTCTCGCAATCGCGCGGCAAGCTGAAGTTTGACGCGGCAAACCAGCGGTTCCTGCCTGACATCCATGTGCAGAATTGTGTGTCAGTCGGCGCCTGCAACGGCACGGACGATCTCGCCGCATTGATCGCCGAGGCTGCTGCCGCAGGCGGCGGTGCAGCGGAATTCTCCGGCGAGAATGCGCGCGCCTGGACCGGCGGCATGATCGGCGCTGCGGAAGGGGCAGGCGAAGGCACCGGCGTCAAGGCCTTCATCGATTTCCAGCACGATGTCTGCGCCAAGGATATTCGCCTGGCCGTGCGTGAAGGCATGCATTCGGTCGAGCATATCAAGCGCTTCACCACCAATGGCATGGCGTCCGATCAGGGCAAGATGTCCAACATGCATGGCCTTGCCATTGCCTCGGAAGCGCTTGGGCGGGATCTGCCGAAGGTCGGTCTCACCACTTTCCGCCAACCCTACACGCCGGTCACCTTCGGCACGCTCATCAACCATTCGCGCGGTGCGCTGTTCGACCCGACCCGCAAGACGCCGATGCATGACGAAGAGGCTGCGGCAGGCGCCCTTTTCGAGGATGTCGGCAACTGGAAGCGCGCATGGTTCTTCCCGCGCGGCGGAGAGGATATGCACGAGGCGCTCAACCGCGAATGCAAGACGGTGCGGACAAGCGTCGGCGTGTTCGATGCCTCCACGCTCGGCAAGATCGAGGTGGTCGGCCCCGATGCGGCTAAGTTCCTGAACCTCATCTACACAAATGCCTGGGACACACTGAAACCCGGCCGTTGCCGCTATGGCATCATGACGCGCGAGGACGGTTTCGTTTACGATGACGGTGTTGTCGGTCGTCTTTCCGAGGACCGTTTCCACGTGACGACGACGACGGGCGGCGCACCGCGCGTTCTCCAGCACATGGAGGATTATCTCCAGACCGAATTCCCCGAGCTGAATGTCTGGCTGACATCGGCGACCGAACAATGGGCGGTGATTGCGGTGCAGGGACCGAAAGCGCGCGAGGTGATCGCGCCTTTCGTCGAGGGTATCGATATTTCGCCCGAAGCCTTCCCGCATATGGCGGTCGCGGAAGGCACCTTCTGCGGTGTGCCCACGCGTCTCTTCCGTGTATCATTCACGGGTGAGCTTGGTTTCGAAATCAACGTTCCGGCCGATTACGGCGCTGCCGTCTGGACCGCGATCCGTGAACGGGCCGAAGCGGTGGGCGGATGCCTTTATGGCACCGAGACCATGCACATCCTGCGTGCCGAAAAGGGTTACATCATCGTCGGACAGGATACCGACGGCACCGTGACACCTGACGATGCGGGGCTTGCCTGGGCCGTTTCCAAGAAGAAGACGGATTTCGTCGGTATTCGCGGTCTGAAACGCCCGGATCTCATGCGCTCCGGTCGAAAGCAGCTTGTGGGCCTCAAGACGAAGGACCGGCTGACTGTTCCCGAAGAGGGTGGCCAGATCGTTGCTGATCCAAACCAGCCGAAACCCATGACCATGCTCGGCCATGTCACTTCCGCCTACTGGTCGGAAAATCTCGGCCACTCCATCGCCTTTGCGCTGGTGGCGGATGGCAGGGCGCGCATGGGCGAAACGCTCTACATCCCGCTTGCCGATAAAACAATTGCCGTCGAAGTGACCGACATGGTCTTCCTCGACAAGGAAGGAGCCCGTCTCAATGGCTGACACACTTCACGCAAAACGCAAATCCGTACTCGAGGATTTCCACGGTGGTTCGCCCTTCGTCTCGCTGAAGCCCGCCGCCTCGGCGTCGCGGCTGTCGCTGCGCGCAAGGGAAAGCGCACTGCCGGCCCTCTCGGATGCACTCGGCCTGTTATTGCCCAACAGCCCGAAAAGCTCTGTCACATCGGGTTTGCGCTCCGCTCTCTGGCTTGGTCCGGACGAATGGCTGGTGATCGATCAGGGCGAAAGCGACCTGATGGCGGCGCTCGCCACCGTTCCCGGCCTGTTTTCGGCGACCGACGTTTCCCACCGCAACACGGCTGTCATCGTTTCCGGCCCCGGCGCGGAGGCAGCTCTGAACGCCGGTTGCCCGCAGGATCTGTCTATCGCACAGTTCCCGATCGGCGCCTGCTCGCGAACGGTTTTCGGCAAGGCGGAAGTGGTGCTGCTGCGCGTGGCTGACGATACGTTCCGGGTAGAGTGCTGGCGCTCCTTCGCCGAATATGTCGGCGGCCTGTTGCAGGAAGCGGCGCAGGACGTGGCGGTCTAGCTTTTCCACCCCTGCCATTCCACCCATCGCCCATGGAAATCGGCGCGGCCGATTTCCTGTTTCTTACCGGTCGGCCAGATTTGCAGGGTGATTGCGGCGCTTCCCGGCGTCGTATCTGCCTCCATCTGCAGGCGGGCAAGCGGAGCCTCAGGGGTGGCACGGCTTCCAGCCTCGGCGATCAGCGTTTCGCCGGCCTCTTTCAGCGCATCGGGCAGATATTGCCAGGCGACGGAATGGTAGACCACATGGGCAGCGCCCGAATGTTGCGCGGCAAGGCGGCGTTGCAGCCAGTCAATTGCGTCAGCCTTTTCAACGTGCAAGCCGTTCTCCACCGCAATACGCAGGGCGGCCGCCGTGCGCTCCAGCCTGTCGGTCTGATCGGCCCAGACATATGACATCAGCCGCAACCGGTCCTCGGCAGACGACGGATCGAGTGGGTTAAGATCGCAGCCGGCGCGCTCGATGACCTCTATCCGCTTGTCGGGCGGGGTGTCTCCGCGCCATTCCGGCGACATGGACACTTCGGATTGCCTGCCCCAGGCAAGATCGCCAAGACGATACTGGTAGCGGTCAAATTGCAGGTTCAGACCGGCGCTGGCGCCGACCTCTGAAAGGACCAGCGGCTTGCCCAAAAGCTCCGCAATGGAAAGAAAACCCGGCAGCAGCACAGCGGAACGGCGGACTTCGTTGGTCTGCGGCGGCGATTTCAGCCTTTCGAGGATGAAGCCCGAATGGAAGCGCAAGGCACTTGCGCAAGCCTGCCAGAGCGCATTCTCGTCTTCGGGTGCTATATCGACAAGAGGAGTGATCTTGTCCTCGATGACAAGCGCATGCAGGGCACCGGCAAGCCGCAGTGGAACGGAATCGCCGGACGGGCCGACATCGCCAGGCCAGGACAAAATCATCTCGCCAACGTCCGTCTGGCGATCCAGCCGCGCCGCCACCGCGCGGCAAAGCCGTGCGGTAAAGGGCGAACCGAGGCTGTCGCAGGCTCTTGCCTGTGCGAGAAACGCGTCTCTTACGGCTTCATCATGCATTGGGCCGTCTCCTTTGCGCAGTCCGGCGTTACTTTGCCAGACTGGCCTCGCCGTTGACGAGGGCTTGATCATTAAAACCAAAATTGCGCATCAGCACACGGTGCTCGTCTGATCCGATATAACAAAGAAGCGCCGCATCGACCGCGCTCTGGAGTTCCCGGTCGGATTGGCGGAAAGCAAATGCGCCTGAGGCTGCTGGTCTCTCTTTCGGTAAAACAGAGACAACTTCCAAATCGAGCTCTGGATTTTGCTGCATAAAACCGAGATGGGCCATGGCCACGCTGGCATAGGCGTCGGCACGCCCATCCAATACGGCCTGAGCGGCCTCGTCGTAAGTCTCGCAAATGAGAATGCGGTCATCGGGCACGCCCGCTTCCATAATTGCGCGATGTTGTATCTGATCACGGATCGCGACCAGCGTACATTCCGGATTTTTTGCTGCCGATGCGTATCCGCCCAGATCTCTGAGGTTGCCCTTCCTCACCAAGAGTCCATCAGGCAACGCCCAGATGGGATGGCTGAACGTCACGATCTTTCTGCGTTCAGCGGTATCGAAGAGGCCAGTAGTCATATCCCAAAGGTTTTCGTTCAGCCCAGGCAACAATTGCGAGAATTCGGTTTCGATGAATTCAATGTCATGAATACCAATCATGGCTAGAATGACTCGCGCCAACTCCACATCGCACCCGGTCACATCGCCGCATTCGTTCCTGTAGTTGAACGGAGGTTCTATCAAATATGCGAATCTCACAGACACTCCGATCTCAAATTGGGATTTACTTCGCCATCAGGCGTCTTGCGGCCTGTCCTCGGGGTTGAATTGGGTGATGGTTGTCCAGCGGGCAGTGAGCGCCGGTTTTTTCTCGTTTTCTATCTCCACCGTAACATCATAGGTCGTTACCAGCATGGCGGCGCCGCGAAACCGCGCCTCGGCCAAAGTGAAACGGCCACGCACCCGTGCTCCGCTTTTGACCGGCGTGACGAAGCGGACGGCGTCAAAGCCGTAGTTGATGCCCATGGTCGTTTCGCGAATGCGGGGCAGGGCATCGTAATTCAGAGCCGAAAGCAGCGAGAGCGTCAGGAACCCATGCGCGATAGTGCCGCCAAAGGGGCTTTCCGCCTTGGCGCGTTCCGGGTCGGTGTGGATGAACTGTTCGTCCAGCGTCGCTTTTGCGAAGGCGTCGATCATTGTCTGGTCGACGGTGATCCAGTCGGAAACGCCCAGCTCCGTGCCGACGAAATTTTTCATTTCCGCCAGCGCTATTTCCTTTGCCATGTTACCTCTTCTCGATTGCCTTTCGGAACTTATAAAGGTGCCGGGGCCAAGCGATCAACCGCGCAGATAAAACACTACCGAGCGGGCAGGCAGGAAGGCCGGATTGCCGAAATCCGTGCCGATCGCTTGCCAGTCGTCGCCCGGCAGGGTGAAGGGCACGATCTCATGGCTGCGGTTGATGAGCACGGCAAGCTCCGCGTCGTTTTCGGTCTCGTGGTCCGGCGTGGCAAGCACCATGGCGAAAGCCGGCATGTCCGGCCTTTCCCATTCCGCGACGATCATCGGTTCTCCGCCGGGGGCAAGCCATGTCACATCGCCGTTGCCGGAGAAAAACTCGGTTTGCGAAAACACGCCGAAGCGTTTGCGAAGTGCTGCAAGAAATGCCGTGTGGTCAGTCAGCTCCTGGGAGAGCGACGACCAGTCGACCCATGTTATCTCGTTGTCCTGGCAATAGGCATTGTTATTGCCATGCTGGCTGCGGCCACCCTCATCGCCGGCGGTCAGCATCAACGTGCCGCGACTGACGAAGAGCGTGGAAAGCAGCGCTTTCACATCCGCGTGGCGGGCGGCCACGACGGCAGGATCGTCCGTCAATCCCTCCAAACCATTGTTCCAGGAATGATTTTCATTATGCCCGTCGCGATTGTTCTCGCCGTTTTTCTCATTGTGCTTGTGTTCGTGGCTGACGAGATCGAACAGGGTGAAACCGTCATGGGCGGCAAGGAAATTGACGCTGCGGCTTTTCGAACGTCCATGGCGGGAAAAGATCGGCGAAGAGCCGGAAAGCGCATTGGCCAACGCCCCGGTCGTTCCCGCATCGCCGCGCCAGAACCGGCGCATGTCGTCGCGGGCGCGGTCGTTCCATTCCAGAAAGCTCTCCGGAAAATTGCCGAGCTGATAGCCGCCGGGGCCGATATCCCATGGTTCGGCGATCAGCACGCGGTCGTATAGTACCGGGTCAGAGTGCATGGCGGCAAGCGTTTCGCTGGCCATGTCGAAGCCACTAGCCGTTCGTCCCAATATGGGCGCGAGATCGAAACGGAAGCCATCGATACCGGCATTGAGAACGAAATGCCTGAGGGAATCGATAATGAGCTGGCGCACATAGGGATGATCGCAGGCCACCGTGTTGCCGGTGCCGGTGTCATTGACCAGCACGCCCGGCTTTCCTTCCGGGTGACGGAAAGCGGTGAGATTGTCCAGTCCGCGCAAAGACAGGATGGAGCCTTCGCTGTCGCTTTCACCCGTATGGTTGAAGACCAGATCGAGAATGACGCCGATGCCTTGCGCGTGCAGGGCTGCAACCGTGTCGCGCAGCTCCCGCACTCCGCCGGGGCAGAGGCGCGGATCGAGCGCCATGAAGCCAACGGGGTTGTATCCCCATGCATTGGAAAGGCCAAGCGGCGGCAGGTGGCGCTCGTCGATCCAGGCGGTGATCGGCATCAGCTCCACCGCATCGACACCGATTTTTTTCAAATGCGCGATAATGGCAGGATGAGCCAGCGCTGCCACCGTGCCTCTCAGCTCTTCCGGCACGGCAGGATGCAATTTGGTGAAGGATTTAACCGCGAGTTCGTAAATCAGCCCGCCTTCGGCAAAGCGTGGCGGCTGGCGCCTGACCTGCTCATATTGCGACAGGATCGCCTTCGGCATGATCGCGCCCGTGTCTTCGCCATAGGCCAAAAGCGCGGCATCATGCCGGAATGGCCGGTCTATCTCCGTGGCATAGGGGTCTAGCAGCAGTTTTGCGGGGTCGAACCACAGGCCATGTTCGGGGGCATAAATACCGTCGGCGCGGTAGCCATATCGCGCACCGGGGCCGGTCTCGGCAACTGTCAGCCGGTGAATGTCATTCTCATCGCGCCTCATTGGCAAACGCGCCGTCTCTTTTTCGCCCGTCGCATCAAAAAGGCAAAGGTCGATTTGTGAGGCGTGCCGGGAATAGACCGCAAATTCCGTTCCGTTTTCCGTCTGGGTTACGCCTTTGGGGAAAACGGCTGGTTTCTGCATGGTCTCTCTCTCCGGAAGATGATGATATCAAGTCTGGCGGGGAGGTTAGTCAGTAACCTCAGGCGGCCTCCTGGCCGCCTGCCAAGTTTTTCGCTATGCCCGTTGCCGGAAACGGTGCGTGCAATGCAAAACCTTACGTGATGACGGTCGGTTCGTTGCGGCCGGTATGGGCCTTGATGCCGGCGATCGTATCGGCAACGGAAATAAGGTCGGCAAGCGCCGCCTGCGTTTCGATGCCGTGACGGGCCGCATCCGGCTCATAGCGCTCGACGTAAAGTCTGAGCGTTGCGCCCGCAGTGCCCGTGCCGGAAAGGCGCAGCACGATGCGCGAACCACCTTCGAACAGGATGCGGATACCCTGGTTCTTGCTGACGGACTGGTCGACCGGGTCGAGATAGGCGAAATCATCAGCAGCTGCGACCTTAAGATTGCCGTAGCTGGTGCCTGGAAGTGTTGCGAGTTTTTCGCGCAGGATGGCCACCAGCGTGTTTGCTGCGTCCGAATCCACTTCCTCATAATCGTGGCGGGAATAATAGTTGCGGCCATATTCGGCCCAGTGCTTGGTAACGATGTCCTTCACGCTTTCCTTGCGGGCGGCGACAATGTTCAGCCAGTAGAGCACGGCCCACAGGCCATCCTTTTCGCGCACGTGGTTGGAGCCGGTGCCGAAGCTTTCCTCACCGCAGATTGTAACCTTGCCGGCATCCATGAGGTTGCCGAAAAATTTCCAGCCGGTTGGCGTCTCGTACATGCCAAGCCCAAGCTTTTCGGCGACGCGGTCGGCTGCGGCACTTGTCGGCATGGAACGGGCGATGCCGGAAATGCCGGCGGCATAACCGGGCGCGAGCCGCGCATTGGCGGCGATGATCGCCAGGCTGTCGGACGGGGTGACAAACATGCCCTTGCCGACCACCATGTTGCGGTCGCCGTCGCCATCCGACGCCGCGCCGAAATCGGGACCTTCCGGGCTCATGACATCGTCGTAAAGCTCCTTGGCGTGCACCAGGTTCGGGTCAGGGTGGTGGCCGCCGAAATCGGGCAGGGGCGTTGCGTTGCGGACCGAGCCCTTCGGCGCGCCGAGACGCTTTTCGATGATTTCCACGGCATAGGGGCCGGTGACGGCACTCATTGAATCGACGACAACCTTGAAGCCGCCGGCAATCAGGGCGCGAATGGCGGCAAAATCGAACAGTTCTTCCATCAAAGCGGCATAATCGGCGACCGGATCGATGACGTCGACCGTCAGTTCATCCACCTTGAAGCTGCCCACCTTGTCGAGATCGACGTCTGCAGCGTCGGAAATCTTGTAGCTATCGATGACCTTCGAGCGGGCATAGATCGCGTCGGTGATCTTTTCCGGCGCTGGGCCGCCATTGCCGATATTGTATTTGATGCCGAAATCTTCGTTCGGGCCGCCGGGATTATGGCTGGCGGAAAGCACGATGCCGCCGAAGGCTTTGTATTTGCGGATGATATTGGAGGCGGCGGGAGTGGAGAGAATGCCGCCCTGACCGACCAGCACCTTGCCGAAACCGGCGGCGGCCGCCATCTTGATCGCCTTCTGGATGACTTCGCGGTTGTAATAACGGCCATCGCCGCCGATCACCAGCGTCTGGCCCTGAAAGCCCTCAAGCGAGTCGAAGATCGACTGGATGAAGTTTTCGGCATAATTTTCCTGGGCGAAGACGGGTACCTTCTTGCGCAGGCCGGATGTGCCCGGCTTCTGATCCTGAAAGGGTGTCGTCTGAACGGTCTTGATCATTGTTTCAATGGCCTCTCGAAATAAGCTGGCTGTAAAGCGCGGCATAGAGCGCAGCGCTTTTTTCCCAGGAAACATCGGATTTCATTCCGAGTTTCTGCATTTGTGTCCATAGTTTCGGGTCGTTGTAATAACGGATGGTTCGACGGATCGCCTGTTTCAGACCGTCGAGCGTGACGGGTGAGAATTGTACACCGGTCGCCGATTTATTGGCGATGGCGGCATGGTTGGCGTCGATCACCGTATCGGCAAGGCCGCCGGTTCGGGCAACCACGGGAACGCAGCCATAACGCAGCGCGTAAAGCTGGGTAAGGCCGCAGGGCTCGAAGCGCGAGGGGATGATGATCGCATCGCAACCCGCCTGCATCAGATGCGACAGCGGCTCATTATAACCGATGGCGACACCGACGCGGCCATGGTGGCGGGATGCCGCCGCCAGAAGCGCGCCTTCCAATGCCACATCGCCGGCGCCCAGCACGACCAGACGGCCGCCGAGGGAAACGATTTCGTCCACGGCTTCCGCCATGAGATCGATGCCCTTTTGCCAAGTCAGCCGGGAGATGACGCAGAAGAGCGGACTGTCATCCTGGTCGATGCGGAAATGTTCTGCGACGGCCTTCTTGTTCAGCGCGCGGTTCTTGAGATTGGTGACGGAATAGTTGTCGTGGATCAGATGGTCGGTGGCCGGGTTCCAGACATCGGCGTCAATGCCGTTGACGATACCGTGCAGCACATGGGCGCGGCTGCCGATCACCCCTTGCAGCCCCATGCCGAATTCCGCGGTCAGGATTTCTTCCGCATAGGATGGGCTGACCGTGCTGAGTGCGGTTGCCGTCTGCAAGCCGCCCTTGAGGAAGCTGACATCGTTATAATATTCGATGCCTTCCATGCCGAAGGCGTGGGCGGGCAATTCGAGCTTGCTGAAGATATTGGCCCCGAACTGACCCTGAAAAGCAATGTTGTGGATGGTGAGAAGGCTCGGAATCTCTGGCGTTTCGGCATAACGCATATAGACCGGGGTCATCGCTGCCTGCCAGTCATGGGCGTGCACCATATCCGGCCGCCAGCCGGGAAGCACACCGGCGCCGATTCGTGCCGCTGCCAGCGAGAGCGCCGCAAAGCGCTTCCAGTTATCGGGATAATCCTTGCCGGTCTGGCCGAGATAGGGGCCGCCGGAACGCTCGTAATAGGCGGGCGCGTCAAGGATCAGAAGGTCTAGCCCCTCATGTTCGACTTCAAGCAGATCGGCCTTTTCGCCAAGCAGATCGGTGAACTCAAAACATTTGACGGGATCCGTCACGGCGGCTTTCACCGCCGGATATCCGGGTATCAATGTGCGCGTTCTCACACCATAGGCTTCGAGAGCGATGGGGAGGGCGCCGGTAACGTCGGCGAGCCCTCCGGTCTTGATCAGGGGATAAATTTCGGATGAAACCGAAAGGACATTCATGGGCTCTACAGGTCCAGCTTGTCGATCATCGATTGGGTGATAAGGCAAATGCCGTTTTCCGTGCGGCGGAAACGTTTGGCATCCAGTTCGGGGTCTTCTCCTACAATCAGTCCTTCCGGAATGACCACTCCATGGTCGATGACGACGTTGCTGAGCTGGGCGTGGCGCCCGATCTTTACACTCGGCAGTACTACGGCATTCTCAAGGCGGGAGTATGAATTGGCGCGCACGCCTGTGAACAGAAGGCTACGGTTGAGGGCGGCGCCGGAAATGATGCAATCGCCCGACACAACCGACGACACGGCAGAACCGCGGCGGTCCTCATCGTCATGCACGAATTTCGCCGGCGGAGTGATTTCCGCATAGGTCCAGATCGGCCAGGACTTGTCATAGATATCGAGGTCAGGCACCACATCCGTCAGGTCGATATTGGCCTGCCAATAGGCATCGATGGTTCCGACATCGCGCCAGTATGGTCCGTGCTCGAAATCCGAACGCACGCAGGAGTCCGCAAAACGGTGGGCGACGGCTTTGCCGTGCTGGACAATGTAGGGAATGATGTCCTTGCCGAAGTCGCGGCTGGAGGTGGGGTCGGCGGCATCGCGACGCAGCGCTTCCATCAGGAATTTCGTATGGAAGACGTAGATCCCCATCGAGGCAAGCGCGAAATTCTCATTTCCGGGAATGCCGGGCGGATCAGCCGGCTTTTCGATGAAGTCGATGATCTCGTCTTTTTCGTTCACATGCATCACGCCGAAGCCCGACGCTTCCTTGCGTGGCACTTCAAGGCAACCGATCGTTACATCCGCGCCGGAATCGACATGCTGTTGCAGCATGTATTCGTAGTCCATCTTGTAAATATGGTCGCCGGCCAGAATGACCATATATTCAGGCGCATAGGGCTCGATAATGTCGATGTTCTGGTAAACGGCGTCGGCGGTGCCTTCGTACCATTGCGTTTCGGACACGCGTTGCGAGGCCGGCAGAATGTCAAAGCTTTCGTTACGCTCTGGACGGAAGAAGTCCCAGCCGCGTTGCAGGTGGCGGATGAGGGAGTGAGCCTTGTATTGCGTGGCGACGCCGATGCGGCGAATGCCGGAATTCAGCGCGTTCGAAAGTGCAAAATCGATAATGCGGGCCTTACCGCCAAAATAAACCGCTGGTTTTGCCCGGCGGTCTGTCAATTCCTTCAAACGGCTTCCTCTACCGCCCGCGAGAACATAGGCCATTGCATCACGCGCCAGGGGCTGAACTCTTTTTTCCGACATGGTTGTCCTCCCGTTCTGTCTGTCAGTTTTCCGGTTCGAGCATGATCGTTGCCAAGGGCGGCAGGACGAGCATCGCCCCGATTTCCCCACCGGCATTGACCGCCTGAACGCGTCCGCCATTTCCCTTGCCGCTGCCGCCATAAATTTCGGCATCGGTGTTGAGAATCTCCCGCCACCGCCCCGCAACAGGAAGCGGCACATAATAGTTTTCCCGGTAGACCGGGGTCAGATTGCAGATGACCGCCACCGGTTTTTCGCCGGGCGCCGAGCGCAGCCAGGCGAAGACGGAATTCTCGTGATCGTCGACCACCAGCCATTGGAAACCTTCGGGTTCGCAGTCACGGGCGTGCAGAGCGGCTTTCGAACGGTAGGTGAGGTTGAGATCGCGCACGAGGCGGCGCATACCCTCATGCATCGGATATTGGCGAAGGTTCCAGTCGAGCGATCCCTTTTCGCTCCATTCGCTCCACTGGGCGAACTCCTGCCCCATGAACAGCAGCTTCTTGCCGGGATAACCCCACATGAAGCCGTAATAGGACCGGAGATTGGCAAATTTCTGCCAGTCGTCGCCGGACATCTTGGCGATCAACGATCCCTTGCCGTGCACTACTTCGTCATGGGAAAGCGGCAGCACGAAATTTTCGGTGAAGGCATAAAGCAGCCCGAAGGTCAGTTCCTGATGGTGGAACTTGCGGTGCACCGGCTCACGCGAGAAATAGCTCAGGGTGTCGTGCATGAAACCCATATTCCATTTGAAGCCGAAACCGAGGCCGCCCTCGTGAACCGGCTGCGACACTTTCGGCCAGGAGGTGGATTCTTCAGCAATGGTCATGACGCCCGGATGGGTGCCGTAGACGAGCGAGTTCATCTTCTGCAGGAAGCGGACGGATTCCAGGTTCTCGCGCCCGCCATATTCGTTGGGGATCCACTCGCCTTCCTTGCGGGAATAATCGAGATAGAGCATCGAGGCGACGGCATCGACGCGCAATCCATCGAGATGGAATTTTTCGGCCCAATAAAGCGCGTTGTTGACGAGGTAGGACAATACCTCAATGCGGCCGAAATTGTAGATGGCCGTGTTCCAGTCGGGGTGAAAACCCTGACGCGGGTCGGCATGTTCGTAAAGCGCTGTCCCGTCAAACAGGCCTAGGCCGTGCTCGTCGGTTGGAAAATGCGCGGGAACCCAGTCGAGGATCACGCCGATGCCGACCTTGTGGGCGCCGTTGACGAAGCGGGCGAAACCTTCCGGATCGCCGAAACGGGCGGTCGGGGCATAAAGCCCGGTCGTCTGGTAACCCCAGGACGGATCGTAGGGATGTTCGGTGATCGGCAGAAACTCGATATGGGTGAAGCCCATATCCGTGCAATAGGGAATGAGCTGGGTGGCCATTTCGTCCCAGCTGAGGAAGGTGCCGTCCTCGCGACGCCGCCAGGAACCGGCGTGCACCTCGTAAATGCTGATCGGCTGCCGGCGCTGGTCCACTTGCGCCCAATGTTCCCGGTGGGCCTGATCTTCCCATTTCTGCGCCAGTTCTGGTGCGGTGACGGAGGCGTTCTTCGGCCGCAGTTCACCACGCCGTGCATAGGGGTCGGCCTTCAGCGGTAGAAGCTCGCCGTTTGCGCCGAGAATCTCGAATTTATAGGCGCAGCCGGCATAGACGTCAGGTGCGAAAATTTCCCAGATGCCGGTATCCTTGCGGAAGCGCATCACATGCCGTCGACCATCCCAATTGTTGAAATCGCCGACGACGGAGACGCGCCGCGCATTGGGAGCCCAGACGGCGAAGTGGAAACCTTCGACGCCTTCAAGCTTGAGCGGATGAGCGCCCATCTTGTCGAACAGTCGCAGATGCGATCCCTCGCGGACGAAATAATCGTCCATCGGTCCAAGAACCGGACCAAAGCTGTAGGGGTCGGTCACTGCCCATTCCGCATCGTCGCGACAGGCGCGATAACGCACCGGCTGACGCATGGTGAGATCGACCGGGCCTTCGAAGAAACCCTCAGGATCGAGCTGCTTCAGTTCGCCGACGAAAGATCCGTCCAGTGTGAGGACAGACACTTCTTCAGCCCCCGGAATGAAACACCGTGCAGAAAAACCTCCCGGCGTTTCGTGAACGCCGAGAAGTGCAAAGGGGTTGGAATGCAAACCGCTCTTGATCGCCTCGATTTCAGCCTTCGTGATTTCGCCAGTCTTTTTCTCTTCGGCCGAATTGAGCGGTTTTTTCATCAGGCTCTCCAGATATCGGCGGCGTATTGCCGGATCGTCCTGTCGGACGAGAACCAGCCCATACGCGCCGTGTTACGGACTGTTTTCGCATACCAGCTTTCCGGATCGCTCCAGATCGCATCCACCTTGCGCTGCGCTTCGGCGTAGGCGTCGAAGTCGGCCGCGACCATGAACCAGTCGCTGTTGTAAATGCCGTCGATCAGCCCGGCAAAGCGGGAGCGGTCGTCGGGTGAGAATACGCCAGAGGCGATGGATGACAGCGCCTGCGACAGTTCCACCGACTGTTCAATAATCGCGCGGGGGTTGTGGCCCTCGGCGCGCGCTTTCGACACCTCTTCCGCCGTCATGCCGAAGATGACGATGTTGTCCTCGCCGACATGTTCGAGCATTTCGACGTTCGCACCATCCAGCGTGCCGATGGTGAGCGCGCCGTTCAGCGCAAACTTCATGTTGCCGGTGCCCGAGGCTTCCATGCCGGCCGTCGAGATCTGTTCGGACAGATCGGCGGCCGGAACCATGATTTCCGCAAGCGAGACGTTGTAGTTCGGAATAAATACCACTTTCAGAAGCCCGCGCACGGCCGGATCGTTGTTGATGACCCGGGCAATATCGTTGGCAAGTTTTATGATCAGCTTCGCGTTGTGATAACTCGGCGCTGCCTTGCCTGCGAAGAACTTAACGCGCGGTACCCAATCCAGTTCCGGGTGAGAACGGATCTGGTCGTAAAGCGCCACCGTTTCGATAAGGTTCAGAAGCTGGCGCTTATATTCATGGATGCGCTTGATCTGGATGTCGAACATGGCCGAGGGATCGACACGGATGCCCATGCGTTGCGCCACCGTATTGGCAAGCCGCACCTTGTTCAGACGCTTCACTTCGGCAAATTTTTCGCGGAAACCGGCATCGTCGGCGAAGCGGTCGAGCGCTGTCAGCTTTTCCGCATCGTCGAGGAAATCGTCGCCGATCGCTTCCCGGATCAATCCGGTCAGGCCGGGGTTGCACTGCATCAGCCAGCGGCGCGGGGTGATGCCGTTGGTCTTGTTGTTGATGCGCTCGGGATAAAGGCTGTGCAGGTCGGCAAAGACCGTTTCCTTCATCAGTTCGGTATGAAGTGCCGAGACACCGTTGATGGAATGCGAGCCGATAAAGGCGAGATTGCCCATGCGCACGCGCCGCTCACCGTTTTCGTCGATCAGCGAGATGGACCGGATCTGCTGATCCGGCATCTTCTTTTCCTTGCGTGCGTAGACCAGCGTATTGGCATTGATCGCATAGACGATCTGCATGTGCCTCGGCAAAAGCCGCTCGAGCAGCGGGACGGGCCAGCTTTCCAGCGCTTCGGGCAAAAGCGTGTGGTTGGTGTAGGAGAAGGTGCCCTGCGTGATCTTCCAGGCTTCGTCGAATTCAAGGCCGTGGACATCGCATAGCAGGCGCATCATTTCGCAGATGGAAATGGCCGGATGCGTGTCGTTGAGCTGGATCGAAACCTTGTCGGGCAGCGAGGTGAAATCCGGATATTGCTGCAGGTGACGGCGCAGAATGTCCTGCAGGGAGGCGGAGGAGAAGAAGAACTCCTGCCGCAGACGCAATTCCTGGCCGGCCGGGGTCGCATCGGCGGGGTAGAGAACGCGCGTCAGGCTTTCGGCCTTGTTGCTTTCCCGCAGCGCGCCAATGTGGTCGCCGGCATTGAAGGCGGCAAGCAGAATGGGGTCGATAGGCTGCGCCGACCATAGGCGCAAGGTGTTGACGCGGGTGCCGCGCCAGCCGACGACAGGCGTGTCGTAAGCCATGGCAATGACGCGTTCGGCCGGTTTCCAGACGAAGCGCTGCGGCTCCTCATATCCACCGATGGTTTCCACCGATCCGCCAAAGCCGATTTCATACGAGCTTTCGCGGCGTTCGAATTCCCAGGGATTGCCGTGCGCCAGCCAGGTCTCCGGCAATTCCACCTGCCATCCGTCCGCCATCTGCTGGCGGAAAAGGCCGTGCACATAACGGATGCCGTAGCCATAGGCGGGAATATCGACGGTTGCCATCGATTCCATGAAACAGGCAGCGAGACGGCCAAGGCCGCCATTGCCAAGTGCCGCATCCGGTTCCAGTCCCGCAATGACATCGAGATCGACGCCGAGCGAAGAAAGCGCGTCCCTGATTTCGTGCATCAGCCCGATATTGGAGATCGCATCGCGCATCAGGCGACCGATCAGAAACTCGAGCGACAGGTAATAAACGCGCTTGGAATTGTTGGCATAGGCCTTGCGGGTGGAGGCCATCCACTTGTCGATGATGCGGTCACGGACGACGAGAATGGTCGCGGTCAGCCAGTCGTGCGGCTTGGCAACTTTTACGTCCTTGCCGATACGGTAGGTGAGGCGCTCGATGATTTCCGCTGCCATGATTTCCGGGTTGGAACTGCGCGGGGCGGGACGGGGAAGATCGGCGGCGTTTAGATTATTGATCATTGGTCGGTCAGCACCTTGGTGGGAGGAGAGGGTCTGATGAGGTCGATCCGGTTTGCCTTTACTGATGCCAGTTTATGCATCGATATGGAGGCGTGGCAACAGCATTTTTTGTGGAAATTTGAACGGCTTAGGGTAATGAAAAATAACACTTTTTCTTCAGCGTCCCGAGGATCGCCAAAGGCATTGCCTGCCCATTGTCCGTCATTCATGAACGGGTTTACATGGTCGTTGCGATGCAGGGCATCGTTCAAGAAAGGGAGAGGGGCTGCAACACTTCTGAAATGGTTCACCGGTCCTGAAATCTGTTTCGGTCTATCGGATCACACACTAGCCTTCGCGGCGGAGATAATTCAATGAAAATAAACACGACGCTGCCGCAGCCGCGCCCACCGGTGGCGGCCAAACTGAAAAAAATGGCCTCGGTCGTCATGAAATGCGACGTTTACGGCAGGGAAAAAGGTTCAGTGGTCATACCGCCGGCGCGGATCGTCACCCGGGTATTTGGCGGCACCGCACACCACGGGGTGCAATCGAAGGAAAAGGGTTCCGAGCTTAGCGCTATGCCCTCTTCAAGCCCACGCCAGTAAAGCGTTGGCGGCTTGTCGTCGCTTGACCAGCGGAAGGCGTGCAGGCAATCGCCATCCATCAACACGGCGCTGAACCGCAACGCGGAAGAAACACCCGCCGCGATCATCTTTTCCAGGCAGAGGCGCAGCGCGGTGGAAATGGCCCGAACCGGGTCCGCATCAAGGCCGTGGCCGGCGGCAATCAGGAAGATGGCTTCGCTGTCGCCGGTGCCGCGCCGGGCGGAATAAATATCATCGGGTATGAGGGAATCAATGTCGCGCCTGATCTGCTCGTAGCCGCCGATCTGGCCGTTATGCATGAACAGATATTGACCATGCGCAAAGGGGTGGCAATTGGCACGGGATACTTCGCCTGATGTGGCGGAGCGGACGTGGGCCATGAACATGCCCGAGCGAAGCTGGTGGCAAAGGGCGGCCAGATTGGCGTCGGACCAGGCGGGTCTGGTGTCGCGAAAAACGCCGGGCGTTCCGCGCTCGCCATACCAGCCAAGACCGCAACCGTCGCCATTGACGACGGTTTTAGCTTCCCTTGCGGCCATGGACTGGCTGACCAGCGACGCTTCCGGCTCGATCAGAAGACTGTCGAGCCAGACCGGTTTACCGGAATAGGCAAAAAGGCGGCACATTCATGCAGCTCTGTTCAGGGCCTTGTTTCCGAGCGCGAAGCCGACAGCGGCCTGGGCGTGAATGGCGGTCGAATCGTAACCCGGCAAAGGCAGGGCATCGGGATCGATCAGCAGGGAAATTTCGGTGCAGCCGAGAATGACGGAATCGACGCCGAGCGCACGGGCTTTCTCGATGACCGACATGTAGCGCTCGCGCGAGCACGACTTGATCTCGCCCTGGCACAATTCGCCAAAAATGATGTCGTGGATGGCGGCCCTGTCTTCCTCATCCGGCACGACCACATCGACGCCGTGGCGGCGCATGCGGTCGGTGTAGAAGCCATGTTCCATCGTGTAGCGCGTGGCGAGCAGAAGCGGCTTGCGGCGTCCATCCGCCTTCAATGCGGTGGCAGTTTCGTCAATGATGTCGATGAGAGTGACGCCCGACATTTTTTCAACGGTTTCCGCAACGAGGTGCATGGTGTTGGTGCAGATCAGCACACAATCGGCACCCGCATTGGCAAGACGCGCACCCGCAGCGCCCAAAAGCGCGCCGGCCTCATCCCAGCGGTCGGCCTTCTGAAGGGCGACAACCTCGGAAAAATCGAGCGAATGCATGACGATATCGGCCGATACGAGCCCACCGCGGCTGTCACGAACGGCCTCGTTGATCATGCGATAATAGGTTGCGGTGGATTCCCAGCTCATGCCGCCGATCAGACCGATCCGTTTCATAGACGTTCCCTTATAAAAGTTTGATTGATGACAAGAATGCCATTGCCGCGATGAAAACGGCATGCGTTTTTTCAGGGATTTAGAAGACAGATTGCAAATTATGGGCGTGCATTATGCTCAGCTCGCAAATTTCTTGCGCCACTACGTTAACCGGTGCATTCTGAAACAATGATTGACGACCGTGACCGCCGAATCCTTGCAATTCTCCAGGAGAATGCAGAAACACCTCTCGCCGATATCGCGGATGAGGTGTCGTTATCGCTTTCCGCCTGTTCCCGCCGTATCACGCGTCTGCGTGCGGAAGGATATGTGACCGGCACGATGGCGCTGCTCGACCGGCGGAAAATCAACCTGCCGACCACGGTTTTCCTGCTCGTGAGAACCGGCCTGCATGCGGAGGACTGGCTGGACCGGTTCCATGCCGCCGTCAGCACCATACCGGAGATCGTCGAGGTGCACCGGCTGACCGGCAATTTCGATTATATTCTGAAACTCGTGCTTCCAAATGTCGAATATTACGACACCATCTACAAACAGATCCTCCGGCGGGTCGAGCTTTACGACATGTCCGCCTATATCTCCATGGAGACGGTGAAGCTGTCGTCTTCACTCCCGACGACGCATATCTGATCGCAATATTTGGTCTTTTTTCAGCGCTCGGCTTCAAAACGGAAACCAAAGCGGAAACTTCGGGTCTCGCCCGGTTGAAGGGTGATGTCCGCTTCAAGTTGCGGCTGGTTGAAAGCGTTTGTCGGTGTTTCCACAGGTTCGAGCGCGATGGATTTTCGCCTGTCGCGGGCAAGCGTATCGCCGGTAAAGACATGCATGTGGCCGCGCTCCTGCCAAACGGTCAGGCTCGAACCATCGTTCCGGTTTTCGATCCTAGTCTCGTAAAGCCCGTTTGCGGATGGGATCAGATCGGTAAAGCAGACATCCAGCACATGGCCTGCGAGCGGCGCGGCAGAAAGAAACGCTGCATCGTCCCGTTTGAGAATGCCCGTCTCACTGTCGGTGAGTGGTATCAAATTCTCGTCCGTTTCGATCGCTGTTCGCGACGGTAGGGTGAGAAGGAGATCGTCGATGGAGGATATGCCGGGCAGACGGAAATAGGGATGCCAGCCGGCCGCAAAGGGCAAAGGCCGGTCGTCGCCATTGATGCCGCGTATATCGATGGTAACCGCATGGCCGGCAAACCGGTATTCCACCTCGATGGCGAGATGGTAGGGATAGCCCTTGAATTCGGCCGGCAATATCTCGGCACGAAAGACGATAATGTGCGCGTCGTTTTCCTCGAAAGATCGGTCGAGGGCGAAGGGCAGGGCACGGGCAAATCCGTGGAAGACGAGGTCCTCGTGGGCAAGCACCGGCTCGATACGGTGCATCTCCCCGCCAAATTTAAATTGGCCCTGAGGAATGCGATTGGTGAAGGGGGCGAGAATGCCGTTTCTCACGCCGTTCTGCGACTGCAATTCCTGAAGCGACGAATAGCCGTCGACAAGGTTTTTTGCATTGCCATCGGCAAGTCGTGGCCGCCAGCTCAGAAGGGTCGCGCCCTCATAAGCGATCTCGGCGCTGAAGCCGTTTCCGGAAACGGTCAGGCTGGCAATCCCCGTGCCTGTTGCGGAAGTGGTCATCGGGAAATTGTCCTTCATGCAAGCGTCTGCGGCCGTCGGGCCGATTGCGCCGCCGATTCGCCCGATCATCTTCGCTGCGGAGACATTTCGCAATGGCCATGACGGTGGCACACCTTAATGACCTCGCGTCAGCTCGGCCTCTAAGGTTTTATTGCCCTGGCCATGGCGCAAATCATTCCGTGAAGGTGCGTTTCGCGCCGGTGAAAAATTCCATTAGGGCGGCCTGATCCTCGCCGCCAAGTCCCGCCGCTGTCAGCATGCGGTGCACCTCGGCGCAAACCGCCGTCAGCGGCATGGCCGTGTTGGTGCGTCGAGCCAGATCCTGCGCGCCGTTCAGGTCCTTGACCATATTGTCGATGCGGCCAGTGCGGCGGTAATCCTTCGCCACGTAACGTGGCATATATTCCTGAAGGATTGCGCTGTCGGCGCGGCCGCCTTTCAGCGCCTGCGGAATTTTGGTGGCATCGACGCCGGCATCCAGCGCAAGCTGCGTTGCTTCCGCTACGGCAAGGAAGTTCAGCCCGCAAAGAACCTGATTGATGAGCTTCGTCGTCTGGCCTGCGCCGCTTGGACCCATATGGGTGTAGTTGCTGGCCACGTGCCGCAGCACGCGATGGGCATCGGCCACATCCTTTTCGGTGCCGCCGGCCATCAGGGTCAGTTGCCCGACGAGTGCCTTCGGCGCGCCGCCGGAAAGCGGGCTGTCCACCCAGCGCAGCCCCTTTTCAGCCGCATCCGCCGCCAGTTCTTTTGTCGCTTCCGGATCGATGGAGGACATGTCGATGATCAGCGTGCCGGGCCTGGCCCCCGCCGCCACGCCATCTTTGCCGAAAACGGCGGCGCGGACGATTTTCGGCGAATTGAGGCTGAGGATCACGACATCGGAGAGCGAAGCCGCTTGCGCCGCCGTCTCGGCGCTATGCGCACCAAGGCTGGTCAAAGCCGCCACCTTTTCCGCGTCCAGATCGAAAACCGTCAGGTGATTGCCGGTCTCGATCAGCCGCGTACCGATCGCGCCGCCCATCGCGCCAGCGCCAATGAGGGCGATTTTGTTCTTCTCGGTCATGGTGCTCACGGTCTCCTCCCAAAGCGTCGTGGTTACGGCTTCTTCAAAGCGAGGCGGTAATGCCGCCGTCGACGTAAAGAATATGTCCGTTCACGAAAGACGAGGCATCGGACGACAGGAAAATGCAGGCGCCGACAAGCTCTTCGACCTTGCCCCAGCGGCCGGCGGGCGTGCGTTTTTCAAGCCATGCTGAAAACGTCTCGTCTGCCACCAGGGCCGCGTTGAGCGGCGTGTCGAAATAGCCCGGCGCAATGGCGTTGCACTGCAGGCCATATTTCGCCCAGTCCGTCGCCATGCCCTTCGTCAGATTGCCGACGGCGCCCTTGGTGGCGGTGTACGGCGCGATACCGGGGCGGGCGAGAGCGGTCTGGACGCTGGCGATGTTGATGATCTTGCCACGTCCACGGCTGATCATATGACGCGCGACGGCTTGCCCTGCGTGGAACACCGAGGCGATGTTTGTCTGTAACAGGCGCTCGAAGGCGTCGGCCGGAAAATCCTCCAGCGGTGTGCGGTGCTGCATGCCGGCATTGTTGACCAGAATATCGATGGGGCCGACTTCCGCCTCGAAACCGTCGATGGCCTTGCGCACCGCGTCATGATCGGTGGCATCGAAGGCGAGCGTCTTGGCACCCTTGATGCCTGCGGCGGCTGCTTTCAGCTTTGCCTCGTCGCGGCCGTTCAGCACCACTTCGGCTCCCGCCTCCACCAGGCCCTGCGCCAGCGCAAAGCCGATGCCCTGCGACGAGCCGGTGATCAGGGCGCGGCGGCCGGAAAGATCGAACAAATTAAGGCCCACTGTTTCCTCCAGTCTCTCGACATTGCTTTCATGCCGGTTTATGTTATCGATAACATTCATCCCTTTCAGACGTGGATGTCAAGGCTTAAACGCCTGTTTCCGGTACGCAACATGCGCGCGGGGAGGCTGCAGGGCGGCGGAGACGCGGCCGGCGGCAATGATTGGGATAGGGATTATTTTGTTGCGCCGTTTAAGGCGCGATATCGAACGGGAGATATTTATGAGAGCGATTGTCGCCCACGGGGCAAAGGATGTGCGCATCGAGGAGCGGCCGGAGGAGGCGCCGGGGGCAGGAGAAGTGCGTCTTCGTCTGGCTCGGGGCGGGATTTGCGGCAGCGATCTTCACTATTACAATCACGGCGGTTTCGGCGCGGTACGGCTTCGCGAACCAATGGTGCTGGGACATGAGGTCTCCGCCATTGTTGAGGAGCTGGGCGAGGGCGTCGAGGGGCTGAAGGTTGGCGGTCTGGTCGCGGTTTCGCCGTCCCGTCCGTGCAGGACCTGCCGCTTTTGCCAGGAAGGCCTGCACAATCAGTGCCTCAACATGCGCTTTTATGGCAGCGCCATGCCGTTTCCGCATATTCAGGGCGCTTTCCGCGAGGTTCTCATCGCGGATGCCCTGCAATGCGTTCCGGCCGACGGTTTGAGTGCCGGTGAGGCAGCTATGGCGGAACCGCTGGCGGTAACACTCCATGCCACCCGCCGCGCCGGCGATTTGCTCGGAAAACGCGTGCTCGTAACCGGCTGCGGCCCCATCGGCATTCTCTCCATCCTGTCTGCCCGCCGTGCCGGTGCCGCTGAAATCGTCGCGACCGATCTTTCGGACTTCACGCTTGCCAAGGCGCGGGAAGCGGGCGCGGACCGCGTCATAAACAGCAAGGATGAGCCTGATGCGCTGGCGGCGTACGGCGCGAACAAGGGAACCTTCGACGTTCTCTATGAATGCTCCGGTGCCGCCGTTGCACTTGCGGGCGGGATTACGGCGTTGCGTCCGCGCGGCATCATCGTCCAGCTTGGCCTTGGTGGCGATATGAGCCTGCCGATGATGGCGATTACTGCCAAGGAACTCGATCTGCGCGGCTCTTTCCGGTTCCACGAGGAATTCGCGACGGGCGTCGAACTGATGCGCAAAGGCCTGATCGACGTCAAGCCGTTCATCACCCAGACGGTGGACCTCGATGACGCCATCTCGGCCTTCGAATTTGCCTCCGACCGCAGCCGTGCCATGAAGGTGCAGATCGCTTTTTCGTAAGCGCCTGTTGCGCACGCCGGTTTGTCGACGTCTTGATCGGCGGTGGATTAATCCCCGCCGATTTTTCATGCGCGCGCTTCCATCTACAACATGACGTCTTTGATGTTATCGATATCATTTCGTGCGTCGCGGGCCGGGAAAGTGTGCCAGAGGGCGCAGCCCTGATTCCCGGCAGACGCTGCCTCTTCTGATTTGCACATATTGACGCAGGTCAAAAAGGTGATTTGCCGATTGCCATTTTTTGCTTTATCGAAATTTCAGAAATTACTGAAAATACAGGAAGCAAAGAAATGCCCACCAATCTTTCTCCGCTCGTTCAGTCCTTCGTGCTGCATTTCGGCGAGATGGGCAGCCGCTGGGGCATCAACCGCACGGTCGGCCAGGTCTATGCTTTGCTTTACATCTCGCCGAAGCCGCTCTGCGCGGACGACATTGTCGAGTCGCTCGGCATTTCCCGTTCCAATGTGTCGATGAGCCTGAAGGAGCTTCAGGCATGGAACCTTGCAATTCTCAAGCATTTCCCCGGCGACCGGCGCGATTTTTTCACGACGCCGGAGGATGTGTGGCAAATTCTGCGCACCCTTGCCGAAGAGCGCAAGAAGCGCGAGATCGACCCGACACTCAGCGTGCTTCGTGAAATCCTGATGGAGAAGCCGGAAAACGAAGAGGAGCGGCATGCGCAGAAGCGCATCGATGAGATGAAAACGCTGATCGAGCAGCTCACCGGCTGGTATGACGATGTGAAGAAGCTGGAGACGGAGCGGTTGGCTTCGCTTCTGGCACTCGGCTCGAAGGTCACGAAGCTTCTGGAGGCCAAGGACAAGATCGTCTCTCTTGCCAGACCCCGTGCCAAGAAGGACAGGTGAGGAGATCGTCCGTGAGCATGTCCGCAGAAATCCGGCAATCCGCCAATGGCGATGATGCAGACTGTCCAGTTCCAGCGGCGGTCTCTACCGATAAGGCACGGCGGCGCTTCTTCGGTAAATCCACCAATGACAAGGGTGTCGGTATGGCGGAAATCGAAAAGGCACCCGCGGTAGGAAGATCGGTCGCCCTGCTGCATGTCCTGCCGGCTCTGCTCTGGTTGCCCCAGGCGGGTTTGCTTGCATTTTCGGTCGGAAATATTGCCGACGGTGCGCCGATGACGGCGATCCTGCCGGCGGCCGTGGCTGTTCTCATTCTCGGTCTCATCAAGGCATGGCTGGAAAAAGTTGCTGCGAGACTGTCGTTTCGCGCCGCGCGTGCCGCCCTTTCGCGGCGGCGGCTGCAAGCGCTTCATGCCGTTGCGGAGGTGTCGCCGCTTGATCTGGCGCGCACGGCCTCCGGCGAGGCGGCAAGCGTCATCGCGGAGGCAGCCGAAGCGCTGGTACCTTATCTCTCCAGGTTCCAGCCTGCGCGGATGAAAGCTACCATTGTCCCCTTGGTTTTCGTGCTGGCAATCCTGCCATTTACCTGGATTGCGGCGCTTGTTCTGCTGCTTTCCATGCCCACTATCCCGCTTTTCATGGCGCTGATCGGCTGGCAGGCGAAAGCTGCCAGTGAAAAGCAGCTGGCCGAGGCCGGCAACATGAATGCTTTCCTGCTCGATCGCCTGCGCGGCCTGGAAACGATCCGCGCACTGGAAGCCGTTGATCTGACCGCTGGACGCCTGCGGACGGACGCAGAGAACCTCAAGAAGCGGACGATGGCTGTCCTGCGGATCGCCTTTCTGTCCTCGGCGGTGCTGGAGCTTTTCGCTGCCCTCGGCGTTGCCATGACCGCCGTTTATATCGGTTTCCATCTCCTCGGCTTTCTCGATTTCGGCGCGTGGGGCGAGAAGCTGACACTTGCGGAGGGGCTGTTCATCCTGCTTCTGGCGCCTGCCTTTTTCGAACCGCTGCGGGAGTTGTCCGCCGTCTGGCACGACCGCGCATCCGGCGAGGCGGCGCTGGGCGCGCTCGACACAT
This sequence comes from Agrobacterium sp. 16-2014-1-2a, assembly GCF_053522705.1. Taxonomy (NCBI): domain Bacteria; kingdom Pseudomonadati; phylum Pseudomonadota; class Alphaproteobacteria; order Hyphomicrobiales; family Rhizobiaceae; genus Agrobacterium; species Agrobacterium sp. 16-2014-1-2a. The sequence continues at coordinate 68,830 of NZ_JBNWBX010000012.1, forward strand.
TGACGCGGGCTGGCAAAGCCATCGTGGGTGAGGGTAAGGAGGTCGCAATGGCCCCTTTTCCGACGCCCGGTCTGGTGGAGTTGGCTAATCTCTCCTTCGCCTATCCGAATGCTCCGCCTGTCATTCGGAATCTAAACCTTACGGTCCAGTCAGGTGAGACAGTCGCGATTCTTGGGTCTTCCGGTTGTGGTAAATCCACTGTACTCTCCTTGATTGCCGGCTTGGCCGAGGCTGACGGCGGTACAATAGGGATCGGGGGCGTAACGCTTGGTCATGCGACTGCCGATGGACTGCGCAAGACAATCGGCTGGGTCAGCCAGAAGCCGTTCTTTTTTGCCGGTTCCCTGAAGGCGAATATTCGCTTTGGCCGCGCCGGTGTCAGCGAAGGCATGGTCGAGGAGACGCTGCGCTGCACCGGGCTGGATGCATTGTCGAAAGCACGCCGGCATCTGCCTATAGGAGACGGCGGCTACGGTATTTCGGGCGGGGAGGCGGTGCGCCTCGCCATTGCGCGTGCTTTCGCCGATCCGGCGACGCAGCTTGTGCTGGTCGATGAACCGACAGCGCATCTTGACCGGGAGACGGCTGCGCTCGTCACCGAAAACCTGCTGCAACTCGCAAAAGGCAGGACATTGATCGTCGCAACCCATGATCCTGTGCTCGCCGCGCGCATGGACAGGGTCGTGGATATGACGACGATCCATTCGAGGGGGCAGTCATGATCGCGCGTTTTGCCATATTGAAACCTGTCATTTCCCTGTTCTGGTCGGCGCGTCGCGGCATGCTGCTCGTTGGCGCGGTTCTGGCAGCAACGACGGTGCTGGCGGGTATAGGCCTTCTCGGCGTTTCCGGTTGGTTCATTACTGCGACCGCGATTGCCGGTCTGGTCCCCGCGACAGCCTATGCTTTCGACGTCTTTGCGCCATCGGCGGCCATCCGTCTGCTGGCGTTGTCACGCACCGCTGCCCGTTATGGCGAACGCATGACCACCCATGAGGCGACGCTGTCCGTGCTTGCAGCGCTTCGCGAAAAGCTGTTTCGTGGCTTTGCCGCACCGCAGGAGGCGAAACATCTGGAGGCGAGGCCCGCCCGCCTGCTGAACCGGCTGACTGCGGATATCGACGCGCTGGATTCGCTTTATCTGCGCGTGCTGGTACCCGCCGCCGTCGCAATCCTCGCCGCAATCGCAACAGGCATCGGTCTTGCCCTCCTCAATCCGCTTGCGGGCGTTCTGGTTGCCCTCTTCCTCGTTGCGGCGGGTATTGGCATTTCAGTGCGATCGGCGTTGACGGCGGAAAAATTTGCGCGTCGCCGGGCAATCGGGCTTGAAGCGCTTCGTGCCCGCACGGCGGACTTGGTCAACGGGCAGGTGGAATTGCTCACGACTGCCCGTCTCTCCGCGCAGGTTGCGGCGATTGAACGAGCCGACAATTATCTGCTCGCCTGCGATGACCGCTTGAACCGGATCGAAACCAATGCCGGTTTTTCATTCGGCATCTCAGCGGCGGTTCTTTTGAGTGCGGCTCTCCTCGGCATGGCCTGGCTTGCGGAGCAGGGCGTTGTGACCGCGCCGACTGCCGCCCTCGGCCTGCTCGTCTGTTTCGCCGCGCTGGAGCCCTTCACGGCGCTGCGCCGTGGTGCAATGGAACTCGGGCGCACGCTTTTTTCGGCAAGACGCATTGCGCCGCGTCTTTCCGCCGAGGCAGCCGCCAACTGTCCGCGCGTGCCTGCCATGGGCCTGGTGGCTGAACTTGATGGTGTGCGGCTGGAGCGGGATGGGAACGAAAATCCTGTCCTGACGAATATCAACCTTGCAATCGCCGCCGGAGAGACGATTGCGATTATCGGGCCGAGCGGTGCAGGCAAGACCAGCCTCATCCAGCTTCTGGCTGGTGAAGTGCAACCGGCGGCGGGCAGGGTCAGCGCTTTGCCTTGCTCGCTCATGACGCAGAGAAGTCAGCTTTTCCGAGACAGCATCGCTGATAATCTGAGGCTGGCAAAACCTGCCGCGACCGAGCGTGAACTGTGGGATGCCCTGCAATCGGCAGGCCTTGGCGAGCATGTCAAAACCCTCGCCGCAGGGCTGGATACGAGACTTGGCGAGGCGGGGCAGGGTCTCTCCGGCGGGCAGTCACGACGGCTCGCCCTTGCCCGTTTCCTTCTACGCGACAAACCACTCTGGCTTCTCGACGAGGTGACGGAAGGGCTGGACGGCGAAACCGCCCGTGACGTGCTCGGCCGGCTGTTTGCAAGGGCGGAAGGCAAGACTGTCGTGATGATAACCCACAATCGCCGTGAGGCGGAATTTGCCGATCGCATCATCGTGCTGAGAGAGGGGCGCCAACTTGATCAATGTCAAAGCGGCACCCCGGAATACGACGTAATGCTGCAAACATTGCGTCCGGACTGAGTGATTTTTTAGGGCCGGCGCCGTTTCGTAACAGAAGGCCGGCCTTTCCTGAAAGGTGGGGTAAAAACATGGAACTCGACATCGTGGCGCTATCGCGCCTGCAATTCGCTGTTACCGCTTTATATCACTTTCTATTCGTTCCCCTGACGATCGGACTGTCCGTGGTGATCGCCATCATGGAAACGGTCTATGTCATGACCGGCCGCACCATCTGGCGGCAGATGACGAAATTCTGGGGTACATTGTTCGGCATCAACTTCGTGCTTGGTGTTTCCACCGGCATCGTCATGGAATTCCAGTTCGGCATGAACTGGAGTTATTACAGCCACTATGTCGGCGATATCTTCGGTGCGCCGCTGGCGATCGAAGGAATGATGGCTTTCTTTCTGGAAGCCACCTTTGTCGGTCTGTTCTTTTTCGGCTGGGACAAGCTGTCCAAGCTCGGCCATCTCATCGCAACATGGTGCGTGGCGATCGGCTCGAACTTCTCGGCGTTGTGGATATTGATCGCCAATGGCTGGATGCAGAACCCGACGGGATCGGCCTTTAACCCCCAGACCATGCGCATGGAGGTGACGGATTTCTTCGCGGTGCTGATGAACCCGGTCGCCCAGGCGAAGTTCGTGCACACGGTTTCTGCGGGTTATGTCACTGCCTCCATCTTCGTGCTCGGCGTTTCCGCCTGGTACGTGCTGAAAGGCCGCCATGTCGATCTCGCCAAGCGGTCGATGACGGTTGCCGCTTCTTTCGGCCTGGCTGCTGCACTGTCGGTCGTCGTGCTGGGTGATGAAAGCGGTTATCTTTCGACCGAACACCAGAAGATGAAGCTCGCCTCGATCGAAGCCATGTGGGAAACGGAACCGGCACCCGCCCCCTTTACTGCCATCGGTTTTCCTGATCAGGAAGCCCGCGAGACGCATTTCGCCGTGAAAATTCCGTGGGTGATGGGCCTTATCGGCACGCGCTCGCTGGACACGGAAATCCCCGGCATCAACGATCTGGTGGAACTCGCAAAGACCCGCATCCGCGATGGCATCAAGGCCTATGATGCGCTGATGCAGATACGTGCCACCGGCAAGGGCGCGGAACTGCCCGAAGAGGTGCGTGGCACCTTTGCGGAACTCGGCCACGAGCTTGGTTACGCCCTGTTGCTGAAACGTTATGTCGACGATCCGCGCCAGGCAACGGAGGAGCAGATTGCCAAAGCCGCCGCCGATACCATCCCGCATGTGCCGACGCTGTTCTGGGCGTTCCGCATCATGGTCGGTCTCGGCATGTTCTTCATCCTGTTGACGGCGACCTTCTTTTATCTCTCCGCCCGCCGCCGGCTGGATCACTATCCGTTCTTGCTGAAGGTGGCCGTCTTCGCCATTCCGCTGCCGTGGATTGCTGCGGAAATGGGCTGGGTGGTCGCGGAATTCGGCCGTCAGCCATGGATCATCGAAGGCGTGCTGCCGACGGCCGCCGCCGTCTCCAGCCTCAGCGCCTCAACGGTTCTGATTACGCTTCTCTGCTTCATCGCCATCTATACGGTGCTGTTCATCGTCGAAATGGGGCTGATGCTGAAGGCGATCCGCAAGGGGCCGGATCCGGATCACGAGCCGGAAGCGCCGCTCGTTCCTGAAAAACTCGTCGCTGCGGAGTAAACGATCATGATATTGCATCAACTCATCGACTACGAAGTCCTCCGCGTCATCTGGTGGCTGCTGCTTGGCGTGGTGCTGATCGGTTTTGCCGTGACCGGCGGTTTCGATCTTGGCACGGGCGCGCTGCTGCCTTTCGTTGCGAAAACGGATCTCGAGCGGCGTGTCGTCATCAATTCCATCGGCCCGGTATGGGAAGGCAATCAGGTCTGGCTCATCCTTGGTGGCGGCGCCATCTTCGCCGCGTGGCCGCCGCTTTATGCGGTGTCGTTTTCAGGTTTTTACCTGGCGATGTTCGCCACACTATTTGCGCTGATCCTGCGGCCGGTGGGGTTCAAATACCGCTCCAAGCGCGAGAGTACGACATGGCGCAATACCTGGGATTGGGCGCTGTTTGTCGGTGGCTTTGTTCCCGCCCTGATTTTCGGTGTGGCGATCGGCAATGTGCTGCAGGGCGTACCCTTCCGCTTCAACGATGACCTCAGGATTTTTTACGACGGCACGACTTTGTTCGAGCTTCTCAACCCTTACGCAATCCTTTGCGGCCTCGTTTCTGTTTGCATGCTGGTGATGCATGGTGCGGCCTGGCTGGTGCTGAAGACCGAAGGGCCGGTCGCTGCGCGTGCCCGCAGTTTCGGCAGCATTGCAGCACTTGCCACCACAGTTCTCTTTGCGCTTGGTGGCGTATTGTTGTGGCTCGGTATCGATGGGTATCGCTTCACCTCGGAAGTTGTGACCGACGGTCCGTCCAATCCGTTGTCAAAGACGGTCGAGGTCGCAAGCGGCGTCTGGTTTGCGAATTACGCGGCCCATCCATGGATGATGCTGGCACCGGCGCTCGGTCTTGCCTTCCCGCTCGTCGCCTTCCTGTTGTTAAGGGGCGGGCGTGAGGTGCTGGCGCTGCTTTCCAGTTCGCTTGCCATATTCGGCATCATCTCGACGGTCGGTCTGACGATGTTTCCCTTCATCCTGCCCTCTTCGATCGATCCGAAATCGAGCCTGACGGTCTGGGACGCATCGTCGAGCCATATGACGCTGTTCATCATGCTGGTCGTCGCCCTCATCTTCATCCCCATCATCGTCGCTTACACTTCATGGGTCTATCGCGTGCTGTCGGGCAAGGTGGATGAAAAGGCGATCCGTGAAGACAGCGGCCACGCTTATTAATATCGAACAAATACAAGGAGATCGAACATGTGGTATTTCGCCTGGCTGCTCGGCCTGCCTCTCGCCGCCATTTTCGCCGTCATGAACGCCATGTGGTATGAGCTGATGGAAGAAAACGCCAGAAAGGCCGAGGCCAAGCCGGAAAAATAACGCTTCGGGGCACGGGGCAAAAAAGGGCGGCGTCCTATCTGGATGCCGCCCTTCTTGTAGAAATCGCCGCGATTGACACGCGCGGTTTCAGTGGATCGCGATACCGCGCTTGTCCGCTTCTTCCTTGATGATGTCTTCAACCAGCGCTCTCTTGAGATTTGGGTTTCCCAGAAGATAGTCGTCGGCAATCTCGAAAATCGATTTCGGATTCTCGGTCCTGTGCAGGGTGTCGAGGTCCTGGCCGATCTGCTCTCGCAAGTTTGAATAGTCGTCCATCGCGATTCTCCCGGTCACTAGTTCAATGCAGAAGTTCTGCCGGAACCTTGCCGCCGTTTTCAGACAGCTTCTTGATGACAGCCTTGTGCAGCCAGATGTTCATTGTGGCTGAGTCCGAGGTATCACCGGTATAGCCGAGTTCGCTTGCCAGTTCCTTGCGAGCGGTTAGGCTGCTGTCCAGATCGAGCGCTTTCAGAAGATCGACGATCGAATGTTTCCAGTCGAGTTTCTGTCCGTTCTGCTTGACCGCCGCGTCCAGAATGGAGGCGACATCGACGCTGCCGGTGGATGCCGGAGCAGCGGCTGTCGGTGCGGGTGCTGCTGGCTGAGCCGGAGCGGCCGGGCTTGCGTCTGTCGTGGGCGCGCCAGCTGGCGCCGAAGTCTGCGGTGCAGCCTCTGCCTTGCCAAAAATCGCGTTCCTGATCTTGTCGAAAAAGCTCATTGTGTCCTCCCTCTATCGGCGAAATGCGCGCCCGATGGCAATGAGAATGCATGCGCCGATGAAACCGGCGATAAGGTATCCAATCCAGCCTCCGAGCGAAATGCCCACAAGCCCAAGCAGGAAATTGGCGACGATGGCGCCAACGATGCCGAGAATTATGTTCATGAAAAGACCCATGTTGCTTTTCATGAACTGTTCGGCAAGCCAACCGGCTACGCCGCCGATGATGATTGCTGCAATCCAGCCGATTTGTGCGTCTTCCATAACAGGCCTTTCCTTTGTGAGAGAGGTCCGCAGGCATATGGACAGGCTTTTGCGCGCACTGATCCCCCCGCCTCTTGACCCCAGGCAGGGAATTAACGGCCAATCGAGGATTTTGTTCCGGTCTCCTTGCTTTCGTCAGCTTTGGCTTTGAAAGTCCAGCCCGATATCCAGAACCGGCGCGCTGTGGGTCAGCCAGCCGACGGAGATGAGATCGATGCCGGTTGCTGCAATGGCTGCTGCGGTTTGAGGGGTGATGCGTCCGGAGGCCTCGGTGATGGCGCGTCCGGCGACGATCTGCACCGCCTCGCGCAGCTGTTCCGGCGGCATGTTGTCGAGTAGAACCGCGTCGACCCCTTCCTCCATCGCTTCGCGCAATTGCAAGAGCGTATCGACCTCCACCTCAATCTTGACCAGATGTCCGACACCCGCCTTGGCGCTGCGGATAGCGTCACGCACGCCGCCGGCCACGGCGATGTGGTTGTCCTTGATGAGAACAGCATCATAAAGGGCAAAACGGTGGTTCATGCCGCCGCCGGCGCGCACGGCATATTTTTCCAGCGCCCTGAGGCCCGGCGTCGTTTTGCGGGTGCAGGCAACCGAGGCTTTGGTGCCGGAGATGGCGGCAGCGATTGTGGCGGTGACGGACGCGATGCCTGAGAGATGGCCGAGAAAATTAAGGGCGGTGCGCTCCGCCGTCAAAAGACCGCGCGAGGGACCCTCGATCGTCGCGATAATATCGCCCGGAGTGACCGCCGCGCCATCCTGCACCTGCCGCCTCATCACGATTGTCGGGTCCACCAACTCGAAAGCCAGTTCTGCGGCGTCAAGACCGGCGATGACACCCGGTTCACGCGCCGCCATGACGACGACTGAGCGATGACCGGCGGGGATGACTGCGGCGGACGTGATGTCGCCCGCCAGACCCAGGTCTTCCAGAAGGGCGTTGCGGACAAGCGGCTCCACGATAATGCGTGGCAGAGGGGTGAGGGTCATGTCAGGCGCTCCGCGCAATGCTGGAAGAAAAAAGATTGGACGATGAGAGGTCATGGGCAATGGCGATGACATCGGACAGGCAAAGCCTGCGCCTTGTGGCGGTCGCGTCCTTTTCCGAGAAGTCGTTGCGGAAATGGGCCCCGCGCGATTCTCTTCGCAAGGCGGCGAAGACGGCGATTGCGAGCCCGACGATGGCGGGATCGGATGCCGGGCCGTTCTGTTCGGCCAGTGGGAGAAGTTCGCTGATCGCGCTGATCAACCCCGCTTCATGTCTGGCGATGCCGAGATGGCGGGAGACGATGGGCCGGACGATAGACGGGTCTGCTGCCGAAAGAACAGGCGTTGCGAATGGCGTGACAGCTGTCACCCGTTTTGATGCCGGTCGGGCGGCAATATCTTTTGCCGCACGCATGCCCATGGCAGCCGCCTCCAGCAGGGAGTTGCTGGCCAGCCGGTTAGCCCCGTGAAGACCGGTGCAGGCGGTTTCGCCCGCAACCCATAGGCCCGGCACGGAACTACGGCCATTACCATCCGTGGCGACGCCGCCCATGTGGTAGTGCACGGCGGGACGGACGGGCACGAGTTCGCGGGCGGGGTCTATACCAGCCTCGCGGCATAGCAGGTCGATTGACGGGAAACGCGCCGAAAAACCGCTGCCGATCGCCTTGCGGGCATCGAGAAAGACTTTGCCGCCGCGCAGGATTTCCCGGTCGATGGCGCGGGCGACAATATCGCGGGAGGCAAGTTCTGCACCCGGAACGGTCGCCATGAAACGTTCGCCGCTTTCATTGAGAAGAACGGCACCTTCGCCCCGCACCGCCTCGCTGACCAGAGCCAGCGGCCGCCGGGGAGAGGAAAGCGCCGTTGGGTGGAACTGGACGAATTCCATATCAGTGAGGATGGCTCCGGCGCGCGCGGCGAGCATGATCCCCTGTCCGAAATTGCCGGTGGGATTGGTGGTGGCCTCATACAGCCCGCCGAGGCCACCGGTTGCAAGAATGACGTTTGTGGCCGGCAGAACAAAGCTGCCCTTTTGCCCGGCGCAGATGAGACCGGTTATGGCCCCGCCCTCTGTCAGCAGCCGGCGCACCTCCGCACCTTCCAGGACTGCGATGGACGGCGTGTTGAGAACGGCGGCTGCAAGAGCCCTCACAATGGCCGCACCCGAGCCGTCACCTTCGGCATGCAGGATGCGCCGGCGGCCATGGGCGGCTTCCAGCCCGAAAACGAGCCTGCCTTGTGCATCGCGATCGAAACGAACTCCGGCTCGTTCCAGGGCATCGATGACGGCGGGGGCGGTGGAGACGATATCCGCTGCCATAGCCGCGTCACAGAGGCCGTCGCCTGCGGCGAGCGTATCGGCAAGATGCAGTGCAGTGCTGTCGTCAGCGCCAAGGCTTGCGGCAATGCCGCCCTGCGCCCAGGCGCTGGACGTTTCGCCACCGAGCGCGCCGCGGGTCAGAAGCAGGACCGGTTGCGGTGCGAGCGTCAATGCTGCCATCAGGCCGGCAATACCGCTGCCGACGATGACCGTCCTGCCCGCATATTGCGACAGAGCGTCACTCATACCGCCAGCATCCTTTCCACCGCGCGGCGGGCGGCGACCGCAACAGCCGGATCGATTGTCACCTCGTGGCGGTTTTCTTCAAGCGCTGTGCGGATATTGCCGAGCGTGATGCGCTTCATGTGCGGGCAGAGGTTGCAGGGGCGGATGAATTCGACATCGGGATGATGCACGGCGACATTGTCGCTCATCGAGCATTCCGTCAAAAGCACCACGCGGGCCGGTCTTTCCCGGCCGACGTAATCCGACATGACAGCGGTCGAGCCGGAAAAATCTGCGGCCTCGACGACATCGGGCGGACATTCGGGATGCGCGAGAACGGTGATGCCGGGATGGCTTTCGCGCAATTCCCTGATGTCGTCGGCGGTGAAAAGCTCATGCACCTCGCAATGGCCGCGCCATGCGATGAGTTCGACATTGGTCTCCCGCGCCACATTCTTCGCCAGATATTCGTCCGGCAGCATCAGCACGCGCGGCACGCCGAGCGATTCCACCACCTGGCGGGCATTGCCGGAGGTGCAGCATATGTCGGAAGCCGCCTTCACCGCCGCCGAGGTGTTCACGTAAGTGACGACAGGAACGCCGGGATAGGCCTTGCGCAGAAGTGCGATGTCTTCGGGCGTGATGGAATCGGCGAGCGAGCAGCCGGCGGCCATATCCGGAATAAGCACGGTTTTTCCCGGATTGAGCAGCTTTGCCGTCTCGGCCATGAAATGCACGCCGGCGAGAACGATCACATCCGCTTCTACTTCCATTGCCTTGCGCGCAAGGGCGAGGCTATCGCCAACGATATCGGCAACGCCGTGGAAGATTTCCGGCGTCTGGTAATTATGGGCGAGGATGACGGCGTTGCGCCTGCGCTTCAGATCGAGGATCGCCTCCACATCATCCTGAAAACCCATCCATTCCGCCTTGGGAATGACGCGGCTGACGCGGTCGTAAAGGCTTGCGGCAGATATCTGTTCGTTCACGGCACTCTCCCATTTATACTCTATTTGAGTATATCTACGGCAAAGAGATATTCTCATTGTGAGCATATGTCAATTGCGGGAGAGTGGCAGTTTGGTTCCGGAAAGGGCGCGTTCATCCACAACGGTCTGGCGGAATCGGAAGAGTTTTGCAGGGCGTCCGCCGGTTTCGGTCGCCATATCGCCAGTTTCTTCCACCAGCTGCTGCTGTTCTATCAGCCGGCGGAAGTTCTGCTTGTGCAGCGTCAGACCGGCGAGCGCCTCCACCGCGCGCTGCAATTGCAGCAGGGTGAAAGCGTCGGCCATCAGTTCGAAAACTACAGGCCGGTACTTGATCTTCGCCCTCAGGCGCGCGATGCCGGTGGCAAGAATGCGGCGGTGATCGGCAAACATCGGTCTGCCGAAATTGATCCGAGGCTCACTCTGGGCTTCTTCGACCAGTCCGGCCTCATAGAGCAATTCGTAGCGCTGAAGTGTCAGTTCCTCGTTCCAGCCGCCGCCATCAAGGCCGAAGGTGAAGTCGGCCCGTAAATGGCGCTGGCCTTTGCAGGCAGGGTCGGAATCCGCCCAGCAGCGCAGCTTTTCGATGATTGTGTCCAGAACCGCCGGCCGGCCCTGCCGATGGTCTTCCCAGGGAAAATACTCGTACCAGCCATGCCAGAGAGGGCGGCCATTGCCAGGCGGCTCCTGTTCGCGAACCAGCCCGAGATAACCGATCGATATGGTTCTTCCGCCAAGAATGTCATTGTTGCGGTCCCGGTCGGCGAAGGTGTAGAGCTGTTCGAGATAGCCGACGGGATGATGTGTCTGTTCGTGTATCCACTCTCTCAACCCGCTCTGAAGCGTCCTGTGTCCGAATTCAAACGGCCCTGATGGAAGTGCCGCGCCCGCCCGCACGGTCATTACCCGCGGCTCGTCCGTGGTGATGGCGGTGACGACGGCGATGAGTTCGGCGTGGGCAAGCCCTATGGTCACGGCGGGTCCTCTGGTAGATGGCGTCGGTATCGACCTTCTTTGGCACAGGAATGCCTGTTCGCCAACAAGCGGGCGGGGAAACGCGGATGCCGACGCGCATGTAAAACTTTACGTAGCGATCAGACAAAAGAATAAGTGCTTGTGGTTAGTCGCGTATCGTCCTTTATGTTAAGACCCGCGTCAAAAGCATCCATAATGTAGAAGGCCGATGTTAGAGGATATATATCTCGAAGAAACACTTGTGGGTTATTACACCTGGAACGTGGGGCAGAATCTGGTTTATCTGGATGCTGTGGCGGCTCGCCTGCGCGAATTTTCCGAAGAGAAAGCCGCCCGCGGCATTCCCGTGGAGGATTTCATAGATCAGATCGAAAGCGGCTCGCGCGCGCGCGTGGCCAAGGCGGTTTACAACTCGCTGACGAACGGCGTGTTCTATGATCAGCAATACCGCATCGAACTCAAATCCGGCGATTTTCGCTGGCTGCGGACAACGGGCAGGGTTATCCTTGATGGTGACCGCATTCCAATCATGGCGATGGGCACGGTGCGAGACATCACCTCGCGCAAGATTTTATTGATGTAATATTTATCGCGTTCGGTCTGTCTTGAAAAACGCCGATCTATTTCTTGTCGATTTTTTTGATGTTGCGGTGACATGGTTCGGCAGGTTTTCATTTTGCTGTTTCAGATCGTGCTGGTCGCGGGGCTTGGTATAGCCGGCATCCGCATTGCCTCGCTCATGAATGGCGAGGCGGCATATCCAGCGACTGGCCTCTCCGCAAACACGGAAACGCTGTGGACGACCTCTCCGGTCCGGGTCGATCCCCGCCATCAGAATTATGAGCGTATTCCGACCCCGCCCGATCCATACCCCCTGAAAATATACGCGGATCAGCGCCTGCGCGTTGCGTCCAACAATCGCTTCACCTTCAAAGGACAGGAGTTCCGCCTCGCCGGCGTGGAAGACATCGACCGCAACCGGGTTTGCGCCGGACCTGACGGCCGCCGTTATGCCTGCGGCCTGAACGCCTTCAAGGCGCTAGAGAACCGCCTGCGCGGCAAATATCTGGAATGCCGGGTGCTGGAAGAAGGCGGCGGCGTTCCGTCGGTGGAATGCCGGATCAACGGGCAGGATGTGCGGGCGCTCTTGCAATAGTCAACGCGAAGAACAGACAATGCCGCACGAAAGCCCGTGCTGGACAATGGAAATTTGTATTTTAGAAGGTTTGGTGGAGCTAAGCGGGATCGAACCGCTGACCTCTTGCATGCCATGCAAGCGCTCTCCCAGCTGAGCTATAGCCCCATAAGGGTTCCGGCATTTCGTCCGGTTCCGGGAACCGAAGCGGCTGTTGTTCCGTTCGGTGGCGGCTTACTACTTCGGCTAATCGAAGAGTGCAAGCACAAAAAACAGCCCGGCTTCATTTTTTTGTCGCCGGGCTGGTTTATCCAATAAGATCAAGCTTCTTCGTCGTCGCCCGGTACGCCGATGATGCCGGACATGTCGTCGTCATCGTCGTCTTCGTCGGCTTCGAGGAAGGTGTCGTCGTCGTCGCCGATTTCCACGTCGTCGTCATCGTCGCCCAGGTCCGGGATATCGTCGCCGCTGTTGTCGCCGTCGGCGTCTTCCAGCGATACGAGTTCGACTTCCGTGTTTTCGGCATCGACTTCCGCGACTTCTTCTTCTTCAGCCTGCTCGAGCTTTGCCTGAGCGGTGCTTTCTTCAAAGAAGGAGAGCGGCCAGGACTTGCCGCTATAGGGAGAAACGACCGGGTCGCGGTTCAGATCGTAGAACTTCTTGCCGGTATCGGGGTCTGTGCGCTTGGTACCAAGGTCCGCTTTTGCCACTGTCTAAGCCTCAAATTGTCGAATGAGTTTCGGTGTGTACGCCGTAAAACCGGCATAGACGGTAAAATTTCTAGCCGGTCCCCTTAATCGTTGCGGTCTTTCGTGTCAAAGACAAACTTTGGAGGCCGCCCTCCCATGATGCGACTTGTATGTCAGGCTGCTCATAAAGATTGGAGGCCGACGCACTCTACTGTATTAATGATGGACGCACAGGCAGAAAGCTTCATGACCTTTACGATTGCCATAGATGGGCCAGCTGCGGCGGGCAAAGGGACCTTGTCACGCAAGATTGCGGAGGCCTATGATTTCCATCATCTCGACACCGGGCTGACTTACAGAGCCACGGCCAAGGCACTTCTTGACGCCGGCCTGCCGCTCGATGACGAGAAAGTCGCTGAAAAGGTGGCGCTGCAACTCGACCTTGCCGGCCTCGACCGCGCGGTGCTTTCAAGGCACGATATCGGCGAGGCGGCGTCCAGGATTGCGGTGATGACCCCGGTGAGGCGCGCGCTCGTGACAGCGCAGCAGCGATTTGCGGCAAAGGAACCGGGCACGGTTCTGGATGGCCGCGACATCGGCACGGTGGTGTGCCCGGATGCGCCAGTGAAACTCTACGTCACCGCTTCGCCGGGCGTGCGGGCGCGCAGGCGCTATGATGAAATCGTCGCCAACGGCAGCGTTGCCGATTACGACGCCATTTTCGCCGAGGTGAAGAAACGCGACGAGCGCGACATGGGCCGAGCCGACAGCCCGTTGAAACCGGCTGAAGACGCGCACTTGCTAGATACGTCGGAAATGAGTATAGAGGCGGCGTTTCAGGCCGCGCGGATGATTATCGACGCCGCCCTGAAGAAACAGGTTTTTCGCGGAACCGCTTGAATCGGTCCGCGTTTAGTCCGGAATTGCCTGAAGACATGTCCTTGCGCCGGGAAGCCTTTTGAAAAGGCGGGCATGGGTTCGGGTATCAACAACGCTAGCCCACCGGCGCTTTTGTATTCGCTCTCGCGCGGATGCAATCAGGAGATTTCATGTCAGTATCTACCCCCACGCGCGAAGATTTCGCAGCGCTTCTCGAAGAATCCTTTGCCTCTAACGATCTTGCCGAAGGCTATGTTGCCAAGGGTATCGTAACGGCAATCGAGAAGGACGTTGCCATCGTCGACGTTGGCCTCAAGGTTGAAGGCCGCGTACCGTTGAAGGAATTCGGCGCGAAGTCCAAGGACGGCACGCTGAAGGTCGGCGACGAAGTCGAAGTTTACGTCGAGCGCATCGAAAACGCACTCGGCGAAGCCGTTCTGTCGCGCGAGAAGGCTCGCCGCGAAGAAAGCTGGGTCAAGCTCGAAGCCAAGTTCGAAGCTGGCGAGCGCGTCGAAGGCGTTATCTTCAACCAGGTCAAGGGTGGTTTCACCGTCGATCTGGACGGCGCCGTTGCCTTCCTTCCGCGTTCGCAGGTCGACATCCGTCCGATCCGCGACGTTACCCCGCTGATGCACAACCCGCAGCCCTTCGAAATCCTCAAGATGGACAAGCGTCGCGGCAACATCGTTGTCTCGCGCCGCACGGTTCTCGAAGAGTCCCGCGCCGAGCAGCGTTCTGAAATCGTTCAGAACCTCGAAGAAGGCCAGGTTGTTGACGGCGTCGTCAAGAACATCACCGATTACGGTGCGTTCGTTGACCTCGGCGGCATCGACGGCCTGCTGCACGTTACCGACATGGCATGGCGCCGCGTCAACCATCCTTCGGAAATCCTCAACATTGGCCAGCAGGTCAAGGTTCAGATCATTCGCATCAACCAGGAAACCCACCGTATCTCGCTCGGCATGAAGCAGCTCGAGTCCGATCCGTGGGATGGCATCTCCGCCAAGTACCCGGTTGGCAAGAAGATCTCCGGTACGGTCACGAACATCACCGACTACGGTGCATTCGTCGAGCTGGAGCCGGGCATCGAAGGCCTGATCCACATTTCCGAAATGTCCTGGACCAAGAAGAACGTACATCCCGGCAAGATCCTGTCCACGAGCCAGGAAGTTGACGTTGTCGTTCTCGAAGTCGATCCGTCCAAGCGCCGTATCTCGCTCGGCCTTAAGCAGACGCTGGAAAACCCGTGGCAGGCATTTGCCTTCAGCCATCCGGCCGGCACTGAAGTCGAAGGCGAAGTCAAGAACAAGACCGAATTCGGCCTGTTCATCGGCCTCGAAGGCGATGTCGACGGCATGGTTCACCTGTCGGATCTCGACTGGAACCGTCCGGGCGAACAGGTCATCGAAGAGTTCAACAAGGGTGACGTGGTCAAGGCCGTCGTTCTCGATGTTGACGTCGAGAAGGAACGCATCTCGCTCGGCATCAAGCAGCTCGGCAAGGATGCTGTCGGTGAAGCCGCAACGTCCGGCGACCTGCGCAAGAACGCAGTCGTTTCGTGCGAAGTCATCGCCGTTAACGACGGTGGCGTGGAAGTGAAGCTCGTCAACCACGAGGACATCACCTCCTTCATCCGCCGCAACGACCTCGCACGCGATCGTGACGATCAGCGTCCGGAGCGTTTCGCAGTTGGCCAGGTTTTCGACGCTCGCGTCGTCAACTTCTCGAAGAAGGACCGCAAGGTCATGCTTTCGATCAAGGCTCTGGAAATCGCTGAAGAGAAGGAAGCCGTCGCACAGTTCGGTTCGTCCGACTCTGGCGCTTCGCTCGGCGACATCCTCGGTGCGGCTCTGAAGAACCGCAGCGAATAATCGCTAGAGATCGTTTGATATAAAGAACCCGCCGGAATTTTCCGGCGGGTTTTTTGTTGGCTACAGTGTTCGTCGCACAGGCCAATGGGCGGCGCGGAATTCAGTGCATGCCACTCATCTTGAGGTAATAATTTTCCGCACTGTCGTCGAAAGCCGCTGTCCGCGGATTTTCCCCATCGCCAATCTCGTCATTGGCGGCCACCCGCTCTTCCATCTCGTCCTGACCGTCGGGATTTTCGCCCTCCGCCTCGCCATTCGCTTCATCCTCGGAAAATGGACCACGCCCGCGATGCGGCGTTTCCGATTCGTGGTCCTCTTCCGCCGGTGGGTATGCGACGAGCGGTAACGGCGTGCCGTCTTTTGCCAGAGCCGCAGCGATCAGCGATTGCGAAGCCGTTTGTTCCAGCATCGCCATTCTTGCTTCCGGGTCGAGAGCGGCGCGCGGCATGGGCTGGGCTTCTGGCCGGTTGGTAATCGTCTCCGTTTCCTCCCCGGTCGGGTGGGTGGGCGTTGCGAGGGCAGTTTTTTCGGCAGGCTGTTCTTCGAGTGGTTGCGGTATGGCGCCCGGTGGCGTGGCGGAAAGCTGGGCAGCGGTGGTGGCCTTGGCGGGAAGTTTGCCGGCCACTGCAGCAAGGAGCAGGTTTTCCATATCCTTGACGCCAGCCGTGGACTGGCCGGATGGCGGGTTCAAGGTAGTGCGGGTTTCCCGCGGCTCCAGCTTCATCGTGTCCCGATGCTGAAGTGCAGGGCGCATCTCGGCGTTCTCAGCCCGTGGCGGATTCGCCGGGCGGGCATCTGTCGAAGCTTCTTTTGTTGTGCTGCCCGTTTGCGGCTGAGGCGAGCGTACGGTGCTTTCGGCGGCTTTCCCTTCCGGTTTTGCCGCATCGTGCGGAGAGTCGGACATGTCGGCAGGTGGGGCGGGAAGATTGGCCTGCGGGCCTTGCGGCGCTGCCTGCGCCGCAACCATGGCTTTTATTGCGGCGGCGCTTTGGGCAAGCGGGCCGATGAGCATAGGCAACAGCCGGCCGGGCGCGGCGGCGGTTGCCGGTTGTGCTGTTGTTGTGGTGGTCGTTGCCGGGTTTGGGCGGCCGTCAGCACTCTGGCTCGGGCCGTTCTGCTGTCTCGCTTGTACTGGCTGCGCGGTCACCGGATTGGCCGAATTGTTCTGCTGATAAGAGGACACCACAGCCTTCGCCGCAAGATCCGTTCCCTTGTAGCGGGAAAGTTCGATCAGCAGCGCAAGCCTTGCGGCATCCGGCCCGGTTGGCTGTTTCAGGATTTCTGCGAGCATCGAAAGGCTCAACCCCTGCAGGACTTTGCTGACCTGTTGTTCCAGCGCCAGGCGCTGCGGTGCGGGCAGGGCGCGCAGCGCATCCGTCAGACGCATCACATAGGTTTGAATGGCTTCGCCGTCGCGCCTTGGGAGGTTCATCAGCTTGCCAAGCGCCTCCGCCAGAACGGCGGTGCTGCGGGAAAGCTGATATTCGCTGGCGAGAGAGGTGACTGCGGCTTTGGCGAAAAGACTGCTGCCATTGTCGGGAGCAAGATTGCTTGCCTGCGGCTGCACGGCCTCCTTCGGCTCTCCGCGCTGCGTCTGCGAGGCTGCGGCTCCATAGGCGGCATCGGCTGCCGGAATTTTCGGTACAGGCGGTAACATGCTGCGCTCCGTTCCTATCGATTACCGCCGCTGGCTGCGAAAGGGCCAGTCCCTTGGCTCTCTGATCCGCATTTGGCCAATGTTGAAAGATTGCCGCGCCGGTGATGTACAGGTGTCATCTCGCCCGCTCATGCGGGAGCGCCGTGTGCGTCGCTGGCAGGAATGCCAGCTCTTCGCGATGCACACAGAATCATCAACCCTGAGTCTGGGCCGTAGATATTAAGAATTCGCTAACCATAAAAATCGTGTCGATATGGCAATCAGGGAGAGACGCTGATGAACATGCGGTAAAGCCCGTTATCGTCGGAATTGACCGATGAAATATGGTCCGGTTCGCTGTCCGCTGCCTCAAAGGCTTCCGGCGGCATCGCGTCGAGCCAGCTCGCCTTGGGAAAACCTCTCTCGGGACGATTTTCAACGGGGGCGATGAGGTTGTCTTCCTCGCTTGCGGCAACGAAATTGTCGTCATTCGGCGCCAGTGGCGGAGCGGCGATGGAGAGCAGCGCTTGCGCCGCATTTGGTTCGGCATCGAGGCCGGCGCTGCCGGATATGCCGGAAATTTGAGACATGTTTGAACTCACATCATGTTTCGCTCAAGTGACTATCGGTAGCGGCGAGATCATGCCGCCTTCTTCTTCAGCAGTGCATAAATTCCATTGTCGTCTATCGAGATCGGCAAAATGGCGCTGCGGGCGTTATCGACGACTGCCTGAGCATCAAGCAGTTTTTCGGCGTCGTCTTTCTGATCGGCTTCCGTCTTGGTTGCGGCGTCCGTCTCTGCGGGTTCGTTGTCATTTTCAGCCGGGGCCGTTTGGCTAGATGGCGTTGCCGCGAGCACGGAGATAAGGGCGATTTCCGATGAAATATCGACCGGGCCTTGCCCGTCAGTGCCTTGCGCTTTTTCTTCGGCGGCAGCGTCTATGTGTTCCTTCACGACGTCCTGAAGTTTTTGCACATCCTCCAGCTTGCCCTGTGCGTCTCGGGTCTGGATATCCTCTTCCCGCTCCGCCGCAACTTCGGCATCGTTGATTTCGCCCATGCGGTTTTTGCCGCGTTCGGCCTGCAATTCTTCCTTGGTTTTCGGATCGGCAACGTCTTCCAGGCGCTGGATGACCTTCATCGTTTCCCGTGTCATGAATTGGGTGCCCTGCGCCTGATCGTTCAGCGCATTCTTCACGGCGCGTGCCGCATCGCCAAATGGGTTTGCGATTGCGGCGATCATCTGCTGCGCGGAAATACCAAGTTCCTTGAGGCCAGTCGATTCTTCGAGATCATTGACATTTTTGGGTGCGGTGGCGCGCACTGCCATGATTGCTTTCGACATCTGCACGCCGAAATCTTCTTCCTTGCCGCTCAGGCCGGCATTTTGGGCAATGCGTGCGGCAAGTGCTGCCATGGGCGCGGTCTTGGCAGTTACGCCGTTATTCAGGACTTCCACGACCTGCGCTTCCGAAACGCCGAAGGATTTCAGCGAAATCGTCGTGGCTTTTCCTGCCGCATCGGTTTTTTCAAAGCCGTCGGTCAGGGTCAGCGCGTCCTGAAGCCTTTGCGCGAAAGCCGCGTTCGATTCATCGTTTTCCTGGGTGATGCCAAGCGCAGACGAGAAACGGGAGACAAGCGAGGCGAAGGCATCGCCATCAGGCTTCATGGCGCCGAACAGATAGGCGCTTATCTTTTCATTGGCAACGCGATGGCTTTGGTCCGGCTGCGGCTGGGTCTTTATCGTCTCGTCTTTTTTGGTGCCGTTCGCTTTTTCCTGCTCTTCGCGATGGCGTTCCTCAATGGTTTCCACCATCGACCGCATGAGGTCGCTGACTGCAATGCTTGCCGTCTGCTGCAACGGTGTAATCATCTGGAAGTCCCCGGCCACCCAAAGTTGCGGCCGAGAATAGGCAGTTTCGGTAAATCAGTCCTTAAACGAAGCGTGAAACCGCTCAGCTATGGGCGAAGATATCCGTTTCGTCCCAGCCCAGAAGATCGAGCTTGGCACGGGTCGGCAGAAACGCGAAACAGGCATCGGCATGATCGAGGCGACCATCACGCACGAGGCGGTGGGTCAGCTTGTCGCGCAGCGCATGCAAATGCAGCACATCGGATGCAGCATATTCGAGCTGTGCGGGTGACAGTTTTTCTGCTGCCCAGTCGGACGATTGCTGCGCCTTGGAGATGTCGACTTCAAGCATTTCCTTCAGATTGTCCTTCAGCCCGTGCCGGTCGGTATAGGTGCGGGTCAGGCGGGAGGCGATCTTGGTGCAGAAAACCGGCGTCGTCGTCACACCGAACGTGTGGAAAAGAACGGCGATATCGAAACGGCCATAGTGAAAAATCTTCTGCCGGGCAGGGTCTGCAAGCATATGGGTGAGGTTTGGAGCCTCCTTCTGGCCGGCGGCGATGCGGATGACATCCGCCGTACCGTCTCCAGGAGAAAGCTGAACGACACAGAGACGGTCGCGGCGTGGCACCAGCCCCAGCGTTTCCGTATCGATTGCGATGGCGCCAAGGTAGCGTGCGGCATCTGCGGCGGAAATATCGCCTTCGTGATAACGGATGGTTGCTGCCATTGTCTTGCTCCGGGAATGTCCAGTTTGTTGCTCCGGCTATAACGGAAAGACAGGTTCGACGATACCGTTTTGTAGGTCGCTCCGACGCGCCTTGGCGCATGTCCGCTTGGTACTTGCGTTTGCGAAAGTCTCCGGGTTAGGTTTGCGGAAATCCTGTTTCTCCAAATTGTATGAAATTTCCTATGACAAAGAAAATCTATCTCGCCGGGCCGGAGGTCTTCCTCCCGAATGCCCGTGAAATGCTCGACCTCAAGGCCTCGCTTGCACGCGAGGCCGGGTTTACGCCGCTTTCGCCGGGCGATTTGGAAATTCCGCCCGCGGACACGAAAATCGGCCACGGCTGCAACATCAATGCCATAGACGAGCGGATGATGCTGGAAGCGGATGCGGTCATCGCCAATCTCACGCCGTTTCGCGGCATCGCCGCCGATACGGGAACGAGCTACGAACTGGGGTTCATGTGCGCGCTGGGCAAGCCGGTTTTCGCCTACACCAATGTCGCGGCCAATCACTTCACCCGCATCAAGGCGCAATATAACGGTGTTGCCGCAATCGATGAAACAGGGCGCTATCGCGGCCCGGACGGTTTGTCGATCGAGAATTTCGACATGGTCGACAATCTCATGCTGCACGGCGGAATTTTGCGGCGTGGCGGCGTCGTCATCGTTGGCAACGCGACGGCAGAGGCCCTTTATACGGATCTCGAGGCGTATAAGCGCTGTCTGGCGGCCGCCGCTGAAAAATTACTGACACAGACTGATCCCGACAGAACGAATTTAGTGGAGACATCATCATGAGCGGTACCATCCTCATCACCGGCGCCACGTCCGGCTTCGGACAGGCCACGGCGCGGCGTTTCGTCAAGGAAGGCTGGAAGGTCATCGGCACAGGTCGGCGGGCGGAACGGCTGGAGGCGCTGGCGCAAGAACTCGGCTCCGCCTTTCACGGCGCTGCCTTCGATGTTACCGACGAAGATGCCACTAGAAAGGCACTTGCGGCTTTGCCGGAAGGTTTCCGGGACATCGATATTCTCGTCAACAATGCGGGGCTTGCGCTCGGCACCGCACCTGCACCGCAGGTGCCGCTGAAAGACTGGCAGACCATGGTGAACACCAACATCACCGGTCTTTTGAACATCACCCACCATCTTTTGCCCACGTTGATCGACCGCAAGGGCATTGTCATCAACCTTTCCTCGGTAGCTGCGCACTGGCCCTATGCGGGCGGCAATGTCTATGCCGGAACGAAAGCCTTCCTGCGGCAATTCTCGCTCGGTCTGCGCTCCGACCTGCATGGCAAGGGCGTGCGCGTCACCTCGATCGAACCGGGCATGTGCGAAACGGAATTCACGCTTGTTCGCACCGGCGGCAATCAGGATGCCTCGGACAATCTTTACAAGGGCGTCAATCCGATCACGGCCGAGGATATCGCCAATACGATCCATTGGGTCGCCTCGCAGCCCAAACATATCAACATCAACAGCCTCGAACTCATGCCGGTCAACCAGTCCTTTGCCGGTTTCCAAGTGCATCGGGAAAGTTGATTTCCAACGTTTTCTGCGGGAGTGCTAAAAAACAAAGCAGGAATTTTCGAGCTATGCAAAAATGCAATGCTGCATTGCGAGACTTGCTCTGTTAAAAATCGCGGATACCGCTATATTCAAATCATCGAAGCGACGCACTCCTCCTCCCAGTGTCGCTCGATGCGGATCGGTGGTACTCCTCCTCCCAATCACCGATCAAGTTTGAAGCCTGCCGCACCTCCTCCCGCGGCAGGCTTTTTCCTTTTCTGGGCTTCTTTTTCCGATGCATCTTGCGGTGAGGTTTCTGCGCGCCGTCTGCGCCCGGATGACCGATACCCCGCTTTTCCCCTTAAGTTTCCGGGGGATTTCTGATTTTCCCGTCAAGGCGATGATTGTCGAAATCGGGCGCGTGTCGATCACGATTTCGTTATGTCTAGATGAATATGCACAGTTTTGTGGCGGTGCGTGGTGTTGGCCCATTGCTTAGGCCCCGGCCTGTGTTTAAGCATTGGCAAAAGAACGCTTGGGAGTTGCTGACACGCTTGTGTCTGTGCGCCTGAAAGCGGCGGGGAGAGAATGGCAGACTTTCAAGAGGCGCTGAAGCGGTTTCAGCCGATCGCGGTTTCATCGATCGCTGAAGACGAGCTCGGGTTGCGGTTGCGCGGCCTGCAAGCGCAGCTAATCCAGCAAAATATCAAGGCGGTCTGGCTCGATGCATCATCGTCGCTGACCTATTATACTGGCCTGTCGCTTGGTCTTTCGGAGCGCATTCACGGCGCCCTGGTGCCGGCAGAAGGCAAGCCGGTCTATGTCAGTCCGGCATTTGAGGAGCCGAAACTACGGACGATGATCCGTATCGAGGGCGAAGTTGCCGTCTGGGAAGAGGATGAAAGTCCTTTTGACCTGATGGCAAAGCGCATCGAAGCGCTCGGCTGTCCCGGCCACCTTGTCGCGATCGATCCTGCCACTCCTTTCGTTTTCGCATCGGCCCTGATGCAGCGTCTGGAAGGCCGCATCATTTCCGCCCAACCGATGATCGTCGGCCAGCGGCAGGTCAAATCCGCAGCCGAGATTGCCATCATCCAGGCGGCGATGGATGCGAGCTACGGCGTGCAGAAGGCCGTGTTCGAGGGGCTGCGTCCCGGCATATCCACCACGGAAGTGGGCGACTTCGTTAACGCCGCACATGTTGCGCTTGGCATGAAGCCGCTTTTCGTGGCGGTTCAGTTCGGCGAGGCGACGGCTTATCCGCATGGCGTGCCCTATGCGCAGACGCTTGTTGACGGCGACATGGTGCTGGTCGATCTCGGCGGCATCCTTCATGGCTATCGTTCGGATATCACCCGCACCTATGTGTTCGGCCAGCCGACGGAACGGCAGCGTTTTCTCTGGAACGCCGAGCGGGACGCGCAGGCTGCTGCCTTTGACGCGGCCCGGGTCGGGGCTGCCTGCTCGGACGTGGACAAGGCCGCGCGCGACAGCCTGAAAGCGGCCGGTTTTGGGCCGGATTATCAGGTTCCGGGTCTACCGCATCGCACCGGCCATGGGCTTGGACTGGATATTCACGAAGAACCCTATATCGTTGCAGGAAATGCCACGGCACTTCAGCCGGGAATGTGCTTTTCCATCGAGCCGATGCTCTGCGTTTATGGGGAATGCGGCGTCCGTCTCGAGGATATAGCTTATATGACGGAGGCGGGACCACGCTGGTTCTGCCCGCCGGAAAAGAACCTCGACCGGCTGTTCCAGCCGGTCGCCGGGTAATTGGTCGGGAGGCACAGGACCGAACGGCGACACGGGGCTCCGCGTCGTCGCTGACCAGGACAGGTAGGCCCCTTAAAACGGGGTCGCATAAACTCAGAAAAAGAGGGAAAGGACCACCAGATGAAAACGCTGACCCGCAGTTTGCTTATAGCCTCTGCGCTTGCGATGGCTTCCGCCGTGCCCGCCATGGCGAAGACCTTCGTTTATTGCTCCGAGGCATCTCCGGAAGGCTTCGATCCTTCGCCTTACACCGCCGGCGGCACCTTCGATGCCTCCGCGCATCCGGTCTACAACCGTCTGACCGAGTTCAAGAAGGGCACGACCGAAGTTGAGCCAGGCCTTGCCGAAAAGTGGGAAGTTTCGAGCGATGGCCTCGAATACACGTTCCACCTGCGCAAGGGCGTAAAGTGGCACTCCAACGAGAAGTTCACGCCAAGCCGCGATTTCAACGCCGATGATGTGATCTTCAGCTACAACCGCCAGGGTGACACAAAGAACCCGTGGAACCAGTATATCGCAGGCATCACCTACGAATATTACAACTCCATGGAAATGCCGTCGCTGATCAAGGAAATTGTCAAGGTTGACGATTACACCGTGAAGTTCGTGCTGACCCGTCCTGAAGCACCGTTCCTTGCCAATATCGCGATGCCTTTCGCTTCGATCGTTTCGAAGGAATATGCTGATACGCTTGATAAGGCCGGCACCAAGGAAGACTTCAACAACCTGCCGATCGGCACCGGCCCGTTCAAGTTCGTCGCCTATCAGAAGGACGCGGTCATCCGCTACCAGAAGAACGCCGACTACTGGGGCGAAGCTCCCAAGATCGACGATCTGATCTTCGCAATCACGCCGGACGCTGCCGTTCGTCTGCAGAAGCTGAAGGCTGGCGAATGCCACCTTATGCCTTATCCGGCCCCGGCCGACCTCGCCACCATTCGTGCCGATTCCAACCTCAAGCTCGATGAACAGCCGGGCCTGAACGTTGCCTACTTCGCCTACAACACCACCGTTGCACCTTTCGACAAGCCGGAAGTCCGCAAGGCGCTGAACATGGCGATGAACAAGCAGGCGATCATTGACGCCGTATTCCAGGGTGCCGGCACGGTTGCCAAGAACCCGATCCCGCCGACGATGTGGTCCTACAACGACAGCATCAAGGACGATCCTTACGATCCGGAAGCTGCCAAGAAGGCTCTCGAAGCCGCTGGCGTCAAGGATCTGACGATGAAGATCTGGGCGATGCCGGTTCAGCGTCCATACATGCCGAATGCCCGCCGCACCGCCGAGCTGATCCAGTCGGATTTCGCGAAGGTTGGCGTCAAGGCCGAGATCGTCTCCTTCGAATGGGGTGAATACCTCAAGAAGTCGACTGAAGTGAACCGCGATGGTGCCGTCATCCTTGGCTGGACCGGCGACAACGGTGACCCTGATAACTTCATGGGCGTTCTGCTTTCCTGCGCTGCAACCGGCGAAGGCGGTGCAAACCGTGCTCAGTGGTGCAACAAGGAGTTCTCCGAACTGCTTTCCAAGGCAAAGCAGACCACTGACGTTGCCGAGCGCACCAAGCTTTATGAGCAGGCGCAGGTGATCTTCAAGGAACAGGCTCCGTGGGCGACGCTTGCGCACTCCACGCAGTTCGTTCCGATGTCCGCCAAGGTTTCCGGCTTCACCATGAGCCCGCTTGGCGACTTCACCTTCGAATCCGTCGATATCGCTGAGTAATCCCAAACAACAGGACGCGCGGAAGAACTCAGGTTCTTTCGCGCGTCTTTTCAGGAAAAAACCATGATCCGGTTCATTTTCGGCAAACTTCTCTATCTCGTTCCGACATTTCTCGGGATTACCATCGTTGCCTTTGCCTTCGTTCGCGTCCTGCCGGGCGATCCCGTGCTGTTGATGGCGGGTGAGCGCGGCATTTCGCCCGAGCGGCATGCACAACTTGCCGAACAGCTCGGCTTCAGCCAGCCTATCTGGCAGCAATATCTCCATTTTCTGGGGCGGCTGCTTCAGGGTGATCTCGGCAATTCGCTGGTCACCAAGAAACCCGTTCTGACCGAGTTCCTGGCGCTCTTCCCCGCGACAGTCGAGCTTGGCCTCGTCGCCATCATCCTCGCCACACTGATCGGTGTGCCGGTCGGCGTCATCGCAGCCATCCGCCGTGGCTCGTGGTTCGACCAGATCTCCATGACGACGGCGCTGGTTGGCTTCTCCATGCCTATCTTCTGGTGGGGCCTGCTGCTCATCATCATGTTCTCCGGCATCCTGCAATGGACACCGGTGTCGGGCCGTATCTCGTTGATGTATTTCTTCCCTTCCGTCACCGGTTTCATGCTGATCGACAGCCTGATTTCGGGGCAGAAGGGTGCTTTCGCTTCGGCTCTGTCACATCTCATCCTGCCTTCGGTGGTGCTTGCCACCATCCCGCTTGCAGTTATTGCCCGCCAGACACGGTCGGCAATGCTCGAAGTCCTCGGTGAGGATTATGTGCGGACAGCGCGTGCAAAGGGCATGTCGCCGTCCCGTGTCGTCGGCGTTCACGCATTGCGCAACGCCATGATCCCGGTCATCACCACCATCGGCCTGCAGATCGGTGTGCTGATGGCGGGTGCAATCCTGACCGAAACCATCTTCTCCTGGCCGGGCATCGGCAAGTGGATGATCGATTCCATCTCGCGCCGCGACTATCCGGTCGTGCAGAGCGGCCTGCTTCTGATCGCGGGTCTGGTGATGATCGTCAACCTGCTTGTCGATCTCACCTATGGCCTCATCAATCCAAGGATCCGTCACAAATGAGCGATGTGACCACAGCTCCCGGCGTCAGGCTTTCCGACGCCGCCATCCGCCGCCGGATGATCGCCGATTTCTGGTTCTACTTCCGCCAGAACCGTGGCGCCGTCGTCGGCCTTGCCGTCTTCCTTCTTCTGGTTCTGATCGCGGTTTTCGCAGCCGTGATTGCCCCGCATGACCCGACCCAGCAATATAGAGACGCGTTGCTCGTCCCGCCGGTCTGGCAGGATGGAGGCCGTACCGCATTCCTGCTCGGCACCGACGCTGTCGGCCGCGACATGCTGTCCCGACTGATCTATGGCGCGCAATATTCACTGTTCATCGGCGTCGTCGTTGTTTCCATCGCCCTTGTCGGCGGCATTGTCATCGGTCTCGTCGCCGGCTTCTTCGGCGGCTGGGTGGACACTGTCATCATGCGCGTGATGGACGTCATCCTGGCGTTTCCATCGCTGCTTCTGGCACTGGTGCTGGTTGCGATCCTGGGTCCGGGGTTGACCAACGCCATGATCGCGATTGCCATCGTCTATCAGCCGCATTTCGCGCGGCTGACGCGTGCAGCTGTCATGAGCGAGCTTCGGCGTGAATATGTCACCGCCGCCCGTGTGGCGGGTGCCGGCAATTTCCGGCTGATGTTCAAGACGATTTTGCCGAATTGCCTTGCGCCGTTGATCGTGCAGGCAACGCTCTCCTTCTCATCTGCCGTTCTCGATGCGGCGGCTCTCGGCTTCCTCGGCATGGGCGCGCAGCCGCCCGCATCCGAATGGGGCACGATGCTGGCCGAAGCCCGCGAGTTCATCCTGCGCGCCTGGTGGGTCGTTACCCTTCCCGGCCTGACGATTCTCGTATCGGTGCTCGCCATCAACCTGATGGGTGACGGGCTGCGCGATGCGCTCGATCCCAAACTGAAGCGGAGCTAAGCGATGAGCCTGCTGAAAATCAAGAACCTCACCGTCAAGTTCGCCACCGCCACCGGCGCGTTCACGGCCGTCAACGGCATCGACGTCTCCGTGGACAAGCATGAAGTGCTGGCCATCGTCGGCGAGTCCGGTTCCGGCAAGTCGGTATCCATGCTCGCCGTCATGGGGCTTTTGCCCGATACGGCGACGATCACCGCCGACGAGATGATCTTCGACGGCATAAACCTGCTGGCCATGTCGCCGCAGGAGCGCCGCAAGCTGATCGGCCGTGAAATCACCATGATCTTCCAGGAGCCGGTTGCCTCGCTCAACCCGTCCTTTACGGTCGGTTTCCAGATCGAGGAGGTGCTGCGCCTCAATCTCGGCATGGGCCGGTCTGCGGCGCGTGCACGCGCACTGGAGCTGTTCCGGTCCGTCGGTATTCCCGATCCGGAAACCAAGCTCAATGCCTATCCGCACCAGATGTCCGGCGGTCAATGCCAGCGTGTGATGATCGCCATCGCCATCGCTTCCAAACCGCGTCTCTTGATCGCCGACGAGCCGACCACCGCGCTCGACGTGACGATCCAGAAACAGATCCTCGATCTGTTGATGGATCTGCAGGAAGAATACGGCATGGCACTGATCCTCATCACCCATGACATGGGTGTCGTGGCCGAAACAGCAGACCGCGTGGTCGTGCAGTATAAGGGCCGCAAGATGGAGGAAGCGGATGTGCTGAGCCTGTTTGAGGCCCCGCAACATCCCTATACCAAGGCATTGCTTTCCGCGCTGCCGGAACATGCGACCGGCGACCGCCTGCCCACGGTTTCCGACTTCTTCGGCAAGGAGGGCGTTCAATGAGCATCGTTGTCGAAGGCAAGGGCATTACCCGCCATTATCACGTTCCGGGCGGCCTGTTCGGCGGAGCAAAGACCGTGCAGGCGCTGAAAGGCATCGATTTTGCCGTCGAGCGCGGCAAGACGCTCGCCATCGTCGGCGAGTCCGGTTCCGGCAAATCGACGCTTGCGCGCATCATCGCGCTGATCGACCCGGCATCCGGTGGCGAGCTGAAGATCGACGGCCAGCCGGTCGATATCGCAAAGCGCCGTCCCGGCACGGACATGCGCTCCAAGGTGCAGATGGTGTTCCAGAACCCCTATGGTAGCCTCAATCCGCGCCAGAAGGTTGGCGACGTGCTGATGGAGCCGCTTGTCATCAACACCAAAATGCCGGCGTCCGAGCGTCGTGAGCGGGCTGAAGCCATGCTCGTGAAGGTTGGACTGGGTCCCGAACACTTCAACCGATATCCGCACATGTTCTCTGGCGGCCAACGGCAGCGCATCGCGATTGCGCGGGCGCTGATGCTCAACCCCGCACTTCTGGTGCTGGACGAGCCTGTCTCGGCACTCGATCTTTCAGTGCAGGCGCAGGTGCTGAACCTGCTGAGAGACCTCCAGGAAGAGTTCGAGCTGACCTACGTCTTCGTCAGCCACGACCTTTCCGTCGTTCGCTATATCGCCGATGACGTCATGGTTATCTCGAAGGGTGTAGCCGTGGAGCAGGGCACGCGCGAGGAACTATTTGCCGGTCCGAAGCACGCCTATACGCGTCAGCTTTTTGCCGCCACTCCGGTAACGGATGTAGACGCCATCCGCGCCCGCGTAGAGCGCCGGAAGGCGGCACGGCAGGCTGCGACGGCTTGAGATCGACGATTGACCGATGAATAAGTGGAACAGGCCGGATTTCCGGCCTGTTGTTTTTTCAGGGCTTCAAAAGATTGCGGGGGGTACGCTCAGGCGCCGGCCTCTCTCAGCAGACGCACCTGCCGCAGCGTATTCTGCCGGCTACGCTCCAGATGGCGCCATAGGGCGTCGATAATCTGGGCCTTGCTGCGGGCGGCTATGGCGTCGGCAATATTCTGGTGTTCCTCGACAGAGCGGGCGTAGTCGCCAAGGATCGATACGAAAACCGTGTGGGTCTGGTCGAGAATGCGCCCATGCGTGCCGGAAATGACCGGAATGCGCGCGGCCGAAACAAGGGCCGTGTGGAAGCTGCGATCGTGAAACAGCGCTTTGGAGAGATCGTCCAGCGTCGCGCTCTTGGCAAATTCGCGGTGTTTCGCAAGGCTTTCCAGAAGCTGCGTATGCAAGGCTTCGTCCAGCTGCCCGGCATCGAAGGCCACTTCCACAGCGCCTTTTTCCAGCAGCATTCTGGCGGCGTAGAGTTCTTCCACATCCTCCACGGTAAAATCGCGCACTACCATGCCGCGCCTTGAGGAATTGACCACCAGCCCGTCTGCCTCGAGTTTCAGGCATGCTTCCTTGACCGGCGTGGGGCTGATGCCGAGATCGGCGGCAAGTTCGTTGGGCAACAGCCGTTCGCCGCCGCGCAATCTGCCGCTGACGATGCGCGCCCGCAGTTCCTGATGCGCTTGGTCGGCGAGCGTGACTTTGATCAGTGTGTTCATGGCAACACCATCGCCTACCCGCGAGTGACAGGCAATGACAGAATATAAAAAATAAAAAATTTTTTATTTTACAATGGTCGATTTTGCTTTAGCTGTATCCGTCATCGGAAGCTGGCTGCTGGAGGAGGGTGGCCGGGCAACCCCTGAGGCTTCATCTCCTGCGGTCATTGATCGCGGGGCAGTGGCGACATTCCACTGGTTGATCGGTGGAGCTTCGATCAGAACGGAACTTCCGTTTATTCCTCCCCAAAGGCTGCTCAAGCGTCGAGGAATTGACCGATCATGAAAATAACCGCTGTCGAACCTTTCATCCTGCATCTGCCGCTGACATCGGAATCCATTTCCGATTCCACCCACAGCATCACCCATTGGGGCGTCGTCGGCGCAAAAATTACGACGAGTGACGGCCTTGAGGGTTACGGCTTCACCGGCACCCATGCGCACCTGCCGTCCGACCGGTTGATCACATCCTGCATCAGCGATTGCTATGCGCCTCTGCTGATCGGCGAGGATGCATCCGAACATTCGCGGCTGTGGACAAAACTTGCCCGTTATCCGTCCCTGCAATGGGTCGGCCGCGCGGGCATTACCCATCTGGCGCTGGCTGCGGTCGATGTGGCGCTCTGGGATCTGAAGGCGAAGAAGGCCGGCGTGCCACTCTGGCAATACCTCGGCGGCGCGCGCACCACAGGGGTCGAAGCCTACAATACCGACATAGGCTGGCTTTCCTTCAATCTCGAAAATCTGCTGGCGGGCAGCGCCAGGGCAGTTGAAGAGGAAGGTTTTACCCGCCTGAAACTCAAGGTCGGGCACGATGATCCAAATATCGATATCGGACGCCTCGCGGCGGTGCGCAAGCGTCTCGGCTCCGCCGTACGCATCGCTATCGATGGCAACGGCAAGTGGGATCTGCCGACATGCCAGCGCTTCTGCGCGGCGGCAAAGGATCTGGATATTTATTGGTTCGAAGAACCGCTCTGGTACGACGATGTGACCAGCCATGCGCGGCTGGCACGCAACACATCCATTCCCATCGCTCTCGGAGAGCAGCTTTATACGGTGGATGCGTTCCGGTCATTTATCGATGCGGGCGCGGTTGCCTATGTCCAGCCGGATGTAACCCGGCTTGGCGGCATCACCGAATATATCCAGGTCGCTGACCTCGCGCTCGCCAATCGCCTGCCTGTCGTTCCGCATGCCGGTGAGATGAGCCAGGTGCATGTGCATCTGAGTTACTGGCATCCGGCATCGACCATCCTCGAATATATTCCGTGGATCAAGGACCATTTCGAAGAGCCGATCCATGTTCGCGATGGTGTTTACAAGCGCCCGGAGCATCCCGGCGCCAGCACCACGCCTTTGGCCGAAAGCATCGCCCGCTACGGCAAAGCGGTGAAATGAATCAGAGGCGTTCAGCCCGGATTGCATCGGCCACGGGGCGTCGGCGCCGTCAAAGGAATCGTGCGCTATCGAAGACTTGATCGCACCGTCACCCAGAACCTAATCCGGGGTGACGGTGTGGGCATGATGCAGGTTTTGCCAGACTTAGCGCCAGCCGAGTGCAGGAGCCACCTGTTTGAGGATCGTCTCGATAACATGGGCGTTGTAGTCGACGCCCAGCTGGTTCGGCACGGTCAGCAACAGTGTGTCGGCCTCGGCGATGGCTTCGTCGGCTTTTAGCTGCTCGATCAATGCTTCCGGTTCGGCGGCGTAGCTGCGCCCGAAGATCGCGCGCGTCTTGTCGTCGATGTAACCGATCTTGTCGTCACCCTCGCTGCCGTAACCGAAATAGGATCGGTCGCGATCGTTGACGAGAGCGAAGATGCTGCGGCTGACCGACACGCGAGGCTCGCGGGCGTGTCCAGCCTCTTTCCATGCGGCGCGGTAAGCACGGATCTGTTCGGCCTGCTGCACATGGAAGGGTTCGCCGGTCTCATCCGTTTTCAGGGTGGAGCTTTGAAGGTTCATGCCAAGCTTCGCCGCCCAAACGGCCGTCGCATTGGAGCTGGAACCCCACCAGATGCGCTCGCGCAACCCTTCGGAGTGCGGCTCCAGCCGCAGCAGGCCGGGCGGGTTGGGAAACATCGGCCGAGGGTTCGGCTCGGCGAAACCTTCGCCCTTCAGAAGCTCGAGGAAGACTTCGGTGTGCTGGCGCGCCATGTCCTCCTCGGTCTGGCCCTCGGCAGGGCGGTAGCCGAAATAGCGCCAGCCGTCGATCACCTGTTCGGGAGAACCGCGACTGATGCCGAGTTGCAGGCGTCCGCCGGCGATGAGATCGGCTGAACTCGCATCCTCCACCATGTAAAAGGGGTTCTCATAACGCATGTCGATGACGCCGGTGCCGATCTCGATACTTTTCGTTCTTGCGCCAACGGCGGCAAGCAGCGGAAAAGGTGATCCCAACTGGCGGGCGAAGTGGTGGACACGGAAATAAGCGCCGTCGGCGCCGAGTTCTTCCGCAGCAACGGCCAGGTCTATCGATTGCAGCAGGGTGTCTGCAGCAGAGCGGGTCTGCGACTGGGGCGAGGGCGTCCAGTGTCCGAAGGATAGAAATCCGATCTTTTTCATGATGACCTTCCAAATGTTTAGGCTGCAGCTGACTTGAGCCGGCATCGTTATTGTCAGTCATATAGGCTGCAGTGCGGATTCTCCAATCCGCCACGCGTAGACACGGTGTCGCCGAAATGTGAACGACGGTCGTTTCAGGCGATCGTCTTGCGGTCGAGGATGAAGAGATTTTGGTGGGCGCGCGCCGTCGTGAGAATAAAATCCATCAGCGAGCGCACGCGCGGCACATTGGCAAGGTCCTGATGGCTCGTCAGCCAGTAACCCCGCCGCAGTTCCACTTCACCTGCCAGCACCATCTGCAGGTCCGGAAAGCGTGCGGCGATGAAGTTGGGCAATATGCAAAGGCCACGTCCGCTCAGCGTTGCAGTCAACTGCGCAAAAATGCTTGATGACTGGAAGTTGGGTCGGAGGCCGGGCATTACGTCGCGCATGTAATCGAGGCCAGGCGAGAAGATCAGATCCTGCACGTAACCGATAAAGAAATGATCGGGCAAATCTTCGCGCCGGGTGATTTTCGGGTGGCTGGCAAGATAGGAACGCGATGCGTAGATATGCAGCGTGTAATCGACGATCTGTTCGTTGATGTAGGGGCCTGCTTTCGGCGGATCGAGTGTGACCGCCACATCCGCTTCTTTCTTCGACAATGCCATGATCTGCTGGATCGTAACCATCTCCACCATGATGTGCGGATGGGTGACGGCGAAGTCTTTCAACCTTTCCACGAAGAAAAAGTTGGAAAAACCTTCAGGCGCACTGAGCCTGACCACGCCGCGCAGCAGGCTGCCGCTTTCGGAAATATCCGATTGCAATCTTTCCGCTTCCGCCTCGATGCGCTCGACGGTATCGACCAGGCGCCGCCCGACCGTCGTCAGTTCGTAACCACGTGGATTTCGCTCGAACAGTTTGGTTTTAAGCGAGAATTCCAGCCGGTCGATGTGGCGGGAGACGGTGGCGTGGCTGGTGCGCAGGCTACGCGCTGCCGATGAAAGTTGTCCGGTGCGGGCCACCGCCAGAAAATATTGCAGGTCGTCCCAGGTAAAAGGCGTGGCCAATTCGGTCTCCATTGCGAGGTCTGTTCAAAAATGAACAGTTCCTGTTCGCAATTTGATGATGCCCCGCTCTTGTGTCAACGGCCGAATTCGAGAAGTCTACATAGGGAGGCGCTGCTTTGAGGAGGGTGGCGCGACCGTTGTGATGCAAAACCGTGGGACGATCGCCATGCGCCTTCGTTCACCGTTGCACAGACCTATCTGAGGCTCGCAATCATCTCTGGGAGGAGAAGTCATGCGCAAGAGTATCGTTTTATCCACGGCCATGGCACTGGCGGCAGGCACCGCCGCTTACGCTGCCGAGATTTCGGACGGCAAGGTCAAGATCGGCATCTTGAACGACCAGTCGGGCGTCTACGCCAATTTTGGCGGCAAATACTCTTATGAGGCCGCGAAGATGGCGGTCGAGGATTTTGGCGGCAAGGTGCTGGGCGCGCCAGTGGAAGTGGTAACGGCTGACCACCAGAACAAGGCGGATGTCGCCTCCAACATCGCCCGGCAGTGGTACGACACCGAACAGGTCGATTCGATCATGGAACTGACCTCTTCCTCGGTGGGCCTTGCCGTGCAGGCTCTCTCGAAGGACAAAAAGAAGATCACCATCAACACGGGCGCTGCGACCACGGAACTGACGGGCAAGCAGTGCAGCCCCTATGGTTTCCACTGGGCCTACGACACCTATTCGCTGGCAGTCGGCACAGGCGGTGCGCTGGTGAAACAGGGTGGCGACAGCTGGTTCTTTCTGACTGCGGATTACGCCTTCGGTTATTCGCTGGAAGAAAACACGTCCAACTTCGTCAAGGCCAATGGCGGCAAGGTGCTGGGTTCCGTGCGCCATCCGCTGGCCTCTACGGATTATTCCTCCTTCCTGTTGCAGGCGCAGTCATCAGGCGCGAAGGTCATCGGCCTTGCCAATGCCGGTCTCGACACCTCCAACGCCATCAAGCAGGCCGCTGAATTCGGTATCGTTGCGGGCGGGCAGCGGCTGGCGGCCCTTCTCTTTACGCTTGCCGAAGTGCACGGCCTCGGTCTCGAAGCGGCTCAGGGCCTGACGCTGACGGAAGGGTTCTATTGGGACCGCGACGATGAATCGCGCAAATTCGGCGAACGGTTCAAAGAACGCACCGGCGCCATGCCGAACATGGTCCACGCTGGTACCTATTCCGCCGTGCTGCATTACCTGAAGGCCATCGATAAGGCCGGCACCGACGATGCTGACGCCGTGGCAAAGGCCATGAAGGAAATGCCTGTCAACGACGTCTTCTCGAATGATGGCCATGTGGCCGCCAATGGCCGCATGATCCACGACATGTATCTGATGGAAGTGAAGAAGCCGGATGAGAGCAAGCAGCCGTGGGACTACTACAAGGTGCTTGCCACGATCCCCGGCAAGGAAGCCTTCATGGACCCCGCAAAAAGCGGTTGCCCGCTGGTAACGCAGTAAAAAGGGGGAACTTCATGATGATCGCTCCCGCCCCTGCCGGTCAGGGGGAACCCCGCGTCGTGCTTTCGGCGCGCGGTCTCTCCAAGACCTTCGGCGCATTCGCGGCCGTGAAAAACGTCGATCTCGACGTCCATCATGCCCGCGTGCATGCACTTATTGGTCCGAACGGCGCCGGAAAAACCACGGTCTTCAACCTGTTGACCAAGTTTCTCCAGCCGACAGGCGGGGCGATCACCTTCATGGGAACGGATATAACAAAGACGCCGCCGGACAAGGTGGCGCGGCTCGGTCTCGTCAGGTCTTTCCAGATATCGGCGGTGTTTCCGCATCTGACGGTTCTTGAGAACGTGCGGGTGGCGTTGCAGCGGCCGAATAACCTTTCAACGCAATTCTGGCTGCCGCTCTCTTCACTCGACAGGCTCAATGCACGTGCCGAGGAGTTGATCGCAACGGTTGGCCTGACACGGGAAAAAAATGCACTTGCGGCCGATCTTTCATACGGTCGCAAGCGCGTTCTTGAAATCGCCACCACGCTTGCGCTCGACCCGAAGGTATTGCTTCTCGATGAGCCGATGGCGGGCATGGGTGGCGAGGATGTCGCGCATGTCGCCGATCTCATCCGCGAAGTGGCCAAAACGCGCGCGGTGCTGATGGTCGAACACAATCTGAAGGTAGTGGCGGATATCTGCCATCAGGTCACGGTGCTGCAGCGGGGCGAAATTCTGGCGGAAGGCGATTACGCCACCGTATCCGCCGATCCGCGCGTGCGTACGGCCTATATGGGCACGGAGGAGGCGTGATATGGCGGCAATGCTCGAAGTCTCCAACCTGAAATCCTGGTACGGCGAAAGCCAGGCGCTGCACGGCGTCGATCTGACTGTCGGCGAAGGCGAAACCATCACCATTCTCGGGCGCAATGGGGTTGGCAAGACCACGACGCTGCGCACCATCATGGGCATCATCCGCAACCGCAAGGGCGTGATCAAGCTCGGCGGCAAGGATCTGATGCCGGTGCCGTTGCATCGCACCGCGAAATACGGCCTCGGTTTCGTGCCGGAAGAGCGCGGCATCTTCGCGACACTGAGCGTCGAGGAAAATCTGAAACTTCCGCCCGTCGTCGCATCCGGCGGCATGACGCTCGATGAAATCTACGAGCTGTTTCCCAATCTTTATGAACGTCGGGCGAGCCCCGGCACCAAGCTTTCCGGCGGCGAACAGCAGATGCTGGCCATGGCGCGCATCCTGCGCACAGGGGTCAAGGTTCTCCTGCTCGATGAACCGACCGAAGGGCTTGCGCCTGTAATCGTGCAGCGCATCGGCGAGGTGCTGAAGACCTTGAAAAGTCGTGGCATGACCGTGGTTCTGGTCGAGCAGAATTTCCGCTTCGCCAGCCGCATCGCGGATCGTTTCTACCTGATGGATCATGGCCAGATGGTCAGCAATTTTCCGGTGGGCGAGCTTTCCGGCCGCATGGGCGAACTCAATAAAGTGCTGGGGGTTTAACGATGACGATGCTCTTCGGCGTTCCGGTTCAGGCCCTGCTCGGGCAATTGCTGATCGGCCTCATCAACGGGTCGTTTTATGCGCTCCTTTCGCTCGGCCTTGCCGTCATTTTCGGCCTGCTGCGCGTCATCAATTTCGCCCATGGCGCCCAATATATGCTTGGCGCTTTCGTCGCCTTTCTCGGCCTGCAATATTTCGGCATCAGCTTCTGGTGGGCACTGTTGGTGACGCCGCTTGTCGTTGCACTTTTCGGCGCGATCATCGAGCGCCTGCTACTGTCGCGGCTTTACGATCTCGATCCGCTGTATGGGCTGCTCTTCACCTTCGGCCTGGCGCTGGTGGTGGAAGGCACGTTCCGCTGGCTTTACGGTGCGGCGGGTCAACCTTATTCGGTTCCGCGGGAGCTTGCAGGCGGCACCAATCTCGGTTTCATGTTTCTGCCGAACTACCGCGCTTTCGTCGTCGTCATCTCGCTTGTCGCCTGCATCGCCACCTGGGCGTTGATCGAAAAGACGAGGCTCGGTTCCTATCTGCGGGCGGCGACGGAAAATCCGACACTGGTGCAGGCCTTCGGTATCAACGTGCCTGTGCTCCTGACGCTGACCTACGCGCTGGGCGCGGGCCTTGCCGGTTTCACCGGCGTGCTGGCCGCGCCGATCTATCAGGTCTCACCGCTGATGGGCACCAACCTCATCATCGTCGTCTTCGCCGTCGTCGTGGTCGGCGGCATGGGGTCGATCATGGGCGCCATCGTCACCGGCTACATGCTGGGTATCGCTGAAGGCCTGACCAAGGTGTTCTACCCGGAAGCGTCCAACATCGTCATCTTCGTCATCATGGCCTTTGTGCTGCTCATCCGCCCCGCCGGACTTTTCGGAAAGGACGCCTGATATGTCCAAAGCCACTCACAACCCGACAGCCGGCGCGATGCCGCAGGCCGAGGTTTCCGCAACCGCTGGAACCATCAAGACCGTGCTGATACTGGCAGGACTGGCCGTGCTGATCGCTGCACCGATGTTCGTTTATCCGATCTTTCTGATGAAGCTGCTTTGCTTCGCGCTGTTTGCCTGCGCCTTCAATCTGCTGATCGGTTACACCGGGCTGCTTTCCTTCGGCCATGCGGCATTTTTCGGCGGCGCTGCCTATTTCACCGCCTATTCGGTGAAGGAATGGGGCGTCACGCCCGAGATCGGCCTCCTCATCGGCATGGCGGGTGCCGCCCTTCTTGGCCTCGTCATCGGCTTTTTCGCCATTCGCCGGCAGGGCATCTATTTCGCCATGATCACGCTTGCCTTGTCGCAGATGTTTTATTTCTTCTGCCTTCAAGCACCCTTCACCCATGGTGAGGACGGGTTGCAGGGCGTGCCCCGTGGACACCTCTTCGGCCTTCTCGATCTCAACGCGCCGCTGAACATTTACTACACGGTGCTTGCCGCCTTCGTGCTGGCACTTCTCGTCATCTGGCGTTTCGTCAACTCGCCCTTCGGCATGATCCTGAAATCCATCCGCGAAAACGAGCAGCGCGCCATTTCTCTTGGATACAGCGTGCAGCGTTACAAGCTTGGTGCTTTCGTCATGTCGGCGGCGCTTGCCGGTCTTGCGGGCGGCCTGAAGGCGCTGGTGTTCCAGTTCGCAACCTTGACCGATGTGGCCTGGCAGATGTCGGGCGAGGTTATCCTGATGACCCTGCTCGGCGGTATTGGCACCATGATCGGCCCGATCTTCGGTGCGGGGCTTGTCGTCGCACTGCAGAACTATCTCGCGACATCCGATTTCCCGGTCACCATCATCACCGGCCTCGTTTTCATGGCCTGCGTTCTGGTGTTCCGGCGCGGCCTGATCGGTGAATTTTACGCTTCGCGGCTCGGGCGAAAACTGGGTTTTCAGCACCGAGGATAAGAATTTTTTGAAACAGGGGGAAGGCTCCTCCGCGTCCGGGGCGACGCGGCAAGGGCGCCCCATGGAGAATAGCATGGCGGAATTTGACTATATCGTCATCGGAGCGGGAAGTGCGGGATGCGTTCTCGCCAACCGCCTCTCGAAAGACCCGAACAATCGCGTCCTGCTGCTGGAAGCGGGTGGCAACGATAATTATCATTGGATCCATATTCCGGTCGGTTATCTCTATTGCATCAACAATCCGCGCACCGACTGGTGTTTCAAGACGGCGGAAGAACCTGGGCTTAACGGAAGGTCGTTGATCTATCCTCGCGGCAAGGTTCTCGGCGGCTGCTCCTCCATCAACGGCATGATCTATATGCGCGGTCAGGCCCGCGACTACGATGTCTGGCGTCAACTCGGCTGCGAGGGTTGGGGATGGGATGATATCCTGCCCTATTTCCTGAAGTCGGAGGATTTTTATCGCGGCAAGGGAGACATGCATTCCACCGGCGGCGAATGGCGGGTGGAGAAGGCGCGCGTGCGCTGGGATGTGCTTGATGCCTTTCAGCAGGCGGCGGGTGAGGCCGGCATTCCTGCGACCGAAGATTTCAACCGGGGCGACAATGAAGGCGCCGGTTATTTCGATGTGAACCAGCGGTCGGGCTGGCGCTGGAACACGGCCAAGGCCTTTTTGAAACCGGCGCTTGGCCGCCGGAATTTGACAGTCATGACCAAGGCCCATGTCAAGCGTCTCATTGTCGAAGAGGGCCTGGTCACAGGCGTCGAGTTTCACCACGACGGAGTCTTGAAAAAGATGCGTGCACGGCGCGAAACGGTGCTTTCGGCAGGTGCAGTCGGTTCACCACACATTCTGGAGCTTTCCGGCGTCGGCCGCGGCGACGTGTTGCAGGCCGCCGGTATCGACACAGTGACGGAAGTTCAAGGTGTGGGCGAGAACCTGCAGGATCATCTGCAATTACGCATGGTCTATAAGGTTTCAGGCGTCCTGACGCTGAATGAGAGGGCCTCCACCCTGTTCGGAAAGGCAAGGATCGGCCTCGAATATGCTTTGACCCGCTCCGGGCCGATGTCGATGGCGCCGAGCCAGCTTGGTGTCTTCACCCGTTCCTCTCCGGAAAAGGAGACCGCGGATCTGGAATATCATGTCCAGCCGGTGTCACTCGACAAGTTTGGTGATCCGGTTCACACTTTTCCGGCCATTACAGCAAGTGTCTGCAACCTGCGGCCGGAAAGCCGAGGCTCAGTGCATGTGAAAGGACCGGATTTCGCCATGCAGCCGGAAATCCGACCGAATTATCTGTCGACGGAAGGCGACCGCCGGGTAGCCATCGATTCCATGCGGCTGACGCGCCGCATCGTCAACCAGCCCGCCTTTTCGCGGTTCAAGCCGCAGGAATACCGGCCCGGCCCTTCTTTTGAGAATGACGACGATCTGGCCCGCGCTGCGGGCGATATCGGCACGACCATATTCCACCCCGTCGGCACCCTGCGCATGGGCTCCGATGCCGAAAGCGTTGTCGATACGCGGCTGAAATTCCGCAAGCTTGCTGGGCTGCGTGTGGCGGACGCCTCCATCATGCCGAGGATCACGTCCGGAAATACCAATTCGCCAACGATCATGATTGCCGAAAAGGCTGCCGACATGATCCTTGCGGATAATCGCTAAGAGGAGCGTTCCCATGAAGACCGTCGCTTTTATCGGACTTGGCCATATGGGCCTGCCGATGGCCGCCAATCTCGTCAAGGCCGGTTATGCCGTCAGGGGTTTCGACCTTTCCGAGGCATGCCGCGCGGCGGCGAGGGAGGCCGGAATTCCCGTCGCTTTTGATTCTGTCGAAGCCATTGATGCGGCAGAAGTGATCGTAACCATGCTGCCGAAGGGGGAACATGTTGTTTCGGTATATGGCGATCTGGTGCAGAAAATAGCTGCCGGAACGCTTCTCATCGATTGCTCGACGGTGGATATGGACAGTGCCCTGAAGGCACACGAGCTTGCCGCTTCCGCCCGTTGCCCCTCCGTCGACGCGCCTGTATCTGGCGGTACGGGCGGTGCCAGTGCCGGCACCTTGACCTTCATGTGTGGCGGAGAGGCCGAGGCTTTCTCGGCGGCCAAGCCGGTGCTGGAAGCCATGGGCAAGAAGATCGTCCATTGCGGCAAGGGCGGCAACGGCCAGGCGGCCAAGATCTGTAACAACATGATCCTCGGCATTTCCATGATTGCGGTTTCCGAGGCCTTCGTGCTGGGCGAAAAACTCGGCCTTTCACATCAGGCGCTGTTCGATGTCGCCTCCACCTCATCGGGTCAATGCTGGTCGCTCACCACCTATTGCCCGGTGCCGGGACCAGTGCCGACATCACCTGCGAACAATGATTATCAACCGGGTTTCGCTGCGGCGCTGATGCTGAAGGATTTGCTACTCTCGCAGGCGGCCGCGAATGGAGCCGGCGTTGCCACTCCACTCGGCGCCGCAGCATCGACGCTTTATGAGAACTTCGTGGGTGAGGGCGGTGGCGCGCGTGATTTCTCCGCAATCGTCGAAATGCTACGCGGAGGCGAGGCATGATGGACGCCACGCCGTCGGATATTCTGTGGGTACCGCCAATGGAAAGGCTGGAGCACTCGGCGCTTTTTGCCTTTGCCAAAAGGACCGCATCGCTGCATGGGCTTTCGGCTGATGATTATTCCGGCCTGCTGCGCTGGTCCATTGAGGCACCGGATGCCTTTTACAATGCCCTGTGGGACGAGCTGGGGATCATCGGCACGCGCGGCGAAAGGGCCTTCAAGCCTGGCGCGACCATGCGGGAAGCCGAGTTTTATCCCGGCGCGAGGCTCAATTATGCCGAAAACCTGCTGCGCGATGCCGATGAACGGTTGGCGATCATCGCCCATCGCGATGATGGCACGCGGCGTAAAATCAGCCGCAGGCAGCTTTATGCGGATGTCTCCCGCATGGTGCAGGCGCTTGTCCACGCAGGCGTGAATGAAGGCGATCGTATCGGCGCTATCGTCACCCACGATATCGAGGCGGTCGTCGGTTATCTGGCAACGAGCGCCATCGGAGCCATCTGGTCGTCCTGTTCACCGGATTTCGGCCCGGCGGGAGCGTCCGACCGGCTCTCGCAGATCGATCCGAAAATCCTCATCGCCGTGCCGGAATACGGTTATGCCGGCAAGCGGATCGATGTCGGACCGACCATCCGCGCGGTGGTGGAAAGCGCTGCCCCTCAAAAGATCGTGCTGATTGGTGACGTTGTTCCCGTCAGCCTTTCCGATCTCGGCTGCGTGACGTTGAATGATTTCGTTTCGCCCTTTGAGCCGGGTGAAATCGCGTTCAACCGGCTGCCGGTCAAGGCGCCGCTGGCGATCCTTTATTCCTCCGGCACCACCGGCAAGCCGAAATGCATCACCCATTCCGGCGGTGGCCTGCTTCTTCAGCATATGAAGGAGCAGAAGCTGCAATGCGATATCAGGCAAGGCGAACGTTTCTTCTATTTCACCACCTGCGGCTGGATGATGTGGAACTGGCAGGTGTCCGGCCTGGCGCTTGGCGCCACCCTCCTCACCTATGACGGCAACCCCGGTTATCCGTCGCCCGCGCGGCTGATCGATCTCATTGACGCCGAACGGATCGCGACCTTCGGAACATCGGCCAAATTTATCGACGCATGCCTGAAGGCAGGGTTGAAACCGCGCGAAACCCATGACCTTTCATCCCTTCGGACAATCCTTTCCACCGGCTCGCCGCTCATCCCGCAATCCTTCGATTATATCTATCGCGACTGGAAGGCCGATCTGCATCTCGCCTCCATTTCCGGCGGCACGGATATATGCGCCTGTTTCCTTGGCGGCAATCCGCTGCAACCTGTTCACCGTGGGGAGCTGCAGGGCGCGATGCTCGGTATGGATGTCGATACCCTGGACGATGAAGGCCATCCCGTTCGCGGCGTGGCTGGTGAGCTCGTCTGCCGCAATGCCCATCTTTCCATGCCGGTCAAATTCTGGGGCGATGAGGACGGTTCTCGTTATCAGGCTGCCTATTTCGATCGCTTCCCAGGCATCTGGGCGCATGGCGATTTTGCCGAAATGCGTGCCACCGGCGGATATGTCATCCACGGGCGCTCGGATACGACGCTCAATCCCGGTGGGGTTCGCATCGGTACGGCGGAAATCTACCGTCAGGTGGAAGCAGTGCCGGAGGTCGAGGAAGCGATTGCCGTGGGTCAGGACATTGACGGTGACCAGCGGGTTATCCTCTTCGTGCGCCTTAAAGAGGGTGCAGCGCTGACGGAGGAACTCGAAAAGACCATCCGTACGCGCATCCGCTCGGGTGCTACGCCACGGCATGTTCCGGCAAGGATCATTGCCGTCACGGCCATTCCCCGTACCCGCTCGGGCAAGATTTCCGAAATCGCAGTTCGCGACACCATTCATGGCAGGCCAGTGAAAAACACCGACGCGCTCGCCAATCCCGAAGCGCTCGAGCTTTTCCGCAACCTGCCGCAACTGAAGGATTAGGATGATGGAGGATCAACCGAAAACCGTTCTGGTCACCGGCTCCACCAGCGGCATTGGCCTTGCCATCGCCAAACGTTTTGCCGAGGCGGGATTTCTCGTCGCCGTCCACGGCATAGAAACCGTGGAGGCGGCGACGCAGGCACTGGAGGCGGTTACGAAGGTAGCGCGGCACCGGCCGGTCTATTTTTCTGCCAACCTCGCCAATTATGACGAGAGTGCACATCTGCCGGAAACCGTCATTGCCGAATTCGGTCACATCGACGTGCTCGTCAACAATGCGGGTATCCAGAAGGTCGCGCCGATCGACGAATTCGATTTCGCCGATTTCTCCCATATTGTCGCGATCTCCCTCGACAGTGCTTTTCATACGATCCGTGCAGCCCTGCCGGGCATGAAGGAAAGGGGTTGGGGGCGCATCGTCAATATTGCTTCCGCGCACGGGTTGCGCGCCTCACCCTTCAAGGGTCCCTATGTGGCGACGAAACACGCCGTGGTGGGCCTGACGAAAAGCGTGGCGCTGGAAGTGGCCGAACTTGGCATTACCTGCAACGCCATCTGCCCCGGTTACGTCTGGACGCCACTCGTCGCGGCGCAGGTTGCCGATCAGGCGCGCCTGCATGGCATGGGCGAGGATGAGGTGGTGAAGAAGGTGATGCTTGCGCCGCAGCCGACTCGACGTTTCGTGCAGCCGGAGGAAGTGGCGGAGATGGCGCTTTACCTCACCGGCGATATGGCGCGCTCCATCACCGGCACCACCATTTCCATCGATGGCGGCTGGACCGCTAAATAATTTTCGCGCATCCGGTTCAAGCGAACGATCTGCCATCCTTCCGGTATTGTGAGGCGATTTCAATACTGTATAGTTTTGCGTGCGGCGGGGTCAGCGCCGTGTTCACGGAACAGCGGTATTATGCACACAGGGTTTTCGGAAGCTCCGTTCGCGCGTTCGCGTTTCGATACACGCCATGTGCCGAAGCGCGACGCCATGGCGCTGTGGCGGGATTCGATCAACGTGCTTTTTGATACCCGCCTGCGCAGATCGCAGGATGACGGGTTTTTTGCCAGTGTCGATGCCGCCTTCATCGGCAATGTCGCGCTTGGCCGCACCCAGTCCTCGGCGCAGGATTTCGACCGCTCGCGCCACAAGATTGCCCGGGACGGGATGGACGGCTTTCTCCTGCAATTTTACGCCAGCGGTCAAAGCATGTCGCGGCGCGGAGCGGGCGAGACTGCCGGCCCGGGCGATCTCTACATCATTGACATGGCGCAGCCGCTGGCCACAGCCACAACCGATCACGATCATCTGAGCCTTGTCGTGCCGCGCCGGCTGCTGGAAGGCAGGCTCATCGGTTCCGGCAATAATCACGAGCGCGTGCTGCCGGCCGGTTTGCCCCTGGTATCTCTGCTGCGGGAAACGATGACCAGCGTTTACCGCCACTTTGACGTCATGAACGCCAATGACGGCGCGGCCACGGTCTCGCCATTGCTGGAGCTTGCCGCGGCTGCCATCAATAATCATGTCCGGGAAGACAATGCGCAGGGTGTTCAGCGGGCGCTGCGAGCATCCATCAGGCGCTATATCGACAATCACCTGCTCGATCCGGCCTTGTCGGTGGAAAAGGTCATGGGCGAGTTCGGCGTATCGCGACGCACCGTCTACCGGCTTTTCGAACCGCTGGGCGGGTTTTCGGCCTGTATCACCCATAGGCGCCTCGAACGGGCAATGGATTTCCTGCGGGCGCC
This sequence comes from Agrobacterium sp. 16-2014-1-2a, assembly GCF_053522705.1. Lineage (NCBI taxonomy): Bacteria > Pseudomonadati > Pseudomonadota > Alphaproteobacteria > Hyphomicrobiales > Rhizobiaceae > Agrobacterium > Agrobacterium sp. 16-2014-1-2a. Next base: position 112,641 of record NZ_JBNWBX010000012.1, read on the forward strand.
GCAGTCGGCCCATATGACGATAGCCGAGGTGGCGGCGTCCTATGGCTTCACCAACCCGGAAAATTTCAGCCGCGTTTTCAAGAAGGCCTTCGGCCTGTCGCCGCGTCAGATGCGGCATTTCGCATCCGAAAACCGCGATACCATACCGGATATTATCAAACCGGATAGCGCAGAGTGGACACGCTGGATCGTGCAGCTCGGTCGCTGACGCGATTGTTTCGAAGCCGATCTGACACTGTATGACGGAATGTTGGCACAATCCGACCATTCGTTCCGCTTGTACCTCCGCAGGGATGCGCTTGCGCGGCGGGCGTGCCACAGTGCGGACGTTGTTTTTAATAGATATTTCGCCTGACAATCATGATGATACGAATTCTCAATTTTCTGGAGATGCTGCCCGTATGGCGGGTGCGTCGCCGCGACACGACAAGATATCTCGAAGCCGCCGGCGACCAATGCGACTTTGAAACGGCGGGACCACCGCTGTGGCTGTCGATTTCTGAAAACCCGCCGGAAATCCAGTGCGAAACCGAAGACGTCAATCGCCGGCCACCATTCTCGTGGCTTGGGATTGGGCAAAGTTTCAGTGCGGTCGATGAGTTCGACGGTGCCGGTTGCGATAGACTTGCGGTCGCAGAGTACGGCTAAGCTGATTTTGCTGTCTGGAACAAACTGTGTCCCTGTGAATTAAATCATCAGGGTTACAGGGAGTGAGAGACATGGCCAGAGAAAATACCAGCTATCTTGGCGGTCGGCATGATCCGAAAAATGAAACGGCAACGCGGGCGCGGCAAGGGGTAAAAGGACGTCCAGTTCTTGTCATTCTGGTTGTCAGTCTGCTCCTCGCACTGGTGGTCTGGACGGTCGTCGAATATGCGGTTTTCGAACCCGACGAGAACCGGCCGCAAAACGCTCAGACGGAGACTGCGCCGGCGCCACAAAACCCATAACCATCATGCCGTGAAATTTTTCACGGTGAATGTTGAGTTTGTATGGAACCAGATTGCCCCCAATTCCATTTCACGCAAAGTGACAGGAATCGGGGGTTTCATTCATGGCAGTCACCGTTACTGCGGTTATTCTATCGCTGATCGGCCTTGCGCTGTTCGGTTTCGGCTCTCAGCTCGTCATGTTGGGCGGGAGCTTCTATTACGTCCTTTCCGGTATGGCTTTCCTGTTGACAGCCATTCTGCTGTTCAAGCGTAACCGGGCAGCCCTCCACGTCTATGCCGTCTTCATTGTCGCGACACTCGCCTGGGCACTCTGGGAAGTAGGTTTCGACTGGTGGCAGCTTGGGCCGCGGGGTGGCATCGTCATTCTTATCGGCCTGTGGTTACTGGTGCCCTGGGTCAGGAAGCCTCTCGGTTTTTCAAGCCCGACAGGGCTGAATTACGGCCCGAATGCCTGGCCACTCGCCCTCTCGGTTCTCGCCTCCATTGTGGTGGCGGGATATTCGATGGCGCAGGATCCGCATGACCAGGCAGGGTCCTTGCCTGAGGAGAAGGTGGCGTCAGCTCCGATCTATGGCGGCGACGTGCCGGATGGCGATTGGCATCAATACGGCCGCACGCCTTATGGCCAGCGCTATTCGCCGCTGACGCAGGTCAATGTCGATAATGTTTCGCAGCTGAAGGAAGCGTGGCGGTACCAGACCGGCGACGTGAAGCTACCGGATGATGTGGGTGAAACCACCTATCAGGTAACGCCGCTCAAGATCGGCAATACGCTTTATATCTGCACGCCGCACAATTGGGCGATCGCCATCGATGCCGCCACCGGCAAGGAAAAATGGAAATACGACCCCAATGTCGGTCTTAACCCGGACCGCCAGCATCAGACGTGCCGCGGTGTTTCCTATTATGCCGAACCCAATGCCGCACAGGGCACCGCCTGCGCCCAGCGCGTTTACCTGCCGACCTCGGATGCGCGGCTGATTGCGCTTGATGCAGCGACCGGTCAGATCTGCACATCCTTTGCGGATCAGGGCGTGCTGCATCTGGAACAGGGCATGAAATACAATCCTGCCGGTTATTATTATTCGACCTCGCCGCCCGTGATCGCGGCGGGCAAGATCATCATCGGCGGTGCGGTGAACGATAACTACTCCACGCAGGAACAGTCCGGCGTCATCCGTGCGTTCGATGTGAACAGCGGCGCACTCATCTGGAACTGGGATTCCGGCAATCCGGAAAAGACCGAGCCGATTGCCGCAGGCGAAACCTACACTACCAACTCGCCGAACAGCTGGTCCGTGTTGAGCTACGACGAGGGGCTTGGCCTCGTTTACGTACCCCTCGGCAATCAGGTGCCGGACCAGCTCGGTATGGGTCGCAGCGAGAATGTGGAGAAATATTCCTCCTCCATCGTGGCGCTCGATATCAATACCGGCAAGGATCGCTGGGTGCGCCAGACGGTTCATCACGACCTCTGGGATATGGATGTGCCGGCCCAGCCGGTGCTGCTCGACATCACCAAGAACGGTCAAAGCGTTCCTGCACTCGTCGGCCCTACAAAGCAGGGCGATATCTACGTTCTGGACCGGCGCACCGGTGAGCCGCTTCTGCCGATTACGGAAGAACCGGCACCGGGCGGTACAATCCCTGAGGACTTCAGCTCCCCGACTCAGCCAACCACCGCGCTGTCGTTCAAGCCGGAGCCGCTGAAGGAAAAGGACATGTGGGGCGTCTCCATGTTCGATCAGCTCGCCTGCCGCATCCGCTTCCATCAGCTGAACTATCAGGGCCGCTATACGCCGCCCTCGCTGAACGGCTCCATCATCTATCCCGGCAATTTTGGCACGTTCAACTGGGGCAGCGTCGCGGTCGATCCCGAACGTCAGGTCATGTTCGGCATGCCGACATACCTTGCCTTTACCTCGCAGCTCGTGCCGCGCGCCGACATCCCGCCGAAGGGCCAGGACGAGAAGGGCAGTGAGCAGGGGCTGAACCGCAATGACGGTGCGCCCTATGGCGTCTTCATGGGACCGTTCCTCGGTCCGCTGAAAATCCCCTGCCAGGCACCGCCGTGGGGTTATGTCGCGGGTGCCGACCTGCGCACCGGCGATATCGCCTACAAGCACAAGAACGGCACGGTCCATGACATGACGCCGCTGCCGTTGCCCTTCAAGGTGGGCGTACCGGGCATTGGCGGGCCGATGATCACCAAGGGTGGTGTGGCCTTCCTAGGTGCTGCCGTCGACAACTATCTGCGCGCCTACAACCTCACCACCGGCAAACAGCTCTGGGAAGCACGTCTGCCGGCTGGCGGGCAGGCAACGCCCATGACCTATGCGCTGGATGGCGGCAAGCAATATGTTGTGATGGTTGCGGGTGGTCACGGCTCGGTTGGAACCAAGCCGGGCGACTATGTGATCGCCTATACCCTGCCGTAAAACGAGGCGGATTCAATCAAACAAAAAAACCGGAATGGGTGACCATTCCGGTTTTTGCTTGTGCAGTTGGAAAAGGCGATCAGGCCGCCTTTTTTTGTGCTGCGGCATTGATCGATGTCTTGGCAAGCGCGCTCAGCGCATCGTCCGTTTTGGACTCTTCCTTCAGCGTCGCATCCAGCAGGGTAACGGCATTGGCGTGACCAAGCTTTTCGGCCCATGCCTTCAGGGTGCCATAACGGGCGATTTCGTAATGTTCGACCGCCTGAGCCGAGGAAATGAGACCGGCATCGAGAGCTGCTGTGCCCTTGAAATCGTCCATGATCTCTTCACCCTCGGCAATGATGCCCTGGATGGCCTCGCAGGTCTTACCCTGCGCCCGCTTGCCGATGATCTCGAACACTTCCTGCAGGCGTTCGATCTGGCCCTGCGTTTCTTCCTTGTGCTTTTCGAAGGCCTGTTTCAGCTTCGGGTCTGTCGCTGCCCGCGCCATTTTCGGCAGAGCTTTCAGGATCTGCCTTTCGGCGTAATAGATATCCTTCAGCGTATCGTAAAACAGGTCGTCGAGTTTTTTCTCGGCCATTGGTTCTTCTCCCATGGTGTGAAAGTGCGTGATGTACGCCATTGCGCACTGGAGACAAACCTTTCGGAGCCCCTATGGTTCCGGCTCTGTTGCGCGCAACGTTTTATATTCCAGCAGACGCTCCGCCGCATACGGGATGACGAGGGGGCATCAGTCGAAACGGAAGAGATCGGCGTCGGGGTCCTTGCCACCATTAACGGCGGCGGCGACTATTTCGGCGGCGATCTGGCTGAAGGTGATGCCGTTGCCGCCAAAGCCCATGACGGCATAAACGTTCTTCATGCCGGGAACCGCGCCGATCAGCGGCAAGCCCGTGGTGGTCGTGCCGAAGCCGGCCGCCCAGCGATATTCGGGTTCGCCGATGTCGACGCCAAGAAGCTTTTCGGTCTTGCGTTTGATTGCATCCGCCTTGTAGGCAAGCTTGCTCTCAGACAGGTAGGATGTGGAGTTCTCTTCATCCTCACCACCGGCAATAAGGCGCCCGTCCCGGTCGGTGCGCAGGTAGAGATAGGGATCTGAAGCCTCCCAGAGGATATGGTTACTCAGCCAGTCCGGCAGATCGGTACCCTTCGCACTCGCCAGCGCCCAGGTGGAGATGATCTGGTGTTTCGGGCTTTCGAGCGATTTCAGGAATTCGTATCCGGTGCAGAAAACGATATTGCGCGCGGAAATGATTTTGCCCTGTGCTGTGGCGACGACCACCTCGTCACCGAGATTTCGAAGATCGGTGATTTCAAGTTGTGAAACGATCTCCGCGCCGGCGCCTGCTGTGTGGCGCAACAGGCCCGCCGTCAGCTGCGCCGGATTGGCGGAAGCGGAGATATCGCTGAGGATCGCCCCTGTCCGCTCAATCGCATAGTCGTTTTTAAGTTCTGCGGTGTCGAGAAAGCGGGCTTCGATCCCGGCCTCTTCGCGCGCTGCCACTTCGGCCTTCAATGCACGCAAACCCATCTCGTCTCCTGCAAGATAAAGCGCCTGTTTGCGCTCCATGCTGCAGGTAATGCCAAGCGAAGAAACGATTTCCTCCAGCCGCAGCACGGCGCGCGCGGAGCGCTGCCACGCCCGATCAGCAGCATCCTTGCCGATCATCGTTCTCAGTTCGATCAGGGGTGTGTCGATCTCGTGCTGTATCATCGCAGTGCTGGCGACACTGCTGCCCATCACCGGATCACGCCGGTCGACGATCAGCATGGATTGCCCCGGTCTCTGCAACGCATGGGCGGCAAGCGCGCCGCTGATGCCGGCGCCGACGACGATCGTATCGTAATGGTCGGAACTCGGGGTGTTTCTGGTGCGGAGGCCTATGCGTGGCGTGTCGGCCCAAAGGGGTTTCGATTCCCTGAGGTCGCGTTCCTTCGTCAGTTCCGATGTGGGCATGGAGTTTTCCTGAAAGGTGCAGGGCATTTACGGTGGAAACGCCTGGCGGGTTACGTCTGGAAAATGCGAACAAACAAAGACAGAGAGCGCATCCGGCCATTTTGAATAGGCCGGATGCGCTCTGGTTTTTTCCGCTTTACTGCCCTTAGGCAGCGCGGCGCTCGTGGTTGCCTTCTTCGACCTCCTCGATGATTTTGGCGACGAAGGCGTCCAGATCATCGGGGCTGCGAGACGTGATGATGCCCTTATCGGTCACAACCTTTTCGTCCTTCCAGTTGGCGCCGGCATTTTTCAGGTCGGTTTTGATCGACCAATAGGAGGTCGCGTCGCGACCGCGCAGGGCATCTGCTTCAACCAGAAGCCAAGGGGCATGGCAGATGGCAGCCACGACCTTGCCGGATTTGACGAAATCTCGCACCACGCGCATTGCATCTTCGTCATGACGCAATACGTCCGGATTGATCTGGCCGCCGGGCAGGACGAGTGCATCGAAATCATTGGCGCTGACGTTCTTCGCGGAAATATCGACGGCGATGCTGTCGCCCCAGTTCTTTTCGTCCCAGCTCTTGATCTCACCATCCTTGATCGAGGCGATCTTGACGTCCGCGCCCTTGGCCTTCAGCTGATCATAGGGCACACGCAGTTCCGAACGCTCATAGCCGTCCGTTGCGAGAATGACGATTTTTGCAGTGTTGATGGCAGTCATGTCTGTTTCCTTCCTGTTTATCTGTTTTCGTCTTTGTCCGAATTCACGGAGGGCAGAAAAAACTCCACATCCTCCCGGCGCTCCGGATCGAGCTTTTCGATATTCGTTTGCCAGAAGGTCTCGGCTTCTGCCGGTTCGTCTTCCCATTGGCGCACGAAGGTCTTGTTGTCGTCGATCATGACCTGACGGGTGCCGCCGAGCCGCAGATATTCTTCTGCAAGTTTACGCGTTTCGGTCTTTTCCATGTCGCGGTTCCTTGTGCGTGGAAAGCGGGGACGGAGGGCGCCGGATGGGTAAGAAGCTCGGCTGCCATTTCGTTGGCCACCGGGAGAAAACGGAAAAATCCCGATGTTCTTCAGCGCCATCGTGTCCGTTTGACACGGCGGCCCTCCTGCCAGAACAACGTAAGCTTTCCGGTATGGTTCCGCATTTTTTCAGGCGGATTCTTGCCGAGGACAAATGTATCGCGCGCAATTTTTATCGGAACAAACCGGCAAGTCGTGCTGTTTTACCCCAGACGCAGGGGAGGCAGCATGACAGCCAGACACAGTGACGGCGAGTGCCGCGGCAACGACGAAAACAAGGGTTTCTGGTCGATCGACTTCGGCAATTCACCGATCATCGGCACGGCCATTCATGATGGTCATCTCATTCGCCCGGACATAGCCTCGCTGATGGCTCTTTCCGCCGACCAGCGGCTGAGAGAGGAAGACCCTTTTACCGGCGAGATGATCGCGGGGATGACAAACCGCATTGTCGTTCACCATTCACGTTTCGAAATCGATCTCAACCGTTCCGCCGATCAGGCAGTTTATCTGAAACCGGAACAATCCTGGGGGCTGGAGGTCTGGAAACAGGAGCCGCCGGAAGAAGCCACCCGACAATCGCTCGATTTTCACGCCGACTATTACGCAATGCTCGAAGCAGTTCTTTCAACCGTCGAGCGGCGGCATGGAGCTTTTGTCGTGCTGGACATACACAGCTACAATCATCGCCGGCAGGGCGCTACAGCGCCGCCAACGCCACAGGCGGAAGCGCCTGATATCAATATCGGCACATTTTCCATGGATCGCAGCCGCTGGAGTGACGTCGTCAGTGCGGTGGGCCATCATTTCGCGACAGCCACCATCGGCGGACGCCGCCTTGATGTACGCGAGAACGTCGCCTTTCAGGGCAAGGGTGAGCAGACCCGGTTTATTCACGAGCGTTTTGCGCAGAACGGCTGCGCCATCGCAGTGGAGTTCAAGAAATTCTTCATGGACGAGTGGACCGGTAAGCCGGATAAGCGCGTTGTTTCCGATATTCGCGACGCTATCACCGCACTTCAGCCGGTACTCGAAGAGTGCCTGAGGGCGCGGCGATGAACGTCTCCGCGGCGCGTAGTGAACCGTTACCGGTTATCGAGCTGGTAGACGATGTCGTCGCCTGCCTTGAGGCCGGCAAAGCCGTCCGTCGTGATGTCGGAAAGAACGGCCGGCTGCATATCGACCGGCCGCTGCCGTTTCTTTGCCTGCATCTGACCGGTGGCACGAAGGACCTTGCGGCCCGCGATATCGCCTCTGCGCATGCATCTTATCTGATCGCATCGAGCATTCAGGAGGCTGCACCCCTGATTGCAGCCGTCGGCATGGCCATGCGCGAACGTTTCGGCGCCTTCATGGTTCTCGATGTCGGCGAACTGGAACATGACATTCTGCTCGCTGACGATTCACCTTTCCTGCCGCATTATGAGGTTTCCGTCTCGGCAACATCTGAGCCGGAAACGCAAAGTGCCCGCCGTGTTTTCATTAAGGCGGTTTGTGATGCCGAAGTGCGTTTCCGCACGCCCCGCATAACCCGGCCGGAACCGGATGCCGATCCGATCCTCAGATTTCAAAATGCCGGGCTTGATTTTCCCTGCATCAGCGTGCGTTTCGCGCCGATCTACCGACAGCCTGAATCCGGCGCCGATTATCCCGGCCTGCGCGAGACGATGATTGCGGATATTTTCGATGCCGGCCTTCAGGCCTTCTCGTCATTCGCTGCCGGTAAAGATGCACTCAAGGTTACCAGCCATCGCGCGCTCGGCCGCAAGGCCTTCGTTGATGCCGTCAGACGCGCCGATCGCTCAATAGACGACATCGTCTCGTCCTTTGATTTTCTTCTGTCCGTGACGCCGATCAATGCCCGCCGGGCCTTCGAGGAATTTCGCGACGGCAGCTTCCAATATGCGCCGCGCCTGCTTTACCGGCCGCTCGGCGTTGACGTCGAGGAGCAGAAACGCAAGCTCTATTCCGTCGTTTTCGATCATCTGGAAGACCCGGTGCTCTATCATCTCTACCGGGAGAAACAGCAGGAGATCGATCTGCAACTGACCATGCTCGCCAATCTGCATCGCCGTACTTTCACCGATTTCTCCCGCGCCCTTTACGGTGCCGTCGAACCCGCGCTTCTGACGCTGGCGCTCAAGGTGCTTGCCGATTGCCCACGCAAGGATGAGAGCGGCGAAATCGCCATGGTCGATTGTTATGCGGTCGCCAAAAAATCGCGCGAGATGATCGAGACCTATCTGGCAGAGGAGCCCGAATTCAAGGCGCGTGTCGAGATCAGGGATGACCTGCCGCCTGGCCTGATGGTGACGGGCGAGAAGCTCCTGATTTCTCGCCACACCGTCATGGAACAGCGCCGGGTCGAGGCGCTGCTGTCGCATGAGATCGGCGTGCATCTCCTCACCTATTTCAACGGTTCGTTTCAGGGCCTCCGGCTCTTCCGCACCGGCCTTTCCGGTTACGAGGGCGTGCAGGAAGGGCTGGCGGTGCTGGCGGAACATCTGGCCGGCGGCATGACGCGCGAGCGCCTGCGGCTGATCGCCGGCCGTGTCGTCGGCTGCGCCGCCATGCTGGACGGCGCGACTTTTGTTGAGACGTTCCGGACTATGACCCGCGATCATGGTTTCGACGAGGCTGGCGCCTTCAACATGGTTTTGCGCATCTATCGTGGCGGCGGTCTTTCCAAGGACGCGATCTATCTGCGTGGGCTTGCGGAGGTGCTGGAGCATCTGCGCAAGGGTGGCGCGCTCGATCCGTTCTGGATGGGCAAGATTGCCGCTGCCCATTTCCCGGTGATGCAGGAGCTTGCCTTGCGCGGCCTCTTGCGTCCGCCGGGCGTACGTCCCGCTTTTCTGCTGCCGGCCAAGGCCAATGAGCGGCTGGAAAAGATACGGGCCGGATTATCCATCGCTGAACTGGCGACATTGTAATATTACAGGAGGGGCTTATGCGTATCGCATTTTTCGTCAATTCCATCGAAACTGAGGGGCCTACTTTCGCAACCGGCCTGCTGGCCATGGCGGCGCTCAATCGCGGTCACGAGGTGGTGTATCTGACGCCTGGCGATTTTACCTTGCGCTCGGATGATAGCCTGACCGTACACGCCACCGTTCTACCGAAGGCCAAATACAAGAAAGCCGATGCTTTTCACGCTGCACTTCAGGACAAAGCACTGGAACGGCGTACCATGGATGTAGAGGAAATCGACGCGCTGATGCTGCGCAACGATCCCTCGCTGGATCAGACGACGCGGCCATGGGCGGTGCATGCCGGCATTCTGTTCGGGCGGCTGGCAGAACAGCGCGGCGTTGTGGTTTTGAACGACCCGGAAGGATTGGCGCTGGCGCAGAACAAGCTCTATTTCCAGAGCTTTCCGGAAATCGTACGCCCGACCACGATCATCTCGCGCAATGTCGATGAAATCCGCGCATTTGCGGATACCCACCCTAAGGGTGTTATCGTCAAGCCGCTGCAGGGTTCAGGCGGCAAGAACGTCTTCAAGATCGGCTCCAGCAAGGAGGCCAATCTCAACCAGATTTTCGAGGCGGTCAGTCTCGAAGGTTACTTAATCGCACAGGCCTATCTGCCGGCCGCCAAGGATGGCGATATTCGGTTCTTCATGATGAATGGCAAGCCTCTAATGCGCGACGGACAATACGCGGCTTTGCGCCGCGTTCCGGCAAAAGGCGATCTGCGCTCCAACATTCACGCCAAGGGCACTGCCGAGGCCGTGAAGGTGACGGACGAGATCGTGGCGCTTGCCGAAATGATGCGGCCCAAGCTGGTGGAAGACGGTATGTTCCTGGTCGGGCTTGATATTGTCGGCGACAAGATACTGGAGGTGAACGTGTTTTCGCCCGGCGGTCTTTCCAACATTCGCGACCTCACCGATGTCGATTTCAGCGATACGATCATCGAAGCCGTGGAAACCAAGATCGCCATGCAGAGCGCCTCCGGCGGTATGCTTTCCAATCGTCTTCTAGCGACGCTTTGATTTATTCGCGCAGCTCTGTCGACTGCATGTCACGATACCAGGCGACGAGGGCCTTGATGCCCTCCTCGACCGGGGTTTGCGGCACATAGCCCGTCAAGGCTCTCAGAAGATCGGGTGAAGCGAAGGTGCGGGGGACGTCTCCCTGCTGCATCGGCAACATGTTGCGGATTGCCGGCCTGCCGACCGCCTTTTCGACCGTTTCGACAAAGTGCATCAGCTCTACCGGCTGGCCGCCGCCAATATTGACGATGCGGAACGGTGCGTGGTGCGACAGCGTGTCGGTGACGCCTTCCTCAGTTACCCGGTTTTCCTCGGACGGAATGACCTGGCTCAGCCGGACGATACCTTCAACGAGGTCATCGATATAGGTGAAGTCGCGGCTCATATTGCCTTGGCCGTAAATATCGATCGGCTCGCCGTTCGAGATGGCGTCGACGAATTTGATTGGCGCCATGTCCGGCCGTCCCCACGGCCCGTAAACCGTGAAGAAACGGAAGGCTGTGGTGGGCAATTTGTGGAGATGAGCGTAGCTGTGCGCCATCAATTCCATCGATTTTTTGGTGGCCGCATAAAGCGTCATCGGCTCGTCGGCCTTGTCGCTTTCCGCAAAGGGTATTTTTTCGTTGGCGCCGTAGATGGAGGAAGTCGAAGCCAGCATCAGGTGTTTGACACGCAGGTTCTTGGCAAGCTCCAGCATGTTCCACGATCCGATGAGATTGGAATCGATATAGGCGCGTGGATTTTCGAGGCTGTAGCGAACACCCGCCTGCGCGGCGAGGTGAATTATGATTTCCGGTTCGGCAGCCTCTGCCGCGCGCTTCAGCGCATCCGTATCTTCCAGCATGCCGATTTCGGCCCTGAAACCGTTGGAGCGGGAAAGGATCGCATGGCGTTTTTCTTTCAGGCTGACATCGTAATATTTCGTCATGCCGTCAAAACCGGTTACGAAATGGCCGGCATCGAGCAGCCGTTTGGTAACGTAAAAACCGATGAAGCCCGCGGTGCCGGTAACCAGATAACGCATGATGACTATATCCCAAATCCGTTGGTGCGTTTGCGGCCGAACCGAAGCGCAAAAACCGTTTTAATGAAACTTCGAAGCCGAAACCGCTATTGGCCCTTGTCGGAACTGCTGTCGTGTGGGCGGCCAATGCCGGCATAAACGAAGCCGTGCCCGGTGACCTCGTCCGTGCGGTAGATATTGCGCAGATCAACCAGAACGGGGTTTTTCATGATGGCCTTCAGGCGCGGCAGATCGAGTGCGCGGAACTGGTTCCATTCCGTCACGATCACGACGGCATCGGCGCCTTCGGCAGCCTCGTAGGGACCGCTGGCATAGTCGATATCCTCGATGACATGGCGGGCATTCACCATTCCCTCCGGATCGTAGCCGACCACCTTGGCGCCGCCGTCCTGGAGGGTCTGGATGATGGCAATCGCCGGGCTGTCGCGCATATCGTCGGTATTGGGCTTGAAGGTCAGGCCAAGGACGGCGATCTTCTTGCCGCGCACGTCGCCACCCACTGCGTTGATGACCTTGCGGCCCATGGCGCGCTTGCGGTTGTCGTTGATGGCGATGGTGGTCTCGATCAGCCGCACAGGCGCGTCATAGTCCTGTGCGGTCTTGGCAAGCGCCAGCGTATCCTTGGGGAAACAGGAGCCGCCATAACCGGGGCCGGCATGCAGGAACTTCGCGCCGATGCGGCCATCGAGGCCGATGCCGCGCGAAATATCCTGAACATTGGCGCCGACCTTTTCGCACAGATCCGCCATTTCGTTGATGAAGGTGATCTTCATCGCCAGAAAGGCGTTGGCGGCATATTTGATCAGTTCCGAAGTGCGCCTGGTGGTGAAGAGCAAAGGCGACTGGTTGAGATAGAGCGGACGGTAAACCTCCGTCATCACCGGGCGGGCGCGCTCGTCGGAAAGACCGACGACGATGCGGTCCGGTCGCTTGAAATCCTCGATGGCCGCGCCTTCCCGGAGAAATTCCGGATTGGAAACCACGGCAAAATCGGCCGAAGGGTTTTCTTCGCGGATGATGCGTTCCACCTCGTCCCCCGTGCCGACGGGAACGGTAGACTTGGTGACGATGACGGTGAAGCCTTCAAGCGAATGGGCGATTTCTTTCGCCGCCGCATAGACATAACCGAGATCGGCGTGGCCGTCGCCGCGCCGCGAGGGCGTGCCGACCGCGATGAAGACGACATCGGCATTGGCAACCGCGGAGGAGAGATCGGTGGTGAAGCTCAATCGGCCCGCCTTGGCGTTGTTGGCAACGATGACCTCCAGACCCGGTTCGAAGATCGGGATATGGCCGCTTTTCAGCGCTTCGATCTTCTCCGGCATCTTGTCCACGCAGATCACGTCATGGCCGAAATCGGCGAAACACGCACCGGAAACAAGGCCGACATAACCGGCACCGATCATCACTATCCGCATTCTTCTTCCTTTCGGTTCGTGAGGCGATGTTCGCGCAGCAAGCTTCAGGCGAAATCAGCGGGTGCAATCACACCACATTGTTTAGCCGCCTTCACGCTTGCCGCCAAGCGCCACGATCAACACGGGCTAACCTCTTTCCGTGACGGTGATATGATGGCGTCGGCGGGACAAATTTGCCGCACCTTGCGGCCATCTGCATCGATGCGGTCGGATCGGGTGTTTTTGCGGCTTTTGCGGCTTGCACTCATAGGTAGCCGGGTCTAGCCATAGGGTGAGGATCAAATCTGCCAGACTGTCTGTCCCTTAAGGGGCGTCCGGGTTGCTTTAAGCGACCGGGGTGCGCTTTGCGTTGCGGTCGCTGTTCGGGGAAGTTCAAATGCAAAAGGGTTTTCTGCTCGGTCTGTTCGCTTATGCGACCTTTTCCCTGGGCGATGCCACGATCAAGTCGCTTGGATCACAGATCAGCGTTTTCGAGATCGGCTTCTTCAGCATCCTGTTTTCCGGCATCTTCATCTTCTTCAGCAAGCCGCGTGAGGAAAGGTGGCGTGAATTCTGGCGCATGAGCCGTCCGTTTGCGGTGCACGGGCGGGCGATTTCCGGCCTGTTCGCCGGTATTCTCGGTATCTATGCCTTCACAACCATTCCGCTGGCCGAAGCCTATGCGCTGATCTTTCTCTCACCGCTGTTTGTGACAGTGCTGTCGGCTGTCGTATTGAAGGAAGATATAGGGCCATGGCGCTGGGCGGCCGTTCTGGCCGGCATCGTCGGTGTTCTGCTCGTCGTGCGGCCCGGCTTCCAGGCGCTGGAACTCGGGCACGTCGCAGCCATCGGTGTCGCATTCCTGGCGGCGATGACCATTGTGCTGCTCCGCTCGCTTGCGGGCAAGGAGAAGCGCACCTCGATAATGGGCGTGCTTTTGGTCTACGGCCTCACCTTCAACGGGATTGCCTCGATTCCCGAGTTCGTCATGCCCAATCTGCACCAGTTCGCCGCCTTTGCCTTCATCGGCCTCTGCACGGCGACGGGACAGATAACGCTGCTCGTCGCAACACGTATCGCGCCGGCCAGCCAGATTGCCCCCTCGCATTATTCTCAGATCCTCTGGGCCGTGGCGATCGGCATGACTTTCTTCCACGAATATCCGGATGCGATCGCGGTGCTTGGGCTGGGTGTCATCGCCGCATCGGGACTTCTGACGATGATCCGCGAAAGGATCAGGCTCGGCACGGTTCGCTGGAATCCGTTTTTCCGCAATCGGCTTTGAAGTCATCCATCGATCGGAAACAGTGCGTCAACCGAAGCGCGGCTTGCGGGGTGGGTGCAGACGGCCCCATTAGCTTTTCATCGATAGATGAATGGAGAGCCCAAAATGCTCGTGGATGGAAAGTGGACCGCCGAATGGCACCCGGTGCAGGCGACCGACAAGAAGGGTGGTTTCGTTCGCCAGACATCCGGGTTCCGCAACTGGGTAACGCCTGATGGTTCAGCAGGCCCGACGGGAGAAGGCGGCTTCAAGGCCGAGGCCGGGCGCTATCACCTCTACGTCGCGCTGATTTGTCCATGGGCCTCACGCACGCTGATCGGCCGCAAGCTCAAGAAGCTCGAGGATGTCATTTCGGTCTCAATTGTGGAGCCGGCGCTCTCCGACGAGGGTTGGAAATTCGGCGATTATCCAGGTTCGGATCGCGACGGGCTGAACGGCTTCGCTTATATGCACGAAGCCTATACCAGCGCCGATCCGCATTATACCGGCCGTGCCACCGTTCCGGTTCTTTGGGACAAGAAGACGAAAACCATCGTCAACAACGAATCCGCCGACATTCTCCGCATGCTGAATTCCGGTTTCGGCGATCTGGCCGATAACGACATCGATCTTTATCCGGAAGATCTGCGGGACGCGATTGATGCGCTCAACGACCATATCTATCCCCGCCTCAACAACGGTGTCTACAGAACCGGTTTTGCCACCACTCAGCTTGCCTATGAGGAAGCCTTTGCCGACGTCTTCGCGACACTTCAGGAACTTGAAACTCGCCTGGCATCAGGCGGTCCCTTCCTCTTCGGCGATCGCCTGACGGAAACGGATGTCAGGCTTTTCGTGACGCTGGTGCGTTTCGATGCCGCCTATTACGGCCTCTTCAAGTGCAACCTTCGCCGCATTGCCGACTATCGGGCCCTGCAGGCCTATATGATGCGGGTGCTGAACATTCCGGGCGTGCGTGACACGGTCAATATCGACCACATCAAGCGCGGTTATTATTCGATCAAGGCGCTCAATCCGACCCGGATCGTGCCGGTCGGCCCCGATCTGCCGGGGCTTGACGAGGTTTCCATCGGCGGCACTGTGTGAATATCTAGGCCGGCTTGCCGACCTGATCGAGAAGCCATGCCTGGAAGGCGCGGGCAAGGACATTGTCCTGCCGCCCTTCCGGCAGGGCGACGTAATAGCTCTTGTCGGTTTGCAGTGGAATGTCGAAGACGATTTCGAGACGGCCGGAGACGAGTTCCGCCTCGATCAGATATTTCGGCAGAAGGGCAAAGCCAATGCCGCTTATGGCTGCTTCAATGATCATCGAAAACTGGTCGAAACGGCTGCCTCTATAGGCATTCTCCGCCGTTACCCCATTCATCTCCAGCCACTCAGTCCATAGTTTCGGCCGTGTGGTCACGTGCAGCAACGGTTGGCGGTTAAAATCCTCCGGCTCTCTCATTCCCGCGCGCTGAAGCAGAGCGGGGCTGGCGACCGGCACGATCACTTCGTTGCATAAAAAGGTGCAGGTGCCGTGCGCCCAGACCGGCTGGCCGTAATGGATGGCGAGGTCGAAACCTTCCTCATCGAAATCGAAGGGGTGCGAGCGCGAGCCTATGGTGATGGTCATTTCCGGGTTGGCGTCGATGAAGCGGTGCAGACGCGGCATCAGCCAGCGGCTGCCGAAGGTTGGCAGGGTGGCGACGGAAAGTGATGCATGAGATGTTCCGGCCGAGACCGCGCGCACCATCAGCTGTTCGGATTGCTGCAACAGGCGCCGCACGTCTGGCAGGAATTTGCGACCCGCTTCCGACAGGACGACGCGCCGGCGGATGCGTTCGAAAAGCTGCATTCCGGTCTGCGCCTCGAGTTCGCCGATCTGCCGGCTGACCGCACTTTGCGTGAGGTTGAGTTCTTCCGCCGCACGGGTAAAATTCCCATGCCTTGCGGCACACTCGAATGCTTGCAGGGTTACGATATCAGGGACCAGTCTTCTGCGCGGATCCATACCATTCTCGCATCAACTTACCCGCTTTCCTCATTGGAAAAGGGTCGTTATGGCCATATATGATTACGGGAAAGAATGGAATGGTGTTTTGCCGGCTTCGACGGAGGCCCCGTTTCACAAAATGATAAATTCGGGGAAAGAACAGCGACGGGAGTTGAAAGCGACGTATCAAAAACGGCCTTTCCTCCCCTTTGAGCCAAAAAGGATAATTTGACATGGATGCGACCACGAAGCTTGACGTGAAACAGGAAGCCGCGGCCCTGCTCGACAGAATGGGCGTCGCCCGCGATCTTTATACCGGCGGCGATATGGCGTCGTTCAGCCCGGTAACGGGTGAACAGATCGCTAGCCTCAAGACCATTTCGGTCGAGGGTGTCGCAGCCGTGGTCGACAAGGCCGATGCCGCCTTCAAGATTTGGCGCAACGTGCCTGCTCCGCGCCGTGGCGAACTGATCCGGCTTCTGGGCGAAGAACTGCGCTCCTTCAAGGCAGATCTCGGTCGGCTCGTCTCGCTGGAAGCGGGCAAGGTCCCGTCCGAAGGTCTCGGCGAAGTGCAGGAGATGATCGATATCTGCGATTTCGCGGTCGGTTTGTCCCGCCAGCTTTACGGCCTCACCATCGCCACCGAACGCCCCGGCCACCGTATGATGGAAACCTGGCATCCGCTCGGCGTTGTCGGCGTTATCTCCGCCTTCAATTTTCCGGTCGCGGTCTGGTCGTGGAACGCGGCGCTCGCGCTAGTCTGCGGCAATTCGGTGGTCTGGAAGCCATCTGAAAAGACCCCGCTGACGGCACTTGCGGTTCAGGGCATCTTCGAACGTGCCGTAGCCCGTTTTGGCGATGCGCCGGAAGGGCTGTCGCAGCTTCTGATCGGCGACCGCGCCGTTGGTGAAGCATTGGTGGACAACCCCAAGGTTCCCCTGGTTTCTGCCACCGGTTCCACCCGCATGGGCCGCGATGTCGGCCCGCGTCTGGCGAAGCGCTTCGCCCGCGCCATTCTGGAACTGGGCGGCAACAATGCCGGCATCGTCTGCCCGTCTGCCGATCTCGACATGGCGCTGCGCGCCATTGCCTTCGGCGCCATGGGCACGGCCGGCCAGCGCTGCACCACGCTTCGCCGTCTCTTTGTGCATGACAGTGTTTACGACCAGCTCGTGCCGCGTCTGAAAAAGGCCTACGCCTCCGTCTCCGTCGGCAATCCGCTCGAAACATCGGCGCTTGTCGGACCGCTGGTGGACAAGGCGGCTTTCGACGGCATGCAGAAGGCGCTCGAAGCGGCCAAGGCGCATGACGGCGTGGTGAATGGCGGCGGGCGAGTGGATACGGGTGCGCCGGATGCCTATTATGTAAAGCCGGCACTTGTCGAAATGCCTGAACAGGCGGGGCCGGTGTTGGAAGAGACCTTCGCGCCGATCCTTTATGTGATGAAGTACAGCGATCTCGATCAGGCGATTGACGCGCATAACGCCGTTGCCGCTGGTCTGTCGTCGTCGATCTTCACCCGTGACATTCAGGAATCGGAACGTTTCCTGTCCTCGGAAGGCTCGGATTGCGGCATCGCCAACGTCAATATCGGAACCTCGGGCGCGGAAATCGGCGGCGCATTCGGTGGTGAAAAGGAAACCGGCGGTGGCCGCGAATCCGGTTCGGATGCATGGAAGGCCTATATGCGCCGCGCCACCAACACCATCAACTACTCCAAGGCGCTGCCTTTGGCGCAGGGCGTTTCCTTCGATATCGAGTAAATCGCTTCGCAAGTTTGCGCATTCGATAGCGATATTGATCCATCATGCCGGTGCGGCCAGTCCGCACCGGCATTCGTCTGTTAAGCAGGCTTGGTAATGCCTCCTGCGATGATTTGCGGGAAAGAGGCGTCTCTGCGGAATTTTATTCCCGCAATATCGCTCATATTGAATTATCCTCTCTCTATCGTTTTCATCGAAAACCCTAGCATTGCTCCATATCGCAAACCGGCCCCAGGGGGTCGGCGACAAGGAGCTAAGATGCCAGCCATTACCCGTCGTGCCCTCTCCGCCAGTTTTCTTGTTGCCGCTGCATTATCCGTGCTGCCCTTGCAGGTGCAGGCGGCGGAAGAGCTGAAGATCGGTTATCAGAAAACCGGCCTGCCGGTGATCGCGAGGCAACAGGGCGTCATCGAAAAGGCGCTTGAGGCCAAGGGCGTCAAGGTTTCGTGGGTCGAATTCACCGCAGGCCCGCCGCTGGTGGAGGCCTTGAATGTTGGCTCCATCAATGTCGGCTGGACGGGCGATGCGCCGCCAATCTTTGGTCAGGCGGCCGGTTCGGCCATCGTTTACGTTGCGGCTCTTCCCTCGAACGGTAAGGGTGAGGCGATCTTCACCAAGCCCGAGAGCGGTATAAAGTCGGTTGCCGATCTGAAGGGCAAGAAGGTCGGCGTCGGCAAGGGCACAAGCGCCCACAATCTGCTGGTGGCGGCAATTGAGAAGAACGGCCTGAAATTTAGCGATATCGACGTGGTCTATCTCAGCCCGGCTGACGCGGCGGCAGCCTTTGCCAGCGACAAGATCGACGCCTGGGCCGTCTGGGATCCGTTCTATGCAATTGCCGAGACGCGCTATAAGCCCGTCACTCTGGCCCGCACCAGCGAGGTTCTCAATGTGAGTACCTATTTCCTCGCCAACCGCGACTATGCCAAATCCCATGCCGACACCATCAATATCACGCTTGATGCCCTGGGCGAGGCGGCCAAATGGTCCGCCGCCAACCGCGACAAGGTTGCGGCAGCCCTGCATGAGGTGACAGGTGTACCGCTGGAAGCGCAGACGCTGGCTGCGAACCGTTCAGAATTCGGTATTTCGAAAATCGATGACAAGATCATTGCCAGCCAGCAGGAAACTGCCGACCGCTTTTATCGCCTGGGCCTGATCCCTAAGCAGATCAGCATCAAGGATGCCGTCTGGTCAGGCGCCACCAACTGATCCCGGATACGGAGGGCTTCGCGATGAGCATCAGAAGGCGTATCGAGGCTGGAAGCATCACGGGCTGGTTGCTTCCTGCCATCATTCTTGCCGGCTGGGAGCTTGCTGCCCGCGTCGGTCTCATTTCGGCAAACGTCCTGCCGGCTCCCTCTGCCGTCGCGGAAGCCTTCTGGCGGCTTTTGCTTTCAGGGGAACTCATCGCCAATATCGGTGTCAGCTCCGCTCGCGCTCTGGCCGGTTTCGCCGTTGGCGGCGCGATTGGTTTCATCTTCGGGCTGGCCAACGGACTGTCGCGGTTTTCCCGCAGCTTTACCGACACGACGCTGCAGATGATCCGCAACATCCCTCATCTGGCGCTCATTCCGCTCGTCATCCTCTGGTTCGGCATCGACGAGGAGGCAAAGCTTTTCCTCGTGGCACTCGGAGTGTTTTTCCCCATCTACATCAACACGCTGCTCGGCATTCAGGGGGTCGATCCGCAACTGGTGGAGATGGGGCGTACCTATGGCATGTCGTCCTTCACCCTGTTCCGGCGGGTGATCCTGCCCGGCGCGCTGCCGTCCATTTTCACCGGCCTGCGTTATGCGCTCGGCATCATGTGGCTGACGCTTATCGTGGCGGAAACGATTTCCTCCTCTTCCGGCCTCGGCTACATGGCCATGCAGGCGCGCGAGTTCCTGCTGATCGATGTCGTCGTGCTGTCGATCCTTATTTACGCGCTTCTTGGCAAGCTGGCGGACAGTTTCGCCCGCTTCCTCGAAAGCATCTTCCTGCAGTGGCATCCAGCCTTCAAGAAAGTCTGAGGTAACCCATGTCGACCAGCAATGTTACGACGTTGAGACGCCCCGATGCCCCATCATCCTCCCCTTCCGGGGCAGAGACCAAGGTTGAACAGCGCGGCAAGCAGAACGACAGCAAGGTCGCTTTCAGCTTCCGCAATGTGACCAAGGCCTTTGGCGATAAACCGGTTCTGCGCGGCATCGATCTCGATGTGCGGGAAGGCGAGTTTCTGGCTATTATCGGCAAGAGTGGATGCGGCAAGAGCACGCTTCTGCGTATCTTGGCCGGTCTTGATGCGCCCACAAGCGGCACCGTTTCGAAAGACGCATCGAGCCGCACTCGCATGATGTTTCAGGAGCCGCGCCTTCTGCCATGGGAGCGGATCGCAAACAATGTATCCGTGGGACTGACCGGCATCGCCAAAGGTGAGGCGGCCAACGAGCAGGCGCTTGCCATTCTCGAAGAGGTTGGGCTAAAGGACCGGGCGGGCGAGTGGCCCTATGTCCTGTCTGGAGGCCAGAAGCAGCGCGTGGCGCTGGCACGCGCGCTGGTGGCGCATCCGCAAATTCTGGCGCTGGATGAACCCCTCGGGGCGCTCGATGCGCTCACCCGCATCGAAATGCAGCTTCTGCTGGAGCGCATCTGGCGCAAGCAGAAATTCACCGCCGTTCTCGTTACGCACGATGTTTCGGAAGCCGTCGCACTTGCAGACCGCATCGTCGTGATTGATGAGGGGCGCATCGCCCTTGATCTCGATGTGAAACTGCCGCGTCCGCGCCGACACGGCACCCCGGAATTCGCGCGGCTTGAAGAGCAGGTTCTGAACCAGCTTTTCGGTCGTGGTGAAATCGGTGGGTGATGTGATGGACCGGCAGGGTCGAGACCCTGCCGGAACCAGATAATCAGCCGATGCTCATCAGGCTGGCATTGCCGCCGGCAGCCGTTGTGTTGACGCTGACGGAGACTTCTTCCACCAGCCAGTCGAGATTGTAGGGCTGGGTTTCACGGTCAAGCGCTTCCGTCGTGGCGGCCTGAACCAGAACCAGAGGACCGGGCAGGGCGGCGATTTTCTTGTTGATCGCAACGACACGTTCCGCATCGCCCTCGATCAGCGCGCCGGCGAAGGGGGCGGATTTTTCCCAGCTGTCAGCCCAGGTGATACGCGAGGTGACGGTTGCCGGCAATCCGTAAATCGACTTTTCCAGCCCCGACGCATTATCGATAACGACCGAGTTGCCGGTGGCAAGCGCTGCCGCAAGTTGGCGATAGAGCCCTTGCTCGGTGGCCGGAATAAGCAGCACCTTGCCGCGCGGATGCAGCGCATAGACGTTGCGTTCGCCGACTGGGCCTGCCAGTTCGGTTTCGAAACCGAGGCCGGAGAGGGCTGCGGCCTGTCTTGCGGCTTCGGCTGCAACGCTCTGGCCGTTTTCATCCAGCCAGCGGGCGAGATCGACAGCCGCCTGGTCCTGCTGGCTGGCAACGCGGTCGATCTTCGGCGCGGTTTGTGTGACGCGGCCGAGATAGAGCGGGCCGCCCGCCTTGGGGCCGGTGCCGGAGAGGCCTCGCCCGCCAAAGGGCTGGACGCCGACCACGGCGCCGATGATGTTGCGGTTCACATAGAGATTACCGGCCGCGACGCGCGACAGGACATGCTGGATGGTATCGTCAAGACGCGTATGCAGGCCGAAGGTCAGGCCATAGCCGGTGGCGTTGATCTCGTCGATCAGCCGGTCGAGATTGTCGCGCTTGAACCGGATGACGTGCAGCACCGGCCCGAAGACCTCCTTCTTCAGATCGGCGAGCGATTTCATCTCGATGATTGTCGGTGGCACGAAGGTGCCCTTGCCGGTTTCGCCGGCAAGCGAAATCTGCTCGATCCGGTGGCCGAGTGCGCGCATGCTGTCAACGTGTTTTTCGATAATGCCTTTAGCTTCAGCGGTGATCACGGGGCCGACATCGACGGAAAGGCTATCGGTGCGCCCGATGCGCAATTCGTGCAGCGCGCCTTTCAGCATCGTCAGGGTGCGGTCGGCCACATCTTCCTGCAGGCAGAGAATGCGAAGCGCCGAGCAACGCTGGCCGGCACTGTCGAAGGCAGAGGCGATGACGTCGGCGACGACCTGCTCGGCAAGCGCTGAGGAATCGACGATCATGGCGTTCTGGCCGCCGGTCTCGGCAATCAGGGGAACGGGCTGGCCGTTTGCGAGAACCCGGCCTGCGAGTTGACCCTGGATGAGGCGCGCCACTTCCGTGGATCCGGTGAACATCACACCCGCCGTGAGCGCTGAGCCGACAAGTGCCGCACCGGTCTTGCCGTCACCTGGCAGAAGTTGCACGGCGTCCTGCGGAACGCCTGCCTCATGCAGCAGGCGCACACCCTGCGCGGCGATCAACGGGGTTTCTTCGGCGGGCTTTGCCAGTACCGGATTACCGGCAACCAGTGCTGCCGTTACCTGACCGATGAAGATGGCAAGCGGGAAGTTCCACGGGCTGATGCAGACGACCGGGCCGAGCGGTGTCTCGTTGGCCTTGAAGGTCTTCCGGGCTTCCGCTGCGTAATAACGCAGGAAGTCAATCGCCTCGCGCACCTCGGCAATGGCGTTTGGCATGGATTTTCCGGCCTCGCGCATGATGAGGCCAAGCAGGGCCGGCATCTCGGCCTGCATCCGGTCGGCAGCGCGCTCCAGGCAGGCGGCGCGCTCCTCGACCGGCGTGGAAGACCAGTTGGAGGCTGCGGCCCTTTGCATTGCCGCCTCGACATCGGCCTCTGTCGGTTCGGTTACATAACCGACGACATCATTGTGGTCGCCGGGATTGAGGACCGGGCGTGTCTTTCCGCCTGCATGCGGTGCTGCGGCTTTCCATTCCGTCGTCGCACCTGCCTTAAGGACGTTGTCCAGCGCGGCAAGTGCCGTTTCATTCGAAAGATCGAGGCCGGCGGAATTTGCCCGTTCGGGGCCGAAGAGACCAGCGGGTGCAGCAATGCGGTCGTGCCGTGCGCCGGGAACGGGGTAAGCCTTGACCACGGTGACCGGATCTTCCAGCAGGGAAGCCACCGGCACGGCGGGATCCGCTATGCGGTTGACGAAGGAGGAGTTCGCGCCGTTTTCCAGCAGACGGCGGACAAGATATGCAAGCAGCGTCTCGTGGGTGCCAACAGGCGCATAAAAGCGGCAGGGACGATCGAGCTTCTTCTTGCCGACGACTTCGCTGTAAAGCGGTTCGCCCATGCCGTGCAGGCACTGGAACTCATAATCACCGAGTTTGAAGTCCGGACCGGCGAGATGGTAGATGGTAGCCATGGACTGGGCGTTGTGGGTCGCAAATTGCGGGAACACGACGTCACGCGCGGCAAGCAGCTTGCGGGCGCAGGCGATATAGGAGACATCCGTGTGCACTTTGCGGGTGAAAACCGGGAAGTCTTCCAGCCCGTCCACCTGTGCGCGCTTGATCTCCGCATCCCAGTAGGCGCCCTTGACAAGACGCACCATGATGCGGCGACCGGCACGTCGGGCGAGATCGATGATGTAGTCGAGAACAAAGGGGCAGCGGCGGCCATAGGCCTGCACAACGAAGCCTAGGCCGTTCCAACCGGCAAGATCCTTGTCGAGCGCCAGTTCCTCCAGAAGATCGAGCGACAGTTCCAGCCGGTCAGCTTCCTCGGCGTCAATGTTGAGGCCGATATCGTATTTCTTGCTGAGCAGCATCAGGGATTTCACACGCGGCAGAAGCTCCGCCATTACCCGCTCTGCCTGCGCACGGGCATAACGCGGATGCAGGGCCGAAAGCTTGATGGAAATTCCGGGGCCACCATAGATGCCACGCCCGGCGGAGGCCTTGCCGATGGCGTGGATGGCGTTTTCGTAGTCCTTGTAATAACGCTCCGCATCCTTGGCGGTGGTCGCTGCTTCGCCGAGCATGTCGTAGGAATATTGGAAACCCTGTTCCTCCAGCGGTTTCGAGCGCTTGATCGCTTCGCCAATCGTTTCGCCGGTCACGAATTGCTCGCCCATCATGCGCATCGCCATATCGACGCCGCGGCGAATGACGGGTTCGCCAGCCCTGGCGATCAGCTTGGTCAGCGCCGCCGAAAGGCCGCTGTCATTGACCGTCGAGGTCAGCTTGCCGGTGATGACGAGACCCCAGGTTGCGGCGTTGACGAACAGCGAGCGCCCGCCGCCAATGTGGGACTTCCAGTCGCCGCGGGCAATCTTGTCGCGGATCAGCGCGTCGCGGGTGGCGGTGTCGGGAATGCGCAGCAGTGCTTCGGCAAGGCACATCAGGGCCACGCCCTCATGGCTGGAGAGCGAATATTCCTGCACCAGCCCCTCGACGCCGGTGCCTTTCGTCTTGGCGCGCAACGCCTCGATCAGCTTGGTTGCCGTGGTGCGAATGGCTGCGGCCTGCTCGGCCGTGACGGTCGCAGCATCGATCAGAGGCGCCAGGCACTCTTCCTCTGGGCGGCGGTAAGCGGCGGTAATTGCTTTGCGCAACGGGCTCTGCTCGCGCACGGGCGGTGCAAAATTCTGGAAAATACCGTTCACCGTCTGCTGCGGGTTTACATCGGCTTTGCTTGCACCATCGGCCATTCTGAAAATCCTGAAAAAGCTGTTGAAAACAGACTGTCAGCGGCAGCGTGTCCTCCGCTCTCCGCTTGTCATTCTGCTGCGTACAATATCATTGCCGTAAAAATTGCTATGGTCCTATTTTGAGGATAGAACAGGCCATATGAACTTTTATTATTCAAAATTGGCGTTAAATCACATGGCAAATAGTCATAAAACAGACGATCTGGACCACTTCGATCTCAAGATTCTCGAGGCCCTCAGCGAAGACGGGCGCATGTCGGTGCTGCAACTGTCGAAAAGGGTCGGCCTCTCCAAGACGCCGTGCCAGACGCGGCTCAAGCGGTTGGTGGATGAGGGTTATATTCTGGGCTTCCGTGCGGTGCTCAATCCGCAGAAACTGGGCGTCGACCATATCGCCTTCGCTGAGGTCAAGCTTTCCGACACACGCGAAAAGGCACTTGAGGAATTCAACACGGCGGTGCGCAAGATCAAGGAGGTGGAGGAATGCCACATGATCGCCGGCGCCTTCGATTATCTACTGAAGGTGCGCACCAGCGATATCCGCAAATACCGAAGGGTGCTCGGCGAAAAAATCTCCAGCCTTCCATCGGTTTCCAACACTTCGACATTCGTCGTGATGCAATCGGTCAAGGAGACCGGTATCTGATAAAGCGGCGAAGAAAAACGGGCAGGCACGAGCCTACCCGTCTAATGCTTTGCGAACTCTGCCAGCTCAGCGCGCGGTGGCTGCGGCGGTAACGGCGCTCATCTGCGCGTCAGGACCGAACTCGTTTTCGTTTTCGATGCCGAGAAGTTCCTGCAGGCGCAATCGCGCGCGGCTGACACGGCTCTTGATCGTGCCAACCGGGCAACCGCAAATCTCGGCTGCTTCTTCGTAAGCAAAGCCGGAGGCGCCAATCAGCAATATCGCTTCGCGCTGATCGTCGGGCAATTTTGCAAGTGCCGTACGAAAATCCTGAAGATCTACCGAACCATGCTGTTCTGGCGGCACCGACAGGCGCGAGGTGTAAACCCCGTCGGTATCCTGTACTTCGCGGCCGGACTTGCGAATCTGGCTATAGAATTCGTTACGCAGGATCGTCACCAGCCATGCGCGCATGTTGGTTCCGGGCTGGAAACTCTCCTGTTTCGCCCAGGCCTTCATGATCGTATCCTGCACAAGGTCGTCAGCGCGATCCCTCGAACGGATGAGTGAGATCGCGAATGCGCGCAGGTTTGGCAGTGCCGCCAGCATTTCCCGTTTGAAATTGTATTCTGTCTGCTCCGGCTCTTTCGCCATCATTCCCCCGAAGCCTTGTCTTTGGCTCTGTTTTCGGCTTCATCGAGTTTCTCGAGAAGATCGAGGAATTTGTCAGGGATGCCTTCTTCCTGAACAGCATCGTAGAGTTCCCTGAGCTTGCGGGAAATCACCGCACGTCCAGAGTGCGGGACCTGAGGGTTGGCCGGATTGTCCGGAGAATCTTGGTCCGATTGAAATATGTTCATAACGTCCGGTATTCCTTTTGTGTCGTGGCAAGAATGCGCGATGAAAAAAATAGTTCCGGCGATCCGGAACTTTTTTTATGATGCGCACGTTGCTATCGTGGGTTTGCGTTGCAGACCGCATGAAAGGGGAGAATTCCATGTCAGTTTCTACACGCATCGCACCGCACCTGCCATATCTGCGCAGGTTCGCGCGTGCCGTTTGCGGCTCTCAATCCACTGGCGATGCCTATGTTGCAGCAACACTTGAAGCTCTGATCGCCGATATCAGCATCTTCCCGCCGACAAGCAACGATCGGGTTTCGCTTTATCAATTGTTCGTATCGATTTTTAGTTCCGTCACGATCAATATAAAGGCCGATGAAAACCTGTCAGGTTGGGAAAAGCGCGCTTCCGCCAACCTCTCTGCGGTACCAGCGCTCGCCCGCCAGGCTTTCCTTCTGACCACGGTCGAAGAGTTCACAGCTTCGGAAGCAGCAGAGGTTCTGAGGGTAACTGAAGCCCAGATCGGCCAGCTGATCGATGAGGCGGCCTCTGAAATCGCCCGCCAGGTTGCCACCGATATCATGATTATTGAGGACGAACCTCTGATCGCCATGGATATCGAGCAGATGGTCACCGATCTCGGCCATCGCGTTACGGGTATTGCCCGCACGCATGCGGAGGCGATCGATCTTTTCAACCGCACGCAGCCGAAGATGATCCTTGCCGACATCCAGCTTGCAGACGGCAGCTCCGGGCTTGATGCCATGAAGGAGATCCTTCAGATGACGTCTCTGCCGGTGATCTTCATTACAGCCTTCCCTGAGCGTCTTTTGACGGGTGAGCGGCCCGAGCCGACATTCCTCGTTACGAAGCCGTTCAACCCGGACATGGTGAAAGCGCTTATCAGCCAGGCCCTGTTTTTCAACGAAAGCTCTCGCGTCGCGGCGTGAAATTTGCCGAAACCGTAGACTGTCCGGGAACAACTACGGTACCCGGACGTTCGCGGTTACGGTCGTGAGGTGATCTCACGGCTTTTTGCAGGGAGATGAATTTGCATCGGCTGGCATGGCATAACGCGGAGAGGAACGAGAGCGAGCTACACGATTCGCTCGTCCTCGCTTTGCTCGATTCGGGCGAGACAGTCATGTTACAAGACTGGAACCGCGAGTATATATTCGTGGCCAATCTGCCGGATGTGTGGCGTCTGCCGACCGATAGCCATCCCACGGATGAGAATGTGTTTGGCACCGATCTTTCAGAGCGGCTTGCCGAACTTAAAAAAGATATGAATGTGGTGGGCAGTCGGGGCATGCTGGAAGTTAATGCCGGCAATGACCGGGTTTTCCAGTTCCAGATCCATTCCACCTTCAACCAGGCGAAGCAGGCGGTGATGAAAACCACCATTCGCGAGGTGACGGCGGAACGGCGGCGCGAGCAGCTTTTGCGCTCGCTGCTGCGCGAGGTCAGCCACCGTTCCAAGAACCTCCTGGCGATCATCCAGAGCCTTGCAGGCCAGACGGCCCGTTTCAGCCTCACCAAGGAAGATTTTCTGCGCAAGTTTCGGGGCCGGTTACACGCTCTTGCCCAAAGTCAGGATCTCATCACGGATTCCGACTGGAGAGGTGCTCGCATATTCGAGCTTCTTCGCCAGCAATTCGATCTCTATGTGCCGGAATATCCTAATCTCATCCACATGGAAGGTGAAAACCTGCTGCTCAATCCGAATGGGGCGCTTTATATCGGTCTGGCTTTCCATGAGCTGGTCGTCAATACGGTCAGCCACAGCGGCAATCTCGCCTATCATCCGCCAATCTCGCTGCAATGCCGACAGGAAGGCGATTTTTGTATCGTTGAGTGGATAGAGCCGATTATGCCATCGAAAGAGCCGGCGCAGGCGAGGCGCGGCAGTTTCGGCAGCGTCGTGCTGGAAAAGGTCGTTCCATCCGCATTGGGCGGGAATGCCGAATATCACCTCACGCCGGAGCGGATCGTCTACCGGCTGAAATTTCCTTCCGGGGACGTCACCGACATTTGAAATTTCGAAATAATGGCCCTCGGCTGGAGACCTGCCTCATAGGCAGTACTTCGGCCGTTTTTGCGAGAACGCAATAAAAAAGCACGGCCCATGAAAGAGCCGTGCTTTTTTATTATGACAGGTTTTCAGGGGTGAAACCTGTTTATTGTCAGCCAAGCTTCAGGCGGGGACGGGGGAATTGCTTGGCCTGCAGTAAAAATGCATCCGCCCTAATTCGGTTCCACTAAAACGTATTTTTTTTGTGGAGGGCGAAATTAGCTGCTTTTCGTCTGCTGGTACGGGGATCCAGCACGCCATTTTTCAAAGCGGGCCTGCCTGATCGGGTCGCTTGGGTATAAAATAGCGCATCGGCGCTTCAAGCGACCATTCGAACCCGGTTTCGCGATACTCCGTCACCACCTGTCCGCCGAATGCGCCTTCCGCATGCCTTTTGATGACCGTGGTACCAAAGCCCTTGCGGCTTGGTTCCTTCGCCGGTGGCCCGCCCGTTTCGGTCCAGACGATATAAATCATCTGACGTCCATCTTTTTCGAGCGGCTTCCAGCTCACCGTGATTTTTCCGAGCGCAACCGACAGGGCGCCGTATTTGATGGAATTCGTCGTCAACTCATGCACCACGAGCCCAAAATTTTGCGCCGCTTCCGGAGAAAGCATGAAATCGTCCCCAGACAGCTCGAAGCGTTCCGAAACGGTGCCGAAAACGTCGAGGTGGGTCTCGATCAGCTTACGGATCGGCAAGCCCTGCCATTGAACCTCCGCCAATGCCCGGATCGACATTCCAAGACCGCGCAGGCGGTGGTCCACCTCTTTCTGGAATTCCGGGATGCTTTTGTTTTCCCGCCCCAATTGCCGGATCATTGCCTGAACCAGCGTCAGAATATTCTTGGAGCGGTGAACCAGTTCGTGCAGCAGAAGTTGCAGCCGTTCTTCCGACTGGCTTCTGTCGAAGGAAGCATTGGAGAGCGCGACGGCAACCTGGTTGGCCTCCTTGATCTTTGTATCGACGGGCGCCACGATCTCGCCTTCACCGATGCGTTCAGCCATGAGCGTGAGATCGCGAATGGAACTGCGCAACTGCCGGCCGACCAGATAGGCGCCGCCGATGGCGATGAGCACCAGCATCGTGCTGCCGATCATCATTTGCCGCCACGTGTCGACCAATGCTGCCTGACTTGCGGCAAGTGGCCCCCACATCACGGTTCGCCATTGCCAGCCCGGCAATTGGGCATAGGCATAGAGGTTACCCTTGTCGTCGAAGAAATTACCGCTGAAGGCCTGCATTTCTGAAAGAATGGCGGGGCTGGCAAATGGCTTGCCCACTTCCACCCCATTCTGCGCACTGGAAACGACAACACGATTGTTACCGTCGATAATGGCGACCGCCCAGTTGCGCGGCAGGTTTTCCGTGGGAATGAGCCGGCTCAGGTCACTTGTATTCTGCGTCAGGATCAGGGCATCTCCGGCGGAACCCAGATTGGGGTCGAGCGGCAAGGTAACGTTGAACACCCATTCCTTGCTTGTCGCGCCGAAAAACATGTCCGAAACGGTGATGCGACGGGATTCGATTGCCTTGGCCAGATTGGCCTCGGCCGGCACCTTGCTGAGAGGCTGGCCAAATGACACCCGGGTATTGAGATACTGTTCGCCTTCCTTGGTAGCCAGAATGGCGTACAGGCCCTCCCGTTTCAGGCTTTCGGCAACACGTCCCTGAAAAGCGGCGAGATTGCCATTCTCGAGTTCCGGGAATTGCGACAGCAGATTGAGGGAGGTGGCGATTTCCTGCAGGCGCCGATCGATGTTGCGGCTAACGACCCTGACATCCTCGATCGTCTCCCGTTGCAGGTCGTCGCGCTTTTCGCTTTCAAGGCGCAGCATCAAGTAGCCGCCGAAAAGGATAAGCGGCAGGGTGATGACGGCTGCCATCACCACCAGATAGGTGCCGATAGAGGCCGTCGGAAAAAAATTCGCACTGCGTCGACGTAAAGCCGAGAACGTGTTTTTCAGTTTTTTGCCGGGTTGAGGCATGCAAAAACTCCGGCAGTTACGGCATTGTTACGTCACGGATAATACCGCGCCATCCTCCTTTAGCAATGCCTGATTTTTTCGTTCGGGAGCCGCAAAATGTCGCAATCGCGTCTATGCGACTGAAAAAATCGGAACCATTTCAATGGTCAGCCCGTTTGCAAAGCGAACCGGTCATGGAGTGGAAAGCGAAATTCGTCACCGCCCGGCCAGTCGAAAACGATGAAAGGAAGGTACGAAAATGGCAAAGAAACTTACGATACTCGTCACCGCCGCCCTGATGGGCACGACGGCTTTCGCGCCGCTTGCCATCGCCCAGGGTACAACCCAGCCAGCACCGGCAAATCCGAGTGCTCAGACCGAACCGGCAACGCCTCCCGCCACCCCGATGGCGCCAGCGGCTCCTCTGGCCAATGATAGCGCGGCCGCGACGACAGGCGGTGCTTACATCACTCAGCAGGGTGAAACGCAGATCAGCGCCAATGATTACATCGGCAAGTCGGTTTATACCGCAGCCGACGAGAGCATCGGTAACGTCACCAACCTCATCATGGAAAAAGACGGCGGTCTCGTCGCAGCCGTGATTGGTGTCGGCGGTTTCCTCGGTATTGGTGCCAAGGATGTCGCGGTGCCTATGGACAAGGTAACGATGACCCGCAACACGCAGGACGGCACCATTCGCCTGACGACGACCGAAACGGCGGAAACGCTGAAGGCTGCTCCGGAATTCAAGACGCTGGAACAGCAGGCCAGCGAAAAGAGCGCGGCAACGCCGGCAGCTCCGGACAGCACCACCACGTCCGCCACCAAGCCCTGATCCCCTTACCTGGGAGGCAGGAGCGGGATCGACCTCAACAGGCGTCCCGCGAGAGACACCGGCCATTGGCCGGTGTCTTTTTGTTTTAAATTGCGTTCGCTCAGTCCCCGGCGTTGCGCGAGGAATGCCAAGCCCAGGCGGATTTGATGATATCAGACAGGGAATAACGCGGCTCCCAGCCCAACACCGCCTTTGCCTTGTCGTTATTGGCGACAAGGGTGGTGGAATCGCCATCGCGGCGGTCGGTATATTCCACCGGGAAGGGGCGGCCGGATACGTCCGAAATCGCCGCCAGCAACTCCTTCACAGTCGTGCCGGTGCCGGTGCCAAGGTTGAGTTCAACCGTTTCACCGCCCGCCAGCAGATAGTCCACTGCACGCACATGGGCGTCGGCAAGATCGAGAATATGGATGTAGTCACGGACGCAGGTGCCGTCGCGGGTGTCATAATCCGTGCCGAACACCTTGAAGCCCTGACGCCGACCGAGTGCCGCCTCGATGGCGAGCGGGATTGCGTGGGTTTCCGGCTTGTGCCATTCGCCGATGCGGCCTTCGAAATCTGCACCTGCGGCGTTGAAATAGCGCAGCATCACCGAGCGCAGCCCCTTATAGGTGCTGTAATCCTTCAGCGCCTGCTCGACTACCCATTTGGTGCGGCCGTAAGGGTTGATCGGCGCCTGGCGGTGCGTCTCGTCAATCGGCACCTGTTCCGGCAAACCGTAGGTGGCGCAGGTGGAGGAGAAAACAAATGCCGTGACCCCGGCATCGATGGCGGCAGACAGCAGGTTGAGCGAACCGATGACGTTGTTGTCGTAGAAGGCCACGGGTTGCTTTACCGATTCGCCGACTTCAATCAGCGCCGCAAAGTGGAGTACGGCCTCCGGCTGGTGCCTGGCGAAAACCTCGTCCAGCCGCGCGCGGTCGCGAATGTCGCCCTGCTCGAAGGGTCCCCAGCGGACGAATTCCTCATGTCCATTGGACAGATTGTCGAAAACGACCGGTTCATATCCCCGCTCAGACAGGAGAAGGCAGGTATGCGAACCGATATAGCCGGCACCGCCGACGACAAGGACTTTCTTCTTCATCAATCGCCTTTCAGAAAAAAACGGGACGTGCGGGAGACTGTATTTCACTTTGTTCAAATAAGGGCGGCGTGGCACTGAGCACCATCAATCAGTCTATCCATCGCGGGTAACATAAAAAAAACTGCGCATCCATGGTCTGGATGCGCAGCAGCAAATGAGAGTTTGACGAAGAGCCTTAAACGCGCCCGAAGGCGTGCCTATTTCTTTTTCCTGGTGTTGGCTCTGGTTGCCAGAAAGCCGGCAGCCATGGCAACGGCGAGCGTCGCGTAGGGGCGCGCCTGGATCGCCAGCGTCAGCAGCGATTGCAGCGCCAGAGGTGCTGCAGTCAAGGGAGCCGCCGTCAAGGATGCGACGGGTCGTCTTGCGGCATAGGCTCTCGGACGTTTGACGATCGCAAGCGCCACCAGCATGATGACACCAAGCAGAAACGCCGTACCGGCTACCACAAGCGCGGCCGGCCCTGCGCCGACATGCCGGGCAAGATAGATGGACCCCGCCACGACAGCCGCTACGAAGGCGATCAGGAAGAATATCCCGGTTAGCACCCAAAGGATTATCGTGGCGCGCAGGCGCCGTGTCACGACGCGTCCTTCACGCTGGGTGTCTCCCAGATAGACCAGCAATGCCTCAAGCATGATGCGGCCTTATCGACGTGTGAGGAGAGCGAGCACGAAACCGACACCAACGGCGATGCCGAGGGACTGCAGCGGGTTCTTCTGGACCTGATCCGTCAGATTGTCGTTCAGCGAGGAAATTTCGTTGCGAACGCTGTCGGCCATCTCGCCGGAAGCGGTCAGTGCGTCGTCGGCCACGCGGGCGGCCTGCGCCTTCAATTCATGCGAGGCTCCAACGCCCAGCGCCTTAACGCTCTTGGCAAGATTTGCCAGATCTTCGCGAAGTTGGGCAAGCTGTGCTGCCACATCGGCTGCATCGCCGTTTTCGAGGGATTGCTGGATCTTGTCGTTGACGCTGCTACGCACGCTTGCCATGGGTGAAGTCCTTCCTGGAACATCGTTGATGGAAATGGCGTCAGGTCAAAAAGACTGCCGCCGCGGATCAATGCCGACGCTTACGAACTTTCGTTGCGGCAGCCGTAAACCCGATTGTCCGCCATTCAAACGCGCCGATGCCCGCTTGGTTCCGCGGCTTGGCGAGTTTTCTCCCGCGGATTTTGCGGCGGGGGCAATTTTCCGGGAATTCGGTGCCGGACATTTGTTTTCCTGTAACAAGCATCATATAAGGCCCATCATCCAGACGGACCTTGACTTCAATCAATATGTGAAACGCCATGCTTCAGACGCCCTATTACCTCATCGACAAGACAAAACTTCTTCGCAACATGGAGAAGATTGCCTATGTGCGGGAAAAATCCGGCGCCAAGGCGCTTCTGGCGCTGAAGTGCTTTGCAACATGGTCCGTTTTCGATTTCATGTCGCAATATATGGACGGCACCACCTCATCGTCGCTTTATGAAGTGCGTCTGGGCCGCGAGAAATTCAGCGGCGAAACCCACGCCTATTCCGTCGCTTATGCCGACTACGAAATCGACGAGGTGATTTCGAACGCGGACAAGATCATCTTCAATTCCATCAGCCAGCTTGAGCGCTTTGCAGAAAAGGCCTCCGGTATCACCCGGGGTCTGCGCCTCAATCCGCAGGTCAGCTCTTCGAGCTTCGATCTTGCCGATCCAGCACGTCCCTTCAGCCGTCTCGGCGAATGGGATGTCGCCAAGGTCGACAAGGTCATGGACCGGATTTCCGGCTTCATGATCCACAACAATTGCGAAAACGGCGATTTTTCGTTGTTCGACCGCATGTTGACGCAGATCGAAGAGAAATTCGGATCGCTCCTGTCGCGTGCGGAATGGGTCAGCCTCGGCGGCGGCATCCATTTTACCGGCGACAACTATCCGCTCGACCAGTTCTGCGATCGCCTGGCGGCCTTTTCGGAAAAATACGGCGTTCAGGTCTATCTTGAGCCCGGCGAAGCGTCGATCACCAAGAGCACGACGCTTGAAGTTACGGTTCTCGACACGCTGTTCAATGGCAAGAACCTCGCCATCGTCGACAGCTCCATCGAAGCGCATATGCTTGACCTCCTGATCTATCGCGAAACCGCCAAGGTTTTGCCGAACGAGGGCGAACATCCCTACATGGTCTGCGGTAAATCCTGCCTTGCGGGCGATATTTTCGGCGACTTCCGGTTCGACAAGGAGCTGAAGGTCGGTGATCGTATCTCCTTTGAAGATGCGGCCGGCTACACCATGGTCAAGAAGAACTGGTTCAATGGCGTGAAGATGCCGGCGATTGCCATCAAGGAACTCGACGGCAGCGTGCGTGCCGTTCGCGAATTCGACTTTGCCGATTTCGAGCAAAGCCTGTCTTAAACCCTGTTTTAACATGAAACGAAGCTGATCCCTGCGGGGAAAAGGAGGCATCACCTGAAATGAAGAAGAACGTTCTGATCATCGGCGCCGGTGGCGTAGCACAGGTCGTGGCGCATAAATGCGCCCAGAACAGCGATGTATTGGGAGACATTCATATTGCGTCACGGACTTTGGAAAAGTGCCGCAAGATTGTCGAGTCCGTACGCGAAAAGAAGAGCCTCAAGACAGATGTGAAACTTGAGGCCCATGCGCTTGACGCGATGGATATCGAGGCGACGAAAGCCTTGATTACGAAAACCGGCGTAGAGATCGTCATCAACGTCGGTTCGGCTTTCGTCAACATGTCCGTTCTTCGTGCCTGCATGGACACGGGTGTTGCTTATATGGATACGGCGATCCACGAGGATCCCACCAAGATTTGCGAGGCGCCGCCGTGGTACGGAAACTACGAGTGGAAGCGCGCTGCCGAATGCAAGGAAAAGGGCGTAACGGCACTGCTCGGCGTCGGTTTCGATCCCGGCGTGGTCAATGCCTATGCCCGCCTTGCCAAGGATGAATATTTCGACAAGGTCACCTCGGTCGATATCGTCGATATCAATGCCGGCAGCCATGGCCGCTGGTTCTCCACCAACTTCGATCCGGAAATCAACTTCCGCGAATTCACCGGTGTCGTCTATTCCTGGCAGAATGGCCAGTGGCAGACGAACCAGATGTTCGAGGTCGGCCAGGAATTCGATCTGCCGGTTGTCGGCAAGCAGAAGGCCTATATGACCGGCCATGACGAAGTGCATTCGCTATCCAAAAACATGGATGGCGCCGATGTGCGCTTCTGGATGGGCTTCGGCGATCACTACATCAACGTTTTCACCGTGCTGAAGAACCTCGGTCTTCTCTCCGAAAAGCCGGTCAAGACTGCCGAAGGTCTGGAAGTCGTGCCGTTGAAGGTGGTCAAGGCCGTATTGCCGGATCCGTCTTCGCTTGCACCCGACTATGTCGGCAAGACCTGCATCGGCGATGTCGTCAAGGGCATCAAGGATGGCAAGGAACGCGAAGTCTTCATCTACAACGTGGCCGACCACAAGGAAGCCTACGAGGAAGTTGGATCGCAGGGCATTTCCTACACCGCCGGCGTTCCTCCGGTCGCTGCCGCCATGCTGATTGCCACCGGCGAGTGGGATGTGAAGCAGATGGCCAATGTGGAAGAACTGCCACCGCAGCCTTTCCTGAACCTTCTGAACAAGATCGGCCTTCCAAGCCGTATCAAGGACGAAAACGGCGACCGCGCCCTGACGTTCTGATCCATCAAGACAATAAAAAGCCCCGCAAAAGCGGGGCTTTTTTTGTGATGAAGTTTGCCGGTTACTTGGCATCATCCTCGGCCTTAAGCCGAGGATTTACCGCACGGTAATGACCCGCGCCTCAGCCCTTTGCCGGCTTCGGTCCGCGCTTTTCGAAAGGCCGGTCCTTCTTGCCTTCGAATTTGGGCTTGTCGCCGAAAGTCCTTTTCTTTTGCCAGGGCTTGTCGTCGCCCTTGCGGTCGTCGGCTGCGCCGCCAGCATTATTGGGTTTGTTGAACTTCCGCTGGGCCGTGGCCGGGCGGGTGTCCTCACGAACACTGCCAGTCATTTCCGGCTTGCCTTCCAGCGCCTTCAGACGAATGCCCTTTTCGAGCATCATGTCCTTGCCGATGGCGGAGGTGAAACGATCAACGGCATCGGCCGCCAGTTCCACAAAGGTCTCCGTCTGCTGCATGCGGATGGCGCCGATATCCTGACGGGTGATCTTGCCGAAGCGGCAGAGCATGGGGATGAGCCAGCGCGGTTCGGCGCTCTGCTTGCGGCCCACCGAAAGCGAAAACCAAGCGCTGTCGGAAAAGTCGGAACGTTCACGGCGCGGCGCGTCGTTTTCAGGGGTTTCGAAGCTGTCGCGGCGCGGTTTGCGGGTATTGTCCAGCGCGACTTCGGTGATGTCTTCCGGGGCGGAACGTCCGGCGTGATAAAGGCGCACGAAGGCGGCTGCTACTTTTTCCGCGCCATGCTGCTCGAGCAGCTGCTTGACGAAATCACGCTCGTCATCGGCCACGGCCTCGGTGAGAGCCGGGTCGGCCAGGAGACGGGCGCCGTCGCGTTCAACGATCTCTTCGACCGAAGGCGGGCGAACCCATGCTGCGCTGACCTTGGCACCTTCCAGAAGGCGTTCGGCCTTGCGGCGCTGGTTGACAGGCACCACGATGGCGCTGACGCCCTTTTGCCCGGCGCGGCCGGTACGGCCGGAACGGTGGAGAAGCGTTTCCGAATTGGTCGGCAGGTCGGCGTGGATAACCAGTTCAAGGCCAGGCAGGTCGATGCCGCGTGCAGCAACGTCAGTCGCCACGCAAACCCGGGCGCGACCGTCACGCATTGCCTGAAGCGCATGCGTGCGTTCGTTCTGGGTCAGTTCGCCTGACAGAGCCACGACGGAAAAGCCGCGATTGTTCAGACGGGCCGTCAGATGGTTCACGGCCGCACGGGTGGAGCAGAAAACGATGGCGTTGCGGGCTTCGTAAAAGCGCAGCGCATTGATGATGGCGTTTTCGCGGTCGGAGCCGGTCACCAGCAAGGCGCGGTATTCGATGTCCACATGCTGCTTCTGTTCTGAGGCGGTGGCGATGCGAACGGCGTTCTTCTGGTAGCTTTCGGCAAGCTTGGCGATGCTGCGCGGGACGGTGGCCGAGAACATCAGCGTGCGGCGGTTATCCGGCGATTCTTCCAGAATGAATTCCAGATCTTCGCGGAAGCCGAGATCGAGCATCTCGTCGGCCTCGTCCAGTACCACGGCGCGTAGCGACGACAGATCGAGCGCGCCGCGCTTGATGTGGTCGCAGAGGCGGCCGGGGGTGCCGACGATAATATGCGCGCCGCGCTCCAGTGCGCGTCGTTCGCTGCGGATATCCATGCCGCCAACACAGGACGCAATCGATACGCCGGCGAATTCATAAAGCCATTCCAGCTCGCGCTTGACCTGCATGGCCAGTTCGCGGGTTGGTGCAATGGCGAGTGCCAGCGGCGCGGAAGCCTGGCCGAAACGGGTGTTTTCCGACAGTAGCGTGGTCGCGAGCGCAATGCCGAAGGCAACTGTCTTGCCGGAGCCGGTCTGCGCGGAAACCAGCGCGTCCTTGTCGGCGAGTTCCGGCGAAAGCATGGCCTTCTGCACGGGGGTCAAATCTTTGTAGCCGCGTTTTTCCAACGCCTGCGCGATCGCCGGGGCGATACCCTGGGTGTCTGTCATCTACCGTCTTTCGGATATGAAGCTGCCTGCATCCGCCCGAAACCAATAGGTCCTAAAGTCTCCGGGGCAGCCGATGCAGGCCATTACGGCCATTTGGCCGGTTGCATTGCCGCGCTCCATACTGCGAATAGGCCCGTTTGTACAGTGCACTGCGGTACGCTCTTTCACAGCGCCGCATGCGGTCGCCTATTCTATCCCGACATCTTCTTTCGCCGGGGCTATAAAAAAAGGCGTACCGCATGGTTCATAAACGGCATTGCGTGCCCCCCGCCTTTTCGCTAAGAGACCCGCAACTTGAGGCTCTTTATCAAAAAAAGAGCCGACTGGGTTTGTTCTTGTCCGCACCTGAAAAACGGCTGGCGGAAAAAAGGGATGGTACTGGTCAAGGCTATGGCTCGCATTGTCATGAAATTCGGCGGCACGTCCGTCGCGAACCTCGAACGCATTCACAATGTCGCACGGCATGTGAAACGCGAAGTGGATGCCGGCCATGAAGTGGCCGTGGTCGTTTCCGCCATGTCCGGTAAAACCAACGAGTTGGTGGACTGGGTGCAGAATGCTGCGAAGGTGGCTGGCGCCAACGCCGCCTCCTTTTACGATGCACGCGAATATGACGCGGTCGTTGCATCCGGCGAGCAGGTAACATCGGGTCTTCTGGCGATCACGCTGCAATCCATGGGCATCAATGCGCGCTCATGGCAGGGCTGGCAGATTCCGATCCGCACAGACAACGCACATGGTGCCGCCCGCATTCTCGAGATTGACGGTTCGGATATCGTTCACCGCATGGGCGAGGGCCAGGTTGCCGTTGTTGCCGGTTTCCAGGGCATCGGCCCGGATAACCGCATTGCGACGCTCGGTCGCGGCGGTTCGGACACATCAGCCGTTGCCATCGCCGCCGCCGTCAAGGCGGACCGTTGCGATATCTATACCGATGTCGATGGCGTCTATACCACCGATCCGCGCATCGAGCCCAAGGCTCGCCGCATGAAGAAGATCGCTTTCGAGGAAATGCTCGAAATGGCGTCTCTCGGTGCGAAGGTTCTGCAGGTTCGCTCCGTCGAGCTTGCCATGGTACACAAGGTGCGCACCTTCGTTCGCTCCAGTTTCGAGGATCCCGATGCGCCGGGCATGGGCGACCTCATCAACCCGCCCGGTACTTTGATTTGTGACGAGGAAGAAATCGTGGAACAGGAAGTCGTAACCGGCATCGCCTATGCCAAGGATGAAGCACAGATCTCGCTGCGCCGCGTGGCCGACCGTCCGGGCGTCTCCGCCGCGATCTTCGGGCCACTGGCCGAAGCGCATATCAATGTCGACATGATCGTGCAGAACATCTCCGAAGATGGGTCGCGCACCGACATGACCTTCACCGTTCCTTCTGGCGACGTTGCCAAGGCTCTGCGCGTTCTGGACGAGAACAAGGCCCAGATCGGCTTCGACGTTGCGCAGAACGAGACCGGCCTTGCCAAGGTTTCGGTCATCGGTATCGGCATGCGCAGCCATGCTGGCGTTGCTGCCAGCGCCTTCAAGGCGCTTGCCGAGAAGAACATCAACATCAAGGCCATCACCACCTCCGAGATCAAGATTTCGATCCTGATCGACGGTGCCTATGCCGAACTGGCCGTTCGCACTTTGCATTCTGCTTACGGTCTCGATAAGAACTAAGCTCGAGACATCGGTTCCCGATGCTCCGATTCTTCGGGGTTGCGTTCTTCCGATGTGGCGTTTCATGAAAGCGTGTCCCTTGCGGGACGCGCTTCTCGCGCTATAAATTTTTTAAATGACGTTTTGATTCTCGAATATTATGACATTCGGATCGGAAGCGTCGGGGAGCAAACGCGATGAGAGACCTTTCTGCAGGTCCGCGCGTCCTGCTAAAGCGGCTGCGCGAAATGATGGCGGAGCACCTTGAGCCGCAGGACCGTCTGGACCAGATCGTCCGTCAGATAGCCAGCAACATGGTGGCGGAGGTTTGCTCGGTCTACGTGCTGCGTTCCGACAGCGTGCTGGAGCTTTACGCTACCGAAGGTCTCAACAAGGATGCCGTGCATCTTGCCCAGCTGAAAATGGGGCAAGGTCTTGTCGGTACCATTGCCGCTTCCGCCCAACCACTCAATCTTTCCGATGCGCAGGCGCATCCGGCTTTCCGCTATCTTCCTGAAACGGGTGAGGAAATTTATCATTCCTTCCTCGGCGTGCCGATTTTGCGGTCCGGTCGCACTCTTGGCGTTCTTGTGGTCCAGAACAAGGTCAGCCGAACATACCGGGAGGATGAAGTTGAAGCGCTCGAGACAACCGCGATGCTCATCGCTGAAATAGTGGCGAGCGGTGAATTGAAAAAAATCACCCGCCCCGGTGTGGAGCTGGACCTGACGCGTGCCGTTTCCATTGATGGCGATGCTTATGGCGAAGGCATCGGTCTTGGTCATGTCGTGCTGCACGACCCCCGAATCGTTGTCACCAATCTGCTGAATGAGGATGCCGATACCGAAATCCTGCGTCTTGCCGACGCGATCGGTTCGCTGCGCCTGTCGATCGACGACATGTTGCAGCGCCGCGACGTCCCGACCGAAGGCGAGCATCGCGAGGTTCTCGAGACCTACCGCATGTTCGCCCACGATCAGGGCTGGGTGCGGCGCATGGAAGAAGCTATCCGCAACGGCCTGACGGCGGAAGCTGCGGTCGAGAAAGTGCAGAGCGACACAAAGGCGCGCATGATGCGCCTGACCGATCCCTATCTTCGCGAGCGCATGCATGATTTCGACGATCTTGCCAACCGGCTGCTGCGCCAGCTGATCGGTTTCGGCGGTCGAAGCCCCGAGCATGATTTTCCACTGGACGCCATCGTTCTGGCGCGCGCCATGGGTGCCGCCGAATTGCTGGATTACCCGCGTGAGAAATTGCGCGGCCTAGTGCTCGAAGACGGTGCGGTGACGAGCCACGTCGTCATCGTGGCGCGCGCCATGGGCATTCCGATCATCGGGCAGGCGACGGGCATCGTCGCCCTCGCTGAAAATAACGATCCCATCATTATCGACGGCGATGACGGCCAGGTGCATTTGCGCCCGATGTCGGATTTGCAGCGCGCCTATGAGGAAAAGGTGCGCCTGCGTGCCAAGCGCCAGGAGCAGTTCCGCGCGCTTCGCAATGTCGAGCCGATCACCAAGGATGGCCAGAAGGTCAACCTCAAGATGAATGCGGGCCTTCTCGTAGATCTGCCGCAGCTCGAGGAATCCGGCGCCGATGGCATCGGCCTGTTCCGCACCGAGCTACAGTTCATGATCGCCTCCAACATGCCCAAGGGCGAGGAGCAGGAAGCGTTCTATAGGTCCGTCTTGCGGCAGGCCAAGGGCAAGAGCGTTACCTTCCGCACGCTGGATATTGGCGGCGACAAGGTCGTTTCCTATATGCGCGGCCAGGAAGAGGAAAACCCGGCGCTCGGCTGGCGGGCGATCCGCCTGTCGCTCGACCGCCCGGGTCTGATGCGCACACAGATGCGCGCGCTTCTGCGTGCTGCCTCAGGTGCTGAACTACGCATGATGTTGCCGATGGTGACGGAGGTTTCCGAAATCCGCGCGGCGCGCGATCTGCTTCAGAAGGAAGTGCAGCATCTTTCGAAATTCAGCCATGCGCTTCCGAAAAAGCTGCAATTTGGTGCGATGCTGGAAGTACCTTCGCTGATGTGGCAGCTCGATGAGCTGATGCAGGAAGTGGATTTCGTCTCCGTCGGTTCGAACGACCTGTTCCAGTTTTCGATGGCGGTCGATCGCGGCAATGCAAGGGTTTCGGATCGTTTCGACAATCTTGGCAAGCCGTTCCTGCGCATTCTGCGCGATATCGTGCGCGCTGGCGAAAAGCACCACACCTCGGTCACGCTTTGCGGCGAAATGGCAAGCAAGCCACTTTCGGCCATGGCTTTGATCGGCCTTGGTTTCCGTTCGGTTTCCATGTCGCCGACGGCGATTGGTCCCGTCAAGGCCATGCTTCTCGGGCTTGATGCCGCGAGCCTTGCCGATGAGCTGAACGCTGCGCTCGACGATCATAATTCGCTGGAAAGCGCGCGCGAGGTGTTGTTACGCTTTGCCGCGACGCATTCCATTCCCATTTAAAAGACCTGTTTCATAATCGGAGTGACTGGTGGCGAAGCTTCCCGTCGAAAAAATGCGCGAGTTGGAAAGGCGTTTCGGAGAGATCGAAGCGCGGATGTCGGCTGGTCCGGCAGCGGATGTCTATGTGAAGCTGGCTTCGGAATATTCCGAACTTGAGCCGGTGGTGAAAAAAGTCCGCGAATACGAAAAGGCGGTCTCCGAGGCCGCCGATCTCCAGGCGCTGCTTGCCGACAAGACGACCGACAAGGACATGCGCGATCTGGCGGAAATGGAGCTGCCGGAGGTCGAGGCCCGAATTGGCGAGCTTGAGAAGGAAATGCAGGTCCTGCTGCTTCCCAAGGATGCGGCGGACGAAAAAAGCGCCATCCTCGAAATCCGCGCCGGCACGGGCGGATCCGAAGCGGCACTTTTCGCCGGCGATCTGTTTCGCATGTATGAGCGCTTCGCTTCAGCCAAGGGCTGGAAAGTTGAAGTTCTTTCCGCAAGCGAAGGCGAGGCGGGCGGTTACAAGGAAATCATCGCCACGATCAGCGGGCGAGGGGTGTTTTCCAAGCTGAAATTCGAATCCGGCGTGCACCGGGTGCAGCGCGTGCCGGAAACAGAAGCGAGCGGCCGCATCCACACCTCGGCAGCCACTGTTGCCGTGCTGCCGGAGGCGGAGGATATCGATGTCGAAATTCGCCCGGAAGACATTCGTATCGACACGATGCGCGCTTCGGGCGCAGGCGGCCAGCACGTCAATACCACTGACTCCGCCGTTCGCATCACCCATCTTCCGACGGGTTTGATCGTTACCAGTTCTGAAAAGTCGCAGCACCAGAACCGCGCCAAGGCCATGCAGGTTCTGCGTTCGCGTCTTTACGACATCGAGCGCCAGAAGGTGGAAAGCGAGCGTTCAGCCGACCGCAAGAGCCAGGTCGGTTCCGGCGACCGTTCCGAGCGTATCCGCACTTACAATTTTCCGCAGGGGCGGGTCACTGATCACCGCATCAACCTGACCCTCTACAAGCTCGACCGGATGATCGAAGGCGAGATCGACGAGCTTGTCGACGCGCTGATTGCTGATTATCAGGCCGGTCAGCTTGCCCAGCTTGGCGAACAACAGCTTTGAGTGGCGGCGCTGACGGGACCGTTTCGACCGAGCTTGCCGCAGCCCGCAAACGGCTGCAGGCGGCGGGCATCGCCGATCCGCTGCTTGATGCGCGCCTGCTGGTTGCCGACGTTACCGGTTTTTCACTGACCGATTTCGTGATGAAACCGGACCATCCCGTCACGCGGGAAGAAAGCGCCCGCATTGCCGCCATGGTCGAAAGGCGCGCAGGCGGAGAGCCAGTCCATCGCATTCTCGGCCATCGCGAATTTCACGGGCTCGATCTTCTTTTATCGACGGAGACGCTCGAACCCCGCCCGGATACGGAAGTTCTCGTCGATACGCTGTTGCCTGCGTTGAAAAAAATTGTTGCCGACAAGGGCAGTGCGCGCATTCTGGATCTGGGTACGGGCACGGGTGCGATCTGTCTGGCGCTTCTCAAGGAATGTCCGGAAGCAACTGGCGTCGGCAGCGATATCTCCGCCGATGCGCTGGAAACCGCAGCGAAAAACGCTGCCCGAAATGGTCTCGCCTCGCGTTTTGAAACCGTGCGTAGCGACTGGTTCAAAAAAATCTCTGGCAGGTTTGACATAATTGTGTCGAATCCGCCTTATATAAGAAGTGACATCGTCACAACGCTAGACCGAGAGGTTCGCTATCACGATCCGATGGCGGCGCTGGACGGAGGTCAGGACGGCCTTGCACCGTACCGCCTCATCGCTGCCGACGCAGGCCGCTTTCTTGTGGAAAACGGGATTGTCGGTGTGGAGATCGGTTTCGATCAAAGGCTTGATGTTTCCGCTATATTTGCTTCCCACGGCTTCTCTCTTCTCGACGCCGTGAAGGATTATGGCGGCAACGACAGAGTTTTGACCTTCCGGAGATAGTTGTTCGCGATACGTCTGCGGATTATTTGCAAGGATATTTTGCACAGCAAAAGAAAAGGCTTGGATTTCCGCATGAAGCGGGATAGTTTGCCGCCACATGCCGGGTGGCTTAGGACGAATTTAGATTCGTCAGGGTATGGGTCAGTCCCGAAGCGGGTTCTTTTGAGAACCCTGAAGGCTGGGCGTTTCCGGCATGTGAATCAGTAAACTTTGTTCGCAGGTGGCTCGTTGCAGCATTTTGCGCGACCGGTCGTCATACGCGGGGTCTTGTCTGGGGTTATCTCCAGCAGGGCGCGTAATGGAGCAATTTCAGGAAAAGTTTCCAGCGGTTTTCCGCCCGGAATTGCATGAAAATAACCAGATTGTCAGCAAAACAGAATTCAGGTGAGCAATTGATGAGGCCAGGACAGCAAAACAAGCGCGGCCGGGGGCGTGGAAGCAACAACAACAATAACAATGGTGGCGGTAACAACAACAACTTCAACCGCAAGGGCGGTAACCCGCTCACCAGGACTTATGACAGCTCCGGTCCCGATGTTAAAATTCGTGGCACAGC
Organism: Agrobacterium sp. 16-2014-1-2a; assembly: GCF_053522705.1. NCBI lineage: Bacteria > Pseudomonadati > Pseudomonadota > Alphaproteobacteria > Hyphomicrobiales > Rhizobiaceae > Agrobacterium > Agrobacterium sp. 16-2014-1-2a. Next base: position 156,745 of record NZ_JBNWBX010000012.1, read on the forward strand.
CCAGCACATAGCGGAAAAATACGCCACCCTTGCGCGGGACGCGCAGAGTGCTGGCGACCGTGTGATCGCTGAAAACTATCTGCAGCACGCTGAACACTACAATCGTATCATCGCCACCGCTCAGGCCCAGATGCAGGAGCGTTTCCAGCGCGACGACCGTGGCGAATACAATGCTTCGGATGCCGACGATATGGATATGAACGACGGTGACGATGGTGCACCGCAGCAGCAGTTCGAACAGCCGGAACGGGTTCAGCAGCCGGAGCGCCAGGAACGGCAGGAGCGCACCGAGCGTTCCGAGCCGCGTCAGGAACGTCGTGAGCGCCCGGACCGCCGTGAACGGCAGGAGCGCCAGCCGCGCCAGCCGCAGGCTTCGGACGAACGGCAGCAGCCGGTATACGACGCCAGCCAGGCGCCTCAGCCCGTCATCGAAGGCACGCCTATGGAAGTGGCCGTCGAGGAACAGCAGCAACAGACGGAAGCGCCAGCGACTGAACGCGCACCAAAGGCCCGCCGCGCCACTGGCCCACGCCCGCGTCGCCCGCGCCGCGCCGCAACCGCGGAAGGTGCTGAGGGTGCCGAAGGCGGAGATACGCCAGCCGGTGATGAGGCAACACCTGCCACGCTCGAAAACGCTGCTGAATAAGCAGGGTTTTCAAAATACCACGCGATTGAAAAAACTCCGGCTTGCCGGAGTTTTTTTGTTTTTGGGGTCGGGTGTAAAAGCTTGGGCGCTTTTCGAAGGGGGCAATCGCGGCAAACAGTCGTGACGCTTATCAAGTCCGGCTAAAATTTCCCCGGCAGTCGTTTTCCTCCCCTTTAAACCGATGAAAATGCCTCCCATATTCGTGCGGTAAGGACGGATGCCGCATGCAGCGGTAACCGTCCATCAAGAGGCGGCAATCGTGAAATCTGTAAAACGCGACTGCCGTAGCGGGGCTTGCCTTTGAGGGAGCCTCAACCCAAACACCCGGATCCGTGCCGAAAGCGGGCGGGCCGGTATATGGAGGTTCGACTATGAATATTGAAAAATACTCCGAGCGCGTTCGCGGTTTTCTGCAATCGGCGCAGACGTTTGCGCTTGCGGAAAATCACCAGCAGTTTTCTGCCGAACATGTGCTGAAAGTTCTGCTTGATGACGAGCAGGGCATGGCAGCATCGCTGATCGAGCGGGCTGGCGGCGACGCCAAGGAAGTGCGCTTGGCCAACGATGCGGCACTGGCGAAATTGCCCAAGGTTTCCGGCGGCAATGGCGGCCTTTCGCTCACGGCTCCACTTGCGAAAGTGTTCTCGAATGCGGAAGAACTCGCCAAGAAGGCTGGTGACAGTTTCGTCACCGTCGAGCGTCTTTTGCAGGCGCTGGCGATCGAAAACTCTGCTTCGACCTCGGCGTCCCTGAAAAAGGGCGGCGTGACGGCGCAGGCACTTAATCAGGTCATCAATGAAATCCGCAAGGGCCGCACGGCTGACAGCGCCAATGCCGAACAGGGCTTTGACGCGCTGAAGAAGTTCGCGCGCGACCTGACGGAGGAAGCCCGCGAAGGCAGGCTCGACCCGGTGATTGGCCGTGACGACGAAATCCGCCGGACCATTCAGGTGCTTTCACGCCGCACCAAGAACAATCCCGTGCTGATCGGTGAACCCGGCGTCGGTAAAACGGCGATTGCCGAAGGTCTTGCGCTGCGCATCGTCAATGGCGATGTGCCCGAAAGCCTCAAAGACAAGAAGCTTATGGCGCTGGATATGGGTGCGCTGATCGCTGGCGCGAAGTATCGCGGCGAGTTCGAGGAGCGCCTGAAGGCGGTCCTGAACGAAGTGCAGGCGGAAAATGGCGGCATTATCCTGTTCATCGACGAGATGCACACGCTGGTCGGTGCCGGCAAGGCCGATGGCGCCATGGATGCGTCCAATCTGCTGAAGCCCGCTCTTGCCCGAGGTGAACTGCACTGCGTTGGCGCCACCACGCTGGATGAATATCGCAAGCACGTGGAAAAGGATCCGGCCCTTGCCCGTCGTTTCCAGCCGGTGCTCGTAGATGAGCCGACCGTTGAGGACACGATCTCGATCCTGCGCGGCCTGAAGGAAAAATACGAACAGCACCACAAGGTCCGCATTTCGGATTCGGCCCTGGTTGCAGCTGCAACGCTTTCCAACCGCTACATTACCGACCGGTTCCTGCCCGACAAGGCAATCGACCTGATGGACGAAGCCGCTTCGCGCCTTCGCATGCAGGTGGATTCCAAGCCGGAAGAACTGGACGAACTGGATCGCCGGATCATTCAGCTCAAGATCGAACGCGAAGCCTTGAAGCAGGAGACGGATCAGTCATCCGTCGACCGCCTGAAGAAGCTCGAGGACGAACTGGCCGACACCGAAGAAAAGGCCGATGCCCTGACGGCCCGCTGGCAGGCGGAAAAGCAGAAGCTGGGCCATGCCGCAGACCTCAAGAAGCGGCTGGACGATGCCCGCAACGAACTGGCAAGTGCCCAGCGTAACGGCCAGTTCCAGCGCGCCGGTGAATTGACCTATGGCATCATTCCGGGCCTCGAAAAGGAACTGGCTGCAGCGGAAGCGCGTGATAGCAGCGGTGCTGGCTCGATGGTTCAGGAAGTGGTGACGGCGGACAATATCGCCCACATCGTTTCTCGCTGGACCGGCATTCCTGTCGACAAGATGCTGGAAGGCCAGCGCGAGAAGCTGCTGCGCATGGAAGACGATCTTGCCAAGTCCGTGGTCGGGCAGGGCGAGGCCGTGCAGGCCGTTTCCAAGGCGGTTCGCCGTTCGCGCGCGGGTCTTCAGGATCCGAACAGGCCGATCGGCTCGTTCATCTTCCTCGGCCCGACGGGCGTGGGCAAGACCGAGCTGACCAAGTCGCTCGCCCGGTTCCTGTTCGACGACGAGACCGCGATGGTTCGCCTCGACATGTCGGAATTTATGGAGAAACACTCCGTTGCCCGGCTTATCGGTGCGCCTCCCGGCTATGTCGGTTACGAAGAGGGCGGTGCGTTGACGGAAGCGGTTCGCCGCCGGCCCTATCAGGTCGTGCTGTTTGACGAGATCGAGAAAGCGCATCCGGATGTGTTCAACGTCCTGTTGCAGGTGCTGGACGATGGCCGCCTGACGGATGGTCAGGGCCGCACCGTCGATTTCAAGAACACCATCATCATCATGACCTCGAACCTCGGTTCGGAATTCATGACGCAGATGGGCGACAATGACGATGTGGATTCGGTTCGTGACCTGGTGATGGAGCGTGTCCGGTCGCATTTCCGGCCGGAATTCCTCAACCGTATCGACGATATCATCCTCTTCCATCGCCTGCGGCGCGACGAGATGGGTGCGATCGTGGAGATCCAGCTCAAGCGCCTCGTCTCGCTTCTGGGTGATCGCAAGATCACGCTCGAACTGGATGAGGATGCCCGCAACTGGCTTGCCAATAAGGGTTACGATCCGGCCTATGGCGCACGTCCGCTGAAGCGTGTGATCCAGAAGACCGTTCAGGACAGGCTCGCCGAAATGATCCTCGGCGGCGAGATCCCGGACGGGTCGCGGGTCAAGGTGACCTCTGGCACCGACCGGCTGCTTTTCAAGGTCAAGCCCCCAAAGGGTGAGGCCGAGACTGAAACCGCCGATGCGGCATAAAACGAAAGGGCTCCGGTAACGGAGCCCTTTTTCGTATAGCGGTCCCTATGGTCACAACGCCCTGCGGACTAGCGGCTCGCCACCTGATTGGGTTTTTCTTCGATGTTGAGTAGATTGTCGATCCGCTTTCTCTCGTCGGAGAACCGCGCGAGCGCGACGCCGGAAAGCGATTTGCCGCCTGGCAGCCGCACTTTCATCGCGTCCACTTTCGTGCCGTTAACGATCAGCTCGTAATGCAGATGCGCGCCGGTCGAAAGGCCGGTCGAACCGACATAACCGATTACCTGGCCCTGCCGGACCTTTGAACCCTCGGTGACACCCTTGGCGATGGCGCTCTGGTGGTTATAGGAGGAGACGTAGCCATTGGCGTGGCGGATCAGGGTCTGGTTGCCGTAACCGGAGGCCCAGCCGGCCTTTTCGACAGTGCCGTTGCCTGTCGCGATGATCGGCGTGCCGCGGGCTGCCGCCCAGTCGGTGCCGGTATGCATGCGGCTGAATTTCAAAACGGGGTGGCGGCGCATGCCGAAACCTGATGTCATACGGCCGTTCGGAACCGGGTTGCGCAACAGGAACTGCCGGATGCTCTTACCGTTCTCGTCGAAATAGTCGATGCTGTTATCGTCCGGGTTCTGGAACCGGTAAAACCGCGTCTCGTTATCGCCGAACTTGGCGTTGACGTAGAGCAGTTCGGACTTGTCCGTCGCCTTGCCATCCGCATCTTCCACGGAGAAGAAGGCCTCCAGCGTATCTGCCGGTTTCAACTGCGCCTGAAAATCGACGCTGCTGGCCAAAAGCTTGATGAGCTGGGAGACCATGCCCTGATTCATGCCATAGGCCAGAGCCGCCCGGTAAACGCCATCGTAGACGCTGGGCAGATCGCGGCCGGCGGCCGGTGCCGGGGTGCTGTCAAAGGCCGTCGCCACCGCGTCGAGCTTCGGCGGTTCGCTGGCCTTGATGAAATTCTTGCGATCGTCCACGGCCATGGTGACCATGTGGCGACCCTTGCGGTAAAGGCTTACACGTACGATGTCGCTTTTGTCGTCTTCCTGAATAATGCCGACGCGGAGCACATCGCCGCTTTCGACATTGTTCGACTGGAGTTGCGGTGACAACAGGCCAGCGATTTCGGAGGATTGCGCCTTCGAATAACCCGCGCCGAATAAAGCGGCCTCGATGGTTTCGGTCTGGCGGGCAGGGATAACGTCGTCGGCATATTCCTTGACCGGAACCGAGGGCGATTGAGGGGTCGAAACCGACATATTCTGTTCGACGACACGTGCGGCAAGACCGGCGGTGATATCGACATCACCCTCATCATTATCGAAACGACGGGGGTCGATGTAATAGAGCGCTGCAAGCTGCTCGTTACCATCTGTCAGGATCGAGCCGTTCGAGCGCACTGCCTCCTCCACCTCGTCGAAGCTCAGGGAGCCGGCGAAGGGATACTTGGAGTGCTGGATCGGAAAGGCGACCGTTTTCAGGCTGACTTCGGATTCGACCTCGGAGCCGTAGATTGTGCCCGTGCGGCTCGGCGCCGGCGCCGGGGCGTCCTTGTCGTCACCGCTTGCGAAAATGTTCAGGGGATCGAAGGCGGGATAATCGTCCTGTTTGGCGTAATTGGACGCCAGCGGAATCTTGACGTGGGAGAAGGGAACCTTGCGGACCACTTCCTTGTCGCCCTCGTTGATAACGGTGGAGACTTCCATGATCGACCGGTCCGAGGGCCGGGCCGCAATATTGGGCGCAATGAGGCGTGTGCCGCGGCGTGCCGCTTCCGCGGTATTGTTGCCCATATCCGCCTTGGCGAAGGCCTCGGCCGGAATGGCAAGCTGCTGGCGGCCATCGAGAGCTGCAAAGAGCGCAACACCCATCAATATGGAAGAGGTAATGCCGGTAAGGAACGTGCCGGAAAGCCATCTGAGCGAAATCTCACGGCGATCGGGTGCACGGCGCCCTTCCGCCAGAATTGGCGGTTCCGTGCCTAGCGACCGGATCACGTTGCGATCCGCAGTCATACTAGCTGTGCCCCGTCGGTCATGCGCTCTCCAGAAACTTCAGGCGAAGGTGTGCAACTTTCAAAGCCGCGAGTCAAATTGATCGGCACCCTCAAGAGATATGCCGGCAACAGGCTCGCGCGCGTGCCCGCATTAACGTTTTGTTGGCAAAGCAATTAGCGAGGAGTCGGGCCAAAACAAGGCGCAGCACCATTCATATGGGTTGAGGCTGCATTCCCTTGTTGAAAATCGGTCCGTTGGTGGAGGCCAATGGGAGGCAGAATCCCGAAAAATCAAAACTATCCTTTAAAATCAATACTTTGAATGTTTTTTTTAGAATTTGTATTTTGGTGTGTTGACTTGTTTGAGGGTGATCTCTTATAAGTCCGCTCACT
>NZ_JBNWBX010000013.1:0-108491 GCF_053522705.1 Agrobacterium sp. 16-2014-1-2a
AATAATCTGCTCTTCCGTAAATCGCTGCTTCTTCATGCGTCCGTCCTTTAATGGGCCGAACTCTAATCCATTCTGGAGGAAATTCTCAGTGGCAGGTCACGCCTACAAGATGATGATTTCCGGCAGCAAAAATGCAGGCAGCAAGATCACACAAATGGTGCGTCAGGCACGAGTAGCGGGTGGTGATGATGCTGTTCGCGAAATTGGCTCAGGTGTTTTTCAAAAACTTGGCAGAGATAATGCCGGTAACTTCTCCCCTGCCCGTTTGATCGCGGATTGGGACAGTATGCCCAAGGAGACGAAGGTCGCCTTGTATATGACTAAAGACGGCAACGAACTCCGCAAATCAATGGAGCAGATTGTCGAAGTATCGCGCAACCTTGTCCAATACGCAGGCACCAAGAACCACTCGAATACCGCACGTCACCTATCCACCCAACTCGATAATTTTGTAAATTCTGCATCCATTGCTGGTGCAATTGCGACCGCATCACCATCTGCATTGCTCATCCCTGTGCTCAAACTTGGCGCGGATAAAGCCGGAAAACGCTATGCAAATAAACTGTTTTCTTCGCCGGAAACACTGCAATGGATGGCTGGCCTGAATACCAGCACGACCAAAGGTGCAATCACGCGTCTGAACAACATCTACAATAAGACTGCGGACCAATCTCTCAAGATTGCGATACGCGATTATATGCAGGATTTGCGGGAATAAATACTGATATCAAATTACCTAATAAGAAGAAAATAAATGGTAGATATCAGTAATAATAAATGGACCGAATTGGATGGCGGAAATATATCAGCATCACCTGATGGCGTCCAAGGTGGCTATCAACCATCTACACTCGCCCCCATTATCCGCAGCATAAGAGGCGCAGTCAAAAGAGAATATGTATCTGCTAACCCCGTCTATGCATCAACTGGCGTCGCAAACACCTATGCCATCGCCTTCGCAACACCGCTCGAAATCGCCAAAGGCAAACGTATTGCGTTCTTTGCAAACGTTACGAATACCGGCGCATCCACGATCAATTTAAACGGAACAGGTGCCGTCGCTATTGTCCGTGTAGACGGTACGGCTTTGCAAGCAGGCGATATCAGGGCAGGTTATCCGGTTGACCTTCTGTATGACGGGACCCGCTACATCCTCCAATCGGCAGTTAATCTTTCGAACTATTCCGGCACAATCACGGCTACCGCCTTCACTGGCTCTGGCGCGGCCTTGACCGCCTTGAACGCCACCAACTTGACGACAGGCACGGTTAACAATGCTCGTCTCCCAACAAGCCAGACCGGCAAGACCTTTACGTCCGCGACAACGGTTTCTGCCGGTGGTTTGGCGGTAGTAGGTGGTATTACCAATACAGGTTCGTTGGTTATGACCACCAACGGTACGACGCTATCCATTCAGCGAAATAATGCCGACGCCATTGATATCGAAGCGTTCTTGACTACCAACTCAGCCACTAAACACGGACTAGATTTGAACCGTTACGGCGGACTGGTGACAGTCGGTGGTAGTCGCGTCGTCACTGTATATGACTATGGCACAGGTAAAGGTCTAGACGCCGACCTTTTGGACGGACAACACGGCGCATATTATCTTGCCCGCTCTAATGGTACAGGCACTCAGGCAATTAGCACCGTGGCTGGCCTACAGGCCGCAATAGATGCGCTCAACGCGTCAATAGCAGTAAGCACCCCTACCGGTTCCGTAACTATATGGTCGGCAAACAGTGCACCTACTGGATTTCTTATATGTAATGGTGCTGCTATTTCCAGAACAACCTATGCAGCATTATTCGCGATAGTAGGTACTACGTACGGGGCAGGTAACGGAACAACAACGTTCAACATACCGGATTTAAGAGGTCTATTCGTTCGTGGCTTTGATGCAGGGCGTGGTCTCGATCCCGGTCACTCATTCGGCCAGTATCAGGATTCGGACAACAAAAGCCACAACCACGGTGTTAATGATCCGGGACACGTTCACGGTGGTGTTCAGAACGGTACTGCATCAACAGGACGTTCTACCGCTGTTGACCAACCCCCTGCCGTATTCTCGTATGGCAATACGTGGGCGGCGGCAACCGGTATTTGGCTTTCAGCAAGTGGTGGAGCGGAGTCCAGACCTCGCAACCTTGCTATGAATTACATCATCAAGACGTGACCAAAAGCCCCTTAAATGGGGCTTTCTTATTTTCACCTTCTTCGGCTTCGTATTCTTCAATCGCCTTTTCAGCGGCTTTTACGGGATTTGATAACTGCGCTATTAAGCCGTTACAGGGCTTCACATCTGACATCAAAAACCCTCCACGAAATCAACGCCGTTGAACGCGGAATTGCTCTCTAAAAGCTCGAATAAATTTTTTAAATGCAGCAATTGATCGAGACTAATATCATTCGTATATCGCCGCCATTTACCGTTATAATTACGACGTTTGTACTTTATTTTGTCTTGCAGGAGACCTTTTAAAAAATCCTGCCACGGTTGCGATTTGCCATTTCGATTTACCGGTGTCGCTGTCTTTTGCAAAACGCTCCACACGTTTGAAACATAATCGTCTGCTGACACAGCCACTGCATCCAATGTGGATATCATATACAACTCGGCGATGATGTTGTTTAGCAATCGCCGGTCAGGAATATCGAGGTACGGCTTGCCTTGATTAGTCCCGGTCGATTTAACCGAGTAGTCGATTACAAGAGCGTGATCCGACAACTCATTCAAGGTCGATTCCTCTCGCCCACCGACATCGTATAATTCGCCGTCCACCAACCCATAATCTTTGATAAGATCATCAATCCAAGCGGATGATGTACGTGGTGCGGGTGGTTTTATCTTACGTGATTTTATTGCCATTTATTTGATCCTTTGAATATGCGTAGACGTTGCCTCGCCTACAAATGTATTTATTCAAAAGTCCAAAAAATGCGCATTTAGCGCCAAATTTCCAATGGCGTACCGTTTGGGGCAGAAGTGACCTATCCTATCAGCGACATATACGACTACACCAGCGCCATCGCTCACGGGCATTGCCCAACTTTCCCCGAGCGACATCAAACTAGCCCCTCCTTAGCGTGGGGCTTTTTTTGTTGATGCAGTGGGTCGCTTCTCTGACTTCGGAGCGGCCATAATTGGCGCCTCGAATAACAATCTTTCAGCAGCACGACGTGCGGTCAGGCCAGCAAGGATACGACCACCTGCTTTATTCCATCGTGCAAACTGGTCAGCGGCTTCCCTTGTGCGACCGGCATTCAGTAATTTCAGCAAGGTTGAAGAGGCAAATGCGCCGGTGCCAATGTTATAACAAAAGGACACCAAAGCACCGTATTGGTTCTCGTTGATATCGACTTTAACGAGACGCGTTACATCGGCTTCGAAACGTTTCAGGTCGTCTTGGAGAAGTTTTTCTGCCTGCGCTTCGGTGATCTTTTTGACACCGACATCCGACGCTTTGACCGTTGCGGTATGTCCGAATCCGATTGTGGGAACGTGCGCGGCGCAGTAATATGCGGTAGTCTTTAAGCCTTCAAAACGCTTAATAAGAGAAATAGTGGCTGAATTGATAGCCATTGAAATACACCTGTAATATTGAATACAGGTGTATTTATTTTAGTCAGCTCAGGTGATTACCGGCTGCGGCGAATGTATTCTTTCGCCAGATATGTACCGACCTCGTAATAATGATCACTTTGCTCAATGCATATCCATTTACGGCCAGTTGATTGTGCGGCCAAAGCAGTGGTGCCTGATCCCGCCGTATTATCCAATACGACTTCGCCGGGGTTTGAATACCAATTGATAAGCCGCTGAAACAAAGGCACGGGTTTGCGTGTCGGATGTATGCCCTTATCGATCCAGTCCCATTTAGCCATTTCAATGGGATCGGTAGTCAGAATCGAAGTCGGAAAGCCTACTGCATCAACCAGGTGATCGTTATCCATTGTGTCGCGGCTGATATACGACTCGCCACTAGCCTTTGCCTTCTTGCCTTTGCGGACCACCGGTTCGTCAAGTTTGGTGACATCAGGATTATAGGTGTGCCGCTTTTTGTAAAATACGAGCACATCCTCGTGCGCTGCCATCGGCTTGATCCTGGAATTGGCGTAACCAGTCGACCGACCTTTATCCCAAACCAAAGAGTAGAACTTAGGGAATAGTCCGCGCCCGGAGTTGATCAGCGTGGTCGTAAACGGCTGCTGCGCTGTCAGAACAATAGCGGCATTTGGCTTGCATATCCGACTGTACTGGCTCCACAATTGCTCTGGATCGATGATCGAATCCCATTCCAAATCGAGCACGGAATACGGCAAGTCGCACAACACCATATCGACCGAGGCATCCGGGATGTCTTTCATCACCTCCAGACAATCGCCCATAAAGTATTCACCATTTCCGATCTTTTCGCCCATCTTCGAAATCCTGTTAACCCGTCATTTCGCGGATACACCGATAAGTGGCACGAGTTAACATTGGACCAACGAGAATGCGTCGTCGTATCCCCCTGCCAAACAACATCACCGACAAAATCTTCGCTTTTACAAACGCCCACAAGATCAAAGAACTCAGTGAGATTTTTGCGGTGGTTTGGTTTGAAGAATTAACCGAGCAGGACCACGAAGATATCCGTGTAATCGCTCCGGCATCGATGAAGATCAAAACGCTGTATGCGGACATCACGGACGGTGTCGTAACACGCCGTACCCTCGGCAAGGTCGATTGGCAGGAAGAGGACAGCGCCCATATCTACGCCATACCGAAAGTCTATATTCCGAGGCCCGATAAACAACCGGAGTTACTCGATTGGATTTTTGGCGATGTGGCCGTGTTTTCGCGCCATTCCAGCCACGCTCCTATTGCGGGCAAAGGGTTGGCTTGGGACGGTACGAAGCAGAAAATCATAACGCGGGACATCAGGCCCACCGACAAGGTGATGACGCACTCAGGGAGCGTAATTTATGCGCAGCACCTCCTTGAAGACCGAGGTGATAGCGACGTTGTATTAGTACCGGCGAGTTTTCATAATCGGCACCTGCCCAAGATCGAAAACTCTAAAACAAAAGCGGACTACGTGCTGACGCAAGCCACCGCTTGGATAATTCACGACGGCACGATCATCGCGCATATCGAAGATCACAAGACGACAAGGACACCGCATCCCAATGTCAGGCCGCTTTACCTGCGCACGGTGAAAACGCCAAAACGTAGAGGTAATCAATGTTACGACGTGTATCTCACCAATGTCGAAGAAGGTAATAAGCCCACCGATATCTTCCAGTTTTTCGTCAATCCGACCGAATTGAGACTGCTTAAGAAGCAGCAAAACAAAAGGCGGTTCGGCCTGCCTTATGTGCTCGACCACCTAACAACTGTCGTCGGCATAGACGCATTCCAGCCAAAAGATTATCACGACCGACTAAATATCCTTGGAAACAAGGATATACCCAATGATCAAAATCAAAGACCCTGACCACGGCCACGCAGATCACATATGGGTAATCGATATAGATTTTGGCGATATCTCGCTGACTACGCACCACATCAAGGAAATCGAGATTGGTGACTACGCATATCCAAAAACGGGTACGGGCCTGGTAACGATTTACCACCCGAGCGAATTGTCGGACAGCGATCTTTTGGAAGCATATATGGGCGTATCCGACCGTTACGGGATATGCACGGTCAGAGAGGTAATCCCTTGGTGACAAGCAATTTGCTTTGCGCCATTTTCCCTTTATGTTCTCAAATGATAAAATCGAACAGTGACAGGAGTATCACGTGAAGTTCATTGCACTCACTTTCCTTATCCCATCTATCGCTTTTGGTGCAGGTACTGCGGAAATTGAGATGGGTGCTGAGTGTATCGCGTTCTTTTCCATTATGGGGAACCGCGCAATCTCCAAAGGTAATTTCGATGATTCAGCCAAACTTACTCTTATCGGCGCGGATGTCTCTAATTACATCTTTGCTGAAGGCGAAAAGGTTGGGATTACCAAGGAAGCCATACAAATCAAGATAAAGAACGCTTATGAATTCCAGAGCAAACTTTACAAGGAAAACGCATTCGGTAAGGTATATGAATATTACGCACCGATTTGCTCAAGTATGACTGATCGTATTTAACGTATTATTGTTTAGTTTTGTAGGAATAGTATTTCAATACGTCAAAAAAGTGCTTTTGTGATCGAAATTGATCGTAACTGAAGATTTATCTCTGATCAAAATTGACGAATCAATTTATGGCGCAGAAAACCCGCTGTAACAGCGGCTTTTTTCTTCATCGGTTTGCATCTGACACGGGAATTTTTGAGACGGACACAACTCATCAACCATTTACCCCTAACGTCCCGACGGTTGAATTTTGGGGGTAATTATCAATGATGAAACGAGCGCCGCTTCTAAAGCGAATTAAGCGCAGCAAATGCATAAATTGGATAACACAGCCGTTCAATGTCGGTCTTGTTATCACAATCCTGTATCTCGGCGTGATCAGCATTGAAGCAAAGTTAAGTGGTGATTGGGCTACAAAAGTAGACGCCGAAAAACTAAACAGCCTCGGTGATTTTCTAGCTGGTCTATTCGCACCTGTGGCGTTCCTTTGGCTTATCGTCACCGTGTTCCTCCAAAAGCAGGAACTGAAACTCACACGGGACGAACTAATCGAGCAGCGGAAAGCGATGCAAGATCAAGCCAAAGAGGCGAAAGCGAATACGGTTTTTGTTGAAAAGCAAACAAACATAATGAGCGATCAAGCAGAGCAAGCGAAAATCACATACTTCAAGAACCGAAAACTTCAGATGTTCGATAAGCGTATGGAGTTATATAACGAAATTAAAAGATTCACCGAAAGAAATTGGGAACAACTTTCTACAGAACCATCTAAAAAAGACCTTATACACCTTACCAATAAGGTGTTTTTCCTGTTTGCGGGTGACGAAACTCTATACCGATGGATGTATGATTTGCAGATAACTCGGCAAAAACTACAAGACCGGTTGGATACTGCAAACGATAGAAGTCAGTGGGCTGCTCTCATATCAGACGATTTGTTTCATATGAGATTCAAAGAGCACCTGACTATCTACGAGTGATTTATGCGCCAGGTTTGGGGTGAAGGCTATGTTCAGGGACAAAACAACTTTTGTAGTTGGTGCAGGTGCAAGTGTTGAATTTGGTCTGCCAATTGGCGCAGGTTTGGCAACTCGAATTAAGAAGAGTTCAGTTCTTCACATCGACAACTATCGTAGTAAAATATCATACGGTGACGAATTTTTTATGCATACGGTCAAGCGGATTTGGCCCACCGACATTGACAGAAAGCCAGTCCTCGAAGCCCTCAGCGCCATTCACAATGGCATAAGAACAGCAGTCAGTATCGACGCTTTCGTCCATCGAAACAATAGCCACTCATATATCCCCAAACTCGGCAAAATGCTTATCGCTCTTGAAATCCTCAAGGCAGAGCGAGAGAGCACGATGCTAAACGAAGTTACCGAGCAGATGAGGAAAAGAGGGGCGATGGAACCCGACTTCTCTTGGCTTGGTCAGTTCGTTCGCATTATGTTGGATGGTGTAACCAACGTAAATGAAGTTGGAAAAAACATTAAAATCATTTGCTTCAACTATGACCGCTGCATTGAATATTATCTTAGGCAATCCATTGTGGACGCATTCCGTGTTTCGATAGAGGAAGCCCACGCCATCGTCAGTAGAATGGAAATCATACATCCTTACGGTTGGCTTGGCGAACTACCTTTGAACAACACCAGCGTTGGTGACCGAATTGCCTTTGGTTCATCAGAGGAACATATATCGCTTGAAGAAATTGCTGAACGGAACATCAGGACGTACACCGAGCAATTTGAAGACGCTAAAATGATCCAACGTATTCATCGAGCAATGGCGCATTGCAGTGTGCTCGCTTTCCTCGGGTTTGGTTTTAACAATCAGAATCTCGATTTGTTGAGAGTGAAATATATCCCTGAATTACCGGCACGTAATGTCTATGCTACAGGATATAATTTATCGAAGGTGATCGATGGAACAATGAAACGTCGTATCCGTCATCTATTTGTCGAGGATGATGAACAGTGGAGAAGAGAGGACTGGGACGCCAAGATTCGAGTGGGTTACTCTCAGACGTGTTCTGAATTGTTTGATACCCATACCTTGGACTTCACGAGGTACGTTCAGAACCAGATAAGGTGCTTTGATGATGTTCCAAGGCTGGAACCGGTGCGTTCAAAAGATCGATCTTACGATGGTTGAGAAAGTCGCGTTTCAGGACGATAAGACTTGTGGATTCGACCTATGAATCCAGAAACAAATTTCGATTTATTTTCTGAAATTTTCGACCCATCGACGTTACTCGATCTCGACTCCAAAATCAACTAAAATCTTCGTCAAATCCATAAAATATCCAGAAATATCAGTAGTTTAACATTTGCAACGTTCGTTGGATTTGTTGTATGTTTGGTCAATGTCAGGCTACCATAGAGACAATAATCCTAATGACGAAATACGTTGCATATTACCGCGTTTCCACGACTAAGCAGGGCTTTGATGGCCTTGGAATGGATGCGCAAAGAGCGTCGGTTCAGTCGTTTGCCAATGGCTCGGATATCGTCGCGGAATACGTCGAAGTCGAAAGCGGTCGGAAGAACGATAGGCCGGAACTGTTGAAAGCCCTTGCGTTTGCGAAGGCTAACAAAGCCGTCCTACTAATCGCTAAAATCGACCGTCTGGCTCGTAACGTTCACTTCGTTTCGGGATTGCTTGAATCAGGCGTTGAAATCAAATGCGCTGATATGCCCGAAGCCAATCGAATGATGTTGCAAATGCTGTCGGTGTTTGCCGAGCACGAAGCCAGAATGATATCCGAACGCACCAAAGCCGCTTTGGCTATGGCTAAAGAACGTGGGCAAGCGCTTGGCGGCATTCGTCACGGTTCTATGGAAACCAACCGGCAACGCGGCCAAGCCTCTGCCGAGCGGGCTATGACGTTGATACAATCAATCCCTGACTATCAAAACCTCTCATTCAACGCCCTCGCAATCGCCTTGAACCGAGCCGGTCATAAAACCACCCGAGGCAATACCTGGACCGCTATGCAAGTCTCCCGAACACTGTCCCGCACACAGGCTTGATAAGCGTTTTGGCTATGGGTGTAGTCAGTTTTGTCAGATGGCTTTGTGTGGGCTTGTGTGGCGTTTTGTGGGGGAGAATTTTGGACGAGCCCCCCTTTTGCGGATGTTTTTATTTTTATCTGATCGTCCGATAATTTTTGCCAATTTTTTCAGGGTCTACCTGCGTACGTTTCATCATCGCCCAAGTCTTCGTATACGTCTTTATCAAGATCATAAAACGTCACGTGGTTCTGGTTTCGCATTGTTAGAGCAGTATCCAAAATGATTTTGTAGTTCGAGTCAGACTGCTTCATAAACCCGCTTTTTAGATGGTTTACGGCGTCCAATTCTTCGGCACTAACTTGCGTTCGAATACCGAACAAAATTCCATACAAATTTACGGATGCTGTATCGAATGAAGCGAAATACAACCCATTTTCTTTTGTTGCTACATCGAATGGTATTTGTGCTCTACGCTCGATTTCATATGACCATTCGGTGGATTTCATCATTGCAACAGCGCGCAGGTCTCTTTCTGAGAGGTCTCGATATCTCGCCTTACCGAACATTTCTAAATTTGGTCTTGTTTCGGTATATCCAATCGGATTCCATATCTGGGGATCGACATCGAATATCAATGCCACGCCTTTATGTTTGTCCGCATACTGGCCCCACATCAAGGGTGAATTATATACAGCCGACATACAAATAATCCCTCCCTCTCGGTCGAGCCTTTCGATTTGTCGTCGTTGATGTTTCCTGTTTGTTGGACCTTCGACATACAGCGACAACTCTGATGTATCGTTGAGTTGGCTGTATTCAGAGATTTTCAAACGCCGATCACGAATTGCTGCAAGTCCGTAATTCAGTGAAGTGTAATAGAATAATCGCATTCTTCATTCAGTGTATGGTGTAATCGGTTGTTTGGAGCCGTTACTTTTGATTTAACCACGCGTAACTGATCCCAACGAGTTTATCGATCCAAGGTTTCGTTTTGGGTTGGTCGAGGATGATGTCGAAACGAGAATTAGCAGGTCGAACATATCCCACTCTGAAATCTTCTATTGGATCGGTGAATTGTTCGATTGTGTCATCATCTATCTTACAACGAGCGCCAAAAATGATCCCATCTAAGCGCATAACCTCGCCGCCTTTGTCAGAGAATTTGTAGAAGAAATTTCCATCAACGAAGTCCTTGCGTTCTGGTCTCAGTTTCAGAAACAAGCGCCACTCTTGTTCGTATTCCCACGCCTCAAATTTCGTTGAGCATAAAGTCGTGAAATCCTCGCCTTTAAGATCATTGATCGTATCAACTCCGAAGTCCTCCAGACTTTTGCGCTGATCGGTATAATTGACCTTGCGCCACTTACTGGAATCATCAACGTTGAAAATTAGGCATACACCCTTGTGGCAATCAGCATAGTGACCCCAAAGCAGAGGTGATTTCCACGTTTCCGACATACAAATTAGGCCGTTATTCGCTTTTAGCCGGTCTCGCCTTTTTTCAACCTGTTTGCGCTGCTCTTCTGTGTCAGTTGCGATACCAATGAAATCGAACGGATCATTTAACGCATCGAAATGCGAAATCTTAATTCTCTGATCCCTGATCGCCGCCAGTCCGTATTTGAGAGAAGTATAGTAATAAAGACGCATTTCACCCCTGCCCTGCGTTGTATTTTTTCGTCATATCAGTGCATACTTAAAATTGAATTAGTTACAAGGCATAGAGGGTGAGATGTCTGTTTTCAGAATTGTTCTGGTTGGTATCGCCGCAACGGCGTTTTCCAACAATGTGTTTGCCTTCGAAGCTCACGTAGAACGGCTGATCGGCCAGTACGATGCCTACAATGATATCTGCCGTGGCGCATCAGGTGATGAGAAAGCCACGCAATATGCCTGCGATACTCGCGGAGAGGTCTCGATGCTGCTTGGACGAGAAGGCCTGTGTTACGGGAAAGACGGTCAGGCCGGATATCAAATGAAATGGCACAAGTGCGGTAAAGGATCGATCAGACCGTGATTGCGGAGATCAGCGACCGGTCTAATGGGTAACATATCAGCCGGGGGTATGTCCCTAATCTCCGCCCGGCTTAGTTATGCTTTATAATTGTCAATTTCAAGACTATGATAAATAACTATGTCGAATGGTTTTGCCATAATTTCCATCCGATGAGTTTAGACATTTGAACTCCATATTTCCTTGATCCTCTGGAAAGCCCTCTGATTAGCGTCAGGGGGTTTTTCTGTTTAAATTCAAGAAATTGTCTTTTCCACTGTCGCCGTGCTATAAACTATTAATTGCATAAGAGCGCTTTTCGGCGTATCCAGCATGTGCGGACACCCTCCCAAGCGCCTGCCTTGTCAACTTGTGGCGGCGCGACCTGCCCCGTATCGGCTATTCTGCGCCCGGCGGTGGCGTTTCGTCCTGCGGGTTCCCGCATCCTTTCTGCGGAAACCCGCAGGAAGATTGCCGTTATCCGCCTGTACAAGCCAAACCTTCTTGGTCATTCTCGCTTTTACTGGGGAAAGGAGCTCCAGTGCAAAGGAATTCCGCCTGCCGCCGAGGAGATTTGCGGGAAAGCGGGTTCCGAGCTCAAAAAGGGCAAGCCACCAGGGAGGAAAATCAATGGCTTTCAGAAAGATGCTTCTGGCATCGGCGGCTGTCGCATGCGCAGCTTTGCCGATCACCGCTCACGCCGATACCTCGGCTAAAAAAATCGCGCTTTCGAACAATTACGCGGGCAATTCCTGGCGTCAGGCAATGCTGACGAGCTGGGACAAGATCACCAAGCAGGCGGTTGCAGACAAGCAGGTAGCTGCCGCTGACGCCTTCACGACAGCCGAAAATCAGGCGACCGAACAGGCGGCGCAGATCCAGAACCTCATTCTTCAGGGTTACGACGCCATCGTCATCAACGCCGCCTCGCCCACCGCTCTTAACGGTGCCGTGAAGGAAGCCTGCGACGCCGGCATCACCGTCGTCTCGTTCGATGGCATCGTCACCGAGCCTTGCGCCTGGCGCATCGCCGTAGACTTCAAGGCGATGGGCGCAAGCCAGATCGACTATCTCGCCAAGGCGATGCCGAAGGGTGGCAACCTGCTCGAAATCCGCGGCCTCGCGGGCGTTTCGGTGGACGATGAAATCCATGCCGGCATCGTCGACGCCGTCGCCAAGAACCCGCAGTTCAAGATTGTCGGTTCGGTCAATGGCGACTGGGCGCAGGACGTCGCACAGCGCGCTGTCGCCGGCATTCTGCCGAGCCTTCCCGAAGTTGCGGCAGTCGTGACGCAGGGCGGCGACGGTTACGGCGCGGCACAGGCTTTCGCCGCCGCCAAGCGCCCGACACCCACCATCGTCATGGGCAACCGCGAAGACGAGTTGCAATGGTGGAAGCAGCAGAAGGATGCCAGCGGCTACGAGACCATGTCGGTCTCCATCGCCCCCGGCGTTTCCACGCTCGCTTTCTGGGTGGCGCAGCAAATCCTCGACGGCAAGGATGTCAAAAAGGATTTGACGGTACCTTTCCTGCGCATCGATCAGGGCAATCTTGAGGAAAACCTCAAGAACACCCAGAAGGGCGGCGTCGCGAATGTGGAATATTCACAGGAAGACGCCCAGAAGGCCATCGCCTCCGCCAAATAGGCCGGATGATTTCCGGACAAAAGCGATTGCGGCGCTCCCTGAACGGGCGCCGCAACTGCCACCTATATTATCCAAGTTTCAGATCACTGGCGTGAATGCTCATGAATGACATCATCGAGGCGGAAGAAGTCGTTGCCGCGCGCGGCGTGAAGGTCGTGTTCGGCGCGGTAAGGGCGCTTGATGGGGCCGATCTCGTCATCCGTTCGGGCGAATGCCTGGGGCTCGTCGGCCATAACGGTGCGGGAAAATCCACCATCGTCAACGTCATCAATGGCGGGCTGACGCCGCATGAGGGGTCCATTTCCTATCGCGGCGAACAAGGCCGTCAAGGCATCGCGGCAGCACGCGCCAGCGGCGTTCGCTGCGTGTTTCAGGAATTGTCGCTCTGCCCGAACCTGACGATCAGCGAAAACGTCCGCATCATGCATGCCGCGATGAACGGGCGGAACTGGCGCGGACGTGCGCTCACCATGATCCGGCATACGCTGGACGAGATTTTTCCCGGCCACGGTATCGATTGCGAATTGACGATCGCGGAACTCTCCATCGCCGAGCGGCAGATGGTCGAAATCGCCATCAATTTCTGTCGAACCCCGGATGCGCCGAGACTGGTGATCCTCGATGAACCGACTTCCTCGCTTGATGCGGGTCTTGCGGAACAATTGATGGATTATGTTCGCAGTTTCGTGCGCACCGGTGGCTCCGTGCTGCTGATCTCGCATATTCTCGGCGAGATTCTGTCGACAGCAACCCGTATCGTGGTGATGAAGGACGGCCGAGTGGTCGCTGATCGGGCAGCGGGCGAGTTCACGACGCGCACGCTGGTGGAAGCCATGGGCAGCGTCGTCAAGGAACAGGACAGGCAAAAGGGCGAAAACCGCAAGGCGGGAGAGAAGGTGCTTTCGATGCCGGCGCGCCGGGGCGAAGGCCTCGCCTTCGAGGCTTTCCGCGGTGAAATCATCGGCCTTGCCGGTCTCGGCGGCCACGGCCAGACCGAAGCGCTGCTCGATCTCTACCTTGCCCGCAACAGCAGCTGGCTGCCCGCGCGCAAGACCGACATCGCCTTTGTGGCGGGTGATCGCAGTCTGAACGGCACCTTCCCGCTGTGGAGCATCCTCAAAAACCTTTCCATCGCCTCGCTGCGGGATATTTCATCCGCCGGCATGGTGGACAGGGGCAAAGAAACCGAGCTTGGCGCGCAGTGGAAAAAGCGCATCGAAATTCGCACGCCCGACATGGGCAACAAAATCCTATCGCTCTCCGGCGGCAACCAGCAGAAGGTGCTTTTCGCCCGTGCGCTCGCCACCACGGCCAGCACCGTGCTGATGGACGACCCGATGCGCGGCGTCGATATCGGCACCAAACAGGAGGTCTACGATATCTTGAGAACCGAAGCCTCCCACGGCCGCACCTTCATCTGGTACTCCACCGAGATGGATGAAATCCGCCTTTGCGACCGGGTCTATGTTTTCCGCGACGGCGCCATTCAGGCGGAACTGGTGGGAGAGGACATCACCGAACAGAATGTGCTGGCCGCTTCCTTTTCCGGAGAGGACCACGCATGAAACTCTCCGCCAGTGCCCTTCGTCTCATCATTCCCGCCGCCTCGCTCGCCTTCCTGCTCGCCGCCGTCTTTTACATGCAGCCGCGCGCTATGAGCTATAACGGACTCAACTTGCTGTTCAATCTGGCGGTGCCGATTGCACTTGCCACCATTGCGCAGATGCTGATCATGTCCGTCAACGATCTCGATCTGTCGATGGGTACCTTCGTCAGTTTCTGCGCCTGCGTCACCGCCACCTTCCTGCAAACGACGCCACTGCTCGGTATCGCGATCTTCGCCGGTGCGATTGCGGTTTATGCGATGCTGGGCGCCATCATCCACATCCGCGCCCTGCCCTCAATCGTCGTCACGCTTGGCATGAGCTTTGTCTGGGGCGGCCTTGCCGTCCTCATCCTCCCCTCACCCGGCGGCCAGGCGCCAGCCTTCATCCGGGCGCTGATGACGGCCAAACCGCCGCTCTTGCCAATTGCCATCGTTGCCAGCATCGTGATTGCGGTCGTCGCCCACTACATCGTCATGCGCTCCTCCTTCGGCGTGCTGATGCGCGGCGTCGGCGGTAACTTCCGCTCCGTCGAGCGCTCCGGCTGGTCGGTCATCGGCATACGTGCTGCCACCTTCGCGCTGGCCGGTTTCTTCGCGGTGTTGTCGGGCATAGCGCTCGTCGGGCTGACGACATCGGCAGATGCCAATATCGCGCTTCGCTACACGCTGTTGTCGATTGCCGGCGTTATTCTGGGCGGCGGCGAATTCGTCGGCGGTCGGGTCTCGCCCATCGGTGCTGTCATCGGCGCGCTGACGCTCACTCTCGCCGGCTCGTTCCTGTCCTTCATGCGCATTTCGCCGGACTGGCAGATCGGCGCGCAAGGGGCGATCCTCATCATCGTGCTGGCGCTCCGCATCCTGCTCAACCGTCTCGAAAAGCGGGAGAAAAACCAATGAACGGGCTTTCGTCGCTCTCGAAAAAACCATGGATATGGTCGTTCGCCGCAACGGCTGCGGTCTGGATCGTTACCGTCATGTTCACCGGCGGCGCCAGCTCCTTCGGCCTGTCGCACGCAGCCCTGACCTTCGCGGCCTTTTCCGTGATCGTCGGTATCGGCCAGATGTTCGTCATCACGCTCGGGCCGGGTAATATCGACCTCTGCGTTCCCGCCACGATGACGCTATCAGGCACACTGGCGCTCAAATTCATGGATGTGTCCGATGGTCTCATCCTGCCGGGATTGCTGATCGCCATCCTGATCGGCATCGCCATCGGCATCGGCAACTATACGTTGATCAAGCTTCTTCGCATCCCACCGATCATCGCGACGCTTTCGATGAGCTTCATCGTGCAGTCCATCGCCATCTGGTCCAACCGCGGCCTGCGGATCAAGCCGCCGGAAACACTGGCCACCTTTGCCACGTCGAGCTCTCTCGGCATTCCGAATGTTGCCCTCGTCGCCCTTGTCCTCTCGGTCATCGCCTGGCTGCTGCTCGACCGCACCTTTTACGGACGCTGGATTTCCGCCATCGGCCAGAGCACTTTCGCCGCCCGCATGACCGGCATTCCGGTGGATGGAACACGCTTCGTCACCTATGTGCTCTGCGCGGTACTGGCAGCGATCGCGGGTTATCTGCTCGCCAGCTTCTCCGGCGGCGCAGCACTCAACATGGGATCGGAATATCTGCTGATGTCCATCGCCGTGGTGGTGATCGGCGGCACGGCGGTTGCGGGCGGCGATTCCAACGTACCCGGTATCTGGGGCGCTTCGCTGTTCATGTTCCTGGTGGTCTCGATGCTGAACACCTATGGTTTCGGCGCGGGCATCCGCCTCATCCTCACCGGCCTCATCATCATTTCCGTCATTCTTCTGGCAAGCGGCCCCAAGGCCACACGCTGAACCCCGAACGAAAAGCCCTCAAGCGGACCACGCTCATGACCACAGACAACGCCTCCCCTTACGAAATCCACGATGAACGCTTCCGCCTTCTGATCGTCGGCAATGCGGAACTGGAAGAGCTTTATTCCGGCTGCCGCTGGGCCGAAGGCCCGGTTTGGTTTTCCGATTTGAACTGCCTGCTGTTCAGCGACATTCCCAATGAGCGCATGCTGCGCTGGGTGCCGGATGGCGGGATTTCGGTATTCCGCCACCCCTCCAACTTCACCAATGGCAATACGCGCGACCGGCAGGGACGGCTGGTTTCCTGCGAACATGGCGGCCGTCGCGTCACCCGCACCGAAGTCGACGGCTCGATCACCGTTCTTGCCGACAGCTACGGCGGCAAGCGGCTGAACTCGCCTAATGACGTGGTGGTGAAATCCGATGGCAGCGTCTGGTTCACCGACCCCACTTACGGCATTCTTTCCGATTATGAGGGCTACAAGGCGGAACCCGAACAGAAGACGCGCAATGTTTACCGGCTCGATCCCGCAACCGGTGATATCAAGATCGCCATCGATGACTTCGTGCAGCCAAACGGTCTGGCTTTCTCGCCTGATGAAACCAAGCTCTATGTCGCAGACAGTTCCTACAGCCATGATGTATCCCGCCCACGCCATATCCGCGTCTTCGATGTCGTGGACGGCGTGAAGCTCACAAACGGCCGGGAATTCTGCAATCTCGACAATGGCTTGCCTGATGGATTCCGTCTGGATACAGCTGGCAATCTCTGGACCAGTGCCGGCGATGGCGTGCACTGCTTCTCGCCTGACGGTACGCTGCTTGGCAAGATCAAGGTGCCGCAGACGGTCGCAAACCTCACCTTCGGCGGCCCGAAGAAAAACCGCCTGTTCATCACCGCAACGAAATCGCTCTATTCGGTCTACGTCGCCGCAACCGGCGCGCAGACGCCGTGAGACGCTGAAAAAACCGGAGGGCGTGTAGCAGACGGGAACTGGCAAGACGGCTTCGCTGCGCTATAAAAGCGGGATGAACGATGATTCCAGCCCCTTCCTGACCGACGACATGGCACTGGATGGCGAAACGCAGGCCATCGAACCCACCAGCCGCATGCTGTCATGGGCGCGCAATTCCGCTCTCTACCGGCTGGAACAGCGCATGATGACGGAAAAGCAGCTGCGCGATGCGATCACCCGCAAGGCACGGGAAAAATTCGAGGATATCAGCCCCGCTCAGATAAAGGCGCTTGGCGAATTCGCCGTGACCTTCGCCTATGGCATCAAGGCGCTCGACGATACGGCTTATGCAGAAATTGCCGTGCGAAGTGGCCAGCGCAGCGGCAAGTCGAAGCGCGGGCTTGCGCAAAAACTTCAGATCAAGGGCATTGATCGGGAAACGGCCGCAGTCGCGCTGCAGGAAACCAACGATCTGGTGGCGGCCGTCATCTTTGCGCGCAAGCGCGCCTTCGGCCCCTTTCGCCGTGTCGAGCTTGATGAAAAACGCAAGTCGAAGGAATTTTCTGCCTTCGCCCGCAACGGCTTCGGCTTCGAAATCGGCGCGAAGGTGATGGCGATGACGGTGGAAGAGGCAGAAGAGATCGTTTCGGAAGCACCGCTTTAAGGGTTATTGCGGCATCGGATGCGTTTTCAGATAAGCGATCAGATCCGCAATATCCGTTTCGCTCCACAGCCCGAAAAAGCGCATCGAGGTTCCAGGGATCGCCTTTTTTGGGCTCGAGATAAAACTTTGCAGCTCCTCCTCCGTCCACACCCGACCCGCGGCACCGGCATCCTTCAGCGCCTGCGAATAATGGCCGTAATCAGCCACGGAGGCTATCGGCCTGCCCACCACGCCCATCAGATGCGGTCCCATGCGGGTGCGCGGCGCGTCTATACTGTGGCAGGTGGAACAGCGGCTGAAAACTTTTTCCCCGTGCACCGCATCGCCTTCGGCCAATGCCGGCGCAGCAATACAGAGGAAAAAAGCCATTGAAGCCGGAAGCGTTCTGAATGCCGAGATCATCATGCCCCGCATAATACAACGCCCTCTCCGTCTGACAACGAAGAGGGCGTTTTTTGACATGCGACAGAATAGCCGGCGTTGTAAGCCGGGCAGTACGCCGATGATCAGTTCATCGCCGTGAGCGTCACGGACGTACCGGTTGCCGCGAGGTTAAGGCCAACCTGACCCGTTACGCTGACCGTCTGAAGCTGGATGGAACCCGAGGTGCCGCCAACGAGGATGTTGGTGCCAACGCCGAGACCAACGGTCACTTCAGCCGTCGCGCCCTGATAAAGGCCACCGAGCGAACCACGGTGGTAACCCGCTGTCGGGGCGAAAACGGCCCAGACCAGACGGCCCTGCGTGGTGAAGCCAAGGTCAACGCCCATCTTGCGGATGGCGCCGGTATAATGGTCGGTGCGACGCGCGCCCATGGTGGACTGGAAGGTGCAATCCAGTTCCTTGGCCGAGCCGATTACGTAACCGACGCCACCGCCGATATCGCAGGTGAGGTAACCGATCTTGACGCCATTGCGTTCGTCCTGCTCCTGCGGAGCCGGCTCATATCTTGCAAGGTCGGCAGCAAGTGCGGACACGGTTCCACCGAGACCCATCGTCAATGCGGCAAAAGTTACGGCAACAGCCTTTTTCATCTGATTTTCTCCTGTTTTCTTCCTACCCGCAGCAGCCCTTCTTGCCCTCTCCGGATATTGAATTCCGCACTGTTAACGTTTGTTCCCCGAAATCGATCCAAAACAACTGAATTGGGTGCAAGGAAAGCAAAACGGTTAACAATGTCTACTGGCGGTAGGATGCCATTAAGACATTGTTAGGGCGGGAAACGCCTGCGGAATTCCTGTTAAAGGCGAGTACTTCAGGGCGTTGTTTTGCTGCAACGATGTCAAAGCGGCAGTGCTACGGGAAAGCCGGTCGCAGCATGGGTCATGACATCCATACGGACGCCATAGATACGCTCCAGCGTTTCCGGCGTCATGATTTCTTTCGGCGTTCCCCTTGCGATAAGCCTACCGGAATGCAGTGCGACGATCTCATCGCAGAACCGCGCCGCCATGTTGACATCGTGCAGCACCACGATGACGCCGAGACCCTTTTCCCGCGACAATCTTTGCACCAGCGAGAGAACCTCAAGCTGGTGTGCCATGTCGAGCGCCGATATGGGTTCGTCGAGAAGCAGGCTTTCGGCGTTCTGGGCAACCAGCATGGCCAGCCACACGCGCTGGCGCTCCCCGCCGGAAAGCGTGTCCACCAGCCGGTCCCTGAAGGCCACGGTGTCGGTCAGCTCGATAGCCTCGTCTACCCTCTCCTGATCCGCCTTGGTGAATTGGCCGAGCGCGCCGTGCCAGGGGTAACGGCCAAGCGCCACCAGTTCCTTGGCCAGCATGCCGGACGCAGCCGGCGTATATTGAGGAAGATAGGCGAGCTTTCGCGCAAATTCGCGGTTGCCCCAACTCCCCAGCGGCTGCCCCTCGAACGACACCGTGCCCGCCGTCGGCTCCTGCATGCGCGCGAGTATCTTGAGCAGCGTCGATTTTCCCGAACCGTTATGGCCGATAAGACCGATGGTCTTGCCGGTGGCAAAGCTTGCCGTCAGCGGATGCAGCAATGTCCTGCCCGGAACCTCCATCGTTACCGCTTCCAGAGAGAAAAGCGGGATATCGTCGTAATCCACTGCAGGTGCGGCCTGACCCATTGTTCTCATCTCCGTAAATCGTTCAGAAAAATCATCATCGCCTGCCTGAAAGCCAGATCAGATAGGGCGCACCGGCCAGAGCCGCAAAAAGCCCAAGCGGCAACTCGTAAGGAAAGGTCACGGTTCTTGCCCCGAGATCAGAAAGCGCCATCAGCACCGCACCGAACAGGAACGATGCAAACAGGTGGTCGCGCGGTGTGGTGAAACCGGCCCGAAGCGCAATGTGCGGTGCCATCAACCCGACGAAGCTCAGCGGACCGACCAGCAGTGAGGCCGCACCGGTGGCAATGCCTGCCACGGCGATGACTGCAATACGCGCCGTAGCGAGCGGCAGACCTAGTGAGAGCGGCACATCCCGGCCAAGCGGCAGGATCACCAGCCAGCGCGTCACCGACAGGGCAGCGGCCAGGAGCACGACGGAAAGCACCGCAAGAAAGATCGCCGAAGCTGATGTCGCCGTCGAACCCGAGCCGCTGAGCCAGGAGAGAATTTGCCAGGCCCGCTGATCACCAATGGCAAGCAGTGCCGAAAGTACCGCCGAGCAGAGCGAACTGATGGCAATGCCGGCGAGCAGTATTTTTTCAGGCGCCAGATGCCGGCGCACCGAAAAGAACAGAACGAGCATCATGACGGCTGCCGAGCCGAGGCCGGCGCCGCAAAATAATTCGAACAGCCCGGCGGCCGGAAAGAGCGTGATGGCGGCGGCAAAACCAAGACCCGCGCCACCGCTGACGCCGATCACCTCCGGGCTTGCCATGGGATTTCCGGTCAGCCGCTGCAGAAGCGCGCCCGCCATCGCCAATAAACCACCGGCAGCACAAGCCGCCATCAACCGCGGCCAACGAAAGGGCAGAAGGCTTTGCAGGTCGCCAGCTTTCAGCACCGTCCAGCCCTCCGGCCCCTTGCCGATGGCGAGGGCTGCAAAAACCAGCCCGGCCATGATGACAAGCACCGGCAGCAGGGAGGCAAGCCTGCGTCTGATCGCGAGATCGCCGCCCTCACTGCGATGGATATTCGTAGGCGGGATTTTCGGCAGCAGCCAAAGCAGCAAAGGCCCGCCGATGAGAGCCGTGACCGCACCCGTCGGAAACACTTCCGCTGTCGTACTCGCCAGAAGCTGCACGAGACCGTCGCAGAACCAGAGCAGCAGACCGCCCAGAAGCGGCGAAACGAACAGCACGGAAGATGCACGCCGCACACCCAGCGCACGGGTAAGCGCAGGTGCTGCAAGTCCGATAAAACTGACGAGACCGACGGCGGCGGCGACGAATGCCGCCAGCATCACGGCGACGGCAGCCACCGCCAGCCTGATCGAAAAGAGCGATACGCCGAGCGATCGCGCACTGGAATCGCCGAGACCCAGAACCGTCAATGGCCTTATCAGTAGCCTGGTGAGAACGAGACCAGCGAGAAGTTGGGCGGCAAGCACAAACGCATTCGACCAGTCCTGCTGGCTGAGCGAACCGCCATTCCAGACCACAAGCGACATTAGATATTCGCCTCGTGCAAGCGTCAGCGCGGCGGCAACGGAAGCGGCGGTGATGCCGACCAGCAGTCCGGACACCACCATGGTGACGGGCTCGAAGGACCGCCGCCAGCCGAGAAGAAACACCACGGAGGCCGCAGCGGTACCGCCGGCGAGCGCCACCCATGCGCGGTTGCCATCCAGCACCGAGGGGAAGAACAGGGTCGCGATGACGATTGCCAACTGGGCGCCGGCGGAGATGCCAAGGGTTGAGGGGTCCGCAATCGGATTGCGCAGCAATTGCTGGAAAAGCGCACCCGACAATCCCAGCATCGCCCCCGCCAGAATGGCAACCGCCACACGCGGCATCAGGCTGAAGGCGAAAATGACCTGATCCATCGACATGGACGCAGCATCGAACGGCAGGCCGGGCCAAGCGCCGAGGGGTAACCGCAGCAATCCGGCATGCAGGGAAAGCCCGCAGGCCAGAAGAAAGACGAGGCCGAAGAAAAGCTGGAGAGGCCGTGCCGTCACAATGCCTCTCCGTGGGTCGCCAGAGCCTCGGTCAAAAGCCGCGCAAAACGCATGGCTGCGGTGATACCGCCATAGGGGCTGACATTACCGAGGGTGACCACCCGGTTTTCCCGCACGGCCGGAAGCGCACGCCAGATGGCACTGTTGCGCAGACTCTCGCGGGCCTCCACCGGAACATCCGAAACAATGACGATGCGTGCATCGGCCACGTCGGCTAGATTTTCGAGCGGAACCGGAGCGGCGAAGGTGAACTGCGAATGGTCTACCCAGGCGTTGGTCAGCCCCAGCCGGCCAAGAATATCGCCGAACATGCTGTCTTCACCGAAGGCGCGGAAATGCCGGGCATCGCCGATGTTGATCACATAGGTCGGCCGCGACGCAAAACCTGCCAGGCGCGTCCGCATGGCTTGCAGCGCAAGGCGTGCCTCGTCCAGAACCTTGCGGGCTTCGTCAGCCCTGCCCAGCTTTTCGCCAAGTGCCGAGACCGCGGCAAGCGACTTTTCAAACGGCGGCTCGCCCTTCACGTAAAATGGCAATGAAAATACCGGCGCTATCGCTTCCAGCCGGCCGGTATAACGCGTGTAGAAAGGTGAAATGAGGATGAGGTCGGGCCGCGTCAGTTGCAGAAGCTCAAAATTCGGCGCGCCGCGCAGACCAAGATCAGAGACGGTTTCAGGAATTTCCGGCTCGACAGCACCTGCCCTGAACTGGATGAGTTCAGTTGCGGCAACCGGCATGATACCGAGCGCGACGGAGGTTTCCAGCATGGCCCAGTCGATCGCGGCAAGACGCGGCGTCACCGCCGCCCGCGCCTTGCCCGCAAGAGCCGAAGCGGCAAGCAGCCCCAGAAATTCCCGCCGCCCCCAACCGGAAGACATCAATCGATCTCTGCGCTTCATGCCCCTGCTGCTTCACTTGATATGCGTTATCACCGATGGGTCAGCTTGCCCGCAACGGTTCTTCCGTCACCGTAATACCATCCGAAAGTGGAGCAACTAGAAATATATTCTTTATCAGTCAAGTTTTACCACAATACGCGATCCCGGGGATAAAAATTCGCCGCCATCCGCTTGGCCGACAGAAATGGCGATACGGCCAACCCCATGAAATTGCGTAAGGACCATAAGTCTTTCCGGCTGAGCCCGGTGCGGGACCGGAGCCTGCGCCGACATTTGTCTTCCCCGCTTGTCCCCGTCCCCCCGGCTCACCGCATAATCACGGCGGATTTTGATTTACGGGAGACCGCAATGGCTGAGACTTACACACATCATAGCGCCGGCCTCGAATCACCGGCGTCCCACGGTTTCGACATCGTTCCCGATGATAACAACCCGCTGCCGTCAGTCACACGCGCCATTTATGTCGGCAATGGCGGGCAGCTATGCCTAACCCTGCTGTCAGGGGCGACGGTGACCTTCCAGAACCTGCCTGCGGGCAGCGTGCTACCGGTCCGGGCCACGCGCGTGTTTTCAATGCGCACCACGGCGACAGGCCTCGTCGGGCTGAATTAGTTGATATCCGCTCGAGAGCTGGTCATCGACACGAAAACACGTGCACCGTCGCATGGCGCGCGGCGCAACATGACAGATCCATGACAATCATTCAGGTTGATGTCAGCTAAATGATGCAACCGCCATCCACTGGCCTCTGAGGCAATTTAAATACGGGCGTTCGCACTTTCCTTGCTGATGCCCGCCGTTCTGAATCTGGTGGGACCTGATAGTGGCGCTTTTTACCGCGAAAACGACTGGGACTGTAACTCTTCGTCCGGAAATAGGCAGCGTGCCGCTCTGTCTGCTGACGGGAGCCTATCTGCTGTTTTTTACAAACCAGACGTTCTGGTCGAAGGTTCACACCTATCTTTCCGCCTATCCGGTCGCCATCGTTGGGCTTTATGTCGCCATAGCGGCGCTTTTCGGCGCGCTCATCACCATTTTTTCCGCCAAATATCTCATCAAGCCGTTTCTTATCTTGCTGGTATTCGCGGCCGCGGCGGCTTCATGGTTCATGGACCGCTACGGCATCATCATCGACAGCGACATGATCCGCAACGCCGTGGAGACCACGCGGGCGGAAGCGGGCAATCTGATGACACCTGGCCTTTTCTGGCATCTGACCATCTATGGGCTGGTGCCGTCGCTCGTCATCGCCGCCGTCCGGGTTCGGCATCGGCCGATCATCGACAAGCTGCTGTGGAACACCGTCAGCATCCTGATCTGCCTCACCGTTGCCGGCATCATCAGCTTTGCGAATTCCAAAACATTCACCACCGCCGTGCGCCAGCACAAGGATATCGTCAAAAGCGTCAATCCCTTGTCGCCGATCATATCCACCATTCACTATCTGACGCAGGCGGAAAAGGAAGCTGACATACAGGTGAGCCCGATCGGCAAGGATGCGAAAATCCTGCCGGCGCTGGGTGGCATCCACAAGCCACGCATCACCGTCATCGTGGCTGGTGAGACCGCGCGCGCTGCGAACTTTTCCCTGAACGGCTATGGGCGCGACACCAATCCGGAACTGGCAAAGCGCGACGTGATCTATTTCCCTAATACAACCAGCTGCGGCACTGCGACGGCGATTTCCATTCCCTGCATGTTCTCGAAATTCCCGCGTTCTGAGTATAGCCACAACAAGGCGCTCGCCAACGAGAACGTCATGGATGTTCTTGTCCATGCCGGTGTCGGTGCAACCTGGCTGGACAACAACACCGGCAGCAAGAACGTCGCCGACCGCATTCCCTTTTTCGACCTGCCTTCCACCAACGACACCCGCTTCTGCACCGGCGGAGAATGCCGCGACGACATCTTCTTCGACAAGCTCGACGCATGGCTCGACAACGTCAAGAAGGACAGTGTCATCGTGTTGCACCAGATGGGCAGCCATGGGCCGACCTACTATCTGCGTTACACCGACGAATTCCGGAAGTTCACCCCGGACTGTCGAACCGCCGAGCTTGGCAATTGCACGGACGCGCAAATCGTAAATTCCTATGACAACACGCTTCTCTACACCGATCATTTCCTGTCGACCGTGATCGACAAGCTGAAGGCACGCTCCAACAAGCTGGCAACGGGGATGATCTACGCCTCGGACCATGGTGAATCGCTTGGCGAGAACGGCGTCTATCTGCACGGCGCACCCTATCTGCTGGCACCCGACCAGCAGACCCATGTGCCGTTTCTCGTCTGGTTCGATGATGATTTCGCCAAATCAATGGGGCTGGATCGCGCATGCCTTGCAAAAGGCGCAGCAAAGGGCGGGCGCTCGCACGACAATTATTTCCACAGTATCCTTGGAATGATGAACGTTTCCACCTCCGTCTACGATTCCGCGCAGGACGTGTTCGGCGGCTGCACGCAGCGCCAGAATAGCTGAGCATACAGTGCTTGACGCTTATCCCGTGAAAGCGATACGCAAGACGACGCGATAAAGGAGCTGTCTTGCGGGTTCTGCTTGTTGAAGACGATCATGTGCTGGGAGAGGCGCTGCGAGACCATGTCGCCGCGGCAGGCCACGCCGTTGACTGGTTTAAGTTGCTCGACGACGCCACGGCGGCGACGCTGACCATGGCCTACGGGCTCATCCTGCTCGACATGCGGCTGCCGGACGGCGATGGCATCACCCTTTTGCAATCACTGCGCAACCGAGACGACTCGACGCCGGTGATCATTCTGACGGCGCACGACCAGGTGTCCGACCGGATTGCCGGACTGAATGCCGGAGCGGACGACTATCTGGTCAAGCCCTTCGATCTCAACGAGCTTTCGGCACGCATGCTGGCGGTCTCGCGGCGCTACGAGGGGCGCTCCGCCCCCGTCATTCGCCTGCCCGGCATCGAAATCAACCAGGTGGCGCGCAATATCGTCGTTGACGGAACAGCGCAAACGCTCAGCGCCAGAGAATGGGCCGTGCTGGAAAAGCTGGTCGAGCATCCCGGTGCGGTCGTCTCGAAATCTCAACTGCACGATACGCTCTACGAATTCGGCGCGGAAATAGAAAGCAATACGGTCGAGGTCTATATCAGCCGGCTGCGCAAGAAGATCGGCCATGACCGCGTCGAGACCGTGCGCGG
Source organism: Agrobacterium sp. 16-2014-1-2a (assembly GCF_053522705.1). Classification (NCBI taxonomy): domain Bacteria; kingdom Pseudomonadati; phylum Pseudomonadota; class Alphaproteobacteria; order Hyphomicrobiales; family Rhizobiaceae; genus Agrobacterium; species Agrobacterium sp. 16-2014-1-2a. Next base: position 26,012 of record NZ_JBNWBX010000013.1, read on the forward strand.
CGTCGGCTACACCATCAGGTAGACAGAAATGGCCAGACCAACCAGCATGACCCGCAAGCTCGTCACGGCGCTGACGAGCGTTGTCGCCATATCCTGGTTTATCGCCTGCGGGTTGGGCGTCATGGTGATGCAGGACGAGTTCGCTGAAATTTTCGACGCTGGCGTTGAGGAAACAGCCGAAAGACTGCTGCCACTGCTGGTAGACGATCTCAGGGAAAACAACACGGGTCCCGCCTCGCAAAAACTCAACCAGTCTGCACATGCGGCGGAATATCTGACCTATCAGGTTCGCGACCGGGAAGGACAGGTCGTCCTTCATTCGCATGACAGTTCGACCGAACCTTTCGAGGTCTCTCTCGACCCAGGTTTTTCTGAAACGGCGACCCAGCGCATCTACACGGTGGCGACACCGGACGGGAATTACTTCCTTCAGGTCGCAGATGCCTTCGCCAACCGGCGTGAGGCAATCGAGGAAGCCGGCACTGCAATTTTGCTGCCCGTTCTCATTCTTATCCCCGCCAGCATCTTTGCCGTTATCTTCGTAGTGCGCAAAACCCTGCAACCGATACAGACCTTGCGCGACGAGATCGGGAAAAAAGACGGCGGCAATCTCGCGCCGCTGGAAACCCAGCCGTTTCCGGCTGAACTTCACCCGATTGCCCGCTCGGTCAATCTGCTGCTGAGGCGGCTGCGATCGACAATCGAAGCGGAAAGGGAGTTTACCGCCAACAGCGCCCATGAATTGCGCACGCCGATTGCCGGGGCGCTGGCGCAGGCGCAGCGGCTGCACGCCGATATTCCGCCTGAACTTGCACCGCGCGTGGAAAATATCGAGAAAGCCCTGATGCATCTCGGCCATCTCGCCGAAAAACTGCTGCAGATGTCGCGCGCGGAAGCAAGGATCGGGGTAACAGACACGGCGACCGACCTCATCCCCATTCTCGAGCTCATCATCGACGATATGAGCAGAACGGCGATCGGCACGTCCCGCATCCGCTTCACCAATCGCTGCGAAGGCGGCCTGAACTGCAAGCTGGGCACGGATGCCTTCGGCATCATCATCCGCAACCTTCTCGAAAACGCCCTGATCCACAGTCCGGCGGAAAGCCCGGTGCACATACTGGCCGAAGAGAACGGCACGATCCGCGTCGTCAATTCCGGCGCGGCGATCGACAAGGCGCTTCTTCCCAAACTGACGACGCGCTTTGTCCGAGGCCCGTCCAAGGCTGATGGCACCGGGCTTGGCCTCGCTATCGTCAGAAGCCTGATGGAACAGATTGGCGGCGAACTCGTGCTATCCTCCCCCGCACCCGGCAGACAGGACGGTTTTGAGGCCCGCATCGTGCTTCCGGTCGAAGACGCCTGAATGCGCTGAAAACAAAAAGCCCCGCCAGGGGGCGGGGCTTTCGCTGGTATAATTGTGGCCGCTCAATCCTCGTGAATATGGCTGTGGTCGCGCGTATCGCGCATCTTCACATAAACCACCAGCGACAGCGCAATCATGATCGTAACGTACCAGAAGAACCAGTTTTCGTGGCCGATCTGCTTGAACTTCAAGGCTACGAATTCTGCCGTTCCCCCGAAAATCGTGTTCGCTAGCGCGTAGGGCAGAGCCACACCGAGCGCCCGGATGTGGGCGGGGAACATTTCCGCCTTCACCACCGCATTGATGGAAGTGTAGCCGGTGACGATCAACAGGCCGACCAGAACGAGAGCGAAAGCCATGATCGGGTCGGTTGTCGTCGCCAGCGTCGTGAAGATGAGATAGGTGAACAGCGTTCCAAGAATGCCGAAGCCGACCATCAGCGGCTTGCGACCCACCTTGTCCGACAGTGCACCGGCAATCGGCTGGCACAGCATGAAGACGAAGAGGGCTGCCGTGGTGATTTCGGTCGCGCTTTCCTTGCTGAATCCGGAGGTATTGACGAGGAATTTCTGCAGATAGGTCGTGTAGGCGTAAAAGGCGAGCGTGCCGCCAGATGTCAGCGCCATGACCATCATCGCTTCCCGCGGGTAGTGCTTGAACAGCGCCCATCCGCTCGATTTCGGCTTGTCCGCGTTGCCCGCCTTGGCATTTTCAAAGGACTGCGTCTCGGCAAGGCCGCGACGGATGTAAAACACCGCAATTGCAAGAACGCCACCGATGAAGAAGGGAATGCGCCAGCCCCAGGCGCCGAGCTGCTCGGGTGTCAGAACCCGTTGCAGAACCAGCAACACCGCCAGCGCCAGAAGCTGGCCGGAAATCAGCGTCACATACTGGAAACTGGAGAAGAAGCCGCGACGGTTCTTGCCGGCCATTTCGCTGAGATAGGTCGCGCTGGCGCCATATTCACCGCCGACGCTGATGCCCTGCAGCAGGCGGGCAAACACCAGAATGGCAGGCGCTGCAATGCCGATCGTCTCGTGGCCGGGTGTAATTGCGATCAACAGCGAGCCGAGGCACATCAAGGTAACGGACAAGGTCAGGCCGGCCTTGCGGCCCTTGCGGTCGGCATAGGTTCCCATGAACCACGCACCGATGGGCCGCATCAGAAATCCGACGGCAAAAACGGCGGCCGCGCTCAGCAATTCAGCGGTCTGGTTTCCGGAAGGGAAAAACACCGGCGCGAAATAAAGGGTGAAGGCCGAATAAACGTACCAGTCGTACCATTCGACGAGGTTGCCCGCCGATCCGCCGATAATGGATTTCAAACGGGTTTTCTGATCCGGTGCCGTAGCGGGACCATTTGCCATAATATTCACGGTAAACTCCAATTCATCTCGCCTGGAGGTGGAAGGGCGAACGGAAGGTGTGATAATTTGTCGCTCTCGGAGGGGGTATATACCCGCCATATTGCAATGCGCAAGTTTACGCCGCATCGCAGCATGGCAATGGCAGCGTCTACTCGCCCTCTTCCGCGCCGGACCATTCTAATACGCCTTGTCACCCGGCCGTGCTCAAACTAAAAAATATCAATGATTTACGATACATCGGACATCCATATCGAAAAGCTTCTCATCCCCGCCGCGCGCGCGGGTGAAGCGCTGGCACGACTGGACGAGAGGATAAGCCGGTCGCCGATGAAACACGGCTTCATCGAAAGGCAGGACTTTACCGACGCGATTTCCTCCATGTGGGTGGATGGCGAACTTGTCCATATGGAAGATCTGGTCCTGCATGACGCCCATATGGATGTGCGGGCGCCAACCCATGAAATGACGGCGGCGCACCGGATCGTCCGCTCAAGGCGGCTGATTTTTTCAAACGCGCCAGGCTGGGCCTTCACTGCACCAGGCCTTTCCCGTCTGCGCGGAAGAATGGGAATTGCCGCCGACGCGACGGCATTTACCCCGGAAACGGTGGATCATTCCGGCAACGAAGAGGCTGATGCAGACGGCGAGACACCGCTGGACGGGGCCTTTTCAGAGCTGGACGCACTTCTGGCGCGAAGCGCCGCGACCTTGGACGCGATCACCGCCGGCACCACCCTTGCGCCGGTGACACATCGGGAAGAGGCCCATCCGATGATCAACGATCCCGACTGGGACGAGGAGGAAAGGCTGAAGGAATGGCGGCAGGTCCTTGGCCAGACGGAGGAGCTGCCCCCAATCCTGCGCACCGCGATCCTGCTGGATGCCTGGAATATGATCGAGGTTCTGCAACGCAGCCCCTGGCTCGGCAGGCTCATGGCCGCCGCTTTTCTGCGCGACGGGGCTGTCTCTCCCGACCACCTGCCGGCGCTCAGCGCTGGTCTTCGTGCCGTCCCGCGCGAGCGCCGGCACGCCAGAAACCAGACGCAACGCCTAGTCGCCCTTCTCGACAGCTTTTACGAGGCGGCGCTGGCCAGCATGAAGGAACATGACAGGCTGACCCACGCCAGAGAACGCATGATGCGCAAGCTGGCCGGCCGACGCTCGTCTTCGCGTCTTCCAGACCTGGTGGAGCTTGTCGTCTCCCGGCCGGTGGTTTCGGCGGCCATGATCGTCAGGGAACTCGGCACCACGCCGCAGGGCGCGATAGGGCTCGCCAATCAGCTGGAGTTGAGGGAGGTTACGGGCCGCGGCCGCTTCCGTGCCTGGGGCATGCTGTAGCACAGGCCGCCAGTCTTCATCCGCCTAAACCCCGGAAAAATAGTATTTTTCTCAACCCCTTGTTCCTGCGATAAATCCCGCGGGAATCCTGCGATCACGAATCTTAACAAAATTTAACTATTGCGTAGGTGGATGAAGCGGCTATGTTCTCGCTGCGTTGCAACACGATTTTTCTCCGGTAACGCGGTCGCATTCGGCTCCGGCAACCTTTCTTTGCCATCCGCATTAAAGTGTCCACCATGAGGGAGATGCAAAAAATGACAATTTCAGTCTCACAACTCGATTCCGATCAGGAAACAGATGCTCCTTTCGCCCGAAAAGTCCTGATGGCGCGCAATCTCGCCGGATATACGGTCGATCAGCTTGCCATCACCTGCGGCCTGACAGCCAATGAAATCCGCGCCCTGGAAGACGGCTCAGACAGCGATCCTCTGCGCATCAGGCGCGTTGCCGCCGCCCTGCATATTCCAGTCGAAACCGTTATCTGATCGTTCACAACGATCCGAACCAAATCTCAGCGCCGCCGGGGACGATGTTCACGCAACATCCGGGCGGCGCGCGTAACGGTTTGAACGCTACAAGTCTCTCCGGAACATTTTCCGCTCCGCTCTCTTAACATTTCCGTTATCCGGCACCACATGATGTCCGCACGGGACATGTTCGCCATGTGGCCCGCCTGCGCGAGAGCACCAATAATTTCCGGAATCCTGCCATGACACTCAGCCTTAACACCGAAGAACGGGTTTCTTCAGCATTGGATGAATTGTGGCCAACGGAGAAAACGGAAATTCTCGACTGGCTCGTCACCGGCACGAAGGACGAGCGCTTTATCGATGAGATATTCTTCGAGCTGTGTAGCAGGTTGCGCGAAAGTGGAATTTCCATAGCGCGGGGCGCACTTGCCTTCCGCATTCGTCACCCGCAATGGCTTGGCGCGCGCATCCTGTGGAAGGCCGGCATATCGTCGGCCGAGATCACCACCTATGGCTATGGGGCGGAGAGCTCGCCCGAATATCTGAACAGCCCCATCAACGACATCCATCAGGGCGCAACCGAAATCCGCCACCGGCTGACCGGCGACGAAATCGAGCCATCCGCTTATCCGATCTATGAGGAATTGCGCGCCGACGGGCTGACGGATTATTTCGCCTGGCCGATCGAACATACGTTCGGCAAGCGCCATGTCGCCACTTTTTCCAGCGATCGGCCCGGTGGCTTTTTGGAAGCGGAAGTCCTTGCGTTGAAAAACCTGCTACCGGCGCTCGCGCTGGTCAGCGAAATTCGCCTGAAAAACCGCATGACGCGCACCCTGCTGGAGACCTATGTCGGGCCGCATGCGGGCGAAAAAATCCTCAATGGCGCAACGACGCGCGGCAGCGGCATAACGGTCGGCGCGGCGATCCTGATCTGCGACCTGCGCAACTTCACCCATATTTCCGACCTCTGGCCGCGCGATGATGTGATCGAATTGCTGAACGGTTATTTCGACGCGATGTGCGATCCGATCGAGGAATTCGGTGGTGAAATCCTGAAATTCATGGGCGATGGGTTGCTGGCGATTTTCCCGCTCAGCGATCCGCAGGCTTGTGAAAACCTGCTGAAAGCCATTGCCAGCGCACAGAAAAGTCTCGTTGCCCTCAACGACATCAATTGCCAGAAAGGCCATGACCCTCTGGGTTACGGCATCGGCGTCCATGTCGGCGATGTCATGTATGGCAATATCGGCTCGAAAACCCGCCTCGATTTTACCGTCATCGGTCCGGCCGTAAACATCGCATCACGGCTTGAAACCCTGACAAAGGAAACCGGCCGCAACGTCCTGTTTTCCGAAGAATTCGTCCGTATGGCCGGACATGAGGACAAGCTGGACAATCTTGGCCCATGGCTCCTGCGCGGCCTTGAAACCCCGGTCGAGGTTTATGCGCTTCCCCAACATGAGGTCCTCGCACCCTCTGTCGACTGACTGCCGGTCAGGACTTTGTCCCCGTTTCAACGCTTTCTCAACTCAGCGCTCACCTGTGCTGCGCAACCTCCCGAAGAGATGATTTCCGCTGCCCTGCCCGTCGTCAAAACGCTTGACACGCCTCCGATGTCGATCTAGCAAAATAGAACATATATTCCATATCGAAACATTGTTTGCGTTCATATTCTGTCTTTCCGGGAGTGGAAGACGGGTGTGAGGAACCGGAGGAAAGATGGTTACGAAATTGGCACTGCTCGGCGCTGGACGGATCGGCAAGGTCCACGCCAAGGCGATCACCACCGACAGCCGTGCGAAGCTGGTGGCCGTTGTGGACGCCGTTGCCGGTGCTGCGGAAGCAATCGCCCGCGAAGCGCAGTGCAAGGTCAGCACAATCGACGAGGTTCTGGCTGACAAGACGATCGATGCCGTCATCATCTGCACGCCGACCAACACCCATGCCGATCTGATCGAGCGTTTCGCCCGTGCCGGCAAGGCCATCTTCTGCGAAAAACCCGTCGATCTGGATGTGGGCCGTGCGGAAGCCTGCGCCAAGGTGGTTGAGGAAACCGGTGCAAAGGTGATGCTCGGTTTCAACCGGCGTTTCGATCCGCATTTCCAGGCCGTGCACAAGGCAATCGAGGATGGCCGCATCGGCAAGGTCGAAATGGTGACCATCACCAGCCGCGATCCCGGCCCGCCGCCAGCCGAATACATCAAGGTTTCCGGCGGCATTTTCCGTGACATGACTATTCATGATTTCGACATGGCGCGGTTCCTGCTCGGCGAGGAAGTGGAAAGCGTATTCGCCACCGGTTCCGTTCTCGTCAATCCGGAGATCGGTGCACTCGGCGATTTCGATAGCGCCAGCATCATTCTGACGACGAAAAGCGGCAGGCAAGCCAGCATTTCGAATTCGCGACGCGCGACCTATGGGTACGACCAGCGTATCGAAGTGCATGGTTCGCTCGGTTCGGCTGCGGCCGAGAACCAGCGGCCGGTCTCCATCGAGATCGCCAATGCTGAGGGCTACACCCGCCCGCCGCTGCATGATTTCTTCATGACGCGTTATACGGCGGCCTACGCGGCGGAAATTACCGCTTTCATCGATTGCATCGAAAACAATGTGGCTCCGTCACCCTCCATCAAGGATGGGCTGATCGCATTGAAACTGGCCGACGCTGCGCTGAAATCCGTCACCTCGAAGGCGGCCGTGACGATCGGCTGATCGACGCAGAAATCACTCCGTAACCGACATCCTGTCCGCGGTGCGTTAACGCATGGCGGACAGGAAAACAGCTATTCGCAGAGCTTTCGCCAGCATCGGCGCCACCCGTGAACTTGACCGGGCAGAGGCAGTCTTCGGACTTGCATGGCAGCTATTCGGAAAATAAGGTTGTCTGACAAGATACGGCCAGACCATATGGCTGCTGTTCACCTTATTCACGCCGAATCCTCTTTTTGCCGGCAACAGCCGGACAGTGGTTTATTTATGCCATCACCCAAGACCGGTTATCTTTATGCGCTCATAGCATTCACGATCTTTGCAGCGCAGGATGGCATATCCAAACATCTTGGCAGTTCTTATCCGCCCGTCTTCGTCGCCATGCTTCGATACTGGGCCTTCGCCGTCTTCGTTTTGTTGATGGCTGCAAGGTCCTCTGGCGGCATTCGGGGCGCTGTCATGGCAAACCGTCCGTGGCTGCAGATCAGCCGCGGCGTCCTTCTTGCCGTACAGATTGTTTTTTCCATTTTCTCCTTCGCCGTTGTCGGGTTGGCGCACAGCCACTCCATCCTCGCTTCGGCGCCGCTGATCGTCGCCGCACTGTCCGTGCCGTTGCTTGGCGAACATGTGGGCTGGCGGCGCTGGTGCGCCATTTTTGTCGGCTTCATCGGCGTTCTCGTCATTCTGAAACCTGATGGCGAAGGGTTCGACAACCGCCTGCTGATCACTTTCATCGCCGCCTTCATGCTTGCGCTCTACAGCGTCCTGACCCGCCTTGGCAGCAAGAGCGATTCAGCGATGACGAGCTTCTTTTATACCGGCGTGGCCGGTGCGGCAGCGCTGACGCTGGTGGGTCCGTTTTATTGGGTTAGCCTTGCACCCCAGGATTGGGGCTGGATGCTGGCGCTGTGCATTACCGGCATGAGCGGCCATTATTGCCTGATCAAGGCATTCGAGCTGGCGGATGCGGCCTCCGTGCAGCCGTTTTCCTATTACCAGCTCGTGCTCGTCTCCATCATCGGCGTCACCATCTATGGCGAGGTCGTGACATCCAACATGGTTCTGGGTGCTGCAATCGTGATCGCCGCCGGTCTCTTTACCATCTGGCGGGAACATGCCGTTGCCCGCAGGGAACGCAGGCGGGCTGACTGACGTCATTCCCGTTGAACGTCCTCTCAGGCGAGAGCCGCCTCGCAACGCAGAAGCATTCCAAACAGGTCGCGCGGCTCATCCGGATCGGCCAGCAAATCCAGCTCCGTATAAAGCCCGGTGGCGGCCAGTTTCGAGCGCACATAACGCAGCGCCGAAAAATCCTCGGTCGCGAAACCGACGCTGTCGAACAGCGTGATCTGCCTGTCGTTTACCCGCCCGTGCTTTTCACCCGATATGACCTGCCATAGCTCAGTGACGGGGTAGTCTTCGGGCAATTGCTGGATTTCACCTTCGATGCGCGTCTGCGGTGGGTATTCGACAAAAATGTCCGACCGCAGCAGAATGTCCCGGTGCAGTTCCGTCTTGCCGGGACAATCGCCGCCGACGGCATTGATGTGAATGCCGGGACCAACCATGTTGTCGGTCAGGATTGTCGCATATTGCTTGTCAGCCGTGACGGTGGTGATGATATCTGCACCCTCCACTGCGCTCTGCGCACTATCGCAAATTTCGATGGTAAAGCCCTGCCCGGCAAGATTGCGGGCGCATTTTTCACTGGCGGTCCGGTCGATATCGAAAAGCCGCACCGTGTCGATGCCGAGAATGGCCTTGAAGGCCCGCGCCTGGAACTCGCTCTGCGCGCCATTGCCGATGATGGCCATCGAGCGGGCATTTTTGCGGGCTAGGTGTTTTGCAGCGACAGCCGAAGTAGCAGCGGTGCGCAGCGCCGTCAGAATGGTCATTTCGGACAGGAGCAGCGGATAGCCGTTGCCGACATCGGAAAGCACCCCAAAAGCAGTCACCGTCTGGCGGCCCTCCTTCATGTTTTTCGGATGGCCGTTCACATATTTGAAGCCATACAGCGTTCCATCACTGGTCGGCATCAGCTCGATAACGCCCTCTTGGGAATGCGATGCGATGCGCGGCGTCTTGTCGAAACTTTCCCAGCGGCGGAAATCCTCTTCCACCACGTCGGCCAGCTCGCGCAGAAACGTATCGATCCCCACGCGCAGCACGAGTTTCATCATATGATCGACGCTGACGAAAGGTACGATATTAAGGTTCGGTATAATCGTCATTGCATCATCCCCCTCAGCCGGCCCGCGTCGGGCGGTCCATAACCCGCTTGCCCATCAGGCTGGCAGCCAGGTCGACCATCAGCGTCGCCGTCCTGCCGCGCTCATCAAGAAACGGGTTAAGCTCCACGAGATCGAGACTGCACACAAGCCCGCTATCATGCAGCATCTCCATCACCAGATGCGCCTCACGGAACGTCGCCCCACCCGGAACAGTGGTGCCGACCGCAGGCGCGATCGACGGTTCCAGGAAATCGACATCGAGACTGACATGCAACAGGCCGTTTGCCGCCTGCACCCGCGCAAGGAACGCGCGCAGCAGAACCGCGACACCATGCTCGTCTATCGAGCGCATGTCGTGAACGGTGATGCCGCTGTCTTCCAGTGCGGCTCTCTCGGCCGGATCGACGCTGCGGATGCCGATCATGCCGATATTTTCCTCAGGAACTGCATGGGAGAGCGGGGGGAAGTAACCCGAAAATCCGTCGCGACCACTGAAATAGGCGACCGGCGTGCCATGCAGGTTGCCACTGCGCGTCGTTTCAAGCGTGTGGTAATCAGTATGGGCATCGAGCCAGAGCACGAAAAACGGCCGGCCACTCTCCGCCACCCGCCGCGCCATGCCGGCGACGGTTCCCGCGGAAATTGCGTGGTCGCCGCCAAGAAAGATCGGCACGGCGGCAGCACTTTCGCGATAGGCGGCCTCCGTCAGCGCCTCGGTCCAGGCCACCGTCTCAGCGAGATGATGCACCGCCGGATTGGGGTGGCTAAACTCCCTCAGCGGCGCCGGCGTCACATTGCCGGTATCGACCACCCGATGGCCCAGATCTTCGAGCGCCCGCGTGAGACCGGCGATGCGATACGCACTCGGCCCCATCTCACACCCCAATTGCCCGGCTCCGATTTGCAACGGCGCACCGATCAGCCTGATATCCATTTGAGCCCTCGCTTTTATAAACCGATAACCTCACTAAACCACACAGACATGGCGGAATGAACATCAAATATTGGCAATATTATCGAAATAGGCTATCGATTTGGTCAAATCTATTTATCAGAATGGCTACCAATGGATGATCTCGACGAACGGCTCGTGACCCTTTTGAGGCATAACGGCAGACGCAGCATTTCCGATCTGGCGATCGAGACGGAAACCTCGCGCGCAACGGTACGCTCACGCATCGAAAAAATGGAAAATGACGGCACTATCATCGGTTACACCGTCATCCTGCGTGCCGATGCGGTGGAGGCGGCGATCCGCGGCATCATGATGATCGAGATTGAAGGCCATGTGACGGACCGCGTCATCCGCACGCTCGGCGGTTTCCCGGAAATATCCGAAATTCACAGCACGAACGGCCGCTGGGACCTGATCGTAGAACTTAACGCCGCCACTCTCAGCGATTTCGACGCGGTGCTCCGCCGTATCCGCCTTGTCCCTGGCATTACCGGCAGCGAGACCAGCCTTCTGCTCTCCACCCCACGCTCCACCCGTGCGCGGCTCTGACGCAGGAGACAGACGCAAAAGAGCGACGAAAACGCATTTTTCGATTTTTTCGACTTGCGCCTCGCAAGAAATCATCTATATGACGACCCACCAAAGCGAACGCGGTAACCCGCTTCAGGCTTTTGGGGAATAGTTCAATGGTAGAACGACGGACTCTGACTCCGTTAATCTTGGTTCGAGTCCAGGTTCCCCAGCCAAATTTCTCCAAACAAAATCAAACTGTTTCGAGCACTTGAGCTGCATCACCGCGCTCTGCCTATATCTGCCAACGTTGTGCGCGCGGCTCGATCCGACTCAGACATTTCCGTATCCAGCTGGCCTAGCCTCGATACACCACCGCCCCCCCAGTCATCCCCGCCCCTGCCGCCGTCAATAACAGCGTTTCACCCTCCGTGATGGGCCGCTCAGCATTGGAAACGGAAAGCGAAAGCGGAATAGTGGCGGCAGAAGAGTTGCCGAAGGTTTCGACTGTACGTACCGTCTTTTGCCGGTCGATGCCGATATTGCCGCAGACGGCATCGAACATGCGGGCATTGGCCTGATGCGGCACGAACCGCTGGATATCGGTGGCCGTCATTTCTGCGCGTTGCAGAGCGCGCTGTGAGGTCTGCGTCATCGCGGCGACCGCACGGGAAAAGACTTCGCGGCCGTCCCGCATCGTCATCAGGGTATCTTCAGCCTCTGTATCATTGGAAAAAGGCTGGCTGCTGCCGCCCGCCGCGATCTGGATCAGGTCGTAACCGCTCCCATCCGAAACGAGATCGGCAGACAAAAAGCCGCGCTGCGCATCCCGGCAGGGGACAAGCACGACGGCGCCGGCAGCATCGGCGAACAGAACCGCAGTTGCCCTTTCCGCCGGATTGATACGACGGCTTAAGATATTGGCGGCAACAACCAGCACCGCGCGGCCGTGGGTGCGGACAAAACCATCCGCAAGAGTGAGCGCATAGAGAAAACCGGAACAGGCCCCGGCAAGATCGATCGCCCCGGATTGTGTGAGGCCCAACTGGTGCGCAAGCAGCGGGGCCGAAGGCGGCAAAAGATGGTCTGGTGTGGAGGTCGCAAGCAATGTCAGTGCGATATCCTCGGCGCCAATTTTCGCGTTTTCCAGTGCCATGCGGCCGGCTTTTTCGGCAAGGCCGCTCAGCGTCTCGCCCTCTTGCGCCCAATAACGTGTGCGTATCCCCGTCCGACGCTCTATCCAGCCAGCCTCCAGCCCAAGACGCGTCTCAATCTCCGCGTTGCGGACACATCGCACTGGCACGGCATGCCCGAAGCCAGCCATGCGGGAAGAACGGGTCTGCATTGTCAGGCCTTTCGGAGACGGTTTTTGATCGCGGCCGCGCCGGGTTCCCCCGGAGCGGCTTCAGTCACGATCGAGGCCACTTCGTCCATGGCGTCGAAGGCACGGGTGAGGTCTTGCGCCGTCGAACAATAGGGCGGCATCAGATAGAGCACATTGCCGAGCGGGCGGATGATGAGCCCGCGCTCGCGGAACAATTGCCGCATGCGTGGCCCCGCCTCCGCGAGATAACCGCCGGAGGGCACGACGAGGTCAATCGCTGCGATGGTTCCAATCTGGCGTATGTTGGTGAAGCGCCTGTCATCCGCAAATCTCCCGAGATTGTCGCGCAGCACTTCTTGCAGTTGACCGATGCGCTGCACCACTGGCTCATCCCGCCAAACCTGCAGATTGGCGACAGCGGCAGCGCAGGCAATCGGATTGGCGGTGTAGGAACTCGAATGGAAAAAGGTCTTGCGGCGATCGGTCGAGAAGTGCACGTCGAAGATTTCGCCACTGCACAAGGTCGCTGCCAACGGCAGGGAGCCGCCGGTCAGCCCCTTGGAGGTGCACAGAATATCCGGTGAAACTCCCGCCTGCTCGCAGGCGAACATGGTTCCTGTCCGGCCCCAGCCCGTCATCACCTCGTCGGCGATGACAAGGCAACCGTAGCGTTCGGCAATTTGTTTCAGTCCGGCGAGAACGTCCGCGCGGTAAATCTTCATGCCACCGGCACCTAGAGCAAGCGGCTCGATCAGCAAGGCGGCGACTCGGCCCAAACGACAAAAGCTCTCGAACATGTCGAGCGTCTCCTGCTCACAATCCGCTTCCGGAAAAGCAAGTCGGTCGACGCCGAATAGCAGTGGTTCATACGCAGCATTGAACACGCCGCGTTCGCCCGTCGACATGGCGCCGATCGTATCACCGTGGTAGCCGTGCTCCATGACCACGATGCGATCTCGCTTTTCACCGCAATTGTGAAAATAACCGAGCGCCATTTTCAGCGCCACTTCCACCGAGGTCGAACCGCTATCGGAATAAAACACATGTTCCAAGCCGGCAGGCGCGAGTTCGATCAGCCCTTTGGCCAGCGTTTCGGCCGGCTCGTGCGAAAACTCGGCGAAAATGATCTGGTCGAAGGTCTCGGTCGCTGCGCGGATGGCGGACATGATTGCCGGGTGCCGGTGGCCGTGAGTGATGACCCACCAGGATGAAATTGCATCGAACAACCGCTGGCCATCCTCATCGACCAGATAGGCGCCCTCCGCCGAGACGATGCGTTTCATCGGCGGTTCCAGCCCGTGCTGGGTGAAAGGATGCCAGACGCGGGAACGACTCATGCCGGCACCTCCAGGAAATCAGCGAGATCGAATTGTTGAGCGAATGCATGGTGCAGCGTCTCGGCAGTCATCTCCGGTATGCGAGGCAAGCGGCCAAGCGAGCGAACTCGGCCGATATCGGCGATAATGCGCTGAATTTCCCGGTTCTCATCACCGATGAAGACCACGCCGTGCACCGGAATGGCTCTCAGCCGCAGCGCCTCGAGCGACAGCAGCGTGTGGTTGATGGTGCCGAGTGAGGTTCTGGCGCACAGGATCAGCGGAATTCGCCAGCGGGCGAAAATATCGACAAACAGCAATGTGTCGGTCAGCGGCACCAGCAGACCGCCCGCCCCTTCGATCACCAGCGGCCCATCCGTTTCCGGCGGCAGCAAAAGCTCGGGCTCGATCGTGACATTGTCGAAGCGGGCCGAAAGATGCGGTGAGGCCGGCATTTTCAGGCGATAGGCCTCCGGCAGGATGCGCGTGCGCGGCACGCCACCCATCCGCTCCACCACCTCGCTGTCGGTCTCTTCCTCGAGCCCGGATTGCACCGGCTTCCAGTAATGGGCTTGCAATGCGTAAGTAAGCGCCGCAGAAAAAACCGTCTTACCGATACCCGTATCGGTGCCCGAGACGATGAAACGGAGGCTCATCGTTCCTCCTCCATGGCGAGGGCGAGCAGCCCGACCATATCGGCGATCTGGCTTTCCTCGACATTGAGCGTAATGGATATGCGCAGGCGTGCCGTGCCTTCCGGCACCGTTGGCGGGCGGATAGCGCGCACGTCGAAGCCGCCGTCTCGCATACGCGTGGCGATCTTCAGTGCACGCGCATTGTCACCAATCATCACCGGCAATATCTGCGAGCCGCCGGGCGTCACGCCCAGCCGGGATCGTAATTGTTCGCTGGCCAAATTTATCAGTTCTTCCAGACGGATGCGCCGCCAGGGCTCGTCGGCGACGATCCGCAAGGCCTCCCGCACAGCCGCCGCCATCAGCGGTGACGGCGCGGTCGAATAGATGAAACCGCGGGCGCGGTTGGTGAGGTAATCGGCAAGAACCGCAGGCAGACTGATAAGCGCGCCAGAAAGACCAAGCGCCTTGCCGCAGGTGTGCAGCGCCAAGACATTACCCCGACCTTCCAGTTCAGCGGCCAGGCCGCGCCCGCCCGGCCCGAACACGCCGGTGGCATGCGCCTCATCGACGACGAGAAAGCCGCCATGTCGCCCGGCGAGGTCGGCAAGGGCCGCAACCGGCGCCCGGTCACCATCCATGGAATAGAGGCTCTCCACCGCGATCCACGGGCGACCTTTGCCGCCCGCCTGCCGCCATCGGTTTATTTCCCGTTCGAATGCCTCAACCTGATTATGCGGCACAGCGACCGCCTTCGCCTTGCCGGCGGCAATGCCGTCATGCACGCTGGCATGGATCAGCGCATCGTAGAGAACGAGGTCGTCCCGTAGCGGCAGTGCGGAAAAAAGTGCGGCATTGGCGGCAAATCCGCTACCGAAATAGATCGCCCTCTCAGCGCCGAAAAATACCGCCGCCTCCGTTTCAAGCGCCTCATGTTCGGGATGGTTGCCACGAAGCAGCCGCGAACCACCTGCACCCACAGGCACGCCCCTCTCGATTGCGTCAGTGATCGCCGCCTTCAGCCGGGGTGCATCGGCAAGCCCGAGATAGTCGTTGGAGGTGAAGTCGATACCCTGCCGGGGCGCTAGCGCCCGCAGGCGCGACTTGCGGTGCAGACCGGCAAGCTTCAGCTCATAGGCGGAGAGCGCCGACGAATTCACCGGGTCTCTCCCGCTTCCGCCGTTTGCAACGCCATCGGCTTCAGGCCCAGTCGCCGGAACAGCGCCGTATCGTGATCTTCCCCCGGATTATCCGCCGTCAGCAGCGTCTCGCCGACGAAGATGGAATTCGCCCCGGCCAGAAAACAGAGCGCCTGCGTCTCATCACTCATTTCGGTACGTCCGGCGGAAAGCCTCACATGCGAACGGGGCATGAGGATGCGCGCAAGCGCAATGGTGCGGACGAAGTCGATCGGATCAACCGGAGCGGCCTTGGCAAGCTTCGAGCCGGGGATCGGGATCAGCATGTTGATCGGCACGCTTTCCGGCGGAACCGGCAGATTGGCAAGGGTTACCAGCATGGAAATACGGTCCTCGACCGTTTCTCCCATGCCGAGAATGCCGCCGGCGCAGACCTTCATGCCGGCATCACGAACATTGGCGAGCGTTTCCAGCCGATCCTCGAAGGTGCGGGTGGTGATGATCTCCGAATAGAACCGCTCCGACGTATCGACATTGTGATTGTAGTAATCTAGCCCGGCGTGAGCGAGACGTTCGGATTGTTCCGGCGTCAGCATGCCGAGTGTCATGCAGGTTTCCATGCCGAGCGCCTTGACGCCTTCGACCATGGCCACCACCGCCTCCATGTCGCGCTCCTTAGGGTTGCGCCACGCCGCTCCCATGCAATAGCGCGTCGCCCCGCCCTCTTTCGCCTTGCGCGCCTCTGCCAGCACTCGCTCCACCTCCATGAGTTTGGAAGCCTTCAGACCTGTTGGATTGCGGGCGGACTGGCTGCAATAACCACAATCCTCCGGGCAGCCGCCGGTCTTGATCGATAAAAGCCGGCTCATCTGGATGGCGTTGGCATCGAAATGGCGACGATGCACCTGCTGTGCCCGGAACAGGAGGTCATTAAATGGTAAATTATAGATAATTTTTGCTTCTTCGAGTGAAGGATCCGCTTTGATTGAGGGAATCTGCGCCTGATTTTGTTCAATTTCCGTGATAATCTGATTCATCCGGCGATCTTCCCTTCAAATAAATAGATAGAACTTATTTTTATCTATTTTTTTATCGGACCCTTTTGCAAGGACTTTTTTCGAGAAAAACGTCAGGCACCGGAGATCGAAGAAATATGCGGGATAAGACTGCGGCGTTTGGCTGCGGGGATTTAGCGAATGGGAAAACGCCTTGCGAAAGAGACCCATGGCGCAAAAACGCCGCAATTGCTATGGGTGAGGCATGATCACATTTCGTCCCGCCAACGCTCGCGACACGGCCCGCATCCTTGAAATATGGTGTAAGGCCGTAGACGCTACCCATGATTTTCTTCACAGAGCGGATCGCGCCGCAATCGAGGAAGAAGTGACGGCTTTTCTTCCCGAGGCCGCTTTGACGCTCGCCGTTGATGCGTCGGATAAGCCTCTCGGGTTCATGTTTCTGCATGAAGGGCACATGGAAGCGCTTTTCATCGATCCGGATTATCACGGCAGAGGCATCGGCAAGGCGCTCGTGCAGGCAGCACTTGCCACACACCCCGCGCTGACCACCGATGTCAACGAACAGAATACGCAGGCCATGGGCTTTTATCGCCGGCTCGGTTTCAAGCCGACGGGACGCTCCGACCTCGACGGGCAGGGACGTCCCTATCCGCTCGTCCATCTTGGGTTTGGCGCAACCGAACAATAAGCCGGGGGGACATGGCTCATCTGGGGGGAGCAAGCCACGAACACCATCATCCGTTTCGCAACCGAGGATTTTCAGCCCGAGCACCGCTTCGACCAATGGCGCGAAGTGCGCGGCAAAAGCCTGTTTGGCGTAACGATCGAGCTTGCGCCGGATCGCCGCCAGACCTTCAGCGGGTCGTTTCAGGCGCGCTCTGTTGCAGGCGCCGTCGTAAGCGAAATGCGCGCTTCCTCTTACCGGGTCAACCGCACGGAAGCCGATATTGCCCGCATTGCCGGCGACAGCCTCTGCATTGGCTTGCAGGTGAAGGGTTCGGGGTTGCTGCATGCCGGTCGAGACAGGATCCATGCCGTTTGCGGTGGTGATTTCACCATCAACTATTCGGACTTGCCCTATGACGCGATACCCGGCGGTGAGGCGGATTTTCACTACAAGATGCTCAAGATCCCTGTCGACGACGAAGTCATGCTTGGCCGACCGGCCGATGACCTGTTCGCCACGCGTTACGCCGACAAGACCGCCTTCTCCCGGCCGTTCCGGGCGCTCTTCAACGCGCTGAACGCCGAACGCGGCAGGCTCATCGATCCCGTGCGCGATGTGACACATATCGCCCGATTAGCCATGACGGCGCGTGGACGGCTTTCGCCTGCAATGCCGGAAGTGCGCGCCGCACTCCGCACCGGGCTTTGTTATGCGGCCCAGGACATCATGATGCGCAAAAAGTCCTGGCAGAACCTCACGCCTGCCGCAGTGGCAAAGGAACTGGGCATTTCGCTTCGGCAACTGCACGTCGTTTTCGAAGGCGCAGAGCTGTCTTTTTCCCGCACGCTCGCCTCCATGCGGATCGAGGAAGCGCGACGCCTGCTGCTGGAATCTCCCGCCCTGCCAATCACGCAGGTCGCGTACGGCTGCGGCTTCGACAGTCTTCCAACCTTTTACCGGGTGTTCAGCAGCACCTATGGCATGACGCCCGGCGAAGCCCGCGCCACGGGCATGCCGACGGCCTAAAAGTGTCACCTCTGCGCGCAATGAGAAGACGCCTCATCCCGACCCCTGTAAGGCCGATGGATCATCCAATCCTCATTACACTCCGCAAGGAGGGTGGTGCCGGCAATTCGAGGAGCGCTGCCCATGACCAATTTTTTCGATTTCGCGATCTCCGGGTTGCCGGACGCCTCCGCCGTTGGCCGCAGGCTACCACCCAGCGAAATCGACCGGTTGCTTCAAACGGGTGCTTTCGCGGCAGCACTACGGCTGCTGGCGGGAAGTTTCATCACCCTCTACGAAGGTTCGCCCGACATAACCGCGCTTTTCGCCACGCGCCAGAGCCGGCTTCTTTGCCACGCGCTGTTGGCGCTCTATTTTCAAAAGCGCAAGACCGGAACGGACGAACCCGCCCTGACGCGGGAAGATTTCGGCCAACTCGCGCTCCAACACGGCCTTGCAAGCCATGATGTCGCCTATGCCTTCTTCAAAGAGGCGCTGAAACGCGGCCTGACTAGACCGGCGCACCAAGCCGGCGAAAAGCCGGCCGATGGCGTGGTGCCTTCACCTTCCACGCTGGCGATGCTTGCCCAATGGTACGACGTGCATTTTCAGGCGCTGGACCTCATCGATGAGGGGTTCAGGGCCTCTCAGTTCATCGAGCGGTCCGAAACCATGCTCGCACACATCCATCCCCGCGTGGCGCCGGCGCTGCTTTCTAATCCGGAAGTGCGTTGCCCGGGCCCGCTTTCCATCATCTTCAACTGGTTCGACGCGGGCGGGCTGCTGATGGACCGCCTGATCGCCGGGATCGACTGGGAAAAGCCGACAGAACAGGGCAGACACCTGACGGATGTGAAAACAGCATCGCAACTGGCGGCATCGCTCTCCCTTTCCCGAATCCATGTCAGGCGCAAGCTTGGCGCGGCCGAACTGATCGGCGGCATCGGCTGGAGCGGACGGAAGGGGCGTTCCGCTCTCTGGATCTCCCAGGGCTTTTACGAGGAATATGCCCGCATGCAGGCACGTAAACTCCTCATTCTCGACGATGCCTTTATGGAGACAGTGTAAGGTTTAAGAACCGGCAGGCGTGCTATTTATTGATGGTTATGAGCGATATCCATTGACAAACTTCAGGACTGCGGCTCTTCTACAGGGCATGCGTGGGATGTTGCGAACATCGAAATTGACGGCACTGCTGTTTCGACTGGTGATGATATTGTCACTGGCGGGATACAGCGTTTCCACCGTCAATGCCGCAATGCATGGCCCCGATACCGCGGAAATGCAGACCACCCAATCCGCCATGATGATGGATCATGGCGCGATGATGGACCATGGCGGTTCGGCCATGATGTCCAGCGACCACCATAATATGGATACGGCAGACCACGACAGCGGCGTCAAAAAGCCCGTGAAGCCGGAATGCTGCAACGATTTCTGTCTCGGCATGGCGGTACTGATTGCGCATGACGCCCTTGGCGTACCAGTCGTCAATTCCATCCGTTCCTTCCTTGACGACAGCAAGACCGTGGGCCAGATCCCGCTGCTTCACCGTCCACCGAATATCTGAACAGGCAAAGCCCGCCTCTCGGGCAATGATCGTGCGTGAACGGCTTTAGCGCAGTCGCGCCGTTGCATCTCCTGTTCGGAAATTACCATGAACCCTATCTACATCGTGGTTGCAGCGCCCCTTTTGCTGGGCGGCTGCACAGCCACATCCTCGATGAACGAGGCCGCCTCGTATGAAGACGCGGCAAACCCGTCACTCGGCGTCACCCCTCTGCGTTATCAGACACCGGTCGCAGGTTATTCGCACCGTGCGCCGGTGGACCCGAAGCCCTGGCGAAACCAGAACGATGCGCAGGCTCCGAAAGGAGACGCATCATGACGCTACGCGTGATCAAACTCACGGCCGTCCTTTCCGTCCCGCTCGTTCTTGGCGGCTGCGTCACGGCCACCGACTACACCTCGAAGAACGCAGGCTTCACCACCGTTTCGGCCAGGGCGACCGAGGCGACAGGAAAGCAGACTGTCTGGATACAGAACCGGGCCGAGGCGCAGGCAACCGCAACCCGCGTCAAATCGCTGATGTCAGCGAAAACAATCGATGTCGAGACGGCGGTTCAGGTCGCGCTCCTCAACAACAAGGGCCTTCAGGCGGCCTATGCCGATCTGGGTGAATCGGCCGCAACCGCCTGGCAATCGACCATGCTGGTCAATCCGAGGGTCGGCATCGGATTGACGGGGATCGGCACTCCGGGGCTCCGGGCCTACAAGGCGATCGAGGGTGTGATCGTCACCAATATTCTGGCACTGGCCACGCTCAAACAGAATGTCGAGATTGCCGATACCGGCTTCCGAAAGGCGCAGCTCGCAGCCGCGCTGAAGACGTTGCAATTGGCGGCAGATACCCGCCGCGCCTGGATCACGGCGGTTGCTGCCTGGGAAAATGTCGGCCAGCTGGCGCAGGCCCAGACAGCCGCGGATGCCGCCTCGGAACTTGCGAGGAAGCTTGGCGAAGCAGGCTCGCTGAACAAGGAAGGCCAGGCTCGCGAGCAGGTCTTCTATGCCGAACTGACCGGCCAGATCGCCAAGGCGCGGCTTGAAGCCCGGCTTGCGAAGGAGGAACTGACAAGGCTGATGGGCCTGTGGGGCGCGGACATAGACTACTCCATCCCCAACCGCCTGCCCCAGCTTCCAAAGGATCTGGCCAAACGTGAGATGATCGAGGCTGAGGCGCTGCAGCGCCGGGTGGATTTGCAGATGGCGAAGCTCGATCTGGAATCGACCGCCCGGTCGTTCAAACTCACAGAAGCCACCCGATACGTCACCGATCTAGAACTTCGTTCCGGCTTCGAGACCGAACGCGAACTTGAAGACGGCGAAAAACACAAACAGACGACGGGCAATGCCGAGCTGGAATTCGTCATTCCGATCTTCGATTCCGGTCGGGCAAGAATGCGGGAATCCGAACTCGCCTATATGCGCGCAGCAAACCTGCTGGCCGAAAAAGCGGTCAATATCCGCTCCGAAGCCCGCTCCGCCTATCAGGCCTATCGCTCGAACTACGACATCGCCCGGCACTATCGCAACAGCGTGGTGCCGCTGCGGACCAAGATCGAGGAGGAGTCGCTGCTGACCTATAACGGCATGCTCACCAACACCTTCGAACTGCTCGCCGACAGCCGCGAAAAGGTCAATTCGAACCTGCTCGCCATCAATGCCAAACGTGACTTCTGGCTCGCGGAAGCCGGCCTTGCGCCCGCCATCTACGGCGGTGGCGCGGGTACGGCAGGCGCGGAGACCGAAGTTGCCGCCACTGGTGGCGGCAGCGGTGGCGGACACTGAGAAAGGAAACGACCATGTTCAATAGAAGAAACTTTCTGGGCGTCGGCGCCGCAATGGTCTCCACGGCGGCCTGGGCAAAGACATCGAATAGCAGCCTGCCGGAAGCGGCCGTGATGGAAACGGCAGCGACGCAAGCCCCCGTCAAGCCCACTACCGGTCCCGATTACAATCCAGTCGTCACCCTCAACGGCTGGACCCTGCCCTTCCGGATGAACAATGGCGTCAAGGAATTCCACCTTGTCGCCGAGCCGGTGGAACGCGAGATGGCGGAGGGCATGACCGCCCGCCTCTGGGGCTATAACGGCCAGTCACCCGGCCCGACCATCGAGGCCGTAGAAGGCGACCGGGTGCGGATTTTCGTGACCAACAAGCTGCCGGAACATACAACGGTCCACTGGCACGGCATGATCCTGCCATCAGGCATGGACGGTGTCGGCGGCCTGTCACAACCGCATATCCCCGTTGGCAAGACCTTCGTCTACGAGTTCGATCTCGTGAAGTCCGGCACTTTCATGTACCACCCGCATTCAGACGAGATGGTGCAGATGGCGATGGGCATGATGGGCTTTTTCGTGGTCCATCCAAAGGACCCGACCTTCATGCCTGTTGATCGCGACTTCGTGTTCCTGATCAACGCCTTCGACATCAATCCCGGCTCCTACGTTCCGAAAATCATGACCATGACGGACTTCAATCTGTGGTCATGGAACAGCCGGGTATTTCCGGGCATCGATCCGCTGGTGGTCTCCAAGGACGACCGGGTGCGTGTCAGGGTCGGCAACCTGACCATGACCAACCACCCGATCCACATGCACGGTTATGATTTCGAGGTGACGTGCACGGATGGCGGCTGGGTGCGGCCCGAGGCCCGGTGGCCGGAGGTCAGCATCGACATACCCGTCGGCGCGATGCGGGCCTATGAATTCGACGCCAAATATGTCGGCGACTGGGCGATCCATTGCCACAAGTCGCACCACACGATGAATGCGATGGGACACGATGTCCCGACCTTCATCGGCGTCGACAAGAAGACCGTCACCGAAAAGATCCGAAAGGTGCGGCCGGAATACATGCCGATGGGTACAGCCGGCATGGCCGATATGGGCGCGATGGAGATGGAAATCCCTGAGAACACCGTTCCCATGATGACCGGCTGGGGTCCGCACGGCCCCATCGAAATGGGCGGCATGTTCTCCGTGGTGAAGGTCCGCGAAGGCATCTCCGCGGGCGATTACTCAGATCCCGGCTGGTACCAAAACCCGCCCGGTACCCAGGCCTGGGAATGGACCGGCGACGTGCCGGATACCGAAAAGACCAATGATCCGAAAACACAGATCACGCCGAAACCAATGAAACACGGCTGATCGTGCAGACCATATCCCCACCAGAACCAAGGAAAAATTCGATGACCAGACTGAAACTTGCACTGCTTCTCACCGCTCTTGCCACACCCGCCTTCGCATCGGGCACCCACGGCGGCGGCCATGAAGCGATGGCGATTGGCGAACCCGGCGACAAATCCAAGGTAACCCAGACCATACAGGTCACCATGAAGGAAACGCCTGATGGCAAGATGCTGTTCACGCCCGCCAAGTTCGAATTCAAGAAGGGCAAGACCGTTCGCTTTGCCGTGAAGAATGTCGGCGAGCTGGACCATGAATTCATTCTCGACGAACAGAGCGCAAATCTGGAGCACAAGGCCGCCATGGCAAAGGCCCCGGAGATGGAACACGACAATCCGAACGCAATCAGCCTTGCGCCGGGCGAAAGCGGCGAAATTATCTGGAAATTCACCAATGACGGCATGTTCGAATTCGCCTGCCTGAAGCCCGGACATTACGAGGCCGGCATGCGCGGCGATCTCAAAGTTTCGGCCAAGTAACCAATCGAAAAAAGGAATCTGACCATGAAGACGATCGTTAAAATTACCCTTGCAGCCGCTTTGTTGCTTACAGCCCCCTTTGGCGCATTCGCACAGGAATTCACCAAGGGTACGGTGAAGAAGGTCGACGCTACCGCCAAGAAAGTCACCATCATTCATGAGGAACTGAAGAACCTCGACATGCCCGCCATGACGATGGTGTTCCGCGTCAAGGACGATGCCCTGCTCGCCAAGCTCAAGGAAGGCGCGAACATCGAGTTCATCGCCGAACGTGCGGATGGCAAGCTGGTCGTCGCGCAGGTGAAATAAGGCAGTCCTCGTCTGCACATGCCCGTACCAGACCACAGGCACGGGCATGTGCGATTTGAGCAGGCGGCGGACGAACCCCGGACACAAATTTATTGCTCGGGGCATGACCTTTGTTCGGCGCTATGCCGTATTCCCATGAATTAGCGCAGAAGCACAGTGTCGATTGTGTCCGCATGCTTCGTGAACAGCCGATGCAGTGAGAGGAACACGGCGAGCATCAGTGGCCATGCAATCAGGACATCGGAGAGAAAATGTGCGCCCATAGCTGCCCTGTTTAGGGAGCAAAGCACGATGAACGGCATCAAGATCGCCGTGGCACTCAGGCGGAATTTTTCCGGCAGGAAGATGATGAACGCTAGCAGGGCGATTGCGGACGCGCTTTCGCCGGATGGAAAGGAGCAGTTGCGCGAACAGCTGCCATCGAGGGAAAGAACGGGCGTAAAAAACAAATCCGCCCCGAATTCACTGATATGCCGCGGTCTGGCACGTCCGAACAGGTTTTTCAGCACATGCACGGTCGCACCCGGCCCAAGCGCATAAAAGGTGAGAACAAGTAGCAGTTTGTGAGGGCGGATGGCACGCCGCACGCCGGACACAAATGGCGTTGCAAGGAGCAGGCAGACAAGCGTGGACAATAAAATGGCGGGAAGTGCGCGGTTCAGATCGCGGACGGAAATCAAGAATTGATCCTCGCCAAGACGAAAACCATCTGTCCAGAACCAGCGACTGGCGTCAAGATCGATATCCGGCCTGACAGTGAAGAAGACCATCATTGCAAGCGTGGTCGAAAGCGCGAGCAGGGATGGGCTGCCGGAAACCCATGCGAAAGTCTGGCGCGCCGTGGGGATGACGGCAAAGCGGAACTTCGGTTTTTCGGGCCGGCCTGGCCATTTCTGTTCGGTCTTATGGGAGAGATACTGGTGCATGGCCAGCTTTCTTCCGTAGAAATGTCAAGGTTCTGCGGAGGAAGTCTCAAGACTGAGAGGAAAAGCGTGCCTGCAGCATCTATCTCGGGCGACAGCTCTTGCCCGGCGCTTTGCGTCGGCTTAGCGTCCCGGCAATAAAGCGGTAATATCAGTAAGTTCGTAAGGTCAGCATGGACAAAGGTCTCATTCTCATCGTCGAAGACGACCCCGACATCATGCAGATTCTGGACGCCTATCTCATTCGTGACGGATACAGAACCGTTAGAGCCGGGGATGGCGAGACGGCCATGACGCATTTCTCCATGCTGCGGCCGGATCTCATTCTTCTCGACATCGGGCTACCGAAGCTCGATGGCATCGATGTGCTGACACGCATACGGCGGGAGCGTGATACACCGATCATCATGGTCACCGCCCTTGCCGAAGATATGGACAAGCTGACCGGTCTGCGCCTGGGTGCCGACGACTACATCGTCAAACCTTTCAACCCGCAGGAAATGGTCGCCCGGGTGAATGCCGTTCTAAAACGCTCGCGTCAGCCAACTGGCGGAGGGATCCTGCGTTTCGGCGCCATCGAAATAGATACCGAAGCTTACATCGCGGCTGTTTGCAGCGATGCGGGACGAACCGTTCTGCCGTTGACGCTCAGCGAATTCAGAATTCTTGCCCATATGACGCGTCGCCCCACCTATGCCTTTCAGCGCGCCGATCTTCTGGATGCCTGCCTGCCGGAAAGCGATGCGCTGGCACGCACGGTCGATACGCACATCGCCAATCTGCGTAAAAAACTGACGGATCACGGTGCTGGCGGTTATCTGGTGTCGGTGCGCAGCATCGGCTACCGGCTTGCCAGGGAGCAGACATCATGAGGTTCCGGCGGCTCCGCCTGCGCACGATGACGGCGATCACAATCACCACAATGCTCATCTTTGCGGTTGCGTTGGTCTATTTCGGCGTTTCCTGGTATTCGGACACCATTGAGGAGCGCATCCTTGCCCAACTGTCGCCTGATGCCGCCAAGGCTTTCTCGGATATTGACCGGGGCGTGATGCCGGATCAGAGCCAGCTTCAGGCCCTTATCGAGGTTTTACCGGGCCTGGAGGACCAGGCAGATAGCGAACTTCTCAAATCGGTGTTCCTCTTCGGATTGCTCGGTGTCTTCCTGTGCAGCTTGCTTGGTTATTTCATCTCCCGGCGCATTGCAGCACCTCTCGGCGAACTTGCCGACGCGGCGCGGCGCATGGCGACCGGCGACTTCAGCGGAGGCGCAAAGATCAAGGCGAGCCGCATCGCCGAAGTCGGATTTCTGGTCGACAGTTTCGAGACTTTGACGCAGGAGCTTCAGATGATGGAGCGCCGGTTGAAGTTCAACACCATGGCGGTAGCCCACGAGCTGCGCACCCCGCTGACCATCCTGCAAGGCCGTTTACACGGCATTGCCGATGACGTCTTTCCGCTCGACAAGCAGGCCATTCGCCACCTCATCGGCCATGTGGAAGGACTTGCGCGTCTCGTCGACGATCTGCGGACGCTTTCGCTGGCAGAAACCAACAGTCTCGTTACGGAGATGCGGCCACTCGATCTCGCTACCGAATGCGCGGCCGTGGCGGAGGCGGCACGGCCTCTTCTCGAAGAGGCAGGAATTCGTCTCGATATGTCGCTGCAGACGGCTCCAATTAGCGGCGACCCTCAACGCCTTCAACAGCTGCTGCTCATCCTGATGGATAATGTACGCCGCTATGCGGCGAGCGGGAAGAGCCTCTTCTGCTCGACCGGAGTCCGGGAAGGACGTCCCTTCATAACAATCGAAGACAACGGGCCGGGTTTCCCCCCCGGCATCGAGGCACACGGCATCGAACTCTTCTGGCGCACAGAGCCGTCGCGTGCACGTAAGACCGGTGGCACCGGCCTCGGCCTGTCGATTGCTCGAGCGATCGCAAGGGCGCATGACAGCGATTTGCAGATAGATCCGCGACAAGACGGCGGAACCGTCGTCACGGTTCTCTTCAAGGCAGCCACCTGAAAAATCCCGGCGAGTTGATGCTCTCCCATGCGCGCTGACGGTGTGCTTCGTCGGGGCTTATTCCAGGGTTTCGCCGCGCCAGGACTGCTGTCGGGAATAAGGTGATCGCAAATTTTCCTTACGCCGAATTATTTTCTATAAAATAGATAGAAAAAGAACGACCTGTCTTTCTTGAGGCGCTCCTCATGCCTAGTTTAGCTGTCATCATTGGTCGCCATCAGGGAGGACCGATGTTGAGCGAAATCCCGTATCGATCCAGCAAACTGCACCGCTGCAATTGATACTGGCGCATTATCGGCCCGGTTGAATTGGGGGAAAAGGTGACACGATACGTTATCATTGGCGCAGGCGCGGTTGGCGCGAGCCTTGCCGCGCAGTTCGAGCTTTCCGGCATCAAATATGCTCTGGTCGGACGCGGCGCACAAATTGCCTCCATCATTGAACAGGGGCTGAGCTACCAACGCCCCTCAGGCACGCAACAAATAAGGCTGAACGCCTTCGACGTATCCGCTCCGCCGGACCTGGCGCCCGACGATATCCTGCTGCTGACCGTCAAAACGCAGGATGCGGCAGCCACTCTGGCACACTGGTCATGGCGACAGGTATCCGGCGTGGAAGGTCTAACAGCCACGCAGTTGCCGGTGGTTACCTTTCAGAACGGTCTGGCGACGGAAGCGCTGGCGCTCAGGACCTTCGCCAATGTCTACGGCGCCAGTATTCTGACCCCTGCCCGGTTTACACAAACCGGCGCGGTTGCGGCGGCCGGCAATCCGCAGGTCGGCGTGGTCACGATCGGGCGCTTCCCGGCCGGTTCCGACGAAACGGCGAAGGAGATTGCCGCAGACCTCACACGCGCCAATTATCTTGCGGAAACCAGCAGCGATATCCGCCGCTGGAAATCGGCAAAACTGCTTCATAACGTCCGCAACGCGCTGGATCTGTTCGACGGAGAAGACGATCTGCGAGCATCGATCGCCGAAGCGCTGGTCAATGAAGCCCGCAAGGCGCTTGAGGTAGCAGGCTACAATCTCGCCTCTCCCTCTGAACGGGCTGTCGATATTTCAGGCTGGAGCATCGCTCAAAACAGCGGCATTCAGCCCGGCCAGCAATCGACCTGGCAGAGCTTTGCCCGCGGCGCTTCCAGCGAGGTCGATTTTCTCAACGGTGAGATTGTGCTGCTCGGCCGTCTGCATAACGTCGCGACACCGTATAACGAGGCTATCCAGTCTCTTGGCGGCAGGCTGGCGCATCAGGGCGGCTTCTCGAAGGCGGTGCCGCTTGACGCGATCCTTTCTTTTGTCGGGCAGCTCCACGAGCGCGACAAAACCGGTCTCGCCGCCGCGCAATGATGCGTGCGACCCGTTCTTCCCATGAAACCACCAAGCTGAAGCGATAAAATGAGAGAAGCCATTCCAGACCAGATTCTCACCGCCGCCGGAGCGCTGTTTTATACCGAAGGTATCCGGGCAGTCGGTATCGACCGCATCATCGAAGAAGCGAAGGTCGCAAAAGCTACTCTCTATCGGCATTTTCCGTCCAAGGATCATCTTGTCGCGGCCTATCTTCAGGATCGCCACGACCGTGTCATTCGCTCGCTGAAGGATGTTCTGACGGCGACGATTGATCCAAGGGACCAGCTGCGGGTGATTTTCGAGCGGCTTTACGAGAAGGCCGACAGCCCTGAATTCAGGGGCTGTGCCTTTGCACTCGCGGTTGCCGAACACGGCGATTCCGAACGCGTCGTCACCGTGGCTCGAACCCACAAAAGAATGGTGCGGGATATTTTCGAGACCGTCATGTCGAAAGCGGGGGTGCGACTGGATCAGGCCGCCTCCCACCTTTCGCTTCTTTACGAAGGCGCACTTGCCACCGTCGCGGTCGGGCGCGATCCGCATGCCGTACTCATCGCCCGGGACTGTGCGCTCTCGGTGTTCGATCTCACCACCGGCAAGATATCCTCAGGAGAAAAGATTTGACCAAGACCATCGACTATTTCTTCGGCATCGGCTCCCCCTGGGCCTTTCTCGGCCTGGAGCCTTTCGCCGCGCTCGCTAACGAGCACAACGCCACGATACGGCCCTATGTCATCCCGCTGATCGAGGATAATGGCGCCATCTACTCACGCAACCGTCCGGAAGCGCGCCGCGCCTATTGGACGAAGGATTTGAAGCGATGGGCGGCGTTGCGCGGCAAGTCCCTTAACTTCGACAATCGCGCCGCCCTTTCCGATCCCACGCCGGCCGGCTTCATGGTCATTGCCGCGATCGATGCGGGCGAGGACTGGTTGAGGCTGACCAAGGCGCTTCAGGAAGCTTTCTGGGAAGGAGGCCAAGATATTGGCAATGCCGAAGTTCGCCGCGCAATCGCTGACAAAGCCGGTTTCGACGGGGCGGCGCTGGACGAACGCGGCGGAAGCGATGCCGTGGAAGCCATCCGGAAAGCCAATTATGAGGCCGCAAAGGCAGCCGGTGTGTTCGGGCTTCCGACATTCCGCTACGAGGACGAACTGTATTGGGGACAGGACAGCCTGCCCTTCCTCGAACGTCATCTCAAGGGCGAAAAACTGGCCGCCTGATCCCCGCCGAAAACCGGGTGACTGTCACGCCGTGGCCGCAACCCGGCCATGGCTCTCTCCAGACCATTCCCGTGGAGTTTCTCATGTCTCTTTTCCCGCCCTCTTCGCGCGGAGTATCGCGATGAGCGCACTGCCTCCCGCTCTCTCGAACGCTTTGCGCAACCGTTTCGGCGAGCGTTTTTCCACCGCGCAGGCATTGCGGGAACAACACGGCCGTGGCGAATCCCACCATACGCCAGCGATCCCGGATGCCGTCGTTTTCGCCGAGAGCACGGATGATGTGGCGGAAGCCGTGCGGCTTTGCGCCGCTGAAGGTGTTCCCGTCATCGCCTTCGGCACCGGCACTTCGCTCGAAGGCCATCTGACGGCAGTGCGTGGCGGTGTCTCGGTCGATCTGTCGCGCATGTCGAAAATCGTCCGCATCAGCGCCGAGGATCTCGATTGCACGGTGGAGGCCGGCGTCACGCGCGAGCAACTGAACACGCATCTGCGCGACATGGGCCTGTTCTTTCCGATCGATCCTGGCGCCAATGCGTCCATCGGCGGCATGGCGGCAACCCGCGCTTCCGGCACAAACGCCGTGCGTTACGGCACAATGCGAGAAAACGTGCTGTCGCTGACAGTCGTCTTGCCGAACGGCCAGGTCATCCGCACCGGCGGGCGGGCGCGTAAATCATCAGCAGGTTATGACCTAACGCGGCTGTTCGTCGGCTCCGAGGGGACGCTCGGCATCATCACGGAAGTGACGTTGCGACTCTACGGAATTCCCGAAACCATCTCGGCTGCACTTTGCTCCTTCGAAAGCGTCGAACAGGCAGTTGCGGCAGCCATTACGGTCGTGCAGCTCGGCATTCCAGTTGCGAGAATGGAATTAATGGACCGTGGCCTGATCGAGGCCGTCAACGCCTATTCCAGTCTTTCCCTCAAGGTCGAGGACACGCTCGCCTTCGAGTTCCACGGCTCGCCTGCTGGCGTGAAGGAACAGGTCGAGATGGTCGCTGCCATAGTGGAAGACAATGGCGGCAGGGATTTCGAATGGGCGAATGCGCCGGAGGACCGCAACCGCCTGTGGAAGGCGCGCCACAACGCGTTTTACGCCGTGGTCTCGCAGCACCCGAACGCCAAGGGCTGGTCTTCCGATGTCTGCGTGCCGGTATCCGAGTTGAGCGGCTGCATCGTCAGGACCCGGGAATTGCTACGCGACTGCAGCGTGCCCGCCGCCATTCTCGGCCATGTCGGCGATGGCAACTATCACGTGGTCTTCGCCGTAGACCCTGCAAATCAAGCCGAACTCGACGAGGTGGCGGCAATCAACAAGAAGATGGTGCAGCACGCCATCTCGGTTGGCGGCACTTCCACCGGCGAGCATGGGGTTGGCACCGGCAAGATCGCTTATCTGCGGCAGGAACACGGCGACGCGGTGGACCTCATGGCGATCATCAAAAACGCCATAGATCCGGCCGGCATCATGAATCCGGGCAAGATCCTGCCGAGCCAAGACTTGCCCAGCCGCCGAGAAACGCTTTGACGTGCGGGATTTCGCAGATGGATAACTACAAGACCCACAGCTCCCACTGGGGCGCCTTTTCCGGCAGCTACCGGAATGGCAAGCTCGATATCCGTCCACATCCGGACGATCCACATCCCTCGCCCTTGCTCGCCAATCTGCCGGCAATCGCCGATAGCGCCGCGCGCATCCGGCGTCCGGCGGTCAGGCGCGGCTGGCTGGAGGGGAAACCGGGCAACGCGCAGATACGCGGGGCGGACGACTATGTGGAGGTCGATTGGCCGCAGGCGGCGGACCTCGTCGCGAAGGAGCTTCAAAGGGTTTACGGCGATTACGGCCCTCAAGCCGTGTTCGGCGGCTCCTACGGCTGGTCGAGCGCCGGACGTTTCCATCACGCGCAAAGCCAGGTCCACCGTTTTCTGAACACGCTTGGCGGATATGTGCGCTCCGTCAACACCTATAGTTCAGGCGCGGCGATGGTCATCATTCCGCATGTGCTCGGACCCTACGATCATTTCGACCGCAAGAGCGTTACCTGGGATGCAATCGAGCGCAGCAGCGAATTGATCGTCGCCTTCGGCGGCATGGCGATAAAGAATACGGACGTGCATGGCGGCGGCAACAGCGTGCATATCGTGCCACAGAAGCTGAATGGCGCACGCGCACGCGGCGCGCGATTCGTGCTGATCAGCCCACTAAAAGACGATTTTCCGAAAGACCTCAATGCAGAGTGGCTGCCGGTCATACCCGGTACCGATGTCGCGCTGATGCTCGGACTTGCGCATGTTCTCGTCACCGAGGGCCTGCACGATCGGGCGTTTCTTGACCGCTATGCCGTCGGCTATCAGCGTTTCGAAGACTACCTGCTCGGCCGGACCGATGGTGTGGCGAAAAGCCCCGAATGGGCTTCCGGGCTCTGCGGCATCGGCACGGAAACTATAAGGGAACTCGCCCGCACCATGGCGCGCGCGAGAACATTGATCACTGTCAGCCATTCGCTTCAGCGCGCCGATTATGGTGAGCAACCCGTCTGGCTGGGGATCGTTCTTGCCGCCATGCTCGGTCAGATTGGCCTCGACGGCGGCGGATATTCCTATTCCCTCGGCGCTTTGGGCAATGTCGGCAAGAACCTGCTGGCCGTTCCCCTGCCGACACTTAACCAGTTCAAAAACCCGGTCGCGGATTTCATTCCGGTCGCGCGTATTGCCGACATGCTGCTCAATCCGGGTGGGGAATTTCACTATAACGGCCAGAGGATGCACTATCCCGATATCCGCTTGGTTTACTGGGCGGGTGGTAACCCGTTCCACCACCATCAGGATATCAACCGACTACGGGCAGCGTTCAGACGGCCCGAGACCATCATCGTGCACGAAACCGCATGGACATCATCTGCGCGGCATGCCGATATCGTGCTGCCGGCGACGACAACTCTGGAGCGCGACGACATTGGCGCCGCCGACCGCGATCCTCTGATGATCGCGATGAAAAAGCTGATCGAACCGGTTGGTGAGGCGCGCGACGACTACGAAATCTTCTCCGAGATCGCGCGCCGGCTCGGCAAATTCGAAACCTTCACCGAAGGCCGCAGCAGCCGGGAATGGCTTGCCTTCCTCTATGAAACAACGCGTGGGACGCTTGCCGCCGGTGGGCATGAGGCTCCCGATTTCGAAACGTTCTGGGAACGTGGAGAGATAGGTCTGCCGCTCAAGCCGGATGACGGAGGGCCTGCGCGTGCCTTCCGTGATGATCCCATAGCCTTCCCTCTGAAGACACCATCCGGTAAAATCGAAATCTTCTCCGAGACGATCGAGGGTTTCGGCTATGACGATTGCGGCGGCCATCCGCAATGGTATCCCGGCAGGACGAAACCGGAAGACGAAGCGCTCTATCCGCTGCATCTGGTCTGCAATCAGCCGCATCAGCGTCTGCACAGCCAGCTCGACTATGGCGCCTTCAGCCGCTCCACCAAGATTAAGGGCCGGGAACCCGTGCGCATCAACCCCGAAGATGCAGCCCGCCGTGGCATTGCCGATGGCGATATCATCAGGCTGTTCAACAGTCGTGGCAGCTGCCTCGCCGCAGCCGTCCTGAGCACGGATGTGCGCAACGGCGTGATGCAGCTGGCAACGGGTGCGTGGTTCGAACCGCATGACCGGCATGCAGAGCAAGCGATGTGCATTCACGGCAATCCGAACATCCTGACGCGCGACATCGGCACCTCGAAACTGGCGCAGGGATCGACCGGTCAGATTACCAGAGTGGAGGTCGAACGTTTTGCCGGTGAGGCGCCTCCGGTGCGGATTTTCGAAAAGATGACATTTGCAAAATAAGTGAGGGACGGGTGTTCCGGCACTACCTGAAAAATCGCACCGCCAACGTATTTCGGGCGTCGGAAAAGCTGATCCTACCACCTTCGGAAACCGCGGCAAAATAATCCATTAATTCGATAGAAAAAGAACAACTGGTCTTTCTCCTTCTGGCCACCCTGCTACGTTAGACATCAAGAACCGAATTTCGAAACAAGGGACCGCGTCATGACCGCACGATGTATCAGCAAGCACGGCCTGCGATCGAACGAGCCGTCAATGGCTGAAAGTAACGGCTAAGCCGTAACATCGGTCGGACCCTCCAAGAGGTAACGCAGGCACATTTTTCCCGATTTCAGGACATTGAAACCACCGGCAAGGCTGTCGTGTGAAGCCTTTCGTGTGCCCGCAAGAGACCGGCGCAGAGCGGCGATAGTTCCTGAAATCACAAAGACAAGAAACAACGCGACCAATCAGGATTTTTTAATGACGATACGTTCCTCGCTTTTTTCCTTCTCCCGTCGGGGTCTGCTGACCACCACTCTCGCAGGGGCAATCGCGCTTCTGACGACGATGGCGCCTGCTTCGGTTGAGGCAGCAGATACCCCCCGCAATGGCGGCGACATCACCTTCCTCATCGATTCTCTCGGCGACACCTGGATCCCGAACAACAGCGCCATTTCCAGCTTTCAGGGCCATATCTGGGGCCATGTCGCCGACAAGCTTCTTTATGTCGATGCCGACGGTAAGGTCAGCCCCTGGCTTGCCGAGCGCTGGGAGCAGAACGACAATGCCACCGAATTCACGCTTCACCTCAAAAACGGCGTGACCTTCTCCGATGGCACACCGCTGGATGCAGCGGCGGTCGTCGCCAATCTCGACATCTGGTATGCCGGACGCAAGAGCGAAGGCATCAACCCGATCGGTCTTTTCCCCAAGACCTACGACCATGCTGAAGCGGTGGACGCATCCACGGTGAAGGTCTTCTTCAAGAAGCCGACGCTCGGCTTTATTCCGACGCTCGGTTACCACGGCTCGATCCTGATCTCGCCGAAGACCATCGCCCAGCCCGCCACCCAGCAGGCCGATCTCAGCAAGACTTCCGGCAGCGGCCCCTATGTGGTCGAATCCTGGAAGGAGGGAGATTACGTCAAGCTGGTCAAGCGCAAGGACTACAATTGGGGTCCTGCCGCCGTTGGCCACACCGGCCCAGCCTTCCTCGATTCCATCACCTATAAGCTGGTGTCGGAACCGTCGTTGCGTGTCGCCTCGGTCCAGTCCGGCCAGGCCGATGTCGCCTATAATGCTTCGCCGCAGGAGCTGAAGTCACTGCACGAAGAGGGCTTTACCGTCGCAACGCCGCGTTATCTCGGCTTCGTCAACGGCTGGGCGGTCAACACCAAGCTTCCGCCCTATGATGATGTGAAGGTTCGCCAGGCGCTGCAGGCCGGCGTGAACCGTCAGGAAATCATCGACACCGTCTATACGCCAGACTGGAAGCTCGCCACGTCCTTCATCCAAAGCAACGTGCCGGGCGCGACCGACCACAGCGCACTTCTCGCTTACGATCCCGCCAAGGCCGAAAAGCTGCTCGACGAGGCGGGCTGGGTCAAGGGCGCCGATGGTATCCGGACCAAAGACGGCAAACCGCTGTCGCTGACGATCCACTCCAATCCCTATCTCGCGACATCCAAGTCGGTCGATGAACTCATTGCCCAGCAACTCGGCAAGCTCGGTTGGAAAGTCGCTATTCGCGCTTACGACGTCGTGACCTTTGGTGAAAAGGTCAAATTCGGCGGTGCGGCCATCCCGACCTATGAGGTGACGCGCAGCTTCATCGATGCAGGCACCGTCGCCAGCATTCTCACCAACGCCAACAATGGCGAGAACTGGTTCGCCCTTGACGACCGCGACGCGACGCTCAACGGATTGCGCGACAAGATCGCCGGCGCCGGCTCTGTCGACGAGCGTAGCCCGCTTCTCGATGAGCTGCAGAAATATGTCCTTGAGCAGGGCTATTTCATTCCGCGAACGCAGATCGTGCAGCGGATCTACGTGCAGTCCCCGAAGCTGAAGGGCGAAGTGTATAACGGCGTGGCTTATGCCAGCTACTACACCGCCTCCATCAGCGACTGACGCGCACAACAAGGCAACGTTGAAGGAGGTCACCGGCATGAGCAATGCCTACCTAACCTACGCCGCAAAGCGGCTTGGCCAGGCGGTCGTCGTCATACTGCTGGCCTATGTCTTCACCTTCGTGGTCGTCAGCATCCTGCCTGGCGACCCGATCACCAGCGTGCTCAGGAACCCGCAAAACGGGTTCACCGAGCAGGAGATCGCGGAAATCATCGCCGCGCAGGGCCTCGACAGACCGGTTCTCGTGCAGCTGTGGTCGTCCCTGTCGGGGTTTCTGACTGGCGATCTGGGCATGTCGATGCGCTCCAACCGGCCGGTGGCGACCCTCATCGCTGAAGTGCTGCCATCGACACTGATCCTTGCATCCACGGGACTTGCCGTCGCCTTGATTCTGGCAATGGCCGTTGCTTACGGAACCCAGGTGGTACCAAAGCGCTACGGCCAGGGATTGCTACGAGCTTTCCCATCGCTGTTTCTCTCGACACCGAATTTTGTGATTGGCCTGATACTGATCCATCTCTTCGGCTTTCAGCTGCGCCTCTTCCGCGTTATCGAACCAGATAGCTTCTGGGCAACGGTGTTTGCCGCAATCACAATCGGAATTCCTTTCTCTGCGCAAATCGCCGAGGTGCTTATAGCGAACCTCGACAGGGAGGCAGAACAGGAATACGCGGCCGTCGCCCGCAGCCGCGGCATCGGACAGGCGCGGCTGTTTGCACAGCATCTGCTCAAGCCTGCCTCGTTGCCCGTCGTCACCGTGATCGCCATCACCGTCGGTGAACTGCTTGGCAATTCACTCATCACCGAGTCTGTCTTTGGGCGAACCGGTCTCGGCAGCCTGGTGCAGCGCTCCGTGAGCACGCAGGACCTGCCTGTCCTGCAAGCGATCGTTTCGCTGGGAGCCGTGGTGTTCGTGCTCGTCAACCTGATTGCCGATCTTCTTTATCCCCTGCTCGATCCACGCGTGCAAATTCTCGGCGCGCGAAAGCCTCGCTTGGCCATTACAGAGGATTCCTCCACCACCACCAAGGCGGTGACACCATGACTTTCGCCTCGAACGCTTCCCTGCCGGGTGCGACCCCTGCAAACAGGCTGACAGGCCTGCGGATACCGCTGACCGTCGCCTTGTCCTTCGCCATTATCGCGCTCGTCGTCGCCTGGTCACTGGCGCCCGGCCTGTTTACCAGTCACAGCCCGGTCGTCGGGGTGCCGACGGACAAATTGCTCGGCCCAAGTCTTGCGCATTGGTTCGGCACCGACCACCTTGGCCGCGATGTCTACGCACGCGTCGTTTATGGCACGTCCTCTTCCGTCTCCAGCGCACTCGTCGCGGTCGTCATCGGCGTCTTCGCTGGCGGTCTCATCGGGCTTCTTGCGGGCTTTCTCGGCGGCTGGGTCGATATCACACTTGCCCGGCTGGTCGATGTTCTCTTGGCAATTCCAAAGTTTCTGCTGGCGGTGATCGTGGTCACCGCCATCGGTTTCGAGACCATCAATGCCGCCATCGCCACCGGCGTCTCCGCCGTGGCGGTCTTTGCCCGCGTCACGCGTGCGGAGGTCATCAAGACCAGACAGGCGACATTCGTGGAGGCTTCGTACCTGCTCGGCGGCTCGCGCTGGTTCATCCTTCTGCGCCATGTTCTGCCCAACGCGTCACGCTCGGTGCTGCCGCTTGCCGTGTTGCAGTTCGGCGAGTCGATCCTCGTGATCGCAAGCCTTGCCTTTCTCGGATACGGCGACCCGCCGCCCGCCTCCGACTGGGGCCTGCTGATCTCGATCGGCAAGGACTACCTCAAATGGCCGTGGCTCGTATACGCCCCCGCCTTCGTCACAATCGCGACCGTCCTCTCTGTAAACAGGATCAGCCGATGGCTACGCAAGACAGACTGACCACCACTATCGCCCGCCCCGTTACCTTTGCGGCCAGACCGCAGCCGCAGCAGGCTCCTGTCCCGCTTCTCCGGGTCAACGATCTTTCGGTTGCCTATGGAGGCCAGGAGGTCGTCAGCAATGTCGGTTTCGAACTCGGCCGTGGCAAGAGCCTTGCCCTCATTGGCGAGTCCGGTTCCGGCAAATCGACAATCGCCCGCGCGGTCCTTCGGCTTTTGCCAAGCGGGGGACATGCCACCGGCCACGTCACCTTTGGTGATCAGGAGATATTGGGACTGCCAGAGCGCAACTTCCGACCGCTGCGGGGACGCGCCATCGGCTTTGTCCCGCAGGATCCAGGCAATTCGCTCAATCCGGTGCGGACAATCGGCGCGCAGGCCATGGAGGCGGCCGCACTTCTCGACGAGCCTGACAAGGCGATCCGCAAGGCCCTCATTCTCGAGACCTTCGCGCAGGTGGGATTGGAAAACCCGGGTGTTGTCTACGAGTCCTACCCGCACCAATTATCCGGCGGCATGTTGCAGCGGGTGCTCATAGGCCTTGCGGTTCTGCCGCGCCCGTCACTTCTGGTCGCAGACGAGCCAACGTCTGCGCTCGATGTGACGATCCAGAAGCGGATCCTCGATCTGCTCTCGCGGTTGCAGCACGAGCTGGATATCAGCCTGCTCCTCATCACACACGATCTGGCGATCGCCGCCGAACGGGCGGATTCGCTGGTAGTCCTGAAGGGTGGCAAGGTTCAGGAAGCCGGAAGCACCGCATCGGTGTTTTCCGCACCGGCCTCTGCCTATGCAAGGAAGCTGCATGCGGACGTGCCGGCACTCAATCCGGATCGCTACGCCCGGCTGCGCGATCCGGGTTTCCGTCTGCTGAAGGCAGAGTCCACCACGACGCCAAAGATCGCGGTCAATGCCGTCACCAAGAATTTCAGGGTCGGCGACAGGGTGCTGACGGCGGTCAACAACGTCTCCTTCAACGTGCCTGCAGGTACCACCCATGCGCTGGTTGGCGAGTCCGGCTCTGGCAAGACGACAACCATTCGGCTGCTGCTTGGCCTCGAGGAACCCGACACCGGCACAATATCGGTAGCCGGCGAAGAATTGACCGGCCGCTCCCGCACGTCGCTGCGTGCAACCTGGCGCCATCTTCAGTTCGTTTACCAGAACCCGTTTACCTCGCTTGATCCCACCTGGAGTGTCGAACAGCTGGTGCGCGAGCCGCTTGATCGTTTCAAGATCGGAACCCGTGCGGAACGGCTCGAAACTGTTCGTGAGGCTTTGGCCAATGTGGGCTTGAGCGAACACCTTCTCAACCGCAAGCCGACGGCCCTTTCGGGTGGCCAGCGCCAGCGCGTTGCCATTGCAAGGGCGCTGGTTCTCCGACCGGATGTGATCGTGCTCGACGAGCCGACCTCCGCACTTGATGTCAGCGTCCAGGCAGACATCGTCGATGTGCTGCTCTCGCTGCAGGCGAAGCTCGGCCTGACCTATGTTTTCGTCTCCCATGATCTGGCACTGGTACGCCAGCTCGCCCACACCGTTTCCGTGATGCAGCGCGGGCGTATCGTCGAACATGGAACGGTCGTCGATATCTTCGACAATCCGCAGCACCCCTATACTGCGTCGCTGCTGGAATCGATCCCATCCGGTGCCGCAACCATCGCCCGTGCGCCACAGCCGCTGCCCCGGCGGGTTCACGATAAGGAAAAGATCGCATGACCATCGCTGCACCCATCGATACTGCGTCCACGTCCTTCCGCCCCAAACAGCGGCTCGGCTTCAATACCCGTGTATCCTTCAGCGACGATGCCGGGCCGGCGCAGGGGCTGCGTGAGGGTATCGAACTGTTCAAGGCTGCCGAACAACTGGGCTACCAGTCCGGCTGGGCCTATCAGCGGCATTTCGACCACTATCTGTCCTCGCCACTTCCGTTCTTCGCCGCTGCCGGCCAGCATACCCGGCATATTACGCTCGGTTCTGCGGTCATCCCCATGCGCTATCAGGATCCGATCCTGCTTGCCGAGGCGGCCGGCACGACCGATCTTTTGATTGATGGGCGACTGGAACTTGCCATTTCGACCGGCGCAAACGCCGCCTTTGACGCGGTATTCGGCACGGTCGACACCGATGCCCGCACAGAGGCCAGACGTCGTCAGGCCCGCTTCCTCTCGGCAATCGCTGGCGATGTCCTGCACCGTGTCGAAGGCGGCCAATCCAACCCGGAGGGCACGGCACTGCGTGTCACGCCGCATAGCCCGACACTGCGTTCGCGCATCCGGCAGGGTGCAGCAAGCATTGCTTCGGCTGTGCAGGCGGCGGAACTCGGCATCGGCCTTATCTCGGGAACCGTCCAGCACGATCAGGCAGAAGGCGAGAGCTTCGGGGAATATCAGGCCCGCATCATCGAGGCCTTCCGTTCCACATGGCGCAAGACATGGACAACGGAACCGCCTCCGGTCGCCGTCGCCGCCTCCATCCTGGTTGGCACCACGGCCGAGCTTCGCGAAAAATACGCCGCCTATGATCTGGAGCGGCGTACCAAGGGTATTGCCGCGTCTCGCCCCAAAGGCGCTCTCGAACAGGCAGCCCAGCCAGCGGGGTTTCAAATTTCGCCCGTTTTCCAGGGCACGCCCAATCAGGTGCTGGAATCGGTATTCAACGATCCGGGCCTTGCAGCAGCCGATGAGGTCGTGCTGTTTTTGCCGCCTGCCTTCGGTCTCGCCGAAAACATACAACTGCTGACCGATCTGGCGGACACGTTGGCTCCGGGCCTGGGCTGGTCGCCCACCTTTTAACCGTTAGGGCACCGAGCAATTGCCACTTCGTGGCAGCGACTTGAAGACGGAAACGCGGCGGCGGTTGCTGGTCCTATATCGAAGGCCGTCACAGGGAATATTTTCTACATATTCGATAGAAAAAGAAAGACCTGTCTTCCTCGTTCCTGCGCCGCGCCCTAACATGCTTGCATTGAACCTGAAGGAGCGCCCATGTCCGCGGAATTTATCAGCGTAAGCTTTCCCAATGCATCGAACGATCTAAACCCCGTTCCAGACGCACCTGTGGATCCTGTTTTTCTGGAGCGCTATGCCCGCGCCCTTGATGATTACGGTTTCAACTATACGCTGATCCCCTACTCCTCATCGTCTTTCGATCCTTTCACGCTGGGCGCCACGGTGCTCGCGCACACGAAAAACATCAAGATCATCGTCGCCCTGCGGCCGAACACGGTTTATCCCACAGTTGCGGCCAAGTCGCTCGCGACGCTCGATCAGTTGAGCGGCGGGCGTGTCGTGGTGCACTTCATTGCCGGCGGCAGCGATGAAGAACAGGCGCGTGAAGGCGACTTCCTCAACAAGGAAGAACGCTATGAGCGCCAGGAGGAATATATCCGCATCCTGCGCCTGGCCTGGACCTCGAAAGAACCCTTCGACTTCGACGGAAAATATTACCAGTTCAAGCAATTCCGCAGCGCGGTGCGGCCCACAAACGGGCTTATTCCGATTTCGCTCGGCGGCTCCTCGGACGCCGCCTATCGCATCGGTGGTTCGCTCTGCGATATCTTCGGCCTGTGGGGAGAGCCGCTTGCCGAAACCAAGCAGCAGATCGAGCGGGTCTATGCGGAAGCCGCAAAGGCGGGCCGCACGGATCGCCCCCGGATCTGGGTCACATTCCGGCCAATCGTCGCCGAGACGGATGAGCTTGCCTGGGAAAAGGCTCACAGAACTCTGGATCGGTTGAACGAGAACCGCCAGAAAGGTGTAACACGCGCGCCGCTCAACGCGCCGCGCCCGGCCAATGTCGGTTCGCAACGGCTTCTGGAAATCGCCGCACGCGGCGATGTGCATGATCGCGCCCTCTGGTATCCGACGGTCACCGCCACCAATGCCAGCGGCGCCACCACTGCGCTGGTCGGTTCGCCACGCACCATTGCGGATTCCATCCTCGACTACATCGATCTTGGCGCTGACCTGATCTCGATCCGCGGCTACGACAATTACAACGACGCGGTGGATTATGGCCGCTACATCCTGCCGCTTGTCCGCGAAGGCATTCGCGAACGGGAAGATGCGAAGAAAAAGACCGCTGCATGATGCCGCGATCCGGCCCGGTCGCCTGACCGGGCATTTTTTTGAAGTGCGGACGGAGCCAATCGCCCCTGATGGGGAAATGGTATTCCCCACAGACAGAGAGCCTCGACCACGCATGTCTCATGACCCAACTGTCCTAGACGCAACCGCTCGCATCCTTGAACAGGCCGCACCGGATGCGGACCAGACTGGCCAGTTTCCCTGGACGGGTATCCGTGCCGTTCACGAAAACGGCCTCCTCGAAAGCACAGTTGCGACACGTTATGGCGGCCAGGGAGCGACGCTTGCCGATACCGCCCACATTCTCGCGGCACTTGGCCGGGGCGATCCTTCCGTGGCGCTGATCAGCGCCATGACGATCTTTACCCATCTCGCCCAGGCCGCGAAAAACCACTGGCCCGAAGATCTCTACCGGCGGCTTCTGACGGACGCCAAACAACGGCCGTTGCTGCTCAATGCCGCGCGTGTCGAGCCGGAGCTGGGGTCGCCGGCGCGCGGTGGCCTGCCCGCGACGCTCGCCCGCCGGACAAACAATGGCTGGTCTATCACGGGCCGAAAACGCTTCGTGACGGGCGCATATGGTCTCACGCATTTCCTTGTCTGGGCGCATACTGACGAAACGCCGGCGCGGGTGGGAACATTCGTGGTGCCGAACGGGTTGCCGGGCATCAAGGTCATCGAGAACTGGCAGAGCCTCGGCATGCGCGCTACGGGATCGCACGATGTCGAATATGCCAATGTCGAAATCCCGGCGGAAAACGTCATCGACCTCGTCGATCCATCGGTCGCCCAGCAGGACAACCGGGCGCATGCGGCACTCACGCTGGCTTTGACAGCGCTTTACCTCGGCGTGGCAGAAGCCGCTCAGGCCAAGTTCATCCGCTTCGCGCATGAGCGTGTGCCGGCCAATCTCGGCCATCCAATCGCCCGCACGGAACGTTTCATAACGCTTTCAGGCGAAATCGATCTTCTGGTCTCCGGCGCCCGCCAGATCATTTTCGGCACGCTCGAAAACAACAATGGCGATGCGGAAGGATTCATCAGGGCAAGGCTGCTTGCCGGCCGGCAGCTGCGTGATGCCGTCGAGATCGCAGTGCGCGGCATCGGCAATCCAGGTCTTGGTAGCGAACTGGGCCTCGAACGACATTTCCGCGACATCCAGACGGTGCTCGTCCATGCGCCGCAGGAGGATACGTCGATTGCGATTTTGGGCCGCTCCGCCTTTGGCCGCTGGAGCCGCGAGGAGACTGCGGCCGCCCAACCTTCGGCAGGACTGCAAATCCTGAAATCCGCCTGACTATCGTCCCAGCGCCAGGGCACCACTAACCGTGGGCAAGCTTTCGCGCCGGGCCGAAAACCACAAAGCTCAGAGCGGCGAGCAACCAGACACTGATGCCAGCATAAAGCATGACCAGACCGAAACCGTCTGCGAGTGCCTGATGGACGAGTGCATCCGAAACACGCTCCACCGACGATCCCGCGGTTCCCGCCGCGATCTTCTCCGCGAGCGAACGCAGGGCGGGCAAATCCGCGCCGGACGGCAGGTTGGCCCTAAGCGACGACCAGACGCCCTCAACCAGAATGAAGCCCATGATCGGGATGTTGATGGCAAGCGAGATCATTCGCGCGCTCATGTCGATGCCGGAGGCCATGCCGGAACGGGCAGCGGGAACGGCACCGGTTGTCGTATTGGTGACCGGCGTGTTGGTGAGGCCAAGCCCGACACCGGACAGGATGCAGCCGGGCAGCATGGTGAGCCAGCTCGCATCTGCGACACTGCTGCCAAGTTTCATCAGCATGAAACCGAGACCGATGGTGAACAGCCCGGCCGGGACGACAAGACGGGGTTGATAACGCAGCGACAGACGCTCGGCCAACGGCGGTACGACCAGCGCTGGCAGCGTATAGGCAAGCAGACCGAGACCGGCGGTGACGCTGTCATAACCAAGGCCCGCCTGAAACCAGATCGGCAGGTAGATCATGAACGGCCAGAAGCTGATGTTCATCGCCGCCGAGCCGATAATCGCGCCGGAAAATGGCCGGATGCGAAATACGGAGAAATCGAACATCGGCCTTGGAGTGAGCTTTTCGACGATCACGAAGGCGATAAAACTCGCGACTGATAGACCAAGGATCAGAAGTGCCTTTGAACTGGCAAAGCCGAGTTCCGGTCCTTGGGTGATGAAAAACGCAAGGCAGAACACGGCAACCGAGAGTGTGGCGATACCGGCAAGATCAAGACGGGTCGCATCCGGATCACGCGATTCTTCCACACCGCTTGCGGCAAGGAACAGTGTCACGATGCCGAGCGCCACGTGAACGAGGAATACCCACTCCCAGCTCCACAGCGCAACGATGGCTCCGCCGATGATCGGCCCGAAACCCAGCCCGACGCCGGAGACAATACCCCACCAGCCGAAAGCCATTCCACGCTCGCGGGCCGTGCGGAACTGATGTGACAGAATGGCGATCTGGCATACCAGCATCGCTCCACCGCTTAGTCCCTGAAGGAAGCGGGCGCCGATCAGCACCGCCACGCTTTCAGTCATGCCGCAGGCGAGGGAGGAAATGGCGAAAGCGACGATGGTCGCGATGAAGACGCGTTTGCGACCGAAGCGGTCGGCCAACGCGCCGGTTGCCATCAGCACCATCGTCACGCCGATCGTATAGGCGTTCATGATCCACTGCAGCTGCCGGAAATCCGCGTGCAGCACCTGCTCGAGCGTCGGCAGGATCGCCGGCACGCTGGAGATTTCCAGCCCGAACATCAGAGCGGAGAGACAGACGGCAGCGAGCGCAATGGCACTTCTACTCCGGGTTGGCGCGGTAACGGCAAGGGTCATTCTTCAGCCTTTCGTGGTTCGGACCGAAGCATCAGAAGACATGCCCGCTTCGATCCGTGTTTTGCAGAGTCCAAGGCAAATTAGTGAAAGCTTGACCATAACTGAATTGGATGCTTGGATATTTCAGAGACAACAAATTTGGATTATTAAAAGTGACCACTCTGGATGTGGATGCCGTTCAGGCTTTCGTCACCATCGCCGATCTGCAGAGCTTCACCCGCGCTGCCGAAACGCTCGGAACCACGCAGGGTGCCATCAGCGTCAAGCTCAAGCGACTGGAAGACCGGCTCGGCCAGCGGCTTCTTGAACGGACGCCGCGTTCGGTGCGGCTTTCCGCGCAAGGCGCCGTGTTTCTCACACCAGCGCGCGAATTCCTTGCCGCGCACGATCGCGCCATGGCAGGGCTTTTTTCCACGCGCCGACGCTTTGGCCTTGGCATCGCCGCCCATGTTGCCGGGCCGGAAGTGCCAACGCTGCTGGCGCGGCTCAACGCGCACGATCCGGGACTGACGATAGAAGTGCGGATGGACAATTCCCGCACGTTGCTGGATGCCTTCGACCGCGGCGAGATCGATGCTGCAATCATCCGGCGCGAGGATGACAGGCGTGATGGCGAAGTGCTCGGGCCAGAGCATTTCGGCTGGTTCGCAGCCCCGCAATTCGAGCATCGTCAGGGCGAGCCGCTGCG
This sequence comes from Agrobacterium sp. 16-2014-1-2a, assembly GCF_053522705.1. Lineage (NCBI taxonomy): Bacteria > Pseudomonadati > Pseudomonadota > Alphaproteobacteria > Hyphomicrobiales > Rhizobiaceae > Agrobacterium > Agrobacterium sp. 16-2014-1-2a. Next base: position 70,592 of record NZ_JBNWBX010000013.1, read on the forward strand.
ACTGGCGGCGCTTTCGCCCGCCTGCGGTGTACGTGACATCGCCGCCCGTGCTCTTGATTCCGCCGCCATCGCGTGGACGGAAGTCTTTCTTGGCGGCACCTCATCGATGGTGACCGCGGCCGTTTCGGCAGGTCTCGCCATTTCGGCATTCTCCTGCCGCCTGGCGCCACCCGGTACAATCGAGGTCAGCCAGCGTTTCAGCCTCCCGCCGCTGCCTTCCACCGAGATCGTGATGTTCTCGACCCTTACCGACAGCAGATCCCGTGAGGCGCTGCGCACACTGGCCGCCGCTTTCCGGGAGCATCGGCCGTGACTGTGAGCGACACCCAGTGGGTGCACAGGTCCTTGACTGGTCGCGCGCCCAGGTCGCACTGAAGCGCCCAAGCCGGATTACACGGGCGCTGGAAGCCATCATCCGCGATATCATCGAGACCCGCGACGGCCCGACATATTTCGCCGAACGAGTATGGGGCATTTCCCTCCGCTATGAGCTAGCGGCAACCATCCGCTGGTGGGCTGCAGCGTTCCGGACTTCGCACTGGCGGACGGGAGGAGGACCGGCGAACTTCTGAGAGAGGGCAAAGGTCTGCTTTTGAATTTTAGCGCGGACGCATCGCTTGAAGCGCTGGCAGGCCGCTGGAACGGCCGGATCTCCCATGTCGCCGGCAATGCCATCGATCAATTGGGCTTGAGCACAGTCCTTGTGCGCCCCGATGGTATCGTCGCCTGTGCCACGGAGTCTGCTCCGGACAAGGAGAAATTCGCAAGGGCAGCAGCCCGTTGGTTCGGAGAGATTTAACGGGTATGTGAAGTGGCCGATCCGGTTGCCAAGCCAATTCTTCGGCAGATATGCCAGCCCCCGGCAATCTCGAGATTGTTTCATTGCCTTCCTGCGTCAACCGTACCGATGTATCGTCCTTCCTATCAATGCAATGGAGTCATCATGTCCCTTCCCCAGAAAATCGGCTTTATCGGAACCGGCGCTATCACCGATGCGATGGTGCGGGGGCTCCTCAGCACGCCTGCCGCCGTGCCGCATGTCATGGTGTCCCAACGCAGCGCGGATATCTCGGCCAGGCTTGCCGCCGATTTCCCGCAGGTGATCGTCTCCAGCGACAATCAGGCGATTGTCGACGGCTGCGATACCGTCGTTCTGGCCATCCGCCCGCAGATCGCCGAGGACGTCATCCGGCCGCTGCGGTTTCGCGAGGGGCAGAAAGTCATAAGCGTCGTTGCCGCAACCGGTCGACATGCACTGCTTGACTGGATCGGCGCGGATGTGCGCCTGACCCAGGCGATCCCGCTGCCTTTTGTCGCCCGCCGCAAAGGCGTCACGGCCGTTTACCCCTCCGATGCGGATACCACCGCGATCTTCAACGTGCTCGGCAATGCGGTGGAATGTGAAACAAAGGCGGAATACGACCTTCTCGCCGCCGCAAGCGCCCTGATGGCAACCTATTTCGGCATTCTGCAACAGACGACGGAGTGGTTGGCCGAAAACGGCCTGCCGGAAGAAAAGGGCCGCGCCTATCTCGCACCCCTCTTCGCCGGCCTCTCCGAAGTGGCGCTGCTTGCCGGCAAGGACACGGACTTTACCGATCTCAGCCGCGAATTCGCCACCAAGGGTGGCCTGAACGAGCAGGTTCTTCAGGACTTTGACGGCAATGGCGGTTCGAGCGCATTGAAGCGGGCATTGAGCCGCGTGCTGGAACGGATTACGCAGTAGACAGTGCGCGCCGACAATCGATCCGAACTGAAAGAACGATGCCATGACCTTTACTATCCATATGATCGATGTATTCGGCTCCGGCCCGCTTTCTGGCAATCCGCTGGCGGTCGTCACGGGTGCAGACACCTTGACCACGGATGACATGCAGCGATTGACGCGGTGGTTCAATCTGTCCGAAACCACGTTTCTGCTGCCGCCCACCCACCCCCAGGCTGATTACCGTGTCCGGATATTCTCACTGGACCGGGAGATGCCGTTTGCCGGACACCCTACGCTCGGCACTTGCCATGCCTGGCTCTCCGAAAACGGCCTGCCCAAAAGCGAAACGGGCATCGTTCAGGAGTGTGGTGCCGGTCTGGTCACGATCCGTCACGCGCATGGTCGACTTTCCTTTGCCGCTCCGCCCCTTATCCGTTCAGGCGCGCCGACACCCGCAGAGCTGGAAGAGGCCCGGCAGCTGCTGGCAATAGAGACACGCGACATCGTTGATGCCGCATGGATCGACAATGGCCCCGGCTGGTTGGGGATCAGGCTGGCATCGGCTGAGAAGGTGCTTGCCCTTGAGCCGGTCCGCAGCTGGCCCGGCCGCATTGACGTTGGCGTCGTTGGTCCGCACGCAAATGGCGGCGAAGCCGCCTTCGAGGTTCGCGCCTTCTTCAGCGATCATCTGGGCGCCATCGCCGAGGATCCTGTCACCGGAAGCCTCAACGCCTCGCTGGCGCAATGGCTGTTTGCGACAGGCGTGGTCGCGGAAGACTATGTCGCCGCCCAGGGCACACGTCTTGGCCGTCAAGGCCGCATTTACCTGACCCGCGATGATACCGGCCAGATATGGGTCGGCGGCGAGACGCGCACGCAAGTCGAAGGCCGGCTGCACGGCCTTTGAAAAGACAGATAATGACGAGGTGACTTGATGAATAGCAGTGTTTACCGCCCGATTTCGCAACGCGTATTGGCGGATGATTGGGGACGGCTGACCAAATATGAGTATGAACTTCAGCTAAGGGACGGAAGCTGGCAACGGCAGACCCGGGAGGCTTATGATCGCGGCAACGGAGCGACATGCCTGTTGTACAACCCCGCAAACGACCATGTTTTGCTCACCCGCCAGTTCCGTTTGCCGGTTCTCTTGAACGGCGGCCTCGAGTCGCTGATCGAGACACCAGCGGGGCTGCTGGAAGGCGCTGAACCGGCAGCGCGCATGCGTGCGGAACTGATGGAGGAGACCGGTTATGAGGTTTCCGAACTCACCCATCTGTTCGATATCTATATGAGCCCCGGATCGGTCACCGAATACCTCGCCTTTTTCTACGGCGAATATGCCGAGAACCATAAAGTGGGCACAGGCGGCGGCTCCGCGGACGAGGGAGAAGACATAGACGTGCTGGAAATCGCTCTGCCAGACGCTATGCAGATGATCGGCCGCGGCGATATTCGCGACGCCAAGACCATCGTTCTGCTCCAGCACCTCACCATCCGGCTTTTGCAGGAAAAGCACGGAACACGCTGATCTCGACCGCAATATCTACCAATGCGGAAGCGATGCTGATTACGGCCAGACTACAGGGTTGAACAGGGCGAATTTGCCTGACGTAGACTGGCCGAAACCCATCACTTGCGTTGGAGGGGCGACAAAGCTCGAAGACTTACGATTTTGGCTTCACCTGCCATCCTCAAAACGGAATGCGGGAAAGCCCTTGATGTCGGACGGAATGATCCAAACGCCACCGGAAAGAGGTACCTCGCTCAGCCTGTCTTGCGTCATGTTATGGCGGTGCGATGTCACGAAAAGCGAGCCGAAATCCGGCCCGCCAAAGCAGGGCATCGTTGGATGCGGAACAGGCATCCTTATTGTCCCGATCTGTTGACTGCCGTCTTCCGAGAAAATGTTCAAAACGCCGGCAGAGACACCCGCGCTCCAATATCGGCCGCTTATGTCAAGACATCCACCATCGGGCCTTCCGGTCTCTTCCTGCATTTGTGCGACGAGCACGCCTTCATCAAATACACCGTTGGTTTTGTCGAAATTCCGCCTGCGTATCCATTTCTGCACGGAATCGCTTTGCCACATGACGGAACCGTCCTGCGAAAAAGCGAGGCCGTTGGGACATGTCAGTCCGGTCTGGATACGTTCGGCCCCGTTATTCGTAATACGCCAGAGCTCTCCATGGGGCTGCATCTGCGAGAGCGGGACATTGTGCATGGTACCAACCCAGAAAGCTCCATCCGGACCGACACGTCCGTCATTCAGCCGGCAGGCGATGCCTTCAGGTGCGGGAATGGAATGAAGTGTGCGCCGCGCGCCGCTTTCCGGATTGAGGATGAGTATATCCATCCCGCAAGCGGCAATCAGATCACCGCTCTGACAGAGCCCAAGACTGGAGACGGTTTCCGGGAACGTCCATTCACGATACTGGACGCCGCCCAGCCCAGCTGAACGTAGCTTCTTGCCAAGAATGTCGCACCAGAACAGGACCTGACGTCTTTCGTCCCACACCGGGCTTTCCGCAAGAATGCTGATTTGGTCGCACAGGAGTCCTGCCTGATCGATCGCAGGCGCGTTGTCGAAATTTGCTGTTGTCATTTTCTGTCTGAACCGTTGAATTGCGCAGCGTGGCGTTATTCGAAATATTCCTGATGTGCTTCGAAGATCTGCGACAGAATGCCGAGGACGCGGCGGAGATGCTGGCGCAGATAATCCACCGCGCTCTCCTCCTCACGCGCCTTTATTGCATTGTAGACGGCCTCATGCTCCGTCAGCAGTCTGGCCATGTGTGCTTCGTCGGTAATCGCCAGCGCTCGCAAGCGGTCTAGCCCAGCCTTTTCCCGGATCAACAGGGTCTCCAGCCTTTCGAGGCCGGTTGCGGCGGCAAGGGCGCTGTGGAACTGGTCGTCATGGATACGGAAGGCCTTTTTGTCGCCAAGCTCCATCGCCACACGCTGGCCTTCCAGCGCATGCAGGATTTCCTGGTCCGCTTCGGCCGGAATGCCGGTCTGGCAGAGCCTGCGGGCAGCGGCAACCTCCAGCGCCTCACGAATGAACTGCGCGCTGCGGATATTTTTGTCCGACAGTCTGGAGACATAGGTCCCGCGGCTCGGCAGGGTGACGATCAAACCGTCATCTCGCAGCCGGCTCAACGCCTCGCGCACCGGGGTGCGGCTGGAGTTGAAGGACTGGCCAATCTCGTTTTCCGACACGGCCTGGCCCGGAAACAGCTCCCGCGAAAGGATGGCAGATTTCAGCGCCGAATAGATCTGGTCCACAACCGGTCGGTTGAAATCCAGTCGTTCCATCATCGGCACCGTGCCGCCTGTCATCGGGATCTTTGGCATACGCTCTCCAAATGTCTTTCTCTATAACCGGTATACCGGAACACTGGTGTGTTGACAACCGGCATACCGGTATGCAATTGAATGGCCATGGGAAGGAGGCTCCCGAATGCAAAATATCAAGACCTGCGTCATCGTTGGTGCCGGAATGGTAGCCAAGACGCATGTGCTTGCCTGTGCGGCAAGCCCTGAAAAAATCCGCCTGAAAGCGATTGTCGACGGTGGCTCCGGCCGCGCGAAAGCGCTGGCTGCCGAAGCGGCAAAACACACCGGTCACCACGTTGCCGTATACGCGTCATTCGAGGAAGCCGCGCGTGACCGGGATGTCGATTTCGCCATCATCGCAACGCCGCCCAATGCCCGCGCCGATATCGTCGGTCCGCTTGCAAGAGCCGGCAAACACATTCTTCTCGAAAAGCCTGTCGCCCGCAACACGCGGGAAGCGGCCGATCTGGTAGCGCTCTGCCGCGATGCGGGTGTAACGCTCGGTATCATTTTCCAGCACCGCATGCGCGCCGCATCGCAAAAGGCACGCGAACTGGTCGCATCCGGCACGCTCGGCGAACTAGGCCTTTGCGAGATTTCGGTGCCGTGGTGGCGTACCCAGGCCTATTATGATGAGCCGGGACGCGGCACGCTTGCGCGTGACGGCGGCGGCGTTCTGATATCGCAGGCAATCCACACGATCGATCTGGCCCTGAGCCTTGCAGGCCCCGTGGCCCGCGTGCAGGCCATGGCGGCAACGACGCGTTTTCACAAGATGGAAACCGAGGATTACGTATCGGCCGGCCTTCGTTTCAAAAACGGCGCCGTCGGCTCGCTCGTCGCGAGCACCGCAAGCTTTCCCGGTGCGCCTGAATCCATTCTTCTCCATTTCGACAAGGCAAGCCTGCGGCTCGCATCCGGCCTGCTGCATGTCGACTGGCGCGACGGCCGCCAGGAAACCTTCGGTGGTGCCGCTTCCGGCACCGGCGGCGGCGCCGATCCTATGGCTTTCACGCATGAATGGCATCAGGGCGTTTTCGACGATTTCGTCGACGCCATTTCTTCAGGGCGCCCGCCGGTCGTCACCGGTGAAGCAGCTCTTTTGTCTCACAGACTGATCGACGCGATCATCAACTCAGCCGAAACCGGCAAGGAAGTGGAACTGCAGGATGAGTAAACCAATCAAGTTCGTGGCTCTCGGCATAGAGCACAGGCACATTTTCGGCATGGCGCAGAACATGCTGGATGCCGGTGCGCAATTTGCGGGCTGGTGGACGCAAGGCGAGCCGGACGTGGTCGAAGGTTTCGTAAAGCGCTTCCCGGACGTGCCGCGTGCTGCCTCCAAGGAGGATTTGCTGGCTGACCAAACCATCGATCTCGTCATCATTGCCGACATTCCGTCCAAGCGTGCCGATCTTGCCATCGCTGCCATGGAAGCGGGCAAGGACGTCATGTCCGACAAGCCGGGCTGCACCACGTTCGACCAGCTTGAGCGCCTGCGCCAGACCGTTGCCAAGACCAAAAGAATCTGGACCGTCGATTTTTCCGAGCGCTTCGAAGTCCCGAGCGTCACGAAAGCCGCCGAGCTGGTTGCACAGGGTGCCATCGGCCGCGTCATCCAGACGGTTGGCCTTGGTCCGCACCGCCTGAACCGACAAATTCGCCCGACATGGTTCTTCGAACGCGAGGCCTATGGCGGCATTCTCACCGATATTGCCAGCCACCAGATCGACCAGTTCATGTTCTTTACCGGCTCCACCGAGGTTGAGATCGTATCTGCCACCGTTGCCAATTACGCCAATCCGGGCGATCCGGGCCTGCAGGATTTCGGCGAAGTCGTGCTGCGCGGCGACAAGGGCCATGGGTATATCCGCGTCGACTGGTACACACCCGATGCACTGCCGACATGGGGTGATGGCCGCCTGACGATCCTCGGTACCGAAGGTTACATCGAACTGCGCAAATACGTCGATGTCGGCAACACCGAGGGCACAGACCGTCTGATCCTCGTCAATGGCGACCGTTGCGAATATATCGACGCATCCGGTGCCGGCCTGCCCTACTTCGCCCGTGTATGCGACGATATCCGCAACCGCACGGAAACTGCCATGACGCAGGAACACGTCTTCAAGGTTTGTGACCTCTCGCTTCAGGCGCAGGCCAAGGCTGAAGGAACCGCAGCATGATCGGCGTCGCCATTATCGGCGCCGGTATCGGCGCACAGCATCTCACCGGTTATCTGGCGCTGCCGGAACGTTTCACCGTCAAGGCGATCTGCGATCTTGATGTGGAGCGGGCACGGGCGGTGGCTGGCGAAAATTCTTCCATCCGCATCACGGCGGATCTCGAAGAAGTCCTCGCCGATGAAAGCATTTCGCTCATAGACGTCTGCCTGCCGCCGCATCTGCATTTCCCCGTAATGCTGAAGGCCCACGCGGCCGGCAAGGACGTGGTCTGCGAAAAGCCGCTGGTGCGTTCGCTGGAGGAAGCAAATGCGCTGATGGACTCTGTCAAGAAGACCGGACGGCGCGTCTTTCCGGTTTTCCAGTATCGTTTTGGTCCCGCCCTACGGCAGCTGCGCGCCCTCATCGACGCCGGACTTGCTGGCAAAGCCTATGTGGCAAGCTCGGAAGTTCACTGGAACCGTGGCGCGAGCTACTACGACATTCCCTGGCGCGGCACCTGGAAGGGTGAATGCGGCGGCGCGATCCTCGGTCACGCCATCCATGCCCACGACCTTCTGTGCCATGTCCTAGGTCCGGTGGAACAGGTCTTCGCCATGGCCGACACCCGGGTGAACAGGATCGAGACGGAAGACTGCGCCGCCATCAGCTTCCGCATGAAGAGCGGCGCGCTCGCCACCAGCTCGGTCACGCTTGGTGCAGCCGACGACACGTCCCGTCTGCGGTTCTGCTTCGAAGGCTTCACGGCCGAAAGCGGAACGCTGCCCTATCGTCCGGCGGAAGATAAATGGCACTTTACGGCGCGGGCGCCGACCACGCAGGACCAGATCGACGCCGTCCTCGCAACGGTTAAAGATGGCGAAAACGGCTTCACCGGTTTTGTCGAGGCGATTGCCAATGCGATGGAGGGTCGCGCGGGCAAGGAAGTGACGATTACGGACGGCTTGCAGTCCATCGAACTCGTAACCGCGATCTACACATCGGTACAGGAAGGCACGGCCGTTCGCCTGCCGCTGACCGCTGACAATGAGCGGCTCAAGGGTTGGGCTCCGCGCGCGTCCGCCACGGCATAATCATCTAAAGGGAGGAAACCAGATGAGCAGAAAATACAGCCTGGCGTTTGCCTTGGCCCTGGGGACGGCATCTTTTGCCGGTGCCGCTGAGGCACAGGAAGTTCGCTTCACCTGCGCCTATGACGGCAACGGCTGCGAGGTCCTGAAGGACATCCTGTCGCGTTACGAAAAACAGCATCCTGACGTCAAGATCGTTACGGATATCGTGCCCTACAAGGCGCTTCTCGAAGGCCTGCCGGTGCAGCTCGCCGGCGGCAGCGGCCCGGATTTCGCAACCGTCACCGATCTTGGCGGCCTCAATCGCTATTATCTCGACCTGACGCCCTACGTGGATGCGAAGTACTGGCAGGACAATTTCGGCGATGTGCTGAAATGGTATCGTAGCGGCCCCGACGACAAGGGCATCTATGGTATGCAGACGCAGCTTACCATTACCGGCGCCTTCATCAACCGCACCTTGTTCGATCAGGCGAAAGTCGCCGTTCCCGGCAAGGATGCGACTTTTGACGACTGGGCGAAGGCCGCAAATGAAGTGGCCAAGGCCACCGGCTCGCCATACCCCATGGCGATCGACCGCTCCGGTCACCGTATCGCAGGTCCGGCTATTTCCTACGGTGCGAAACTTTTCGACGCCGACGGCAAGCCGATCCTGGTCGACGAAGGCTTCACCACTTTCGTGAAGAAATTCGTCGAGTGGAACAAGGACGGCACCATGGCGCGTGACGTCTGGGCCGGTCAGGGTGGCAACACCTACCGCGATGCGGCGCAGGAATTCATCAACGGTCAGCTCGTCTATTATTATTCCGGCAGCTGGCAGACAGCGCGCTTCGACAGTCAGGTCGGCGATGCTTTCGACTGGGAAGTCGTGTCGCAGCCATGCGGACCGGCCGCATGCACCGGCATGCCAGGCGGAACGGGTATCGTGGGCTTCAAGCAGACCAAGAACCCCAAGATCGTCGCGGATATTCTGAACTTCCTCGCGCAGGACGAAAATTACCTCGATTTCACCGTCCGTACCCGCAACGTCCCGGCTCACAAGGCCGTCGGCGCAAAGCCTATCGACTACACCGGCGCAACCCCGGCGACCCAGAAGGCCATGAACGCGTGGCTGGATCAGGTCCCTGGTATCAGCCCCATCGCCTACGCCTATCAGGGCTACAAGAACAACCGTGCGATGTTCAACATTTCCGTCCAGCGCGTCACGCAGGCGATTGTTGGCGAAAGCACGGTCGACGACGCCATGACACGTGCGAAGGCCGATCTTGAGGAAGCGTTGAAACAGGCGAAGTGATCCATCGCCTTCCGGCGCGGCCTTGCCGCGCCGCGCCGGATCGAAGGAGGACCATCAATGTACAGACTTCTTGCGCCCGTCATGGGCATCATAGAGCTGCCTTTCGCCCTCTTGCAGAAAATGCTCGGGCATCGGCGCATCGCATGGGTGTTTCTGACACCCAACCTCCTGTTGTTTGCGGTCTTCGCGTTTTTGCCGATCGTTCTCAACATGGCTTATTCAGTGACAGGCAGCGAGCATATCCTGCTGTCGGAACGCCCCTCCGTGGGCGGCGAAAACTTCTCGGTCCTTCTCTCGTGCCAGAACTATTTCGATCCCAATTCCTGTCAGCGCGATCTTTTCTGGCGCTCCGTCTGGAACACGCTTTTCTTCGTGGTGCTGCAGGTCGGGTTCATGGTGGGCTTCTCTCTGATTACGGCGGTCGTGCTCAACCGTGACATCAGGGCACGCGGTTTCTTCCGCGCCGTCTTCTTCTTTCCCGTGCTGCTTTCACCGGTGGTCGTGGCGCTGATATGGAAGTGGATATTGCAGCGTTTCGGCGTCCTGAACGCTGCGCTCGATTCCCTCGGTATCGGTTCGGTGGACTGGCTGCTGGAGGCCAACCTTGCCTTTGGATGGTCGGTATTCCTGTCCGTCTGGGCGCATATGGGCTTCTACACGCTCATCCTGCTTGCCGGTCTTCAGGCCATTCCGCGTGACGTCTATGAGGCGGCACAGCTGGACAAGGCAAGCCCGTGGCGGATTTTCCGCCGGATCACAATGCCGCTTCTCGCCCCGACCATGCTCGTGGTTCTCGTATTGTCCCTCATCAAGGGCGTACAGACCTTCGATGAAGTCTTCGCATTTACCGGCGGTGGGCCGGGTTCGGCAACGACCTTCATCATTCAATTCATCTATCAGACTGGTTTTGCCGGAACACCCCGCAACTTCGGACTGGCCGCGGCCGCTTCGCTGCTGCTTGCCGTGGTTCTCGTGGTGCTGACTGCCCTGCAATTCCGGGCCAACAGGAGCAAAGTCGATGGCTAGGATTGGCGCATTTCTAACCCGCACACGCGGCAGAAACGGCAAATTGCACTGGACCGACTGGCTGTCCTACGCCTATCTCGGCGTTGCCGTTCTGATGATGTTCGGACCCGTTCTCTGGCTCGTTCTCTCCTCCTTCAAGACGGAAGCCGACCTCCAGCGGTTTCCGCCGCGCCTGCTTCCCTATGCGCAGGAAACCGTGGTCATTGACGGTCAGGCCGCACCTTTGCCGGCCTTTGTCGACAAGGAAGGCCGCAAGCTCGGCATGATCAGGCGCGTCGGGCTCGTCGCCCAGGTGGTGGATCCGGCAAAGCCCGGCGAAGTCATGAAGATGCCGTTCAACGAGCTGCGCCCGGCCGAGAAGGTGGCACTGGCGACGGAGAACTACACCGAGCTTTTCCAGCGCTTCAACTTTCCGCTTTATTTCTGGAACTCGACCTTCATAACGGTGACGTCGACCGTCATCATGCTGATCGTGAACTCGATGGCGGCCTTTGCACTGTCGAAATACAGCTTCAAGGGCAGAGGCGTGGTTCTGGCACTCGTCGTCGGAACGTTGATGATCCCGCAGACCGTCGTGCTCGTTCCTCTTTTTCTCATCACCAGCCAGCTCGGCATGATCAACAGCCTGTGGGGTGTGATCATTCCAGGAGCGGCCACACCGACAGGCGTATTTCTGCTGCGCCAGTACATGCTGACCATCCCGGATGAAATCCTAGATGCGGCACGCATGGACAAGGCCAGCGAATGGAAAATCTACTGGCGCATCATCCTGCCACTGTCTGCACCGGCGCTAGCGGTGCTGGCCATCCTCGCCATCATGTGGCGTTGGAACGACTTCCTGTGGCCGCTTATCGTGCTGACGCGCAACGACAATTTCACCCTGCAACTGGCGCTCAACTCCTTCCAGGGAGAAATGACGACAGAGTGGAGCAACCTGCTGGCCATGACGGTGCTGACATTGGCGCCAATCGCGCTGGTCTTCATGTTCCTGCAAAAATATATCGCCACCGGCATCGCATCGACCGGCGGAAAATGATCCTCAAGGGAGGGAATGACACAATGGCAAGTATAGAGCTTCGTCAGGTCAAAAAAACATATGGCGCCCTCGACGTCATCAAGGGTATCGATCTCGATATCAAGCACGGCGAGTTCTGTGTTTTCGTCGGCCCGTCCGGTTGCGGAAAATCGACGCTGCTGCGCATGATCTCCGGTCTTGAAGAGCTGAGCGGCGGCGATATCGTCATCGGCGGCGACGTGGTGAACGCGGTTCCGGCTGCCGATCGCGGGCTTGCCATGGTGTTCCAGTCCTATGCGCTCTACCCGCATATGACGGTCCGGGAAAACCTGTCCTTCGGCCTGGAAAATATCGGCACGCCGAAAAAAGACATCGTCGAGAAGGTCTCACAGGTGTCCAAGATGCTGCAGATCGACCAGCTGCTTGAGCGGCGGCCGAAGGATCTGTCGGGCGGCCAGCGACAGCGCGTCGCGATCGGTCGCGCTGTCGTGCGCGAACCGCGGGTTTTCCTGTTTGACGAGCCGCTGTCGAACCTCGATGCGGAACTCCGCGTGGATATGCGCGGCGAGATTTCCAGCCTGCATCGGCGTCTTGGCAATACCATGATCTATGTGACCCACGATCAGGTCGAGGCCATGACGATGGCCGACAAGATTGCCGTGCTGCGCGCCGGAAAGCTCGAGCAGTTCGGCGTTCCCCTCGATCTTTATAATCGCCCCGCAAACCTTTTCGTAGCAGGCTTCATCGGTTCGCCGAAGATGAACTTCTTCGCCGGCGAAGTAGTAGCAGAAGGTCAGCCGTCCCTTAAAATCGCGACCGGCGAATTGATCCCGTTGCCGCAGAGCGGCTTTTCCTACGCACCCGGCCAGAAGGTCACGCTCGGCATTCGCCCCAACCATGTGCAGCCCACACCGGATGGTGCGGTGACCATGTCCGTGCGCACGGCAGAGCAGCTCGGCGGGGAATCCTATCTCTATGGCAACCTCGGTGACGGCAGCCACGTCACCCTGCATCTTGCGGGGCAGACATCGACATCGGCTGGCGAAGTCATCCGCATGTCGGCGCCGCTCCAACATATCCACCTCTTCGATACGAAAAGCGGGCAGACGCTGAAGCAGGACTAAGCCTTCGTCGCCACGCCCCCGTAAAGCAGGACCTTTGACATGACCGACAAAAAACTCCGTTCCTCCCGCTGGTTCGCGCCTGACGATCTGCGCAGTTTCGGCCACCGCTCACGCATGATGCAGCTTGGCTATTCGGAGGAGGATTTTGCCGGCAAACCCGTCATCGGCATTCTCAACACCTGGTCGGAGCTGAATACCTGTCACTCGCATTTTCCCGAACGTGTGAAGGATGTGAAGCGCGGCGTCCTACAGGCAGGTGGCTTCCCGGTCGAGATGCCCTCGCTTTCGGTCGATGAGAGTTTCACCAAGCCGACCTCCATGCTCTATCGCAACATGCTCGCCATGGAGACGGAGGAAATGATCCGTTCGCATCCGCTGGATGGCGTGGTGCTGATGGGTGGTTGCGACAAGACCACCCCCGGCCTCGTCATGGGAGCGATCTCGGCCGGCGTGCCGATGATCTATCTTCCAGCCGGGCCGATGCTGCGCGGCAACTATGCCGGCAAGGTGCTGGGCTCCGGCTCCGATGCCTGGAAATACTGGGACGAGCGCCGGGCCGGTAACGTGACCGATGAAGAATGGCGCGGCGTGCAGGGCGGCATTGCCCGCTCCGCCGGCGTCTGCATGACCATGGGTACGGCATCGACCATGACGGCAATCACCGATGCGCTCGGTCTCACTTTGCCCGGCGCTTCCTCCATCCCGGCGGTGGACGCCGAACACCAGCGCATGTCGGCAGGCTGTGGCCGTCGCATTGTGGAAATGGTGGCCGAGGAGCTGACCCCGGATCGTATTCTTACTGCGGCCGCGTTTCGGAATGCGGCCATCGTTGCCATGGCGACCGGTTGTTCCACCAATGCCGTCGTGCATCTGATTGCCATGGCGCGCCGCGCCGGTGTACCGATGACGCTGGACGAGCTGGACGAACTCGGCCGCGTGACGCCGCTTATCGCCAATGTCCGCCCCTCCGGCAAAGATTACCTGATGGAGGATTTTTATTATGCGGGCGGTCTGCGAGCCCTGATGAAGCAGATCGAAAGCCGTCTGGACTGTTCCGTGCTCACCGTTACCGGCCGCAGCATGGGCGAAAACCTCGAAGGCGCGCGGGTCTATAATGACGACGTCATCCGCTCGCTGGATAACCCTGTTTACGCTGAAGGATCGCTTGCCGTTCTACGCGGCAATCTCTGCCCGGATGGTGCTGTGATCAAGCCCGCCGCCTGCGATCCGAAACTCCATTTCCATGAAGGTCCGGCGCTGGTCTTCGATAGCTACCCCGAGATGAAGGCGGCAATCGACGATGAAAATCTGGATGTGACGCCCGATCACGTTCTGGTTCTGCGTAATGCGGGCCCGCTTGGCGGCCCAGGCTTTCCCGAATGGGGCATGTTGCCCATCCCCAAGGCGCTGATCAAGAAGGGTCACCGCGATATGGTGCGCATCTCCGATGCCCGCATGTCCGGCACCTCCTATGGCGCCTGCGTTCTTCATGTCGCGCCGGAAAGCTTCGTCGGCGGGCCGCTTGCCCTGCTGAAGACCGGCGATATCGTGCGGCTCGATCTGCCCCAGCGCCGTCTCGACATGCTGGTCAGCGAAGAGGAGATCGCCCAGCGTCGGGCCGCATGGCAGGCGCCGCCGCCGCGTTACGAGCGTGGTTATGGCTACATCTTCTCGAAACACGTTACCCAGGCGGATGCCGGATGCGATTTCGATTTCCTGCAGACGGATTTCGGCCGCACCGCTGGCGAACCCGACATATTCTGAGACGGGAGCGCGCAAAATGATGAAACGTTTGCTGATTACGGGCGCCGGCGGCAAGCTGGGCAGCATGTTGCGCGGCAGGCTCGGCCACCTCGCGGAGATCATCCGCCTTTCGGATGTGGTTGATATGGGTGCGGCGGCAGCGAATGAAGAGATCATCCGCTGCTCTCTGGAGGACGGTGGCGCCGTCCATGCGCTGGTGAAGGATTGCGACGGCATCGTCCATCTCGGCGGCATCTCCGTCGAAAAGGCTTACGATCCCATCGAGGCCGCCAATCTGCGCGGTGTCTATAATCTTTACGAGGCAGCAAGGCTTGCTGGCATGCCACGCATCCTGTTTGCCTCCAGCAACCACACCATCGGATATTATCCGCAGGGTGAGCAGCTATCGCCGCAGACGCCGTTTTTGCCGGATGGCCTTTACGGCGTCTCGAAGATTTTCGGCGAGGCAATGGCGAGCCTCTACCATTCCAAATTCGGACAGGAAACGGCCATCGTCCGCATTGGCTCCTGCGAAGAGAAGCCCACCAACTGGCGCATGTTATCCACCTGGCTCAGCCATGACGATCTGGTCTCCCTGGTAGAGGCCGTATTTCACGCGCCAAAACTCGGTTGCCTGGTCATCTGGGGCGTCTCTGCCAATGACGACAGCTGGTGGGATAATTCCCACGTCGATTTTCTCGGCTGGCAGCGGCGGGATAATGCCGCACGCTTCCGGGCCGATATCGAACGGGATGTCCCTCGCCCTGATCCGGATGCCGCAATCGCGAAATACCAGGGCGGCGTTTTCATAGACGAACCGATCCACAAAAACTGATGTGCAGACACTCACGCTATTCGAGGAGAATAAGATGAATACAGAAACCAGGGAAAAATTGATGACGGTTTCCGTCGCCACCCTCGCAACCGCACTCTACAAGCGCGGCCTGCGCAACCAGGTCATTCAGGGCGTCCACCCGCTTGGCCACAAGGGCGCGAACATGGTCGGGCCTGCATTCACGCTGCGTTACATGCCCGCCCGCGAAGACCGCAACCAGCTGGTGGAATTCCGCAACCCAGCACATCCCCAGCGCGTCGCCATTGAGACCTGCCCGCCCGGCCACGTACTGGTCATGGACAGCCGCAAAGACCCGAGCGCCGCATCTGCTGGTGATATTCTTATCACCCGCCTGATGGTGCGCGGTGCTGCCGGCGTCGTTACGGATGGCGGTTTCCGCGATGCTGCGACGATTGCGGAGCTGGATATTCCAGCCTACCACACCCGACCATCCAGCCCTACAAACCTCACGAAACACGAAGCAATTGAAATCAACGGCCCGATTGGCTGCGGCGATGCCCCGATTTTCCCCGGGGATATCATTGTCGGCGATGCGGATTGCGTCATCGTCATCCCCGCCGGAATTGCCGACGAAATCGCGACAGAAGCGGTGGAAATGACCGCTTACGAGGATTTCGTGGTCGAACAGGTGAAGGGCGGCGCAACCATCATCGGTCTTTATCCCTGCACGAAGGACGAACACCAGAAGGCTTTCGCCGTATGGCGCGAACAGAGAGACCGTTCGGGCGCGTGAGCCGAACAGAACGCTTGCCGGTTTCGTCCGCAATGCCTTGAAGCAAGCCTGCATGGGTGGCGTCCCACTCATGCAGGCGGACTCGCATGTACAATAATACCAAGTCGCCGAAGCGACTGGGCCGACGATTTTCCCGCACTAAAAACCGGCCCGAAATGGGTTTCTGTCGATATTCGTAAAATGATTCCCTGGAGTTTGTGGTGTTTGGTAACACCCGCAAAAACACATTGACTATGCCTATATTTCCATTAATCTGGATATATGGAACAAGAACAGGCTATTCTCGCTTTGGCGGCGCTTGCGCAGCCAACCCGTCTCGAAACTTTTCGGCTGCTTGTGCGGCACGCACCGGAAGGCTTGCCGGCGGGTGACATCGCGCGCGCGCTGGTGGTGCCGCAAAACACCATGTCCGCGCATCTGAATGTTCTGTCACGCGCGGGCCTCGTATCATCGCAACGCCAGAGCAGAATCATCATGTATCGCGCGCAGATAGAACAGCTTCGCGACATGACGCTGTTTCTCCTGAAGGATTGTTGTGGTGGATCGGCAGAGCTTTGCGCTCCGCTGATCGCCGAGTTGACGCCCTGCTGCACTCCACACGCGGGAAAGTCCGCCTGATGTCCACATTTGAACGTTACCTAACCGTCTGGGTGTTTCTGTGCATCATCGTCGGTGTCGCCCTCGGCCATTTGCTGCCCGGCGTCTTCCAGCTCATTGGCGCGGCCGAGATTGCCAAGGTGAATATCCCGGTCGCAATCCTGATCTGGCTGATGATCATTCCGATGCTGCTGAAGATCGATTTCCGCTCTCTCACGCAGGTCGGCACCTACTGGCGGGGTATCGGCGTCACGCTGTTCATCAACTGGGCCGTCAAGCCGTTCTCGATGGCGTTGCTGGGCTGGCTCTTCATCGGCTGGCTGTTCCGCCCCTATCTTCCCGCTGACCAGATCGACTCCTATATTGCGGGACTGATCATTCTTGCCGCAGCGCCCTGCACTGCCATGGTCTTTGTGTGGTCTAACCTGACACGCGGCGAACCACTATTCACGCTCTCGCAGGTCGCACTCAACGATGCGATCATGGTCATCGCCTTTGCTCCCATTGTCGGCCTTTTGCTTGGCCTGTCCGCAATCACCGTTCCGTGGGAAACGCTCGTCCTCTCCGTTACCCTCTATATCGTCGTGCCCGTCTTCCTCGCGCAGTTCATCCGGCACCGGCTCATGGCGGACGGAACGTCACGGATGCTCGATCGCATTCTCGCAAGGCTGCAGCCGATTTCGCTGGTAGCGCTGCTTGCAACACTGGTTCTTCTCTTCGCCTTCCAAGGCGAGCAGATTATCGCCCAACCAGCCGTCATCGGCTTGCTTGCAATCCCCATCCTTATCCAGGTCTATCTGAACTCCGGGCTCGCCTATCTTCTGAACCGGATGAGCGGCGAACGGCACTGCATTGCCGGTCCGTCGGCACTGATCGGTGCAAGCAATTTCTTCGAACTCGCGGTTGCGGCCGCTATCAGCCTGTTCGGTTTTCAATCAGGCGCAGCACTGGCAACCGTTGTCGGTGTCCTCATCGAGGTTCCGGTCATGCTCTCGGTCGTCTGGATCGTGAACCGCTCGAAGGATTGGTACGAGGCGGCCCCAGCCGTTTCCCGAAACACAATTACCGAAAGGCAATGAGCATGGACGTCACCATCTATCACAACCCGGATTGCGGCACTTCGCGCAACACCCTCGCACTCATTGAGCACGCCGGTATTCAACCCACTGTGATCGAGTATCTGAAAACCCCGCCGAGCCGCGAGCAACTCGTCAAGATGATCGCCGACGCCGGGCTGACCGTCCGCGAGGCGATCCGCGAGAAGGGCACGCCCTATACGGTGCTTGGGCTTGGATATCCTGAACTGACCGATGACCAGTTGATCGATGCCATGCTCGAGACACCAATCCTGATCAACCGGCCATTCGTCATCACCCCAATGGGTACGCGGTTGTCGCGCCCCTCGGAAGTGGTTCTGGATATACTTCCGGCAGACGCATTCAAGGGGCCGTTTACCAAAGAAGACGGCGAACAGCTCCTCGATGATGAAGGAAAGCGCATTGCCTGACACATTCCCCGCACTTGAGGGCCAGCACCTGCACGCGATTGATCTCGATGCTATGCGTCCGGCCTTTTCGACACATAAGCCCCGCATTCTGATCCTCTACGGTTCGCTACGCGAGGTATCCTACAGTCGTTTGCTTGCCTTCGAAGCAGGGCGGCTGCTCGAACGGCTTGGATGCGAAGTTCGGATATTCGATCCGAAGGGCCTGCCTTTGCCCGACGAAGCACCGGTGAGCCACCCGAAGGTGCAGGAATTGCGTGAGCTCTCGCAATGGTCGGAAGGGCAGGTTTGGGTAAGCCCCGAGCGCCACGGCGCGATGACCGGCATCATGAAGTCGCAGATCGACTGGATTCCTCTCTCGCTCGGATCTGTTCGCCCGACACAGGGCAAGACGCTCGCCGTCATGGAGGTTTCCGGCGGCAGCCAGTCCTTCAATGCCGTGAACCAGATGCGTATCCTCGGGCGATGGATGCGGATGATCACCATCCCCAACCAGTCGTCGGTCGCAAGGGCGTATCAGGAGTTCGATGCTAACGGACGGATGAAGCCGTCTCCCTATTACGACCGGGTGGTGGATGTCTGCGAGGAGCTGGTGAAGTTCACCATCATGACCCGCGATGCCTCGGCCTATTTGACCGACCGCTACAGCGAGCGGAAGGAAGAAGCAGTCGAGTTGGAGAAGCGGGTCTCCCTGAAGTCGATCTGACGACCTAGGTTGTTGCGGTGGCTGGCCGCCGACAGGACGCTGCCACCGCAACGAATGCCGTGATGCTGACCGCGCCGAGACATGCGTTTCCAATGAGTGACAGGCTCAGGCCAAAGTTTTCCATGGACGCCGCGAACGCGAAGGGTGCCCCGGCTCCGAGCGCCAGTCGAGCTGCCGCCATCTTGCCCGTGATCGCGCCATACCCTTCCGATCCGAACAGATAGAGTGGCAGGCTACCCTGCGCGATGCTGTTGATGCCTGACCCAAGCCCGAGGCAGATTGCGAACGCGACTGACCCCGGTAGCCAGTCTCGCGTTGCCAGCAAGATCAGGATGCCGAACACGATCAGCACCGCCGACAGGACGGCGAGCGCTGGCGGCGACAGGTTCTTTCCGAAGACCATGTTGATCAGGCGGCTTGCGACCTGTGCCGGACCGAACAGAGATCCTATAACTACTGCCGCGCCACCTAGCCCGATGGAACCGAGCATCGGCACCATGTGCGCGAGGATCGCGGCAAGCGTAAATCCGAGAAGCGCGAAGGCGAACGACACCATGATCATGCTTCGGCGGCGCGCATCGTGGGGGATTGCTCCGATTATGGCTTCGCGAGGCACAGCCGCATCCGCATTCGGTCCGGTCTTGCCGACGCGCATGATCCAGACGTGTAGAGGCATGCAAAGGAACAGATTCAGCGCTGCAAAGACCAGATAGATCTCACGCCACGACATCCATTCGGAAAGCGCGGCCGAGATCGGCCAGAAGATCGTCGATGCGAATCCACCGATCAGCGTGAGGTAGGTGATGCTCCGGGATGCGGTTCTGGGATCGCTTTCGACCAGCGTCGCGAATGCGGCCTGATACTGCACCATTCCGGACGATACCTCGAGCAGGATGATGGCAACGGCGAAGATTGCGACTGACGGTGACCAGGCACAGAGCGACAGCATCAAGGCCGCAAGGCCTGAGCCGACCGTCATCACCGTGGCGGCTCCGATCCTATCCATCTGCCTGCCGATATAGGTTGCCGACAGACCTCGGATGAATAGCGACACCGAAAAGACGCCAAATACCTCCGCCAATGTCAGGCCGAGGTCTTCCGCCATGCCGGGGGCAAGAATACTGAAACTGTAATAGAGAGTGCCGTAACCGATGATCTGCGTGAGGCCAAGCGCTGAGACGATGCCAGCAGGTACTTTCGAATTATGCAATGATATTGCCCCCATCGGACGAAGTGCCGGCCGGACTGGCGCATCCATTGCTTCGCTCGACATTCTCCAGAATCGCCGGATGTTCGGCACAACAGTCTTCTACCAGGAATTTCACAAGCTCGGCCAAAGTGTCGTAACTGGCGCTGTAAAGGATAGACCTCGATATTCGTCGTTGCGAGACCAGGCCAGACCGCTCCAGTTCCTTGAGATGAAACGACACGTTCGTTGCCGAGACGCCCATGCGCTCGGCGATTGCACCGGCGGCCAGTCCGTCAGGACCGGCAACGACAAGTGCTCGAATGATCGCGAGGCGCGTCTCCTGAGAGAGGGCAGCAAATGCCGAAAGAGCCTGATGCTGATCCATACTTCAATAATCCTTGAATTATTGAAGTATGGATAGCGAACAGCGATGCCATCGGCAAGGCAATTTCTTCCGAGATCACACTTGCCCCTCTGGAACATACGTCGGCGTTCGCGACGACGGGGCTGTGAGCGGCGTATGCTCTACGCCTTGCGCGCGTTCTTGTGAAACGCCTCTGATGCGAAACCGGCGAGTTCGCGAATGAAGAAATCGAGCACCGTCGAAGGCTTTTCAGCGGACCGCGTGGCAATAACGAAGGTGGACTGGATACGGGTCTTTGCTGCCATCAACGGCCGGAAAATTCCTTTCTGGACCCAATCATCTGCATAATGATCAGGCAGATACCCAACATAGTGGCCGGACATCACGAACATCGCCTGCGCCTCCATGTTGGAGGCCGAAGCGCGCGCCCGTGCCTGCGGAAAATATTGCAGCTCACGCATATTGGCATAGGGCCGCACGACAAAATCGAAGGATTCGATGCGCTCGACGGAAAGTTCGGCATCGGGAAGATGAAAGAGCTGGTGTCCCTTCGCGCAATACAGTGAATGCGCCTCTTCCCTGAAGCGCGAAAGCTTCAGGCCCTGATACGGCAGCGTTTCCGGTAAAAGTGCGATGTCCAGGCCGCCATTGGCAATTTCCGACAACAGGGCGTCCGGCGTGTCGATCACCAGCTCGATACGTGCTTCCGGCGCCTTTTCGCTGATGCGGGCGATGATCCGGTGAATGGGCAGATCGTGATCGGTAATCGTGTTGTCCACAAGTCCCAGTCGCAACGTACCGGTAATACGGTTCTTGAGCGTACCGATATCGCTTTCGAAGGCGTTCAGCGCCAGGAACAGCACTTTCGAACGCTCATGTACGAGCGCGCCGCGATCCGTCAATTCAAAACCGGATCGCCCTCGCCGACACAGCTTGAAACCGAGCCTGTCTTCCAGTGCCTTGATGTGGAAACTGACAGCGGACTGGCTCAGCCCGAGCGTGATTTGCGCGCCGAGAAAACTCTTGTGCTCCACGACGGCGCGGAAGACGGCGAGAGAACGAAGGTCGGATTGCGCGAGCTGCATGGGGACCGTTACATCAATTTTACAAATATAAACTCCATCAGTTTCCTATTTTTCTGGAATAATGTCCATGGTTTCCTCCTCCCCAATCACAAACCAATAAGGGAACGAAACCATGCAAAACCTGCCCACTCTGAAATCTCTCGCACTCTGCGCAGCTTTCGCCGTCAGCCTCGGCGCATCCGCCCACGCCGCCGATCTTCTGGAAAAGATCAAGGCCGATAAGGTTTTCACTGTCGCAACCGAGGCCCGGTTTGCGCCGTTCGAATTTGTCGAGGACGGCAAGATCGTCGGTTATTCCGCTGACATCATGCAAGAAGTCATGAAAGCCTTGCCGGGCGTTGAGCTGAAGCGTCTCGATCTGCCCTGGCAGGGCATCCTGCCAGGCCTTGCCGCCAGCCGCTTCGATTATGTCGTGACCTCGGTCACCGTGACGCCCGAACGCATGAAGGCCTACAAGCTCTCAGCACCCGTTGCAGATGCGACGATGGCAATCCTGAAACGCAAGGGCGATGCCGAGATCTCCAAGCCGGAAGATATCGCGGGTAAGCCCGTCGGCTCGCAGGCGGGCTCCGCGCAGCTCAAGGCGCTTGAGACGTTTTCCGCCGAACTGAAGGCCGCCGGCAAGGATGCCACGACGGTCTCCAGCTACACGGATTTCTCGGAAGCTTATGCCGACCTCGGTGCCGGGCGCCTGCGCGCCGTCGTCAACTCGCTTCCAAACCTTCTGGAAGCTGCACGCCAGCGGCCGGATGCTTTTGAAGTCGTTCTGCCGACCTTCGGACCGAAGACCTATTTCTCATGGGCGGGCCGCAACGATACTGACAGTGCGACACTAAATGCCTTCATGGACAGTGAATTGGCAAAGCTCAATGCATCCGGCAAACTGGCCGAATTCCAGAAGAAATGGTTCGGCGCGCAGATGGAGCTGCCCGCCACTCTGCCGGCGACTGAGTGACCGGCAGGTCGAACCGGTCATGGACAAGATATCTTTTGCCATCTGGCCGGTTCTTCTGGACGGCCTCTTCACCACGCTGACCGTCAGCCTTTCGGCGCTTCTCCTGGGAGCGCCGCTGGCCCTTCTCCTCGCGGCCTGCGGTCGCAGCGGCCGCCTGCCCCGCCTGGCATCCGGTCTCTACATCTCCTTCTGGCGAGGCACGCCCATTCTAGTCCAGCTGCTGATCGTCTTCTACGTCCTGCCACTTCTGGGGCTGGATCTGACGCCGGTTGCTGCCGCAACTGTGGCGCTGGCGCTAAACACAGCCGCCTTCCAGTCGGAGATATACAGGGCAGGCCTGCAATCCATTCCAAAGGGAGAGCGGGAAGCCGCCGCCATGCTCGGCCTTTCCGCAGGTCGTACATTCCTGCACATTGAAGTGCCTCAGGCCTTCAGAACCATGTTGCCGGCACTTGTCGGCGAGATACAGGCTCTCGTGAAGAACTCCTCACTCGTTTCGGTCATCGCCGTCACCGACTTGACGCGCCGTGCCCAGCAATATGCGGCCACCACCTTCCGGCCACTCGACGCCTATCTCTCGGCTCTCCTGCTTTATGTCGCGGTTGGAGCGCTGCTTGCGGGAATAGGCCTCCTTGTCGAACGGCACCTGACAAAGGAAGCGACGCGATGATTTCCGGCTTTCTGAACGATATTCCTCTCTATGCGGCCGGTTTGTTCACAACACTGACAGTTTCCATTGCGGGTATCGCACTGGCCGTCATCATCGGTATCGTGCTGGCTGCGGCGCTACGGTCGCGGTACATGGCCATCTCCCTGCCGGTAAGGCTTTATGTGGAGTTTGCCCGCGGCGCGCCGCTCGCGCTGATCCTGTTTCTTTTCTATTATGGCGGCCCGCAATTGGGGCTGATCCTCAGCCCCTATGCCGCCGGCATCGTCGGTCTCGGCCTCTATGGCGCTGGCCCCTTTGCGGAGATTTTCCGCGCCGGTTTCAATGCCGTTCCAAGAGGCGAGATCGAAGCGGCGGGAATGCTGGGCATTACCGTCGGCGACACCTTTCTCCACATCCAGATGCCGCAGGCGCTGGCACTGACACTGCCGGCTTCGGTCGGCCAGGCCATTAATCTTGTCAAGGAATCCGCCGTTCTGTCCGTCATCACGCTCAGCGAGCTGACCAAGGTCGCCGGTACGATCAGCTCGATCACCTTCGCGGTCGTAACCCCTTATCTCACCATTGCCCTGCTCTACTGGGCAATCGTCGAAATCCTGTCGCGGCTCGGCCTCTATCTCGAACGCCGCCTTTCCACCGAAGGCTCCTGACATGAGCGAACGAACAGTTGTTATTTCCGCGCGCGGCCTGGAGAAAAGGTTCGGTGACAAGACCGTTCTGAAAGGCATCGATCTCGACATTCATATGGGTGATGTCCTGTGCATCATCGGACCTTCGGGATCGGGCAAGAGCACACTTCTGCGCTCGCTTGCATTTCTCGATCCCTATGACGCGGGTGATGTCGATGTCTTCGGCCGCCTGATCGGCTGGCGTGAAACCCCGCTTGGCCGCGAACGCGCCGGTCCGAAAGAACTGGCAGAGACGCGCCGCCCGCTTGGAATGGTCTTTCAGCACTTTCATCTGTGGCCGCATATGAGCGTCATCAAAAACGTGACATTGGCGCTCAGGCTCGTCCATGGCCTTCCCCAGGCCGAAGCGATAAAGCGCGGCCGCGCCATGCTGGATAAAGTCGGGCTTGCCGCTTTCGCTGACCGCCGACCCGACGGCCTGTCCGGTGGGCAGAAGCAACGCGTCGCCATCGCCCGCGCACTGGCGGTGAACCCTCGCGCCATGCTGTTCGACGAGCCGACCTCGGCACTCGATCCCGAACTTGTCGGTGAAGTGCTTTCCGTCATGAAGACGCTCGCGGCGGAAGGAATGACCATGGTCATCGTCACGCACGAAATGGGTTTTGCCGCACATGCGGCCAACCGTGTCGTCTTCATGGATGACGGCAAGATCGTTGAGGAAGGCGCGCCGCAGACGCTTTTCAGTAATCCGAAGAGCGAACGCCTTTCCCAATTTCTGCAAACCTGGCGCGAGCGCGCACTTTGATATCTGAAAGGACATCTCTATGACTGCCCACGGCTATGACGGCGGACGATTGAACCTGCCATTCGTCGGTATTTCCACCTTTGCCAAAAGTCCCTACGTCGAAAACTGGGACGCGATCGATGCGGATGTGGCGGTCCTCGGTGCCCCGTTCGATTTTGGGACGCAATGGCGCCCCGGCGCCCGCTTCGGGCCGCGCAGCATCCGTGAGGCCTCCACCCTGTTTTCCTTCGGCCACGCGGGCGCCTACGATCACGAGGACGACGTCACATATCTGGAAGGCGTGAAGATCGTCGATATAGGCGACGCCGACATTGTTCATACCGATACGGTGAACAGCCACGCGAATATTGAGTTCGGCGTCCGCAAGATCCTTAAAGCCGGCGCACTGCCTGTGGTGCTTGGCGGAGACCACTCCATCAACATCGCCTGCATCAATGCCTTCAGCGATCAGGAGCCGATCCATCTGGTGCAGATCGACGCGCATCTGGATTTCGTCGATGAGCGTCACGGCGTCCGCTTCGGACATGGCAGCCCCATGCGCCGCGCCTCGGAAAAACCGTGGGTCACCGGAATGACCCAGCTCGGTATCCGCAACGTCTCCTCCACCGCAAAGGAAGGATACGACTATGCCCGCTCCCAGGGCTCGGATATTCTCTCCGTGCGCCAGATCCGCAAACTCGGCGTGGACGCCGTAGTGGAGCGCATCCCCGCGGGCAAGCGCTATTATCTTTCGATCGATATCGATGGCTTCGACCCGTCCATCGCGCCAGGAACCGGGACCCCGAGCCATGGCGGCTTCATCTATTACGAGGTACTGGAACTGATTGCAGGTCTTGCAAAGCGTGGCGAGATCGTCGGCATTGATCTGGTCGAGGTCGCGCCTGATTACGATCACACCGGCTCCACCGCCATTCTGGCTGCGCAGATTCTGCTCAACACGATCGGACGTATCTTCATAGCTCGGAACGCATAAAAAACCGCGATCCGCCGGTACTGGATCCTTGGACACGCAGCGCGCAAGAAGGGCCGCCCTTGGGGCTTCCTGGAGTTCGATGGTCTCGTCAGACGTGAAGCCAAAAGCCCTCCCCGGGGGGAGGGCTTTTGTTTGCATTGATTGTAGCTATGGTTGCGACGGTTTTAAAAGTCCAAAAACGCCAAACGCGCCTCGCTGCACCACGCAAAAATCAGATATCAACGACAAGCCCCTTTGCCTTCAGGACGGGCTCCAGATTGCTAACTTCGATAACGGATTTTCCCTGCTTGTAAGCTTCAATGAAGCCCGCTTCAGCATCTTCGCGAATTTGCGAAAGACGTGCCGATTCCTGAGCGTCAGCACGACGCACAACCACCAAACCGTCCGCATCGCCAACAATGATGTCGCCGGGATTGACGATCTCATCGCCAATGATGATCGTATCGTTTACTGCGGCAATCGTTTCCTTGACGGTACCCTTGATGCAGACGCTGAACGAGAATACAGGGAAGCCAAGGTCTCGAAGCTGCAAGGTGTCACGCACACCGGTATCCGTCACCAGACCACCGATCCCCTTTGCAAGGCAGGCATTTGCCAGCACGTCGCCAAAGGAACCAGCCTCTTCGTACTCACCAGCTGAAACCACGATGATGTCGCCGGGCTTGGCGTAATTAATGGCCAGCTGCAACATGATGTTGTCACGCGGCGCGCATTTGACGGTAAAGGCGGGACCACACAGTTTCATGCGGTAGTCGACAGGCTTGATGCGGGAGGAAAGTGCGCCCCTGCGACCCTGTGCCTCGTGGATGGTTGCCGGCGAAAACTTCGAAAGGGCTTCGATGTCTGCCTTGCTTGGCCGTTCTGCTATATCTTTAATGTGGATCATAAAACCTCCCACGGTAAGGCTGGCGGCGGGAACGTCCCGCCACTCGCATTGAGTTTAATTGTCATGTGTCAATCGTTGCCGTGGCTTGAAGCCAGGCGGGATCAGGGGATCGGGTCGAATTTCAGCTCGGAGAGCGGGACGACCTTGTCCGTACGGGTCATTTTGTATTCGGTATTCGGGCCAAGCCACTTGTCCCAGATTTTGTTTATCTCGCCGGAGGCGTCGAGTGTGCGCAGCACTTCATTGATCTTCGCTGTGAGGGCAGGATTGTCCTTTGCCATGCCGACACCGATCGGCTGATAGAGCATCGGCTCCTCGATCATGCGCATCGGTTTGCCCTTGGTCTTCGATTCATTGACGAACTTGGTGGTGGTCATGGTGTTGGCCACCATACCCCGCGCCTTGCCCTGCTGAACGGCAAGATAGGCAGAGGCAGTATCCTGGAAGGTCAGCGGCTCGGACTTGTTGAGCTTGATAGACATTTCAGAGGTCGAGCCCTTGGTGGAGGCGACACGCTGGCCTTCGTAATCCGACTTCTTCTTGCCGGCATCATCAACCGGCACGATCAGCATTTCCTTGGCGAGATAATAGGGATCGCTGAACTGAATCTGCTCGGCGCGGCTTTGTGTGTAGGCGAGATTGGCGACGGTGATATCGACGCGGCCAAGCTTGACTTCCGGCACACGGGCTTCCACCGACACCGGTTTGACTTCGGCCTTAACGCCCAGTTCCTTGGCGATCGCGTTGCAAAGATCAACGTCAAAACCGGCCATTTCACGGGTCTTCGGATCGGGTGCCGCGAATGGCACGACATCAGCAAAGGTTGCGCAACGAAGCACCTTGTTCGCCATGATCGTATCGAGTTGATCAGCCGCCGCTGGTGACGCGAGAGCGGTTCCAGCCAGTGCAACGGTAAGTGTCAGGCATTTCCAGTTCATGGTCAGTTCTCCTCTTATGATTGATTGGTATCAGTGGCGCAGATCGGAAAGGAACCGCTGCGCGCGCGGATGGCGTGGTGCTGTGAAAAACTCTTCCGGCGTCGCTTTTTCGAGAATTTCGCCGGCGTCGATGAACCAGATGCGGTCGGCAACTTCACGGGCAAAGCCCATTTCGTGGGTCACGCAAAGCATGGTCATGCCCTCTGCCGCGAGCCCCTTCATGACGGCCAGCACCTCTCCAACCATTTCCGGGTCGAGAGCGCTTGTCGGTTCATCGAACAACATGACGGGCGGCTCCATGGCCAGCGCACGCGCAATTGCCACGCGCTGCTGCTGACCGCCGGACAATTGCCCCGGATAGGCGCCAGCCTTGTCGGAGAGGCCTACCCGATCCAGAAGCTTCAAAGCTTTCTGGCGGGCAACATCAGGTGCGACGCCTTTCACCCGGATCGGGGAAATCGTGACATTTTCGACAACAGACAGGTGCGGAAAGAGATTGAAATTCTGGAACACAAAACCAACTCTGCTGCGCAGAAGATTGAGTTCCTTTGTCTTGGTTGCCGCGTGAATATCCTGCCCATCGAGCGTGATGGATCCGCTGTTGATCTCTTCGAGACGATTGACGGTACGGATCAATGTGGATTTGCCGGAGCCGGAAGGGCCGCAGATGACGATAACCTCGCCCCGCGCAACTTCGGCGTCGACATTCTTCAAAACTTCGTAGTCGCCATAACTCTTGCAGACATTGGAAATGCGGATGGTCTGCTGTGTTGATGATGCCGTGTTTGTCATGGCTGCTCCGTTATGATTTTCGCCTGCGCCTGCAATGCCTGTTGCCGGCGACCGACCACACCGGCACGGCGTTTGGCGATACGCCGCTCGACGGCATTTGCGAGATACGTCAAGCTCCAGCAAATGGCGTAGTAGACAACCGCGAGGATGAGGAAGACCTGGAATGGTTGTGTCAGAAGCTGATTATTGACCTGACTTGCCGCAAAGGTGAGGTCGGGTACGTTGATGACGTAACCGAGCGTCGTATCCTTGATCGTGGCGACGAATGTCGAGATCATGCTGGGGATCATGTTGTAAAGCGCCTGCGGCAAGATGATGAAGCGCATTGCACCGAGATAGCTGTGGCCAAGCGCTCTCGCCGCATCCATCTGCCCGGCACCAAGAGCGACAATACCCGCTCTTACGACTTCGCTGAGAAATGCGCCCTGATAGATGACAAGCGTCGTCAACATGATGACGAAGCTCGGCACGTCTGCGCCGGTCCAGAGCGGAACGAGGAAATAACTCCAAAGGATGAGCATGAGCAAAGGCACGCCGCGCGTGACATAGACCAGCCCCGTTACCGGCCACCGCAGGAGCCGCCACTTGGACAGGCGCGCCATCGCCATAAGGATGCTGACAGGAAAGGCCAGTGCGATGGCAAGGGCAGACAGGATGATCGTGTTCGCAAGCCCTCCAAGCGGGCCGTTCGGATATTGCCCGATCAGCAGCAGCAACCAGTTGTCATGAACGATGGTAATCATATCGCCGATCATCCGCGTGCCCTCCACGCCGGATCAAGGCGCATCGAAAGATACGCACCGGCACCCATGATCAACAGCGAGAAGAAGAGGTACAGAACAGTTCCGACAAGATAGATCTCGAAGGTCTGGAAGCTGAGATTTTCAATTTCCTTGATGGCATGGGTCAATTCGGAAGCGCCGATAATGAGGGCGAGGCTGCTGTTCTTGAACAGGGAGACACTGTGATTGATGAGCGGCGGCAGGGCATTGCGCACGCCTTGCGGCATGATGATGAAGCGCATCGCGGAGAGATAACCGTGGCCCAATGCCTTGGCCGCCTCCATCTGTCCCGGGCTGACGGAGCGCAGGCCTGAACGCAGATCCTCACTGAAATAGGCTGCCTGACAGAGACCAAGACCCACCACGGCAAAGATCGCTTCGGCATTGTGACCGATCAGCCAGTCCGTCAAACCTGAAGGCAGGAGCGTGAATATCCCGAAGTACCACAGCATCAATTGCACGAGTGTGGGCACATTGCGGTGGTAGGAAACATAGGCCGCCACGGCGCGATCAGCAAAACGCGACGATGAAAACCGCACGCATAACAGGACCAGCGCAAGCGTCATGGCGAGAGACCATGACCCGATAAAGATGACGAAGGTCATCTGCAATCCGTACCAAAGCATTGCAATATATTGCGGGTCGCTCAGGATTGCCGACAGGTCGAAACCGCTCACGGCTTTTGTTCCTTCGCTGCGTCAGCTTGCGCCACAGTCTGCGGTTTGGCCGTCTGAAGTCCGCCCATAACCTGCAATGTCGGGGTAATTTCCATATGGCCGATATTCATGGAAACTGGCGCGGCAACGGCAAAGGCTATCGCGTCGGCAATATCTTCCGCTTTCGGCAACTCGAAACCATCGATGAAGCGCTCGCGCACGCTCGGATCGTTGCCGTGAACGTGAGTGAAGATATCCGTCGCCACGCGGCCGGGGCAGATCTCCGTTACGCGGACGCGTCTGCCGAATGCATCCAGCCTCAACTGGTTCGAAAGCATGGCGACACCAGCTTTAACGGCATGATAGGTCGAGTTGCCACCGAAATTATAGTTTCCGGCGATGGACGAGATATTGACGACATGCCCGCGATCACGCTCCACCATGCCCGGAACAATCAGCCGGCAGATGTGGAGAACGGCACGGAGATTCACATCGATCAAAAGGTCGATATCCTCCGCATCAGCCTGAAGGAACTTCTTCGGCCTGTCGACGCCTGCATTGTTCACGAGAATGTCGAACTGCACCTTGTTTGCAAGATCGGCAATTGCAGCGCGATCGGTAACGTCGATCGCGTGCGGTATGCAGCCGGTGCGTTCGGCGAGTTCATTCAGGGCGCCGGCGCTGCGGGCAACCGCGTGGACTTCAATGTTTTCGCGGCAAAACCGCTCGACGACAGCGGCACCGATACCGGATGAAGCACCGGTGACCAAAGCGGTCTTGTAATCGGAGAATGGCATTCTGATCCCCTTTTTTGTTACCATCAACACTAGCGAAGCTTTCCCTGCTTGCCTAAGACCGATTATTTTTGGAGTAATAAGTAAGTTTTATGGAGACCCGCAAACAGGCAATTAGAGACGGGATTCCGGGATGTTCTTGTTCCAGGCAGGAGCTTTCCGCTCTGGCGCCCAGATTGCAAAACGCGTGCGAGCCTGTAAGCTGCGCCAAGCATGGATATAAGACGTCTCAAATCATTCATCGTCATCGTAGACAGTGGCAGCATCACGCGCGCCGCAGATATTCTGCATCTGGCGCAACCGGCACTCAGCCAGCAACTAGCCGCGCTTGAAGATCATTTCGGCCAGAAATTGCTCATCCGCAGCCAGCAGGGCGTGACGATGACGGATGCGGGACATGCCGTTTACCGCCATGCACAGATCATATTGCGCCAGATGGAACAGGCGCAGGTTGACGTATCGGCGGCTGGTAACTCAATTGCGGGACGCGTCTCTGTCGGTCTGGTCCCATTCAGCAGCGCTGCAACGCTTTCCGTGGAGCTGTTGGCGGAAACGCGCAAGCGACATCCGGGGATATTGATCCACCTGACGGAAAGTGTGGGACAAACCTATAGCCAGATGATCATGAATGGACGTCTGGAACTGGCATTGATCCACGGCGTCGGACCAATCAAGGGCGTAAAATTCGAGCCCATGCTCAGCGAAGAATTTTATCTTGTCGCACATCGCGATTTCGCAATCGAAGCGGATTCAAAACCGGTGCCGATCGCCGCGCTTGATGGCATGCCCATGCTGATGCCACCCGCGTATAATTTTGTCCGGCGCGCTGTAGACACGGCATTCACCCGCAGCCGGATCAATCTGAAGGTCGTCGCGGAAGTGGAAATCGTCAGGACGCTTGCCCGCGCCGTTGCAAGTGGTCTCGGCGCAACCATCATGCCAAAAGCCATTGCCAACCGGATCGTCTCGGAAACGAGCGAACCACTTATTTGCCGGCTGCTGTCGCCACGGATCGAAGAAACACTGTCGCTCTGCATGTCCGACCAGAATTCGCTGTCTGAGCCGGCTTTTGCCGTCAAGGATATCCTGGTGGAACTGACGGAAAAATTGAAACTTTAGAGTATCCTTTGGCCCGGCAGCCGAGCCAAAGGATCGTTTTCAGGATCAACGCATATCCTGGCAGAACTGCGCAATGCGGGCGCAGCCTTCGCTCAGCATCTCCATGCTCGTTGCATAGGAGATCCGGAAGTATGGGCTCATACCATAGGCGGCGCCCTGTACCGTTGCCACGTGATGCTCATCCACCAGCGCCATCACAAAATCCACATCACCTTCGATTTTGCGTCCGCCCTTGGTGGTCTTGCCGATAAGCCCAGATATATTGGGATAGAGGTAAAAAGCGCCTTCCGGCTTATGGCAGCGCAAACCGTCAATCTCGCCGAGTTTGCTCAGAACAAAATCGCGACGGTCGCGATAGATAGCGGCGCGTTCTTTAAGAAGATCCTGGGGACCGTCCAGCGCTGCAATCGCTGCCGCCTGCGAAACAGTGGCAATGCCGCCGCCGTTCTGACCGTTTACATTGCTTATTGCGGCGATAAGTTCCTTCGAGCCGCTGGCGCAATAGCCCAGACGCCATCCCGTCATGGCGTAAGCCTTCGACACGCCGTTCATTGTCAGAACGCGGTCATAAAGCCGCGGCTCCACATCGGCAATTGTGCCGAATTCGAAGCCATCATAGACAAGATGCTCGTAAATATCGTCAGTCAGGATCCAGACATGGGGATGACGCAGCATAACCTCTGCGATTGCTTTCATCTCCGCACGGGAGGAGGCGGCGCCGGTGGGGTTGTTGGGAAAATTGAGAATGAGCCACTTGGTACGTGGCGTAATCGCAGCTTCCAAATCTTCGGCACGCAGTTTGAAACCGGTTTGTTCGACGCACGGCACAGCGACCGGAACACCCCCTGCGAATTTGACGATATCCGCATAGCTGACCCATGACGGGGTGGGAATAACGACCTCGTCGCCCGGATTGCAGGTTGCAAGCATGGCGTTGAAAATTACCTGTTTGCCGCCTGCGGAAACGATGATCTGGCTGGCATCGTAGGTCAGATTATTGTCCCGCTTGAACTTTCTGGCGATCGCGGCTTTCAGCGCAGGCGTGCCATCCATCGGTGGATATTTCGTCTGCCCGCCAAGGGCTGCTTCGTGCGCGGCCTCGATTGCGTGAGCAGGCGTCGGGAAGTCCGGTTCACCTGAGGAGAGGCTGACCACCTTGACACCCTGCGCGGCCAGCTCTCTGGCGCGTTGGGTCATGGCAGCGGAAGCGGAGATGGAGACGTTTTTCAGGCGGTCTGATGTAGAGGGCATCTGCATGATCTTTCAGTAAGATTTAGAGAACGGGCCAACCAGAGGCCCATTAAGACGCGAGTTCTGCGGCAGGCGCGAGCGTTGCGCCGGAGGCGCTGATTTCACTACGCACGATACGCGCCAGCTCCAGTGAACCGGGCGTATCGCTGTGGACGAGAATGGAGCGAGCCGGCATTGTGATGACCGTGCCATCAATGGCTTCGACCGTGCCATCGGTCAGGAACCGGCGGACACGGGCGCGCACCGATGGTTCATCCTTGACCAGCGCGCCGGGAAGACCCCGCGCTACAAGGCTTCCCTTGGCGTCATAGGCGCGATCGGCCAAAAACAATGCCAGGGTCTTCAATCCAGCGCGTTTTGCCGCTCTCTCGATTTCGCTGTCCGGCGTTACGAACACCACAAGCTTCGGATCAACTGCAGAAATGGCATTCATCATCATATCGGCAAGCGCCGGGTCGCGATTGACCATATTGCCCATGGCCGCATGAAAACTGAAGTGCCCGACTTCGACGCCTTCGCTTTTGGCAATCGCGATCAAGGCCCCGAGCTGATAGAGCATCTGCTGTCTCAACTCATCCGGCTGGAAGGGCATTTCGCGTCGGCCGAAGCCTGCCCTATCAGGCAATCCCGGATGTGCGCCGATGCCGACGCCATTTTCTTTGGCAAGGCGAACCATTCGCGCCATCGTATCTGGCTCGCCGCCATGAAAACCACAGGCAATATTAGCCGACGATACGATCTTCATCATCGCTTCGTCGTCACAGAGCCGGTAAGGACCGAAGCCTTCGCCCATGTCGGAGTTCAGATCGATCTTCATCGTTTCCTCCCTTTGCTCCCTGGTTGTCCGTCAACCCATCGCATTCAGCGCTCGCTTGACCATTTGTGAGGTCTGGCGAACATCATCGACGTATTTCGCAACTGCCCGCTCGGCCACACGCGCTTCCTCGTGATTGGACCTCACGAATTTGATCTTCCCACCCGCGCGTGCCTGTCCTAACCGCCACAGGTCGGCTTCGATCACGCCGGCAATCTTTGGATAACCGCCCGCCGTATTTGCATCGCTCATCTGGATGATCGGCTCGCCACCTGGCGGCACCTGTACAACGCCCGGCATCACACCGTGGGAACGCATTTCGATGGCTTCGGTCGGTTTTATAGGATCACCCGACAGCCGGTAACCGGTCCGGTCGCTGCGGGAGGATATGCGCCAGATCTGGCTCCAGAATTCCTCGCCATCATTGGCAAACAGCTTTTGTTCACCGGCCGGAATAGCACGTATCGGCAAAACGCCGTCCACTACAGGCGGGAAAATATCGCTTAAAGCCACGGAAGGCTCAACTACACCAAGCCCGTTTGATGGCAGTGGTAACAGATCGGCGGAAGCCCCTATTTCGAGCCTGTCACCTTTTGCAAGCGGTCGCCCATCGTGACCGCCGAAACTGCCGCGCAGTGCCGTGCTTCGAGATCCCATCAAAACCGGAACGTCCAACCCGCCCGTAACCGCGACATAGGCGCGGGCGAGTTTCGGCGGCTGCCTCAGTTCCAGTATCTGACCTTCCTTGCCGATATGAGCGCACCAGGAAAGCAGCTCTTTCCCGTCAAGCAACGGGCGCCCATCCGTCCCGGTAACGGCAAATGTTGCTGTTTTCGTAAAACGCAATTTGAATGGAAAAGTCTGGACCTCGATGACGGCAGCATCTGCGGCATTACCGGTCAGAATATTGCCGATCTTAAGCGACAGAGGATCCATGGCACCGCCAGCAGAAACCCCGATGTCACGGTAACCGGGGCGACCGAGGTCTTGCACGGTGTTGAAGGGGCCGGTTTCGATAATCTCGATCATAGCTCGATCCCTGTAGGTATGAAGCGAACCGTATCTCCGGGTGCCAAAAGAGCTGGCGCAGAAGAGGCGGGATCGAACATCTGCAAATCGGCGTAACCGATGGAATTCCACCCATTCGGTCCGGTCAACATCGCCACACCCGTCTGCATTCCACCGATCGTCACGCAACCCTTTTCCATCTTGATCGATGGCACAGTTTTTCGGGGCATATAGATGCGCGCATCAAGACCATGCAGATAGCCAAAGCCCGGCGCGCTCCCAAGCGCGAAGACGCGGTAGGTCGCCTCATGGTGAATCCGCACGACTTCGCGGTCGCTCAGCCCTGAAAAATCACAGATGGCTGGAAGGTCGGCAGCGTATTCGCCCCCATAATGTACCGGTATTTCAACTGTCTTCCCGACAATATCCAGACTGGCTGCTTTATCCCAGGCATCGAGCAACTGAGACACGATGGACTCTGGATCTTCAGGCGTTTCCTTAAAAATCGCCAGAAGGTTCGTCATGCCGGGAATGACTTCCGCAACACCTGCCCAGACTTTTACCGTTTGCGAAAGCGCCCAGATCCAGCGTTGTGCTGGCAGATCAAATTCGCCGGATGCTTCGAGCAAGAATGACCGGGAGCCTATGAACGAAACGCGCGCCTGGCCTTTGATGACGGGCTGGATTTCGTGACGAGGTGCTAGAGTGTTCGATGTCGCAATCATGATTGAAGCTCGATTTCGAACAGCGGATCACCAAAACCAACCAGAGCATCCTGCACGGCAAGCTGATTGACGAGCGAACCGTTACGACCCGCGACAACGGGGATGAGAATGTGGTCGATCCGGATAAATCCAATCACGTCATCTGCAGCAACCAAACGCGGAAGATTTTGCATTTTTGCAGGCAGAGCAGGCTTAGAAGAGCAGAAGAGACCGGCAATCGGCGCTTTTACCACCACTTTCGAAACAGCGCCCTTTGGTGAGCAAACAGTGCCGGCGACGGAAATTGCAGATCTTGCCGAAGCAGAAACAATAATGCGTACCTGACCCTCAGGCGTCGTGATTTCCACGCCATCCACGCCTGCATCCGTCAGCATATCGGTCAAAGCTGTGAGTAAGACAGGGTCGCTAAAGTCGGGCCTGCTCATGCCGCGTTCCGTTCTTTTAGCCATTGTTCAAGATAGTGAATGTCTGTTTGGCCCTGCGCAAAAGCCTCGTCCTCAAACAGGGCGCGCAGGAGCGGAAGATTGGTCGAAATACCCTCCACCCGTGTACCCGCAAGCGCTTGGCGCATCCTAACCATGGCTTCAGCACGGGTCGGCGCATGTACGATCAACTTGGCGATCAAGGAATCATAATAGGGTGACACCCGGTAGCCGACATGGATATGGGTATCGACGCGAATCCCCTCTCCTTCCGGCAGCACAAGATTGGTCACGATGCCTGCCGAGGGGAGAAACTTATCAGGATCTTCGGCATTGATCCGGCATTCGAAAGAATGTCCGTCGCAGATAACATCTGCCTGCCGCAAGTCCAGAGGCTTACCCTGCGCCGCCTTGATCTGGGCCTGAACGATGTCGATGCCGCTCGTCATTTCCGTGACGGGATGTTCGACCTGCAAGCGCGTATTCATCTCGATGAAATAGAACTTGCCGTCTTCAAACAGGAATTCGAAAGTTCCCACCCCGCGATAGCCAATCTGTCGGCAAGCCTCGACGCAAGCCATACCAACCGGCTGGATCACATCGACCGAAATTCCAGGCGCTGGCGCTTCTTCGACCACTTTTTGATGACGACGTTGCATCGAACAGTCGCGGTGACCAAGCCAGACGGCATTGCCGTGCGTGTCGCACAAGACCTGTATCTCGATATGACGGGGATGCTGGAGAAACTTCTCCATATAGAGGACAGCAGAGCCAAAAGCCTGCCTCGCCTCCTCCCTCGTCAAGGTAATGGCTTCATGAAGCAAGGCAGCTTCCTGCACCACCCGCATGCCACGCCCGCCACCACCGCCCGCAGCCTTGATGATGATTGGATAGCCGATCTCATTCGCGATACGCTCAACCGTTTCAGCATCCTCGGGAAGCGCTGTATCCGGTCCCGGTACACATGGCACACCGGCCGCAATCATTGCCCGTTTGGCAGCGATCTTGTCGCCCATCGTGGAGATCGACCTTGCGTCCGGACCGATGAATACGAGACCGGCATCTTCGACAGCCTGAGAAAAGGCGGCATTTTCGGACAGAAATCCATAACCGGGATGGATCGCACCCGCACCCGTCAGACGGGCAGCGATTAAGATAGCATTCTGATTGAGGTAGCTCTTGGCAGCATTCGCCGGGCCAACACAAAGGAAGGTATCAGCCGTTTGGCCATATGGAGCCTGCCTGTCCGCCTCAGAGCAGATGGCCACGGTCTTCAAGCCCAATTCGCGGCAGGCGCGCTGAATGCGTGCAGCAATTTCACCCCGGTTGGCAATCAGGACCGTGTCGAAACCCGGTATATCCGATGTGGTGTTGAGACCTTCCGCCACTACGCGATCTCCGCCAGCAAATCATTGGCCTCAACCTCGCCACCATCAACCTCCGTCAGATAGGTGATCCGGCCAGCGCGTGGCGCAACAATTTTATTGAAGACTTTCATGGCTTCGATGATGAAGAGGGCCTGCCCCTCCTCGACCACATCTCCAGCCTCGACAAATGAAGGTTGTCCCGGCGCGGAAGCGCGATGCAAAACCCCAAAAATCGGGGCATGAACGGAAGTGGCCGATGTGGCGGCAGGAAGGATCGACTCCGACCGATCGATCAGGGCGTCATCCTCGGCTTTGACCGGGACATTGCTGCCAGTCTCTGTTCGAGGTGCGGTTTTGAATATCCGCACAGTTACGCTTTTCTCTGTCACCATGAGTTCGGTGACGTTCGTTCGTCCGACAAAATCAATCAGCGTCTTTATCTTTGGCAGGTCCATAAGCGTACTCGGCATTGTCCAAAGCCACCCGGTAATCCCGCACGATCGGGGTCACTTTCGGCTGCCTTAGACCTAGCACGATAGGCTGTTTGATGGGGTCAGAAGAACTTTTGATGGAGGTGTTCAATGAATAGGGGCCGTGAGCCCGTTGAGTTCGCGAAGCTCGAGTGTGCGTAATGGATCGACCGCTGCACGCCATCAGAGCCCCACGGGGCTGTACCACCAGCAAGTCATTTGCGGTATCCAAGGCCCTAAACGCAAAGTGCCCTCCGGGATGGGAGGGCTTTGTTGTTGATAGTCTTGAAGATATTGGTTGCGGGGGCAGGATT
>NZ_JBNWBX010000014.1:0-65715 GCF_053522705.1 Agrobacterium sp. 16-2014-1-2a
CGTCGGCATTCGTCCGACGTCGAAGACGACGGTTACCGGCGTTGAAATGTTCCGCAAGCTGCTCGACCAGGGCCAGGCTGGCGACAACATCGGTGCTCTGGTTCGCGGCGTTACCCGTGACGGCGTTGAGCGTGGTCAGATCCTGTGCAAGCCGGGTTCGGTCAAGCCGCACAAGAAGTTCATGGCAGAAGCCTACATCCTGACGAAGGAAGAAGGCGGCCGTCATACGCCGTTCTTCACGAACTACCGTCCGCAGTTCTACTTCCGTACGACTGACGTTACCGGTATCGTTTCGCTTCCAGAAGGCACGGAAATGGTTATGCCTGGCGACAACGTGACTGTTGAAGTCGAGCTGATCGTTCCGATCGCGATGGAAGAAAAGCTGCGCTTCGCTATCCGCGAAGGCGGCCGTACCGTCGGCGCCGGCATCGTCGCTTCTATCGTCGAGTAATTTCACGACGTTGAAATTCAGACCGGCGGCGGTGTAACCCACACCGCCGCCGGGCTTTTAGTAAAAAAGCCTGGCGGCGTTGCATTTTTAGTGCTTGAAAAATTCGGTGAAAGCGCGTAAACGCGCATTCACACTCACCCGCTGGATTCGCAAGCAATTGCGGAGCGCGGTGTTTTAGCAATACAGACTACTGAAATGATTGGGGTGCGACGCGCATCCCTCTCGATTTTTGAAAATCTGCGGCGCCACGATCAATAGAAGTTCATGTGTTTCCGCGTGCGGAAACGAATAACAAAGAACAAGGACAAGACGAATGAACGGCCAGAATATCCGTATCCGCCTCAAGGCGTTCGATCACCGGATCCTCGATGCCTCTACCCGTGAAATCGTGTCGACCGCAAAGCGCACCGGCGCCAGCGTTCGCGGCCCGGTTCCGCTCCCCACCCGCATCGAAAAGTTTACCGTCAACCGCTCTCCTCACGTTGATAAGAAGAGCCGTGAACAGTTCGAAATGCGGACGCACAAGCGTCTTCTCGATATCGTTGACCCCACCCCGCAGACCGTCGATGCTCTGATGAAGCTTGACCTGGCTGCCGGCGTTGACGTTGAAATCAAGCTCTAAGACTGGCCTGACCTCATCCAAGTGAGGGCCATATAACAAGGAAGGTACGTGGAGAAATCCAACGGCTTCCAATCCGGAGACCGGAAACATCGTGAGATGTCGAAGGGCACTCCTTAACAAAGGCCAAAAAGGGTTTTCCCTTCAAGGCTCGCAAGAG
Organism: Agrobacterium sp. 16-2014-1-2a; assembly: GCF_053522705.1. Lineage (NCBI taxonomy): Bacteria > Pseudomonadati > Pseudomonadota > Alphaproteobacteria > Hyphomicrobiales > Rhizobiaceae > Agrobacterium > Agrobacterium sp. 16-2014-1-2a. The sequence goes on from NZ_JBNWBX010000014.1 coordinate 1,231, forward strand.
GATGAACCAATGCGTTCAGGTGTGATTGCACAGAAAGTGGGTATGACCCGCGTCTACAACGACGCTGGTGAACATATTCCAGTAACAGTATTGCGGATGGATAACGTACAAGTCGTTTCCCAGCGCACGGAAGACAAGAATGGCTACACCGCAGTTCAGCTCGGTGCCGGCCAGTCCAAGGTCAAAAACACGACGAAGGCGCTTCGCGGTCATTTTGCCGCTGCCAATGTCGAACCGAAAGCAAAGCTCGTCGAGTTCCGGGTTTCCCCCGAGAACCTGATCGATATCGGTGCAACACTGACCGCAACTCATTTTCAGGCCGGCCAGCTGGTCGACGTAACGGGAACCACGATCGGTAAGGGTTTTGCCGGTGCTATGAAGCGTCACAACTTCGGTGGTGGTCGCGCTTCGCACGGTAACTCCGTATCGCACCGTGCGCACGGTTCGACTGGTAACAACCAGGATCCGGGCCGCGTGTGGAAGGGCAAGCGCATGGCTGGTCATATGGGCCAGACGCGCGTTACGACCCAGAACCTCGAAGTCGTTTCGACCGATGAAGACCGTGGCCTGATCCTCGTTAAGGGTGCAGTTCCCGGTTCCAAGGGCGCCTGGATCATCGTCCGCGACGCCGTCAAGTCGGCCGCGAAGTAAGGGAGCCTTATCATGGAATTGAACGTCAAGACCCTCGAGGGAAAAGACGCCGGCAAGGTTTCTCTGTCGGACGAGATTTTCGGCCTCGATCCCCGTCAGGATATCCTGGCCCGTATGGTTCGCTGGCAGCTTGCAAAGAAGCAGCAGGGAACGCACAAGACCAAGACCCGTGCGGAAGTTTCCCGTACTGGTGCGAAGATGTACAAGCAGAAGGGTACGGGCCGCGCTCGTCACCATTCGGCTCGCGCACCGCAGTTCCGCGGCGGCGGCAAGGCCCACGGCCCGGTCGTTCGCAGCCACGCACACGACCTTCCCAAGAAGGTTCGCGCGCTTGCTCTGCGTCACGCCCTGTCTGCAAAGCTGAAGGCTGAAGATTTGATCATCGTCGATCAGCTCGTCGCGTCCGAAGCAAAGACCAAGGCTCTGCTGGGCAGCTTCGCTTCGCTTGGCCTGACCAACGCTCTCGTTATCGGTGGCGCAGAACTTGATGGCAACTTCAAGCTCGCAGCTCAGAACATCCCGAATGTGGACGTTCTGCCGGTTCAGGGCATCAATGTTTACGACATCCTGCGTCGTGGTAAGCTCGTGCTTTCCAAGGCTGCTGTAGAGGCTCTGGAGGAGCGGTTCAAATGACGGATCTTCGCCACTACGATGTGATCGTATCTCCTTCGATCACGGAAAAGTCGACGCTGGTATCCGAACAGAACCAGGTCGTATTCAACGTCGCCAAAAGCGCTTCCAAGCCTGAAATCAAGGCTGCCGTGGAAGCTCTCTTCGGCGTCAAAGTCACGGCTGTGAACACGCTTATCCGCAAGGGTAAGACCCGTCGTTTCCGTGGGTTCGCCGGTAAGCTGAAAGACGTCAAGAAAGCCGTCGTTACGCTCGCCGAAGGTCAATCCATCGACGTGTCCACCGGACTCTAAAGGTTAGGCCCAAGCGGGCAAAGACCCAAAAGGGAACAAGAATATGGCATTGAAAAGTTTCAATCCGACCACGCCAAGCCAGCGTCAGCTGGTTATCGTGGACCGCGCTTCGCTCTACAAGGGCAAGCCGGTAAAGGCTCTCACCCAGGGCCTCAGCTCCAAGGGTGGCCGCAACAACCAGGGCCGGATCACCGTCCGGTTCCAGGGTGGTGGTCACAAGCGGACCTACCGTCTGGTGGACTTCAAGCGTCGCAAGTTCGACGTTGAAGGCACCGTTGAACGTTTGGAATACGACCCCAACCGCACCGCGTTCATCGCGCTGGTTACGTATACCGACGGCGAACAGGCTTACATTCTCGCGCCACAGCGTCTCGCTGCCGGTGACAAGGTGATCGCCTCCGACAAGGCAGTGGACGTGAAGCCCGGCAACACCATGCCGCTTCAGTACATTCCGGTCGGTTCGATCATCCACAACGTCGAGATGAAGCCAGGTAAAGGCGGTCAGATTGCCCGCTCCGCCGGTACGTACGTCCAGCTCGTCGGCCGCGATGCCGGTATGGCTATCCTGCGTCTCAACTCGGGCGAACAGCGTCTGGTGCACGGCTCCTGCCTCGCATCGATCGGCGCAGTTTCGAACTCCGATCACGGCAACACCAACGACGGCAAGGCCGGTCGTTCGCGTTGGCGTGGCAAGCGTCCGCACGTTCGCGGCGTCGTCATGAACCCGGTCGACCACCCGCACGGTGGTGGTGAAGGTCGCACGTCGGGTGGTCGTCACCCGGTTACTCCGTGGGGTAAACCCACGAAGGGCAAGCGCACCCGTTCGAACAAGTCGACCGACAAGTTCATCATGCGTTCGCGCCATCAGCGCAAGAAGTAAGAGGAGAAGTCTCAAGTGGCTCGTTCAGTTTGGAAAGGTCCGTTTGTTGACGGCTATCTTCTCACTAAGGCTGAGAAGGTGCGCGAAAGCGGACGCAATGAAGTAATCAAGATCTGGAGCCGTCGCTCCACGATCCTGCCGCAGTTCGTCGGATTGACGTTTGGCGTCTACAACGGCAGCAAGCATGTGCCCGTCTCTGTCAATGAAGACATGGTCGGACACAAGTTCGGTGAATTCTCTCCGACCCGTACCTATTACGGTCACGGCGCGGACAAGAAGGCAAAGAGGAAGTAATCATGGCGAAGGCTAAGACCGAACGCCGGCTGAAGGACAATGAGGCTCAGGCCATTGCCCGTACGCTCCGCGTCAGCCCCCAGAAACTGAACCTGGTTGCCGCTCTTATCCGTGGCAAGAAGGTTGATCGCGCTCTCGCCGAGCTCGAATTCTCCCGCAAGCGCATCGCAGGGACCGTCAAGAAGACGCTCGAATCTGCGATTGCCAATGCGGAAAACAACCATGACCTCGACGTCGACGCTCTCGTCGTCGCCGAGGCCTATGTTGGCAAGTCCATCACCATGAAGCGTTTCCACGCTCGTGGCCGTGGTCGTGCATCCCGCATTGAAAAGCCGTTCTCTCACCTCACGATCGTTGTTCGTGAAGTTGAGGAAAAAGGGGAGGCCGCATAATGGGTCAGAAAATCAATCCGATCGGCTTCCGCCTCGGCATCAACCGTACCTGGGATAGCCGCTGGTACGCTGACACCGCTGAATACGGCAAGCTGCTGCATGAAGACCTGAAGATCCGGGCTTACCTGATCAAGGAACTCAAGCAGGCCGGTATCGCCAAGGTGGTCATCGAGCGTCCGCACAAGAAGTGCCGCGTTACGATCCATTCGGCTCGTCCGGGTCTCATCATCGGCAAGAAGGGCGCGGACATCGAGAAGCTTCGCAAGAAGCTTTCCGAGATGACCAACTCCGAAACGCACCTCAACATCGTTGAAGTGCGCAAGCCGGAAATCGACGCGACTCTCGTCGCTCAGTCGATCGCCCAGCAGCTCGAGCGCCGCGTGGCTTTCCGCCGTGCGATGAAGCGTTCGGTTCAGTCCGCAATGCGTCTTGGCGCCGAAGGCATCAAGATCACCTGCGGTGGCCGTCTCGGTGGCGCCGAAATCGCTCGTACCGAATGGTACCGTGAAGGACGCGTTCCGCTGCACACGCTGCGTGCGGACATCGACTACGGCACAGCTGAAGCGGAAACCGCGTTCGGCATCTGCGGCATCAAGGTCTGGATCTTCAAGGGCGAAATCCTTGAGCACGATCCGATGGCTTCTGAGCGTCGTGGTCTCGAAGGCGATGCTCAGGGCCCTGCAAGCCGTGAGCGTGGCGATCGTCCCGATCGTCGTCGCGAAAACGCTTGATTGACGCTGGCGAAAGATAAGCTCGGAGAAGTAAGAAAATGTTGCAGCCAAAGCGTACTAAGTACCGCAAGCAGTTCAAGGGACGCATCAAGGGCGTCGCCAAGGGCGGCTTTGACCTGGCATTCGGTGAATTCGGCTTGAAGTCGCAGGAACCGAACCGCGTGAACGCACGCGAGATCGAAGCGGCCCGCCGCGCGATCACGCGTTACATGAAGCGCGCAGGTCGTGTGTGGATCCGCGTATTCCCAGACGTTCCGGTAACGGCAAAGCCGACCGAAGTTCGTATGGGTAAGGGCAAGGGTTCGGTCGAATACTGGGCATGCAAGGTCAAGCCCGGTCGTATGATGTTCGAGATCGACGGTGTGTCCGAGGAGATCGCCCGCGAGGCGCTTCGTCTCGGCGCTGCCAAGCTCTCGGTCAAGACGCGCTTCGTACAGCGCATCGCAGAGTAAGGAGCAAGGCACATGAAAGCCGATGAAGTTCGCGGCCTCAGCGCCGACCAGCTCAAGGACAAGCTCGCCGATCTGAAGAAGGAGCAGTTCAACCTGCGCTTCCAGAAGGCGACTGGCCAGCTGGAGAAGTCCTCGCGCATCAACGAAGTCCGCAAGGACATCGCCCGCGTTAAAACCATTGCCCGCCAGAAGGCGGCAGAAGCCAAGGCCTAAGGAAAAATAATATGCCGAAACGCATTCTGCAGGGCGTCGTAGTGTCCGACAAGAACGAGAAGACTGTTGTAGTCCGGGTTGAGCGCCGATTCGCTCACCCGCTGCTCCAGAAGACCGTTCGCCGTTCGAAGAAGTACAAGGCACACGACGAAAACAATCAGTATAAGGTCGGCGATGTCGTTTCCATCGAGGAATGCGCACCGATCTCCAAGGACAAGCGCTGGACGGTCGTTTCCGCCCAGGCTTAATTTCATCAGAATCGCGCCAGGTCTCTTGTACTTGGCGCGAAATACTGTATGAAGCACCGCAAGGACGCTCGTGAATCGAGCGTCTTTTGCTTTGATGCGCACGGAAGGTCCTTCGGGAAACCACCCTGTCACGACATTTCCGCGCAAAAAAAGAGACATTCATAAGCTGGGGCAGGGGGCTCACTCGGGAGAGTTTGCCCAACCGTTCCGGTAACAACAAGAAGGCGACCTGACATGATTCAGATGCAAACAAACCTCGACGTGGCGGATAATTCCGGCGCACGTCGTGTCATGTGCATCAAGGTGCTGGGCGGCTCGAAGCGCAAATATGCTTCTGTTGGCGACATTATTGTCGTTTCCATCAAGGAAGCTATTCCGCGCGGCCGCGTCAAGAAGGGCGATGTGATGAAGGCGGTTGTCGTTCGCACCGCCAAGGACATCCGTCGCGCTGACGGCAGCGTCATCCGTTTCGATAACAACGCAGCCGTTCTTATCGACAACAAGAAAGAGCCCATCGGCACCCGTATCTTCGGACCGGTTCCGCGCGAACTTCGCGCCAAGAACCACATGAAGATCATCTCGCTGGCTCCGGAAGTACTGTAAGGAGCGTATGCGATGCAGAAAATTCGTAAAGGCGACAACGTTGTCGTATTGACCGGTAAGGACAAGGGCCGTACCGGCGAAGTAATCCAGGTTTTGCCGAAGGAAGATCGGGCCGTTGTGCGTGGCGTTAACATGGTGAAGCGTCACCAGCGCCAGACCCAGGCTCAGGAAGCTGGCATCATCAACAAGGAAGCGTCCTTGCACATCTCCAACATTGCCATCGTCGATAAGGATGGCAAGCCGACCCGCGTTGGCTTTACTGTTGTAGACGGCAAGAAGGTCCGCGTGGCCAAGCGTTCGGGAGAAGTGATCGATGGCTGATAAGTACGAGCCGCGTCTCAAGACGGAGTACGTTTCCCGTATCCGTGGCGCCATGCAGGAGAAGTTCTCCTACGCCAACGTGATGATGATCCCGAAGCTTGAAAAGATCGTGATCAACATGGGTGTTGGCGAGGCGACTGCCGACTCCAAGAAGCCAACCATTGCTGCCGGTGACCTGGCTGCGATTGCCGGCCAGAAGCCGGTTGTTACCCGCGCTCGCAACTCGATCGCTGGTTTCAAGGTTCGCGAAGGCATGCCGATCGGTGCGAAGGTTACCCTTCGTGGCGCCCGCATGTATGAATTCCTTGATCGCCTGGTCAACATCGCGCTGCCGCGCGTTCGCGACTTCCGGGGTCTGAACCCGAAGAGCTTTGACGGCCGTGGCAACTTCGCCATGGGCATCAAGGAACACATTGTGTTCCCTGAGATCAACTACGATAAGGTTGATCAGATGTGGGGCATGGACATCATCGTTTGCACGACGGCGACGTCGGACGACGAAGCACGGGCTCTGCTTACAGAGTTCAACTTCCCGTTCCGTCACTAACCGTAACGACGAGCGTAGAAAAGGAACTCCGATATGGCGAAAACAAGCGCAGTTGAAAAGAACAAGCGCCGCCGCAAGTCGGTCGCCCAGCAGGCCACCAAGCGGGCTGCACTGAAGGCGATCGTGATGAACCAGTCCCTTCCGATCGAAGACCGGTTCAAGGCCACTCTGAAGCTCGCTTCGCTGCCGCGTGACGGCTCGAAGACGCGTATCCGCAACCGCTGCGAAGTAACGGGCCGTCCGCGCGCGTTCTATCGCAAACTCAAGATGTCGCGTATCGCGCTTCGTGAGCTGGGCAATTCCGGCAAGGTGCCGGGCATTGTCAAGTCGAGCTGGTAAGGAGACGGGCACATGACCATGACTGATCCTTTGGGTGATATGCTCACCCGCATCCGCAATGGTGCTGCTCGCCGTAAGTCTTCGGTAAGCACGCCTGCTTCCAGCCTCCGCGCACGCGTTCTCGACGTGCTGCAGGCTGAAGGCTACATTCGCGGTTATTCCAAGGTCGATTTCGAAAACGGCAAGGCCGAATTCACGATCGAACTGAAGTACTACGAAGGCGCGTCCGTGATCCGTGAGATCGGCCGCGTTTCCAAGCCGGGCCGCCGAGTTTATGTCTCGGTTAAGTCCATTCCGCAGGTCGCGAACGGCCTCGGCATCACCATCCTTTCGACCCCGAAGGGCGTGATGGCCGATCACCAAGCTCGCGAACAGAACGTTGGTGGCGAGGTTCTTTGCTCGGTCTTCTAAGACCCGAGCACGGATCTCCATAACGAACAGACAGGATTGAACAATGTCTCGTATCGGTAAAAAGCCCGTTCAGGTTCCAGCAGGTGTTACGGCCAATGTCGACGGCCAGAAGGTCACTGCTAAGGGCCCGAAGGGTGAACTGTTTTTCGTCGCTAATGACGACATCCAGCTAAAACTCGAAGATAATGGCGTTTCCGTAACGCCGGCCAACAACACCAAGGAAGCTCGTTCCAAGTGGGGCATGTCCCGCACGATGATCGAGAACATCTTCAAGGGTGTTAAGGACGGCTACGAACGCAAGCTCGAAATCAATGGCGTCGGTTACCGTGCCGCCCTGCAGGGCAAGAACCTGCAGCTGGCTCTCGGTTTCAGCCACGATGTAGTTTACGAGCCTCCGGTCGGCATCACCATTGCCGTTCCGAAGCCGACGGAAATCATCGTTTCCGGCATCAACAAGCAGCAGGTTGGCCAGGTTGCCGCGGAAATCCGCGAATACCGTGGTCCCGAGCCCTACAAGGGCAAGGGCGTGAAGTACGCTGAAGAGCGTATCGTCCGCAAAGAAGGCAAGAAGAAGTAAGGATCACGCGAAATGGCTAGCAGGAAAGAAGCACTTGCACGTCGCGCGAGCCGTGTGCGCCGCCAGATCAAGGCGGTTGCCAATGGCCGCCCGCGCCTGTCGGTTCATCGCTCGTCGAAGAACATCTACGCTCAGATCATCGATGACGTTGCTGGCAAGACGCTTGCGTCTGCCTCCACGCTCGAAGCCGATCTGCGCGGCTCGCTCAAGACCGGCGCCGACGTTGCAGCAGCAGCTGTCGTAGGCAAGCTGGTTGCAGAGCGTGGCGTCAAGGCTGGCGTCAAGGATGTCGTATTCGACCGTGGCGCATTCATCTATCACGGCCGTATCAAGGCTGTGGCAGAAGCTGCCCGCGAAGGCGGTCTGAACTTCTGAGTGCTTGACCCTTTTGATTGTTCGCAATCGAGAGAAAGGGTCATGCACCACTCAAGATCCTGCAGCGTCCTTTGCGTGTCGGTTTCGACACGCGGCGCTGCAGTTTCCGCCCTGACAACGATCTGGGCGGAATTTCACCGGGCCATGCGGGTCTCTTCATCGAGGCCGGTGGTCTTTTCGTTTGCCGTTCCACCCGTAAAAGAAAAAGGACAAGGACAATGGCACAGGAAAAAAGAGGTTCTCGCGACGACCGCCAGAACCGTGAAGAACGCGATAGCGAATTCGTCGACAAGCTGGTCGCGATCAACCGCGTTGCAAAGGTTGTTAAGGGTGGCCGTCGCTTTGGCTTCGCCGCTCTCGTCGTCGTCGGCGACCAGAAGGGCCGCGTTGGCTTCGGTCACGGCAAGGCTCGCGAAGTTCCGGAAGCCATCCGTAAGGCAACCGAGAGCGCAAAGCGCGATCTGATCTTCGTTCCGCTGCGCGATGGCCGCACGCTGCATCACGACGTCAATGGCCGTCACGGCGCAGGCAAGGTTCTGCTGCGTTCGGCCAAGGCCGGTACCGGTATCATCGCCGGTGGTCCGATGCGCGCTGTTTTCGAAACGCTGGGCGTTCATGACGTTGTTGCCAAGTCGACCGGTTCTTCGAACCCGTACAACATGGTTCGCGCAACGTTCGACGCTCTGAAGCATCAGGTTCATCCTAAGGACATCGCTGCACAGCGTGGTCTCAAGTATGCGACCCTTCAGTCTCGTCGTGCCGCTTCCGGCAACGCTTCTGAAGAATAAGGAGCTGGATCATGGCCAAGAAGACTACTGAAGCCAAAAAGACTGTTACGGTCGAACAGATCGGCAGCCCTATCCGCCGCCCGGCAATCCAGCGTCAGACGCTGGTCGGTCTGGGTCTCAACAAGATGCACCGTCAGCGCACCCTGGAAGATACTCCTGCGGTTCGCGGCATGATCCGTGCGGTCCAGCATCTCGTTCGCGTCGTTGACGAGAAGTGAGACGGAGTAACCTATCATGAAACTCAATGAAATCAGAGACAACGAAGGCTCCACCAAGGACCGTATCCGCGTAGGTCGCGGTATCGGTTCCGGCAAGGGCAAGACCGGTGGTCGCGGTGTGAAGGGTCAGAAGGCTCGTTCGGGCGTCGCCATCAACGGTTTTGAAGGCGGTCAGATGCCAATCTACCGTCGTCTTCCGAAGCGCGGTTTCAACAACATTTTCGCTTCCGAATTTGCTGTTGTATCGCTCGGCCGCATTCAGACCGCCATCGACGCCAAGAAGCTCGACGCTTCCGCAACGATCGATGCTGCTGCTCTCAAGGCTGCTGGCGTTATCCGTCGCACCAAGGACGGCGTTCGCATTCTCGCTGACGGCGAACTGACGAGCAAGGTTGCTTTTGAAGTTGCCGGCGCTTCCAAGCCTGCACTCGAAAAGATTGAGAAGGCTGGCAGCTCTATCAAGCTTCTCGCAGTTGCAGCTGAAGCTTCCGAGTAATATATAGACTTCAGACGCCCGGGGCATAGTCGCTCCGGGCGTTTGCGCTCCCTGGCTTATGGTGCTCTCGATTTAAATCGATTTATTGTGGCATCACGGCAAACTCTTCGCGGTGCAGCTGTTATGCGCGCCACATGCGGCATAAAGTGCCGCAGGGAGAGCCTCACAGTTCTTGAACTTCCTTGAGGGAGGGGATAGGACATAAAAAAACAGGGTGAGGCATGATGGCGGCGCAACGCCGTGTTCGTCCGAAGCCCGTTTTTGAACCGGTATTTTTAGACCTTTCCGCATTGGCCGGTTTCGCTGGCCGGCAAGGGTCATTCGGAGAAATTTATGGCTTCAGCAGCGGAACAACTGGCTTCGAACCTGAATTTTTCGACCTTCGCTAAGGCGGAGGATCTGAAAAAGCGTCTCTGGTTTACTCTTGCCGCACTTCTCGTCTACCGTCTTGGTACCCACATTCCGCTTCCGGGTCTAAACCCAGAAGCCTATGCGCAGGCCTTCCGTGGCCAGGCCAACGGTATTCTCGGTCTTTTCAACATGTTTGCGGGTGGCGCAGTCGAGCGTATGGCGATCTTCGCCCTCGGCATCATGCCTTACATCTCCGCTTCGATCATCGTGCAGCTCATGACCTCGGTCGTGCCTTCGCTCGAAGCGTTGAAGAAGGAAGGCGAAGCCGGACGCAAGATCATCAACCAGTACACGCGCTACGGCACGGTACTGCTTGGCACCCTGCAGGCCTACGGCATCGCTGTCGGCCTTGAGAGCGGCAACGGCCTCGTTGTCGATCCTGGCCTGTTCTTCCGTATTTCCACCGTCATCACGCTGCTCGGCGGCACGATGTTCCTGATGTGGCTTGGCGAACAGATTACCTCGCGCGGCATCGGCAACGGTATTTCGCTCATCATCTTTGCCGGTATTGCGGCAGGTCTGCCCAAGGCGCTTGCCGGCACGCTGGAACTCGGCCGCACCGGTGCGCTGTCGACGACGCTCATCCTCATGGTCGTTATCGTGGCAATCGGCGTCATCGCGCTGATCGTTTTCGTGGAGCGCGCCCAGCGCCGTCTGCTTATACAATATCCGAAACGCCAGGTCGGCAACCGGATGTTCCAGGGCGATACCTCGCATCTGCCGCTGAAGCTCAACACGGCTGGCGTTATTCCCGCGATCTTCGCATCCTCGCTGCTGCTTCTGCCTGCGACGGCTGCCGGTTTTGCCGGAAACACCAACCTGCCGGGCTGGGCAACCTCGATCATCGCGTCGTTGCAGCATGGACAGCCGCTGTTCATGGCGCTCTACGGCCTGCTCATCGCGTTCTTTGCATTTTTCTACACGGCTATAGTCTTCAATCCGAAGGACACGGCCGATAACCTCAAGAAGCATGGCGGCTTCATTCCGGGCATTCGTCCGGGCGAGCGCACCGCGGAGTACATCGATTACGTTCTGACCCGTATCACGGTTGTCGGCGCTGTTTATCTTGTCTTCGTGTGTATCCTTCCTGAGACACTTATCGCACGTACGGGCATTCCATTAGCCCTTGGTGGTACTTCGCTTTTGATCGTTGTCAGTGTAACTCTGGACACGGTTGCGCAAATTCAGGGACACCTGATCGCGCAGCAGTATGAAGGACTGATCAAGAAGTCGAAGTTGCGTGGAGGAAAGAGGGGACGATGAGACTGATATTTTTAGGTCCGCCGGGTGCGGGCAAGGGAACCCAGGCCAAACGCCTGACTGACAAGTACGGGATCCCGCAGCTTTCCACCGGTGACATGCTTCGCGCTGCGGTTAGCGCGGGCACGGAAATAGGCAAGCGCGCCAAGGCCGTCATGGACGCCGGCGGGCTGGTTTCCGACGATATCGTCAATCAGATCGTTTCCGAACGCATCGAAGCTCCGGACTGTGCCAAGGGTTTCATTCTCGATGGCTATCCGCGCACCGTTCCGCAGGCCAAGGCGCTTGCCGAGAACATGCACAAGAAGAACGTCGCCCTCGATGCCGTCATCGAACTGAAGGTGGACGAGGAGGCGCTGATTCGCCGAATCGAAAATCGCGTTGCAGAGACCATCGCTGCCGGTGGCACGGTTCGTTCCGACGACAATCCGGAAGCCTTCCGCAAGCGGTTGACGGAGTATCGCGAGAAGACTGCGCCGCTGTCGCAATATTACAGCGAGCAGGGCGAACTTGTGACACTGGATGGCATGGCTGATGTCGATGCCGTGACTGCGGCCATCGAACGGGTTCTGGAAAAGGCCTCGGCCTGATGGTTGGAGCGGGATGGTGAAAACCGCAGGCGGTTTTCCCGGCAAATCCTGTGCTCCTGATACGGCGTATCCTTTGGATCGCAAAAGAATCTTGGCGGAGCCGGTTGCTTTTTAGCGCTGATTCCGTTAAACACCGCGCCAACTCGCGACATCCCAAGCGACTGGCGCGGATTTCCCTTAAGGGAGGGAAATCCGGGTTCGGTCGTTTTGACTTGTCACGGACATCAATTTTGAACTGGCGGTCGTGTCGGCCGCTCGAATGGAATCACCACTTGCCGGATGGCAACTGGAACCAAGGAGAAAAGACGTGGCACGTATCGCTGGCGTCAACATCCCGACTGCAAAGCGCGTTGTTATTGCGCTGACGTATATTCACGGGATTGGTCCGAAATTCGCGCAGGAAATCATGGACAAGGTCGGTCTTCCGGCTGACAAGCGCGTTCATCAGCTTACGGATGCTGAAGTTCTTCAGATCCGCGAAGCCATCGACCGCGACTATCAGGTCGAAGGCGATCTTCGTCGCGAGACCTCGATGAACATCAAGCGTCTGATGGACCTCGGCTGCTACCGCGGCCTGCGTCACCGTCGTGGGCTTCCGGTCCGCGGTCAGCGCACGCACACCAACGCCCGCACCCGTAAGGGTCCGGCGAAGGCTATCGCTGGTAAGAAGAAGTAATTTTCCGGTTCTCCGGAAAGGAGAGGCTGGTGCGGTCTGCGCCAGCCTTTCTGAGTTTGGCGTGAAGCTCGGAAACGGGTCGATCGCCGGTGTAGCCGCTGGTGTTACGGCGGTGAAGAGATCAATGAAAGGTATAAAATGGCCAAGGAAGCCGCACGCGTTCGCCGTCGCGAACGTAAAAATATCACGTCGGGCGTCGCGCATGTCAACTCGACCTTCAACAACACGATGATCACCATCACCGACGCACAGGGCAATGCTATTGCCTGGTCGTCCGCTGGTGCCAAGGGCTTCAAGGGTTCGCGCAAGTCGACCCCGTTTGCTGCCCAGATCGCTGCTGAAGATTGCGCGAAGAAGGCTCAGGAACACGGCATGAAGTCGCTTGAAGTTGAAGTTTGCGGTCCGGGTTCCGGCCGTGAATCGGCACTTCGCGCTCTGCAGGCTGCCGGTTTCATGATCACTTCCATTCGCGACGTGACGCCGATCCCGCACAACGGTTGCCGTCCGCGCAAGAAGCGCCGCGTCTGACGCGACCGTGGTTCGGAAATTCCGCCTTTCCTTCGGTCTGGCGGAATTTTCGTGTATCTGGCGTGTGCGCGTCGATTTCGATCGACGGACTTGCGCTCAAGAACCCACTGATGAACCGCGGAATTAGGTTCCTCTCAGTGTTTTCATGCTCGGTCCGTCACGATTGGATGGTGGCGGCGAACGGAAGGTTTAAAGATGATTCAGAAGAACTGGCAGGAACTTATCAAGCCGAACAAGGTCGAGTTCACCTCGTCCAGCCGCACCAAGGCAACTCTCGTTGCCGAGCCGCTGGAGCGTGGTTTCGGTCTTACTCTCGGCAACGCGCTGCGTCGCGTTCTGTTGTCTTCTCTGCGTGGTGCCGCTGTTACGGCCGTGCAGATCGACGGTGTCCTGCACGAATTCTCCTCCATCCCCGGCGTTCGGGAAGATGTGACGGATATCGTGCTCAACATCAAGGAAATCGCCATCAAGATGGATGGTGACGATTCCAAGCGCATGGTCGTGCGCAAGCAGGGTCCGGGTTCGGTAACCGCTGGTGACATCCAGACGGTTGGCGACATCGAGATCCTGAACCCCGACCACGTGATCTGCACGCTGGACGAAGGCGCTGAAATCCGCATGGAATTCACCGTCAACAACGGCAAGGGTTACGTACCGGCTGAGCGCAACCGCGCGGAAGATGCCCCAATTGGCCTCATTCCGGTGGACAGCCTGTATTCTCCGGTCAAGAAAGTGTCCTACAAGGTGGAAAACACCCGTGAAGGTCAGGTTCTCGACTATGACAAGCTGATCATGACGATCGAGACCAACGGTTCGGTTTCCGGCGAAGACGCCGTTGCCTTCGCCGCTCGCATTCTTCAGGACCAGCTCGGCGTCTTCGTCAACTTCGACGAGCCGCAGAAGGAAGCAGAAGAAGAATCGGTTACCGAACTCGCGTTCAACCCGGCGCTTCTCAAGAAGGTCGACGAGCTGGAACTGTCCGTTCGTTCGGCAAACTGCCTGAAGAACGACAACATCGTCTATATCGGCGACCTGATCCAGAAGACCGAAGCCGAAATGCTTCGCACGCCGAACTTTGGTCGCAAGTCGCTGAACGAAATCAAGGAAGTTCTCGCTTCCATGGGTCTGCACCTCGGTATGGAAGTACCGGCATGGCCGCCTGAGAACATCGAAGATCTCGCCAAGCGTTACGAAGACCAATACTAACAAACAAGAAGGCAGACCTTAAAGACTGCCTTTCCCCGTCAAACAGCAGATAAGTCATCTGCATGTGCCAGGAAACGGCAGGCCTTAGAGAAGGCACCTGCGTAGAAGGAGAATAGCAATGCGCCACGGTAATTCAGGCCGCAAGCTCAATAGAACCGCCAGCCACCGCAAGGCAATGTTTGCCAACATGGCTGCTTCGCTCATCACCCATGAGCAGATCGTCACCACCCTTCCTAAGGCGAAGGAAATCCGTCCGATCGTTGAGCGTCTCGTGACGCTTGGCAAGCGCGGCGACCTGCACGCTCGTCGTCAGGCGATCTCGCAGATCAAGGATCAGGACGCTGTTCGCAAGCTGTTCGACGCAATCGCTTCGCGTTACGCAACCCGCAACGGCGGCTACCTGCGCATCATGAAGGCTGGCTTCCGCCAGGGCGACAACGCGGCTCTGGCCGTTGTTGAATTCGTCGAGCGTGACGTTGACGCCAAGGGCGCAGCCGACAAGGCTCGCGTTGCTGCGGAAGCTGCTGCTGCCGAAGCTGCGTAAGGTCTGACGCCGTTCAGGCGTCGTGAATTAAAAAGCCGGGTGAGAAATCACCCGGCTTTTTTATTTTCCAAAAGAATAGTCATGAACGACGCAGATAGTAACCGTCAGTGCCGTCGTCACCTTCGATCAACTCGACGGTCCGGTTGAGAAGCCATCTAATTCCCTTACCTTCGGCACCAAATTCAGCATTGGATGTGTTCCAAAGATCTCCAATCAAGCCATCTGAAACATCAGAGCGCAACAGGGATGCAAGGAATGTATTGAGCTCATTTCGCTCCTTTTTGGTTAAGTGATACAAACCTAAAAGTAAGACGCCATCCAAGCTTTCGAACATTTCGAAGTCTTGGATCATATAGCCTGTAAATTTCAGGAATACGGGCGCGGGTGTAATGGTCTTTTTCACAATATCGGCGTTCCGATGGTAAGCTGTATCAACATAGAAGCCATTAGGGCGGCTGGCGTCGTGAACAATAAATACGCCAACTTCGGTATTTTCGCTTGTCTTGTATATCGCCCGGTAGATTTTTTGGCAGGATTTACTTAATGATATCTAAGTTATTGCTCTCTATCGGCTCGATGTCCTGCAATCGTCGTTTTTAACGATGCTTGGAAAGCGCTCGCTTCACTCCGGAACGTGGATGCGGGCCTTGATGTGCTTGAGTTGCGCGACAATCGTAAACGTCATGATGACCAGCAGCGACCACGAACTCCACTTGCCGATATGCACCACGGACCAGGCGCCGATCTGATCGGGATATTTCCAGATACCGAAGAATGTGGAGATGTTTTCCGCCAGCCAGACGAAAAACCCTATCAGGACGAAGGAGAGAAGCAGCGGCATCTTTCGATCCCGATCATAGGGACGGTAGACCACTGTTGCGCGGGAATAGAGGCCGATGGCGCAGGCGGCGATGTACCAGCGGTAGTCACCGATAAAGTGGTGGGTGAAGAAGTTGGCGTAGATGGCGATGCCGATCAGCGTTGCCATCCAATAGGTGGGATAATTGCGAATGCGCACATCCAGCAGGCGCCACGCCTGGATGATGTAGCTGCCGACGGCGGCGTACATGAAGCCGGAAAAGAGCGGCACGCCGAGGACCTTGCTATATGCGAAGTCGGGGTAGGACCAGGACTGGATAGCGCTTGACGTCTTGAACACCTCAAGCGCGAAGCCGACGATATGGAACAGCAGGATGGCCTTGGCCTCGTCAAGCGTTTCCAGCCTGCTCCAGATCATGAAGAACTGGATGCCGAGCGCGACGATCAGCAGCACGTCATAACGCGGAATGCCAAATACCCCACCATGCGGCACTACGAAGATGGAAATGAAGAACAATCCCGCAAACAGGCAGGCACGGGCTTCCTTGATACCGAAATAGAGAAATTCGATGACAAAGCGCCTGATGCCCTTGAGTTCGCCCCAAGGATAGGTATCGCACAGAAGATTGTCCAAAACCGAGAGGCGGGTTGCGGCTGGGCCTGTTGCTATGCTCATGTTCGCGCCTCGATTTGTATCCGTTAAATTTTCATACGAAAACCGGAAGGAACTCGCATGGGTCCGTCACGCCTTTCCCCGCCTTATTTTGCCCGCATCCGGCTTTTGGCGGCGGCCATGATTGTGATCATTGGCGGTCTTTGCTTGCGGGCGTTCGGCTACGAGGTGGGATTGCCGTTCGTGGCGGTAAAATATGGCGGATCCGTGCTCTGGGGGGCGATGGTCTATCTGCTGCTGGCGGCCATCCTTCCGTCCCGCTGGTACGGTTACGAGGTTCACATCGCCGTCATCGCCGTCGTCGTCGTGGAATTGATTCGGCTCGTTCATTTCCCGGCGCTGGACGCGTTTCGCGCAACGGCGGCCGGAGCTTTGCTGCTCGGCCGCGTTTTCTCGGTGTGGAATATCGTTTGCTATATCGGCGGGATCGCGGTGGCGTCCTTTACGTCCGGACGGGGCTTGCGCGCCTTGCCCTCTTCGCCGCCATGATCGAGGGCCGCACCAGCCGATACCCGAGCAACACCACCATCGTACTGATATAAAACACCGGCTCGAGCGTGATCGATTTTCGCGCCAACACGAAATGCAGTACGCCGACGATGAGCACGAGATAGACGAGCTTGTGCAGCGTGTTCCAGCGGCTGCCGAGCTTGCGGATCGACCAGCGGTTGGAGGTGAGCGCGAGCGGCAGCAGCATGACGAGCCCCGCCATGCCGAACATGATATAGGGCCGCTTGAGAATATCAGCGGCGATGGAGCTGAAGACCAGGCCGCGGTCCAGAACCAGATAGACGCTGAAATGTGCCAGCACGTAATAGAAGGCGATCAGTCCCAACGCCCGGCGATAGGCGATGAGGTTTATGTTGAAGAGATCGCGCAGCGGCGTCACCAGCAAGCCGAGGCATAGAAAGCGCAGTGCCCAGATGCCGAGCAGGTGCTCGAAATCCTTGACTGGGTTGAAGCCGAGGCCGCCGGTTGCGGCGAGGTAAAAATACCAGAGGCCGGGACAGAGGCCGATGACATAAAGCGACCAGATGGCTGCCGGCTGGTAACGCTTCGGCAGTGAGGGAAGCGAAAAGGCGAGGGCCATGATCAGTAATTCGCCTTTAGGTCGAGGCCGGTATAGAGGCTTGCCACCTCGTCATAGCCGTTGAACATCAGGGTAGGGCGGTTCTGGGTGCCAAAAAAGCCGCCTTCGCCGATGCGCTGTTCCGTTGCCTGGCTCCAGCGCGGATGGTCCACATGCGGATTGACGTTGGAATAGAAACCGTATTCGCGGGCGTTGGAGTTTTTCCACGTCGTGTCCGGCTGTTTCTCGACAAGCGAAATACGTACGATGGATTTGATGCCCTTGAAGCCGTATTTCCAGGGAACGACGAGGCGAATGGGCGCGCCATTCTGGTTCGGCAGGGTTTCGCCGTATAGTCCAACGGCAAGAATGGTGAGAGGATGGCGGGCCTCATCTAGGCGCAGACCCTCGACATAGGGCCAGGACAGAGGCTGGAACAGGCCGCTCTGGCCCGGCATTTCCTCCGGCCGCACCACGGTTTCGAAGGACACGTATTTCGCGCTGCCGAGTGGCTCCACCTTGTCGAGAAGCGCGGCGAGAGGGAAACCGATCCACGGAATGACCATCGACCAGCCCTCGACGCAGCGCATGCGATAGGTGCGCTCCTCTAGCTGATATTTCATCAGCTCTTCGATGCCGAATTCCTGCGGTTTGGAGACAAGGCCATCCACCTTCACCGTCCATGGGGTGGGCTTGAACTTGCCGGAATTTTCCTTCGGGTCGGATTTGCCCACTCCGAACTCATAGAAATTATTGTAGCTGGTGACGGCATCGAGCGGGGTGAGCTTCTCGTCCAGCTTGTAGGCGCCTGCTTTGGCAGCAAGCGGAGTGGCGACAGCCTCGCGGCCGGAAAGCCCGATTGCCGCAAGCCCCGCCGCCGTGCCCAGGAAGCCACGTCTCGAGAGGTAGATATTCTTCGGCGTGATTTCTCGTGCCGGGATGAGGGGCGGACGATAGGCGGGCATTTCAACCTCCACAAAAGCCGGGTGCATCGGCGATAAATCGATTATGATAGGCTATACGGCCGCTGCACAGATATGTTTCAGCACTCTGCGCAAAAACAGCGGTCGGGCGGCAAAAATCGCGCATTTGTGATGACGGGCCGCGCGAATTGCAACATTCAAACCGGGCGTACCGTACCGAACCGTACTGTTTTGCCCGAAGGTGACAGTGACAGGGCTTACGGTTTGCGCTAGAAAAACCGCAAAATAGGGCGAGGGCATTTTGACCGCGGTGCGGGAATGCGCTCTTCTGCCCAAGAGATCGAGGAAAACACCATGCCAGTCTATCGCTCCAGAACGACAACCCACGGCCGCAACATGGCGGGCGCGCGCGGCCTATGGCGCGCCACCGGCATGAAGGACAGCGATTTCGGCAAGCCCATCATCGCGGTTGTCAATTCCTTCACGCAATTTGTGCCGGGCCATGTGCATCTGAAGGATCTCGGCCAGCTCGTTGCGCGTGAAATCGAAGCGGCCGGTGGCGTTGCCAAGGAATTCAACACCATCGCTGTCGATGACGGCATCGCCATGGGCCATGACGGCATGCTTTATTCGCTGCCGTCGCGCGAAATCATCGCTGACTCGGTCGAATACATGGTCAATGCCCATTGCGCCGACGCGATGGTTTGCATCTCCAACTGCGACAAGATCACCCCCGGCATGCTGAATGCGGCGATGCGCCTCAACATCCCCGCCGTCTTCGTTTCCGGTGGTCCGATGGAAGCGGGCAAGGTCGTTCTGCATGGCAAGACGGTCGCGCTCGATCTGGTTGACGCCATGGTCGCAGCTGCGGACGACAAGATTTCCGATGAGGACGTCAAGATCATCGAGCGTTCCGCTTGCCCGACCTGCGGTTCCTGTTCCGGCATGTTCACTGCCAATTCCATGAACTGTCTGACCGAGGCGCTAGGCCTGTCATTGCCCGGCAACGGTTCGACGCTTGCCACCCATTCGGACCGCAAACGCCTGTTCGTCGAGGCCGGTCACCTGATCGTCGATCTGGCGCGCCGTTATTACGAGCAGGACGACGAGACCGTTCTGCCGCGCACCATTGCCAACAAGGCTGCGTTTGAAAACGCCATGTCGCTGGATATCGCCATGGGCGGTTCCACCAACACGGTGCTGCATATTCTGGCGGCAGCGCATGAGGGCGGTGTCGATTTCGGCATGGAAGACATCGACCGTCTTTCCCGCAAGGTTCCCTGCCTTTCCAAGGTCGCGCCTGCCAAGCAGGACGTGCACATGGAAGACGTTCACCGCGCCGGCGGCATCATGCGCATTCTCGGTGAGCTGGATCGTGGCGGTCTCCTCAATCGCGATACCTACACGGTGCACGAGGCGACGCTGGGCGACGCCATCGACCGTTGGGACATCACCCGCACCAACAGCGAAACCGTGCGGCAGTTCTTCAAGGCTGCCCCCGGCGGCGTTCCGACGCAGGTGGCCTTCAGCCAGTCGTCGCGCTGGGACGATCTGGATACGGACGGTGAAAACGGCGTTATCCGCTCGGTTGAAAAGCCTTTCTCCAAGGATGGCGGTCTGGCCGTGCTTTATGGCAACATCGCTCTTGATGGCTGCATCGTGAAGACGGCGGGTGTCGACGAATCCATCCTTAAATTCAGCGGTCCGGCGGTTGTTTACGAAAGCCAGGACGCGGCGGTGAAGGGCATTCTTTCCAACGAGGTCAAGGCAGGTGATGTCGTCGTCATTCGTTACGAAGGACCGAAGGGCGGCCCCGGAATGCAGGAAATGCTCTATCCGACCAGCTACCTCAAGTCCAAGGGCCTCGGCAAAGCCTGCGCGCTGATCACCGACGGACGTTTTTCGGGCGGCACATCCGGCCTGTCCATCGGCCATGCCTCGCCGGAAGCGGCGCAGGGCGGCGCTATCGGCCTCGTGCGTCAGGGCGACTTGATCGAGATCGATATTCCCAACCGCACGATCAACCTCAAAGTTACG
This sequence comes from Agrobacterium sp. 16-2014-1-2a, assembly GCF_053522705.1. Lineage (NCBI taxonomy): Bacteria > Pseudomonadati > Pseudomonadota > Alphaproteobacteria > Hyphomicrobiales > Rhizobiaceae > Agrobacterium > Agrobacterium sp. 16-2014-1-2a. The sequence goes on from NZ_JBNWBX010000014.1 coordinate 21,426, forward strand.
GATGCGGAACTGGCAGCCCGCCGCGCCGAGCAGGATCAGCTCGGCTGGAAGCCTGCGGAGTTCCGCAAGCGCAACGTCACGACAGCGCTGAAGGCCTATGCGGCTTTTGCGTCCAGTGCCGACAAGGGTGCTGTTCGGATTTTGCCGGAGTAATCTGGCGGGCAGGGTCCTACATTGCAGGCAGCCTGAGCCGCTCTTCTGAGCGGCTTTTTCTTGTTCTGACCCAGATTACGCGCGTCGTTAAGAAACAGATTCAATTGCCTCAGAGCTTGATTCTCCAAGCTCGCGCAACACGTTGTTTCTGAAACGCAAATTCTAAACCATCCGGCCGTCCACCCTCCATGCCAGCAGTCACATTGGAGTGATGTTCCGTCACTTGCCCTTTTCCAACGCGCCGCGATGCCTAACTTCAGCACCATGAAAAGACGAACCGCACTCGGCCTTATCGCATCCCTGCCTTTCGCCCGCCTTGCCCACGGGCAAACACCCGGCAATGGCGCCCGCTTCAGTCCATTGCTCAACGAGGCGGATGCGCTTTCGAGCCTGAAAGCCGCCATCGTCAGTATTGACGGCCAGGAGGTGGCCAGCCGTGCCTATCACGGCGCCAGCCTTATGGGTTCCACCAACATCAAGTCGGCCTCGAAATCTGTGATTTCCGCGCTGGTCGGCATGGCGATCGACCGCAAGATATTGGCCGGGGCGGATCAGCCGATTGCCACGATCCTGCGCAGCGATTTTCCGCCGAACCCCGATGCGCGTCTGGAAAGGGTAACCATCGGCAACCTGCTTTCCATGCAATCCGGTCTGGAACGAATGTCCGGCCCGAACTACGGCCGCTGGGTCGCCAGCCGCAACTGGGTGCGAATGGCGCTGGGGTCGGGTTTTGCCGGAGAGCCGGGCGGTGGCATGCTTTACTCCACCGGTTCCACGCATCTGCTTTCGGCGATTTTGACCAAGGCATCCGGCCGTTCGACGCTGTCGCTGGCGCGCGACTGGTTCCGGCCGCTGGAGGGCTTCTCAATCGGCGGCTGGGAGCGCGATCCGCAGGGCATCTATCTCGGCGGCAACCAGATGGCGATGACGGCGCGGTCGCTGCTGGCTTTCGGCGAGCTTTACCGGCTGGGCGGGGTGACGCCAGGCGGCGAGCGTTTGATTTCGCAGAGCTGGATCGATCAATCCTGGCAACAACGCACCAATTCCGTCTTCAACGGCGATGGTTACGGCTATTGCTGGTTCATCAAGGAGATGGCGGGCGAGACGGTTTATTATGCCTGGGGCTATGGCGGGCAGATGCTCTATATCGTCCCCGCCAAACGGCTCTCGGTGGTTATGACGTCCCGTGAGGATGCGCCTTCGGCGAGAACCGGTTATCGCGACCAATTGCATGGGCTGATGGAGAATATCATTCGCGTTGCGTGAAAATCAGAGCGGTCTGTTTATGCTCTGGAAAGCTTCCCCGAGCCGCTTCATGCGCTCCTCATAGGCACTTGTGATGCAGGCGACATCCGCGTTGCATTCCTGGCGCTTTTTCAACCATTGGCTCTGTTCTTCGCGCAAGGTGTCGCGTGCGCCCATCGCCATCAGTTGTGTCAGGATGTCGAAGGTGGTGACCATCTTCACGTCCTGGTCGTTGAGGGCGCGGTTGTCGCAGATCGCCTTTTCATCCGCGGCCAGATCAGGCTTCGTGCAATCGAAGCTGGCGGCGTTGGCGGGCGAACCCAGTGAAGCGCAGGCGAAGAGGATGCCGGAGGCAAGGATTGTCTGTTTCATGTGCATGGGTCGTCTCATTTTGAGGACAGGCTCGTGTGGGGGAAACCGAAATGGGGTGCTGTTGGTTCCACCAGCACAAGCCGGTCATCGCATGAAAAAGATCGGCCATCATCTTGCCGCGCTTTGCTTTATAGGCTTTCACGTTATAACTCCATCATACTGATGAGGATGAGGAATCACATGCAGAGCGTGCTGAAGTATCTGTCCACCGGCTTTCTTGCGGCGCTGCTTCTCGTTCCGGTCGGAGCGCAGGCGCAGGACAACAAGACCGTGCCCGCAAGCCACACGGAAATGCAGCTTTCCTTCGCGCCGCTGGTCAAGCGTACCGCAGGCGCTGTGGTGAATGTCTATGCCGAACGCATCGTGCAGCGGCGCTCGTCGCCCTTTGCCGGCGACCCGTTCTTCGAACAGTTCTTCGGCCAGCAGATGCCGAACCGCACGGAGAAACAGTCGTCGCTAGGATCGGGTGTGATCGTGACGGCCGGCGGCCTCGTGGTGACCAATAATCACGTCATCGATGGCGCCGACGACATCAAGGTGGCGCTGGCGGATGGGCGTGAATTCTCCTCCAAGGTGCTGCTGAAGGACGACCGGGTCGATCTTGCCATTCTGCAGATCGACGCGAAGGAACAGTTTCCGGTGCTTTCGCTTGGTAATTCGGATGCCATTGAAGTCGGCGATCTCGTGCTTGCCATCGGCAACCCCTTCGGTGTCGGCCAGACGGTAACAAGCGGCATCGTCTCGGGGCTGGCGCGCAACCAGGTGACGCAGGGCGATTTCGGCTTCTTCATCCAGACCGACGCCTCCATCAACCCCGGCAATTCCGGCGGTGCGCTGATGAACATGGCGGGTGAGTTGATCGGCATCAATACTGCCATCTTCTCCAAGGGCGGCGGGTCGAACGGCATCGGTTTTGCCATTCCCGCCAATCTGGTCCGCGTTTTCGTTGCCGCCGCCGAGCGTGGCGACGCCAACTTCCAGCGGCCCTATATCGGCGCGACCTTCGATCCCGTCACCTCCGATGTCGCCGAGGCGCTTGGCCTGCACCGCGCGCGCGGTGCGCTCGTCGTCAGCGTCGTCAAGGGCGGCCCGGCGGAGAAGGCTGGCATCGAGCCGGGGCAGGTCGTAACGGCGGTCAACGGTTTGGAGGTGGAACATCCCGATGCACTCGGTTATCGCCTCACGACGGCTGGCATCGGCAAGTCTGCCGAATTGACGCTGGTGGAGAAGGGCAAAGAGAAGAAGGTGACCATTGCGCTCGACACGGCGCCGGAAACCGCGCCGCGTGATGAACGCCTGCTGGAGGGACGCAATCCCCTGGCGGGCGCGACTGTCGCCAATCTCTCGCCGAAGCTTGCGGATGAACTGCGCATGCCTTCGCAGGTGACCGGCGTTGTCGTCACCGATGTGAAGCGCGGTTCGCCGGCCTATCGGGTCGGTTTCCAGCCGAAGGACGTCATCCTATCGCTGAATGGCTCGGATATCGGCTCCACGGCTGCGGTCGAAAAGGCGCTGGACGACAATCCCGGCTTCTGGCGGGTGGAAATCCTGCGTGACGGTCAACGTATCCGGCAGTTCCTGCGATGAGCGATGACCTCTTTGCCCCACAGGTGCCTGTCGAGGTCGCCAACCGGCGGCCTCTTGCCGACCGCCTGCGTCCGAAGACACTGGCGGAGGTGACCGGGCAGCCGCATCTGACGGGTGAAGAGGGCGTGCTGCGCCGTATGATCGATAGCGGCTCACTCGGATCGATGATCTTCTGGGGACCGCCCGGCACCGGCAAGACGACGGTCGCCCGTCTGCTTTCGGGCGAGGCCGGGCTGGCTTTCGAACAGATTTCGGCGATCTTTTCCGGTGTTGCCGATCTCAAGAAGGTTTTCGAGGTAGCACGCACACGCCGGATGAACGGCCGGCAGACGCTGCTTTTTGTTGACGAGATCCATCGTTTCAACCGTGCCCAGCAGGACAGCTTCCTGCCGGTCATGGAAGACGGCACCATCATTCTTGTGGGTGCAACCACCGAAAACCCGTCCTTTGAACTGAATGCCGCTCTTTTGTCGCGGGCGCGTGTCCTCACGTTCGGTTCGCATGACGAAGAGAGCCTGGGCGAGCTTTTGAAGCGCGCCGAAGAGGCGGAGGGCAAGCCTCTGCCGCTGACCGAGGAGGCGCGTGTCAGCCTGATCCGGATGGCCGATGGCGATGGCCGCGCCGTGCTGACGCTTGCCGAAGAGGTCTGGCGTGCGGCGCGCAAGGACGAGACTTTCGATACCGAAGGGCTGACGCGCATCGTGCAGCGGCGCGCGCCGGTTTACGACAAGGGACAGGACGGCCACTACAATCTGATTTCCGCGCTGCATAAATCGGTGCGCGGTTCGGACCCGGATGCGGCGCTTTATTATCTCTGCCGCATGTTCGATGCCGGCGAAGACCCGCTCTTTATCGGGAGGCGGCTGGTGCGCATGGCGGTGGAGGATATCGGCCTTGCCGATCCGCAGGCGCTTGCCGTCTGCAATGCCGCCAAGGACGCCTATGATTATCTGGGGTCACCGGAAGGCGAACTGGCGCTGGCGCAGGCCTGCGTCTATCTCGCCACCGCGCCGAAATCGAATGCCGTTTACACAGCCTTCAAATCGGCGATGCGGGCGGCCAAGGAAAACGGCTCGCTGGTGCCGCCAAAACATATTCTGAACGCGCCCACAAAGCTGATGAAGGGCGAGGGTTACGGTGACGGCTACCGTTACGACCATGACGAGCCGGATGCCTTTTCGGGACAGGACTATTTTCCGGAAAAAATGGGTCGCAAGACGTTTTACGATCCGCCCGACAGGGGTTTCGAGCGGGACATCCGCAAGCGTCTCGACTGGTGGGCGAAGCTGCGCCGCGAGCGCGGTTCGCGTTAAAAAGCTTTCTTCACAAAAAGAATCAGGCGCTTGCCAAAATGAGTCGTAAAACCGCGCCATCCAACTGTTTCCAAAGGGAAATCAGGATGCCTTCCGGTGTTGTATGACTTGCGACGGCGCAGGCAGCATCTTGACCGAGGATTCCGCCAGACCGCTATGCCCTTCGGCATCGATCACCAGATGCCAGTGCAAGGTCTCGGGAATGCTGATGCGGATCGGCGATTTTTTCGCGACGCCGCCGAGATATTTGAAATCGAGCAATTCTGTGAAACGCTGGAAATTTGCGCCTGTCATCAGCCGTACATTGTTGACGGCCGAAAGGGACACCTCAATGGTCGTCCCAGCCCGCAATTCCTTCAGGTCATAGTGTGTAAAGCGGAAATTCGGCCGTGACATTGCGCGTCTCCCTGTACCTGTATTTTGGCAAAAGAGGATAGGACGTCAGGGTTAACGAGCTCTTTAAAACGGCAGCACCCTGTAGAATTTCGGGTCGCTGCGCCGGCTTTGAAGGGCCGTGGAGAGTATTGGCGGGTTGGGAGGAGGAGGTCTGGAATAATACTAACGTATAATAAGCGTATTCAGTTATAATAAATTTTTTAACTCTAACATACGCTGGTCGAAGTGCCGTCAGCGGCGTTGGGGGGAATATGAAAAACGTCACGATATCTATGCGCCTTTATGCGCTCGTTGCATTGTTTCTGGCAATATTGACTGCGGCACTTACATTCAGCCTGTTCGAGACCTTTCATGAGATGGAACGCGAGCGTAAAGCGGGGCTCGCATCCATGAACGAAACGGCTGTCGCCATTCTTGAGCAATATTACCGGCTGGAGCAGGGTGGCACCCTGACGCGTGAGGCTGCGCAGCAGCAAGCCAAGACCACGATTGCGGCGATGCGCTATGGCAACGGCAGCGGCTATTTTTGGATCAACGACATGCATCCCAAGATGGTGATGCATCCGATCAAGCCCGAGATGAACGGCAGCGATCTCACTGCCAACAAGGATCCGAACGGCAAGGCGCTGTTCGTCGAATTCGTCAATACGGTGAAGGCGGGCGGCCAGGGCTTTGTCGATTATTATTGGCCCAAGCCCGGCGCGCCGGACCCAGTCGAGAAGTTTTCCCATGTCGCCGGTTTCGCGCCTTGGGGATGGATTGTCGGCACTGGCGTTTATGTCGACGATCTTGAGGCGGTTTTCTGGAGCAACGCCTATTTCAACATCGCAGTGTGTGTTCTGTCCGGCCTTCTGGTGGTCGGCGTGGCTGCAGCCGTCGTGCGCAGCGTGACACGGCCTATTGATCGCATCCGGCAGAGTATGAAGCGGATCGCTGATGGTGACGGCGAGGCGGAAATTGAATTCGCCGACCGTCGCAACGAAATCGGCGCCATTGCAAAGACGTTGCTGGTGCTGCGTGACAGCGTCAACGAGCGCAGCGCCTTGCAGGCCCGCGAGGCGGGGCAGCAGCGGGCGCTGGAGGAGGCGCGGCATGGCAACGAGATGGCGTTGCGCTCCGCATCCGAGCGTCAGGCTCATGCCATGAACGAGCTCGGCAGTTCGCTGGAAGCACTCGCCAATGGCGATCTGACCGTCGAGCTTGCCGATATCGGCGGCGAATATGAAAAGCTGCGCATGGATTTCAACCGCGCCGTCGGCGCGCTGCATGGGGCGATCGAGGCGATCGCCAGAACCGGCCATGTCGTCAACGATAGCGCATCTGACATCAGCGGTGCGACCGGCAATCTTTCGCGCCGGACAGAGCAGCAGGCAGCGGCGCTGGAGGAGACGGCGGCGGCTCTTGACGAAATCACCGCGACGGTGCGCACCGCTTCCGAACGGGCGAACGAGGCCCGACAAATGGTGCAGGATACAAAAACGAGCGCAGGTCGCTCGGGCGAGATCGTGCGCAATGCCGTCGATGCGATGGGCCGTATTGAGGAATCTTCGCGGCGCATCGGGCAGATCATTTCCGTCATCGACGAAATCGCGTTCCAGACCAACCTTCTGGCGCTGAATGCCGGTGTCGAGGCCGCAAGGGCAGGCGAAGCGGGACGCGGTTTTGCCGTGGTGGCGCAGGAGGTTCGCGAACTCGCGCAACGCTCTGCCAATGCCGCCAAGGAGATCAAGACCCTTATCAATCGTTCGGCGGAAGAGGTCGGCGGCGGTGTAGCACTCGTTCGCTCCACGGGCGATGCGCTGGATGAGATCGTGACGCTGGTCAACCGGGTCGACGGCCACGTCAATTCCATCGCCACGGCGGCGCGGGAACAGGCCACCGGCCTGCAGGAGATCAACACCTCCGTCAACCACATGGACCAGATGACCCAGCAGAACGCCGCCATGGTGGAAGAGACGACGGCGGCCAGCCAGACGCTGGCCGAAGAAAGCCGGCAGCTCCGCGCGCTGCTGTCCCGTTTCGAACTCGGGCATGGGGCAGGGCGCGAGGTTTCGCGGGCGGCTTGATTTTTATCCGCTTGAGATAGTTTACAGGGCGCGGCTTTGGCTGCGCCCTTTCTGTTTCGAGGAAGTGAGACAACCTCTCCTCCGTCGTGCCGGACCCGTGGTGTGTCTGCATCGTGAGAGGCGTTGGTTTGCGGAGCTTTGCTGACACCTTTGGTATGATTTCGCTCGAGGCTTCCGCATTTCTCGCTTCACGGAACAGCCCGGTTCGTTATTTCTCCCAACCAATAAGGATTCGTTTACCCCGTTTCTTTAAAATTTACCTGTATTGCCGCGGGTAGCGGCCGCTGAAGGTACAGGTTCTCGTATGGCGTATGTTTCCCTTCCGCGTCGTCTTGTGACGTTGTTGATGATTTCCACGGTCATGGTGTCGTGTTCGGCGGAGGGCCTTGTGCCGCCGGCCGAGGTTGACGGCACGACACGTGTCGGCGCCATCCGGTCGTCGCGGCAGCAAGGCTACAGCGCGCCGCCGGGTGCGGTCTATCAGGCCGAGCGGACCGGGCAGGCCACCAATTATCCCGCAGCCGTGTCGCAGCCGATGCCGGAGCCTTATGCCTCGCAGGATCCCCTGCTGCAATCGCCACAGCGCGGCCAGGGCTATTCCACGCTGGATGGCCAGCATCAGGCGCGGATGGCCGCGAACGGCCAAAGTATGGCCTCCCCAGCCATGCCCAACCAGCAGGGCGCCGCAAATCAGATCGCCGAAGGCGAGGGCGGGGTGAACATGGATTCCATGCTGGGCGTGGAGCCGGTTCGCGGACTTGCGGAAGAGCAGGATGCCGATATTGCCGAAGGCGCTTCCGCCCAGCCGGTGGTGGACGGCATCGGCACCGACAATCCGGTTGCCGTTTCTCCGGCTCGCCGGCAACAAAGTGCGGGTCAGTCGCGGTTGATACCGCCACCGCCGCCGGGGTCTTCTTCCCGCCGCCAGCCGGTGGAGGAGGTCGCCATGCTGATGCCCAATGATCCGATGGCCCGCGACGGACTGCAAAGCAACCGCTCGGCCATGCCGCCCGGCGTCATGCCATCCTCGGAAGTGGCCTGTCGCTCCGAGCTGCGCCGTCTCGGCGTCGCCTTCCGCGATGTTGCGCGCATTGCAGATGGACCGACCTGCGGTATCGACTATCCGATCGAACTCAGCGGGCTTGCCAGCGGCGTTGCCATCCGCCCGGCAGTGAAGCTCAATTGCCAGGTCACGCTTGCCTTCGCCAAATGGGTAAAGTTCGAACTCGTGCCGTCCTCCCGCTTCCGTTACCTCTCAGGCGTCGGGCGCATCACGCCCATGGGCGGTTATTCCTGCCGCAAGATGAATTCGCGCTCCAGCAATCCGTGGTCCGAACATGCGCGTGGCAACGCCATCGATATCGGCACCATAACGCTGAACAACGGCAAGGAGATCGACGTTCGCAGCAAGAACTTCTTCGCCTTCCGGGAAAAGGCGCTGCTGAAGGCAGTGAGGTCCGATAGCTGCAAATATTTCTCCACGGTTCTCGGGCCGGGCAGCGATCCCAACCACTGGAACCATTTCCACTTCGACCTGCGCACCCGCAAGTCCGGTTACAGGCATTGCGACTAGGGGGCGACGAGACGACACCGTGGTGCATGACGATAGGCGTGAGGCATTAGTTGTGGTACGTCACGTCGACCCGTAACTTCCCGTCCGTCCCGGTGCTACCCGGAATGACGGAGTGGGGGGATGTGACCACATTACAATTTGGGCCTGTTGGGTTTGGTGTTAGCCGCCCAAAAAAAGACCGGCCCTAAGGCCGGTTGAAGAAGACTGCCTAAATCGGGGGATATCGGCGTCTTTGCAAGGGCATGCAATGGGAAGAAATCCCATAAAACGGTCCATCCGGTGCGGATATCCGGCAAAAAACATCGCGCCGTACTGACCTGCGGCCAACATGGCTTGCCGCCCTTTTCTGATACGCTATGAGCGTCACATGTTTGTGACAACGGCCCGCTGGAGCCTGCTTTCATGCCCCCTGTTTCAGAGATACTGGTCTTTGCTTCGGCGCTTGCGGCCGCGGGCGTGGTCGCTGGACTTCTGGCGGGGCTGTTCGGCATTGGCGGCGGTGCTGTGCTGGTGCCGGTGTTCTACCATGTGTTCGGGCTTCTGGATGTGCCGGAGGCGGTGCGCATGCATCTGTCGCTTGGGACTTCGCTCGCCATCATCGTGCCGACCTCCGTTCGTTCCTTCCTGACGCATCGCCAGAAAGGTGCCGTTGATATCGATCTCCTGAAGGGCTGGATCGTCGCCGTGCCGCTCGGCACCATCCTCGCATCTGTGGTGGCTGCGCATGCCTCGAGCGTCGCCCTGCGGCTGATCTTCGCTTTCATTGCGCTTGCGCTCGCCTTCCGGATGATCTTCAACCGGGCGAGCTGGCATCTCGGTTCAGACCTGCCGAAAAACCCGGTCCGCTTTCTGGTCGGCACCGGCATCGGCCTTCTGTCTGGCCTGATGGGTGTGGGCGGCGGGGTAATGAACAATACTTTCATGACGCTTTACGGACGCACCATCCATCAGGCGGTTGCCACATCCTCCGGTGTCGGAGTGCTTATTTCGCTGCCGGGTCTCCTCGGCTATATCTGGGCCGGCTGGGGTGATGCAGGTCTGCCGCCTTTTTCCACCGGCTTCATCAACTGGATCGCCGTCGCGCTGCTGATCCCCATCACGCTTGTCGTCGCGCCCTATGGCGCGCGGCTGGCGCATGCACTCAGCAAGAAGCAGCTGGAGCGGGCCTTCGGGGTGTTTCTGGTCTTCGTCGCGGCCCAGTTTTTCTACAGCGTCTACAGCTGATTTTCCCTCTCCGCCGAATGCAGTGTTCAGGCCGTTGGGCTGGCAATTGCGGGTTGTACGGCCTATATGGCGTGCATCTTACTCGTTTTTTTCGAAAGATTCGCGATGAATGCCATTGTTTCGATACGGAATCTGACCAAATCCTACTCAAATGGCTTTCAGGCGCTCAAAGGTGTCAGCCTCGATATCAGGGAGGGGGAAATCCTTGCTCTTCTCGGGCCTAACGGAGCCGGCAAGACGACGCTGATCTCTATCATCTGCGGGCTTGTCAATCCGGGCGAAGGCTCGGTTCTCGTTGGCGGATATGATGTGGTGAAGGATTTTCGCCAGACGCGTGCCCTGATCGGCCTTGTGCCGCAGGAACTGACGACAGACCAGTTCGAGACCGTGTGGAACACCGTCAGCTTCTCGCGTGGTCTGCATGGGCAGAAGAAGAACCCGGAACTGATCGAGCGGGTCCTGAAATCGCTGTCGCTCTGGGACAAGAAGGACAATATGCTGCGGGAGCTTTCCGGCGGCATGAAGCGACGCGTGCTGATCGCCAAGGCGCTTGCGCACGAACCGAAGGTCCTCTTCCTCGACGAGCCGACGGCGGGTGTGGATGTTACCTTGCGCCGCGACATGTGGAATGTCGTTTCCGAGCTGCGCTCCAAGGGCGTCACAATCATTTTGACCACGCATTACATCGAGGAGGCGGAAGAGATCGCTGATCGGGTGGGCGTTATCAATGGCGGCCAATTGTTGCTGGTGGAAGAAAAGACCGCGCTGATGAAGAAGCTCGGCCGCAAGCAGCTTTTCCTTGAACTTTCGCAGCCGGTGGAGGCGTTGCCGGACAGTCTCTCATCCTTCGGCCTTTCGCTCTCGGATGACCGCAACACCATCACCTACGAGATCGAGGACAACGGCGAGCAGGGGCGCATTGCCGATCTGCTGACTGCGCTTTCCGGTGCCAACATCCATTTCAAGGATATTTCGACACGTCAAAGCTCTCTTGAGGATATTTTCGTCTCGCTGGTAGGAGACCAGAAATGAATTTCGAAGCCGTCAAGTCCATCTACCTGTTCGAAATGGCGCGCACCCGCCGCACCCTGTTGCAGAGCGTCGTGTCGCCCGTCATTTCCACCTCTCTCTATTTCATCGTTTTCGGAACGGCGATCGGTTCAAGGATTCAGGAGGTTGGCGGGGTTTCCTATGGCGCGTTCATAACGCCCGGCCTAATCATGCTGACGCTTTTGACGCAATGCATCAGCAACGGCTCTTTCGGCATCTATTTTCCGAAATTCACCGGCACGGTCTACGAGATATTGTCTGCGCCAGTGGCGATGACGGAAATTGTTGCCGGTTATGTCGGGGCGGCGGCGACCAAGGGGCTGATGATCGGCACGATCATCCTGATAACGGCCTCCTTCTTCGTGGATATCACCATCGCCCATCCATTTATGATGATCCTGTTCTTTGTGCTGACGGCGGTGAGCTTCAGCCTGTTCGGCTTCATCATCGGCATCTGGGCCACGAATTTCGAGCAGCTGAACCTCATCCCGATGCTGGTGGTGCCGCCTCTGACATTCCTTGGCGGCAGCTTCTACTCCATCGACATGCTGCCGCCCTTCTGGCAGACGGTCAGTCATTTCAACCCGGTGCTCTACCTCATCAGCGGTTTCCGCTGGAGCTTCTACGAGATCGCCGACGTCAATCCCGTCATCAGCCTGGCGATGATCACGCTGTTTCTCGCACTCTGCCTCGGCGTCGTCGGCTGGATGTTCAAGACCGGTTACCGGCTGCGCAACTGACCGGAAAGAGGTTTGCCGTGAATGTGATACGCCCGGTTTGCACCGCGCGTTTTCGTATTCGGATAGCGAGACGTTATTTTTTGATCTCGAGCAGGAACTGTCTGCCCGGCAGGTTTCACCTGTCTCGCAATCTCAACTCATCGGTCTGTATCTGCATCGAACCAAGCGTCGACAGGAAGCTCATGCCGAGCAGGCTCTGGCCCAGTTGGCCCTCCTGCGCGACGAGGGCGGGGATGTTGCTCCGCGCGATCGGGCCGATGCCGATCTCGGACAGGGTGACGGGCGCTGCGGCCGTGCGGCCGTTCGCGGTCATCACCGGCACGGTGTAGCGCAGTTTCGTGGTGTCGATGCCGATGGCGGCGGCATCGGCATTGGCCAGCACCACGGAGCTCGCGCCGGTATCGACCAGCATGTGGATGGTTTTGCCTTCAATGCTGACATTCGCCTCGAAATGGCCGCTCATGGATTTGTGCAGTATGATCTCCTGTTCGCCGCCAGCGGTCGTCACCACCACCGCACGGCCGGGCATCAGTCCACCCAGCAGCCGGTCGGCGAAGGATTGCAGGTCGTAGCGATAGAGATAGACGGATACGAGGCCGAGGATGATCACGAGCCAGATGGCGAGTTGCCGGACAACGCTTGCGAAGCTGCCGCGGCTTCCCGCCAGAATGCCGACGGATAGCAATCCCGCAATCGGCAGGAGATAGACGATCTGCCCGAATTTCTCGTTGTCGATGCCGAAGGTGCGGCCGCTGTCGTGATTGACGAGAAGCAGGCCGAGACCCACGGCCAGCAAGAGAAGAACGAAAGTCAGCCTGTTCATGCGGTGTGCGTCTCCCTGGAGGTGTCCTTGCCTGTTTTTGCCAGTCTTTCGGGAAGCGCCTGCATGATCATGCGGCGCTTTTCGTCGCTATAGCTTGCCCAGCCGCCGATCTCGTCCAGCGTGCGTCCGCAACCGATACAGAGGCTGTTTGTGGCGTCGAGGGAGCAGATATGAATGCAGGGTGTTTCCATGGGGATCTATATCAGTCTGTCACGTCGCAAGGGCAAGAGCGATGAGAGTAACGATCTCCGTGATCTGCTGGCTGGCGCCGATTGTGTCGCCGGTGTGGCCGCCGATCTTGCTGACACAGAGCCTGCCGAACAGCATCGTCGCGAGGCAGGCAGCCGCCAGAACGACTACGATAGACACAAAGGGCAGGGCATGCAGCGTGAAAAGCACGAGCAGCAGCAACCCTGTTGCGAGCGCGATGTTGCGCTCGCTTTCCCCGGGTTGGCCGGCGCCGGCGGCGATGCCGGAGGTTTTGGCGGCGGGCAGTGACTGCCAGTGCCATACCATCAGGGCGCGACTCACCACCAGCGCGGCAATCAGGCAGGCGGCGGCGGTCTTGGCAGGCAGGGTTTCTATAAGCGATGCGAGTGCCGTGGCGCGCAGTGCAAAGGACAGGACCATGGCGATCGTGCCATAGCTGCCGATGCGACTGTCCTTCATGATCTCAAGCGTTTTCGGCTTGTCCTTGCCGCTGCCGAAGCCATCGGCCATATCCGCCAAGCCGTCTTCGTGCAACGCACCGGTTATGAGCGCGGTGACGGCGATGGCAAGCCAGCCGGTGAGCTGCGGTGAGGCGTCGAACTTCGCTAATGCCACCACGAGCACAGCAGCGGGCAGGGCGATCAGGAGGCCTGCGGCGGGAAAAGCGCGTGCTGTCCGGCGCATCGATGGACCGTCACCTTCACCGAAGAAGCGCGATGGGACCGGCAGGCGGCTGAGAAAGGCAACGGAATGCATGACATCTGTTATAAAATCCCCGGCCTTCATGCTCTCTCCGCTGCTGTGCTTGCATTTCCGGTTGTTCCGCGGCGCGTCCGCGATTATGAGAGGCGCAACAAAGACCGATTTGCCGGAAAACACAAGTTTCCGCCAATCCGACGACGAGAAAGACAGATACCATGAGCATGAGCGGATTGCCCTTCGACGATTTCCGCGCGCTGCTGCGCGAGCTTCCCGGCCCGGATACGCATGCGCTGGTCGCGGCCAAGGAGCGCAATGCGCAACTGACGAAACCGGCCGGTTCGCTCGGTCGGCTGGAAGAAATCGCCATGTGGCTTGCCGCATGGTCGGGTCGCTCGCCCGCCGTCACCCGTCCGCTGGTGGCGATTTTCGCCGGCAATCATGGCGTCACCCGGCACGGCATCACGCCCTATCCGACGTCCGTGACGCAGCAGATGGTGGAGAATTTTGCGGCAGGCGGTGCGGCGATCAACCAGATTTGCGTCACCAACGATCTCGGTCTGAAGATTTTCGATCTGGCACTTGACTACCCGACCGGCGACATCACCTGCGAGCCTGCCCTTTCCGAGCGCGATTGCGCCGCCACCATGGCCTTCGGCATGGAGGCGATTGCTGGCGGTACCGACCTTCTCTGCGTTGGCGAAATGGGCATCGGCAACACGACCATCGCAGCGGCGATCAATCTGGCGCTCTATGGCGGTACGGCTGAAGAATGGACCGGTCCCGGTACCGGCTCCGAAGGCGAGGTCATGGCGCGCAAGATCGCGGCGGTGAAGGCTGCCGTCGAGTTCCACAAGGACCATCTGTCCGATCCGCTCGAAATCATGCGCCGTCTTGGTGGCCGTGAGATTGCGGCGATTGCCGGCGCGATCCTTGCCGCGCGCGTGCAGCGCATTCCCGTGCTGATCGACGGTTATGTGGCGACTGCCGCTGCCGCGCTGTTGAAGGCTGCCAATCCTTCGGCGCTCGACCATTGCCTGATCGGCCATGTCTCCGGTGAACCGGGCCATCTGGCTGCCGTCGAGAAACTTGGCAAAACGCCGCTTCTGGCGCTGGGCATGCGGCTTGGCGAGGGCACGGGTGCCGCTTTGGCCGCCGGCATCGTCAAGGCTGCCGCCGCCTGCCATTCCGGCATGGCGACTTTCGAAGCTGCCGGTGTCGATACTGGTACCCATTCCCACACTGAGCATTGAGGCCCAAGATGGACGCAACGCCGCAGAAGAAGCAACCGGAACCTGCCTTTCGCAAGGAAAAGGGATGGCGGCATCTTTTTGCTGCTGCCCGCTATTCCTTGCAGGGGCTTGGACGGCTGTGGCAGGAAGCGGCGTTCCGGCACGAGGTTCTCGCCTTCGGCGTCGGCCTTGCCCTGCTTCTGGTCGCCCGCGCGCCGTTTGCGCATCTTCTCGTCTTTACGGTGCTGATGCTGCTTTTGTTCGCGGTCGAGGCGCTCAATACCGCGATTGAGGAGTTGGTGGATCGCATCTCGCCGGAAATTTCTTCCGTCGGGCGGCACGCCAAGGATCTCGGTTCCTTCGCCGTCTTCTGCCTTTTGACGGCAAACGGATTTTTCGTGCTTTATTCGCTGGTGACGACGCTGTTCTTCTGAACGGCAGATTTGACGCTTAGGCGAAGGACCGGCGGCGTGGCTGGATGGCGTGGGTTTCCTCCACGGCTGGCAGGCTTTGCAGCACGCGTTTTGCCGGCAGGATGGCGATGCCTTCGGTGCCTTCACGCAATTTCGATTTCAGGATGAACTGGCCGTCATGCTTGGCAAGGATGGCCTGAACGATGGGCAGGCCGAGCCCGGTTCCCTGTTCGGCGCTCTTGATCGCGATCGATCCCTGACCGAAGGCAGACAACACCACGGGGATTTCTTCCTCTGGAATGCCGGGGCCGTTGTCCTTGATCGACACATATTGCCCGCCACCCGCCGTCCAGCCTGCCTTCACGAGGATTTCACCGCCCTGCGGGGTGAATTTGACGGCGTTGGAGAGCAGGTTGAGGATGACCTGGCGGATCGATTTTTCATCCGCCCAGACCTGCGGCAGGCTGCTTTCAAACTGCTGCGAAATCCTGATGGTCTTGGCGCGGGCGCGAAGCTGGATCATGCCGATGCAATCTTCGGCGATTTCAAGCATCGAGACCGCTTCTTCATTGAGGTCGTAGCGACCGGCCTCGATACGCGACAGGTCGAGGATTTCGTTGATGAGGTCGAGCAGATGCTGGCCGGAACGGTGGATGTCGCCGGAATATTCCTTATAGAGCGGATTGTTGAGCGGACCGAGCACCTCTGCTGACATGACTTCGGAGAAGCCGAGAATAGCGTTGAGCGGGGTTCGCAGCTCGTGCGACATGGAGGCGAGAAAGCGCGATTTCGCCAGATTGGCCTCTTCCGCACGCCGCCGCGCCTCATCCGACATCGAGTTGGCGACTTCGAGTTCGGCGATCAGATCATCTTTTTCAGTCTGCGACGACAGCAGCTTGATGCTGGTCTGGTAAAGCCTGCTGGTGATGCGATGACAGAAAAGAATCGCCATGCCGAACATCAGGGCGAGGCCAACATCGAAGGGATCGCGGGAGACGACGGAGGTGACGCACAGCGCCGCCAGCACCGGCAGGAAGGTCATGAAGGTGGCCCGCCGCAGCATGAAATTGGCCATGGCGGTAAGCGAAAGCGCGATCAGCAGCGTCGCGCCCTTGAAGAAAATAACGAGTGTCGGGTTGTTGCGCACCGGTTCGGCCAAGGCGAACATTGCCCAGGCGCAACCGATGAGGATCTGCATGGCAAGGAAGAGATTGCGCCACTTCGGCAGATTTTCGGCCGTTATCCCCTGTTTGGCGGCTCTTTTGGCCAGCACCAGAGACATGGCATGGAAACTCAGCGCAATGAGCGACCAGATGATCAGCCCTATGTCACCCGTGATATACAAACCGATGATGGAGGCGAATACGATGAAAAGCGGCATGACCATCGCGCCCTGAAGGGCTTCTGCGATGTGCATCGTCAGCATTTCACGTTCATAGGCTTCGCTGCCGCCAGCGCCTTGCTGCAAGCGTTCACGCGTCGTCTTCACCGTGTCGAAAACAGCCTTGTTACGGTGCTTTCGTGAACGGTCGACGATGATCTTATCGGTGGACGTGCTGACGCTTTTACTCATTGTTACAACGCAGGTGACATGAACCCTTTGCAGGCTACGCACAAAATCTTAAGAAGATGCTGCCGTGAAAGGATTTGTTTGCCATTTCTGACAAGGGTTTGTTGTGACATGAGACGAAATGGAGGCAGGCGCGGCTTTTTCTCGACGTTTCGCGACGGCGGGCTTTTCCTTGCCACCGTTTTTCTCGGCATTCTGATTGCCGCCAAGCTCGATCAGATCAATAGCGAGACCCATACCGGCCGTTTCTTTGTGATCGATGGCGATACGCTTTCAAAGGGCGAGGACCGGTTCCGGCTGCTCGGCATCGATGCGCCGGAGCTTTCGCAGACGTGCCGGCGCGGCAGCGAAACCTGGCCATGCGGCGCGGAGGCGCGCCGCGTTCTGCAACAGATGATCGAAGGCACGACCTTTTCCTGTTCCGGCAGTTCCAGGGACCGTTACGGACGTCTGCTGGTCTATTGCTCGGCGGGAGACCGGGACGTGTCCTCGGAAATGGTGGCGTCGGGTTTTGCCATCGCGTCAGGTTATTTCCAGTTCTCCGGCGAACAGGCGCTGGCGCGCAAAGAAGCTCGCGGCATATGGGCCGGAGAATTCGAAAAACCGGCGGAGTGGCGGCGCGAACATCGCGCAGCGGATTTGCAAACGCCCGCCGCGGGTTTCCTCACCATCATCCGTCATCTTCTGGGATGGAATCATGGCTGAGGCGGATCGAGCCCTGCCGATGAATGACGACGGGCTGAGGGGCGCGATTGCCCTCTGTCGCATCTGTCGCGACACCCCGACCTACGGACGCCTGCCGCACGAACCCCGACCGGTCCTGGTGATGTCGACCAAGGCGCGTATCCTGATTGCAGGGCAGGCGCCCGGGCTTCGCGTGCATGAAACGGGTGTGCCTTTCAACGATGCCTCCGGCGACAGGCTGCGCCAATGGCTGAGTGTTGATCGTGAGACATTCTACGATCCGGACCGCTTCGCCATCGTGCCCATGGGGTTCTGTTTCCCCGGCTATGACGACAAGGGCAGTGACCTGCCGCCTCGACGCGAATGTGCGCCGCAATGGCGGGAGAAGGTGCTGGTGGCGATGCCGCAGGTGGAGCTGGTCCTTGCCATCGGTCAATATGCCCAGGCATTTCATCTCGGCGAAAGACGGCGGAAAACCATGACCGAGACCGTGTACGACTGGCGCAGCTATTTTCATTCAAATTCGGGACCGGCCATTTTGCCGCTGCCTCATCCGAGCTGGCGCAACACCGGCTGGCTGAAAAAGAATCCGTGGTTTACCGAGGAGCTGCTTCCTGTTCTGCGAGAACATGTGGAAATGCGACTTTAGTGAAACAATTTTCTGTTTTTCTCTAAAAATTAGTGTATTGAAAGGAAATTAATTCAGGAGGGTAGACGCATTGGATCGCCTAGACCGTAAGATTTTGCGCATTCTGCAAGAGGATTCCACGCTGGCTGTCGCTGATCTGGCGAAAAAGGTCGGCCTTTCCACGACGCCCTGTTGGCGGCGTATCCAGAAGATGGAAGAGGACGGTGTCATCCGCCGGCGCGTGGCGCTGCTGGATCCGGTCAAGGTCAACACCAAGGTCACCGTTTTCGTCTCCATCCGCACTGCCTCCCATTCCATCGAATGGCTGAAGCGGTTTTCCGAGGTGGTGTCCGAGTTCCCCGAAGTCGTCGAGTTTTACCGCATGAGCGGCGATGTCGATTATCTGCTGCGCGTTGTCGTGCCTGACATCGCGGCCTACGATGCCTTCTACAAGCGGATGATCGCCAAGATCGAGATTCGTGACGTGTCGTCTGCCTTTGCGATGGAACAGATCAAATATACGACGGAACTGCCGCTCGATTACATGCTGCTGGATAATCCCAAATCCGGCGAGGAATGATTCCAGCTGATCAGGCTTTTTGAACAATGCCCTTTCCGGCTGCCGGGGAGGGCATTTTTCGTTGGGCAGTTTGCTTTTCCGCAAGCACTCAAGTCGGCCATCCGGCGGTTGTCCGGGGAATGCACACTCCTGGCGTGCCGAGGCGGCCAGGCAATCTTATTCCGCCTGCGACGGCAAATTAGCACATTCAATTCTCTTTGCACTCGCGCCGCGCAAAGTGGGATTTTGATAAAATCACTCGAATATCTACGCTTTGTATATCTGATGATGGCAACAGCGAAGGATATCCACATGCTCACACGACGCGGAACATTGGGACTGATTGCGGGTGCAACGGGGGCGGCGTTCCTGCCGCATATCCGGCGGGCTGGAGCCGCGACCACCACATTACGGATCGGCTGGCAGAAGAATGGCGTGATCGCGTTGGCAAAGAGCCAGGGCGCGCTTGAAGCGCTGTTGAAGGATCGCGGCATTGAGGTCAAATGGTCGGAGTTCTCCTCCGGGCCGCCGCTTCTTGAAGCGCTGGGCGCAGGTGCGCTGGATATCGGACCGACGGGCGATGTGCCTCCGCTTTTCGCGCAGGCTGCCGGTGGCAATCTGCGCTATGTGGGAACTTACAAGGGCGCCGCCGGCGGATCGGCAATCCTTGTGCAGAAGGATTCGCCGCTGAAGACGCTGGCCGACCTCAAGGGCAAGAAGGTGGCGTTCAAGCGCGGCTCCAGCGCTCATAACGTTACTGTCAAAGCATTGCGAAAGGCCGGTCTGACGCTGAACGACATAACATCCATCGACCTTGCCCCGCCGGATGCGGCGGCCGCTTTCCGCAGCGGCAGCATCGATGCCTGGTCGATCTGGGATCCTTATTTTGCCGTGGCGGAAAAGGAGCCGACGACACGAGTTCTCGCGACTGCCGAAGGTATTGTCGATCCCTGGAGCTATTTCCTCGCCAATGGCGACTTCGTGGAAAGCAATCCCGACCTCGTGCCGCTGATCCTTAAGGAACTCGCAAGCGTCGGCGCAAAGGCTCAGGCCAATATCGATGAGACTGCAAAATTGCTGGCGGCGATAACCGGCGTCCCGCAGGATGTAACCAAGGTGTCGCTGACGCGTCCGGGAGCGGATCTGGGGCGTGTCTCGCTGGTTTCGGATGAGGCCATCAGCTATCAGCAGGCGCTGGCCGACGAGTTCTACGATCTGAAAATCGTGCCGAAGAAACTCAAGGTTACCGATATCGTCTGGCGTCCGAAAGCGAGTTGAGCCGGGCGAAAGCTGAGGCTCTTCAATCGTCTGGCTGTTGTTGCTGAGAGATTGATTCAGGCAAGCGCTCCATGTCAGGAGCGCTTGCCTCTACCTTAGCCCTTGAGCCTGGCAATCACCAGATGGCCGGGTGTGGGGTTGCCGTCCTGCATGCGCACGTTGATGTCGGTGACTTCGACTATGTCGAAACCGGTCGCTGCCAGTCTTTCCCGAACATAGGTTTCGGCGTGGGCGAAACGCTGGTGCGGGCCTACCATATAGGGGCGTCCGGCCATGGTTGCTTCGGGCAGCGTTTCCGACGAGAAGATCAGCAGGCCACCAGGGACGAGGTTTTCAGCGGCGCCGAAAAACAGCGGTTCCAGCGCGCCGAGATAGGGCAGCACATCGGTTGCGGTGATGATGTCGAAGGGCTCGTCGTCATTGTCTTCGAGAAAGTCCTCGGCTTCGGCGACATAGAGCGTCTCGTAGAGGTCCTTCTCGTGGGCGATCTCGACCATGTTTTCGGAAATGTCGATGCCGGTGATGTCATCAGCCATGTCGCGCAGCGCTTCGCCGGTGAGGCCGGTGCCGCAGCCGAGATCGAGCAGGCGCTTGAAGGGGCCGAGATCGAGCGTTTGCAGGCGCTGGCGCACCATCATCGGCACTGCATAACCGAGCTGTTCGACAAGAATATCCTCGAAGGCTTCGGCGTGCTGGTCGAACAGGGTTTCGACATAGGCGTCGGGCGCTTTGGAAGGCGGTTCGCCGCGGCCCATGGCGGCGATGCGAACGGCTGCGCCGCCATGATCGTCCGGGTCGATGGCCAGAACCTCTTCATAGGCCTTCACCGCCGCGTCAACATCGCCGGCTTTTTCAAGCGCGAGCGCGCGGTTATAGGCTTCGGCAAGCGCCTCTTCGTCAATTTTCTGGTTCTTCGTCATCGTGCGGTATCCGTCAGCATCTTCAGTTGAAGTCTGCTGTAAGCCGCAAGACGGATGGGCGCAATGCTTTATGTGGCGATGGGCCTCAGTGGAGAATGAACTCTCCTTTCAATGCGCGCCATTCCTGCGCCGAGATAACCTGCCGGTGTACGTAGCGGACCGAGTGCAACGGACCGTCTAGCTTTTCCTGCCAGAATTTGAGGAAACCGTGCATTTCGGGGAAATCCGGGGCGAGATCATAGTCCTGCCAGACATAGGTCTGGAGAACCAGCGGATGGTCCGGCATGCGATAAAAAATCTGGGCGGTGGTGAGGCCGTAGCCCCTCAGCATCATTTCCATTTCCTTGTTCATGTCGGCTGTTCCCGTTCTCATGATTGCCGATCACAGCGTTGTCGCTGTATCTGATATGGGAACACGACAGGGTTAACCCAACCTTGCCAAAGGTCTGGGTTGTCACAAAATAGTTATATTTTTCAAAATGTTGGCAGTCTTCTCTATTGAGTGCTGCCAACGGTGTCCCTAGCGCTTGAGATGGCGTGTCAGGCGGGCTTCGAGCCATGCCCAGACATGCCGGAGCGTCTCGACGATCGTCAGGTAGAAGATCGCCGCCCAGAGATAGGCCTGATAATCGAATGTGCGGGAGAAGGCGTAGCGCGTCTGTCCCATCAGGTCGAAGACCGTGACGATGGAGACCACTGCCGAACCCTTGATCATCAGGATGATCTCGTTGCCGTAGGGGCGCAGAGCCACGATGAGGGCCTGCGGCAGAATGACCTTGCGGAAGGTGATGAATTTCGACAGGCCGAGCGAGGCGGCACCTTCAATCTGGCCGCGTGGCACGCTTCGGATCGCGCCCCTCAGAATTTCGGCCTGATAGGCGGCGGTGTTGAGGGTGAGCGACAAGAGGCCGCAATACCAGGCCTCGCGGAAGAACCACCACAGGCCAACGGTTTCCAGCCCCTGACGGAAACTGCCGAGGCCGTAATAGATCAGGAAAAGCTGCGCCAGCAGCGGGGTGCTGCGAAAGACGTAGACATAGGCATAGGCCAGCGCGCTGATGACGCGATTTTCCGACATGCGGGCGAAGGCGATCGGCACCGAGAGAAGTGCGCCGAGGATGATCGAACTGCCAACCAGCGTAATGGTGGTGATGAGGCCATCGATATAACGCGGCCCGTAACGTTCGAATTTCGCCCAGTCCCAGCCTTCGATCATCGCAAAGATCAGCCCGGCGGCCAGCAGCAGCCAGAGCGTTATGACGGCGATGCCGACGACGCGCGATATGTTGAGGGGCTTGTCTGTGGCAACCGGCGCGGGGCGCGGCGGAATGAGTTCCTGAATATGGCTCATCGGCTTGCCTCCGACTTGCGCGACCAGCGATCGATGAAGCCGATGCCGATGGAGGAGAGCAGAGCGAGGATGAGGTAGAGCAGACAGGCGATGCCGTAGAAGAAGAAGGCTTCCTTGCTGACGCGGGCAGCGATGCCGGTCTGGCGCACGATATCGGCAAGGCCGATGATCGAGACGTAAGAGGTATCCTTGAGCAGGATGACCCAAAGGTTGGTCATGCCGGGCAGGGCGATCCTGACCAGCTGCGGAATGATGACAAGCACCATGGTGTGGCCGCGCGAGAGGCCGAGTGCATGGCCCGCCTCATATTGGCCCTTTGGGATGGCCTTGAAGGCAGATAGCAACACTTCCGAGGAATAGGACGAAAACACCACTGACAGCGCAACCATGCCCGCCACGAAGGCGTTGATCTCTACCGGGCCTGTTATCCCGACATAACCGGCGGCCGATTGCAGCAGCATCTGTATGCCGTAATAGACGATGAACAGCGTCAGGAGTTCCGGCAGGCCACGGAAGATGGTGGTATAGACACCGGCCGCCAGCCGCAGCGATTTTTCCTCCGATTGCGCGGCGAGCGCAATGAGGAAACCGATCACAAGCCCGACGGGCAGGGTGGCGAGCGCCAGCGAGATCGTGACCTTGACGCCGAAGGCGATTTCGTCGCCCCAGCCGGCATCGCCACAGGTGACGAGGGTGCCGTTTCCGAAAAGCGTGAAGAGACCGACCGGCCCACAGAAAGGGTCGAGAAGTGTCGAGACATAGGTCCAGAACGCACCTATGGCGGAAAATGCTCCGCTCATGCCAGTTTTCCCCCGCGGTCTTAAGCCGCCGTGATTGTTATGGTTACGTTTTCAAACAAAAATGGCGGAAGGGCAAGCCTTCCGCCACCAGATTTCAACAGGCGACGCGCCGCTTACTGGCCGTAAACGTCGAAATCAAAGTATTTCTTGTTGATTTCCTGGTACTTGCCGTTGGCGCGGATGCCGGCGATGGCAGCCGTGAACTTGTCGGCGAGCGCGGTATCGCCCTTGCGAACGGCTACGCCTGCACCATTGCCGTTGATCTCGACATCCACCGGAAGCGGCGTCAGGATCTTGCAGCACTTGCCTGCATCCGATTTCAGCCACTCCGACAGGACGACGATATCGTCGATGACGGCGTCGATGCGGCCGTTGGAGATGTCGAGCTTATATTCGTCGGCGGTCGGGTACATTTTCAGGTCGGAACCCGGGAAGTGCTTTTCGGCATAGTTGGAGTGGGTCGTGGAACCCTGCGCGCCGAGCGACTTGCCCTTCAGGTCGTCGACGGACTTGATCGGCGAGTCCTTCGGTACGGCGATTGCCGGCGGGGTGTTGTAATATTTCTTGGAGAAATCGACCTTCTGGAGACGCTCCGGCGTGATCGACATGGACGCGATGATGGCGTCGAACTTCTTTGCCTGCAGGGCGGGGATGATGCCGTCCCAGTCATTGGTGACGAAGGTGCATTCAGCCTTCATTTCGACGCACAGCGCCTTGGCGATGTCGATGTCGAAGCCGGTCAACGTACCGTCGGCTTCCAGATTGTTGAAGGGCGGGTAGGCGCCTTCCGTGCCGATGACGATCTTGTCCTGCGCGAGGGCCGCGCCGGAAAACAGGGAGATGGCGGCAATCGATACGGCTGCGAGCAGACGGGTGGAAATAGGCATTTCGATCCTCTCTTTTGGTCGTTCATCCGCAGTCTGTTGTTGTTTTCAGTGCGGACGTCGTGAGCGCAGGCGCAACAGAACGGGTTGCCATTCGTGGCCTTCAGCGCGCGGCAATTATTCGTCCGGTTGGTCAAAAAATGCAACTGCAATATTAGCGCCCTCTTTTTCGTCGCGGAGCTTTCACGAAATGGCCTTGATCTGTTCATTTCCGGTACAGAACGCTTTGGTCATCATGGGAACCGAAGCGTATGCAAGGCGTTGACCAGCGCCTGCACGCGCGGCCGGATTCACAATGTCGCGGCATAAGCGGCGTACAACGATTGGCAGATGAGGAAGCACCGATGCTGAAGAAGAACACATTGCTGACGGGGGTGGTTTTCCCCCTCATGTCGCTGGCGATCGCGGTGGAGCCGGCCGCCGCCGGTTATGCCGGCGCCGCACGGACGCAAACGCAAATGCCCCAGGCACAGGCCCCGGTGATATTGGCGCAGGCGCAGCCGCAGGCGGAGGAGCAGAACCCGGAAGAGCTGCTGCGCAAGCAACGCCAGCAAGCAGAAGAGGCGCAGCCGAAGCCAGAGCCAGAGCCGAAAAAGCAGGAGCAGGCTCCGGAACCGCAGCGCGAACAGCCGAAGGCTGAAGCTGCACCGGCCGAACCGCGTCCTGAACCCAAGCGTGAAGCTCAGCCCGAGCCGCAACGCGAGCCTCAGCCAGAACCGAAACGGCAGCCGCAGCAGCGCGAAGCCCAGCCGGAACCGGCGCCAGCTGAACAGCCACCCGCCCGCAAGCAGCGTCCGCAGCCTGAGCCCGAAGCCGCACCTGCACCCGCCGAGCAGCAGCCGCAGGAACGGCCGCGCAAACCGGCTAGAGCCGAGCAGCCGGCAGGCGAGGGCGAGCAACGCCCCGCACGTCCGCGCAAGCCGGAGCCGGCGGCCGAACAGCCAGCCGCACGCCCAGAAAATACCGAGCAGCCGGCGAAACAGCGCGAGCCCGCCGCCGAGAAAAAGCCGGTAGAGGAAAAGGCGCCCGCTCCAGCACCGGAACCGAAATCGGAACCCGCCGAAAAGGCCGTTCCAGAGAAAAAGCCAGCGGCTCCTGAACCAGCTGTAAAGGAGGCTCCTGTTCCAACGGAAGCGCCGACACCGGCACGGCCACCGGCTCCGGAAGCTCAGCCCAATCCTGCGCCCGGCCAGCAGCCTTCTGAAAAGCAGCCGGTAGAAGGCCAGGGCAAGACGGAGCCTGCAGCGCCGCTGCCGGGTACTCCGACACCTCCGCCGCCAAGCGGTGCCACGACAGGACAGGCGCCTGCCGGCGAAGCCGTCCCTAATCAGGTCGCCATTCCGCAGACGGAAGCGCCTCCGACGACGAAGCAGGAACTGGACAAGGCCAAGGCTATCGCCAAGGACCCGTCCAAGACTGCCGACACCGTCATTCTGCCCGTCGACAAGGGTGCCGCCGTTCTCGACAGCGACAAGGAAGTGGAGCGCTCCGGTAACAACCAGGCACGCGAGCAACGCCGCCGCGAGCGTGAGCAGGCCGGTGACGTGAAGGTGCCGACTTCCGACGCCGAAGCGCAGCGCGCCGGTGCTGCCGGAGGCAAGGCTCCGCCGCCCGTGAAGATGGAGGCGATTACCTCTCAGCAGGGCGAGCGTGTCGACCGCCGTCCGCAATATGACCGGCCGGAAGGTGCGCGGGAATGGCAGCCGCGCGAAGGCGGCCGGCGCGATCAGGATCGCGATGCGCCGATCATCCTGCAGTTTGGCGACCGCGTGGTTGTGCGCGGCGACGACAATCAGCGCTTCATCCGCGATGGCGGCGAGCCCTATTACGAGCGCCTGCCCGGCGGACGTGTCCGCGAGACCGTCGAGCGTCGCGACGGCACGCAGGTGGTGACGATCCGCAACCGCTATGGCGACGTCATCCAGCGTTCGCGCATCGACGACCGTGGCCGGGAATATGTTCTGTTCTATGCACCGGAACTGATGGACGAACCGGACCGTGAATATGTCTATCGCGATCCCGGCCTCGACCTGCCGCCGATGCGTCTGCGCATTCCGGTTCGTGACTACATCATCGACACGTCGAGCGATCCGGACCGCGATTATTACCGCTTCCTGGAGCAGCCGCCGGTCGAGCCGGTGGAGCGTGTCTACTCGCTGGATGAAGTGCGTTATTCGGCCCGTATCCGCGACAAGGTGCGCCGTATCGACCTCGATACGATCACATTTGCCACTGGAAGCGCTGACATTCCGATGGCGCAGGCCCGTTCGCTGCGGAAGGTAGCGGATGCGATCAACAAGGCGCTGGCAAAGAACCCGGCGGAAACCTTCCTGATCGAAGGCCACACCGATGCCGTTGGTTCGGATGAAAGCAACCTCGTTCTTTCCGACGAGCGTGCCGCTTCCGTCGCTAATGTCCTGACCGATGTTTACGGCATTCCGCCGGAAAACCTGGCGACGCAAGGCTACGGCGAGCGTTACCTGAAGGTTCAGACACTCGGCCCGGAACAGCAGAACCGCCGCGTCACCATCCGCCGCGTGACACCGCTGGTAAGACCGGTCGCCCAGAACTGATAAGGTTCAGGAACTGAAAAATGAAAGCCCGGAAAGCGCAAAGCTTTCCGGGCTTTTTTATTGGTAGCAAAGTTCCCAGGCCGACACATTATCCGTAACGCCGGACCAGATCCGGGGTCCGGCGTGATCAAATCCGGCATGACTGGGATGCTTCTCACCCTGCCATCATCCTCAAATTTGAGGATAATCCAGCCTCTAACGCTTAGTTAAGCGCCACAGCAATCTCTGCGGCGAGTTGGGCATTGTTGCGTACCAGCGCGATATTGGTCGCGAGGCTGCGGCCGTCGGTCAGGCGGAAGATATCGCCGAGCAGGAAGGGCGTGACGGCCTTGCCGGTGATTTCCTCGCGCTCGGCGTGGGAAATGGCGCGATTGATGTAGATTTCCATCTCCTCGCGCGGAATTTCGTCCTCTTCCGGCACGGGATTGGCAATCAGCATACCGCCATCGATGCCGAGCTGTTCGCGGGTCGTCTGGAAATTGGCGATGGCTGCAGGGCTGTTGAGCGACAGCGGGCTGGGAAGGCCCGAAGAACGCGACCAGAAAGCCGGGAACTCTTCCGAACCGAAAGTCACGACAGGCACGCCGTTGGTTTCGAGAACTTCCAGCGTCTTCGGGATGTCAAGAATGGCCTTGGCGCCGGCGCAGACGACGATCACGCCGGTTTTGGCAAGCTCGGTCAGATCGGCGGAAATATCGAAGGTCTCCTCCGCGCCCTTGTGCACACCGCCGATGCCGCCGGTGGCGAAAACGCGGATGCCGGCGCGGGCAGCGGCAATCATGGTGGCTGCCACTGTCGTGGCACCGGTGCGGCGCTCGGCAATCGCAAAGGCAATATCGGCGCGCGAGACCTTCATGGCGTCGGTGGTCTGGGCAAGCGCTTCGAGCTGCTCCTTCTCGAGGCCGATATGCAGCGTGCCGTGAATGACGGCGATGGTTGCCGGAACGGCTCCCTGATCGCGGATGATCTGTTCGACGCCTTCAGCCATCTCGATATTGCCGGGATAGGGCATGCCGTGGGTGATGATGGTCGATTCCAGCGCGACGATCGGCGCGCCGCGCTGTTTGGCAGCGGCAACCTCTTGCGAATAGACGATGGGCAGGAGCGGGGAGATGGGGCGGGTCATTCTGTTTGTTCCAGACTATAAAAAACGGGTTCATGCCAGCATTTCGGCCTTGGGGACAAGCCCCAACATGGTCTCGACACTGTCTTTTGACAGGTCTTGGGCGGTGGCGAAAGGCGATTGCACGGTGATGGCGGCCGCCGCGGCACCCAGTCGCAGGGCCTCAGCGATGGTTTTGCCCTCCGCAATCGCCGCGAGATAACCTGACGCCATGGCGTCTCCGGCGCCGGTTACGTCTTTCACCTCGCGGATGATGGGTGGGTGGAGGCTTGCGGTTTGCGTCGCGTTGAAGGCTACCACTTCGCTTGCCCCACGGGTGATGACGCCGCCAGCAAGGCCGACCCTGCGGAGAATACCCGGCCAGTCGCGAACATTGTCTGCCGTCTGTCCCGTCAGCGCGCGCGCCTCTGCCTCGTTCATGAAGAGAATGTCGATATCGGCGAGCATGTCCTTCAGCTTCACCGCCTTGGCGGGCGAAATGGCGATGGCCGCGAGCGGCTTTTGGCAGGCGCGGGCAATGAGACCGAGCGCCTTCAACGTATCCTCCGGCAGATTGGCATCGCAAAGCAGAAGGTCGCTCGCGGTAATCGCGTCACGCACCGCGCGAACTTTGAGGCGGCGCGGCGAAAACAGCTTGTAAAGATCCATATCCGCAAGTGCGATGACAAGATTGCCGTCGCGCTCCAGAATGGCGGTGTAGCTTGGCGTGCGGCGATCGAGGAAAACGAAGGGCGTATCTTCCACGCCCGCCTGCCTTGCTGCCTCCGCCACCGCTTCGCCGGTCACGTCGCCGCCGCGCGGTGCAATGATACGGACGGCAAAACCGAGCCGGGAAAGATTGCGCGCCGCATTGAAACCGCCGCCGCCAGCCTCTTCCATCCATGAGCCAGGATTGCTGGCGCCGGGCGCCGTTTCAGTCTCGATCATGCCGCGCCTGTCTATATGCGCGCCGCCCAGAACGAGTATTTTCTTCACTCTTGTGTTTCCCTCTTTCGCGAATGGAAAAGGTGGACGATTCGTCCCAATCTTCTGTTTGTTCCCCTTCACATCCGGTCCGCAGCGATAGGCCGGACACGGAAAAACGAAAGCAGAACAAACCACTTATCGCTATTTGTTTTCAATATGCTGGCTGCGCCTTGCGATATGAGAACAAATAGAGTACATCCTATTTCCATACTGCTTCATTGCCTGTGCGGCTTCAATAACCTAAAGGTGGATCGGATGGCACAAAATTCTTTGCGTCTCGTAGAGGATAAATCGGTGGATAAAAGCAAGGCACTGGAAGCGGCGCTCTCCCAGATCGAACGGTCGTTCGGCAAGGGATCGATCATGAAGCTCGGTTCCAATGAAAACGTGGTTGAAGTAGAGACCATTTCGACGGGTTCTCTCAGCCTGGATATAGCGCTCGGTATCGGCGGCCTGCCGAAGGGGCGTATCGTTGAGATTTACGGCCCGGAAAGCTCCGGTAAGACGACGCTTGCGTTGCAGACGATCGCGGAAGCCCAGAAGAAGGGCGGCATCTGCGCCTTCGTGGATGCCGAGCACGCGCTCGATCCGGTCTATGCCCGCAAGCTCGGTGTGGATTTGCAGAACCTTCTGATCTCGCAGCCGGATACGGGCGAGCAGGCGCTTGAAATCACCGATACGCTGGTGCGCTCCGGTGCCGTCGACATTCTGGTGGTGGACTCGGTTGCGGCGCTGACGCCGCGTGCCGAAATCGAAGGTGAGATGGGCGACAGCCTGCCGGGCCTTCAGGCACGTCTGATGAGCCAGGCGCTGCGCAAGCTGACCGCCTCGATCTCCAAGTCGAAGTGCATGGTGATCTTCATCAACCAGATCCGCATGAAGATCGGCGTCATGTTCGGTTCGCCGGAAACGACGACGGGTGGTAATGCGCTTAAATTCTACGCCTCGGTGCGTCTCGACATTCGCCGTATCGGCGCCGTCAAGGAGCGTGAAGAGGTTGTCGGCAACCAGACCCGCGTCAAGGTCGTCAAGAACAAGATGGCACCGCCTTTCAAACAGGTGGAATTCGACATCATGTATGGCGAAGGTGTTTCCAAGACCGGCGAGCTTGTCGATCTCGGCGTGAAAGCCGGTATCGTCGAGAAATCCGGTGCATGGTTCTCCTATAACAGCCAGCGTTTGGGGCAGGGGCGTGAAAATGCCAAGACCTTCCTGCGCGACAATCCGGAAATGGCAAGCGAGATCGAACTGGCGCTGCGCCAGAACGCCGGTCTGATCGCCGATCGGTTCCTGCAAAATGGCGGCCCGGAAGCTGGCGAAAGCGACGACGGTCCCGACGAGGGCTGATGCATTCGAAGGTCCGGGCGTTCGCGTCCGGTGGCTTTGCCGGCATGAGCCGGTATGGATCAAAAGGGTCGTGCGATTTTCCTCGCGTGGCCCTTTTTCTTTGCCTAGACGCCTTGGTGCGCCTCCATGGCTGGACAGGGCAGGATGCGGACGATAAAAGCCTTTGATTTTGCAAGATAGCCATCATTCGGGATGGCGGTGATGGACTCCAGCTGTGAGCGGTGTGTGGGCATGAGCGGTGTGAATGAAATTCGGTCGACCTTTCTCGACTACTTCAAGAAGAACGGACACGAGATTGTGCCCTCCAGCCCGCTGGTGCCGCGCAACGATCCGACGCTGATGTTCACCAATGCCGGCATGGTGCAGTTCAAGAACGTCTTCACCGGTCTCGAAAGCCGTCCTTATTCCACCGCCGCCTCGGCGCAGAAATGCGTGCGCGCCGGTGGCAAGCATAACGACCTCGACAATGTCGGTTATACGGCCCGTCACCATACGTTCTTCGAAATGCTCGGCAATTTCTCCTTTGGCGACTATTTCAAGGAAGAGGCGATTACCCATGCCTGGAACCTGATCACCAAGGAATTCGGCATCGATCGCAACCGTCTGCTGGTCACGGTCTATCACACCGACGACGAGGCTTTTAATCTCTGGAAGAAGATCGCCGGTTTCTCTGACGATCGCATCATCCGTATTCCGACCAGCGATAATTTCTGGGCCATGGGCGATACCGGTCCGTGCGGTCCCTGCTCGGAAATCTTCTATGACCACGGCGATCATATCTGGGGCGGACCGCCCGGTTCGCCGGAAGAGGATGGCGACCGTTTCATCGAAATCTGGAACCTCGTCTTCATGCAATATGAGCAGCTGACGAAGGAAGAGCGCATCGATCTTCCGCGCCCTTCTATCGACACCGGCATGGGTCTCGAGCGCATTTCGGCGTTGTTGCAGGGCAAACACGACAATTACGACACCGATCTGTTCCGGGCGCTGATTTCGGCCTCTGTCGAAGCGACCGGCGTTCCGGCAGAGGGCGAGAAGCGCGCCAGCCACCGCGTCATTGCCGACCATCTGCGCTCCTCCGCTTTCCTGATCGCCGATGGCGTTCTGCCGTCGAATGAGGGCCGTGGTTACGTTCTGCGCCGCATCATGCGCCGTGCCATGCGCCATGCCGAGCTTCTCGGTTCGCGCGAGCCGCTGATCTACAAGCTGCTGCCGGCGCTGATACAGCAGATGGGCCGCGCCTATCCGGAGCTGGTTCGCGCCGAGGCGCTGATCTCCGAGACGCTGAAGCTTGAGGAAACCCGTTTCCGCAAGACGCTGGAACGCGGCCTGTCGCTGCTGTCTGACGCGACTTCGACCCTGCACAAGGGCGACATGCTGGACGGCGAAACCGCCTTCAAGCTTTACGATACCTATGGCTTCCCGCTCGATCTGACGCAGGATGCGCTGCGCGCCCGCGAAATCGGCGTCGATATTTCCGGCTTCACCGATGCCATGCAGCGCCAGAAGGCGGAAGCACGCTCGCACTGGGCTGGTTCCGGCGACAAGGCGACCGAAACGGTGTGGTTCGAACTGAAGGAAAAGCTCGGCGCGACCGAATTCCTTGGTTACGACACTGAAACCGCCGAAGGCGTTATTCAGGCGATCGTCAAGGACGGCAAGTTGGTGGATAGTGCTGCCGAGGGCGAGACGGTTCAGATCGTCGTCAACCAGACGCCATTTTATGGCGAGTCCGGCGGTCAGATGGGCGATACCGGCGTAATCTCTGGCGATAACGGCACCTTTACCGTTTCAGAAACCCAGAAAAAGGGCGAGGGCCTTTTCGTGCATTCCGGCACGGTGTCCAAGGGTGGATTAAAGCTCGATGACGCCGTGCAGCTGACGGTCGATCACGACCGCCGCTCGCGTCTGCGCGCCAACCACTCCGCCACCCACCTGCTGCATGAGGCGCTGCGCGAGGTGCTTGGTACGCACGTTGCTCAGAAGGGTTCGCTGGTCGCACCCGAGCGTCTGCGCTTTGACGTTTCGCATCCGAAGCCGATGTCGGCCGAGGAGCTGAAGGTCGTCGAAGAAATGGCAAACGAGATCGTCTTGCAGAACTCGCCTGTCGTGACGCGTCTGATGAGCGTTGACGACGCCATCGCCGAGGGTGCTATGGCACTGTTTGGCGAAAAATACGGCGATGAAGTCCGCGTTGTCTCCATGGGCACCGGTGTTCACGGTGCGAAGGCCAACCGTCCGTACTCGGTCGAGCTTTGCGGCGGCACCCATGTTGCCGCAACCGGCCAGATCGGCCTTATCCGCATTCTCGGCGAAAGTGCCGTCGGTGCGGGCGTGCGCCGTCTTGAGGCCGTAACGGGTCAGGGCGCGCTTGCCTATCTCTCCGAGCAGGATGAGCGCGTAAAGGCACTGGCGTCGTCGCTGAAGGTTCAGCCGGGCGATGTACTGTCGCGTGTCGAGGGACTTCTCGACGAGCGCAAGAAGCTGGAGCGCGAGCTTGCGGATGCCCGCAAGAAACTCGCCATGGGCGGCGGCTCGTCGGATGCCGGCGCAAACGACGTACAGCAGGTTGCGGGCGTCAATTTCCTCGCAAAATCCCTGTCCGGCATCGATCCCAAAGACCTCAAGGGTCTTGCAGATGAAGCCAAGGCCAATATCGGCTCCGGCGTCGTGCTGCTGATCGCCGTGTCCGAAGACGGCAAGGCAAGTGCTGTTGCTGCCGTGACCGAGGATCTAACTGGCCGTTTCAGCGCCGTCGATATCGTCCGCACGGCCTCTGCGGCCCTCGGCGGCAAGGGCGGCGGTGGACGCCCGGATATGGCGCAGGCCGGCGGCCCCGATGGCGCCAAGGCACAGGACGCCATCAACGCGGTGGCGGCAGCGCTCGCGGCCTGATCTGGATGAATTGAAAAAAGGCGGGGTTCTACCCCGCCTTTTTGATTCTGGATGTTGAAATCCGAAAGGAACGTGATGCGCTTTGTAAATCCCATCCCTTTCGTGTGCGGTATCAACCGCTCCAGGGAGTTTTATCGTGACAGGCTCGGCCTGAAGGTTTTGGACGATTTCGGAAATTTCGTCCTCTTTGAAAGCGGCTTTGCAATCCATGATGGGCGTTCGCTCGAACAGACGGTCTGGCGGACATCGCCGGACACGGACAAACCTTACGGCAGACGGAATCTGCTGCTCTATTTCGAACATGAGGATGTCGATGCGGCATTTCGGAATATTGCGTCGCATGTGGAGTTGACCCATCCCGTTGAGCGGCAGGCATGGGGACAGAGAGTGTTCCGTTTTTATGATCCGGACGGGCATGCAGTCGAGATCGGCGAACCACTCGCCCAGCCCAACGAATAAGCCCGCTTCCAAAATCCGTTTTGTGACCCTTGTAAGCGCTCGTGCTCCGCTTTCAGGCGAAATGCCTGTCAGTTTCCTCAACCCGCCGCCTGCATATCCTTCGCTGCCGCTTCGTCAAGCTGTGTGGCCCGCTTGAAGGCGGGGCGGTCGGTCAGATGCGCCATATAGTCCGTGAAGGCCGGACGTTTTTCGATTGTGCC
Organism: Agrobacterium sp. 16-2014-1-2a; assembly: GCF_053522705.1. Taxonomy (NCBI): domain Bacteria; kingdom Pseudomonadati; phylum Pseudomonadota; class Alphaproteobacteria; order Hyphomicrobiales; family Rhizobiaceae; genus Agrobacterium; species Agrobacterium sp. 16-2014-1-2a. The sequence continues at coordinate 54,759 of NZ_JBNWBX010000014.1, forward strand.
GAACTGCAGGCCCCAGCCGACGTGGGCACCTACATAGACATCCGCCGCAGTGAAGTGATCGCCGGCAATGAAGCGGTTTTCGCTGACGGCACGTTCGAGCGTGTTGATCGCATCCGCATAGCTGCCGCAGCCAGCCATACGCAGCTTTTCCTGCGGCACCTCGAACCCCATCGCCTTCATGCTGGTTGTCATTTCCAACGGACCGGCAGCAAAAAACATCCAGCGGTAATAAAGTCCGCGCGCTTTGGGCGTCGGCGCAAGGTTGGCGCCCGGAAAGGCATCCGCCAGATAGGCGCAGATCGCTGCCGCTTCGGTGACAATGGTGTCGCCGTGTTTGATGGCGGGCACCTTGGCCATCGGGTTGATCAGCCGATAGGCCGGCGATTTCATCGACGTCGAGAAGCCCAGTATCTCTGTCTTGTAGGGAACGCCCACTTCCTCGAGCATCCATCGCGCAATGCGTCCGCGCGACATGGGATTGGTGTAGAAGATCAATTCACTCATTGCTTTGCCTCCCCAAGCAAAATTGCAAAAGCATCATTGAAAACCCGCGCGCAGTTCGCGCTGACACGGTGCGTTTTTATAGTCCACAGCATTATCTGTTTTCCCGAAGGATCGAGCTGGTAACCACATGAATTTTTGACTGTGCCGGACAAGTTATGTGTCGTTTTATGCTGTTTCAGCTATATATTTTTATTTTTCTGACTGCGGCACGCTGTGGAATCGAAGTCTGCGCCTAGTGCAACATCTAAGCAAGATACTGTGAACAAAAAAAGAAACCCGGCGTTGCGGCCGGGTTTTTGTTTTCTGCATATCCTGTGCCGCCTGTCTGACTGTGATCTTGCCTTTCGTTATAGTGTTGGAGAATGCGCAGCGAGTATGGTGCGGATCAAACGTCCGTGCGTCTTTCGCCATGTCTTGTGGCCGCAAGCAGCGCGAGAAAAAAGGCGATGGTGGTGAGTACGGTGCGGACGAGATTGGAGGCCGCCCAGCGGTCGCGTAGCTCCTTCCAGTCGCTCGGTATGTCGGTCAAAACCGTCTTGAAGACTTCGTTGATGGGCACATTGACCATTCGGGTCTGGATTACAACGATAGCATAGATGAGCAATGCCGATATCCACAGCGGCCTGCTGTGGCGGTCGACAAACGCGGCTCCGAGGAGAGCAGTGAGAGGAGCAAAGAAGGCTGCAAAGAAAATGCCATTGCGGACGCTGATGTTAATGCCATTGAACGCCTGAATGAAAATACCTGCTTCCAGCTGCTGGAAGGCCATCATAACGGGATTGCTGAAGGCGAAGAAAAAACCGGCCATTATTCCAAGGGTCAGCGGCGCGAACAGACGCAAGGCAAAGCATGCCGGTTCTCTTGCCATCCACGGTATTGGAAAATGCTTTGTTGTTACGCCGTGCAGAAATGAGCTGGACACGAAAATCTCCATCGAATATCCGTACACTATCGTACGGATATTCCGTACGCATATGTACGGTTTCTGTCAAGGGAGTGCTTATGCGAAGCGAGAGCAAGGAACTACGCCGGCGTGAGATAGTCGAGAATGCCTTCGCCCTGCTTGCGCAGGATGGATATGCTGCATTTTCCATGCAGGCGCTGGCAAAGCTGAGCAGGTCATCCAAGGAGACGCTTTACGGCTGGTTCGGTGGCAAGGCCGGTCTTTATGAAGCCATGGTCGCCGAGAATGCCGCACAGTTGGAGTTGCCATCGGCAGAGGCGGAAGATGTTGTCGGTGAGCTCTCACGTTTCGGGGCCGACCTCTTATCGGTGCTTTTGGGAGAGCGGGCGGTGCTGCTCAACAGGGTAGCAGCGGCGGAATCTGGCGTTGAGACCGCGCTTGGGGAATTCCTCGCGGCTAAAGGTCGTGACCACGTCATGCCGAAGCTTGCTGCCTATTTTGCAGTGTTGGAGGAGCACGGCACCATATGTACCGAGGCTTCGGAAAAGCCTGCGGAAATCTGGTTGTCGCTTCTGGTCGGCGATTTGCAGATCAGACGCGCCACCGGCGCTATCGGCCTTCCGGCGGAAGCAGAAATAAGGGCGCAATCGGCGAGCGCTGCTGCGCTGACGTTTAGGCTCTTTGGCGCAAATGAAAAAACCCGGCGCTGAGGCCGGGTTTTAAAGCTGCTGAGCAAGTAGGCTTAAGCCGCCATCGCCGTCTTGAGGTTTTCATCGATCTTGTCGAGGAAGGCGGTGGTGGAGAGCCAGGGCTGATCCGGACCGATGAGGAGCGCGAGGTCCTTGGTCATGAAGCCGCTTTCGACGGTGTCGACGCAGACGGTTTCGAGCGTTGCTGCGAACTTTGCGAGTTCTGCATTGTCGTCCAGCTTGGCGCGGTGGGCGAGGCCACGGGTCCAGGCGAAGATCGAAGCGATCGAGTTGGTCGAAGTTTCCTGACCCTTCTGGTGCTGGCGGTAGTGGCGCGTGACCGTGCCGTGTGCCGCTTCAGCTTCAACCGTGCGGCCGTCCGGCGACAGGAGAACGGAGGTCATCAGGCCGAGCGAACCGAAGCCCTGGGCAACCGTATCAGACTGCACGTCGCCATCGTAGTTCTTGCAGGCCCAGACGTAACCGCCGGACCACTTCAGAGCGGAGGCAACCATGTCGTCGATCAGGCGGTGCTCATAGATGATGCCGATTTCATCGAACTTCGCCTTGAACTCGGTCTGGTAGACTTCTTCGAAGATGTCCTTGAAGCGGCCGTCATAGGCCTTCAGGATGGTGTTCTTGGTGGACAGGTAAACCGGCCACTTGCGCATCAGGCCGTACATCATGGATGCGCGGGCGAATTCGCGGATGGATTCGTCAAGGTTGTACATTGCCAGCGCAACGCCAGCGCTCGGAGCGTCGAAGACGTCCTTTTCAATGACCTGACCGTCTTCACCGACGAACTTGATCGTCAGCTTGCCCTTGCCGGGGAACTTGAAATCGGTTGCCTTGTACTGGTCGCCGAAGGCATGGCGGCCGACGACGATCGGCTTCGTCCAGCCGGGAACGAGGCGGGGAACGTTCTTGCAGATGATCGGCTCGCGGAAGATGACGCCGCCCAGAATGTTGCGGATCGTGCCGTTCGGGCTCTTCCACATCTGCTTCAGGCCGAATTCCTCGACGCGCTGCTCGTCCGGTGTGATCGTCGCGCACTTGATGCCGACGCCGTGCTTCTTGATGGCGTGTGCCGCATCGACGGTTACCTGGTCGTTGGTAGCATCGCGGTTTTCGACCGAGAGGTCATAATATTCGATGTCGAGATCGAGGTATGGCAGGATCAGCTTGTCCTTGATGAGCTGCCAGATGATACGGGTCATTTCGTCGCCGTCGAGATCGACGACTGGATTGGCTACCTTGATCTTTGCCATGAATTCCTCACCTTCGAAGCTGTGGCGCCTGGTGACGCCGGTATTCGGAAAAATATCCGGTGCGGCTATAGCATCGCGCGCGCCTGAGGCAAAGCCATGGGGGGCGCTTTTTTGGCGCGGTGCAGTAACGCTTTGCGCATTGCCAAACCATATTGCCGGAATACAGTCAGGCGAATCGCTTCGCCCGCGCGTCGGGCCTACCTCCGGGATCACATCATGCGGAATATTCTGCTTCTGACTGCCGCCGTCCTCTTTTCCCACAGCGCCCTTGCGGCCGGCCCTGCCGATCCCGTCCAGAAGGTGATGGACATTACCGTCAAGAACTGGTCCGGCGATGCGGAAAACTGGAAATACATCTTTGACGAGGACATGCTGACCAGCCTGTTCAGCAAGGACTTCGTTGCCCAATACCGCGAAGCTTCCAAGAAGCCGGCTTACGAGGCGGAAAGCGGCGAGACCGGCGATCCCTTCGGCTACGATGTGGTGACCAACTCGCAGGATGGCTGTCCGCTGGTGGATGTTTCGGTAACGCCCGGTGAGGTGAAGGACGGCGTGACTGACGTGACGGCGAAGTTCAAGCTCTGGGCCTGCATGGATGAGGCAGAGATGAAGGCAACGGTCGACGAGGTGCATTTCGATGTCATCGAGGAAAACGGCCAGCCTGTCATCAGCGACATTCACCGGGTTGGAGACGAGGGCAGGGATTCGCTGCGCGCAGAGATGGCGGCGATCATCAAGGGCGAATAACAGGGCGTTCTGCCTGCCCCGGCTTTGATTTTGGCGCCGATCTGTGCCAGTGAAGCGCGCTTTATAGCATTTTCAGGAAAAGCGGTGACCGGTTTTCAGTCTGGAAATGCGCGAAAACCATAAAACGCATCGGCCTGAAAATCGATGCGGCGCTTCAGAAACTGGAAAACGACGATGGCAGGCACAAACAGCGAGCTTGAACTTGTGGCGGAAGGCCCGGCGATCATTCTGGTCGAACCGCAGCTCGGCGAAAATATCGGCATGGTGGCACGGGCAATGGCCAATTTCGGTCTTGCCGAACTTCGCCTCGTCAAGCCGCGTGACGGCTGGCCGAACGAGAAGGCGCGCGCCGCCGCTTCCAAGGCCGATCATGTCATCGACGGGACGAAGGTGTTCGAGACGCTGGAAGAGGCGATCAAGGATCTCAATTTCGTCTATGCCACGACCGCGCGGGAGCGTTACGGTTTCAAACCGGTTCGTGCCCCCGTCACCGCAGCCGGCACGCTGCGCGCGAAGTTCAAGGCGGGTGAAAGAACCGGCATCCTGTTCGGGCGTGAGCGCTGGGGCCTTACCAATGAAGAAGTGGCGCTGGCCGATGAGATCGTGACATTTCCGGTCAACCCCGCCTTCGCCTCGCTCAATATCGCGCAGGCCGTGCTTTTGATGTCCTATGAGTGGATGAAATCCGGCATGGACGATCTGGACGAGACGCTTTTCCAGCCTATCGAGCAGCGGCCCTCGACCAAGGAACAGGTCTTCGGCCTGTTCGAACACATCGAGGAGGCGCTCGATGCGCGCGGATATTTTCATCCGCCCGAAAAAAAGCCGAAAATGGTGGACAATCTGCGTGCGGTGCTGTCGAGACGCGGCTTTTCCGAGCAGGAAATCAGTGTTTTCCGTGGCGTGATCAGGTCACTCGATCGTTTTCCCCGGCAGTGGCCTAAGCAGGCAGGCCGGGCCGGAACGGCGGAGGGACCATTGTCGGAGAGGGCTGGGGAGAATGCTGAAGACGACTGAGGCTCTGGCCGATGTTCTCAAACCGGTGCTGGTGTTCGATTCCGGCATTGGCGGGCTGACGGTACTGCGCGAGGCGCGCGTGCTGATGCCCGAGCGCGGTTTCATTTATGTGGCCGACGACGCCGGTTTCCCCTATGGCGGCTGGGAAGAGGGGGCGCTGAAAGCGCGCATTCTTTCGCTCTTCGAAAAGCTGCTTGAAGACTATAGCCCTGAAGTCTGCATCATTGCCTGCAACACCGCCTTCACACTGGCAGGCGCCGATCTTCGGGCGCGCTTTCCTGATATGACTTTCGTCGGCACCGTTCCAGCTATCAAGCCCGCGGCCGAACGCACCCGTTCCGGTCTCGTTTCCGTGCTGGCAACACCCGGCACCGTCAAGCGCGCCTATACGCGCGATCTCATCCAGTCATTCGCCACGCAATGCCATGTTCGCCTCGTGGGATCGGAAAATCTGGCGCGTATGGCCGAAAGCTGGATCAGGGGCGAACCGATCTCCGATGAAGCCGTGCTGGCGGAAATCGAGCCCTGCTTCATCGATAACGACGGCAAGCGCACCGATATCGTTGTTCTCGCCTGCACTCATTATCCCTTCATGGCCAATGTGTTTCGCCGGCTGGCGCCATGGCCGGTGGACTGGCTCGATCCGGCGGAAGCGATTGCCCGTCGCGCGCGCCACCTGGTGCCGCTGCCGCAGGATGCGGAGCATCCAGATGGTTTCGATTTCGCCGTCTTCACTTCCGGCAAGCCGGATTTCGCCACACGGCGGCTGATGCAGGGTTTTGGCCTCAGCGTCTCGCTGAACTGAACGGCTTGTTGCATTTTTGCATCTATTCTGCCGGACTTTTGCAATTCGAGATTGCGACCTCTTGTCGCGTCCGGCATCTCGTGTAAGATGCATCTTGTCTGTAACCGCTATAAAAAGGAGGCGTGGAATGACTGACTATATGAATATGCGCCTTACCGGCATGTCTGGCTTTTCCGGCATGGTCATCGGCGGTTACATGTCCCGAGGCATCGACCTCCGATAAGGCTTCCTGCCTGATTTCCCTGCCGTTTGGCATCTTCACTTCGTCTGACAGCTGAATTGTGCGTCCGCGCTACCGCGTGTTGCGCCCGCCGTTCCTGCATGTCGTTTTATCATCGATAAAGGACCTGGCTGCTTCGCCGCGCCGGGACGGATTTCCCATGCAGAAAAATCAACCATTGGTAGCATATGCGCTGCCGGATGCGGTCGACCGCCTGTTCGTCACATTCGGCGTCTGGACAACCCTGAAAGCGGTTCTCGTCGCGGCAATGGTGCCGCGCCCGCCGCCGACCGATCTTTCCGATCTGCCGGAGCGTCTTCTGGACGATATCGGCCTGGAGCCGTCCGACCGCAAAATGCGGCGGGAGTGGGCCCCTCCTTACTGGGCGCCGCGGTTTTGATGGCGACAGTCTCTCCGGCGAGAAAATGCCGGGGAGGCTCCGTCGTCCGTTTCACACTTCTAATGATGTTCGAAATGCGCGCCTCCGTCATGCCGGACTCGACCCGTCGTCCACCCACGGCGCGTCTGCGAGGAGTTCATTGCCGCACTTCAGTTTTCCGTAACGGAAGCTGCGGAAAGGCCTGGCATATAGCGCGTTGCACTATCCTTCTGAACGTCCGGGCGGCGTTACCCCTGATCTTGCCCTGCGGCTGGAGCGGGCAGGGGCAGCGCGGCGCGGCATGGCTTGCCATGCAGTCAAATTACGATCTTGCACAGGCGATGAAGCGGCAGCAGCAGCCCCTTCGTCCGCTGGATGACAAAGCGGCACAGCCTCCGAAAATTTGGCTTGATACCGTGCGCTTTTGGTGGCTTGCTCCAAAGACCGAACGGGGGAGATTGCATCATGCCACTGGAGAACTGGCTGGCCTTCGTGGCCGCATCCGCCATCATGCTTGCCATTCCGGGGCCGACGATCCTGCTGGTGATTTCTTATGCTCTGGGGCATGGCCCTAAGGCGAGCACCGCGACGGTGACGGGTGTGGCGCTTGGTGATTTCACTGCGATGACGGCCTCCATGCTGGGGCTCGGCGCGCTGCTTGCCACATCGGCGGCCCTTTTTACCGGCCTGAAATGGATCGGTGCGGCTTACCTCATCTATCTCGGCATCAAGCTGTGGCGTTCGCCGGTCGGCGGAGAAGGTGCCGAAGGGACGGGCGTGACCGGCCGTGAAAGGCCGCTCAAAATCTTCCTGCATGCCTATGTCGTCACGGCGCTGAACCCCAAGAGCATTGTCTTCTTCGTCGCCTTCCTGCCGCAGTTTCTGGTGCCGACTCTGCCTTTCTGGCCGCAGGTGCTGATTTTCGAAGCGACATTCCTTGTGCTTGCCAGCTGCAATGCGGCGCTTTATGGACTTCTGGCAAGTGCCGCCCGCGATACGATCCGCAAACCCAAGGTTCAGCGCATCGTCAACCGCACGGGCGGCGGTCTCCTGATCGGCGCCGGTCTCATTACATTTGGCTGGAAGAGGGCGGTTTCGGCGTAAAACGCCCGTCGATCGCCTGAAATTCGGACATAACAAAATGGCGTTGCCGCATATTCTTCTTGCCCTGATCACCGTGTTTTTGTGGGGCTTCAACTTCGTTGCCATCAAGATCGGCGTCGCCGACATGCCGCCTCTGTTTCTGACGGGGGTGCGCTATCTGTTTGCAGCCGTGCCGTTGGTATTCTTCCTGCCCAAACCCAATGTGCCGTGGCGGCATATGATCGTTTACGGCATGGCGATGGGTTTCGTGCAATTCGGCCTGCTTTACCCGGCCATCAAGCTCGGCCTGCCGGCTGGACTTGCTTCGCTCGTCATGCAGTCGCAGGCCTTCTTCACGCTGGCGCTGGCCGTGGTGTTTCTCGGCGAGCGGCCGTTGCCGTCACAGATCGTCGGCGCAATCGTTGCCTTTGGCGGGCTGGCGGTCATCGGCGTGGAGCGCATGACGGCTGCAGCGTTGATACCGCTGCTGATGGGCGTCGGCTCGGCTATTGCCTGGGCCTGCGGCAACATCGTCAATCGCCGCATCGGCCAGGTGAATGCGGTCTCCTTTGTCGCATGGACGAGCCTTGTTCCCGTTCTGCCGTTGGTCCTGCTTTCGCTGGTGGTGGAGGGACCTGATGCGATTGCGCAAGGGCTGCGCAATGCGACGCCTACGATGGCTCTCGTGGTGATCTACATGGCCTATGGTGCGACCATCGTCGGCGCGGGTATCTGGAGTTACCTGCTTCTGCGTTATCCTGCCGGAACGGTGGCGCCGTTTTCGCTGCTGGTGCCGATTGTCGGTTTCGTCAGCGCCTATCTCGCTTTTGCGGAGCATATTACCGTCTTCGAAGTGGTCGGTGCCGCATTGGTCATCATCGGGCTGATGCTGAATGTGTTCGGCAGGCGGCTATCATTTTCGCGCGTCTCGTCAAGGGCCGCATAGATGCGGCGCAATTGCCTGTGCATTATCGGCACGGGGCAGACGCAATCGGTGATTTTTTGGTAAAGAGCATGTTCGGCCGCCGTCACGGGAATCGGTCGGATGACATGCAGCACGAGGAACGGAACATTGCAGGTCGGCATCGACATGGGAACCCTATCGGGCGGGCAGCAGGCCAAGCTCGATATTGAGGAATTGCTTGCAACGCGTTTGCTGGTGCAGGGCAATTCCGGGTCCGGCAAGTCACACCTTCTGCGCCGGCTCCTGGAGCAATCGGCGCAATGGGTGCAGCAGGTCATTATCGATCCCGAGGGTGATTTCGTCACGCTGTCCGACAAGTTCGGCCATGTGGTGGTGGATGGAGAGCGCACGGAAGCCGAGCTTGCGGGCATTGCCAACCGCATCCGCCAGCACCGCGTTTCCTGCGTGCTGACGCTTGAAGGTCTTGATATCGAACAGCAGATGCGGGCCGCTGCCGCTTTCCTCAACGGCCTGTTCGATGCGGATCGCGAATTCTGGTATCCCGTGCTTGTCGTTGTGGATGAGGCGCAGATGTTTGCGCCCTCCGTCGGCGGCGAGGTGAGCGAGGATGCGCGCAAGGCGTCGCTGGGCGCCATGACCAATCTGATGTGCCGTGGGCGTAAACGCGGGCTTGCGGGCGTCATCGCCACGCAGCGCCTTGCCAAGCTTGCCAAGAACGTAGCGGCGGAAGCCTCGAACTTTTTGATGGGCCGCACCTTTCTCGATATCGATATGGCGCGCGCTGCCGATCTGCTCGGCATGGACCGGCGGCAGGCGGAAATGTTCCGGGATCTGCAGCGCGGCAATTTCGTGGCGCTTGGACCGGCGCTGTCGCGCCGCCCGTTGCCCATCGTCATCGGTGCGGTGGAAACCTCGGCGCGGTCTTCCTCGCCGAAGCTGATGCCGCTGCCGGATGCACCGCAGGATGTGGAGGATCTGATCTTCACGCCGGACCCGGAAGAGTTCACGCGACCCGCCACGCGCCGCACGCCGCCAGCGCCGCGCCCGACAACCGATATTCTCGCTGAACTCTCCCGCTCCACCCCCGCCGCCGCCGGTCCTTCACCGGAGCAGCCGCCGCGTGCAGGTCAGCCGGAGCTGACGCCGGAGGAGCGCGAAGAGAAGATCGCGGCGGTGCTGGTCGAAATTCTCGACGATCCGCAATCGGCCTATCGCACGGACGCCGTGCTGTACCAGGATTTTCTGGTGCGCGCCCGCATGCGCCGTATTCCCGGCACGCCGATGACGCTGGCGGATTTCCGTCGGCAGGTGGCGATTGCCCGCTCCGGCGTGGATGCGGCAATGGCGGCCAGCGAAGGTTGGGAGAAGGCGCTGGAATTGTCGATGTCGGTCTCCGACGATCTGCAGGGGGTTTTCCTGCTGTTGGTCAAGGCGGCGCTCAATGAGGAGCCTTGCCCATCCGACGCCCGTATTGCCCGCGCTTACGGTACCCATTCCGCCCGCCGTGCGCGCCGTCTTCTCGGTTATTTCGAGGAGAAGGAGCTTGTGGTGGTACACGCCGATTTCTCCGGCAAGCGCATCGTGGCGTTCCCCGATCTCGACGCGAAGACCGCACCTGGCGATGCGGATGCGGCTGAGGATGATGCGAGGCTGGCGGCGGAGTAATCGCTATTCAGTCAAAGTCCGCACTGCGAAACTGATCGTCGTGTAGAGACCACTGAGGCTCAGAGCCAGTACGCAAACAATAACGGCTATAAACAATGCCGAGGTCAATCGATGCGGCCGTTGATAGGGGCGGGTGCTAACATGTGTTTGCAAGGGAGCGAGCCGGGAAAGCTGGGTCGCTGTCCATCCGTCACGTTCGAATTCCGGCGAAGCGATAAAATCAGCAAGATGCCGTTGTCGTCTAATGGAAGAAGGCAATTGCGCCAGAAAGCGTTGCGGTTCACGCCTGTTGCTTCTTGACAGGAATATAGTGATCGCTTCCCTGAAACGCTCGTCGCGTGCGCCTGAGCAGAACAACATCCGTCCCGCTTCAATGAGATCGTTCATCTCAAGCAGCACTTCACCGTATTTTTGAAAGAGTGCCAGATCGACGTCGGGATGGCTGAGCCTGCCCTGAAGGATTTCCTTCGCTCGCCAAAGTTTCTTTTCTGAGATTGCCTGATCAGCGGTTTCAAAAGTCATTTTTGCGATGAATTGGACGTTTGTTTTAATATTGAGAAAATAGATTTCGGTCTAGCTAACAATAATACAGATTATATATTTCATCATCAAAAAGAAAGAGGAGGCGTAATCGCCTCCTCCTTGCTCATCATGACCTGCCACTGAACTTTCATCCAGTGGCGATTAGAGCCCCGGTGGTTTTGAATACGCCAAGTGGCGCGGTGTGAGCAACCGGCGGAAACGCGAAGCT
>NZ_JBNWBX010000015.1:0-35808 GCF_053522705.1 Agrobacterium sp. 16-2014-1-2a
ATCATAATAACAATATCATGATATTGTTATTATGATCGATCGCCGCCAGTTTTCATCGCCTTTTCAATCCACTTGCCAATCAGATTCCTTCCCGCTTCCCATATAAATAAACCCACCTCGCTGTAAAAACCTATATAAAATCACATGGTTATAGCGGTCCAAAATTATCTGCACACAAACAGACGAACTTTACCAATCAAATCCCCACTCTCCGCTTAATGCGGTTAGTTTATGATTATTTATATGTTTTGTGCGTCCAGCTGAATAAATTATATGTTTTATCGACACTCTCGTTGATCCAATCCTAACCAAATCACCCACTCACCCTCACCAAAGGAAAATCCATTCCCGGAAATAAGTATAAATATACAAATATATGTATTAATAGCGATTACGAAGGTATAATATTCCACCTGCGCACCCTGCAGCGCGTGCTACCCTCATCGCAATCGAATGACAGGTAAATACGGATCGTTCAGCCTATCAAAAGTTGCAAAAATGATTGACTATCGCGGCTGCGTGAGGGAGCCTCAGCAGGGAAATACGGGGAACATAACAAATCATCATGTCGCCAGAACGCTTTAATGAATGCCTGCGGGTGATCCGCTGGACGCCAATCAATATTGCCTCTGCCTTGCAATGTGAACTCTCATGGATCGAGGCGCTGGAAGCCGGCAACGATACAGTTCCCGATGGCCTAGCAACATGGCTGGAAACGCTCGCGCAAGCCCATGAAGCAATACCACCGCCATCAACCTACAGAGGAAAACGGTCGACATTCTGATGCGGCCAGCAGCTGAAAACCTTCACCAACAACCGGATTACGCAATATGAAACATGCCATCGCAATTCTCGGTCTGATCACCGTCTCCAGCCCGGCCTTCGCAGCATCGTGCGAGAAAAACTTCACAGTCTCAGGTGTGCCGATGGTCACAGCTGTCTCTTACAAATCCTTTCAGGAACTGCCGAAAGCCAAAGCACCCGCGGTCCTTCAAAAGCTCGCCCAGGCCGTCGCAGCAGAAGGTTTCTCAGGTATCCAGATCAACAAGGCACTGTCGTCAATCGATGCCCACCAGGAAACCAGCGGAAGTGGCAGGATTCAGACGCTGCGCGTTGTCGCCCGCCAGAAAGGCGCAGCTGTCCGGATCGATGCTGTTTTCAACATTCAGGCAGGACAGATCGCCGACAAGGATGTCATCCGCAAGGGCATCTGCGACATCATAAAAGGCGTGTAAGGCACGGCTTGACGTTCACCTAAACCGATGAGCGCCGCCAAGCGCCACTAAAATTGCCGATCAGCCAGCCGATTACCATTCAGGAATTTGTCGAGTTCAGCAGTACGGGATCTGGATAGCCGAACTTCTTCCGCAAACTGGGGCCACCGATCTACGGCCTCTCGAACCTGCTCTATAACCTCCCTGGCATATTGATCCGGGATCGAAGCCGCTTTGGAGACCGCCAAAAGGTGAGACATGCCGGGGGTTCTACCTTCCCCGGCTATTGCAGCGCTGTGCTCACCGCCTGGCCCGGACGAAAACGTAAGATCGTATGCGGGTGCCAGAGACCACCTACCATTCCCGTCCATAAGAAATGCATGGTTTTTAGCATGGTCGTCGCGATTTCTGGCATAGACATTGAACACCATATTTCGAAACATCTTGAGGACTTCCGCGGCGTCGCGGGTCATCATATGGGTCAGCTTGTGAAGTTGCTCATAGTTCACACTCGCCTCACGATGGCTGGCATTCAACAGGCCGCTTGCCGTGTGCATGTGGAGCCTGCCGGTAGGTGTCCTGTCAAAACGTTTCGTCGCGAAAAGCCGCCTTCCTTTCCGGGTCTCCAACAGCTGCGTGTCAGCCATCGTCAGTCCTGCAGCTACCGCCATAAGCGCATAGGCTCTTTCTTCAGCGCCAATCTCCCGCGGATCATCGGAACTAGGTGCCTTGACCATCCACCTTTCAAACCCCGCGCCCAACGGCTGGCCGTAGTCCAGAACACAGGTATTTTCCACTTGGTTGAAGCCGATCATAATCTTCGGACGTGCACCCGCGGATCCGCCCTGTGCGCCCTGCAAACGATCGATGTCGGCGATGTCCATCTCCGTCTGTACCAACTCCACCTGATCAGCGAACCAATCGAGATCAGTGACGGCCTGTTGTTTCTGATCGTCTGGCAATTCCGGAATGTATGAGAGTGCCCCCATTCCCGTTCTGCCCACCGCCGAGAGACGGTCAACCGGCGTGAGCCGGGTGTAATCAATGCCCGCTCGCTGTAGACGGCGGTCCAGCAACAGACGACCCCACCCGTCAGGCAGGCTGTCGTTGAATAGCCCATGGAGCCCGTCGAACGGATCGCGAGGCGCCGCAATCAACCCGGTGGCCGCCATCATATGGAATGGAGAAATCAAAAGGGGCGATGTCAGAAACTCCGCCGCGTACTCGAAGTAAGCCCTCCGTTCCTTGCCACTCCAGGCGAGGGTACCGAGTTTCCTCTCGTTCCCTTCGAGATTCAGATAAACCTTAATCTGCTGGATTGGCTTGAACTTCATTTCCGGCGCACACGCTGCTTGAGAGGACGATCAATGACATCATCGATATTCTGCGGCGGCCGACCTGGAAACAAGCGTTCGAACTCCGCCTCCGCCTCAAGGGCAAACGCAATTTTCACAAGGCTCTCGAGCGAAATTTTCCCGGTTTCTTCAAATAGCCTCAACGATCCGTAGGACACATTCGATCTCGAAGCCAGTTCACGCTGGGTCAATCCATGCTCAATCCGTCGGCGCTTCATTCTGTCCGCCAAACCTCTGATAACTTCCACCGGGGATGCCATCCTAAATGCTAACATATTATCACCCAAATACAAATAAATGACATTACTGCCAATATAATAGCATTTAAATAAATCGCAAGTCGGTGATTTGAGCCATGCCGGAAAAGGTAGCGGCATAACTTAGCCGCCGGAAGCCAGCGCCAAAGAAAGGATCGTACTGAGTGCACCGACGCTCAAACCACATCAACTGCAGCAACAAACATCCCGCACCAGATAAGCAACGGCAACCTGACTGAGCCAATCGCCGCCGGAGACCGCCGCTGGCGGCAATCCGGCAGCCGACACATATAAAGCCGTTATAAGGAAAATGACTTTACCCCCAAAAGGTGGGAGTTGATTGAACATCTTCAGAAGATCGGTCGCCTGTAATTCCAGATGTAGTTTGTCGCTCACGTAAATCTTTCTTGAAACGGCTTGGCTAATTCCACACAGCACTATATTGCGCTGGATTCTGCCATGGCACATCTCTCATGAACAGATCGCACGCAATTGCTGCTTCTGCCGGAAGCGGTTGATGGTTACGTCGGCCCGGACAACCCCGTCCGCTTCATCGAAGCTTTCGTCAACTATCGCCAGAACCAGCACCGGTCGATCCTTGTCGCCCTCCTCACGGCCTTCGAGATGCGGCCAATGCCAAAGGTGCGAATATCTGAACAGCCCGCCGACCTTTGGTTCAGTCGGCAGAATGCTTGTCCGTCAACAGTTCGGCGTTGAGATGTTCCAGACCCGGCTCCATCTGCGATGCTTCAGTGGCGGCGAGGTCATCGTCGCCGAGCGTCGTCGAAAGTTCGACTCGGCGATCACGCTTTGCGAGGCGCATATAGTCCTCATAGGCAATCACAACGGGGCGACGCCGACCGTTCTTGGTGATAATGACGGGCTCGCGGACTGTAGCGTGATGATAGGCTCCAAAATTTTCGAGCCGTGTTGGAAAAAGTGGCAGAATAACTCAGCCGCCGGGAGCCGGTGCAAAAGAAAGAACCGTACCGAGTATTAAGTAGTATATCTCAATACAAAAATTTGAATTACATAATCAAATACAGTCAGCGGCTCCTCGTACAGAAACCGCTGCCCATGAGACATCACACCGTGGGTCGCAAGCACAGTTTGCTGTTGTTGCGCACACCGCTCATGTCACATACAAAGTACTTTACTTTGTATGGGTGCGAACGGGTGTCCGAGACGCTTACGGTTTTCCCACGAGAACCGATTGTTGATGTTGTACCCCAAGCTGATTTTCCGGCACATTTTCGCTCATCTCCGGGCATATAGTAGCACATGACGACCTGTACGGGGATATTGCACTTGTTGATGACGTCAACGTAGTCCCAATCGATCCTGCCCCGACTGCGCTGTTTAAATGCTACGCAATCATCATTCGCGTAAGGCGCCTGGCCATTCTTAATCGGCCTCTGAACCGACGGTCTGGGATCGGGCGTACTTGCAGCGTTGGCAATTGCGCCTGCTCTGCCAAATGCCCGGCTCATCCGATCGATATTATCCGACGAGCGTGGACGAAATGTCTGTACAGGTCTGTCCTCGGGTTCCGGTAGAGCGTTCAGTATAGCAATGCCGAGCCCCAGCAATGCGGCTGCATCAGCTCCAGATGATTGTCGTTGCGCAGCGCCACCGCCGCACCCGTAAGATCGGCCACCGTTAGCCGGGGCCAGTTCACACCGTGCATCGGCCTGTCCGGAAAAAGGAAACACGGAAAGTGATGACATAAGGATAAGAAAAGTTACACGCCAGTTCATTCTAACCTCTCGCTGAACGGATGAATCATTCCTCAGCGCAAGGCTATATCCCTCGCCCGATGCGCTGACGATGCGCCAGACACCATCATAAACGGGCACCATAATCGTACCCTAATTGGAGAATGCGACAGCTCCGTCTTTTTGTTTGTCTCTAACCGCTCACATCCAGGACGCGGACAATACGCAAGCTTCCCAGATGCGAAAATTCAGCTTGGGGACTTCAAACATGCAATTTAAAAAATGCATCCGAACCAGCGCCGTAACCCTGATTGCTTTCGCCGCAAGCGAACACGCGGTACTTGGCAAGGATATCTGCTCGGACACGTATATGAGTGAGAAGATCCATCCGTTTGCAACACGTGCCCGGAATGCAATCGGCATTTGCGGCACAGCAAAAGCGGGTGTGGCTCTCTACACCGAAAGCCTGCGGCTCGTGCAACAATGCCTGAGCGATCCGGGGCTACGGGCCTATAAGCAGGATCTGGAATGACTTTTGCACGATGCAAAAAACCAGGCATCAGCATCATGCGGCTGAGCACCGTATATTGGGGTAGCCTTGCGTGTCAGCCTAGCCGAATGCCAGCAAGCAGGACACATAGCTCCGCCTGTCGTTCGGTCCCGGTTTTACGAAGGATTGACCGAATGTGGGTACGAACCGTTTCATATTGAATTCCACAATGACCGGCGACGGTTCTCAGGTCGGCACCGTCGGCAAGAAGTGCCGCAATTTTACATTCAGACGGCGTCAGCCCAAACAGATGATGAAGCACGTCATATGAAATGAAACGTTTATCACTCACATCTTCGAGCAGCACCATCGCGTACGACCTGGCGAAAACGTCACGCAAATTTGGCCCAGCCCTTTCGATCCGCGCAAGCAACGGCCTCTTCTCACCACGGGTCAACGTCACGACTTCGCCGTGAGCCAGATCATTCGATCGAATGACCTTGTTCAGCATCGCCTCAAAGACCACTGTCTCCCGTGACGACGCTGCCCTGATTTTTCCATGCGCTATTCTGACATCCCCGGTGAGAAGCGAATCCGCCTTCTGGTTAGCCGCTACCACATGACCACGATGGTCAAAGAAAACGCACGCAACATCTGCACGCTCAAACGCGGCCAGTCGTCCTCTCATGTCGCCAGCCGAAAACAGTGCCATGATCCGTGCGGACATCTGAAGGTGGGTTCTGAGATTAGCGAGGTGAACCCGGTCATCGTTCCCAAACCCGCCATCGCCGAGCCTGCGTTGCAGAACGAAAAACAGATCGTCCTCACCTGAGGAAAAATTGACGACTGCTGTATGCTGGAATCCATGCTTCGCCATGAATTTATAGTATTCGAGATTATCCAGATCACCTTTACGGACGAAATCTTCCTCGAGGACAACTCCATTACGCTTCATCAACGGTATGAATTTCGCCCGGTGGTCTCGCGTGTTCCAGCCGTCGTTGATATAGGCTTCCATGATCGAGGATAAACTCTCGGTGAAAAGAACACCTCCGACCGAGCCGGAGCTTGCCGGTGCCATGACATTGATGCCGCCGGCGCCAGTTGCCTCAGCAACCTGCTCCAGAAGCGAGGGCCAACGCGAGGGCTCCAGCGCTGCATCCTGGAACCGATTCAGCAGATTATGAAAAACCGCGATATCAACCGGCATTTTCCCCCTCACCCACCAAAGTATATTTGTATAGCCAGAATACAGCACCAGATCCAGAAGTTGTTTTCGTGCATACTTGAAAAGACACACTTGTCGAGCTGGAAGCCGCCCGTTTCTCATCAACCTCCCGAAGCCATCAACCTGGAGCATGTGGCACGCTCTAGGCGCAACGGGGCTTCTACGACGGTCCGGACCGATGTGCGCGCTCAATCCCCGGCAAGACACTCGTTGCATTTCTGAGCCGTCTTATCGTCACCTAACGACATCAGTCAGCGTCCTGCAGCAAACCCGAACCTGATCAGCCAGACATACCCCAATTGGGGTACGCAAACCTGGGGTAAGCTCGATATTAAATTTGCCGTGTAATCAAGCTGGAGCATTATCATTGCGGTACGTGTTGATGTGGGTCGGGCCTGATAGGCAAGAGCCTGTTGTCGAAACCGACGATATTTCACAGTGCGTACTGTGGATCAGCAGGCAAACAGGAAATAACGCCGAGTTTTCACAGAACGATTATCACGTCATCGATCGTGATCTCGACGCAGACATTCCGCGCGCGACAAGTTTCCTGTAGCAAGAGGACGCTACTTCAGCAGCAGCGAAAATGCCATAAGCCTCACAAAATACTTTTATAAACAATCTCAATTGTCTGTATTTTAATAATAAAATACATATTTAAACAAACTGCGAGTTCACCCCCCGCACATGGCTAGGAAGAAGACCGCTCCTCTCCATGGTCCCGATGTGTTCGCAATATAGCGCCCGAGCATGATGATCCGCCTTCCGAGCCATCAGTCTTCTCTGTCGGTTGACACACCGGCTACTGCTCTCGAAGCTGGCCGATCACATCCACGCGGTCGTACGTCCCGGTGGCGGGTACGACATCCAATTTTTCACCAGCCGTGTATTTATCCTTAGGCCTACCAAGTCTCACCGTCTGCATGCAGGTATGCGTAATGCCCTTTTGCTAGCGCTCGAAAACAATCGTGCCAAAACTGAAGGTCTTGTAGTGCGGCTCAAATAACGGTTCACTTCCGCGGCCCGAAACCTTGACTTGTTGATCCCATACTTTCTGAATCGTCGCGATGGAGTGGGGGGGAAATTACTGAAGCGCCACGCTCGTAGGCCCATCACTAGAGCGCCGACGATAGCAAAGCAGCACACCATCAATACAGGCTACACAAACCTGAATGCGTCGAGCTTCGGATCGTTGTGCTTCCGATGTAGCATTGTGGCAAAAACTCGCGTCTCGTTAGCGGTTCGAACGTTGAAACAACAGGCGTCATGTCACGAAAGTTCGCCCGCTTACTGGCTATCGCTTTGGCACACCTGCATAGCGAAACATGATGTCATCGTAGAACTGCTTCCCAAACAGCACTTCGCGGTCAAAACATTTCGCACAGAGTTCCAAATCAGTGGTCGGATTATAGTCAAACTGCGTTTCATCGATCATGCATCTGCTCCTGAATTCGCCGGCACCGCTTTTGAACGCTGTGAGTAATTCGCTCAAGAATCCTCGTCGGATCGCTGGAGAGGGCGACGATATGTGGTGCCACCTCATCGCATGCGACGCTGACCAGTTTTGCAAGCTCCTCCACCCGTTTCAGTGTCGATGCGCCGCTCAATCCAATGTCATCAGCCAGTGCCTGCCAGTCGGCACGCCGCAGGTCAGGCGCATGGAACCGACCGGAAATCCCCTGCGGCAGGCTCTGGTCGACCTGGCGATAAACTGCAGCGCACATCAGGTCATAGAGTGGAGCCATCTTCGCGGACCCACCGGCACCAATCAGGATAGAGTAATTTTTGGCATGCGAATCCGAATTGCAGATCAGGACATTGAAGATCACCGCATCGAGAAGTTTCAAACGCTCGCCAGGCGAAACAAGATCGCTGACGGCATCAAACATCATCTTCATGGTCACACCGCCGCCGGTCGAGGACCGCTCGTATTTCTGCGAGGGGAAGTAACCCGTTAACTGGCAAAGATCCTCCTGATGCAGCCTGCGGATCTCGCCTTGAGCGTCGGTAAAGCGATCATAGCGTTTCACGAGAAGGTAACGTCGCTTGCCAGCTACTCCGATCGTCGCCTCGGCGGCATCCAGGCCGCAGGCACGCGCAAGCGACAGGCAAAAAGCTTCGTTCTCCACGCTCCCCGCAAGGCGTTTCGTATCCGGCTTGAGAATATGCGTGGACGGCGTCCCGTCGACCGGAACTGAAATACGGCCACTCCCATCACCAAACACCGGCAGCTTCTCCTGAACGCCCGCCAGGGACATAGAAACACCGCGCTCTCCGACCAGAAAGGGTTTGGCAGGAAGTTCATTGAGAATACGCTCCAGCGCCTGCTCGTCCGGCACGGGCTGCAGGTTGACGCCAGCTTTCCGCGGCTCCCCGATCGACAGTGCCCCCGCCGTGTCACGTCCGATATGAGCAAGTAGACCGACAATATCTTGCGGGGAAACCTTGAGGCGCTGACCGATCTCGGCAAGATGGGTTTCCGGAAGCAGATTGGCAAGCCAGGGAAGCAGCTTCGCTGCACCCACGGATTCGGAACGCAGCGGCATGGTAAGCGACACCGGAAAGGCCGGGCGGCGTGCTTTCCAGCCCGGATCATAGTCCAACCTCCATTCGCCTTCAAAAGTCAGATGGGCGACAGGCAAGGTCTCGTAGTAGATGGTTGTCATTGATCAGCACCAAACATCGGCAGAAAGCCGAGCTCATCGTCCGGCGCGACTTGCGCAGTCTGAACCGTCTTGAGATCGCCAAGATCGATTCCAACTGCGCGTGCGACGATCAGGGCTTTTTCGAGCTGGCAACTCGGCTTGCCCGATTCAAGCTCGACGATGAAGCGTTCCCCCGTTCCGGAACGGGCAGCAAGCCCGGTTTGCGTCCAGCCAAGTGCTTTGCGTCTCTCCTTGATAGCAGCGCCGAAATCACGCGCGGACCTGAACATCGTCAACCTCCATAGTTTGACTTACCGTACAGGAAGTTTTCCAAAGAATCAAGGAATCGCTTCCCGATCGGTAAGTCTTACGCTTGATCGCGCCAAATCATCCTGATCGGGAATCTCTGTGGGATCGCACCTGGCAGGAGCCAGGGTATTAGCCTCGTCTCACGGGCCTATTGTTTCATCATCACTGCCCGATAAATTGATACACCGGCCATTACTATCGTATTAATGTTTTACATCTGAAAAACAACTTAATTATATGATATATAACCAAAAGCATCACAATGATAAACGGTATAATCCATTTCGCCGCGCGTTGGACCCTGATGCACTGGCATCACGCCAATACCTTAAAACCGCAGCCCGAAGCCCACGCTGCCGGTTCTCTGTTGACGCCGCCTGGTCGACCCGGCAACCTCATACCATGACCCTGACCAACAGTTTCATTGCCGAACTCGTCCGCGACGCCAACAGGCTCCAGAACCTCGACGACTATCAGAAGCGCCGCATGCTTGAACGGGCAGTAACGACAATCCGAGACATGCGCGAAACGATCGGAATCCCCTCCGGTCCCGGTCGCGACAGTGTCGTCGACATCCACACCGTAGCCCTGTCCATCGAACACGGATGGCGCAGCGACGACGACGTGCGAAACGCCCTGCTGCAGGCAGCCGGCATAATCCGGGACCTGCATATCGTCCTCGACAGCAAAACCGGAATCAGCTTCGCCGAACCTTCCGGTTGACGCGATATACCATCTTCCCACCGTCAATGGCACTTCGTACCGGCGACAATCAGGTCACTGTTTTTAGGTTTTCGTTAACCATATGCGACCACCTTCCTCTCACAGCAACGATGGAGGTTGGCTTTGGCTTACGACTGGAATCGCAATGAACGCGAAGGCATGTTTGATGAACTGGCGGCGGCCCTGATATTCTTCACAATCGTCAGCCTGCTTCTGGCGTCCGCATACATGGTGACAACCTTTGCCAGATAGGGCGGGTTCTTTCACCCGTCTACCGGCGAGGACGAGAAACGCCAGCCTGGCAACTTTGGCCAATGACCGTACAATCAGCCGCCGAATGCCTGCCCCGGGTGAGTGTATGACCATGACAGACGATCTTCGCGGCCATATCCTTCTTCTCTCCGGCCACCCAGGCTCTGGCAAGTCCACAATCGCCGAAGCCCTTGCGCACTTGTGCGGCGTGCCAAAGGTTCATTTTCATAGCGATGATCTGTGGGGATACATCAAGCATGGCCGCATCGATCCCTGGCTTCCCGAATCCGTTCAACAAAACCGCATGATCATGCAGATCGCCGCCGATGTCGCAGGTCGCTATGCCGAGGCGGGTTATTTCGTCATTCTCGATGGCGTCGTGCGACCGGACTGGCTCCCGGCCTTCCTGGCGCTTGCATGCCCGCTGCACTACATCGTGCTGCGCACGACAGTAACAGAAGCAATCGAACGCTGTCAGGCTCGCGGCGGCGACAGCCTCCGCGATCCGCTGGTCGTGGCCGATCTTCATGCCCAGTTCGCCAATCTCGGGGCTTTCGAGCACAATGTACTATCGTTGTCGGGCAAGGACAGGGATCAGGCCTTGCAGGCGGTCATCAATGGGCTGCAATCGGCACGTTTCCGTATTGATGCCACGAGCGATGGCAATCGATTACGAACATAAAGGTGAAGCAAGCGTGGCTGTCCCGACAATCTATCTCCTGCGCCACGGCGAAACAGTCTGGAACTGTCTTGGCCGGTTTCAGGGGCAACAGGATTCGCCGCTGACCGCGCGCGGTATCGAACAGGCAGATCAAGTCGCACGCCTGCTCCGTGACGCTCTCTGCTACGATGAGCAGTCTTTCCGGATGCAAATCAGTCCGCTAGGGCGCGTGCGACAGACAGCAGAACGGGTCCTGGCCGAGGTTACGCTCCAGTATTTCGAAGATGACAGGCTCGTTGAGGTCACCACCGGCTCCTGGGACGGGATGACGCGATTTGAGATTGATGCCGAATTTCCTGGGCGCCTTGAAGGATCCAACGCATTCGACTGGTATTTCAGGGCACCGGATGGCGAAAGTTTTGATGACGCCTGCAAGCGCGCGACGTCATGGATCTCGGATCTCCGGCATCCGACGATCGCCATTTCCCATGGCCTGTTCGGGCGGATTCTTCGGGGTGTTTTTCTCGGACTTTCGAAGCTGGAGATGCTCGAACTGCCCGTTCCGCAGGATGTGTTGTACCGACTGGATGATGGCAGGTGCGATCTCATCACAGCTTGACCCGCACCGTCATGATCCAGAAAGCCAAGGGCCAAGGACGTCATTCGCCACGTCGACAGGGGACAAACACATGCATACACTTAACGTCATTTACCTAGCTTATCTCGACTGCCTCAACCGTCAGGCCTTCGATGAGCTCGGCACTTTCGTCGACGATACTGTTGAACACAACGGCCGGGCGTTAGGCCTGTCGGGCTATCGCGACATGCTGGTCAGGGACTTTGCTGATATTCCAGACCTTCGGTTTCAGGCAGAGATCCTTGTCAGCGACGTGACCCGGATCGGCGCCCGGCTTTCATTCGATTGCACTCCCAAATCCACCTTCATGGGTCTTCCAGTCAATGGCCGGCGCGTTCAGTTCTGCGAGCATGTTTTCTACGACTTCGAACAGACAAGAATCCGCAGGGTCTGGTCGGTCATCGACAAGGCCGCAATTGAGCGCCAGCTCGGCTGACGGCCGTCACCGGGCGAAGGTATCTGTGGCCCGCCAGCCCCAGAAAAATCACCCGAAAGAGTGTGATTGCACGAGACGCTCGCTGAAGCCGGGCAGCCTCAAATTTATGGAGACAGCTGCTGAGGTCGCGGGCGTTGCACAAAGGTTACATCATATTTCAGGAAAAAAGCATATGAATGATCTCTCATGTAAGGGAGTTCAGAGCCTATGAAGAAAATCGTATCGACTATCGCATTCGTGCTTGCGGCATCGACTGCAATGGCGGCCGATGCCGTATCAGAAGTTCCTGCAGCCCCGGCAGCAGACGTTGCGCCGCTGTTCAGCTGGACCGGATTTACCGCCGGTGTACAGGCCGGCTACGGCTGGAACAACAATGACGCTTCGATCGTCGGCCTTCCCGGCGAAACGTCCGCAGACTTCGACGGCGCTCTTGCCGGTGGTTTCGTCGGCTTCAACTACGACCTTGGCAACAGCTGGGTCGTTGGCCTCGAAGCAGACTTCGAAAAGAACTGGGGCGATGATTCCGCCACTATCCTTGGCACCGGCTTTGACTACGGGTTTGACTGGCAGGGTTCGGTTCGTGGCCGCGTCGGCTACGCATTTGACCGTGCCCTGGTCTATGGTACCGCAGGCTGGGCCTATGCTCGCGGCTACGCGGAAGTTCCGGGCATTGCCGACGTGAAGGAAACGTTCAACGGCTACACCGTCGGCGTTGGTCTCGACTACGCGTTTACCGACATGGTGTTCGGACGAGTTGAGTATCGTTACACCGATTTCGGCGACAAGGATTTCGATTTCGGCGGCGCTGCAATCAATGCAGATGTCGACCAGCATGCAATACGCGTCGGCCTCGGCGTAAAATTCTGATTCACCCGGACAGCAACAGCAAAAGCCCGGCCATTGTGCCGGGCTTTTTTCTTGTCCCTTTTCCGAAGGCGGGAAGCGACAAACAGGGGTGGGCAAGTACGGGCCACCTGTTGGCCAGTTGCAACGCCACCACAATGACTGAACATGCCGACCAGGACCAGGACCCGGACGCGACCGGACACGCTCCTTCTCCCTCCAGCTAACGATCAGCCAGCCTCACCCACGATTTCCCCTTTGAGCAAATCCCCAAGCAGTGCACGATCGGCATCACGCAGCGCCATCTGCGTCAGCTTACACCGCAGTAAGTGGAGCAGCATCTGCACATCCATTCCATCCGCCGGCTTTTTACAGTTGGTTGAGAATCCATGTGCCAAGCAGCACTTTCAGCCGCACCTCGAGCTCCCGTTGCCGCGCGGCAAGGTTTCGCGGATGATGCGGGTGTTCGCTGGAGGCATTGGATCGGTACAAGCCTGTTCCATGCGTTCGACGACGACACTATTCGCGACCAAGCGCGGTGGCTAGCTGACGGATCCCCTGGATTTGCTTAAGCACGCCAACCGCAGCTCGGAGCAACTTACAATTTAGATAAAATTTACGCTAAATCTTATCGGTTTGAACCGATCCGGCCATGCTACGTTTCACGCAAGTCAAATCGGGAGGCCGGCTGCGATGATCTGGAATTTGGAGAAACTTGAACAAGAACGTCTCGACCTCATTGAGGTCATCGACAATCTCAAGAGGTGGGAACGTTTCTCTATAGACGACCGGCACATCATCTCATTACAGATCACCGCACATATGATGCGACTTAGCCAACTGGATGAAGACCTGGCGCACTTGCGCAGTCAAGAATTTCGCTCGGTTGAATATCTGGCTGCTGACTGAGGCCCGTCGTTGTGGCGAATTAAGGACCCGTTTGTGTGAGCATTGTGCTCATGCCCATACCGCGAAACCTTCGCGGCTGATGCCATGGGTTTTTGGAATATTGGTTGCGGGGGCTCGCAACACACGATTCCTGCGGCTACCGTTCATCGTTGACGCCATACTTCGAGTTGGGTGTAGTTGACGGCTAACGAGAGTGATAAAACCTCCCCATAACCGCGCTCATTTCATTCAGTTGCCTGATCTATGTATAAGTCGATATGGCGTCCAGTCCGGCATTAGAATTAACCCTCCAAGCGACTATCTGCTTTCGCGAAATGTAAAGGCGACGAAAAGTGGCTTACAACCGATTATTCGCTTCAGATTGACAGTCGATTTGTATTATGATGACGCATAAATCATTTTATAGATTGGGCGTGTAATAAGTGGCTATGAGAAGTGGCATCCTAGGCTCAAAGAGTGTTGCGAACGGCGCTCTTAGTCCTTTACAGATTGAAGTTGTTCGAAAACTGATACCGATTGTCCGTGCGGGTAAGTGGCCAATCGGTGGGAAGATCTCGGATGCGGCTCTCGCCCGCGAATTCGGCATCTCGCGTACGCCAGTTCGACAGGTACTGCAATTCCTTTCTGAAAAGGGTCTTCTAGCGCAAACCGATAATCGTGGTTTTGTGTTGGTGCGAGTGCCAACCGGCGATGATCGCTTTGAAGAAGTTGTGCCCCCATCTGGGATGGATGTGCTGTACCGGCAGATTATGCATGCGAGAGCAAACGGTCTGATCGGCAGCGAAGCGTCCGAAACAGAATTGCTGGAGCACTTCGGCACGTCACGCGGCGTCGTGCGCCGCACGCTCATGCGCCTGTCTGCTGAAGGACTTGCAGAACGGCGTGACGGGCACGGCTGGCGTTTTGCCGAATGCCTAGACAACCGTCAGGCGGTCAATGAAAGTTACGCCTTCCGCGCCATCATCGAATGCGGCGCCGTAATGGAAGATACATTCCGGGCGGACATGGAGATGCTGCTGGCGCTGGAAAGTGAACAGACGGCTTTGCTTAACGCCCCATTGGCATCGATTGAAGGATCGGCCTGGTTTGAGGCAAATGCCCGCTTCCACGAAACCGTGGTTTCCTGGGCAAACAACCGCTTTCTCGAACAGGCGATCCACCGCCAAAACAGCCTGCGGCGCATGACGGAATATGCGGAATTTGCTGAACTGAGTGAAGCGGGCGTACGCAAGGCGGCGCGAGACCACCTGGCAATCCTCGAAGCCATCAAAAGCGATGACCGAAAGCTGGCTTCGGCCATCCTCTTCCGCCATCTCAGCCGTTCTTCCGTCAGTGGCGAGGCGCGCCCTGCCCGCCTCGGGGATTGATCGCAGATGGCTGCACGTATCTTTTGTCGTGACCTGTGTACTGAGCGCGGCGAACCGGCGTCGGGACTTGGCCCATCGTCAAAAAGCTATGTGCTGCTGCACTGGCCGCGCGGTGAATGGCGTGTGCCACGCATCAAATCGCACAATATGCCAGAAGGGCTCGGGCAGGCAATTTTGGCTGCCAATGCGGCGGGCATTCACGTTGCGTTGGTGGATGGCGACGACGTTGGGTTCACGCATCAGGGTATTGTCAGAGACCATGTGACACCTGAGGAAGCCGAACGGCTGCTGCTGCATATTGCCGGTGGAGGCGTGCTTGACGGTACACATGACCCACGCATGACCATCGTGTGCTGCACCGATGGCAAGCAGGACCCTTGCTGCGCCCGTTACGGCTTTGCGACATGGAAGGCCCTGCGACAGGCAGCAAATCCAAGTCGCTTCCGTATCCTGCAATCCACCCATCTCGGCGGATGCCGTTTTGCCGCCTCACTTGTCGTTTTGCCGCACAGAGCCCGCTATAGCCGACTAGAGCCATCGCAGGTTGGCGATTTTCTCACCTGCCTTGAACAGGGCACTCCCTACCTGCCCGCCTATCGCGGCAACCCCTCCTACGACGCGCCTGCACAGACGGCGGAAATCGCGCTGCTGGAATGGGCAGGACAGCGCGGCACAACAGGGGCGGTGACACTTCATAAGACGGAGAGCGGCATTTCCAACGCGGACCAAGTTCATTTCTGCGCAACGATCGGCACGCAACACGCTACTGTAACCGTTGACAGACCCGAGTTTGCGGTCAACACACGCTGCGTCACGATTGGTCAACCCGAGGGCATAAAAAATGTGGCGCGATGGGTCGCCACATCTGTTCGGCCCGAAGACTGATCGACGTCGTAGTCTCCGGCCAAGCCGATAGTTCCTCAGCCTTCGAGAACTGCCGAGAAGAATGCCTTGACGGGCGGCTGAATACCGGTGCCATTATGGCTGATGCCGGCAACCCTATCGAAACGCGGTTCGACACCAACCGCCTTCAGGCCCTTTTCCAAGGCGCGCAAACGCTCAACGCGGGTTTCACCGCTATCATTTATGCCCTCCATCCAGAAGGGTGATTTTGGCCCGACGGTGACATCCCAGGTTTCGACATCCGCGTCACCGATCACCAGCTGCACGGCCACCTGACGCATCGCGTCGATATCAATGGGCTGGCCGAATATCTCTTCCATGCCGTTCAAACCGACCCACCAATTGGCGCGATCATCGGGAAGCGTGACGGTACCGGGTGCACCCACCGA
This sequence comes from Agrobacterium sp. 16-2014-1-2a, assembly GCF_053522705.1. Classification (NCBI taxonomy): domain Bacteria; kingdom Pseudomonadati; phylum Pseudomonadota; class Alphaproteobacteria; order Hyphomicrobiales; family Rhizobiaceae; genus Agrobacterium; species Agrobacterium sp. 16-2014-1-2a. The sequence continues at coordinate 16,334 of NZ_JBNWBX010000015.1, forward strand.
AACGGCACGAAGTCGGCGCGGGTGAAGATAGAAAAAACGATGGGCAAATTGCGCACCACCGGAAAAGCCGTGCATCAACACCTTTTCCTTCTCGACACGGTAACGCGTCGCCAGCTCATCAATCATGTCCAGCAGAACAAGATCGTAACGAATACCGTGATAGATCATGTGTTTGTAATTGTGCAGATCATCAGCATCATCAATACCCGCCGGGAAAAGCGGTGCCAGCAGGACGCATTGATGCTGTTCGGCAAAGTCGATGAATTCGTCGCGCAGGATATCAGCGTCGCGCAGGCTGCCATGAACAAGGACGGCAAGCGGATGCACGGTTTCACCGGCCGGATCATATCCTTCGGGAATATAGCAGCACCACGAAAAGCGCTGATCCATGCGCGAAGCAAAGATCGGTGTGCGGCCACGGCGATAAAAATTGAGTGGCACGGCCTTTTGCTGGACGAACATGAGACAATTCCCTTTAAAGTTTTTTCGGTGGTTGCTGGCTGGCGTAATCAGCCAGCACGCGGTTCATACGGGCAAGCACGCCCTTTAATGCCTCGTAACCATCGTTACGCTCGCGAGTTGCCTCGTCCATGTAGAGCTTGCGGTTAATTTCAAACTGCACACTGTGTCGTTGAAGGGCCGGATTCGAATAGGCTGCAACGAGTTCCGCCCCACGAAAAGGCTTGTTGAGCGCAACGACCAGCCCCTGCGCTTCAAGAGTTTCGGTGATCAGCGCTATAAATTCGCTGGAGGCTGACCCGCCGTGCAAATCGCCAAGGCAAATATCTGCCCGCACCGTTCCCGCCGGATCAGACGAAATCGCATGGCCAACGGCGGTCATCGAATGGCAGTTGATGTGATAAACACGGCCAAACCGGCTGTAGACGGCATTCAGCAGGCCAGCCAAATGTTCATGGTAGGGCTGCCAGTAGGTGACGATCCGCGTCTCAGCTTCCGCCACACTCATGGGTGCCGCATACATTGGCTCATCGCCCCAGGCGTAACGCCACATCAACCCCATGCCGCGTTTCGCCGTTGCGCTTTCACGCACTGGATGAGGCCAATCACCGTCCACAAGCTGGGTGTCCATATCGAGCAAGGACCGGTTCACATCGAGAAAACTGCGGGGAAAACGCGCGCTCAATAACGGCGCACCGACATCACATGCCGACGAAAACAGATCATCGATATGGGTGTCTGCGGCTATTCTCACTCGCTCTGCGGAAACAGCAGGGTGGAATCCCCTAGGCATGTCCAGACCGCTATGGGGGCTGTCAAACACCATCGGAGCCAGAGGCGTGCGGGGTGCAATCACCGAAAGTACGCCCTCCAGCGTTATATCTTGCAACTGGCCATAGAGCGGGGTCACTTTTGTGTTCCTTCCGTTGCGCCTGGCTTGAGGCGCGCGTTCAACTTGTCCACCGCGCGGGTGATGTCACCGAGCTTTTCGCCATCGAGCAGCCGCTGCATGGTGCGGGCAACACGTGTCTCACGGGCTATGCAGATATCAGCTATGTCTGCCGCCTCATCTGCGGGCAGCACCACCACGCCGGAAGCATCCGCCAATACGATATCGCCCGGCAAAACCGGCACACCACCACAGGCGATCGGTCGATTGAATGTGCCACCAAGATCAAGCTGGCGGGTGGTGACAGACGAAACACCGCGGCACCAGACGGGCAGCCCTTCGGCGATGATTTCCGCGACATCGGTACACGGCCCGTCAATGATGACACCGGCAACACCTGCCATGCGCGCAGCCCGTGCAACCGCACCGCCAAGGCAGGCATGGCGGCTGTCACCCAACCGATCAATTACCAGCATGTCGCCGGGGCGCACCTGGCTTAGCGCGTAATGCAACAGCGTCGAGCACATGGCGGGAATGGCGAGCGTGACGGCAACACCGGCACGGGCCTGTTGCTGCGGCAAGACCGCTTGAATAGAACCGGTCATGAAACCGGTATGACGCAGATGCCCGACACTGGCCGTTTCAATCTGCTGCAACGCCTCGATAACCACCTGGGGAGGCGTAACCGGCATTGCACCGATACGTAATTCAGTCATGGCTTTCTCCTTGCGACGGCACTGCGACAGATGCCTCAAAAGGCTGTACGGCATTTCGTGGATCGAAACCGGCGAGATGGCGCATCAACCGCGCAGTATGGCGAACTATATGGCCACAAATCACCTGACCATATTCAGCACTTGCCAATGAGGCCCGACCACCGAGCATACCGGCCGGATCGACCTCGGTGCAGTCAAGCGGTATCTGGACCGGTATTCCCTCAAAACGAGTGGCAGAGACACCACCAACGGGCAGACCGAACACGCTGCCACGCGGCGCGGGATCGCGCATCGCCTCTGTTCGAACCAGTTCGGGAAAAAGATGCATATAGACCGAAGTCATCGGTTCACCGCCGTGACCGCGCGCGCGCGCGGCGTCATCACCGTAAAGTGTCTTCCACAGGCCATCCGGCAAGCTCTGCCAAATGTTCAGTGCCGGTATCAGCACCCCTTTTTCACGGCGCAACTTGCGGCAAACCTGATCGATCAGCGGTGCATTCGTTGTGTGACCATTGAAAATCAGCAGCTGTTCATAACCGTGATCAAGGAAGGAGGTCAGGATATCCTCAAGCACAGCGGTGAACGTCGCAGCACGCAATTGAATTCCACCGGCTATCGCCCGGAAAAATTCAGCATGGCCAAACGGCAGCACAGGCGCTGTCAGCCCGTCCCCCGCCCGGGCGCTCATTTCCGCTAGCCGTTCGGTCAGCATGAAATCACCCATCGGCGCGTGCGGCCCCTGCTCTTCCTGCGAAGCAAGCGGAATGAGAATGACTGCGGGGCGTTTCATACGCTGCGCAAATGTCTCATGCGTCATGTGAGAAATCGCAACCGGTTCATTGTCAACCATGCTGTTTCTCCCTTGCATGCTGCTCCAGCAGTTGCCCCTTGATGTCAGGAAATTCAAGCTCGGATGAATTGACATTTACCCGCCTCGAAAGGATGATAGAGCCGTCTGTAAAGCGTAAGCGAACAGTATCGCGAAACGCCGTTTCAACGAATATCCAATCCATTTCCAGACCCGTGTCGGCACCGTCATTTTCAAGAAGCCGGGCCGAGGCCAAGACCCTCAATCCGCCGACTGGCTGGTAGGAATGGTGCAGTTTTGCGCCGGGTATTGTGGTAACAGTTTCAATGTAAAAACCGCATCCTGCCCGCACTTGATGTTCACCATCCGCATAGCGAAGAGTGACACTCAGTTCGTTATTGTTGGCGGCAAGAGCGATGCTTTCGATAGCTTGATCGTTGGGTTCGACCATCCATGTGCCGCACGGCACTTTTTCCGCCGAAAACGCCATGTCTGCAAAATTTTTTAGCCGCAATCCAGCCAGACGTGCGTCCAGTTTCTCGGCGCTCTCAGGGGTGCCACCGCCTTTGCCGAGTGCTGGACGCAGTACGTCATAAATAAGCTGATGGACACGGCGATCACTGTCTTCCAACCCGCCGGTAAATGCTAAGACGGCATTTTCTTCCGGCAGGACGATACAATATTGGCCAAACAGGCCATTGGCGGAAAAACTGTTATGGGGGCCACGCCACCATTGATATCCGTAGCCTTCACGCCGGCTAACCTTTTGACCATCTCCGACTTCGTCCGGGCCGAGATAGTGGTCTCCTGTGAAAACACCGAGTACCACGTCCCGGATCTGCATGCCGGTTGCGGCCTGCACCCATTGCCGGGGCAGAAGCTGTCGGCCCTGCCATTCACCGCCCTGCAAGTGCAGTATGCCTAGCTTCAGCATGTCCTCACTGGTGCAACTGAGGCCATTGCCGCCGGTGTTGACGCCGTCAGTGCCTGTGTCCCATGTCATATTCGTAGACATGCCCATCGGCTGGAATATCCGCTCAGAGAGATATTCCGCGATCATCCGTCCCGTGACCTGCTGCACGATGGCTGACAGCATGTAGCTTGCAGCACTGTCGTAGACAAAAACTTCTCCAGGATTGTGGGGTGTGGGCTGGCGCAGGAAATCATCCACCCAGCTTGAAAGCACCCGCCGCCAGGAGCCTCCAGAAATGCCGCGCCCATGACCGCTGGTCATGGTCAGCAGATGCCGTACCTTCATGGCCCGCAGGTTATCGTCGACCGGTCCTGCATAGTCAGGGAAAAATTGCAGCACCGCATCATCGACCGACAGCAGACCATCCGACACGGCCAAACCAACAGCCATGGAGGTAAAACTTTTGGTCACGGAATGCATCATATGCGGGCGGGCAAGTGAATAAGGTGCCCAGTAAGCGCTGGTGATCAGTGCACCATCCTGCCAGACGAGAAGGCTATGCAGTTCGAGATCGTGACGTTCGATCTCGTCTAGCATGGCGAGGATTATCGCTGGGTCTGTGCCCCGCGAGGCGGGTGTTGCCCCTGGCAGATCCGTAGTTACTGCTGTCAATTTCATTGCAATGCGTCCGCCTGCTGTTTTTCCGTTTCTGCGAAACGCCAGTTCAGCGAAACGCCGGTTTCGGTGCGGGTTAGTGTTGGAATGGCGGACAGCAAGGCCTGCGTATATTCCGACTGCGGAGCATCAAAAATGTCGTCGCGATTGCCTTGCTCAACGATAGCGCCATCACGCATCACCACCACCCGGTCGGCGAGCTGTTCGACCACACCGAGGTCATGGCTGATAAACAGGCACGAAAAACCATATCGTTTTTGAAGATCAGCCAGCAGTTCCAGCACTCTGGCACGCACAGTAACGTCAAGCGCCGACACCGCCTCATCAGCGATCACGAACTGCGGCCGTCCGACAATGGCACGCGCAATTGCCACGCGCTGACGCTGGCCGCCGGAAAGCTCGTGCGGGAACCGGTCAGAATAACGCCCGTCGAGCCCCACTTCTTCCAGAATGGTGCGGGTGCGGTACAGCTTTTCTTCCCGCGTCGATGTGGTGTCGTGACGCAAGGCTTCCGCCACGATATCGCGTGTTTTCATGCGCGGATCGAGCGAGCCGAACGGGTCCTGGAAGATCATCTGGCAATTGAGACGGTAGTTGCGCCACACGGGCGAATCCGGCTTCACCTCTTCGTCGGCAAAGAAAATGCGGCCGGCAGAGGCAGGCACCAGCCCGGCAATACAACGGCCAAGCGTTGTCTTGCCGGAACCGGAGGCACCGACCAGCGCCACGATTTCACCCGGCCGCACGACAAGGTCGACACCATGCAAAGCCTTTTTGGTCTTTCGCGGCGCCATAAAACCTGCGCGGGCACTGTATGTGACCTCAATGCCGCGCACTTCCATGACGGGCTTTGATTGCGGATCAATGTCTCTCAACGGCCCACGCATCGGCATGGATTGCAGCAATTCGCGTGTGTAGTAATGGCGTGGATTGGAAATGATGTCCGCAACCGGACCCTGCTCGACAATTTCCCCCTGCCGCATGACGATGACGCGGTCGCAGTAGCGCGCCACCATGGGCAGGTCGTGGCTGATCATCAACAGTGCCGTGTTTTCACTCCGCACCATCTCGAGCATCAGTTCCAGCACCTCGCGCTGTACCAGCGCGTCAAGCGCTGTCGTCGGCTCGTCCGCAATCAGCAGGGATGGTCGCAGCAGCATGGCAGATGCCAGCATCATGCGTTGGCGCATGCCGCCTGAAAAATGATGCGGGAATGCCAGCAACGCACCTTCGGGATCGTGAATGCCGACCCGCCGCAAAATCTCAAGAATTTTGGCGCGCCGTGCAGCGGCGTCCAGCCGTGTGTGAAGTTTCAGTGGCTCTTCAAGCTGCTTGCCAATGGTCATCGACGGATTGAGCGAGGTCATTGGTTCCTGAAACACCATGCCCAGCCGGGAGCCACGCAATGCGCGGATTTCCTTACCTTTCATTGATGGTACAGAGCGGCCTTCAAAACGGATATCGCCGCCCGAGATGGCGATAGCGGGTGGCTGGAGACCCATGAGACTACGTGCCACCATGGTTTTTCCCGAACCGCTTTCGCCGACAATACCGACGATTTCACCCGCACCAACGCTGAACGAAACATCGCTTACGATACGGTGGTCATCAATACCGTTTACGGAAAGGCTAAGATTTTCGACCTGAATAAGAGGCTGTTTCATTGCTTACAATCCTCGCATGCGGGGGTCGAAACGATCGCGGATCGCATCTCCGAACAGATTTATGCCAAGTAGTGACAGGGAGATGCAGAGACCCGGGAAGATGCCGAGCCAGACAGCTTCGGCGATGTGGGGACGGCCACTGGCCAGCATGTTGCCCCAAGTCGGCGCTGGCGGAGGCACACCAAGACCAAGGAAGCTGAGTGCACTCTCAGTCAGCAGGACCGATCCGAACATGGAGGTTGCCAGCACGATTACCGGACCAAGGCAGTTCGGCACTATGTGGCGGAACATGGTATAGACAGCCGAATTGCCCATGATGCGGGACGCTTCTATAAACTCCCGTTCACGCAGTGACAGCACCGAACCGCGCACCACCCGCACCATGGAGGGCGTATAGGCAATGCCGAGCGCCAGAATGATGCCGTACATATTGGCACCGGTAATCGACAGCAATGCCAGAGCCAGCAACATGCTGGGAAAAGCCAGTAGCGCATCGTTCAATGCCATGATGACGCGGTCCGTCCAGCCACGGGCGTAACCCGCCAGAACACCAAACGACACGCCGGCGAGAACTGCAATGCACACCGTCACGAGGCTAATAGAGACACTGGTTCCTGCTGCTGTCATTAGCCGAGACAACACGTCGCGACCGAATTCATCGGTGCCAAGCCAATGAGTAGCGTTTGGTGCCTGCAGCTTGGAGCGCAGATCGATGCGCATCGGATCGAAAGGTGTCCAGATGCGTCCGGCAAGCGCCGCCCCGAGAAAACAGGCGAGAAGGGCGCCGCCGAGGATACGGTTTCGTTGATGGCGTTTCATTCTGCAGTCACTCTCGGATCGAACAGGGGATAGAGCAGGTCAACCAGCAGATTGACGAGCAGGTAAGTGACGGCCACAAACAGCAAGCAACCCTGCACGACGGCGTAATCACGAGCGTAAATGGAATCGACGATCAGTCTACCGAGGCCTGGAATGGTGAACACGGTTTCCACCACGGCAACACCGCCAAGAAGGTTGCCTAGAACCAAGCCAATAAGCGTCCAGGTTGGGCCAAAAGCATTACGTGCCGCATGGCGCAGAAGCACCGCCGCCTCACCCAACCCCTTGGCGCGGGCATGAGTAATGTAATCCAGCCGCAGCACATCAAGCGTCGAGGCACGGGCCATACGAACGATAATGCCTACTTCATGTAGCACCAGAGTTGCCACTGGCATGATCAGGTAGATCAATCCGGCAATCGGGTCGTCAGTGACCGAAACATAACCCAGTACCGGTAACCAGCCGAGTTTGAGACCGAAGCCGAGCAGGATCATCAATCCCAACCAGAAGGTCGGGATTGAAAGCAGCAAAGTGGACATCGCAACAATAGCAAGATCAAGTCCCCCATTCTGTTTCCATGCCGCCGCCATGCCGAGTGGCACGGCAATAAGAACGGAAAGACCAACTGCAATCAGCACCATCCACGCACTGGTCGAAAAACGCTGCAACACAAGATCAAGCACCGGCTGGCCATTCAGCACAGAGTGGCCGAGGTCACCTTGCACGGCATTGCCAAGCCAGATGACAAATTGCAGTGGCACGGGTTTATCCAGTCCCATCGACCTGCGGGCGGCGGCCAGCGCATCCGCATCGGCGAGATCGCCGAGCATCAGACTGGCCGGGTCGCCGGGTATCAGGCGGATGAGGCCAAACACCGCCACCGAGACGATGAACAGGGTGGGGACTGCCGACAATAATCGGCTCAGGGCAAATTTCAGCATGGTCAGTATCCGCCAGTCATTCTCACTGGGTTTTCTCAACACCCCAGAAGCGGGCGAAGCCCTGCCAGGTGCGATATCCCTTTACCTTCGGGCCGGACACGCCGACATCGAGACCGTTAGCGAGCATGACCAAAGGTGCCTGCTCCAGAAAACGGGTATGCAGGTCATCAAAGATCGCCTGACGTTTTGCCTGATCGGTTTCCTGCAGCGCCTGATTGACGAGTTTGCTAACATCAGCATCATCCCAGACAGCATTGGCCTTCTCGGCTTTCGAACCGACAACCGTCTGATAGGCGAGCGCCGGCTCGGTGCGGTTGGAATAATTGAATGCCATGATCTGGTATTTACCGCTATTGAAGCGGTCGAGTTGGCTTGCCCATTCAAGAACTTCGATTTCCGCATTGATACCGGCAGACTGCAACATGGCCTGCGCGATGATTGCGGTATCATAGTTGATGGCCGAGCGACGGTTGGTGAGAATGTTGATCTTCTCGCCTTTGTAACCGGCCTTGGCCAGCAGTGCCTTCACGGCATCAGGGTCATAACTGTAACCCTTGTCATGTGCCGCCGTATGATAAAGCGAGCCGGACGCAACGAGCGAATTGTTGGGAACACCCAGCCCGTAGGTTACGGAATCAACGATCTGCGGTGTATCCAGCGCGGCAATGACAGCCTGACGCATTGCAACCTTCGACATCAACGGATCGGCGGTCTGGAACAGCATGGTCACGAGGCCACCGTGAGGAGCTGCAACAATGTTGAAGTCCTTTTCGTCCTTCAACTTTGCGGCCTCACCCGGCGGCAGGTAGGGCAGCACATCAAGAGCGCCACTTTTGAGACCGGCCACCGCCGTTGCGGTGTCCGGCACAACAACATATTTCACCTCATCAACAAGAACTTCCTTGCGTCCGCCGTAACCGTCGGGCTGCTCTCCTGAGATAGAATAGTCAGCGAATTTCTTCAGTGTCAGTCCTTGCCCGCGTTTCCATTCGCCGAACTCAAACGGACCGGTGGCGACTGGCGCCTTCCACTTGCCGTCATCTCCGAACGAGGCACGGTGCACGATACCGGTGGATCCACACTGCGCCTGCGCCATGTAGTTCAGGAACATCGCATCGGGACGATCAAGCGTAACAATAACCGTGTTTTCCTTCGCCACGATTGTCTGGACCTTTGCGTCGCGACTCCCATCAAAAAATGTCTTGCAGCTGAATTCCGGGTCACGAATGAGCTTCTCGAGGCTCCACTGCACATCGTAAGCGGTCATCGTCTCGCCATTGTGGAATTTCACGCCGTCACGCAGCGTAAATGTATAGGTTTTTCCATCGTCGGATACCGTCCATTCCTTAGCCAACATCGGGCGAACTTCACCCTTTTCACCTGCAGCAACCAGCCCTTCAACCACGTTGAGCATGACGGAATCCGTGCCAGCATCGCGGTTTATGCCCGGTTGGGAGCTTCTGATATCAGCGGTAATCTGCACGTTCAGCGTATTGGCTACAGCCAATCCGGGAAGAGTCAGGGCCACAGATGCAAATAAAGCACGCAAGGCCGGTTTCGACAGTGACATAAGTTCGCCCTCTTGTTTTATGTTGATGCAAAAAACATTTCATATGTAAAAATCATAGTCAAGCATGTTTCGATATGCATCATGAAAACATGTTCGAGCCACCCCGCTTACATCACGCTGCACCTGTCTGCGGCGGCCCATGGAGGAAGAACTGAAACTGGATGTAATAGGCCTGCGCATTATCGAGGCAATGAAGCTCCACGGACGCCTGACCAAACAGACGCCGGCATAGCCCTTGGTTTGTCGACCACCCCGGCTTGGGCGCGATTGAAACGGATTGAGGCACAAGGTGTGGTCACTGGTTTTCACGCCCGCTTATCAAGGGCTGAACAACCGCCCGTTTGGGTGCTGATGGACGTAACACTGGCCAGCCATCGCCGGTGGTTTTCAAACGCTTCTAGAGCGCTGTCAGCGCCAAAGCGGAAATTGTGTCCTGCTAGTCAGTGGCGGTGGCGTCTATTATTTCCTGACGGTGGAAACCACTGACATCGACAGTTATCAACGCATCGTCGGCCGAATGCTGGCCATGGAAATCGGTATCCACCGCCGCTTTACCCATATCGTGAACCGGGCTGAGAAAGACGGGATGGACTAAATTCACTCCAGGATCAGACCGGGCAGGCTGCGCAGCAGCTCTCTTTGGCCCGATCATGTCGCCCGGTCTGTAATAGGTAAAGCATGTAGATGGTTTTCGGAGGTTGATATAACATTTGGGTCATGGACCGAACCATTGCCATCCAACGCTTAAAGAAGCACGATCGCGCCATAAACGGCATCGGCGGGACGGGCCTTATCTATTTGGATCAACAGCGCGGGATGAAGCCGGCTCTTCCAGCGATTTAGACGTTTTCATTGATTAAGACCCTTCCAAAAAGTTCTCGCTTCTGGACCTACTTGGGTTAAGCAGCTTTTTGAAGAAAAGCTGGCCATAGAGGTCGATGTGACCACTCGCAATAGCCACCATCCCATGCTTCGCCGCGACAACGACCAATCGGCTGTTCGAGCATTTTGATGGTAGAGCGAAAAGTAGAGCCTGTTCTGGCGGAAATGCTGGAAGAAATTGAAGGCATTCAGAGCCACACGACCGGTAAGACATTAGCGGACTTTGAACAAGCTTGCCGTCAACCGTGGGCTGGAAATCGTCTCCGAAGCATCACGGCACGTTCCCGATGAATTGCTCGTGTTAGCGCCGAGTTGCTGGAGCACAACCTTAACGAAGAGGTCCTCTTTATTCGCGGTCGCTACCGTGACCAAGATACGGTATCAGTCCAAAGGTGACTCATCGAAGCGCTCACAAACGATTTCACCGACGATGTTTCCTTGGCCCTGCAGAACAGCGCAGTGGACGTGGCCGACCTGCCATCGTGTACCGTCCTTAGGCGCATTCCTTGAGCTGATTCATATCTTTCCCGCGCACCTGCGGGGCCGCAACGGGTCGAGGTGGTTGGACCCTCGGCATTTCGGTCACTTTATTACTCATCGGGAAGGTACGTGGTTTTTCGAAGAACTACATCCGTTCGGATTAATGCCCGTCACCATGTTGGTTTCAAACCCCGACGCTTGCACAGACATGGTCAATCGACTTAAGCGGCTTAGTACCAGCGCCGGTTTTTTCCAGCGACCACAGTAGTAAATTCGTCGCAGCGCTTTACGGACTCTGGGCCAAAGTGGTCGACCGCAGTCAACAAAACGACACCGGTTATGTCCCCCTTAGTCTTGAACCGGGAAGATTCGAATTTTTGGTTGCTGACCATGGTATCGGTGTTCTTACCAGTTTGAGATCAAGCCCGAGCTACGCATATTTGACCGACCATGATTGAACTCGTTCTCTCCGGGGGATGTCCGTTCGCGACGCTTCCTGCACGGCAGCTAGCTCAAGCGCGGTGTTTCTAGCCCTGATGTCATCCGGCACGCGAACGCGGTCGGTGTCACTCCGGCCAGGCAGGATCATGTTGACCGTGACCAGTGAGGCGCGCGCTGCGTCGACAGCGTTTTCGACCACCCGGCGACCGCGGCGCGAACCGCTTTCGACAGGGCGAAACCGGCAATGGGCCGCGCGATGCCCGATGAACCGATGGTGATGATGCGACCCCATTGACGTTCGATCATGCCGTATGCAAGCTCATCGGTGATCGAAAAGATCGAAACCCGCCTCGAATCGACCGCTGAACGCCATGCCCCAGGCGGCTGGCCGAGTGCTGGCGAGCGACCTTCGGAATGGGCGGAAATATCGTCGCGCGCCTTGACCTTTACGCTGGCCACGTAGGCCCGGACGATCTCCTGTTCCTTTCAAGCGAACGTCAGTTGCCGCCAGTGAGGCCTAAGGCCGCGAGGCGTGGTGCGAACGCGCGAATGACAAATCACCTATGTTGCTCACGCAGAAGGTTTTCAGCCATAAAGGAGACGAAGGCGGACACCTTCGGCGAGGGATGCCGGTTTGCCGGCCAGAGGATATGGAAGGCACCGACCTCTTGCATATAGTCCTCAAGCACGCTGACCAGCGTACCTCGCCGGAGCTGCTCCCGGATCGCGAATTGCGGCAGGCATGCAAGCCCGAAGCCTCCCTCGGCCAAGCAGATCTGCGGCTCGAGCGTGCTTGCTACCGATGTCACGGGAAGAACAAGTTCCAGGGCCGCGCCGTCCGCCACCATCGGCCAGCGCTCCAGCTTGCCGGTGGACGGATATTTGTGATGATGGCAGGCGTGACCGAGCAGATCGTCGGGCGTCGAAGGCACGCCACGCGCCGCGAGATAATCGGGCGATCCGACGATCCGGTGCGAGAATGCCCCTGCCCGACGCATCATCAATCGCGAGTCCCGGGCTTCGCCGGTGCGGACCACGGCATCGAAACCTTCGTCGATCACATCCACCAGCCGGTCGGTGAAGTCGAGGTCAAGCTCGATCTCGGGATAGGCACACATGAAGGCCATGACTGCGGGCATCATCAGCATGCCGATTAGTGGCAGGCTAACACGAAGACGTCCGCGCGGCGCCTGACGGATTTGCGACAGCTCCAGTTCAGCGGCCTCGATCTCGCTGAATATGCGGCGGCAGCGATCGAGGAACAGAGCTCCTTCCGCAGTCAGCGTCAACGAGCGCGTCGAGCGATGGAAGAGGCGAACGGCAAGCCGCTCTTCCAGCCGCGCGACCGCCTTGCCGATGGCCGAGCCAGAAACGCCAAGCCTCGCGGCTGCACCCGCAAAACTACCGCAATCTGCCGTTTGAACGAAGGCATTCAATGCGCCGAGATGTTCCATCCACTGGTCCCTATTGCGGACATCTATGTCCGATATGATGAGAACTCTAGCATAATTCTCCAATCGCGGAGACCGGCTTATGGTCAAGGCATGACAAACATGCACTTATTCGCCGCGTCCCCCGTCGACCCGCCCCAACCTCGTCGTCTGCCGCTCTCGGGCCTGCTCGCACTCGCCATGGCCGGCTTCATCACCATTCTGACCGAGGCGTTGCCCGCAGCTTTGCTGCCGCAGATCGGCGCGGGCCTTGCCGTGTCGGCCGCACTGGTGGGCCAGATGGTGACGATCTACGCGATTGGATCGCTCATCGCCGCGATCCCGCTGACGGCGGCGACGCAAGGCATACGACGGCGGCGGTTACTCCTCGCTGCCATCGCCGGTTTCGCAATCGCCAATACAGTTACAGCCGTCTCCTCTAGCTATCTGCTGACGATGGTCGCACGATTTTGTGCCGGCGTTTCGGCCGGGTTGCTCTGGGCGTTGCTCGCAGGCTATGCGGCACGCATGGTGCCCGAGGCACTAAAGGGACGGGCTATCGCGGTGGCCATGGTGGGCACGCCGCTCGCGCTGTCGCTTGGCATTCCGGCCGGTACTTTTCTGGGCACCCTCCTCGGGTGGAGGGCGTGTTTTGGCCTCATCAGCGGCTTGACTCTGGTACTGGTTGTTTGGGTTATCGCAAAGGTGCCGGACTTCGGAGGCCAGCCTATGGAGCGTCGCCGCGGGCTCGGCACGGTGTTTACTCTGCCCGGCGTGCGCCCGGTCCTGTTCGTCACCATTGCCTTCGTCCTCGCTCACAACATCCTGTACACCTATATCGCCCCGTTCTTGGTCGAGGCCGGCATGGCAGCGCGGACCGATCTTGTGCTTCTGGTCTTCGGCACGACAGCACTGGCAGCCATCTGGATCGTCGGTGTCCTGATTGACCGTCAACTGCGAAGCCTGTCGCTCGCCAGCATCGCTTTGTTCGGGCTTGCAGCGCTGGCGCTTGGGCTATGGGGTGAGAACCCAGCGGTTGTCTACGGTGCAATCGCGGTCTGGGGCCTCGCTTTTGGCGGAACCGCCACGCTGTTTCAGACCGCTCTTTCGAATACCGCAGGCGATGCTGCGGATGTTGCTCAATCCATGTTGGTCACCGCCTGGAACCTGGCCATCGCCGGTGGCGGTATCGTCGGCGGGTTGATCCTGCAGCAGAGTGGCGTTGGCGGCTTCGCCCCAGCCATTCTTATCCTCCTCGTCCCGGCATTCATCACAACACTTCTTGCACGCCATCATGCCTTCCCACCGGCTGCCAATCCCTGATCCAAAGGAAATTCTCATGACATCCTCAAATTCTTCGATCGTATCGCGCCTGGACGCTGTGATAGACGGCGCGATTGCAGCCGAACGCATCGTCGGTGCTGTCGTCCTTGTCGCGCTCGACGGCAAAACAATATATTGCCGCGCAGCAGGGCTCGCCGACCGGGATGCCGGCACGGAGATGCGAACTGACGCTATCTTCCGACTGGCCTCCGTCTCGAAACTCTTCTCCGCCGCGGCTGCCCTAGCGTTGGTCAGTCGCGGGATACTGGATCTCGATCGACCAATCACGGAATGGCTACCGGCGTTCACGCCGACCTTCGAGGGACGACCGGCTCTTATCACCTTGCGTCATCTGCTCAGTCACAGCGCAGGGCTCAGCTACGGCTTTTTTGAGCCGGAAGGCGGGCCTCTCGCCCAAGCAGGCGTGTCGGACGGTATGGACCGCTCCGACCTGACGCTTGCCGACAACATCCGGCGCCTTGCCGGCGTCCCCCTCTCCTTCGCTCCGGGGTCGGCATTCCGCTATTCGTTGGGGATAGATGTTGTGGGTGCGGTGATTGAGGCGGCAACAGGGCTCGCCTTGCCGGAATCCATCCGCACGCTCGTCACCGAGCCGCTCCGTCTTAAGGATACCGGTTTTGCGCTTTCCGATCCATCCCGGGTTACGGCTGCATACGCGGACGCCACGCCACGTCCCCGCCGGATGCACGAACCGGACTGCTTGCCATTGCTCCCCGGTATGGCAAGCGTCATGATGGATCCATCACGGGTGTTTGATACCAAGGCTTTTCCTTCAGGCGGCGCCGGTATGGTCGGCACAGCGTTAGATTTGTTGCAGCTGATAGAAGCGTTACGGCAGGGCGGCGGTGATATGATGACTGCCGATCATGCGTCCGTGATGGCGCGTGACCAGATAGCCGGGATCGACATCGAGGGATCGCCGGGCTGGGGCTATGGTCTCGGTTTTTCGGTGCTGCGCGACAGCCAGGCCGCAGGCGTGGCCGAGCCGGCAGGCACCTGGCGCTGGGGCGGGGCCTACGGGCATAGCTGGTTCACTGACCCAAGCAACGGCCTGACAGTTGTGGCCCTGACCAATACCGCATTTGAAGGCATGTCTGGCGCCGGGCGGTTTTCTACCGATATCAGTCGGGCCATCTATGCAGCGATGGCGGAGGCGTCATGAGCGAGAAGTGAAATTAGCGATGCTATCCAACAATTCTAATCCAAGACTACGCCTTTAGGCGGGTTCAAACAGGCGCCCCTCTTTGCGACCATGCTATAACAACGATTTATCCGTCTCGCGCAGATAATCTCCCTTCACCGAAATATCATTCGTTCACACGATTAGCCAACAGCTTCATGAGATCCATTCATTCGTGAAGAATCGCCACGATTAGGGTGGGCGCATCCTGATGTTGACACCGTCCGGCGACTGAAGGCCGCGGGGAGATTAGAGCTGTATGCGTATCATCCTGAACATGATCCAGGTTTTACCTTGGATTTCGCATAGGAGTCGGTCGTGAGAGACCCAGTTGGTTTATGCGGAAAGCTACAGCCGGACTGGTAACCCGGGACGGTCTCAGCGAACTTTGGAATACAGGAAAGCGTCCCTTGGTTCGTTCGACAAATTTGGATGGAAAAGATACCGCCGAAGCAACGCTTCCTGGGTCATACCAGCCTTTTCCATCACACGTGCTGAGGCCACGTTCATGAAATCACAAGCTGCCTCGGTGCGATAGATCATCGGATGGGTAAGGGCATGCTCGATTGCCCATTTTACCACTTCAGTCGCAACGCCCTGTCCCCAGTGATCCTTCCGGACAAGCCAACCGTAGGAAACTCGCGGTCCCGCCAGTCGCGCGTCAATCCTTCCAACAAGTTCGCTCGGCACTTCGCGTCGGCAAATGACCGCTGGAAACGTGGAGCCACCTTCCCACTCCAGATAGGAGCGTTCCGCAGCTTCCTGCGTCTGGGAAAGGTCTGTGTGCGGACGCCAAGTGAGATATTTCGTCACTTCACGATCAGTTGCCCAACCAGCAAAGATTGCGTCGCCATCAGATGGTTGAACCCGCCTGACTAGAAACCGCTCTGTGAAGAATTCCTCCGGGAGGCGATACGCCAAGTCCATTCCATCGATCCTTGATCGCGCTCTTGCCAGCGCCATTGCAGCGTACCGCTTGGCGGCGCAACGTACATTATTTGCGGCCGATGCCATGCAACGTTTATAGATTTCCCAAATTAGCCATGGAAATCAGTGCCTGAAATGGAATTCTGTGGTTTTTCTATCTAATGCCGAACTTTTCATCAATATGCTCCCAACCAAGGCGACATTGAATTGCAAAGTGACCGTGACCTGCCACTGAGAATTTCCTCCAGAATAAATTAGAGTCCGGCCCATTTTGAACCGCCCCAGGTTTCTGGACCAGCTGAGGCTAGAGTTTTCCGGCTTCGCAGAGCGGCCGCCCGGCGGTGGGGCAGGTTTCCACACCTCGCCAGACATCAGGGCGGTGTTGCCCGACCGAACAAACCGCACGGTGGCTCCGCGCAGATCACCATTTGATGGTCATTTCTACATCAGATTTCAAATCACGTCGCTAGTGCAGCCACTCGCAACGATAGGCGATGACCGGCTCGGCAAATCCTTTCAGTCTGTATTGATTGCCATGGACGAGGACATCGGCGCTGCCATATTCTTGGAAGGTCTTGTCCGATATCAGGATCTGGTCGCTCTCGGCCGCGGCACAGAGCCTGGCTGCCAGTTGCACTGTCGCACCGAAGAAATCATTGCTGTCCTCGATCGGCTCACCACAATCCAGTCCAATGCGGATGTGAATGGGCTCACCATTGCCGCTGTTGTAGCGATGGAACTCGCGTTGGATATCAATGGCGCAATCCACGGCAAACGGTACGGACGAGAATACAGCCATTATGCCGTCGCCGGTGTGCTTGACCTCCCGCCCCGACCGTCGCCCGAGACAACCGCGAACCAGGGCATCGTGTGCGCGGACTAGTTCCGCCGCCATACGATCGCCAAGGCGGGCCGTCATCTCGGTTGAACCGACAATATCAGTGAACAGGATCGCACGGTGGCCGGCATCCATATCTTTCGAGATGGTAGCAAGCGACAAGGGATCCTGTATTCGCCCGAGAAACGCTTCCACAGCGGACAGAGCGACTTCCACAACTTCACTGGCGACAAATCCGTGGGCTTCCCGATGTACGCACTGCGCAGTTTCAGCGTCTGGAGCATCGATAAGGCAAAAGGCCGTACCACGCCTTTCATCAAACCAGTAGGTCAGGAACCTGACGCCGTACTGATCCTGAATGTTGAGATCTTTAAGGTGTGCCGCGGCGATATCCGCCGCTGAAACTCCGGCAAGCTCGTGCCGGTCCATGAAGATAGGCATTGCTTCCTCCCGGGAGTATATCGTTGCCTGGTCTTCAAGCCAGTTTACGACTTCCCCGCGCCATCGTCCATCACTCTTACCTGTAACGCTAGTCAGGAGCGGACCACCGATAGAGCGATATTGGTTTGCGTGACAAATTCAGGGTATTCGGCTATCTTACGTCGCCTACGAGCATTCACTGACGCGTAAATTTTCGGTCAGCCTTTGCCCGCCAACTCAATTAATTGGGGGGAATGAAATGACACAGCTCGACGAAACAAAACTGAATTCTTTTATTGGCAAAATGCTGGGCGATCTAGGGGGAGCCTTCAGTGTTCCAACTGTCAGGATTGGCTTGAGATTGGGCCTGTTCGATACGTTGCACCGCGCCGGACCGCTAACATCCACAGGCCTTGCGGCAGCCTCCGGTAACCTGTTGGAACGCTACGTCAGGGAGTGGGCGCTGGCACAGGCGGCAAACGGCTACATCGACTACGACAGCGGTTCGGGGATGTTCAGTCTCTCACCCGAGCAGGCCATGGTGTTCGTCAACAAGGACAGCCCCGTCTATCTCGAAGGAGCTTTCGATCTGGTCGCGGCGATGATCGAGGGAGAGCCCAAGGTTGAGCACAGCTTCCGGACCGGCGGCGGGGTGCGATGGGGTGACACTGCAGGTTGCCTATTCTGCGCAACGGGCGCGTTCTTTCGGCCGGGATACGTGAACAATATTGTCCAATCGTGGCTGCCCGCCCTTCATGGCGTTGAGGACAAACTGGAGAAAGGCGCCCGGGTCGCCGATGTCGGCTGTGGCGTCGGCTTCTCGACAATTCTTATGGCCGAGGCATACCCCAACGCCAGCTTCACAGGCTATGACTTCCACGAGCCATCCATAGAAGAGGCCAACAAGCATGCCCGAAGCCATGGGGTGGACGACCGGGTGAAATTCGTGGCGGCGACGGCCAAAGACATCAAGGATACGGATTTCGATCTCATCACCAGTTTCGACTGTCTGCATGATATGGGTGATCCGCGTGGGTGTGCGGGGCACATGTCTCGTATCCTTAAAAAGGACGGCACCTGGATGATCGTCGAACCTATCGCGGGCGACCGCCCAGCGGACAATATGAATCCTGTCGGCCGCCTTTACTACAATGCTTCAACCATGATCTGCGTGCCAACGTCACTTGACCAGGAGGTTGGTGAAGGATTGGGAGCTCAGGCCGGCGAAGCTAAGCTCTCAGAGGTCATTCGTTTGGGTGGCTTTTCCAGCGTCAGGCGAGCCTTCACCGGGCCTTTCAACATGGTTCTGGAAGCGCGGGTTTAGGATTGTTTAGGGCGCGTTGCGCGCCAGCATTGTAGACCAGAGTATTTGCCAGTTAATGGTGTGCAACATGGCGACGAGATTTGGTGGGGATCAGCCGTTCGTGCTCTTTCGTCCTCGACGAGGTTGCTGCGCTTTCCGGTGAGGCGCTCGAACTCGTGTTACGTCATCAACACACGAGATGGCCGGCCGCGATCGGTGATGATCACAGGTCCCGCTTGGGCGGCTTTCTTTGCCTTGCTAACGTCAAGATCGACTTCACTGCAGGAAAAACGTGTCATAGTCATCGGAAACCTCTATGTAATCCGAGATCCGCAAAGCGGAGGAGCCACCTCCCCTGCGGCATCCCAATCTGGCAAAATTTCATCATGAGGAGATCGCTGCTCTTCACGACCAGCTTTGCAACGAGGAGACGAGGGCACAGGCGGCCGACAAGCTTCTCACGCTGGTAAACCGCATTGATCTCGTGCCAGATGGTGCGGAACTGGTGATCGTACTGCGCGGCAATCTGGCCGCGATCCTGACGTTTGCTTCTGGCAAGAGGAAAACAGAGTTCCTCAACGAGAGGGCAATACTTGATAAACTATTGAGCCGAGCCAGGACGATCGAAGGGCAAAAACGCAAAAAGCCTCGTGATGGGGCTTTATTGGGATCGCAGGGATATTGGTTGCGGGGGCAGGATTTGAACCTGCGGCCTTCAGGTTATGAGCCTGACGAGCTACCGGGCTGCTCCACCCCGCGTTACCAGCGTAAATCCC
>NZ_JBNWBX010000016.1:0-19706 GCF_053522705.1 Agrobacterium sp. 16-2014-1-2a
TCTGCTGTTATCGGCATGATTGGCCTCCAGAGAGTTTTCTAGCGACCTCACTCTGCCATGGTGCAGGCCGCTACTCACCCCTGATGGGATCTCAAGAGCCGGGAGCGCAAACGCTATGGCAGCTTTGCGCCCTCATCTCGGTCGTTCGCCCGACAATTATGACTTCCGGAAAGCGGACATCGCTTATGGCGCCTTGAACCCTACCCTGTTACTTCGATAGATACGTTCGAATTCCTCTGGCTCCCGCCGAGTTTGTGAAAAAGCGCAATACATCCTAAATATCAACGACGGCAGAGCACGAGGAAAGCGGTCACGTTTTTGAAGAGGCCTTGATAGATCGATATCGCTGTGTAATGCCTGCAAATGGGGTGGACGTTACGCGTGCGAGGGACATGTCTAAGAGCGAGCGATTGAAGGCGCTACTGGGGGCGGGGTATTTCCCTGAAGAGTTGCCACCCTCGTTCACAACAGCCGAGTTTGCAAAATATCGTCGTGCTATTGGAGCCGCGTGGTCTGCGCTGCACAACTACCCGAATTACCCCAAAACAAACCCCGAGAGATTCAGTATTCCAAAGGTGACTGACTGGCGGCGAGAATTGGCAATCGTCAATCCGATCTCTCAGTATCATGTAGCCAAGCTCATTGCCGACGATTGGCAGCAGATTAGCAAGCACATCACTTCGTGTAGCTTTGGCGTTGAAGAATTAGCTATAAAATCGGATGAGAACAGAGCCGTATCGACCCCGGACTTCCGGCTAGTCTCGCTGAGGCACTCGGAAATCTCAGCAATCCACAACCATGCACTCGTAGCCGACATATCCCGTTTCTATGGGACGCTCTACACGCACGCCATTCCTTGGAGCCTGCATACCAAGGCTTGGGCCAAAGCCAACTTGAACAATGCCGCCGTGTATGATCCGTCCCTCGGCGCTCGGCTGGATAAGGCCGTACGCAAGGGGCAGGATAACCAGACTATCGGGATTCCGGTCGGCCCTGACACTTCGCGGATCATCGCCGAAATCGTTGCCGTTTCTATCGACGCCCGAGTGCAGGCTGAGTTAAATTTGTCGGCAGACAGTGTCGTCCGGAATGTCGATGACTGGTACATCGGGTTCGACAATGCGGGGCAGGCCGAAGAGGCCGTAGCCGTTCTTGCCGCCGCCGCTCGCGACTACGAACTGGAGATACATCCGGAGAAGACGAAGGTGGTGAACGCGGCGACTGAGGTGCAGCCTGTGTGGCCGACAGCATTACGCCAGAGCACCATCTCCTCGGAATTTGCAGAGCAAGCCAAAACCATTGATCATTATTTTGCGCAAGCATTCAATTTTGCCGCCCAATACAAAGGACAAAACGTTCTCCGTTTTGCCGTCAATCTGCTCAGAAGCATCGATGTCCTCAAGGCGAACTGGCCGCAATTCGAGACCTACCTGATTAAAGCTGCCCGCGCAAATCCGACAACTATTCCAATGGTGGTCCACCTGTTGGCGCTATACAACGCAAAAGGGTTCCCGGTTAAGAAGGACCGGATCGCCAAGTTCATCAAGGATACTATTGCTAAGAGTGGGCCTTCGGCTGCCCACTATGAAATCGCGTGGGTACTGTTTCTTTCCAAGATGCTCAGGATCACCCTCCCTGCACAATGGGTGCAGCCTGTAACCAAGCTCGAGAGCTCGGTGTGTGCGCTGATCTTGCTCGACCTGAGCCAGATGGGCCTGATTGATGGTGCTTTTGATGTATCTCTCTGGACGCAAGCCATGACCGTTAAGGGGCTTGAATCCAACCTTTGGCTAGTGGCTTACGAAGCTGATTTGAAAGGTTGGCTGACGCCTCCTGTACCTGGCTTCGTCCAAAGCCATCCATACTTCGCAGTACTGCGACATCGAAATATCTCCTTCTATGACAAGGAGCGTCGTCTCGAAAATGTCCGCCGCAGCAAGCCCAAGAAACCTTCGGACGCCTTTGTGCGACATATGGCTGCGCTGCGAAGCTGGAAGATCGATGAAATCGACGTGCAAGAGAGCCTAGAAGACTGGGAGCTTCCTGGTGATGAATACGGCGGATATTATGACACGAGGATCGCGATCGACTGATTTCTTGGTGCTGTATCAATCCAGTTCGATCGTTTGCACGTGCCGCGATCTTAAAGCGCTGTATCGCACGTAGAGTTTCGTGTTGGCGGCTTAAGCCCACCGGAGGAGATTCGAACCGGACTTGGATGTCCGCTTTATCAGTCATGATCTTCGGAACCGGCCCGTGCGCAAGCGGCCCCGGAGCAGTCCTACCGCTCAGACTGAGCTGAAACTGCATTGCTTAAATACATAAACGACTTGCTCCAAAAACGACTGGAGGATGTTTCGGTCGCAGAGAATAGGCTTGACAAAAATTGGACCATCATGCCAACTTTAAGTTGTTTTTTGCTTATTTGTAAGTTTTGGATTTCATTTATTCTTTTTGGCTCGGGGGAGTGAAATGAGGAAGTTCTTCGCAATCGTTTTGTCCACAGCAACGGTCTCGCCGGCGTTTGCCCAAGAAGTGGGATATGACACCAAACCGGCAGTCTATCGTGACGCAAAGAACGCAGGTTACAATAAAACTGATGTTCATAAGTATTGGGATGGAAATAAATCGGAAAACTTCGAAGCCAAAGCTTCTTGTGTTTCTTCAAACTTTGATATCCCGCAGGAATATATGAACCCCGAACTCATGGCGCTTGGCGACAGCCTCTATAATGGTGTGCAGTCACTTCGTATCAACTGGTGGCTTTCAGAGTGGTCCGTGCCAAGCTACGTGGCGATCGCAATGGGCCTGATCGATGAGAAAAACGGTGATCGCACCGGAAAGAGAAGATTTTACGGTCCCCAGTATCCGTCGCATGACGCTTCACCGAGTTCGACAATCAGTTATGGTCTGAATCTGGAAGGACTGCGATGGTCTGATCTTACTGGCGCAGCCAGGGATCAGGGCAAACAATTATACGACCTGGCGTTCCGTAAAATGCCTCCGAACAAACGTGCCTTTGTCGATAATCTTGCCGTATCCGGGTTCAACACAAGCGATCTTTATGCGTGGAAAGCCAAAGACTACAAAACGGCTGCGAAAGCGAGCCTTGCACAACTCGGAAAGGGTCGACTTGCAGCACTCGCCGATGCCTTTTTCTATTCCAACGCATATTATGTTCTCAACCCGACGAAGTCCAAATGCATCGATCAACTTAGCGCACTCGATCATGTGAAGCTCCGTAAACCGAAACGGCTCATCGTCAATATCGGGTCCAATAATGGTCTTTATCTAATGTCCTTTATGGCAAAGTCAGTCGACACGAAGGTGTGTCTGAACAGCGGTCTCGACAGGCAGGAAGGGCGGACACGTTGCAGGGCCGGCACCATACGAGAATTTTTGGGAGCCCGGTATAAGGCCGACATCAAGTATCTATTTGACGAACTGAGCAAGGTCGATGGTCTGCAGTATGTATTTTTCAACGGTATAGGTCTTCCGTCGCAACCGGCCAATCTGGAGTACAGAAGCGGAGAATACCGGAGCGCACTTTTTGGCAATTCGTCGCTCACGTCCGTGCAGGTAGAAGCGGGTGATCAATTGGCGCGTGCAGCCAACAGGTATGCCAGCAGCCTTGGCAAAGAAAACAATTCCCTGGGTCAGGGTCCGAAATTTGTTTTCATAGACGTGGCGTCTACATTGGCGCGGTATGACTACAAGGGCTGCCTTCGACGTTTGTCTGTCGGTATCTGCAAGGCGACCAGAACATTCGAGGTCAAGAGAGGTGAGTTCGGGCTACCCGCTGGTCCGGCCCTCATGTTTGACAATCGTCCGCAACTGCCTTTTGGCCAATTCGGTTACGTAACGGGCACCTCGTTCAGCAACAAGTTGAGCCAGGGTGGATTGTTCAGCTTTGATAATATGCATCTTTCGTCCGTGGGCTACGAACTGATGGCGAATGCTGTCATCAACGAAGTGAAGAAACTGGAGAATGGCGGCGAAGAAATCGTGTATCACGGACCCTCCTGCAAAAGGACCGGGAATGAGGTTGGCGCGTGCCGTAATCTTCTGGTTAAACCCGGGTGGTCATTTGCAGACGCGACACGCAGAGAGTTTAATTTCCTGCGTGTTGGCGGGGAGGCAAACTCGAACCGCCGAGCATTTGTCCGTTTTGTGGCCAATCTTGTCGGTGCGTTCGATTAAGAGCAGGTGTTGATTTTCCAAACGTTTGGATGAGGCGTTCCAGACCGGCCTGATTGGCGCTGCGAGAGGGTAGTGGTCAAAGGTCGATGATATTGCGCCTTATTTGATATGAAACAACAATAAAAAACTATTTATGCGAGAATTTAATAGTGCTTGACTCAATTTTAGATATGCGAAAATAATGAATTCTGGGATATATTTGGGGGGTAAATATGCACGCAAGTGTGAGCTTGAGTGTACTTGGATGCCTTGTTCTTGTCGCATGTTCCACTCCCGATCCGGGAAACGAATTTGTTGAAAATCAGTGGAATGCAAGTATCCGCAGGCTCGGCGCGGACGTACAGTCGGTTTACCCGCCGACGGAAGACATTCAGATAGGTGATGTTTACGCAATTGAGGGTAGTATAGACGGTACAGGAAATGCCGGTCGGTCGCTTAAAATTGGCTACGTCGAAGAGATCAATACGGTTGCAGAAGCTCTGTACCAGAAGAGACTGATGTTGCCGCTCAGCAAATTCGGCACTGATGGAAAAGTAATTGACCGCAGCAAGGATCAGGCCGCGGATGCATCATCACCCTTCCGGGGACGTTTCAAGCGGTCCCTTCCGATTGTAGCTTTTCCCGAATACGGCCTCGCCAGTGGGAGATTATTTAATTTTTCGGCTTCGCTACCTGGGCAAATCTTCGGACTTCTCTTCGGCTTTGGATTGGCAGAAAACACAGACCTGAGAGTATCGGTTTCTGACAACAACACTTACGGCATTCCGGCGTATGACGCACAGTATCTCTTGCGAAAATTCTGTGGCCGAGTTGACGATCCATGCAGTCAAGCGAATATGAACTCGGCTTTCACAGCGACTTACGGCAGAAAGCCGAAAACCCGGTTGTGGGTAAGGATGCTGTCTCGAGTCTATGTCACTCGCACCATCAATTATACTTATATCTTACGTTCAGCCGCTGCTGCTCGCGTGGTCAGTGCGAGACTTGACAGCATGCAGGCTTTTGCGGACAAGGCCACCAGTCTAGTCACTCCCACCGCCGAGGACGCGAATTCCAACAAACCCTCCTCAGCGCGCGACGTTCTTCTTAAACAAATGCTCGATGGTCTGCAGGGGGACATTTCCGCTTTGGCAGCCAACAAAGGCGGCAACGCTTTCGGCCTTACTGCACAATCCTATACCGGCAATTCTATAGGCCTTTCTCAAAGCTTTGCGCGACCGCTCACTTTTGCCTACGGGGGAGTATGGTGGGATGATTACAAGGTTGTGCAAGGTTCGCGCGGCGGTACTTCGCGCGCTCTTCCCTCAAACAATGTATCTGCACATCCAATTAGCCCCGCAATACCTCAACAGGCGGCCCCTGGCCTCCCGCCCATCAATCCAGCCGTAACACCACAAGTGGTAGTTCCTCAGATTCAAATGTAGTTTTGGGATTTATTTGTAACGATCAAGGACAGTTTTGAGGCGCCAACCTCTGTGATCTCCGTGTTGCCGGGCCGGAATTCGCGGCGCACAAGAAGATCCATCACGTAGGCGAAAGAGTTCGAACATCCATTGAATAGATGCAGCAGATATGGTGATTGTTGAACCAAATCTGGAACGAATTCAAAGATTCTCGTCGTCAGATCATGTCCTGTAGGTTGTAATCACATGATGGAGAGTCCCGCGCTGCGCAGGGATGGCAGGACGTAGATTTGAAGCCGGTCGGGACGAGTCCACGACATTGCGAATGAACGCTGCAGATGATCATCCTGTTGGTGGTGGTGCGTCGTCAATATCGAAGCTCCCAAAGTTTCCTGCCTGCGGGAGCTTTCAGGCGCGCGCCTCCGGACCCATCTCCAAAGATTCCGTGAGGGTTCATCTGACATGCGTAAAGTCGTCTGAGCGGATGTGGAAGCAGCGTATTCAAGGTGATGATCTGTCCTCGTCATTCGCCGGCACCTGGATGGTCGTCATCTCTCGCTGATATAGAGATGGCGATCCACGAGCGTGCCGCTGCCCCGGACTCGTTTCTGATAGATTTCTTTTCTGTCGTGGACGCTTTGCGCTACCTTTTGCGAGGGTATGTTGTCAGGGCTTGTGATACTGACCACTCTGCGCAGATCAAGATTTTGAAAAGCATAGTCGCGGCACGCAATCGCAGCCTCGGTTGCGAACCCCTGTCCCCAGAATTCGCGCCATAGATGATACCCGATTTCATGCTCGAGCCCCGCAGGGGTTTGCTGTAGAGTAATCCCGCAATCACCGATGATCTCGTTCGATGTCGCGTCGACAACGGCCCACAGACCGAAGCCATGGCGATTGTAACTGTCGAATGCCAGTTCCTCAAACCATGCGCGCGTTTCTGAATGGGACTTGATGCCAGCATAATATTGCATGCAGACAGCGTGACTATAAATCCTGCCGAGAGAGGCGAGATCGGCGTCCACGATTTTGCGTATAAGCAGCCGTTCGGTCGTCGTAATGAGGGGCACGTGACACTCCATTGTGTTCAGGCATTTTCGTTTTCGCAAAAGACGCCAGCAAATGCGGCAGCCAAGTATCAGGCCGTAACCAAGAACCACGAGGTGACATGACGTCAATCAAGGCGGGTCATGCAAGATGTCTCCGATGATCCATGCCGTTTGCAGCTGGCCCACTGGAACGGGCTATTCTGCACCTGGACAAAATGATTTAGGCGCCGGCTTAACGCGCTTCCGCTCACCGGCGCTCGATTGATCCGCTTGCCTACGTGGCGGCCACGCTGACCGCTGTCGTCAACGGGCGATAGCAGAGCGAGATTGATGAGTTGCTGACATGGAGCTCACCGGGATCAGTCGTGTGCTCCGAGGACAGCAGTCGGCGCTTAGTCGTCATTGGGTCAAAATGTGCGGCTCCTATGGTGCGATGATAGCGGGCGGAGCCGGGGCGATGGCCACATGCTTGAAGACACATATTTTCTTTTTTCGGTCATGGCGTGCGTTGCCCAATCAACGGCTACAGCTTCAGCCC
The DNA here is from genome assembly GCF_053522705.1 of Agrobacterium sp. 16-2014-1-2a. NCBI lineage: Bacteria > Pseudomonadati > Pseudomonadota > Alphaproteobacteria > Hyphomicrobiales > Rhizobiaceae > Agrobacterium > Agrobacterium sp. 16-2014-1-2a. Next base: position 7,191 of record NZ_JBNWBX010000016.1, read on the forward strand.
AAATTGCTGCGTTCGATGAGCGGCGTATTCAAGCCGCTGTCATGCTGGATGGGTTTGCAGAGCCCATTGTCGGTCAAGCCCATTGCCGGGTCGATAATAAGTGCGAGATCATTTCTGGTTTAGGATCAGGCGTCAAAGTGGTTGTTACCTGGCGTCGCCGGGGGGCAGTCGAGTCTGCAGATTTGACAATTCTGTGCCCAAAGGACTGTTCGTTCACATCAGGTCGGTCGAAAATCACTTTCCAAAGCGAACGAAAATTCGATCTTTTTCGCGGCCAAGAGAACGACGTTGAGATAAGGCCGAGGATCAAAATCGGGCGAATTTTTCTGATCGAGGAATAAGCTTACTGATCGCTGCAATTCACGCATTATTGCCATCCGCCTGACAGCGGAAGTCGTTCGAAACGGCAAACGTGCGTGGTCAAGTTGCACGACAAACGGCGCTTGCCAAACACGTCGGAACGGGATGCTCCGGTCGCGACGGGTCAAGTCCATCGCGACGCCTAGGAAATTTGGAAGCGCGGCGCACTTTTAGGGGTGACCGATTAAAAGACGCCAATGTTGTCGTCGGCGCCTACTATCGGCTCAATCCAAGCCCCTGCGACCGGTTAAGCTGCCGTTTCAGCGTATGGTCATGACTAAGCTCGGCATGGCGTATACGATGCACTATGCGGGCGATCGTCTTGATCTGCTCGGCCTGCTTTGCGAGCTCCGGGTGTGCCTCGAGTTCGCTGGCGAACCTGCGAGGATCGGAACTACCAAACCGCCGCGTGAGCGCGTCAGCGACCAGCTTTGCCTCATCGAGCACGGCTCGGCCCTCAGGCGACGATCGCAGCTCCGCGATAAACTGGCTCCGCTTCTCCACCTTGGCAATCATCTCGGCGCTACGCGGCGTGAGGCCAGGGATCTCGTTCGCTTTGACGTTCTTCGCCAAGCCGGCGCTGCCATGCCTCGGAGACGTAGCCAATATGGGCGGAGAGAGACCTGGCATATTGCAGCGCCTCTTTCCGCTCCTTGTTGTTTCCGAACAGACCCGACTTGCCGCGTAGCTCCCCGAACCGCTCGGGCTGCTCGGCCATGGCCTTTGCCATGATGTTGCCATTGCCTTCCTTCTCGGTCATCGCGGCGCGCAGTCTTGCGGCGACTTCCGCCGGATCACGGAACATGCGCCGCACCAGAGATTCGACCGTATCGAATTGCTGCTTGATAACGGACATCGCCCTCATCTGTGCCATCTGTTCGATGCTGCTTTTGTAACCCGAGATTGCTGGTAACAGCGGAGCTTGCTTACCGGGTTCCAGCCACGATTGCTGGCCGACAGTTTCGGTTGGGGCAGGGACGGTGCCGTCTTGCGAGATGAGCTCGGACCACCGAATGCGGCGATATCCTTTATTCTCATCTCCCCGATCGTCGCGCCGACCGTCATCGATTGTTCGGGCGAACTGATTGCGAGGATCTTCGCGGTGAACAGGGCCGGCCAGATCGCCGGCACGTTCCTCGTAAACCTGCTGACGCTCTGATGGCCGGTCCTGCTGCTCCCGTTGCAGATGGGCCGCACGGGACAAGACCTCTTGACGCTCATCTTGGCGGAAGCAAGTTCAATCTCGCTTCCCACCGCAAACTCTTGCCCGACCGATCGGTCGCTGGTGGTCCCTTGGTCGCCTGCGATCCCGCGCCGCTCGGCAAAGTCGCTGATGTAATCCAGCGTGGTTTCCTTCGCGCCGGAACGCGACAGGCGGCTTGTCAGCTGCTGGTAGGCCAACGCGTCACCCTTGACGATACGCCTCGCATTGCGCTCGGCCTGGGTGCCATCCAGAAGCGTGACAGGCGTGGCGCCTTCATGCTGCAGTCCGATCCTGCCCCCGATCTTTGGCGATGCCTCTCGCATGGCCCGCTTGAGATCGACGCGCCACACCGTGCGCCGCTCGCCCTTGTCATTCTCCAGCGTCACAAAATAGGTCTCACGTGACTGCGGATTGTGTTCTTAGGGCGCAATGCCGTGATCAACCAGCCGGCCCGCATTGGTGAACTCCTTGATGTCGGCATAGAGTTGCACGTTGTCTCGATGCCTGGTCATGGCAACATATCCCTGCGCAATTCGTGAAGCCCTATGTGAAGTCGAACAAGAATGACATCATCGATGCCGCGGCAATCGCCGAGGCTGCAACGCGACCGGCAATGCGTTTTGTTGGCGTCAAGCAAGCGGATCAGGTTGACCCTCAAATGCTGCACCGGGTTCGTAGCCGACTGGTATCGGCCCGGACGAACCTGATTTGTCAAATGTGCGCCTATTGCCTCGAACATGTTGTCGCGATGCGACAGGGAGCTGGCGTATTCAAGATCGACATTTGCCGGGTTATGGATGACCTCGACAATGATTTGACGCCTATGGCACGATCTGTTCTACGAGATCTGCATGATGATTTCCGCCGGCTCAAAGCCCGGATCAGACAGGTCTCGGATGACATTGAAAAGGTCGCCGATACCGACGAGCGCGCAAGACGCCTTATGACAATTCCGGGGATCGGGCCGCTTGGCGAGACCGCCATTCTTTCCGCGATCGGTGATCCGACACGTTTTTCCAAAGCCCGAGACGTTGCGGCCTGGCTGGGTCTGGTGTTTCGACAATATTCCACCGCAGGGAAGCAGAACCTCCTGGGCATCAGCAAACGCGGCAACAATTATCTTCGTCGCTTAATCATTCATGGAGCAAGGTCATGTTTGATGCATCTCGATCGCGGCAAGGATCGTCTTGGCGTCTGGATCGATACCTTGCGGCCGCGAATGCACGTTAACAAGGTGACCATAGCTTTGGCTGCCAAGCTGGCCCGTATCCTTTGGGTTGTCCTGACAAAGCCGGGGGCCACGTGTATGCGTCAGGTCGGAGCTTGACCCAATCGCCTTTCTGGCCGTTGAAGCCGGACAGGTTGCGAGGTTCGAGGGTGATGACGAGACAGTTGATCGACATTCTGTAAATCCTCGTCGAAAGCGGGCTTCGTGCCCGAAGAAGCTATTTGGAAACAGAATTTGCGGATCTCATCAGGGCCTGGCTGCAACAGCAGTCCACTCGCGAGAGGCTGGATACATTTACGCAAACTGCTATTGCCGGAACCTAAAATCCTTGCAATGACAGGGCGGACCATACATTTCGGTGGATGACGTCCTGCAGCATCTCGCGGTCAAGCGTCAAATCCGCGACGATCCTCTTCAACCGCGCATTCTCGTCCTCGAGCTGTTTCAGCTTCTTCATCTCCGGTGGTAGCATACCGGCGTATTTTTTCTTCCAGTTGAAGTAGGTCGCTTGGCTGATCCCCGCCTTACGGTAGATCTCCGCCACCGACACACCATCGTCACCCTGCTTCAAAAAAACGCCTTCTGAGCGTCTGAAACTGCGATGCCTCCATCGTCTTCCGTTCCTTTCCCAGCCAGGAAAATGCACCGTGTAGGCTTACCGGTACGATGATCGATTTGTGGGAAAGCTGTCCGTATGGGGCTTTCATTTTTTCATTGCTCAGCTAAAACAACTTATAGGAGAATTAGTGATAGTTACATGGGTTCATTTTGAAAACAAATCGGAAAAGCGGTATCGAGGAACTTCGCAACACATTTCGCGGAGGCCATAGTTACAGACACGCGAGACATAAGATATTCAATAGATTTAGAAGCGTAACATCGGACCTTCGAAGCGAGATCAACCCTTTCCTCTTTAAAAGGACGTTCGAACTCCGCGAAAATGAATGGATAGCTTTATCTTATGACGATATCGACTGGCGAAATATCTCGGTTTTCAATGAGACGCATTCCTCAGTCCAATTCCAGAATCTTCTCTCGATGTTGGAATGCCACATTGTTCTAAACTTGTCGGCCATAAAGAGGCTTGAGGTTATTTCAGACAAGGTCTCTTCGCTTCTGCTCACCGACCCCGACGTTGACCCGAATAAATTATTATCCTCGGTTGCAGCAGTCGACAGGCAATCGCTGTTCTACTGGCGCTTCGTCGCTGCCGCCTACTGCAGGACCGGTGAACTTCTTGCTGGTGAACTTCGGAAGGTGATGAAGACTGATTGGCTACAAAGTAGATTTCTCTACCCGTTTGCTTTCAGCGCCATCAATCAGCCCCCCGACTACCTCCTTCCTGCTACACTCAGTTATGTTCTCTCGGGCAAGGAGACTTTTTGGGAAACGGCGCTAATTCAATACGCGGTGGGTTACACAGGAGATATAGTTGGCAATGAGGCGGGTTTTTTGCTTTCTTCGCTGCTCATGCACCCGTATGACGCACTCGAACTTCTGACGGATTGTCTCCTAGAGAACAACGCTGCTGGAAATGAGATCAAGCCAGACCTGTTTTGTTTCGCTGAGCGTGTTTGCGAAAAAACGGGGAATAGGCGCTTAGATGCCGTATTGCGGCGCTGCAGAGGCGCAAGCATCAAAGTTAAGAGTGAGATATCTCACGATGATATACGTTTAGAACTCGCCAACGAAACCAAGGACCTGTTGGTAAACTTGGTTTCGTTTTCTCCGACTGACATAGAAAAAAAACTTCCGACGATTGTGGAGAGCCTTATTGGCATCCGCAAAGAGCGATACCCAAATGTTGTCGATTTCGAGAATGTCCTCAGCACGATACGCGCGTGGCGTTTCACCGAAGCTGCTAGAATGTTGAAGGGATACTGCGCAGCTCTGTTCATGTTTCCGAGGTCTGATTGGCCTAGCGAATACAAAGATTTCTGCGCCCTTGCTGAATTTTTCGGCTCAGCAAACGCATTTATTATGACTTCGCCTGGTTTAGCGAATTTTCCTTGGCGGTCTGATATCTTTGAGAACGATTGGTCCGAAATTGATTTATTCTTGGATCAATCAGTTCGCGAAGTAACGGACTACACGGACAGGTGTTGGATTAAGGCTCTCCAGTACAAGGTCTCGATTTTGCAGCGTGAGGCAAGAGTTCTGTCTTGGGTAGAGGCTATTGAGCACTACTCAAAGATCACTCGAAGCTACATTTGTGGCGCAGATTGGAATTGGTTAGAGGCGATTCTAGATAAACAGAAGGTCCACCCGTTCAAGGGCAATTTGAAAGCAGCCTATGTTTTCCTATTAAAAGACATCGAGTATGGTGAGTTGCATCACGAAGTTGTCAAAAGCATACTTAGGCCGATTGCAGAAAAGAGCACACTGTTTGATTTCCTAAAGGTTCTAATGGAGGCCTACGGCGCGAAATCGACAGCGTTTATCTTCCATTTTTTGACGCAAGAAAACATACTGCGGCTTTCACTGGCATTCAGCGAGATTGAAGCGCTCGCTGGCCGCATCAGCGCCTTAACAATAGCTATTCAAGCGTTTGGATTCTGTGAGGTCGTAACGGAAGATATTTACGAAGAAGAACTAAAATATCTTACAGCGGCGATCTCCTATAAGCGTATAAGTGCCTCCGAATTCGAAGTTCCATGGTCATCATTTTGTTCTGAGCAATTACCTTCTACCAAAGATCTCTATGATCCGATTCAGCATTTTTCAAAGAGAGAACAGAGCGGCGTATTTATATTGGGAGAAGCAAAAACTGAGAACAGAGTTGCTTTCCCAAATGGCGTAACAGTTTCATACACGCTAAAGAACTTCCAGTGGGCAACAGCATACCTGATTATCGAGGTAATCAGGAACTTCATGCAGCATCCAGGCTATGGTTTAGAGGCCATATTGGGAACCCGCATCAGACATAATATTATGGTTCGGGAATTTGAAGAGAGTTTAGACAACCTTGCTGAGGCAAATATCCCCGGAGTTCTTAAACGTGTTGCGAATGAAATTGTATGGCGTTGCCGAGATGAAATAAAAATCCTAGTCGCGGATTGGGTTGATATTTATCTTCATAGCCACCGTGATTCAAAGCCATTGGGGCAATTCAACGTTGTCCCCGACCAAGATGAGATGGCATCATTAATCGCGGCGCTGGAAACCCACGACGATCAGCGAGATCTAGTAGCGAAAATAGCGCAGTGGCTCCAGAGCAAACTCCGCAACAATTTATCAAGCACACGTAATTGTATCCAAGACGTTTTGCTGCCCACCCTGATGGGCAGCTTAGCTCATCTTAAAGAAAGCCTGAAAAGGAACGATGCCAATCGTTCCGCTGACATTGAACGCGTTCTGGCAGCGTCGTCCGCAGAAGTTACTCGTGCCGCTGAACGAGTAACTGGATGGTTTGAATGGCCCTCGGAAGGCGATGAGCCATTCCTCACCTTACGTGAAGTCTGGAACGCTGTTGATGGACGTTTTGAGAAATACTTGTCACAAGGTGCGATCAAAGTTCGTTTCCCAGATGAACATGTGTTGAACATACGCGTAGCTAGGGAGAACGTTAGGATGCTTTTCGATATATTTTCGGAGTTGTATTTCAATGCGATAAAGTACATGGACAAGCAGCGAACTACGTTGCGTATTTCCTCGTCCCGAATGGAGGGCAACGACTATCTCGTCATTTCGAATAAATGCAACGAGCAAGATGGTGAGTTTCTCAACGTCATCGCTGGATCTATGTATCAGAGTTTAAGGGAACATGTGACGCGAATTGGTGAAACCGGATTGCTTCGCATTGCCGGCTCATACGCCACGGTGGCGCGCAAGAACATAGAAATTTTATCAATAAAACGAAACGGTTACTACCATGCTGTATTGCCCCTATTTGCATTGAGAGTGAACGGATGACTCGTAACCTTCTTTTTGCCGAAGATCAGGACGTCAAATATGACGCGGTACAAAAAATTCTAGCGGAGCAGTTATCCGACGATTGGGTAATTACGCGGGCGAGAACTTTGGTGGAGGCAGAGAACCTTTTATTCGAGGGGCATTGGGATGCTTACGTTCTTGACATGTCGCTGGATCTGACAGCTGGACGGGCTGCTTTCGGGTCGCCTTCACAGGCTACTCTCGGAGGCCTTCAACTCATCCAAACGATCTGCCTCGAGGGGCTTGAAAGACAGACTTTGATAGTGACCGCCTTCGACGCATTTTCGAATGCCAAAACTGGGAAACGCGCGGACAGTATCGTTGACCTACATCACGTCGAAGCTGAGGCGCGCAGAGTACTAGGATCGTTCTACGTCGGGTGCGTCAGGTACGGCTCGGCCAATTGGTCGGGCGAATTAAATGTAATTTTAAGGGGCATTAGGTAGTGGAAGTACTTGTCGTTCATGACCGCAAAACAATGCGTGATGAAATAGTTAAGATCCTAAATGAAGAAAAAGACACAGGCTGCAATGTTTCTCAAGCGGCTGATATTAGGGAGGCCCGCATCGCGCTGAAATCTAAGACATTCGACTTGATGATCTTAGACCTTACAATGCCAAACAACTCCGGGTCTGACCAACCAGGCTATACTCAAGTGGCATATTTACTACGTGAAATTTATGATCACGAAGATCTTAATGCACCTGGAGATTTGATTGGTATAAGCAAAGAGGCCAACTCTTTAGGTTTGTTGTCCTCAGACCTTGGTCCACACTTTATGGTCGCCGTAACCGAAGATGACAACGGGGCATGGCGCGAATACCTGATAGATCGAGTGCGTTATGCTTTTAGGTCAGCGGTATCCAAGCAACGCTCTCTCGCCCATCATTATGATGTGGACGCGATGATAGTAACAGCTGTGGACGAGGAATTTCAGCCGTACAACAATTTGCTCGAATTTTATAAGGATCGAAACTTTCCTGACGTCTCACGGTTCATCTTCAATGATAAATCTGGGAATCCAAGATCCGGGATAGCGTTTTCAATCGGAGCTTCTGGACAGGCCACTTCCGCCTCCAGAACTCAGTCATTGATCAGTTGGTTTCGACCACGTATTGCAATCATGTCCGGCTATTGTGGCGGCGTTGCATCGAAAGTCAATTTAGGAGACCTCTGTTTCTTTGATTCTGCGGCTCCCTGGGACTACGGTAAATGGGAAGAAATCCGTGACAAAGAAGGTCGTTTAGTTTCAGAGCGCTTCTCGTCGCGCCCAAATGCTCTGGGCCTTTCTGGGAAAACCGTCAGGAATATCGCGCGAGAATTGGTAAGCAAAAATGGTGACTTTACGCAGGACGAAATGCGTAAGATTCATGAACTAGCCCCTACGGAGTCTTTGTTTCCTAAGGTACAGCTTACTCACGCTGCATCGGGCTCGGCAGTAGTGGCAAATGATCGAATTATTGAGCTTATTCAAAACCTAAATGGCGCTATTAAAGCTGTCGATATGGAGTCTTATGGATTCTACGACGCCTGTCTGAACACCTTTGTCCGAAAGCCACAATTCATATGCGTAAAATCAGTATCTGATTACTGCAACGGTGAAAAAGGGGATGATTATCACTCTGTATGCAGTTACATGTCGGCGGTAATGGCGTGTAGAATACTCATGAAACACATAGATTTCTTAGAATAAACGAAAGGGAAATGGTTCAGTCTAGCTCACTTACATCCGGTGCGGCACGGGCGAGGACATTGATTAGTTGTCGTTGTGACAATTTTTCGATGGCTCTCTGTCTGTGGATGATCACTCCGGCCGTGATGGCGCTAGTTGGAGTGCTCCCCGTTTCACCGGACAGGTCGGTTAGATTGATTTAGCCCTGATGAACTGCCGAGGGGAAGCCATCTTGAGCGCGGAATGAGGATGGATTTCATTATAGTCCTCGATCCATCCGTCAATGAGCCGGAGCGCTGTTTCTGCGTCCGGTAGTGCTGCGATCCGGATATAATCCCGCTTCAGGGTTTTGACGAAGGCCTGCGACATGCCGTTCGACTGTGGGCTGGCGACCGGCGTGAAGCCGGGCGTCAGATTGAGTGCTTGCGCAAACAGCCTCGTGTCCCGCGCCGTATAGGCTGAACCATTGTCAGACAGATGCTCGATAGCATTCGGGGCTCGGGTTGCATGGAAGCGTTTCTCGACCGCCTCCAGCATCATGTCGCGGACGTCCGAGCCGGATATTCCGGCATTGGCGAGCGCCGTCCAAGCGATGATCTCCCGGTCGAAGGCATCGATGATGAAGGCGAGACGAATGACCTCGCCATTCCAGCAGGTGAACTCCAGGCCGTCCGAGCACCAGCGCAGGTTGGAGCGCATGACCATGACCTTGCCATCGTGGAGGCGGCCCTTGCGAACGGCTGTGTGCTTCTCCAGCAGCATGGCGTGGTTACCCATGATGCGATGGACCCGTTTGGCGTTGACGACAGGCTGATCGGCGGCTCGCCTTTCGCGATTGAGGAGCGCGGCGATCCGCCGATAGCCATAGGTTGGCCTTTGATCCACCAGCCTGCGGATGGCGGGCAGAAGCTCTGCATCCTCGGCCTTGTTGTATGGCCCACGCGGCTTTGATCTGCCTTTCAGCCGCTCGATGAGGTTGGAACGGGAGACGCCCAGCGTGTCTGCGACGGCCTTCATCGCGAACCGTCCTTCGGCAACAAGATCGGCCGCGATATCCGTTTTTTTGAGTCCGCTTTGGAAAGGGCTTCGCGGAGGATTTCGACCTCCATCGTCTTCCGACCGAGCATGCGCTCCAACTCCCGGACGCGATCCTCCAGTTTCTTCACTTCCGAATTTCCGACAACCGGCTCGTCAGAATCCACGGCTGCAGCACCTCCCTCGCTCAAGAGCCTGCGCCACCGATAAAGCAAATTGGGCGCGACGCCATGACGGCGAGCGGTCGAAGATACCGTCTCGCCGGGTTCGAAACTCTGCTCAATGATGGTCAGCTTGTGCTCGGTTGTCCATCGCCTGCGGCGAACATCACCCGTCAGCAATTCAACGTGTCAATACTCGTTAGACATAAGCCTGTCCTCAAGCCTGTGCTTGAGCCTTTCTGCTTATGCCGACCTGTCCGGTCGAAATGGGGGGCAGTTCACTAGTTCATCGCGACGCCCGGAAAATTTGGAAGCGCGGCGCACTTTTAGGGGTGACCGATTAAAAGACGCCAATGTTGTCGTCGGCGCCTACTATCGGCTCAGTCCAAGCCCTTGAGACCGGTTAAGCTGCCGTCTCAGCGCGTCGTCATGGCTTAGCTCAGCATGGCGTGTACGATGCACCATGCGGGCGATTGTGTTGATCTGCTCGGCCTGCTTTGCGAGCTCCGGGCGCGCCGCAAGCTCCTCGGCGAACCTGCGAGGATCGGAACTACCGAACCGCCGTGTGAGTGCTTCGGCCACGAGCTTGGCCTCACCGAGCGCGGCACGGCCCTCAGGCGACGATCGCAGCTCTTTGATGAACTTGCTCCGCTTCTCGACCGGCATCTTCTCCACCTTGGCAATGATCTCGGCGCTGCGCGGCGTGAGGCCGGGAACCGCGAGGATATCGCGCTGCTCACGCTGCCATTGTTCGCTCTGACGTTCTTCGCCAAGCCGGCGCTCCCATGCCTCGGAGACATAGCCGATATGGGCAGAAAGAGATCTCGCATATTGCAGCGCCTCTTTCCGCTCCTTGTTGTTTCCGAACAGACCCGACTTGCCGCGTAGTTCCCCGAAGCGCTCTGGCTGCTCGGCCATGGCTTTCGCCATGATTTTTCCATTGCCTTCCTTCTCGGTCATCGCGGTGCGCAGTCTCGCCGCGACCTCGACCGGGTCGCGGAACACGTGCCGCGCAACTGACTCCACCGTATCAAATCTGTGATCGATGACGGACATCGCTCTTTCGCGGGCCACCTCTTCGATGCTGCGGTCGTGACGGGTGATCGCTGGCACCAGCGGAGCTGGTTTGCCGGGTTCCATCAGCGATTGTTGGACTACAGTTTCTGCGGGGGCAGGGACGGCGCCGTCTTGCGACATGACCTCGGACCACCGGATGCGGCGGTATCCTTTGCTGTCCTCTATTCGATCGTCGCGCCGACCGTCATCGATTGTTCGGGCGAACTGATTGCGAGGACCTTCGCGGTGAACAGGGCCGGCCAGATCGCCGGCACGTTCCTCGTCAACCTGCTGACGCTCTGATGGCCGGCCCTGCTGCTCCCGTTGCAGATTGGCCGCACGGGACAAGACTTCTTGACGGTCATCCTGGGCGGAAGCAAGTTCAATCTTGCTTTTCACACCAAACTCTTGCCCGATCCCTTGGTCGTTTACGATCCATCGGTCGCTTGCGATCCCGCGCCGCTCGGCAAAGTCGCTGATGTAATCCAGCGTGGTTTCCTTCGCGCCGGTACGCGACAGGCGGCTTGTCAGCTGCTCGTACGCCAACGCGTCACCCTTGACGACACGCCACGCATTGCGCTCGGCCTGGGTGCCATCCGGAAGCGTGACAGGCGTGGCGCCTTCATTCTGCAGGGAAATCCTGTTCCCGATCTTTGGCGATGCATCTCGCATGGCCCGCTTGAGATCGACGCCCCACACCGTGCGCCGTTCGCCCTTGTCGTTCTCCAGCGTCACAAAATAGTTTTCTCGCGCCTGGCGATTATGCTCGTAGGGCGCAATGCCGTGATCAACCAGCCGGCCCGCCTTGGCGAACTCCTGGCTGTTTGCATAGAGCTGCACGCTGTCGCGGTGCCTTGTCATGGCAACATAGGTCAGATGCCGGTCCATGGTGCTGGACGCCAGCACAAAGGCGCGATCGACCGTCGCTCCCTGGTTTTTATGGATCGTCGTCGCATAGCCGTGGTCGATCGCCTGGTAGCTGTCTGTCGGAATGCTGACACTGTCGCCGCCTCGACCATCGAGCCGGGCGATGATCTTGCCCGACTCCACATGCTCGACGGTGCCGAGCATGCCGTTTTTGACGCCGAGGTCGCGGTTGTTTTCGAGGAAGATGATCCGGTCACCGGCGGCGAAGGCGCGCTTGCCGTTATTGGTCTGGAAGGTGAGTTCGCGACCGGCCTCACCGTGGCCACGCTCCAGCCTTTGTCTGTTCTGAAGTTCAGAGCGGATAACGGCATTGAGGGCGCGCACATCAGCGCGGCGATGCGCCATGGCAACCCGGGTGCCTTGCGGATGCTCTTCGTTATCGGCAAGAAAATCACGCACGATCTGCGCCATCGCCTCCTCGCGGCTTTCCGCAAAGTGGATGTCGCCGTGATCGCGATAGGCGGCGAGCCCCTCGGCCGTCTTGTGGGTCGCAAAGGCAACCGACGCCTGTCTCTGCCAATCATGGCGCTGGCGGCGTATCCCGGAAAGTTCGACATGGCCGATCTGCTCGGCAATCGCCCTGAAGGGTGCACCGGCCCCGATGGCCTGAAGCTGCTCATGGTCGCCGACAAGAACGATCTTTGCGCCGCGCTCTTCCGCTTCTCCGATGAACCGGGCAAGCTGACGGCTCCCGACCATGCCAGCCTCGTCAATGACGAACACGTCACTGCCGCCGATCATACCCCGGCCATGGTCGCAGCTGTAAGACCATGACGCCAGCGTGCGGCTCTCTATGCCGGAACTTTCCTCAAGACCCTCGGCGGCCTTTCCGCTAAGCGCTGCACCATGGACCTGATAGCCTTGAGCCTCCCACGCCTCGCGAGCCGCTGCCAGCATGGTGGATTTGCCAGCGCCGGCAAACCCGACCACAGCGGCGATG
>NZ_JBNWBX010000017.1:0-19110 GCF_053522705.1 Agrobacterium sp. 16-2014-1-2a
CGTGATCGCAGCAGTCAACGACGTCTTGCCGTGGTCGACGTGACCGATCGTGCCAATGTTGACGTGCGGCTTATTGCGCTCAAACTTGCTCTTTGCCATTAGTGGCTCTCCATTCTTGTCCCTTGAGGGGAATAATCTTCAAATCTCTGATGGGGCGCACCCCGATCACTTCTGACCGGAGTACTTTGCCTGGATTTCCTGCGCCACGTTCGACGGAACCGGCGAATAGTGATCGAACGTCATCGAGTACTGCGCGCGGCCCTGCGACATGGAGCGCAGGTTGTCGACGTACTTGAACATGTTCGCGAGCGGAACGTGTGCGCTGATCACGATGGTGATGCCACGCGATTCCTGACCCTGGATCTGACCGCGACGCGAGTTCAGATCGCCGATCACGTCACCGACGTAATCTTCAGGGGTAACGACTTCGACCTTCATCATCGGCTCGAGAAGCTGTGCACCAGCCTTCTTTGCTGCTTCACGGAAGCAGGCACGCGATGCGATTTCGAACGCCAGAACCGAGGAGTCGACATCGTGGTATGCGCCGTCGATCAGGGTCGCCTTGACGCCCAGCATCGGGAAGCCAGCAAGCGGACCGGAAGACAGAACGCTTTCGATACCCTTCTGAACGCCCGGGATGTATTCCTTCGGAACAGCACCGCCGACGATCTTGGATTCGAACTTGAATTCTTCGCCTTCAGGGTTCGGTTCGAAGATGATCTTCACGCGAGCAAACTGACCGGTACCACCGGACTGCTTCTTGTGCGTGTAGTCTTCTTCGTGCTGACGCGTGATGGTTTCGCGGTAGGCAACCTGCGGAGCACCGACGGTTGCTTCAACCTTGAACTCGCGACGCATACGGTCAACGAGGATGTCGAGGTGAAGTTCGCCCATACCCGCGATGATCGTCTGACCGGATTCTTCATCCGTCTTGACGCGAAACGAAGGATCTTCAGCAGCCAGGCGGTTGAGCGCGAGGCCCATCTTTTCCTGGTCGCCCTTGGTCTTCGGCTCGATGGCGATCTGAATGACCGGCTCGGGGAATTCCATGCGCTCGAGGATAACCGGCTTCAGCGGATCGCAGAGCGTATCGCCAGTGGTGGTTTCCTTGAGGCCAGCCAGAGCAACGATGTCGCCGGCAAAGGCTTCTTCGATGTCTTCACGGCTGTTGGAATGCATCTGCAGCATACGGCCGACGCGCTCGCGCTTGTCCTTGACCGTGTTGATGACCGACGTGCCCTTTTCGAGCTTGCCGGAGTAGATGCGGGCGAAGGTCAGCGAACCGACGAAGGGGTCGTTCATGATCTTGAACGCGAGCATGGAAAGCGGCTCGCTGTCATCGGCATGACGCTCGATTTCGGCTTCGGTCTTGAAGTCGATGCCCTTGATCGCAGGGATGTCGAGCGGCGAAGGCAGGTAGTCGACGACGGCGTCGAGAAGCGGCTGAACGCCCTTGTTCTTGAACGCGGTACCGCAGAACATCGGGTGGAACTTCACGTCGATGGTGCCGCGGCGAACGAGCGAACGGATCTTCTCGTTGTCGGGCATGATGCCGTTCAGGTAGTCTTCCATCGCTTCTTCGTCGATCTCGACAACGGTCTCGATCAGCTTTTCGCGATATTCTTCAGCCTTGGCCTTCATGTCTTCAGGAATTTCGACGACGTCCCACTGAGCGCCGAGCGATTCGTCGCGCCAGATGAGTGCGTTCATCTCGATCAGGTCGATAACGCCCTTGAACTCGGTCTCAGCGCCGATCGGCAGCTGCATGACAACGGCGGTAGCGCCGAGACGGGTTTTGATCATTTCTACCGAGCGGTAGAAGTCAGCACCGGTCTTGTCCATCTTGTTGCAGAAGATCATACGCGGAACGTTGTACTTCTCAGCCTGACGCCAGACGGTTTCCGTCTGCGGCTCTACACCGGCGTTGGCGTCGAGAAGAGCGATGGCACCGTCGAGAACGCGCAGCGAACGCTCGACTTCAATGGTGAAGTCAACGTGGCCGGGGGTGTCGATGATGTTGAAACGGCGCATCTTGCCATCGCGACCCTTCCAGAAGGTCGTGGTCGCAGCGGACGTGATGGTGATACCACGTTCCTGCTCCTGTTCCATCCAGTCCATCGTGGCAGCGCCATCATGAACTTCGCCGATCTTGTGCGACTTACCGGTGTAATAAAGAATACGCTCGGTGGTCGTCGTCTTACCGGCGTCGATATGCGCCATGATACCGAAATTGCGGTAGTCTTCGATTTTATATTCGCGAGCCATAATGGACTGCCTTTCGATATGCGACCGTTTAAGATTACCAGCGGTAATGCGAGAATGCGCGGTTTGCGTCGGCCATCTTGTGCGTGTCTTCACGCTTCTTGACGGCGGAACCGCGGTTGTTCGCAGCGTCCATGAGTTCGCCGGAAAGGCGATCGACCATGGTCGTTTCGTTACGCTTGCGAGCAGCAGTGATCAGCCAGCGGATGGCGAGAGCCTGGCGGCGCTCCGGACGAACGTCGACCGGGACCTGATACGTAGCACCGCCAACGCGACGCGAACGCACTTCAACGTGCGGAGCAACGTTGTCGAGGGCGGAGTGGAACACGCCGAGCGGCTCCTGCTTCGTCTTGCCCTGAACGACGTCGAACGCGCCGTAAACGATGCTTTCCGCGACGGACTTCTTGCCGTGAAGCATGATGGCATTCATGAACTTGGTGACGACCAGATCGCCGAACTTCGGGTCCGGGTTGATCTCACGCTTTTCTGCACTATGGCGACGGGACATATTCTTTGTCTCTCAATGTTATTGACGCTAAACCACGCGGAGAACCTCGCGCAGCGCCTGATTGTTGTTGCCGAAAATTACTTCGGACGCTTCGCACCGTACTTCGAACGGCGCTGCTTGCGGTTCTTGACGCCCTGGGTATCGAGAACACCGCGGATGATGTGGTAACGCACACCCGGCAAGTCCTTTACGCGGCCGCCGCGGATCATGACCACGGAGTGTTCCTGAAGGTTGTGACCTTCACCGGGAATGTAGCCGATGACTTCGAAGCCGTTGGTGAGACGGATCTTGGCAACCTTACGCAGAGCCGAGTTCGGCTTCTTCGGGGTCGTCGTGTAAACGCGGGTGCAAACACCACGCTTCTGCGGGTTTTCCTGAAGTGCAGGAACCTTGTTGCGCTTTACCTGTGCCTGGCGGGGCTTACGGATCAGCTGGTTTACGGTAGGCATATAACCATCCCTTGCAAAAACTACTTTAGCCACCCTCACGGGTGGCGGCTATGCCGTTTCCGGCGACGAAGCACGCATATATCCTCATGCGCAAAACGTGGCCCGATCCGTTTTCACGGATGGACCACCAAGAGCAGAGGACGCCGGATGAGGCGTCTTGCGTGCAACATTCGTGTCTTCTACGTGCAATGAAGCTTCATTTGAGATGATGTCCGGGAAAAACGTTTCCGAACGGCCAGCACAGATAGAGGCTCCGATGGCGGGCGTACTACTGTTTTAGCCAGCTTTCGTCAAGGGCGAATCCGCATTTTGCGCTGGCACCCGAGGCCACAAAGCCTGCGCACAGGCCCTTTGCCCTCTCCTTCTAACATAAGTCACAGCCGGCAACAGCGATTTTGACCTCCGGCCTTTGGCTTTTCACAAAATCCGTCTATTGATTCCCTCAAGCGGGCCGGAGCTGGCACCGCCGCGCGCAAGACCGATTCCGTCCGGCCCGCATACTCCACAACGACATATCAAGGAACCGCGTCATGACCAACCTCCCCGACAACGACAACGGACGCGACGAGCCGATGGTCTTCATCGTCATCGGCAAGGCTTACGAACACGACAATTCCGAAGGCATCGACATCCACGTCATTCTGCGGGCGCCGGACGACGACACCGCCGTACGCGAAACGCTAAACGCGCTTTCGGAGGAGGGTTTCATCGAAGCCGACCTCGACCAGATCGGCATGCTGACTGAAGTTCCGGACGAAGAGCCGCACGCTTCCGCCTATCAGGGCGCCCTGGAGGGCGAAGTCGCGATCATCCGTTTCGCCTGAGGGACCGCCCTCACCGCGACAAATGCGCCGCCACCGATAAAACGGCACCCGCCCACACCAGGGCGGTTGTCTTCCAGGACTTGATGCCAAGGCCGAAATCTTGCGTGCCAGCCACCTTTTGCTGAGAAATACCTTGTTAATTTTCAATATATTAAGTCACTGATAGATTATATACTTTAAATATAATAGTATTATTTTTATTTCCGTTGAAATATACGAAGATCTAAGATTAAAGTGATCCCGACGCATGATTTTGGTGGCGGGTTGGATAATATATCTTCGGCAGACATTATAGATGACATTTACGAGGCAGCACTTTTTCCCGATCGCTGGGCGAACGTGATAGCCGCAATCGGCCAACGGCTCGATTTCTGGGGCGGCGCGCTCACCTGGGGCAAAGGCGAGGATGAAGCATGGCTCTATCCGCCCAATTTCCAGGAGCTCATGCAAGCCTTCATGAAGGGCGGCTGGAACCACCGCAACGATCGCCTCACACGCGCTGTCCGCGAGGGCCAATTTTCCTTCGTGCGTGATTTCGATATCTTTACCCCTGACGAATGGGCGGGGCTGCCAATCGTGCGCGATTTCCTGATGCCGCGTGGACTGGGATATGGGGTGGCAACGCAGGTTGCGCCGCCGGATCATCCCGAAATGACTCTCCTGTTCGAACGCAAGCTCGACAGAGGAATCATTGGTCCGGAAACCATGGCGGCACTTGGCCGGCTGAGGCCGCATATCGCCCGCAGCCTCACCCTCGCAACAGGGCTGCAACGCCAGAAAGCAGATGCCATCACGCTCGGCCTCAACGCCATCGGTGCGCCGGCGGCGGTGCTCCAGGCAAGCGGACGCGTTCTTTCCACAAACACCCTGTTCGAGGCGACCAAAAAGTGTATTTCCACCCGCGCCCGCGACAGGATCTTAATCTTGGACGAGAGAATAAACCGGCTGCTCTACAAGGCGCTCGCCGGCGGCAGTGTCAGTTCCCTACCCTTGCCGACAAGCGGAGACGGGGTGTGCATCCTTCACGTCATACCGCTGCGCAAGGACGCGCTGGATTTATCCCCTAACGGCAGCGCCATCGTGCTAATATCGCAACCATCGGACACCGTTGCCGACGTCACGCCGCTTCTGAAGGGATTATACGATCTCACCAAGGGCGAGGCCCGTGTCGCGCTGGAAATCCTGAAGGGTCTTTCACTTCCCTCCGTGGCAAAGCAACTTCAAATCTCGCACGAAACGGTTCGCAGCAACGCCAAGTCTATCTATGCAAAGACCGGCAGTACGGGCAAGACCGATCTTGTTCGCCGGCTTTCCGTTTTGACGCGCTACACCATCGGTGAGCAGGAAAAACCCCGAGACGGGACTGGCCATATGAAGGACCAGATCTGACATTCTAACCCGACCAAAACAAAAAACGCCCGGATTGCTCCGGGCGTTTTTTTACTGAACTTTGGCGGGGCTTCGTAAAGCCCCTGCCCTTGAGCAGACCTTATTCGGCCGGAGCCGGATCCGTCATGTCCTGCAGCATCTGTGTTGCAGAGCCTGCACCCGTACCCTTGCGGCGTTCCTCGAGAATGAGGTCGTCGCGCGAGGTGGCGATGCGGCGGATCTGCGTCATGGTGCCGCCGGTACCGGCCGGGATGAGGCGGCCGACGATGACGTTTTCCTTGAGGCCCTGCAGCGTATCCGTCTTGCCGGCGATCGCAGCTTCCGTGAGAACCTTGGTGGTTTCCTGGAACGATGCGGCCGAGATGAAGGACGGCGTCTGCAGCGATGCCTTGGTGATACCGAGAAGAACCGGATCGCCATAAGCGGGCTTCTTGCCTTCTTCGATCAGGCGGTCGTTGTTGTCGTCAAGCTCGATACGATCGACATTGTCGCCAACGATGTAGTGGCTGTCGCCCGCATCGGTGATCTCGACCTTCTGCAGCATCTGGCGAACGATCACCTCGATGTGCTTGTCGTTGATCACAACGCCCTGCAGTCGGTAGACTTCCTGGATTTCGTTCACGAGGTAGGAAGCCAAAGCCTCTACGCCCTTGATTGCCAGAATGTCGTGCGGTGCCGGATTGCCGTCGAGAATGTATTCACCCTTCTCGATGTAGTCGCCTTCCTGAAGATGGAAGGGCTTGCCCTTCGGGATCAGGTATTCGACCGGCTCGACGCCGTCTTCCGCAGGCTCGATCATCACGCGACGCTTGTTCTTGTAGTCGCGACCGAGGCGGATCGTACCATCGATCTCAGCGATGACAGCATGATCCTTCGGACGACGTGCTTCGAACAGTTCGGCAACGCGCGGCAGACCACCGGTGATGTCCTTGGTCTTGGCGCTTTCCAGCGGCGAACGTGCAAGCACGTCACCCTGGAAGACCTTCGAACCAGGCTCAACCGACAGAATCGCGTCCACGGAGAGGTGGAAGCGGGCTTCGCCACCGCGGCTAAGCTTTGCGACAGCGCCGGAAGCATCCTTGATGATGATCGCGGGCTTGAGGTCCGAACCGCGCGGAGTCGAACGCCAGTCAATGACCTGACGCTTGGTGATGCCGGTGGATTCGTCGGTGGCTTCCAGAACGGAAAGACCGTCGACGAGGTCCTCGAAGTGAACGGTACCTTCCACTTCCGTCATCATCGGACGGGTGTAGGGGTCCCACTCTGCAAGACGCTGGCCGCGTTTTACCTTGTCGCCGTCATCAACGAAGATCTTCGAACCATAAGCGACACGCTGCGAGGAACGTTCCACGCCGCGCTCATCGAGAATGGTGACCGACATGTTACGGCCCATTGCGATGAGAACGCCATCGGAGTTCCGCAGGATGTTGCGGTTCTTGATCTGGATCGTGCCTTCATACGAAGCTTCCAGGAACGACTGGTCGACCACGTTTGCCGTACCGCCAAGGTGGAAGGTACGCATGGTGAGCTGCGTGCCCGGTTCACCGATCGACTGTGCGGCGATGACGCCAACGGCTTCGCCCATGTTGACCGGAGTACCGCGAGCAAGGTCACGACCGTAGCAGACGCCGCAAACGCCGACCTGCACTTCGCAGGTCAGTGCCGAGCGGATACGGACGGACTGGATGCCAGCCTTCTCGATGATTGCAACGTCGGCTTCGTCGATCAACGTTCTGGCCTTGACGATGTTCTCGCCAGTTACCGGATTGTCGATGTCATCAAGAGCCGTACGGCCGAGGATACGTGCGCCGAGCGAGGCAACGACCTGACCGGCATCAACGATGGCGGTCATGGTGAGGCCCTTGTCGGTGCCGCAATCCACGGAGTTGACGATGCAATCCTGTGCCACGTCGACGAGACGGCGGGTAAGGTAACCCGAGTTCGCCGTCTTCAAGGCGGTGTCTGCAAGACCCTTACGGGCACCGTGGGTCGAGTTGAAGTACTCGTTAACGGTCAGGCCTTCCTTGAAGTTCGAGATGATCGGCGTCTCGATGATTTCGCCCGAGGGCTTGGCCATCAGGCCGCGCATGCCGCCCAGCTGACGCATCTGGTTCGGTGAACCGCGGGCGCCCGAGTGGCTCATCATGTAGATGGAGTTCATCGGCTTCTGGCGGCCCGTTTCCGGGTCGAATTCCACAGCCTTGATGCGCGCCATCATTTCTTCGGCGACCTTTTCGGTTGCCTTACCCCAGGCGTCGACAACCTTGTTGTACTTTTCGCCCTGGGTGATGAGACCGTCGTTATACTGCTGTTCGTATTCCTTCACCAAGGCTTCGGTGTCACCGACGATCTTAACCTTGCTGTCCGGAATGACCATGTCGTCCTTGCCGAACGAGATACCGGCGCGGCAAGCGTGAGCAAAGCCGAGCTGCATGATCCGGTCGCAGAAGATGACCGTGTCTTTCTGGCCGCAATGACGGTAGACCGTGTCGATCATCTTGGAGATGTTCTTCTTGGTCATTTCCTGATTGCAGACGTCGAACGGCACGTTGACGTTCTTCGGCAGAAGTTCGCCAATCAGCATACGGCCAGGCGTCGTTTCATGGATCTTGGAAACCGGCTTGCCGTCAGCATCCACGGTCTTGAAACGACCACGGATCTTGGCATGCAGCGTCACGACCTTGTTTTCAAGCGCGTGATGCAATTCGCCGATGTCCGAGAAGGCCATGCCTTCGCCGGGCTCATTCTGGTTCATGATCGACAGGTAATACAGGCCGAGAACCATGTCCTGCGAAGGAACGATGATCGGGTGGCCGTTTGCCGGATGCAGGATGTTGTTGGTCGACATCATCAGCACGCGGGCTTCAAGCTGGGCTTCAAGCGACAGCGGCACGTGAACGGCCATCTGGTCGCCGTCGAAGTCGGCGTTGAAAGCCGTGCAGACGAGCGGATGCAGCTGAATGGCCTTGCCTTCAACCAGCATGGGTTCGAAGGCCTGGATACCCAGACGGTGCAGCGTCGGTGCGCGGTTCAGAAGGACCGGATGCTCGCGGATGACCTCGTCGAGGATATCCCAAACTTCAGGCTTTTCCTTTTCAACCAGCTTCTTGGCCTGCTTGACGGTCGAGGAGTAACCCTTGGCGTCGAGGCGGGCATAGATGAACGGCTTGAACAGCTCGAGCGCCATCTTCTTCGGCAGGCCGCACTGGTGCAGCTTCAGTTCCGGACCGGTCACGATGACCGAACGGCCTGAATAGTCGACGCGCTTGCCGAGAAGGTTCTGGCGGAAGCGGCCCTGCTTGCCCTTGAGCATGTCGGAAAGCGACTTCAGCGGACGCTTGTTCGCACCCGTGATGACGCGACCGCGACGGCCGTTATCGAACAGCGCATCGACGGATTCCTGCAACATACGCTTTTCGTTGCGGATGATGATACCAGGCGCGCGAAGCTCGATCAGGCGCTTCAGACGGTTGTTACGGTTGATGACGCGGCGATAGAGATCGTTGAGGTCGGACGTCGCGAAACGGCCACCATCCAGCGGAACCAGCGGACGAAGGTCCGGCGGAATAACCGGAACGACCTTCATGATCATCCATTCCGGACGATTGCCGGATTCCATGAAGTTCTCAACGATCTTGAGACGCTTCATGAACTTCTTTTGCTTGAGATCCGAGGTGGTCTCGGCAAGCTCGGCACGCAGGTCGCCGGCGATCTTTTCGAGGTTCATCGAAGCCAGCATCTCGTAGATGGCTTCAGCGCCGATCATGGCGGTGAACTGGTCTTCGCCGAACTCGTCAACGGCGATCATGTACTCTTCCTCGGACAGAAGCTGGTTCTGCTTCATCGAGGTGAGGCCGGGTTCGGTGACGATGTAGTTCTCGAAATAGAGAACGCGTTCGACATCCTTCAGCGTCATGTCGAGCAAGGTCGAGATACGCGAGGGAAGCGACTTCAGGAACCAGATATGGGCAACGGGCGCTGCGAGCTCGATATGGCCCATGCGCTCACGGCGAACGCGCGACAGCGTAACTTCAACGCCGCACTTTTCGCAGATGATGCCCTTGTACTTCATGCGCTTGTACTTGCCGCACAGGCATTCGTAGTCCTTGATAGGTCCGAAAATGCGCGCGCAGAAGAGACCATCGCGTTCCGGCTTGAACGTACGATAGTTGATGGTTTCCGGCTTCTTGATCTCGCCGTAGGACCACGACAGGATTTTTTCCGGCGAAGCGATCGAAATCCGGATGGAATCGAAATGCTGCGCAGGCACCTGAGGATTGAAAAGATTCATGACCTCTTGGTTCATGCCTTGTCTCCTTGAGAGGCTAGCTGCTGCCCCTGTTTGCATCTGGACCGGCTTCTTCCCGGGTCACCGTCCAGAGCTTTAAATACGGATTAACCGCACAATGCGGCGAAAGTGTCCCGCGGCAACCATTGGTCGCCGGGGAACCGGCAGGCGCCAACACGGCGCCCGCCTCTCTCATCTTTATTCCGCTGCGTCGGGCAGCTGATCCTCGGGCTGGGTCTCGACCTTCGAGTTCTCCAGTTCGACCGAAAGACCGAGCGACCGCATTTCCTTGACGAGAACGTTGAAGCTCTCGGGGATACCGGCCTCGAAGGTATCGTCGCCACGGACGATCGCCTCGTAGACCTTGGTGCGGCCCGCCACGTCGTCCGACTTGACGGTGAGCATTTCCTGCAGCGTGTAAGCCGCGCCGTATGCTTCCAGAGCCCAGACTTCCATTTCCCCGAAGCGCTGTCCGCCGAACTGCGCCTTGCCGCCCAGCGGCTGCTGGGTAACGAGCGAGTAAGGACCGATCGAGCGAGCGTGGATCTTGTCGTCAACAAGGTGGTTCAGCTTGATCATGTACATGTAGCCGACGGTGACCTTGCGATCGAACGGCTCGCCGGTACGACCGTCATAAAGAACGGACTGACCGGATTCATGCAGACCTGCCTTCTTCAGCATCGCGGCAACGTCGGGTTCATGCGCACCGTCGAAGACCGGGGTCGCGATGGAAACACCGCGCTTGGCTTCTTCGGCAAGCTTGACCAGCGATTCGTCGTCGAAGCGCTTTACCTCGTCATGCGATTCACTCGCATAGATTTCGGTAAGCTCCGTGCGAAGCTCGCTGATGTCCATCGTCTTGCGATACTCTTCGAGCATCTCGCCGATCTTCTTGCCCATACCTGCGCATGCCCATGCGAGGTGGGTTTCGAGGATCTGGCCGACGTTCATGCGCGAAGGCACGCCGAGCGGGTTCAAGCAGATGTCGACATGCGTGCCGTCTTCGAGGAACGGCATGTCCTCGACAGGAACGATACGCGAGACGACGCCCTTGTTACCGTGACGGCCGGCCATCTTGTCGCCCGGCTGGATCTTGCGCTTCACAGCGACGAAGACCTTGACCATCTTCATGACGCCAGGAGGCATTTCATCGCCGCGCTGGACCTTCTCGACCTTGTCCATGAAGCGCTGTTCAAGGCGCGACTTGGATTCGTCGTACTGGCCGCGAAGTGCTTCCAGTTCGGACTGGGCCTTCTCGTCTTCGACTGCAAACATCCACCACTGCGAGCGGGGATATTCGGAGACGACGGCGTTGGAAAGCTCGACCCCCTTCTTGAAGCCCTTCGGACCGGCGATGGAAACGTGACCACGCAGCATGTCGATCAGGCGGCCGTAGACGTTACGGTCAAGAATTGCCTGTTCGTCGTCGCGGTCCTTTGCCAGACGTTCGATCTCTTCGCGCTCGATTGCCATCGCGCGCTCATCCTTCTCCACACCGTGACGGTTGAAGACGCGGACTTCCACAACGGTACCAAACGTGCCCGGAGGCATGCGCATGGAGGTGTCGCGAACGTCGGAAGCCTTTTCACCGAAGATGGCGCGCAGAAGCTTTTCTTCCGGCGTCATCGGGCTTTCGCCCTTCGGCGTGATCTTGCCGACGAGGATATCGCCCGGCTGAACTTCCGCACCGATGTAAACGATACCGGCTTCGTCGAGGTTCTTCAGCGCTTCTTCCGAAACGTTCGGAATGTCGCGCGTGATTTCTTCCGGACCAAGCTTCGTGTCACGCGCCATCACTTCGAATTCTTCGATGTGGATGGAGGTGAACACGTCGTCGGAAACGATACGTTCCGACATCAGGATCGAGTCTTCGTAGTTGTAGCCGTTCCAGGGCATGAACGCGACGAGCGCGTTACGGCCGAGCGCCAGATCGCCGAGGTCGGTCGACGGACCATCAGCGATGATATCACCCTTGGAGATGATGTCACCGACAGCGACCAGCGGACGCTGGTTGACGCAGGTGTTCTGGTTCGAACGCTGGAACTTCTGCAAACGGTAGATATCGACGCCCGACTTGCCGGCATCGAGTTCTTCCGTAGCGCGGATAACGATACGGGTCGCATCCACCTGGTCGACGACACCGCCGCGGCGAGCCGCGATGGCAGCGCCGGAGTCACGGGCGACGATCGGTTCCATGCCTGTGCCGACGAACGGCGCTTCCGCCCGCAGAAGCGGAACGGCCTGACGCTGCATGTTCGAGCCCATGAGAGCGCGGTTGGCGTCGTCGTTTTCCAGGAACGGAATGAGAGCCGCTGCGACCGAAACGAGCTGCTTCGGCGAAACGTCCATCAGGTTAATGTTGTCGCGCGGTGCGAGCATAACTTCGCCCGAGTGACGGCAAACAACGAACTCTTCAGTGAAGGCGCCTTCGCCATCGAGCTCGGCATTGGCCTGTGCGACGTAGTACTTGGCCTCTTCCATGGCGGAGAGGTAGATAACGTCGGTCGTCACCTTGCCGTCGATGATCTTGCGGTACGGGCTTTCGATGAAGCCGTACTTGTTGACGCGGGCAAAGGTGGCAAGCGAGTTGATAAGACCGATGTTCGGGCCTTCCGGCGTTTCGATCGGGCAAATACGGCCGTAGTGGGTCGGATGAACGTCGCGGACTTCGAAGCCGGCGCGCTCACGGGTCAGACCACCCGGTCCAAGAGCCGAAAGACGGCGCTTGTGGGTGATTTCCGAAAGCGGGTTCACCTGGTCCATGAACTGCGACAGCTGCGAGGAACCGAAGAATTCGCGAACGGCGGCAGCTGCCGGCTTCGCATTGATCAGGTCCTGCGGCATCACGGTGTCGATTTCGATCGAGGACATACGTTCCTTGATCGCACGTTCCATGCGCAGAAGGCCGAGGCGGTACTGGTTTTCCATCAGCTCGCCGACCGAACGCACACGGCGGTTGCCGAGGTTGTCGATGTCGTCGATTTCGCCCTTGCCGTCGCGCAGTTCGACCAGCATCTTGACGACAGCGAGGATGTCTTCCTTGCGCAACGTGCGCACGGTGTCTTCCGCGTCGAGGTCGAGACGCATGTTCATCTTCACGCGGCCAACAGCCGAGAGATCATAACGTTCTGCATCGAAGAACAGCGAGTTGAACATCGCTTCTGCCGAATCCATGGTCGGCGGCTCACCCGGACGCATGACGCGGTAGATGTCGAACAGCGCTTCCTGGCGGTTCTGGTTCTTGTCCGCATGCAGCGTGTTGCGGATATAGGCGCCAACATTGACGTGGTCGATGTTGAGGACCGGAATCTCGTCAAAGCCGGACTGAAGAATGAGGCCAAGCGTCTTTTCGTCGATTTCGTCGCCGGCTTCGAGATAGATCTCACCCGTCGAGTAGTTGACGATGTCTTCGGCAAGGAAGTTGCCATAGAGGTCTTCGTCAGTCGCCTTAAGTGCCTTGAGGCCCTTGTCGACGAGCTGGCGGATAAGACGCGGAGTCAGCTTCTTGCCACCTTCGACAACGACTTCACCGGTGTCGGCGTCGATCATGTCGGTGATGACCTTGGCATTCTTCAGCGTTTCAGGCTGGAACGGAATGCGCCAGCCATCGCCGGAGCGCTCGTAGGAAGCCTTGCTGTAGAACGTCGACAGGATTTCTTCACCATCCATGCCAAGCGCCATCAGGAGCGAGGTCACGGGCAGCTTGCGGCGACGGTCGATACGAGCATAGACGATGTCCTTGGCGTCGAACTCGATGTCGAGCCAGGAACCGCGATACGGGATGACGCGGGCAGCGAACAGAAGCTTGCCGGAAGAATGGCTCTTGCCCTTGTCGTGGTCAAAGAATACGCCCGGTGAACGGTGCATCTGCGAAACGATGACGCGCTCTGTACCGTTGACGATGAACGTGCCGTTATTGGTCATGAGCGGCATGTCGCCCATGTATACGGACTGTTCCTTGATGTCCTTGATGGACTTCGCGCCTGTATCCTCGTCGATATCGAACACGATGAGGCGCAGCGTCACTTTCAGCGGCGCTGCATAGGTCAGATCGCGCTGACGGCATTCCTCGACGTCAAACTTCGGCGCTTCGAATTCGTAAGACACGAATTCGAGCATGGATGCGCCGGAAAAATCGGTGATCGGGAATACGGATTTGAATACGGCATTCAATCCCTCGTCGGGACGGCCACCCTTGGGCTCGTCAACCATGAGAAACTGGTCATACGAAGCCTTCTGAACCTCGATGAGGTTCGGCATTTCCGCTACTTCTGGAATTTTGCCGAAAAACTTGCGTACGCGCCTGCGACCGTTAAACGAAAGGGTCTGAGCCATCGTCGCTCCTTTAAAATTGCATCCGGGCCTGCAACGGACGGGAACCGATGGCCAGTCGATCCCGTCAAGCAATGGGTGTCATCAATCTCGTTCCACATCCCGGATCGATCAGGCCGGATTGCCTAGATGAGCCGGTTCGGAACCATTCTCTTGAAGAACCCATTACCCAAAAGCCATTTTCACGCGGCTTTTGGGTAATAAGTTTTAAAACGATGACGACGGAAAGGGGCATGAAGCCCCTTCCCGCCAGCAATCGCAAGATTACTTAACGTCGACCTTGGCGCCAGCGTCTTCAAGCTTCTTCTTGAGGTCAGCAGCTTCAGCCTTGGAAACAGCTTCCTTGACAGCCTTCGGAGCGCCTTCAACGAGGTCCTTAGCTTCCTTCAGGCCGAGACCCGTGATAGCGCGGACTTCCTTGATGACGTTGATCTTGTTGGCGCCAGCGTCAACCAGGATCACGTCGAATTCGGTCTTTTCTTCTTCAACGACAGCAGCAGCGCCAGCACCGCCAGCAGCAGCAACAGCTACCGGAGCAGCGGCGGAAACGCCCCACTTTTCTTCGAGAAGCTTCGACAGTTCTGCAGCTTCCAGAACGGTCAGGGTGGAGAGGTCTTCAACGATCTTTGCGAGATCAGCCATTTTGATAGTTCCTTTTGTTCAGTTCGAACCAGTTTGAATAATTACAGCGAAAAACCGCCTTAAGCGGCTTCGTCCTTCTTGGCGTAAGCCGAGAACACCCGTGCAAGCTGGCTTGCAGGTGCTGCGACAACCGTGGCGACGCGAGTTGCCGGGGCGTTGAGTAGGCCCAGCAGCTTTGCGCGCAGCTCGTCCAGCGAAGGCAGGGTCGCAAGCGACTTGACTGCTTCGGCGTTGAGCGTGGTTGCGCCCATGGAACCGCCGAGAACAACGACTTTATCGTTGGTCTTTGCGAAATCCATGACGACTTTCGGAGCAATCATAGGGTCGACGCTGTATGCAATCAGCGTCTGGCCCTTGAAGAGATCTGTCATCCCTTCCGACTCCGTGCCCTGAAGAGCGATCTTGGCCAGGCGGTTCTTCGCGACCTTGACGGTGCCTCCGGCAGCGCGCATTTTCGAACGGAAGTCGTTCATTTGCGCAACGGTGACACCAGCATAGTGGGCCACGACAACCGAACCGGAAGCCTTGAAGACTTCGTTCAGCTCCGTGACGAATTCGCGTTTTTCCGCTCTTTCCACTGTCTGTCTCCAGTAGACGGGGCCACATAAGTGTGAACCCGTCGGGTTTGCCTTTGCCCCAAGGGACCTTTTTACAAAGATCCCGAGCGACGCTCGAGGATCCTGTCCCCCGCTCTGTCGCCGCAAACGGCTTCAGGCACAGGCACACCAGGTTCGAACCGGACAGTCAGGCATCTGCGATGCCTCAAATCCAGCCTCACCCGTCTCATGCAGGTTGAATGATTAAGGCCAAACCCCGAAGGACATGGCCACCCGCAATCTCGGACAGGAGTTCCGGGTTTCCCCGGAAATCTCCGGCTCCCTGAGAGCCGGAAATTCTTTTAATCACGCTCCCCGACAGGGAAGCACGAGAATTGATTAAGCCGTAACCGACGAAGGTTCGATCTTGACGCCCGGACCCATGGTCGAGGAGATGGCAACGCGCTTGACGTAGTTGCCCTTGGCACCCGTCGGCTTTGCCTTGATGACCGCATCGGCGAAAGCCTTGATGTTTTCTTCAAGAGCCTTGGCGTCGAACGAAGCCTTGCCAATACCAGCGTGTACGATACCGGCCTTTTCGACGCGGAACTCAACAGCGCCGCCCTTGGACGCCTTGACGGCGCCGGCAACATCCATCGTCACCGTACCTACCTTCGGGTTCGGCATCATGCCACGCGGGCCGAGTACCTTGCCGAGACGGCCGACGAGCGGCATCATGTCCGGGGTCGCGATGCAACGATCGAAGTCGATCTTGCCGCCCTGAACGATTTCAACCAGCTCTTCTGCGCCAACAACGTCAGCACCAGCAGCCGTGGCTTCATCAGCCTTGGCGCCACGTGCAAAAACGGCGACGCGAACGTCACGGCCCGTGCCGTTCGGCAGGTTGACAACGCCGCGAACCATCTGGTCCGCATGGCGCGGGTCAACGCCGAGGTTCATCGAAACTTCAACGGTTTCGTCGAACTTGGCGACTGCACGTTCCTTGACCATCGAAATGGCGTCGGTGAGAACGTAGAGCTTGTTAGGATCCACACCTTCGCGGATCTTCTGAATACGCTTTGCTACCTTGGCCATGATCAACCTACTACTTCCAGGCCCATGGCGCGGGCAGAGCCCTCAACCATTGCCATTGCGCCTTCGATATCGGCAGCATTCAGATCCTTCATCTTGGCTTCAGCGATCGTCTTGACCTGAGCCTTGGTGATGGAGCCAACCTTGGCGCCCTTACCAGGCGTCTTGGAGCCGGAGGTGATCTTCGCTTCCTTCTTCAGCCAATAGGTCATCGGCGGCTGCTTCATGACGAAGGTGAAGGACTTGTCCTGGTAATAGGTGATGACGACCGGAATCGGCATACCCTTTTCCATTTCCTGCGTGGCGGCATTGAACGCCTTGCAGAATTCCATGATGTTGATGCCGCGCTGACCAAGTGCAGGACCGATCGGCGGGGACGGATTGGCCGACCCTGCCTTCACCTGCAGCTTGAGCTGGCCCATAACTTTCTTAGCCATATCTCTCTGCCTTTCAATTCAAACCGGTTTCCCGGCTTCTCTCTAGCCGGATCGCTCCGGCGGCTGCGGTTGCGTGGTGCGGCGCCCTGCCCCGGCTATGGGAGCCCGTTTGCCTTCCACGCGATTGGGGTTTCACCCCTCCAGTCAGACCTTCTCGACCTGACTGTATTCCAGCTCGACCGGCGTAGCGCGGCCGAAAATCGAAACTTCCACCTTCAGGCGCGAACGCTCTTCGTCGACATCCTGAACAACGCCGTTGAACGACGCGAACGGACCATCGGAAACGCGAACCTGCTCGCCGACCTCGAACGAAACCGAAGACTTCGGACGCTCGACACCTTCCTGAACCTGACCGAGGATACGATCGGCTTCATAATCCGGAATCGGAACAGGCTTATTGTCCGAACCGAGGAAACCGGTCACCTTCGGCGTGTTCTTGATGAGGTGATAGGCCTCATCCGTCAGGTTGGCGCGCACAAGCACGTAACCTGGAAAGAACTTGCGCTCGCTGTCGACCTTGCGGCCACGACGCACCTCGACAACCTTTTCGGTTGGAACGAGGATTTTCTCGAAAAGATGATCAAGACCCTTCTGACGAGCCTTCTCTTCGATCGACTCAGCGACCTTCTTTTCGAAATTCGAATATGCGTGAACGATATACCAGCGCGCTGCCATTTTTATTCTCCGTTCAATCCGTTACCGGCCGACGTTCAGCACGAGGCTAAGCACCCAGCCGATGAGCTGGTCAGCAGCAAAAAAGAACAGAGCCGCAAAAATGACCATCACAAGCACCATAGCCGTCGAAATCATGGTCTCGCGGCGCGACGGCCAAGTGATTTTAGACGCTTCGGCGCGAACCTGCTGCAGAAACGTAAACGGATTGGTTTTGGATGCCATTGACTGCCCACGCAATTACGGCGCGTAAAGCCGAACTAATCAGCCCCACGCACCGCGTGTCTGTTTTGACCTTACATAAACACCGATTCCAGTTTTAACAAGAGGAAATCGACATTCGGCGAAATTCGCCGGAAAACCGGCACCCATCTGCCATGCAGCGAAGACCGCGCTTGCGGATGGAAAGTGGCAGGGGCAGTAAGGCTCGAACTTACGACCTGCGGTTTTGGAGACCGCCGCTCTACCAACTGAGCTATACCCCTTTAACACCTTAGCCGACCACGAAAATCACTTGGCCGCTTCGGTATGCGTTCCCTTTAAGGCGCACGGAAAAGAATGGCAAGCGCTTTTTATTCGCTTTCGGAAGAAACTGTTGACACCCTCCCCGCCACGTTTTTTCCTCGGCCGCTTAACCGGTTACCCCCAAGCCCGTCACCTCAACGAACCCCTTTGCGGCATCCAAATGCGCTGGTTTGATACCTTTCGCAACCGACCTTTAATCTATTACGGCTCAAGCGCACTGCGATCGGACCTGATCAACTGACGCTCCCGATACTTGCGCTTGAAGTGTGCGACGTTGCGCGTCACGGAACGCCGCCATTTACGGACTGTCGCCAGCGAAAAGAATCTGTCGAGTTCTTGCGCCACACCGCGCCAACCACGGCGTTTCTTAAGACCATAATTGCTGCGGCCAAATCCCGAATGGCTGACGCCGGTTTCGGCCAACCACGCCATGATCGCGCCCTGATCCTTATAAAAGATACTAATCTCCGCCTCTGTCCGGAAACCGGCATAACCTTGTGGTAGTTTTTTATAGCAGGACAACCGCTTGACGGTCGGATTGAAGGTGAAGCTATGCCAGACACGATGCGCGGTCGGCGGTATTCGCCAATACCTTAAATCTTCAACTGCCTGCGCCTTACGCCGAATGTCACGGGGCATGTCGTCATCGGTTCTGAGTTGAACGAGCGCCACCTGCGGGTCCCGCTTCAGTATTTCGATGCCCCTGCCGACAACCTTAGAAACAGGAAATGCCCAGTCGTCTTCGAGATGCAGGATGTAAGGGGTTTGCACTTCCGAATATGCCCGGTCGATAGAGCGGTGCTGCCCAATATTGACGCCGTTCAAAATGACGCGGATCGGTTGCTCTGGATACCGCGCCGGAATCGCCCACACCGATTCGTCGTCAGAGTCCTCGATAATGATAAATTCCCGTAGCGGGTAATCATTAGTAGAGAAGAAGCTATCGAGAGTTCCGATGAGAAGATCAGGACGGCGGCAGCTGGTGAGCACAACAGTTAAATCGGACATGAAGTCGTCTCGGAAGAAAACTGGCCGATAAAAACAAGCCAGCCAAGCGATGATTAATATAGTTTCATCTACTTTGAACGAATTACAGGATTATTACGTCACTAATAAAAATATAATTACATAAGAATAAATCATAAATTACAATT
>NZ_JBNWBX010000018.1:0-14896 GCF_053522705.1 Agrobacterium sp. 16-2014-1-2a
AAACGCTCAAACGCGCCGCAAGTCGTAAGTGCGCCCTTGTCTGTTTACCGGTGGCGACGCTAGCAACAACGAACGGTGATTTCGACTACTAAAAGTAGTGGTCGAATGGGGGCAAATTCTTGTGTTTGAGAAGGGGAAGCGAACGCATCAATCAGGGGAGGTGATTTTCCCCCGCTGAAAAATGGGGCATTCGGTCAGGTCGATGTCAGGGGGACATCGAGACTTTAATCAGCGGGCTCTCCGAGGCCTGAACGAACACCGAAGACGGCGTCATGTGCTTCACATCATCAATTTGAAATCGAGCGATGATATCGTGGCATCGATCCCCAAGGTTTCAAGGGAGCGGACGATGCAGGACGTGGCGACGGTAGGGCTTGATATAGCCAAGCAGGTTTTCCAGGCGCATGGAGCAGATGCGAGCGGAGAAACCCTTTTCAACACGAAGATCAAACGTGAGAACGTTCTGGAGTTTTTCAGCAAGCTCAAACCATGCCTGATCGGAATGGAGTCCTGCGCTACAAGTTATCACTGGGCACGGCAGTTACTAGAATTTGGGCATGACGTGCGCTTGATCCATACCAGTTACGTGAAGCCCTTCGTGAAACGCGGCAAAACCGACGCCAACGATGCAGAGGCGATCAATGTTGCGCTTACGCAAAAGACAATGCGCTTCGTTCCAGTCAAAACCTTGAACCAACAAGCGGCGATCACGATTTTTCGAACTCGCAGCCTTTTTGTTTCACAACGGACTCAACTCGTAAACGCGCTGCGGGGGCACCTAGCGGAGGCCGGCCTGATAGCGGCGAGGGGCATTCAAAATTATTCCAAATTAGTCAAACTTATGGAAAGTGCAGCAGATACCGTCCTGCCGACAGTTATGAAAAATGCTCTCACCGACATTTGCGACCAGATACATCGATTGAATGATTTGGTCACGAAACTAGACAAAGAGATTGAGCGACGTGTCCAACACGATGAGAACGCGTGTAGGCTTCTGACGATACCTGGTGTTGGCCCGAAAACTGCAATGTGCGTTATTGCGACAATTCCTGATATCCATCGGTTTCCATCTGGCCGCCATTTCTCTTCATGGCTGGGTCTTACTCCTCGCACGCATTCAAGCGGAGGTCGTTCGGTTCTGAGCCGCATTACGAAAATGGGGAATAGCGAACTCCGAACGATGCTTTATCTCGGGGGCACAGTAATCATGATGCGAGATAAGAAAACTCCAATCGGTCGCTGGGCCAGTCGATTGCGCGCGAGACGACCGTACAAAGTTGCCGTTATCGCTGTGGCAAATCGTATAGCGCGCATCATTTGGGCTCTTTTGACAAATGGGGGAGTTTACGATCCGACATACGGCCGAGAAGCCTCAGCGTGACGCAGCGATAATCTTGGGCGTTTGAATAGGTGGTGGTCGGCGGTAAGCTAACGGGTAGCGCACTAGAGAGCGAATTGTCCGAATGACTAGATGTACCTGGAGTACGGGACCGCTATAGGCATTTGCTCTGCGTTTCGCAAAATGGCGACCTTGAGAGGTTATGCCGTCAAGACTCATGCAGCGCTTCCAATTGCCTTGCCCTCGATCATCCATCTAGCGGGTCGCTTCCAATTAGGGGGCGGCCCGCACTCCTGTCTGGATGGTGATGGCCGCCTCCATGACCGTGCCTTTCTTGACGTGACTGTGTTACCAAAATTGCGTCGAAGTGAGCGGCAGTGCAGGCGGGCATCTGGCTGCAGCGATTGGACAGGGTGCGTCGTTAACGGTCCTTCGTAACCTCTACGCTCCACTCAGTCGGCCACGGTATAGCGCCCGTAGCGCCTGCGATTGGGAAAAAACCGGGAAGCGATATACAACCTAGGATAAAGTACCATTGAATGTTCGCTATTGAGGAATGAAGGTATTGCAATACCATCTGCATAAATCAGAGCCGGTTGCCTCAAGATCGAATGTGCATCGTCCGAGAAGACAGGCATTCGTTTGGTGGCTACCAAAAATCGGAGTTTCAAAGGCCTCTGGAATGGCCCATACAGGACACCGTCGATAAGCGGAGCAGACATGAAGACCAGCCTTGAACATTTGCCGGAACGAAAGCAACGCGAGCTCGCGCGCGTCGTCGGAATTATTCAGGAAGAGTTTGCTGATCTGGTGGAGCGCTCGAAGTCTGACGCCAAGAGGGATGGGCGGATTTTCAAAATCATTCTGTTCGGTTCTTACGCGCGTGGCACCTGGGTGGATGAACCGCATACGTCGAAAGGCTATCGCTCGGATTTCGATATCCTCGTCATCGTCAGCAACAAGGAACTGGCCGATCCCAAATACTGGGACAAGACAACAGACCGGCTGATGTGGGACAAGGAGATCGAGACGCCCGTGAGCCTCATTGTCCATGGTGCTCGCGAAATCAGCAATTTCCTGCAGGAAGGGCAATATTTCTTCAGCGACATCCGACGGGATGGCATTGCGCTTTACGAACTCGACGATAGGGAGCTCGCCGAGCCTAAAAGTCTTACGGGGCAACAGGCATATGACTTGGCAAAAAGACATTATGCCAGCCGCCTCGGTGTCGTTGACAGTTTCATAGATCACACGCTCTTTGCCCTGCAGAAGCACAACTCAAAAAGCGCAGCTTTCATGCTGCATCAATCCATAGAGCAGGCCTATTCCACTCTGCTTTTGACCCTGACCAACTACAGCCCTGCGAGCCATAATCTGAAGTTTTTGCGAGGGCTGGCGGAGGGGCAGGATATCCGACTTGCCGAGGCCTGGCCGCGAGATCACCATCGGTTTCAGTCGTGGTTCAACACGCTAAACGAAGCCTATGTTAAGGCCCGCTATTCTGACCATTACGAAATTACCGAGGAGGCTTTGACCTGGCTGACTGCCAGAACGTCAATCCTCTACGAGCTCGTCAACACGGTCTGCCGCGAGCACATCGAAAAGCTCAAACAGGCCGCGGGACAAGCCGCGAACGCCAGCGACTGAGCTTCACCGGTGATACAACAATCCTGAGCTCAGGTGACGGCGACCACAGCGTCATGAACCATATGGTCAAACCTACTCTCACAATCGCTATTTCGATCTCCTCATAGAAACTGGTCTGTCTTCCAGGAACGAAGCCGCAGTCAACAGCGGCAGTTCCGGTGCGACCGCAATCGAAAGGAATAATCGTGGCAAGGAAAACCATCGAACAGCGCCTGGCTGAACTGGATGCGCAACGTTCCGCGCTCAAGGCCCGTCTCTCGAAAACCGAGCGCAACAACGATATGCGACGCAAGGTCTTGATCGGGTCGCTCGTTCTACATCACCTGGAGACCGCGAATGATCAGGAGTTTAAGCAGCAGCTCGATGACTGGCTGCGCCGCGAACTGCCGGGCTTTCTGACGCGTGACAATGACAAGGCGCTGTTTGCCGATCTGATCGGACAAGGACTACCGGGCACAGGTGAGAATGATAACAGCGTGCAGGGTGCTCCATGAACCGATTGCGATTTGCCCGCGACGCATTCAAAAACATGATGCGAGCCGCCGCGCGTGATCCGCTTTGGGCATTCCTGGCTTTGATCGCGATGCCCTTCCGAATCTGGAAACGGCTCCTTGGATTTATGTTCATCCTGTTCAACGTCACCTTTGTGATCGGCATGGGTGGTGGTTATTTCCTCGAGCAAATGGGTTTCGGTCGCGGCTCGCCTGTCTACATCATCCCGGGTTTCTTAACCTTGCTGGCGCTTGCCGTTATCACCTTCTGGTTCATCACCACTCCACTGATTTTGCATTTCGGGGAGAATGACGATGATACCCATGGCTCCGCCCGTTTTGCGACAGACAAGGAGATAGCCGCTCTGACCTCATCCGGTTCCGGCCTCCTGATTGGTCGTGATACAAAATCAGCCAAACCTCTGCGCTATGATGGCCCGGCCCATCTGCTGACGATGGCGCCGACCCGTACCGGCAAGGGTGTCGGCACGATCATCCCGAACCTGCTGACTGCCGACCGTTCCGTGATCTGCGTCGATCCGAAAGGTGAGAATGCAAGAATCACCGGTCGTGCGCGCCAGAAGTTTGGGCTGGTTCATGTGCTCGATCCTTTCGGGGTCACCGGGAGATCCTCGGCAGCCTTCAATCCCCTTGCCCTGCTTGATCCGCACAACCTCGATGTCGCGGACGACGCCAGCACCCTTGCCGACGCCCTCGTGTTCGACGAACCGGGAATGGCGGGCGAGGCGCATTGGAACGAGGAGGCAAAAGCTCTTATCGGCGGATTGCTGCTCGAGATCGTTGCATCTGAGCCTTTGAGACGCAGGCACCTCGCGACACTCCGCGACTATCTCACCCTTGCTCCGGAACAATTCGCAGCGCTGCTCAAGCGTATGCAGGAAAGCGATGCGGCAAGAGGTCTTGTCGCGCGCGCCGCAAACCGCCACCTCGGAAAATCCGATCGCGAAGCCGCAGGCGTTCTCTCCGCAGCCCAACGCCATACGCATTTTCTTGATTCACCGCGCATGACGGCCGTCCTCAGCTTCTCGGATTTTCGGTTTGCCGATCTCAAGCACAGCAACATGACGGTGTTCCTCGTCCTTCCTCCTGATCGCCTCTCGACCTATTCGCGCTGGCTGCGCCTGCTTGTCTCACAAAGCCTGCTCGAAATGGCCCGCGATCCGACAAAGCCGGCGACACCGGTTCTTTATCTACTTGATGAGTTCGCATCCCTTGGGCATTTGGCACCAGTCGAACGCGCGATGGGTCTGATGGCGGGCTATGGTGTCCAGCTTTGGCCCATCCTCCAGGACATCCATCAGCTGCATGCCACATACGGTCACCGCGCCGGAACCTTCCTGTCAAATGCCGGCGTGCTGCAGGTCTTCGGCGTCAACGATCATGACAGCGCCCGCCTCATCTCTGATCTGCTCGGGCAGGAGACGGTCGTGTTCCAGACGATGGCGAGAGCCCTCGATTCCGATAAGACCGGGATATCCTATAGCCAACAGCATACCGGCCGACCGCTGCTCACCCCTGATGAGGTGCGCAATCTGCCGGCGCACGGACAATTGCTGTTCCTTGCCGGACAACGACCAATATTTGCTGAAAAGCTGGCTTATTTTGCCGATCCGGAATTCAGGGAGATGTTCGATCTAGTCTGACGGAAGCGTGACAAACAGGCAGTCTGGCATTCGCATCGCAACCTTCTATCGGAGGCCCTTGGATCTCCTCGGCGTGGACTACCAATTATCATGACTGATAATTCCAATCGCCAAGGAATTGGAAACGGGTCGGTATGAACGTCTGCAGCAATCGACGCGTGATCCAGCCTGTCCTGACGGGAACGCGCTCCCCCATAGCGCCGAAGTGAGCGGCAGGACAGGCGTGCGTTTTTCTGTGAAGGTGCAACGAGGGATCGGTCTGAATGCGATCGAAGGCGCGTTAGGAGGCATCCTTTCACTCTTTGCCGGTGACAATCGGCAAAGTCTTGAGATGCCTGTCAATCGGCTCGACAACATCGTTGGGCAAGGGAAAATTGGAATTTTCGGTCTCCATCTTTCCATGAATAGCGCGACGGTTTCCTTGGCAGTGTCGAGGACGAACTTCTTCGGCAGGTTAGCTTTTGCGGATAGATGTGCCAGTTTGTCCGTTGTGAAACGGTTGAAATCCTTAGTCCTGTTGAAGGTCAGCGCGGATTTGTCGTTCGCAATGTACGGGATCGTGGACACGAAGTCTTAAGCGGAAGCGAGACGCGCGTTGCGGCGATAGGGTCAGATCAGAGTCCAGTTTTTCAGGAGCATGTCGCCATTGCCGATCAGGACATTGAACGTGAGGCGGCGAATGAATTCGGCGACATCACCCTGATCGGATGCAGACGCGATCACCAAGGTTAGCCAGTTTGAAAAAATACGAGGCTCGCGCGCCTATCCAGGCTCTCAATCGACATATTTCTTTGCCGTCGCCCTAAGCCTGTCAGAGTGCTCATAGATTTGGTCTAGGCTGTCGATGATCAGTCGTTCTTCCGCCTCACCATCGAAGAGGCCAATATATTTGATTGATCGATTGAAGTGTAATCGGGCGAGGGGCTTGCGGTTGTTGTTGTCGATTAAAACTCCGCAATAAGATTTCTGATCACGCATCACGACACGGGAAGGACTTATGGTGTCGCGCACGATAGCTTTGACAATCATGTAGCCCTCTCGTTCTTCTTCCGTCGTGACGATTTCCGGTTCGTCTTCGACAGGAGCGT
The DNA here is from genome assembly GCF_053522705.1 of Agrobacterium sp. 16-2014-1-2a. Lineage (NCBI taxonomy): Bacteria > Pseudomonadati > Pseudomonadota > Alphaproteobacteria > Hyphomicrobiales > Rhizobiaceae > Agrobacterium > Agrobacterium sp. 16-2014-1-2a. Next base: position 6,230 of record NZ_JBNWBX010000018.1, read on the forward strand.
CGATCTTCTCGATGACCTCTTCAGTGTCCGCCAAGGCGCTGGAGAGCCTGCTCTTAACGGTGTCCATGATGACTTCCCGAAACGCGGTCCTGACCACGCCGGTAAGCATTTCTCTCACCTGGGCTGTCATCCGGCCTTCATAGACGCCAGCAGAAACGATCCGCACAAACTCCTCGGACGGCTCTTCAATGAGCTTGGAAATAACCTGCTTAATTCCAGAGGTGTATTTGAGACGCTCTGCCGTTGCGAGGATGGCATCCACATCGAATGCAGACTTCTCAAATTTCCTAAGCTCGGTGACGATACCTGCATTGAAATCGGTCACGTCGAAGACAAAGAACGGGCGGGTATCCAGTTTGTTGGGCGCTTCGAGATCTGTGTAAAAATTGAAAGTTCGGCCATTGGTCAGAATGGCGAACTTCGCATTCGTGACGCTGAAATAGCGGTACAACTGATCAAGATGCTTCTTATCCAGGGCCACCGATATCGGCTTGCACTCGATGAGTATTCGGACTTCACTGTCGATCTTGATTGCGTAATCGACCTTCTCACCTTTTTTGCCGACCGCATCGGCGGTGAATTCAGGAACAACTTCAGACGGGTCGAAAACATCGTAGCCAAGCGAGCGTAAGAACGGCAAGACGACCGCAGTCTTGACCGCTTCTTCAGTAGCCATTGTACTGGAATGCGATTTCACCCGCTCAGCGATTGCGCGCAAGCTCTCTTCGATCGTGCTCATGTGTTCCCCCTGCTGAGCCATAATCAAAGTAAAGTTGCTTAAGAGTTTGATTCCGTCAATCTGGCGTTGTCATCAATTTTAGGTTTTGCTTAATAAGGGCAGGGGCAGGCCACAGTCGCAAAGGCATCCTGCAAAAGGGCCTTTAATGGTGTTCCCAGCAAGCGGATTGCCTACCACCGTCCGCGTCCGAGGGGGTCTCTCAGTGTGTAATTTTTCACGATTCTGATCGCTCTTGTTCCTTTGGTTGCGGTTGCGAACGACACGCCACAGGACGAATACGTCAAGCTGCTCGGTCGCATTTCGTCGGCAATGGCAGATGATCCAAAGGTCGAAACTTACCACTTCCTTCGTGAACCTTGGCAGAGGTTCATGAGGTCCAATTTTCGCAAAAAACAACCAAAAATACATTCAGCCAGTGCAGGTGAGTGAATGTGAGAAGTTTGCCGCGCTTACCAAGAAGTGAGTTAAGCGACATGAAAAATCGACCCAGCATAGGGCGTCGCTGCCAATCGAAGCATCAGAAAGGAAAAACCCGCCAGTGCGTTTGGCGGGCTTTCTCGATTGAAATCGGTGTGCCCGGGCCGGTCGCTCACGCAAGCAGCACGACCGCCGACAGGAAAAGTATGGACAGGCTGCATGCTATCTCGGGAATGCTCATCGTGCTTTCCTCCCTGCTGCGATGTTGAGGAAACAAACGTAGAGGGCAGGTGAGCAGTTCCAATTGCAAAAGCCACACTCGACTCGGTTTACAACTTGTGCATTAAATGCTCCTACAACTAGGGGCATTCATTATGAAAACTGTATTGATCGCGCTGGCGCTGACCTGCGCAACCGTTTCTGTATCGTTCGCTCAGAACGTGAATGGATATTTCAAGAACAATGGCACTTACGTCGCTCCGCATTACCGCAGCAGTCCGAACGGAACGGTGACCGATAACTACTCCTTTAAGGGCAACTCAAACCCCTACACTGGAAACAGCGGATCCAATCGCTATCGCAGCGATACGACGTCCCCGTATTTCAATGGCACTCCGTCATCGAACGGCCGGTATGGTCATTCTTCCAACCGCTGGTGATTGATCGTGAAAACCGTGCTCATAATGCTCACGGTAGGCCTCTCCAGTTGTGCCAGTATAAAGCCCGATAACGAGCTGGTCGTAGAAAGGGGCTGGCAGGCGCGGAATCCAACTCCACCGGATTTGGGTAACCCCACAGCCCCGAAGTTTCGTCAGTCTCTGGCCAAAGGCGGCGACAAAAATGACGATGGCGGATATGGAGGGTCCGGCGGAACTGGTGATGGAGGCGGCTGACCCTTTTCGCAATTGCATCAATTGCTTTCAATGACTGACAGGAATCCATCAACATCGACGATTCGCTTCTCGAACTGGTCAATCTAAGCATCGCGGCCTCGGTTTTTTTCTGGGGTGTTCTTCAGTGGTGTCTTGCAGTGAGAGCGGAGCGACGCAGACGCGATGCCAATCTGACCGCTTGGGGTTTCGAGGTTATGGAGATGATGTCAGAACTACATTCCATCGCTTCGTTTACTAAAAGCTCCGGCGCTGTCTCCTCTACCGCAGAACGCCTTGCCTGGCAGGCAAGCGCCTTGGTCGAGCAAGGTCGTGTATTTTTCCCGAATGTGCATCCCGATAAATCCCATGACGGATTTCGACCGAAATTGCTGGACGAAGTCGTACGATGCACGATCATCGCGCAATATCTCCGAGAACATCCTGATGTTGCCCCAAGCAGAGTTCTCAAAGACCAGATATGGATCGCGCGAAAGGCGTTCCGGCGAGACTTGCAGCGAAAAATCCATCTCACTCTTCTGCACGTCGACGAACATGACATTGGTGAATCGATTTCACACGATCCAATGACATGGCCAGCCCCAGGAAACCGCACCGATAAAAGAGTATTCTAACGGGTCATGGTGGACAAATTCCGGCAATGAACCCGCTGGTAGTGACGGCCTGCTAGCAGTTTTTTATCATCGGGGACGGAATACAAAGCCCTCGGAGTATGTCCGCTGCGCGAGTTCAGCGAACGCCGATTTGGAAACGAGGTCAATCTGTTTCATCGCCTCATCCGGTTATAATGAGGTTGCAAAAACATTATAACCATGTTGTGCTCCTATTCGGTATCTTAGTGTGCATGCACAAAGACGGGTTCTTTTGGACCGAGCGTGACCTTCGGGGCGGAAATCGCCGATGGCGGCGTTCAGGCAAGCTGGCGCTCGATCGCAGCCTTATCGATGACCGACCAGACCCTGCGGATTTCTCTGTGCTCGAATTCGTAGAACACATGCTCGCAGAATTGAACGCGCCGGCCATTGACCGGAAGGTCCATGAAGGTGGCTTTGGGGGTGCAATTGAATGGAAGCCGGGCGGCAATGCGCGTCGCGTCGCTGACAAGGATCTCTGCCTCAAATCGCAGGTCGGGAATGTCGACAAAGTCCTTGACCAGCATGTCGCGATAGCCCGACAACCCGAACGGCCGGCCATTGTGTTCGACATCGTCGTCGACGAAGGCGCCGAGGTCATCGAAGGCCTGGTGGTTGAGGCAGTCGAGGTAAGCGAGATAGACGGCGTTGAGTGTTTGCAAGTTGTTCTCCTGCACCGGTATGGTGTGTGCTGCCGATAGCTCTCGGGTTGCCGGACCATAATGGTGCAGTCAAACTGCGATGAGCTCGCACCTGCCATCGTCTAGCCGGTAAAATCCATCTGCGGAACGGGCAGTTCGAGAATCTCCCGCTTTGAAAGTCCGAGAAACCCGCGCGAAGAATCCGCCCGAACAGACCATGGGAAATGGCGATGGTCGGCTGCCGGATATCCGAGATCCATGAGGTCGCGCGCTTGTAGGCGTCATCAAAACTCTCTCCATCTGGCGCCCTGAAATACCAGTCGAACGCGTTTGACCCGTCAAGATGGCCGGGAAACTCGGCGTCGATTTCAAATAGCGTCATCCCGTCCTAGGACCCAGTCCTGACCTCAACCAGTCGGTCATCTTCGACAGACGGGAGCGGCACCTTTGCCTCTATGCGTTCCGCGGTCTGGCGCATGCGTCCAAGCGGACTGATCTGCATCTGGAACAACTGCTCATCGTTGCAGAATGCGTCGAAGAGCAGGCAAGCAACCTGGTCTGCCTGTTTGCTGTCGAGGACGATATGCAGGTCGCGGATTATGCCGGCCGCGAGCAGCAGAGCGTTTCGGATCTCTTCATCGCTGCGCCACCCGAGGTCGATGGAGAGGGCAACGGTTTGGATCTTGAGGAGGCGGTCACGGCCGGGGCCGGGTGGAATGCCGATTGTTTCGCGCATGTCGCGGATTGTCGTAACTGCCCGTGCGAGCATACGTCGCTTCTGATAGTCATCGAGGTGATCGAGCCGGTTGGCGTCGCGGATGAGTTCGGCAATGAAACTGTTGGTCACGGTCATTGTACGAGGTTGCCGGGTTAGCTGAGCGGCGTCAATCATAGACCGGCAGGGTGAACTTCCGGCTCCAGTTTTGATGCGATGCTGTGATGCCATCGCATCAGACCGGCTCGTAAGGCGCGTTTGGCCACCAATTCCTGTTATGACGTAATCGTTATATTTATCAGAATGTTGGGATGGATTTTTCGGGTAGAAAATGAAAAAAATCGTTACTGAATAGTTCATCGACAAGTTCGCTCATTTCGAGAGATACGATTCTGCGAAAGCATTCCTCCTCCATGCGCAGAATGCATTGATGGAATGGGCCATGGAATAGCGAATGATCGCTCGGCTTAGACCGTTTTTTGCCTCGGACGGTGAGCGGACGCCGTGCGTCAGACTAGGATTCAGGGTAACGTTGTGTCGGGCCCTGCGCTGATGGGGTTAATGATGTTGGGGGAGAAACATTGTCTTTTTCAGAAAGCTATCTTGGAAAACTGCGTGCGAAGGTCGGGTCAGACACCATCCTTGTCCCGGGCGCTCGTGTGATCGTGAAACGTGACGACGGGCACGTGCTAATGCAGCATAGGAGTGACTTTGACGTCTGGGGGATACCAGGTGGAAACGCGGAGGAAGGCGAAGACCTTCAGTCTATCGCAGTAAGAGAGACATTAGAGGAAACAGGCGTCCGGATTTGGAACCTTAAACCTTTCGGTTTCGGGAGCGACCCGACATTTGAAACGATTACCTTTCCTAATGGTGACGTGTGCCAATTCTTCGCAATGATGTTCTACACGTCAGATTTTGATGGCGAGCCGGTCGTTGCTGACGACGAATCCAAGGCGGTAGAGTGGATAAATCCGCATACCCTGCCTGCCATGCTTCCCAACATGCGTCGAAGTATTGAGGCGTTTCAGGAGTTTGAACGTACCGGCGTTTTTCAGATGATTTAATCTTCCTGAGACTGGTTACAGGCAATAGTGGAGCTCAATCGCCGAAGTGGTGTTTCGCCACGTACGGGAACCGGCCCAAACACAGCGTCCCCCGGCGACGCACACGGCTTCATACATCCCACGGACGCGTGCGCCAGATTGAGCAAAGGTTACTCAGACGAAAAGAGACGCTACGAGACGACGGAATTGGAAGGAGTTAACATGCTCGACTTGCATTACGAACATCCGGCTTTAGCTGTGCTTTACGATCTCGACAGCGGCTGGTCTATTGATCGTGATTTCTATCTTGGCTTGGCGTCGGGCGGACAAAAACGCATTCTGGATCTCGGATGTGGCACCGGTTTGCTATGCGACGCATATGCCTCGCTTGGTCATCAGGTCACAGGTGTTGACCCAGCACGCGCCATGTTGGACGTCGCGAGGACAAAGCCATATGGTTCTCATGTAGAATGGATCGAAAGCACGGCTCAGTCATTCCGCTCAGACAAGCGATTTGATCTCATCATTATGACCGGAAACGCCTTCCAGGTTTTCCTCGAAGACCAAGACATCCTTGCGGTGTTCGAGACCATGCGCATTCATTTGGCACCAGACGGCGTTATTGCCTTCGAAACACGCAATCCAGTTGTTGACTGGCAGGCGCGTTGGGACAAAGACGCTACCCATACATTTGGCGAACAAACGATCCATCAATCCCGCAAAGTGTCGAAGAAAGAGGGTGACCGCATCTCGTTTGAAACGCGGTTCGGGTTTCCTGACAAACAACTGGTATCTTTCAGCGAGTTGCGTTTCCTATCCAAGTCTCAGATCGAGGACCTGCTACTCAAGCGCGGCCTGAGGCCCAAAGCGATCTATGGGGGCTGGGACAAGCAGCCCTTCGATGCAGCGAATTGCGACGACATAGTCTTCCTGGTCGAGGCGGTGTAGAGGTCTGCCTGACCATGACTATCTTCGAAAACGTCGCGTGTACAATAACTGGAGAGCGGCAACATGGTGACGCTTCGGATTGATCCGTTCCCGCGCCAGGACGAGCTCAATATGCTTTGGTTAGAAGCTTGGGGCAGCAAAGGGCCAAAAGACTTCTCTAGCATCCTGTCACGCAGCCTCGCCCATATTGCTGCCTATGAAGATGATCGCCTTGTGGGCTTCGTGAATGTGGCGTGGGACGGAGGTGTCCACGCCTTCATCCTGGACACCTGCGTTATTCCCCCGATGCGAAGAAGAGGTATCGCTGCCCGCATGGTGGTAGAAGCCACAAATGTAGCGCGAGAGCGCGGAGCGAATTGGTTACATGTCGACTTCGAACCGCATCTGAGTTCATTCTATCAGAGTTGCGGATTTCGGCCGACCAAGGCAGGGCTCATCAAGCCTAGGTGATTCGAAGCGGTCACTTTGGGTTTCGGGTTGTGAGCCACGCGCCAATTGCGGCCATCGCGAGATAATCTCTAGCAAGCGGTAGGAAATAGCGCGGCCGGTTGTGCGGCCCAGTCCGTCGCAATGTATCGTTCATTGGTCTTCATCTAGCGTGTTTCTCGTCACCCTAAAACTTTTCAAAACTGCGGCAACAATCGCTTCCGGGCAATCCTCTTGAACAAGATGGCCAGTCTCGGGTAACAGGGTACACCGATGAGCGGAAATTAATGCTGCTAAACGCTCCCCCATCTCATAGGGAATCCAATCGTCATCTTTTCCCCAAAGCACAGTTACCGGGCAGTCCATCCGCGTATAAAGAGTTTCAATTTCATCTGTAAAACGTTGGTCCATTTGCGCGATTTGCCGATAAAATGCGGGCTGTCCGACAGGGCCGATCCAAGGCGCGCTGTATATATTCAGCGCCTCTTCCGATAACGGCGACCGCGCGGCTGTTTGAAGGTAAGCACGTAACACGGCACGATGAATGTAGTCCGGCATTCCAGAAAAGGCCATTTCATGCTGACGAACATGCTGCACCAAGGGTGATCCCCATGGCGAAAGAGCTACAGCATCGATGATCGTTAAGGCTGAATAGCGCAATCCGTTAAGAAAGTAGGCACGAAGTACGGTTGCGCCGCCGAAATCGTGGGCCAGCATCTCTGGCCGATCAATATTCCACTCTCGAAACAGATTGGCTAAAACATCATTCTGTACGCCGAGCGACACATCCTGCCCTTCGCGCATTTCGGATTGTCCATATCCGACCATATCAAAATAGTAAATGGTTCGATGACTGGCAAAGTGGGGGATGATACGGCGCCAGACCTGAGAAGAGAAAGGTGTCCCGTGAACGGCAACCAGCGGCGGCCCGCTGCCTATTTTTCCCCAACGAACATCATTCCCATTAATTCTTAGCTCGTGTGGGAGATTCAGCATGGAAATTCCTGTTCTTACTTGGACCCGGTGCGTGACGCCCTTCCTTGAATTTGCAAATCATCATCCCGATAGACTACGATCACCAGTTCATAATTTTGACGGTAATGATCAGTCCGCTGTGATTAAGCATTGAAGTATGCCCCCTTTCGGCGCGGAAGACTGACCCCGGTTGGGACAGGCTAACACGCGGATCAATGTGCCGTTTCTTGGATATGGCGGGGGTCAGCCTTCCGCGCCGATGGTGGGGTCAAATGCCAGGCCGGAACACACATGGTCATGGCCCGCACTTTCTCGGTGCGTCAGACTGTTTGTTTTCTTGGTGATCCTTGTCCTTGCTAGACACTTATAGGACGTGGTGCTCAAAGGCGCCGAGATCGGCAAACTGCGAGTGGAGATCGGCCACGACCTCAGGGTCGCTCAGGCTGTCGCCACCCCGGGCCAGGCAGCGTTCGATGGCGTCTGCCGCTGTAGTGCGCAGGACGGTGTAGTGGAGTGGCCGGGCAAGTGCCGTAAAGGCCGGAAGCCAGTACGGCCGCACGACGCCGTCAAGGATGACGAAGTAGCCTTACACGCCTTTTATGATGTCGCAGATGCCCTTGCGGATGACGTCCTTGTCGGCGATCTGTCCTGCCTGAATGTTGAAAACAGCATCGATCCGGACAGCGGCGCCTTTCTGGCGGGCGACAACCCGCAGCGTCTGAATTCTGCCGCTTCCGCTGGTTTCCTGGTGGGCATCGATTGACGACAGTGCCTTGTTGATCTGGATACCTGAAAAACCTTCTGCTGCGACGGCCTGGGCGAGCTTTTGAAGGACAGCGGGTGCTTTGGCTTTCGGTAGTTCCTGAAAGGATTTGTAAGAGACAGCCGTGACCATCGGCACACCTGAGACTGTGAAGTTTTTCTCGCACGATGCTGCGAAGGCCGGGTTGGATACGGTGATCAGACCGAGAATTGCGATGGCATGTTTCATATTGCGTAATCCGGTTGTTGGTGAAGGTTTTCAGCTGTTGGCCGCATCATAATGTCGACCGTTTTCCTCTGTAGGTTGATGGCGGCGGTAATGCTTCATGGGCTTGCGCAAGCGTTTCCAGCCATGTTGCTAGGCCATCGGGAACTGCATCGTTGCCGGCTTCCAGCGCCTCGATCCATGAGAGTTCACATTGCAAGGCAGAGGCAATATTGATTGGCGTCCAGCGGATCACCCGCAGGCATTCATT
>NZ_JBNWBX010000019.1:0-4381 GCF_053522705.1 Agrobacterium sp. 16-2014-1-2a
CCGACGTTCCGGCGAACAAACTCTACGAAAAATTTGGCTTCAAAGAAACTGCTCCGCGATCGCTGGGAATGGCATATCGGGTTACTTCGGCTGAACCTTAGAGCGAGCTTGCAAGACGGCCGCAATTGGCGCTTTCGCGCCATGTAGATTGCGTATCGCGTCGGCGATGAGTTCCCCTCAACCTTCGGCAGAGCAGATAATGGAGGTTAGGGATGAATCCGGCCATTCGAGAGGCCGATGTCGAAGATGCGGGGATACTTTCGGTGCTGGCGACCGAGGTGTGGCTGGACACCTATGCGACGGAGGGTGTTTCCTTCGCCTTCGCGGCGCATTTGCTGGAGGAGTACTCGCCCAAAGCATTCACGGAAACCTTGCTGAATGAGAGCATCCATATCTTCGTCTATACGGACGGAAACTTCGTCAAAGGCTATCTCAAGGTCGTCACAGACCCGGTGGCTCTCGATCTGCGATATGGCACCGTAGAAGTGGGGACGCTGTATGTGCGTCGGCATCACAAGCGACAGGGTATCGGAGCGGAGCTTCTGCGCCACGCGATGGATGTGGCGGTCCAGAGCGGACACCGGAGCATGTATCTCACTGTACATCATGCCAATCGAGACGCGCTGGCCTTCTACGAGTCCCACGGCTTCCACCAAGCTGGCAACTTCTTGTTCGAGTTCGAAGGCATCCAGGTGCCGAATGTTGTTCTAGCCATTGATCTAGCGCCGCACGGACCATGACCGCAATTGGCGAGAGAGAGACCACCGGCTATTGCCGATGGTCAAGAACCTATAGCTCGATCTGCTCGGCAATTCTGAGGGCATCATCCACCTCGACGCCGAGATAGTGAACGGTGCTTTCCAGCTTCGTATGACCGAGCAGAATCTGGACGGCCCGGAGGTTACCTGTCTTCTTGTAAATTTGCGCTGCCTTGGTTCGCCTCATGGAGTGGGTGCCGTAGGCGCTGGCATCAAGTCCGATAGACGAGACCCAACGGTGGACAATCCGAGCGTATTGCCACGTGGACAAATGATGCGACGTCTTCCAACGGCTTGGAAATAGATAGCTGCCGCCGTTCCTTCGAACGAAGGGAAGCCATGCCACGAGCGCAGTCTTCGTCTGCTCCGTCACCTCAAACTGCACGGGTCGCTTCGTCTTCTTCTGGATGATGGGCGCTCGGTCCCGGATCGAACTACCCCACCATAGGTCCTCAACCCTCAGCTCGACCAGGTCGCAAGCGCGGAGCTTGCTGTCGATGGCAAGGTTGAACAGCGCCAGCTCTCGGGTCGCCCCACTCATTTCGAGCCTGACGCGGATCGACCAAACGTTCTTTGGCTGCAGTGGTCGCTTCTGTCCGACCAGAATTCCCTTGTTCCATGGAGAACGATTACGCAGTGCGACGGTATCCATCCCGAATCCTCCGCCACTCCTCCCGCCGCGTCGCCTCCATCAGGCCGACCAATAGTAGCATATCTCGTCACTACTTGGCCCAAACCCGCCATTCGGGTTCATCCTGCAGCTGGGTCAACTTAGACGTTCCATCATCCCCGCCGGTAATAGCCGGAATGCAGCGTTTTGAGGGACTTCCAGATTTAACATCTCATTCTTGGAAAGACCGCTGTGGATGCCCCGCATGATCCGGCTCGTTACTCCGTGACAGACAACAACGGTGGGAGCATGGATGTCGTTCGAGAGGTCGCTCAACACCGCCCGCGCGCGGGCGAACATTTCGTCGTAGCGCTCGCCATCAAATGAGTGAAAGAACCACTCATTGCGACCAAGACCATCTCTTGCATGCGGCCACTGCGCTTCGATCTCGTTGTCAGTGAGCCCATCCCATGACCCCATCCCGACCTCTTTAAGACGATCATCAGTGATTAAGGGTACGTAAACCCCCAAAGTTGCGGCGATAATCGTTGCCGTTTGGATTGCCCGTCCGAGCGGGCTGGTTACGATCCTTGTACTCTGATCTAACCCGTTGCTCCTCAAAATTTCCCCGACTTGGGAAGCTTGAGCGAGGCCGAGGGCTGTCAACGCAGAGTCGCGTTGGCCCTGCCATCGCCCGGCTGCGTTGAATTCTGTTTGCCCGTGTCGCACCAAGTATATCATCCATCCCTCTCACTCACGTCTAGGTCAAAGTGGGCTTGGCAATCAGGTGCCAACTAACGAGCAATAGCATTCGCCCATTTTTTCGGGAAGCTTATGACTGCTCTTGGCGCTTCCGCGCCAAGTCGGCCGTTGGCCCATAGCAGATGTTGACAGAGGTGTTTTGCCACGCTGTACTGGCTGCCATCGCAGATGAATGCAGCCACAAGGTTAGCCAGATGCAAATTAGGAATGCCTCGAAAGAGGATGCGCTCCGGTGCGTGGAGCTTGTCGAAGCAAGACGCAAAGAATACGAGAACTACGAGCCGCGCTTTTGGAAGAAAGCCGCTAACTCAGCTGCTTCGACTCTTTCATGGTTTGAAAAACTGTTCTCTGATGAGCACAACGTGTCTCTTGTCGCCGTTGAGAACACACTGATCGTCGGTTTTCTTATCGCGCGAGAGTTACCAACTCCGCAAGTATACGATCCGGGTGGGGCGACCGCTTTGATCGATGACTTCTGCGTTGCTGCTAAAGATCGTTGGCACGATGCGGGTGCAGCATTGTTACAGCGCGCAAAATCGGAGCTAAATCGGCGGGGGTTCGCACAAGTTGTGGTAGTTGGCGCTCAACGGGATGCCGCCAAAACTGCGTTATTGAGCCAAGCCAACCTTTCATTAGCTTCGACATGGTGGACATCAGAAGTGTAGCATTTCCCGAAATTGCGGGCATTCCTTAACTCAACGGCACCCAGCCATAAGTTGGACTCTCTGTTGCCGGAACGGCCGCTTCTGGTGCACTCTCGCCAAATTGGCCGCCGCCCCGAGCGGCCTCAAACCTTATCTTTTAAAGAACAGGCTCGAAAACACAGTTGACCACGCCAACGTTTGCCACGAACTTGCAAAGCTCAGACATGGACGGAGTTATGTGATGGTGCGGTCGGTCATCGAGTTGCGGAACGTCGCCGGCACTGAGGCAGCGATGGGTTGGGCTGGCGGCCATACGGTGGTCATCGATCGGCCGGAAGGCAAGGCCGGGGGATTGGGTCTCGGTTTCAATGGCGGCCAAATGCTCGCTCTAGCAATAGGAGGCTGCTACTGTAATGACCTACGCTATGTCGCCCATGAACGTGGCGTGAAAATCGAACAAATTGCCGTAACAGTGACACTTGACCTAGAGGGTGTACCGCTGGTCGCCACCAAAGCCGTGCTATCTGTAAAGTGCGAGACATCGGACGGCTCCGATCCGAAAGCCTTGATCGATCATGCGTGGTCGGTGTGCACAGTCGCCAACTCCCTCAATCGCGGGATCCCGACGATAATACAGGTCGCATGAACGTTTTTGGCGCTTTTCAGCCTTTTCGCGGTACCTGCTACAGATTGAGTTGAGGCCGAAACATCTTCGCTGTCGTCCTACGGTCAATCGTCCCCACTAGACTTTGAGTCCGTCTCGGATGGCGTGGGCAAGATGTGAGGCACCGCTGCGAGAATGACCAAGACGATCGCGGTCGATAAGACGGCCGTTACCTCCATTCCCAGGCCGGCCATTACACCAATCGCGGCTGTCGCCCAGATACTGGCCGCTGTGGTGAGCCCTTCTACCTCCCGCTGCGCCGAGCGGATTATGATAGCACCCGCGCCGAGGAAGCCTATTCCTTGAACGACACCCTGCAGTACCCGTGACAGATCGCCGATCTGCATGCCGCTCTGCAGTGGACCTAAAACGAAAAGTGCAGCACCTACGGCAACCAACATGTGAGTCCGCAAGCCAGCACTTCTGCCCTTGCTCTCGCGTTCGAACCCGAGAACCCCACCGAGTACCGCCGCGATCACAAGGCGCACAGTGATGCGAGTTATGGCCGACGCGTCTGGAACATCAGAGAATTCTTTGACTAACGTCCCCCAAACTTCGTCTCCCACGGTCGCATCCTTATGTCGTTCGCAAATTTGGCATGTAAACGAGGTGCCATACAAACGCTGCGTTGGCAACTTCACTGCCGCCATCGTCACCCGTGAGGGTAACTTTTGTGCCGATAGGGGGAATAACAGCCGTCTCGCACCGTCAATTGCCGCGGGATGCCTTCCCCCAACCGTCCAGCGGAGCGATTGTTCGTGCGAGCGCAAGCAGCAAGCACCGGGATGTAAAGCCATGTCTGCATTTAGGTACGGGCAAACACGGTGTCTGTGACTGGAATGAAGGCGCGAAGCGGAAGACGACCTTCGGCCCGGAGAGGAAGTCGAGCTCGGTCCTGAACGTCCATTGACAACTGACCCTGTTTGGAGTGGCAAATAATCGC
>NZ_JBNWBX010000020.1:0-3630 GCF_053522705.1 Agrobacterium sp. 16-2014-1-2a
GGAAAACAACAAGCAGTCAGCTCATCAACATGATTTCTTTAGAACGAAAGACTTCGTCGCCAGCAGCGCCGCCGCCCTCGTTCAGTGAGCGGACTTATAGAGAGCAGCTTGCGCCTACGTCAATGGGCAAAAAAGAAAATCCTTGGAAAAAAAAACGGGCGCCAAAATTCCGTAAAATAATCAACACTTTGGCGGCATCGACGTCGTCTGGACAGTTATTTCCAGAATTACGATGGCATTGTTAGTAGTCCGCTTTCACCATACAGAGTCTTAAGCCTACTACGGCGGTGGTTGGGTTGCGCCACGAGTGCAAGCTTGATCGCCGAAACATTTCGAGTGAGTGCTATCCTTGAGGATAGCCAATTCCAAACAGCAGAATGGAAATGCTCGAAATGTCTGATGGTTCTTGGGTAGATTGGTTTCCTTTCGTCTTTTTCCCGGCCAAGGTTATAGTGCTCGGCATAGGCATGTATTATGCGATCAAGTGGCATCACGATCAGGCGAAGAAAGATAGCGAGACCAAAGGGCACTGAGCGAGGCCCGTCGCTCAAGCCCGCATTGCGTTGCTGGCTGAAGGCGACGAGAGCGGAAAGCAGTTGCAGCGCCTCCCCGGCGAATTATCAGCCTCATAACTGTCGCGGAACAACGGGCGAACTATGTGAGAACATCCGCGCCAATTGTTCTACATTGGATTTTTCCCAATGAGAGCATTGGCTTACCTCTATCAAAAGCCGCTCCAGATAGCTGGAAGCGGCATGCTTGATGAAATAAATAGAATACGAGTAGCCAATATTCGGGAAAGTATTTGAGCTAGAAAAACGTTGCTCGTTCCCATGAAACGTGGAGATCAATCGAGACTTTCACTCAATTTGTCAATTAGCTCTCAAGGATATGCTTAATCTGTAAGCCTCCGCCCATGGCGTCAACGACAGTGCGCCAGCCGTTCGGTGCGCTTTTCCGATTGGGTCCCAGGTCGCTATCGCCTCCTAGAGCGGAGGTTGTTCCAGATTTTAAGCGTCAAAACACCTGTTACACAAACGCCGCAGGTATACCCAGATAGATTATCAGCCCAAAAAGTGTCATGCCCGGGGTGTCACAAGCGAGCGGAGCCCCACAGCTCATGTGGGAGCTTACGCGGCATAGTAAATGACACACGCAACCGATCTAGAGCCCTCTATGTCGTAACACACCGCTCGGGTTCCAAAATCTCGTTATTCCGTATTTAAGGTATCATACGTAATTCCTTAAATCTGAATTGATCGATTATGGATCATATGCGATCCTAAAAATATCGGCTGTCTCGCCTACAACGACAGAACCGTGAATAGAGCAGTCCGGTATAGCTCCGGCCTGTTTCGCCCATCCCGATCCGGGCCGCGCCAACGATACAGCGGACGCATTCATGGTCGTTGTCGTTGAAAACACGCAGCACGCCTCCACTTTTATTCCTTCACAGCAAGACGCACGCCCGTCCTGCCGCTCACTTCGGCACTATGGGGGGCGCGTTCCCGTCAGGACAGGCTGGATCACCGCGTACCATATTCCGTTGCAGTGGACGCCCGTTCTCGGGGCTTGCCGAGCCATATCCACTTCCCACTACATTCAAGATAGCACGAGGGCCGCGCGTACAATGGTGTGACGGGTTGCCCAACCGCCTTCTGGACACGCTTCCCGTCAGACTTGATCGAACATCTCCCTGAATTCCGGATCGGCAAAGTAGGCAAGCTTTTCAGCGAAAATTGGTCGTTGCCCGGCCAGGAACAGCAATTGTCCGTGCGCCGGCAGATTGCGCACCTCATCAGGGCGCGGCGGCTCGCATCATGTTTTTGAATGCGTCGCAGGCAAGTCGCAATCGGTTCATGGAGCACCCTGCGTACTGTCGCCATTCTCTGCTGTGCCCGTCAGTCCTTGTCCGATCAGATCGGCAAACAGCGCCTTGTCATTGTCACGCGTCAGAAAGCCCGGTAGTTCGCGGCGCAGCCATTCACCGAGTTGCCTGCCGAATTCCTTGTCATTCGAGGTCTCGAGGTGATGCAGAACGAGCCCGCCAATCAGGACCTTGCGGCGCATATCGTTGTTGCGCTCGGTTTTCGAGAGACGGGCCTTGAGGGCGGAACGTTGCGCATCCAGTTCAGCCAGGCGCTGTTCGATGGTTTTCCTTGCCACGATTGTTCCTTTCGATTGCGGTCGCACCGGAACTGCCGTTGTTGACCACGGCTTTGCTCCTGGAAGACAGACCAGTTTCTATGAGGAGATCGACATAGCGATTGAAAGTGGAGGTTGGACCCTATGGTTCATGACGCTGTGGTGGCTGTTGCCTGGGCTCAGGATTATTCTGCCACCCGTCAAGCTCAGTCGCTGGAATTTGCGGCTTGTCCCGCGGCCTGTTCGAGCTTTTCGATGTGCTCACGGCAAAGCGTCTCAACCAGCTTGTGAAGTTCCGCCGTCCGCTCCTGAAGCCAGTTGAGCGCCTCTTCGGAAACCTCGAAACGCTTCGAATAGCGTGCCTTGACGTAGGCCTCATTCAGGATGTTGTACCACGTGGTAAATCGCTGACGATCGCGTGGCCAGATGTCGATCAAACGGTGATCACGACCTTCGGAAAGTCCACGCAGGAATTTGAGATTGTGCGACGCAGGCGAATAATTTGTCAGTGTCAGGAGGTAGCAATTGTAAGCGCTCTCCACTGCTTGATGGAGTTCGAAGACAGCATGCTTTATCCGCTTGTCTTTCAGATACAGCGACGTATCGAGAAACGAGCGAGCGGCAGCCATTTCTTCGTAAAAATGCTCCTCTGCCACCCTGAGTGCATCAGCAGGTTTGAGCGGTTTCGGTTCAGCCAGCGGCCTGTCGTCGAATTCGTAAAGCACGATGCCTTCACGGGCGAGATCGACAAAGAAGGGTTGGCCGTCATTTAGAAAATTGCTGATCTCGCGAGCGCCATGCACGATGAGACCGACAGGTGTCTCAATTTCCTTGTCCCACATCAGCCGATCTGTCGCCTTGTCCCAGTATTTGGGATCGGCAAGTTCCTTGTTGCTGACGATGACGAGGATATCGAAATCCGAGCGATAGCCTTTCGACGTATGTGGTTCATCCACCCAGGTGCCACGCGCGTAAGAACCAAACAGAATGATTTTGAAAATCCGCCCATCCTTCTTGGCGTCAGACTTGGAGCGCTCCACCAGATCAGCAAACTCTTCCTGAATAATTCCGACGACACGCGCGAGCTCGCGTTGCTTTCGTTCCGGCAAATGTTCAAGGCTGGTCTTCATGTCTGCTCCGTTTCTGGACGGTATCCTGTATGGTCCATTGTAAACTTCTTTGAAACTCCGATTTTTGGTAGCCGCCAATCGAATGCCCGCGCCCGCTCCTGTTTTGTCCAGCCGCGCCTGCAATCCTTTATTCCGCTCGTCCAGCAACCATTGTCCCTTGTCCCTGACCCCTTGTGCGATCGGCCTGTGCATCCCCCTCCCCGCATTGATGCGATTGTGTCCCTATTCAAACACGAGCAATTGCCACTTGGCGACTACTACTTTTAGTAGTCGAAATCACCGTTCGTTGTTGCTAGCGTCGCCACCGGTAAACAGACAAGGGCGCACTTACGACTTGCGGCGCGTTTGAGCGTTT
>NZ_JBNWBX010000021.1:0-3196 GCF_053522705.1 Agrobacterium sp. 16-2014-1-2a
TATGGATGAGCATAGACAATGAGAACGAAGAAGTGAATTAAGGGCATTTGGTGGATGCCTTGGCATGCACAGGCGAAGAAGGACGTGATACGCTGCGAAAAGCCGTGGGGAGCTGCGAATAAGCTTTGATCCATGGATCTCCGAATGGGGCAACCCACCTTAAATGCTTGGAAAATCCAGTCTGTTTTATGAACGGCCTGGGTTTCCAAGCATTGTGATAAGGTATCTTACTTTCGAATACATAGGGGTAAGAAGCGAACGCAGGGAACTGAAACATCTAAGTACCTGCAGGAAAGGACATCAACCGAGACTCCGTAAGTAGTGGCGAGCGAACGCGGACCAGGCCAGTGGCAATGATGAATAAAGCGGAACGATTTGGAAAAGTCGGCCATAGAGGGTGATAGCCCCTTACGCGTAGAACAGTCATTGTCCTTGAGTAGGGCGGGGCACGTGAAATCCTGTCTGAACATGGGGAGACCACTCTCCAAGCCTAAGTACTCGTGCATGACCGATAGCGAACAAGTACCGTGAGGGAAAGGTGAAAAGCACCCCGACGAGGGGAGTGAAATAGAACCTGAAACCGGATGCCTACAAACAGTCGGAGCCCGCAAGGGTGACGGCGTACCTTTTGTATAATGGGTCAACGACTTAGTGTAACTAGCAAGCTTAAGCCGGTAGGTGTAGGCGCAGCGAAAGCGAGTCTGAATAGGGCGATTGAGTTAGTTGCATTAGACCCGAAACCGAGTGATCTAGCCATGAGCAGGCTGAAGGTTGGGTAACACCAACTGGAGGGCCGAACCCGTATCTGTTGCAATAGATTGGGATGACTTGTGGCTAGGGGTGAAAGGCCAATCAAACTCGGAAATAGCTGGTTCTCCGCGAAATCTATTTAGGTAGAGCGTCGACCGAATACCCTCGGGGGTAGAGCACTGGATGGGCTATGGGGACTCACCGTCTTACTGATCCTAACCAAACTCCGAATACCGAGGAGTACTAGTCGGCAGACACACGGCGGGTGCTAACGTCCGTCGTGAAAAGGGCAACAACCCTGACCTCCAGCTAAGGTCCCCAAGTCATGGCTAAGTGGGAAAGGATGTGAGGATCCCAAAACAACCAGGATGTTGGCTTAGAAGCAGCCATCATTTAAAGAAAGCGTAACAGCTCACTGGTCTAAATAAGGGTCTTTGCGCCGAAAATGTAACGGGGCTAAAGCCATGCACCGAAGCTGAGGATGTGACAGTTGTAGTGACTGTTGCGTGGTAGCGGAGCGTTCCGTAAGTCTGTGAAGGCGGACCCGTGAGGGCTGCTGGAGATATCGGAAGTGCGAATGTTGACATGAGTAACGATAAAGGGAGTGAGAGACTCCCTCGCCGAAAGACCAAGGGTTCCTGCTTAAAGTTAATCTGAGCAGGGTTAGCCGGCCCCTAAGACGAGGCGGACACGCGTAGTCGATGGGAACCACGTTAATATTCGTGGGCCTGGTGGTAGTGACGGATCTCGTGTGTTGTACATTCTTACTGGATTGAATGTGCGGCGAAGAGGTTCCAGGAAATAGCTCCACCGTATAGACCGTACCCGAAACCGACACAGGTGGTCAGGTAGAGTATACCAAGGCGCTTGAGAGAACTATGTTGAAGGAACTCGGCAAATTGCACGCGTAACTTCGGAAGAAGCGTGACCCCATTTTACGCAAGTATGATGGGGTGGCACAGACCAGGGGGTAGCGACTGTTTATCAAAAACACAGGGCTCTGCGAAGTAGCAATACGACGTATAGGGTCTGACGCCTGCCCGGTGCTGGAAGGTTAAAGGGAGGGGTGCAAGCTCTGAACTGAAGCCCCAGTAAACGGCGGCCGTAACTATAACGGTCCTAAGGTAGCGAAATTCCTTGTCGGGTAAGTTCCGACCTGCACGAATGGCGTAACGACTTCCCCGCTGTCTCCAACATAGACTCAGTGAAATTGAATTCCCCGTGAAGATGCGGGGTTCCTGCGGTCAGACGGAAAGACCCCGTGCACCTTTACTATAGCTTTACACTGGCATTCGCCAAGGCATGTGTAGGATAGGTGGTAGGCTTTGAAGCAGGGACGCCAGTTCTTGTGGAGCCATCCTTGAAATACCACCCTTATCTTCGTGGATGTCTAACCGCGGTCCGTTATCCGGATCCGGGACAGTGTATGGTGGGTAGTTTGACTGGGGCGGTCGCCTCCGAAAGAGTAACGGAGGCGCGCGATGGTGGGCTCAGACCGGTCGGAAATCGGTCGTCGAGTGCAATGGCATAAGCCCGCCTGACTGCGAGACTGACAAGTCGAGCAGAGACGAAAGTCGGTCATAGTGATCCGGTGGTCCCGTGTGGAAGGGCCATCGCTCAACGGATAAAAGGTACGCCGGGGATAACAGGCTGATGACCCCCAAGAGTCCATATCGACGGGGTTGTTTGGCACCTCGATGTCGACTCATCGCATCCTGGGGCTGGAGCAGGTCCCAAGGGTATGGCTGTTCGCCATTTAAAGCGGTACGTGAGTTGGGTTCAGAACGTCGTGAGACAGTTCGGTCCCTATCTGCCGTGGGTGTAGGAATATTGACAGGATCTGTCCCTAGTACGAGAGGACCGGGATGGACGTATCTCTGGTGGATCTGTTGTCCTGCCAAGGGCATAGCAGAGTAGCTATATACGGAATGGATAACCGCTGAAGGCATCTAAGCGGGAAACCAACCTGAAAACGAGTGTTCCCTATCAGAGCCGTGGAAGACGACCACGTTGATAGGACGGGTGTGGAAGCATGGCAACATGTGAAGCTTACCGTTACTAATAGCTCGATCGACTTCTTCGTTCCCATTGTTCATGCTCATCAAAGATGAGCATCATCTGTTCTGTCCTGACGCGCATAGCGCTCCGGACGGGCCGCGCCACAGGGCGCGACGACCTCTGGTCTGTATGGCAAACATACGGGAAGGGTCGCAGAAAGACGTGTTAAATTAAATGAAGCGCAAGCTTCCCAGCTTCTCGAAACAACACTCATGTGAAAACATGAACTGTGTTGCGTTTTGCCGACCTGGTGGTTATCGCGGGGCGGCTGCACCCGTTCCCATTCCGAACACGGCCGTGAAACGCCCCAGCGCCAATGGTACTCCGTCTCAAGACGCGGGAGAGTAGGTCGCTGCCAGGTCTGCAAAACGCAACAAATATCTTCTCA
>NZ_JBNWBX010000023.1:0-1555 GCF_053522705.1 Agrobacterium sp. 16-2014-1-2a
GCTCTTGAGATCCCATCAGGGGTGAGTAGCGGCCTGCACCATGGCAGAGTGAGGTCGCTAGAAAACTCTCTGGAGGCCAATCATGCCGATAACAGCAGATCAAACTCAATCGCAGATCACTACTCCCGTCGATCTTGGCGCAATATTCGTCTCGTTGGAATTGAGTAAATCGACCTGGCTGGTGACAACTCTGTCCCCTGGCAGCGAGAAGATGTCCCGCCACTCCGTTACTGGAGGGGATATTGCCGGCTTGTTCGCATGCTTTGCAGCGCTTCGTCAGAAAGCCACTCGGCGAAAGAACATAGTTTACCCACTGGTGGTGATCCAGGAGGCCGGGCTGGATGGCTTCTGGCTGGGACGAGTGCTCAGCAAGGAGGCTTGGATCGAGAGCCACATTGTAGAAGCCGCATCAATTGCCATGCCGCGCCGGCATCGCCGGGCGAAGACCGACCGTATCGATGGCGAAACGCTGATCCGCGCATTGATGGCATGGAAACGTGGCGAACCTCGCGCGTGCTCAATGGTCAAACTTCTCTCACCCGAGGAAGACGACAATCGACGGATTGGACGGGAGCGGAAAACTCTGATTGCGGAACGTGTCTTCCACGTCAACCGCATAAAGGGGCTGCTCTTCACGCAAGGAATTCGGGATTACCAACCTGTCAATCGAGATCGCCGCCAACGCCTGGAAGAACTTCGGACTGGCGATGGTCGGCCACTCTCAAAGCATTTGAAAGGGGAAATCTGCAGAGAACTCGATCGCCTCGAATTGTTGCTCACACAAATCAAGGCTGTTGAAGCCGAGCGAGATGCCTTGATTGTTCAGGAGACGCCGGAAACGCCGAAAGAGGCGGCCGCGCTTTTAGGCATTAAAGGAATAGGCCCAGAGTTCGCTACGGTACTTTACACGGAAGGCTTGTTCCGACACTTCGACAATCGGCGGCAAATCGCATCCTATGCGGGCCTTGCGCCCTCCCCTTGGCAAAGCGGCAACGTCAATCGTGAACAAGGGGTCTCGAAAGCGGGAAATCCGCGATTGCGGGCAACGATGGTCGAACTCGCCTGGCTATGGCTGCGACACCAACCGAAATCGACTTTAACGCTGTGGTTTAAGGAACGCATCGCTCGGAACGCCGGCCGTTTAAAGACGCCGATGATCGTTGCGCTCGCGCGTAAGCTGCTCGTGGCCCTCTGGAAGTATGTGAGCTCCGGCGTCGTCATCGAAGGTGCCATCATGAAAACCGCCTGAAAGACAAACTGCTGCGAAACACAGTTTCTAATCCTCAGGGCCTGATCAGCCCTGACGGATCCAGGTGAACGGACCGGGTATCCTTTTGGCTTCAAACGCCGATCTTGAGTTTGGTCCCGTTCTCCTGAGCCCGTGCCCGTCGAAAGCGGGATAATGGTGCAGCCGCGTGAGAGCGGCGACCGGATGTGAGGTTGTATAGGCCCGAGAACCGGGCCGGTAATTGCTATGGGCTCAGACCGTGGATCCGCCTACGAAGGAGAAATTCGATGCCACTCGAATGAACAATTGACAAAAATCCTGATGTGA
>NZ_JBNWBX010000024.1:0-1422 GCF_053522705.1 Agrobacterium sp. 16-2014-1-2a
GCACCATGGACCTGATAGCCTTGAGCCTCCCACGCCTCGCGAGCCGCTGCCAGCATGGTGGATTTGCCAGCGCCGGCAAACCCGACCACAGCGGCGATGCGTTCTGGCCCGGTAATATGCGCGATCGCCTGACGCTGTTCGCCCGACAATCCCGCTGACGGATCGCTCGCAGCCGACGGTCCGCCGGAACTTTTGCGAATAGCGTTATCCTGCTTCTCCATCGCACGCTCGACATGGCGAGGATCGACGCCATGGGACTGCGCCTGATGCAGCCGTTCCGCCGATCGCGCCATTGCGCGTTCCAGGTCGATCATCTCCCGCGTCGAATAGCGCGCATTGGACACTTCGCCTGTCTCGGCATCGATGCGCTCAGCCTGAAGTTCCACGAGCGCTGGTGATGCCAAAACAGCCGCAAAGGCGTTCTGGAATGTTTGGGCGTCATCGTTGATGTAGCGATGCAAGGTTTTGGCGATATCGTGGCGATCGAACACGCTCTTCTCATGGCTGATCAGCGTCAGAACCTGTTCAGGCTTTTGGCGGATCAGCGCAGCATTTTGCCGTGCTGCCTCGTCATCCAGCCGCCCGCGCTCGACGGCCATTCCTTGCTGCTGCATCTGCGACGCATGCACGCCCATATGCTCGGTCGGCGACAACTCAAGACCGCGCTCAATATGCGAGCGATGATCGATGCGAACATCCAGACCTTCGCGTTGAAGCTGACGGTTGGCGATGCCTTCCCACGACTGCCGGATATCGCGAAGCTGCATGTCGGTTGTCGCCATGCCGTTTGCCAACAGCCGTGCGTTCTTGTGCTCAAGAACAGTCTTCTCGCCAAGGCCGGCTTCGCGAACCTGTCGCGTCGTCATCAGCACATGCGCATGGTGGTTCCTGATATCACCATGCTCGCTTGGCGAATGGATTGCAAAATCCACGGCCGCGCCATAGCGGTTTGCCAGATCCTGGGCAAAGGCACGTGCAGCCTTCAGTCGTCCCTCTACCGAAAGCTCATGCGGAAGCGCGATTTCGAATTCGCGGGCGACGCGGGCATCTTTTCGCTTTTCTGCAAACTCGGCAGCATTCCACAATTTCGAGCGATCCAAAGCCCAGTCGGCAGACACGCCTTGCGGCAGCACGATCTCACTATGCGCCACACCCTCTTTCCGGGTGAAGTCATGCACAAGGCCATCGCGTTGATTGACGAGAAGAACAGCGCAACGGTAGGCGGCAGATGCCACAGCGCTGCGACCGGATGAGCGCGAGACAGGCTTGGTGCTGAGATGATAAATCGCCAAACGAAATCTCCGATACGCAAACGGGGAGACCAAACGCTCAAACGCGCCGCAAGTCGTAAGTGCGCCCTTGTCTGTTTACCGGTGGCGACGCTAGCAACAACGAACGGTGATTTCGACTACTAAAAGTAGT
>NZ_JBNWBX010000025.1:0-1271 GCF_053522705.1 Agrobacterium sp. 16-2014-1-2a
TGACCTGCCACTGAACTTTCATCCAGTGGCGATTAGAGCCCCGGTGGTTTTGAATACGCCAAGTGGCGCGGTGTGAGCAACCGGCGGAAACGCGAAGCTTTCATTTTGCGCATCGTTGGAGCCGGTTGCGGCGATGGACCCGGCATAGTCGGCCGGGGTCTGGTATCCGAGCGACGAGTGTGGCCGGAAATGGTTATAGTCGTCAGCCCATTCAGCAATGGCGCTGCGGGCATGATCGAGGCCGAAGAAGAGGCTCTCGTTGAGCAACTCGTCGCGCATCCGACCGTTGAAACTCTCGACATAGCCGTTCTGCATGGGCTTTCCCGGCGCGATGTAATGCCACTCGACCTTGTGATCCTTCGACCAGGCAAGGATGGCATTCGAGGTGAGTTCGGTGCCGTTATCGGAGACAATCATTCCGGGCTTGCCGCGTCGTTCGATCAGCATCGTCAGCTCCCGTGCGACACGGCGGCCGGAGATTGAGGTGTCTGGAATTGCTGCCAGGCATTCACGCGTCACATCATCGACGATGTTGAGCACCCGAAACCTCCGTCCGCAGGCGAACTGGTCGTGGACGAAATCCAGCGACCAGCGGGCGTTTGCCTTCGCTTCGACCAGGATCGGAGCACGCGTGCCGACAGCACGGCGTCGGGCCTTCCGCTTGCGTACTGAAAGCCCTTCCTCGCGATACAGCCGATAGATGCGATTGACGCCGGACGGCTCTCCCTCCCGCCGAAGCAGGACGAACAGTCGACGGTAGCCGAAACGCCGTCGCTCATTAGCCAACTCGCGCAGCCTTGCTCGCAACTCGGTCTCCACCGGTCGGTTCGACCGGTAACGGATCGTCTTGCGATCGGCAGATATGATCTGGCAGGCCCGCCGTTCCGAAAGCCCCATGACGGTCTTCAGGTGCGTGACGGCTTCACGCTTGGCGGCGGGCCCTACCATTTTTTTTGGAGAAGCTCGCGGAGTGCGGCCGCATCAAGCATCTGTTCGGCGAGCAGCTTCTTCAGCCTGGCGTTCTCGTCCTCAAGCGCCTTCAGCCGCTTCGCCTCAGAGACCTCCATGCCGCCGTATTTGGCTTTCCAGTTGTAAAACGTTGCTTCTGAAATTCCATGCCTGCGGCAAAGGTCGGCCACCTTCGCGCCAGCCTCCTGCTCCTTCAACACCGCAATAATCTGCTCTTCCGTAAATCGCTGCTTCTTCATGCGTCCGTCCTTTAATGGGCCGAACTCTAATCCATTCTGGAGGAAATTCTCAGTGGCAGGTCA
>NZ_JBNWBX010000026.1:0-819 GCF_053522705.1 Agrobacterium sp. 16-2014-1-2a
TTGCGATGGTTGGGGCTGTAGCTCAGCTGGGAGAGCACCTGCTTTGCAAGCAGGGGGTCAGCGGTTCGATCCCGCTCAGCTCCACCAATCGCTAGCGCGGTTGGTGAGGTTATGTCTTGACGCTGTCGCGGCTTTGCCGCTGCGCTCCAGACGGGCCGGCCAATGATGGCCGACGGCCGACCGGCCTGTGTGTATGGATTGATCGGTAAGTTGAATATCCTTTTGAAGAAATAAAAGTTTGCATCTTCTGCTAAGGAAGATGCCTGTTCTGAATACATTGTGAAGAGAAGATATGTCTGGAAGCGTCCAGGTGTTTTGGGTTTATGCCTGAAACGTCCGAGACCAATCCTTGTGAAACCATGTGATGGCTTAGTCGGCCGGAATTGGTGGAGGGGTTGGAGGTAGGAAGGATCGCTTGTCCGAGGCATTTTTGTTGTTGGAGCTTTTGCTCCTCTGATGGGAATGCTGGATTGATGTTGCCTGACCGCGCATCACCGGATGATATCTCGAGAAGCTGGTCTTAATGATACGACCTCGAAGTGCACCGGCGTGCCTTCAAAGAGGATTGTATCGAACACGTCGATGTCATCAGGAGATGATCTGGTTGTAAAAGGTAACCGGATTTTGCTGGTTTGCGGCTACCGAGAGGTGACCGTATGGCCGGATTTGGAACCCCTTCGAGCGCAAGCGAGGAGGATCAAGAATTCCAAATCAAGCAAATATGGATGAGCATAGACAATGAGAACGAAGAAGTGAATTAAGGGCATTTGGTGGATGCCTTGGCATGCACAGGCGAAGAAGGACGTGATACGCTGCGAA
>NZ_JBNWBX010000027.1:0-671 GCF_053522705.1 Agrobacterium sp. 16-2014-1-2a
GCCTCGACCAACCTTGCCTTCCTCATCTATCGCACGGCGCTTCTGGGCTACGACGTCGGCGGCGCATCGGCCGGTGGCATCATCGCCGTCGTGCTCGCCAATATCGTCGCCATCTTCCTGATGCGCGCCGTCGGCAAGAACCTCGACCGTTAAGGAGAAGCGATCATGGCCCGCAAGACAACGACACGCGCAAAGATCGGCTTCACCATCGCGGCATGGGCCGTGGCGTTGCTGCTGTTCTTCCCGATCCTTTACGCCTTCCTCACCTCGATCAAGACCGAGCCGGAGGCGATCGCAGGCTTCAGCCTCATTCCCTCGGGCACGCTCGAAAACTACATCACCGTGCAGACCCAGCGCGATTACTTCAAGCCGTTCATGAACTCGGTCGTGCTGTCGCTCGGCTCGACGATCATCGCGCTCATGATCGCCATTCCCGCCGCCTGGGCCATGGCATTCTCGCCGACCAAACGCACCAAGGACATTTTGATGTGGATGCTCTCCACCAAGATGATGCCGGGGGTGGCGGTGCTGGTGCCGATCTACCTGATCTTCCGCAATGCCGGCCTGCTCGATACCCGCATTGGGCTGACCGTCATGCTCACCTTCATCAACCTGCCGATCGTGGTGTGGATGCTTTATACCTACTTCCGCGAAATCCCCGGCGAGATCCT